>CAWJZC010000017.1:0-43587 GCA_963847195.1 uncultured Chloroflexia bacterium | reverse complement strand
GGAGATGCGCGGCAGCATCGTTTAGACAGCGACCAGGAGCGTTTCAAATCGCTCAGGCGGCACCGGCAGTCCATCCGCTTCGAGCGCATCCACATAGAGCATGGATCGCCTCGCGGATGTTGATGATTGCCTCGCTCTCGGTTCTCCCCTGGCTGATACAACCGGGCAGACTCGGGCACTCGGCCACCCAGTAGCCATCCTCACCGGGATAGATTATCGCCTGCCGCAGCACGGTTGCCGACGGTGTGCTGCATGGATGCACTCAGTCGTCATGCCGGGGCACCGCCATGTCGGCCAGTTCGGCGGGCGTCGTGTCGTGCTGGTGCGCGCTGGTGTGCGAGTGCGGGCCGACGGTGCCGATCGGCGCGGCGGGCTGCATCGAGGCGACCTCCGCGTAGCGCACGGGCATCGCGGTCGCCGCGAGTTCGCGCGCTTCGCCGCAGCCGAGGCTGGCGGGCAGGATTTTGTCCGGGTTGAAGAGATCGTACGGGTTGAAACTGCGCTTCAGTTTCGCCATCGCCGCGAGGTCCTCGTCCGTGAACGAGTACATCATCACGCCCTTCTTCTCGAAGCCGACGCCGTGCTCGCCGGTGATCGCGCCGCCCATGTCAATGCAGGCGCGCGTAATCTCCATCGCCGCGTCGAGCGTCCGCTCGATGTCGCCCTTCTTGCCGCGGTCGAAGAGCAGCAGCGGGTGGAGGTTGCCGTCGCCCGGCGTGGAAGATATTCGTCGCCTTCAATTTCGCATCCTTCGCCACCTCGGCGACGTAGTTGAGGATTTGCGGCAGTTTGGTGCGCGGCACGACGCTGTCCTGCTGGTAGTAGTTCGGCGCGAGGCGGCCCATCGCGCCGAGCGCGCCCTTGCGGCCCGCCCAGAGCGCGTCCCGCTGCGCCTGCGTCGCCGCCACGCGCACCTCGCGCGCGCCGCATTCGTTGCAGATCGCCGTGACGCGCTCCGCCAGTTCGTCCAGCCCCTCGGCGAGGCCGTCCAGTTCGATCAGCAGGATGATCGACTGGCCGTCGTCCGGGTACCCGGCGTGGTAGGTCATCTCGACCGCCTTGCAGGCCGGGCCGTCCATCAGCTCCAAGCGCGCCGGGGATGATGCCCGCACCGATGATATTCGTGACGGTCTGCGAGGCGGATTCGAGTTCATCGTAGATGGCGAGCAGGACGCGCAGCGTCTCCGGCGAGCGGAGTAACTTGACCGTCACACCCGTAACGATGCCCATCGTCCCCTCGGAGCCGACGAGCATCCCCGTCAGGTCGTACCCCGGCGTGTCGAGCACGCCGCCCGTCTCGATGATCCGCCCATCCGGCAGGACGACTTCGAGGCCGAGGATGTGGTTGACCGTCACGCCGTAGGCGAGGCAGTGCGGCCCACCCGCATTGGTCGCCACATTGCCGCCAATCGTCGAGGCGCGCTGGCTCGCTGGGTCCGGCGCGTAGTAGTAGCCGTGCGGCAACGT
Source organism: uncultured Chloroflexia bacterium (assembly GCA_963847195.1). GTDB lineage: Bacteria > Chloroflexota > Chloroflexia > Thermomicrobiales > JALYUS01 > JALYUS01. The sequence goes on along the minus strand of CAWJZC010000017.1, from coordinate 42,120 downwards.
CGCCTGCGAGAGATGCAGGTTGACGACGCCGGGATCAACCACAGCGCGGCGGTTGGCGTAATCGACGCTGCGAATCTGGTTCATCCGCGTCAGCGAGACGACGATGCCGCCCCGGATCGGCGTGCTGCCACCGGCGAGACCGGTGCCCGCGCCGCGCGGGACAATCGGCATCCCCGCCGCGCCGGCGAGTTTGACGATCTCCGCGACCTGCTGCACGCCGGTCGGCAGGACGACGACATCCGGCATTGCGTGCTCGTGCGTGCCGTCGGAATCGTAAACGAGCAAATCGCCCCGCTCGGTCATCACCGATTCCGGGCCGAGCAGATTGATGAGGCGGCGAATGAGCGTTGTGCGGTCGATCGTCGGTTGTGATGTCGTTGACTGCATGATTGCCATGCGTGACTCCTCCCTCGGGTCGCATGTTGTTACCGCCTATTGTCCCGCAATCCGCGAGCCAGAGCAAACGGGAGAGGCTCAGGGTTCGAGGTTCGAGGTTCGAAGTTCGAGGCTCCAGGCATGGGGCGCGACATTCGCGCGAGACATCGCTGCGGGAATTGTGCATACTGGCGCGGTCATTGCGGGTCAGACGAGAAATGAGGCGGCCGGTGCGTGTACGGTTCCCGGCGATACGATCACTCGACGCGACGTACCGGACGCTCGGCTGGCTTTGCCTGGTCGTGGGGATCAACCAACTCGGCTTCGGTAGCATCGTGCCGGTTGTGCCGACGTTTGCGCGCTCGTTCGGCGTTTCGCAGGCGGTGGCGGGGCTCGTCATCAGCGTCTACGGCCTCGGGCGGCTCCTCTTCGACCTGCCAATGGGCGGACTCGCGGAGCGCATGGGGCGGCGCAAGATCATCATGATTGGCGAGGTCATCACCGCCGTCGGCAGTCTCCTCTGCGCGGTTGCGGGCTCATTCTGGCTGCTCGTCTTCTTCCGCTTCATCGGCGGCATCGGCGCGGCGACCGTCCTCACCGGCGCGCAAGTCGTCCTGGCGGACATCACCGAGCCGCAGACGCGCGGGCGGATCATGAATATCTATCAAGCGATCTTCCTCTGCGCGGTCGGCCTCGGCCCATCGCTCGGCGGCGTCGTGGCGGACGCCTTCGGCACGCGCGCCCCCTTCTACGCCTTCGGCTTCCTCAGTCTGCTCGCGGGGGTCGTTTGCTTCTTCCAGGTGCCGGAGACGCGCGGGCGGGCCCTCGCCCGCGCGACGGCCGCGATGCAACCGGCGATGCGGATGGGCCCGGCGCTCGGCATCTTGCTGCGGCGGCGCGGCTTCCTGCTGATCGGCTTCGTGACGTTCGTGCAATACTTCGCCCGCACGGGCGCGCTCTTCAACATCGTGCCGATCCTCGGGCGGGACCGCATCGGCCTGAGCGCCTCCGCGACCGGCTTCGCCCTCAGCATCGCCTCGCTGATGAACTTCGCGACCATCCCGCTCTCGACGATGCTGATGAGCCGCTGGGGGCGGCGCGGCGGCATCATCCCCGGCACGATTGTCTGCGGGGCGGCATTCGCTTGCCTCGCCGGGGCCTTCACCTACCCCGTCTTCATCCTCGGCATGTTTCTGTGGGGGCTAGGCGGCGGGGTAGGCGGCTCCGCGCCCGCCGCCTACGCCGCCGACATGGCCCCGCCCGGCGCGAACGGCGTGACGATGGGCATTTACCTGACGCTCGCCGACGCGGGATATGTGGTCGGTCCATTCCTGCTCGGCTGGATCAGCGACCTCGCGGGCGCGGGGGCGGCGCTGCTCATCACGGCGGCGCTCTTTGTCGTCGCGGTGCTGCTCTTCGCCCTCTTCGCCCCGGAAACGGTGCATGGCCGGTATCGGCGATTGCCGAAAAAAGCCCCGGTCGCCGCAGCGGGAGACGCTGCCGGTGGCGCGCCACCGGCATAATGCGGAGGTAGTCCGTGAGCCACTTCACCGACAATGAGATTGCCTATCTGAGCGGGCAGCGGCTCGGGCGGCTGGCGACGCTGAACGCGGCGGGCGAGCCGCACGTCGTCCCGGTCGGCTTCCGCTACAACCCGGACCTGGACACCATCGACATTCCCGGCTACGGGATGGGAAAAAGCAAGAAGTTCCGCGATGTTGCGCGCGATGGCCGCGTCGCCTTCGTCGTCGATGATGTACCGCAGCCGGGGCAGGTGCGTGGCGTCGAGGTGCGCGGACGCGGCGAGGCGCTGCAAACCGGGGGCAACGTGGACGTGCCGAACCGCGACCCGCAACTGATCCGCATCCGCCCCACCCGTATCGTCAGTTGGGGTATCGACACGGACCCGTACCACCCCAACGGCCGGTCGGTACCGGACTGAAAATTGCGTTGGCGGCGGGCGAAAGCCCACCGCAACCGGGCATTCTATACATCAATCACGATGTGGGCTGCCGCATCCCGATCACGACACACCGCTTCATGCGCCGTTGCTATATCGCTCCAGCAGATTATAGGTGCGGGCAGCATCCTCGCCGACGGGGGTGTAGACAGCGGCGACAAGGTCCGTCGCGCCCGCCTCCGCGAGCCTTCGCAAGCCCGCGAGCACTGCGGCCTCGTCGCCGATCAGCGAGACATCGGCAGGGGTGGCGGCGCCCTCTTTGTCCAGCACGGCGCGATAGGACGGCAACCGACCGTACGCCGCGAACGCGCGATCCGCCTCGGCGCGCACGGCGTCGGCGTTGTCCGTTACGCAGACAGGCAGGCCGGCGACGATGCGCGGCGCGGGCCGACCGGCCTCCGCTGCGGCGGCGGTAATGGTCGGGACGGCGTCATTGGCAAGGTAGCGTGCGCCGCCCATCCAGAGCGCGGTGCCGTCCGCGTGCCGCCCGGCGAGTCGGAGCATCTGCGGCCCGAGCGCGGCGACGAGGACGGTGGGCGGCGTCGCGCCCGGCACGGTGACGCCAAAATTCGTGACACGGAATTCCTCGCCCGCGAATGTGACCGGTTCACCGGAGAGCAAGCCGGTCAGACACGCGAGGTATTCGCGCATATGCCGGATCGGGTGCGACCAGTCGAACCCCAACCCCTGCTCCATCACCACGCGGTGGCTGAGGCCGATGCCGAGCACGAGCCGCCCGCCCGTCGCGGCGTTTGTCGTCAGCGCCTGCTGCGCGAGCGCGACCGGATGGCGCGGGTAGGTCGGCACGACGAATGTACCCAGTTCGACCGCGCGCGTCTGTTGCCCCGCCAGCGCAAGCAGTGTCAGCGCGTCGAACCCGCGCGGCACATTAGCGACCCAGATCGACTGCATGCCCCGCTCCTCAGCGCGCGACATTTCGGTAAGTAGCGTCCGCAGGTCCATTAGCACACCGGGATTCGGGAGGATCACACCAATCTTCATCGTTCACTCCTCATTGCTGCATCGTCTCGCTCATTCACCGGCGGATTGTCGCATCCGCGCCGCACCGAGGGAACAGCGGCATCAACCATCGGGGGCGCCGATCTGTCCGTTTGGACAGCGGGCAAACTGTCCCGACGTGCGTAGTCCTCTGCACTGCCGCCCCCGCATACTTGGCTACGTCCTGCAGGACGCCGACTGCACACTGTGGATCTGCGAATTGCCACATCACGAGAAGGAACGCTGGCACAGGTTTCCGTCAACCGCCGCCGCTTCCTCGCGCTCGCCGGCGGTGCGGCGGGCGCCGCGCTGCTCGCCGCCTGCGGTTCCGGCAGCAAAGCGACCGCGACGCCAATCGTGGCGGCGACCAAGCCCGACGCCACGACTGCCGCACCGGCTGCAGCGCCCGGCACGACCGCCGGCACGCAACTCGCCGCGAAGCGGACGATGATCGTCGAAGCGGGCGAATACTTCTTCAAGACGAACGGGAGCATCGCGGCGGGCGTGGCGACGATCCAACTGAAGAACGTCGGCGTCGAGAATCACGAGGCGAATCTCGTCCGCCTCAATGATGGTGTGACGCTCGACCAGTTTCTCGCCGCGCTGAAGAATGACGACGGGAGCGCTGAGCAGATGATTCTGCCCGTCGGCGGGCCGGGCGTGATCGCCCCGCAGCACACGAGCGAAGTGACGCTGGAACTCATGGAGGGCAAGCACGTTCTGCTCTGCTTCGTCCCGAACGCGGAGGGCACCCCGCACGCGGCACTCGGCATGGCGCTGCCGATCACCATCACCCCCGCCGCCGGCCCCGCCGCCCCGCTACCGACCGACCTGGCGACGATCGCGCTGCGCGATACGGGCTTCGCGTGGCCCGCGCCGCCGCCTGCCGGCAAGAGCACCTTCCGCGTCGTCAATGAGGCGCAACAGCCGCTCGGCCTCTCCATCCTGCGCATTCTGCCGGGCAAGACGGTCGATGATGTCAAGCAATACTTCAGCGGCCCGCCGAGCGGCCCCTTCCCGATTGAGGGCGCGGGCGGCATGGCCTCGATTAACCCCGGAGGCGCGGGCATCGTCTCGCTCGACCTCTCTCCCGGCGACTATGTGGCCTTCACGCAAGACCCGGCAGCGCTCCAGAATTTCACGGTTCGCTAAGGGAGCCCACCCCCTATCCCCTCCCGACGCGGGAGGGGGTACTCAGTGCAAGGCTGCACTCTGTCTGCGGTATCCCGATCTTGCCGACGTTCGTGCCCCCTTCCCCCGTGGGGAAGGGGGCGGGGGTTCGGGCCGCGCCGCTATTTCAGAAAGGTCACGGAACCCATGACCGCCTCGATCTCCGCGCGGTGCGAGGCGATATTGCTGCAGCGGAACTCGTACCGCTTGCCGTTGTGGTCCACGAGCCAGATCGTCGCGATGCCGGGCAGCAGGTCCGGCTTGTCCTTCTGCGTGTATGAATAGGCGAGCGATTTGGCGGGCGCGCCGCCGACTTTCGTGTCGACCGCCGGATCGTAGGTACGCACCGTCTTGCCGTCGTTGGACTCGGTATCGCGAATTTTCTTGAAGGCCTGGTCGTACGTCTCCCCGCTTGCCGGATAGACGTAGAGGAAGATGCGTACCTCGTCGTTCGCTCCGCTCAGCGAGAGCAGATTCGTCGCATCCGCCGCATCCTTGGAGAGCGCCCATTCGGTCGGATATTGCAGGCGGATCACGCCGTCCGGGTCGGTGAATGTGGCGGTCTTCGGGTTGCCGAAGGTGATCGAAGCGACAATCGCATCCACATCGGCGCGACTCGACCCGAGCGGCCCGGCGAGGATGGCGAATTGCTTGCCGCCGTTATTGACCACCCACCAAGCGCCGGTGGAAACCTTCGTGGGATCGGTCTTGTCCGTATACGTGTATGTCAGCACCTTCGCGGGCTGGCCGCCGATCTGCGCGTCTTGCGTCTTTTGGTCGGTGTAGGTGTACTTCTGCCCGTTCGCCTGATTCTTGATGATGACTTGAATCTCATCCTGCAAGGCGCCTTGCTGCGGATCGTAGAGAAAGATGTAGATGAACGGCGCGGTGCTCGGCCCATCCAACTCGACGAGGTTGGTGGGATCGGATGAGTCGCGCGTCTGCTTCCAGGTACTCGGATATTTGAGACTGAGCAAGCCGTTTTGTTCCGTCCAGGTAGCCGTTTGTGCCGCGATGCTCGGCGTTGCGGTCTTCCCCGCCGTCGGGGCGAGCGTCGGCGTCGCGGCGGGTCGTGTCGGCGATGCACTCGGTACGATGGTCGGGGTGGTGGCCGTTGCGACCCGCGTCGCGGTCGCGGCGGCTACCGTCGGTGTCACGGTCGTGGCCACTCCCGCGATCTCGGCCGGGCCGGGGCCGAGCGTGACATTGACGGTCACGACCGTCGCGGTCGCGCTGGACTGCCCCGGCGTCGCTGTCGCGGTCGTGCCCGATTGCCCATTCAGCACCAAGAAGGCGCCACCAATCACCGCCAGAAGGGCGAGCACCGCACCGCCAATGGCTATGATCCGGCCCCGGTTGCGCGGCGGTGTCGTCGATGGTGGCGGCGCGTAGCCTTGCGCGGGTGGAGAGGGCGGCGGCGAAAACCCGGCGAAACCGGGCGTGGTCGGCGTCGCCGGAACGCCGTGCGCCGTGGGCGCACCCGTCGCGGCGCCCATGGGTGCGCCGGAGGGCCAGGAAGCCGGCGGGCGATACGGCTCCGGGCGGGGCGGCGCGGCGGTTACCGCTCCTTGGAGATCGCGGATGACCTCCGGGGCGCTCTGGTACCGTGCGTCAACGTCGCGCGCCGTCAGCCGGTCCACCACGGCCACCAGTCGCGGCGGCAGATCGCCCCGCACCGCGCCCAGCGGCCGGCGGCGGCGCGCGAATTGCTCCCCGACGAGCATCTCGTAGAGGATCAGGCCGAGGGCATAAAGGTCCGAGCGGCCATCGATGTAGCCGTAGCCCGCCGACTGCTCCGGGCTCATGTAGATCGGCGTGCCGGGGTGGCCACCCGTCGTGATCGTCAGTTGCTGCTCGTGCGCGATGCGCGCGATGCCGAAGTCCATCAGTTTCGCCGTGCCGCGCCGGGTGATCATGATGTTGGCGGGCTTGACATCCCGATGCACGATCTCCTGCTCATGGACCGCATCGAGCGCACGGGCAATGTCGATCACAATCGCGACCGCGCGCGCCTCCGGCAGCGTGCCGACCTGGGCGAGCAGGTCGCGCAGATTCGTGCCGTCCACATACTCCATCACGAGGTAGTTATTCCCTTGTGGATCGACGTGGAGGTCGTAGACGGTGACGACATTCGGGTGCTGGATCGTGCCGGTGGCGCGCGCCTCGCGCTGGAACCGCTCAAGATAGCGCTGATAGGTGTCGCGATCAGTCTGCTCGCGGCTGGCGAGCAATTCCTTGACGGCGACATTGCGCCGCAGGCGGGTGTCGAAGGCGAGATAGACCCGCCCGAAGGCGCCCTGGCCGATTACTCGCTCGATCCGGTACCGCCCGGCGAGCAGCGCGGTCGGCATGACGGCCTCGTGTCCGTCGCGCGGCGGAATATCCGGCCGTTGTCCGTCCGTCATCGCTCACCATCCCCATATCCGCCGGGACCACGCGCGTGCAGCGCGCCATCTGCCTGTCGTTTGCACGCTACTCTACTCGCCGCCTCCCCAACCGTAAAGACGTTTTCCTGACCGATCGGTCACGGCCACACGATACGGACGCGCCGCCTCTGCTACACTGCGGCGTAGGGAGGAAGCAACCGGATGGACGATAAACCGGAGGGCGCGAAACTCGGCTGGCGGATCGTCGCGTCCGCGTACCCATTCGTTACGCCATGGATGCGGCTCCGGCAAGACCATCTCGCCATCGCGGGCAAGGGCGAGGCCACGTATACCTACGAGGAGCGGGCGGACGCCGTCGGCATTGTGCCGGTGACGCGCGGCGGTACCGTGCTGCTCATCCGCCAGTACCGCTACCCGCTCGACCGCTGGTGCCTCGAAATCCCGGCGGGCGGCATGCGCGACCATCCGGGCGCGACGCCGGAGGAAGTTGCGCGCATCGAACTGCGCGAGGAGATCGGCGCGACCTGCACGACGATGCTCCCCGTCGGCTTCTTCTACGTCGCCTGCGCCGCGCTCAAGCAGCGTTTCCATGTCTTTCTCGCCCTCGATGTCGTGCAATCGGCGGAGCGCGCGCACGAAGCGACCGAGCAGATCGAGCAGTGCCCGATGCCTATAGGCAACGCGCTCCACCTCGCCCGCACCGGGCAGATGCCGGAGAGTCAGAGCGCGCTCTCGCTGCTCCTCTGCGAGCTGTTACTGCGCGAGCGCGGCTACCTCGACGCGGAAAGGTAAGCAATTCTGCCCTCCCCTAACGGGGAAGGGGCCGAGGGTCCGGGCCATCCCCCCTTGCGCACCCGCCGTAGTGTACGTACACTACGTACCAGCGGAATGGCGGAGCGCGAGAGGAGTCACGAGATGTCGGAGCGACCGATGCGAACGATCTACGCCCTGACGGGCATCCAGCCGGAGGTGCAGGCGTACGCGATGGCGAAGTATTCGCGCTCGCGCAACTCGATGCGTCGCACGGTGGCCGAAATCTCCGCGCAGCGCGCCGAGGAATTCCTCGAATCATTCTACTTCCAGTACGGGCATCGCTCCATCGCCGATCTCGCGCATGTCGCGATGGCGATTGAGAATGTCTCGATCCTCGCGGCGATCGCGGTCGTCGATCAGCAGGTGTGGGACGGGCAGGAACGCTCGACGCGCTATCAGGATTTCGCGCGCACCGGCTACTTCACACCGGACGCCATCGCCGCAGCGCCCGCCGCGTCCGCCTACACAGCGGCGGCGGATGCCCTCTTCACGGAGTATGCCGCGCTCTCCAAGGAGTTGACCGCGCTGCTCGTCGAGACGGTCGGCAAGCCGGAGGCGATGGCGGACGGCGACTATACGCGCACGCTCCGCGCCCGTGCCTTCGATGTCTCCCGCGCCCTCCTGCCGCTCGCCACGATCACCAGCGTCGGGCAGATCACCAGCGCGCGGACGCTGGAGCGGCAAATTTCCGAACTGCTCTCCTCGCCGCTCGCGGAGGTGCGCGGCGTCGCGACGGAACTGCGCGCCGCCTGTCAGCGCGAGGCGTTCGATCCCGCCGCCACCGCCGCCGAGGCGCTCCAACGGGCGCTCGACGGCGTCTATCTGCCACCGGACGCGCAGGACGCCCTGGCGGCGCTTGGCACGGCGCTCGACCGTACCGGGGCGGCCCCGACGCTCGTCAAGTACACCGCGCCCCTCACCTACCAGATGGAGACCGCTCGCGCCCTCGCGCAGGCCGCGACCGAACTGCTCGCCGATCTGCCGCGCGACGCGACGAGCCCGACCGTTACGCTCGCCCCCGCCGCCGCACCGTCCGACGAACTGGTTGCGACGCTGCTCTACCAGTACGACCCCGCCCAGCACCGTTACACGCAAATCCTCGAAATTGTGCGCGAACTCTCGGCGGCATTCAAGCAGGAGATTGTCGACCTCTCCATGCAGCATCGCGGCCCGCACGACGATCTGCTGCGCGCGCATCAGGTCGGCGCGCCGCTCCAGTTCGATTGCACGATCGACATCGGCGCGTTCCGCGATCTGCACCGGCACCGCCGCTGCGTGCAGATCATCCCCGCCTTCTCGGCCGAGCACGGCACCGACGATGCCGCACAATGGTTCGCCTGGGGTCTTGGCGAGGACGCGGCAACGCGCGCGGCGGACGCCGGATTGGTCGGGCGGTATCAGCGGGCGCTCGATAATGCGTATACCGCCATCGGCGCGCTCGAACCCGCGCATCCGACGGAATCGGTATATCTCCTGCCGATGGCCTACCGCTGCCGCGCGCTCTTCAAGATGGATTACGCCGAGGCGGCCTACATCATCGAGCAGCGGACGAAAGTCGGCGGGCACTTCTCCTATCGCCACGCGGCCAACGCGATGTACACGGCGCTCGCCGCCCGCGAACCCGGCTGGGCGAAGCACATCCGCGTCACCCCGCCCACGCAGGTCGATCTGCTCCGACGATGATGCTCGCAGGCGATTACCTCACGCGAGAACGTTTCTCATTCGCACTGAGCCGTGAGCCTTTTTAGTGGCGGCAGGCATCCCCGCCGCCACTATCGCGTATGTAGCACTTCTCATATTTCCGTTATCGTGTATTATCACTGTGTGAAAACCGTGCGGATGACGACGCGCGGCGTCCCGGTGTCCGGGTCGGGGAGGGCTCGATGCTCAATCAGCACAGCGTACGCTACCTGGTGCGACGCCTCCTGCGCCACGCATGGGATACGCCGATCCTCGCCATCCCCGCCCTCCTGAGCATCATCTTCAGCATCGTCTTCTCGCTCGTCCAGCCGCTGCTCATCCGATCCCTGATCAATACCGGCATCGCCGCCGGGGAGCATCGCCGCCTGATCGAGGTCTCCATCGCCATCATGGTCGTCGCCATACTCGCGGCCCTGACGACCTATATCCGCTCCGCCACGACGCAATGGATCGGCGAGCGCGTCTCCTACGACATGCGCAACCGCCTCTTCCGGCACCTCGAATCGCTCTCCTTCACCTTCTACGACGCCTCGCAGACCGGCCAATTGCTCTCGCGCCTGACCGAGGACATCCGCAACATCCGGCGCTTCTACTCGCCCGCCTTGCGCGTCCTGCTCCAGACCTCGGTGCTCGTCGTCGGCAGCACGATCATCATGTTCACGCTGAACTGGCGACTTGCCCTGCTCGCCCTGGCGATTGTGCCCTTCCTGCTCGCCGTTACGCTCGTCTTCGGCACCCGTGTGCGGCCGCGCTATCTGCGCGCCCAGCAGCAGTTCGGCCAGACGATGATCGTCCTGCAAGAGAATCTCGCCGGGATGCGGCTCGTCCGCGCCTTCGGGCGGGAGGAATACGAGACCGCGAAGTTCGCCACCTCCGGGATGACCTTTTTCAACCGGCAGATGGACGCCGCGAAACTCTCGGTGCTGGCGAACGCCAATATGCCGATGATTACCGGCATCGGCACCGCGGTCGTCATCGCCGTCGGCGGCTTGCAGGTGATTCACGGGCAGATGCAAGTCGGCACGCTGCTCGCCTTCTATCTCTATCTCGGGCAATTGACCGACCCGATTCGGCAGGTCGGCTCGATCGTCAACAACGTCGCCCTCGCCCTCGCCAGCACGGAGCGCATCTACGAGGTGCTGGAACGCCGCCCGCGCATCGTCACCCCGCCGGACGCCTACCGACCGACGGCGGTGCGCGGCCATGTCATGTTCGAGGATGTCCACTTCCGCTACGCGCGCGAGAGCCGCGAGGTGCTGCACGGCATTGACATCAATGCCCCGCCCGGCTCGGTCATCGCCCTCGTCGGCGCGACGGGGAGCGGCAAGAGCAGCATCATCCAGCTACTCGCCCGCTTCTACGACACAACGACGGGCACGGTGCGCATCGACGGCATCGACGTGCGACAGTGGGACTTGCCGACCCTGCGCGAGAATGTCGGCTACGTGCTGCAGGAGACCTTCCTCTTCTCGGACTCGATCCGCGAGAACATCGCCTACGGGCGGCCGGGCGCGACCTTCGAGGAGGTCGTCGCGGCGGCGAAGGCGGCCCAGGCGCACAACTTCATCTCCCGCCTGCCGGAGGGCTATGACACGCCGCTCGGCGAGCGCGGCGTCAACCTCTCGGGCGGCCAGAAGCAGCGCCTCGCAATTGCCCGCGCGATCCTCCTCAACCCGCGCGTCCTCGTCCTCGACGATGCGACGAGCAGCGTCGATATGGAGACGGAGTACGAAATCCAGCAAGCGCTCACCGTGCTGATGGACGGGCGGACGACCTTCATCATCGCCCAGCGATTGAGCAGCGTGCGCACCGCCGATCAGATTTGCGTCTTGAGCGATGGGCGGATCATCGAGCGTGGCACGCACGCTGAGCTGCTGGCGCTCGGCGGTATCTACCGGCAAATTTACGACGTGCAGACGCAGAGCAGCGGCATCGGAGCGGCAATCGAGGAATCGGCATGAGCAAAGTGGCGGCCGCTACGGCGAACGGCGCGAGCGCCCCCCCCGCGGCCGATGCGACAGCACCGGCGCGCCCGTTCCTCTCGCTCGATGACCGCGAGAACGACCTCGGGCGCGGCCTCAACCGCGAGAGCGCCGGTCGGCTGCTCGCCTTCCTCCGGCCCTATCGCGCGCAATGCGCGATTTCGCTCATCGCGATCACCATTCAGACGCTCGGCGAACTTGCGCTCCCGCGCCTACTCGGCGTGGCAATCGACAGCGGCATCTCGAAAAACAGTACGCATACGCTCTTCGTCGCGGTCGCCATCTTCCTTGCCTGCGTGCTCATCGTCTTCGGGGCACGGTGGCTACAGGGATACACGACGACACGCATCGGCAACCGCGTCATCTTCGATCTGCGTTACGCGCTCTTCAAACACATCCAGATTCTCGGCTTCACCACCTTCGACCGGATGGGCGTCGGGCGGCTGATCTCGCGGGTGCAGAACGATGTCTCGGTCTTGCAGGACCTCCTGACGGACGGGATCATCGGCCTCTTCGCCGATTTGCTGGTGCTGGCGGGCATTGTCATCGCCATGCTGACGATCAACCTCGAACTCGCCCTGCTCTCGTATGTCGTCCTGCCGATCATGATTGCGGTCGTGATGATCTGGCGGCGGTTCGCGATCAAGGTCTATCGCGCCGTCCGCGCCGCGACCAGCCGGCTGACCGGCTTCTCCGCCGAGAACATCAGCGGCATGAGGATCATCCAATCCTTCCGCCGCGAGCAGGAGAACTTCTCGCGCTTCGAGCGGCTCAATCGCAATGTCTACGAGGTCACGACGCACTCCATCCGCCTCAACTCCGTGCTCGGCTCCGCCGTCGAGCTGGTCAGCGGCATGGCGACGGTGATTGTCCTGATCGTGGGCGGCAACGCGGTCATCCAGGGCACGCTGACGATCGGCGCGCTGACGGCGTTCATCGGCTATGTGGCGCGCTTCTTCCAGCCCGTCCGCACCCTCTCCGACCGCTACAACACGCTGCAAGCGGCGACGGTCGCCGCCGAGCGCGTCTTCGAATTGCTGGACGAACCGCCGGATATACTCGACGCGCCCGACGCGATCGCGCTGCCGCGCATCGACGGGCAGATCACCTTCGACAATGTCACCTTCGGCTACGGCACGACGCCGGTGCTGCGCAATATCGACCTCGTCATCCCGCCCGGCGCGACGGTCGCCTTCGTCGGGCCGACGGGCGCGGGCAAGTCGAGCACGATCAACCTCGTGCCCCGTTTCTACGATGTCTGGGACGGGCGCGTCCTGATCGACGGCTACGATGTGCGCGGCGTGACGCTGAAATCCCTGCGCAGCCAATTCGGCATCGTCCTGCAGGACACCTTCCTCTTCTCCGCGACGATTGCCGAGAACATCCGCTACGGCAAACTGGGCGCGACGGACGCCGAGGTCGAGGCGGCGGCGCGGGCGGTCGGCGTGCATGACTTCATCGCGCAACTGCCGGACGGCTATAATTCGGAGGTCGGTGAGCGGGGCAGCGGCCTGAGTGTCGGGCAGCGGCAGTTGATCGCCTTCGCCCGCGTCGTGCTGGCCAACCCGCGCATCGTCGTCCTCGATGAGGCGACGAGCAGCGTGGACACACAGACGGAATTGATCATCCAGGAAGCGTTGCGCACCGTCCTGCACGGCCGGACCTCGCTGGTCATCGCGCACCGCCTCTCAACCATCGTCGAGGCGGACATGATCGTCGTCATCGACGGTGGCCGGATCGTCGAGCGCGGCAGTCATGCCGAACTGATGGCACTCCAAGGGCAGTATCACCGCCTCTACACCACCGCCCTCCGTCACACGAACGACGGCCTCGGCAGCATGGCGCTACTCGAAACGTAGGCGGTAGGCGGCGTGTCAGATCGCCGTTTGTGATACTCGCTCTCCCGCCCTGGCGGCGGCACGCCTGGCGAATATCTCCGGCGGGACCGGCGTGAATGCGGACGCTGCATAATTGACTTCGTACCCTGGTAGTGCGGCGTCGTTGCGCCGCTGCTCATACCCGGCCAGCGCATCAGCGAGCGGCACATCGCTCGTGAACCCGGCGTCTATCGCCTCGGCGAGTGTTTCGGCGTCACGGAACGCATCGCTGATACCCTGCGCCAGCATCGGGTCTTTCGTGTACCCCGCATCCCCGACGAGCGCCCAACCGGGGCCGTACGGCTTGCGGAAGAAGTTCGGCAAAGCCGCTGTGCCGTACCAATGCTCCTCGCGTCGCCCGGCGCGCACGCGCTCAGCGAGTGCGGGGATGGCGTCGAGCGCGCGCAGAAAATGCCCTTCGATATCCGCCCGGAAGGCACGGAAGCCCGCGATCGGCTCCTGGATGGCGGCGCAGATCAACCCGTTATTGGTCGGGAAGTTGATGTGCGCGCGGCCCGGTCGCCGATAGATCTCGATCCCATCCATTGGCACGCCGCTAAAGTAGCTGTAATAGCTGAAGGTAAGGACCGGTCGCTCGTGATAGACCGGAGCCTGAACCGCCTGGGCGACGATGGAGCGCGCGCCATCCGCGCCAACGACGATGCGCCCGTACTCGGCGACCGTCACGCCCCCATTCGCGCGCCCGCGGACGCCGACAACGCGGTCGCCGTCCCAGATGACCTCCTGCACCGTGAAATGCTCGCGCAGCTCCGCCCCGGCGGCGACCGCAGCCCTGGCGAGCAAGGTGTCGAGCACAAAACGGCGCGGTGCGTAGTGCGCGTCCACATCGTCGAGCGGTTCGACCAGTGTTGGCAGAAGGAAATCGCCGAGGTCTGTGGAGACGACCCGAATCGGCGGTGCGTTCGATGCCGCGACCTGATCGAGCAATCCCCACCGCTGCAACTGGCGAACACCTGGCAACTGGATGAAGTGATTGTTGATCGAGTCGCTGGGAAAGGCGTGCCGATCGAGGAGGAGGACGCGATACCCCTTCCGGGCGAGCAATAGCGCAGTCGGCGAGCCCGCACACCGCGCGCCGACGATGATCGCGTCGTACATATCAACCCTCCCACTGGACCAAGGCGCGCGAACGGTTCGAATCATGATTGCATGAGTTTCCCGCGCGTCGCGATCATTGTCGATAACGAACGCGGTGCCGCCGCGGTTCTTGCCGTGCCCGCATGAAATGCGGGAATGCGATCCGGCGCGATAGACGTTGCAGGAGTGCAGGCGTATACTTGGGGCAGGCGAATCCGCGCATGGTAGTCATGCGGAAGGAGAAACAACACTGATGGTTACGGAAATCCAGGCGCCCGAGCAGACCGAGGTCGCGCCCATCCTCTACTTCACCGACACCGCCCGCGAGAAACTGGTCGAACTGATCGGCGAGCAGCGCGCGGCGGGCAAGGAAGCGCACCTGCGTATCATGGTCCAGGGTGGCGGCTGCGCGGGCTTCTCGTACGGGATGTTCTTCGATAATCAGGAGCGCCCCGGCGACAACGTCAGCGACGTGGCCGGTGTGAAGGTGCTGCTCGACGACGAGACGCTGGAGATGGTCGCGGGCTCCGAGGTTGATTACATGGACTCGCTCCTCGGTCGCGGCTTCACCGTCAAGAATCCGAACGCCGCCTCCACCTGTGGCTGCGGCCACTCGTTCCGCGTCCAAGGTAAGAAGGGCCAAGCCGAGCCCTGCCACTAGACGAACGATCAAGGACTGAGGACTGAGCGAGGCTCGGTCCTCTTCTTTCTGTCGTGATGTCGATTACTCGCGCGTGCGGAGAGTGGCGGAGCCCTCCCAGGCGAAGACATCCGCGATCTGGCGGGCCTTCCAATCCGAGAGATGCGGCAGATCGTCCGGGCCGAACCAGCCGATTTCCGCAATTTCTTCGGATTGCAGGGCGAGTGTGCCGCCGGTGACGAGACCATTGAAGATGAAGACAAGGATGCGGCGCGGCCGGTTGAAATAGACGCCGATCAATCCGCGCGGCTCGACCGTCAGGCCCATCTCCTCCTTCGCCTCGCGGACGGCGGTCTCTTCGGGGGATTCGCCCGGTTCCGCGCCACCGCCGACGAAGTCCCACACCCGGTCGCCGTACGCTTGATGGACCAGCAGGAGCCGCCCTCCCGCATCACGGAGTGCGAAGCCGCCGGCCATCAGATACGACGCGCTCATTGCGGCTCGCGATCCGCGTTCGCGGCAAGCAGCGCGGCAATCTCCGCTGCCGTCGGAATACCGTGCGGGCCGGGAGCGGTGATGCTCAATGAGGCGGCCGCGCAGGCGACCCGCGCCGCATCCTCGGGGCTTGCACCGCGCGCAAGTTGGACAGCCCATGCCGCCGCGAAGACATCGCCCGCGCCCGTTTCATCCCGCACCGCGACATCGAAGGTCGGCACATGGGTGGTCATGCCCCCGCGCAGAATATCCACGCCACGCGGACCATCGGTGATCGCCCCGAGGCCGCCCACCGCCACGCGGCGGACAGCGGGCTCCGCGACGTCGCGCTCTTCAACCGAGATGACCATCGCGCCGAGACGGTCCAGCAGGGCGTCCGGCAATCGGAGCGGTTCGTGACGGACGGGCGAAGGGAGCGCGCCCCAGCGACGCAACCAGCCTTGCGGCGTGGCGATGGTCAATTGCCTCTCGGTTGCGCCGAGCGCCTCCGCCCAAGCATCCGGCGGCAATTCGTCGGCAATCGGGCCGAGGTGGAGGATCGTCGCCTGCTGCCAGGTCATCGGCAGGGCATCCGGCAAGATCGCGCCGGCCCAGCCGTGCAGCGTCTGCCGGCGACCCTGCGGTGTCGGGATATTCTCGAAGATGGTGGTCGCCGGCGTCGGCAGGATATGGAGCCTGAAGGCATCCCGATAGGGCGCCAGCGCCGGAGCGAGCGCCGCCGGGTCGCCCGCCGTCAACATCGCCGCGCGCATCCCCATCCGCGCGGCAGTCAGCGCGCCATAGAGCGCGGTGCCCCCCGGAAGATACGATCCATCCGGCTGCACATCCAGCGCGCAATGCCCGACGACAACATACTCGGGCGCCGCCTCTTCATCCCTCGTCATGCGCGCGGCCAGAACCGGGAATACAAACCACCAAGACAGCAAGAACACCAAGATCGACATTCGGAGACGAACTCGATCATTGCTTTCCGTCCCTCTCGTCCCTCTTGGTGTTCTTGCTGTCTTGGTGGTTCAATCCCATGTTACCGGGGGTAGATGACGATCTTGCGCTGCTCGCCCTCGCCCTGGCTCTCGGTATAGACGGCGGGGTGATCGCGCAAAGCGAGGTGGATGACGCGTCGCTCGTTCGGTGGCATCGCCTCCAACGGCAGCGGGCGACCGCTCTGGGCGACGCGCTCGGCCATCCGGTCGGCGAGACCGAGCAGCGCTTCCTCCCGCCGCCGCTTGTAGCCGCCGACATCGACGACGACGCGATTGAAGCCGCCGATGCGCTTGTTGACGAGCAGGGTGATCAAGTACTGGAACTGCTGGAGCGTCTCGCCGCGCCGCCCGATCAGGACGCCGAGATCGGGGCCGACGATGTCCACACCGACGGTCGGCGGCTCGCCCTCCTCCGGCACGATCGGCGGGTCGAGGGGGTGGACGGCGGCCTGCAAGCCCATCAGGTCGACGAGGTCCTCGGTGATCTCCTGCGCGACGGCGAGCAGGGCGGCGTGATCTTCCACATTACCGATCTGCTCGTCCTCCTCGACCGGCTCGCGCTGATTGCCGGGGGGTGGCGCATCCGCGCGCTGGTTGCCGGGTGCGGGCGCGTCCGGGCGAACATTGCCGGAGACCGCGCCCGCCGGGAGGGGAATGACGCGCACAAGGGCTTCGTCCACATCGTGGATCGTCGGATCCTCAAGGACCTCGATCTCGACCTGATTGTAATTGAGGTTCAGTTGTTGCAGGGCGAGGCGCACCGCCTCGTCCACCGAACTGGCGGCGATCTCGACGGCGCGCTGCGCCGACTGCCCGCCGCCCTCGCGACCGAGCGAGCGACCCCTACGACCCATCGGCTCCCGTGGCTGCATCTACTTTCTCCCTCCGCCGCCCGTTTGGCCGCCCGTGGAATCGGGCGCGGGCCGGACCGATTTACTCCGCCGTGGGACCGGTGGCGTCGCCTTCGCGGTGGACTCCTGCGCGCCAATTGCCCTCGCGCTCGAGGGCGGCTGCCCGCCTCGCCGTCGCGCGGCCCGATTCGTCCCGTTCGTACCATTGGTCCCATTTGTCGCATCGGCCTTCGGCGCACGCTGCGGCGGCGTCGCCTGCCGGTTCCCGCTGATCGGCAGGGTTGAACCCTTCACCGGGCGACCGTCCGGTCGCGGCGGCTGCTGCGCCTGCTTCGGCGCGCTCGCCGGTGGGGGTGCCGCGCCGTCTCCCGCCGTGGCGCCCTGGCGCTCCTGTTGCGCGGCCATCCCCTGCTGGAGGAACTGCTGCAATCGCGACTGCTTGACCGGCGCGGTGATCGGCTTCAGTTCACGCACCTTCTCCACCTTCACCGGCAGGAAAGGGAAGATATCGGAGAGCGAGCCCCAGCCGGTGATGAAGTACTGCTGCACGGCGCTGAAGACCGCCTGCACCGCCCAGTAGAGGACCATCGCGGAGAGGAAGTTCCAGCCGAAGACGAGCACGAGCGCGGTCGAGGCGGAGAGCAAGGTGCTCTGCAACTTCGTCTGCTGATCCTGCTGCGCGCGCTTGGCGGCGTTCGGTAGCGACATCCGCGTCTGGATGACCTGGAAGATGAAGGCGAGGAAGACGAGGATGCGCAAGTGGTCCGCCGCACTTTCCAGTTTGGTGAGGTCGGAGACCCAGAGAAAGCCCTTATGCCCCGTCCAGTTCTGCGAGACCTGGCGCATCGCCTGATAGACGACGAGGAAGACCGGCAACTGGATGAGGACGGGCAAACACCCGGCGAGCGGGTTGATGCCGTACTGCTGATAAACCTCCATCTGCTTCTGCGCGAAGGTCTGCTTATCGTCTTTGTACTTCTTCTGCAGGTCCTTGATGATCGGCGCGACATCCTGCATCGCCTTCGAGGATTTGATGGACTTGAAGGTGAGCGGCGCGAGCAGCAGTTTGATGAAGATCGTGAAAAGGATGATCGTCACGCCAAGGTTGCCGCCCGTGGCGTCACCGAGGAACTGGATGAATTGCGCGACGAGCTTGATCGCCGGGCCGATGATCGGTAAGTTGGTCACGGTCAGCCCTCCGTCAGGGAGTGCCCTGGCGCGTTCGGCGTGCGGGCGGTGTCAATAAAGGACTGAGGACGAAGGACTGACGGACTGAGTAGTCGCCCATTGTCCATTCTCATCAGTCGCGGGAGTCTGGACTTCCGGCGCTGCCCGCCGCGTTACATCCGGCACGGGGTCATAGCCGTGACCGCCCCAGGGATTGCAGCGGGCGATGCGCCACACCGCCAATGCGCCGCCTCGGATCACCCCGTAGCGGTCGATCGCCTCATGCCCGTACTCCGAGCAGGAAGGGACGAAGCGGCACGAGGGCGGCAAGACGCGCGACACGGTGCGCTGATACAGCCGGATCACGGCGAGCGCGAGCCATTTCATGCCGGTTGCGCCTCCTGCGCGGCGGACACGACGGGCGGCACGAGCAACATTGCCCGGCGCAGCAGCGTGCGGACCACCTCGCGGACCTCCGCATAGGTCTGTCCGACTATTGGCGGCCGTGCGATGAAGATCACGTCGAACCCTGACACGAAGGGCCCCGCTTCTTTCGCGAGGGTCCGCACCGATTCGCGCAAGAGGCGCTTGACGCGGTTCCGCACCACCGCGCCGCCGAGCCGCTTCGAGACGGAGAAGCCGTACCGATTGTGCGGCAGATTGTTCGGCAGCGCGCAGAGAATGGCGAACGGGTGCGCCCACGATGTGCCCTGCTTGCGGACGCGGCGAAAATCGGCGTCATAGGTGAGGCGAAGGGCGCGTTCCATTGCGGTGCCGGTGCTCCTCGCCCTACTTCTCGCGCACAACCTTGTACGAGCGCTTGCCGACGACCAAGTCATTCACCGTCAGCTTCGCCCGCCCTCTGCCGCGGCGTGCCGAGAGCACCCGGCGGCCATCCTTGGTCGCCATCCGCTTCCGAAAGCCATGCACTCTGAGGCGCGGGATGCGCTTCGGCTGCCATGTCCGCTTGACCACTGATACCCTCCCTAACAGATGAACTGACGCGCCGCCTCGCACTAAGATACGTGCCGCGAGGGGCGCGGGTAACGCAACACAGAATGGAACCCGCTTCCTCGGGGAAACGAGCCATGTAAGTATAGGGTGCCGCCCGGCGCGTGTCAACGAAGCCCGAGCCGCGCGAACTGCCTGAGTGCGGTGGCGTCGGTATGCCTACGGTTTCTCGCGCAGGCATACCGACGCCACACGCTTATCGCTGCGTCACCTTCGGGATGATCTCTTCCGCAAGTCGGGTGACGATCCGCGCCGGGAAGGGCGGCCGCAGGTTGAGGATCAGATGTGTCGCGCCGACATCAACGAACTGCTGCACCTGCTGCACCGTCGCGCCCATATCGTCGTAGTTGACGGGAATCTGCACCGAATACTCGATCTCCTCCGGGTCGCGTCCGATGGCGGCGCAATGCTCGCGAAGGACGCTCACTTTGTGCTGAAAGATCTCCGTCGATTGCGCGGTGGCGTTCCAGATATCGGCGTGCTTGGCGACGACGCGCAGGGTCAACTGCTCGCCGCTGCCGCCGATCACGATGGGCGGGTACGGCTTCTGCACCGGCTTCGGCTCGCTGCGGGCGTCTTTCAATTGGTAATAGCGCCCTTCGTAGGTGGTGAGATGTTCGGTGCAGAGGGACTTGTAGATTTCGCACGCCTCGTTGAGCCGCCGGATGCGCTCGCCCGGCTGGAAGAGGGGAATTCCCATGCTGGTGTGCTCGTACTCGTTCCAGCCAGCGCCGATACCGAAATCGAGCCGCCCCCTGGAGATGATGTCGGTCGTGATGGCGATCTTCGTCAGCACGGCGGGGTGGCGGTAGGTGTTCCCCGTCACCATCAGACCGACGCGCAGGCGCTTCGTTCCGGCGGCGAGCGCGGCGAGCGTCTGCCATCCTTCGAGGCAGGGACCGTCCAGATGCCCGTTGATCGGCGAAAAGTGGTCGAAAAGCCAGGCATGTTCGAGCGCGGCGATGCCGTCCGCCTCCTGCCAGATCGCCAGCATCTCCTCGTAGGTGACATCCTGCGGCGCGGTCTTGAAGCCAAATCGTAGCGGTCGTGCCATGGAATCCTCCATTCTTCGGAACCTCGACGTGTCGAACCGATTGAACCGCAAAGACGCAAAGGACGCAAAGAGCGCAAAGATAACCGGATGGTTATGAGGATCCCCTATTCTCCTCTCCTTCTCTTCTTCGCGTCCTCTCCATCCTTTGCATCTTTGCGGTTCTCCCCGGTTCCGTGTCCACCCTCAGTACCAGCGCGCCTTATCGACGACGGTTGCCAGCGGTTCGCCCGCGACGAAGCGACGGACATTGTCCAGTACGACGCGCAATCGTCGTTCCTCCGTATGCGGCCCGGCATCCGCGCTGTGCGGCGTGACGATGACGTTCTCCATCTGCCAGAGGGGGCTCGCGGCAGGCAGCGGCTCGGTCTCGAAGACATCGACGCCCGCTCCGGCGATCCAGCCTTCGCCGAGCGCCCGTTCGAGCGCGGCGAGGTGGACGATCTTCCCGCGCCCGATATTGATGAAGAACGCATCCCGCCGCATCCGCCGAAACATCGTCTCGTCGAAAAGGCCGGTCGTCTCGGGTGTCTGCGGCGCGCAGACGATGACTGCGTGCGCCTCCGGCAGGAGATCTGCCAGTTGCGCGGGGCGGGCCAGCTCGGCGGCGCCCGGCGGGGCGCTCTCCACTTTTGGATCGATACCGATGATGTTCGGCCCGAAGACGGTGAGCCGCCGCACGACCTCGCCGCCGATGCCGCCGAGCCCCATCACCAGCACCGTCATCTCCGCCGGGTCGCGGACCCGTATCGCATCATGCGGCGTCCATCGCCCCGCCGCCTGCTGGCGCATCAGGCGCGGCAAGTCGCGGCAGAGGGCGAGGAAGAGGGCGAGCACATGATTGGCGATGTGGTCGTTGTAGATGTTGCGCATGTTCGTCACGGTCACGTCGCTCTGGATCAGATCGGGGAAGACGATGTGTTCCAGGCTGATCGTCGGCGTTTGCAGCCAGCGGAGGTGCGGCGCGGAATCGAGCAGCGCCGGATTCAGCCGCCCGATCCACCCCGTCGCCGCCCGCGCCGCCGTCATCGCCTCCGCCTCGCTCGCGGGCGTGACGACCGGCACGTCCCCCGCCGCCTCCCGGATCGCCGCCACCCATTCACCCGACTGCTCCGGCCAAATCACAATGCTCATCGTGTCTCCTTTCATGGCAATTGAACCACAGAGGCACAGAGAGCACAGAGAGTGAGGAGACGAACGGACCGCCTTCCATTCCTCCGTATTTCTCTGTGTTCTCTGTGCCTCTGTGGATCACGTGATTTCCCTACCTCGCCGCGTCGACAATCTGCGCGATGACATCGGGCGGGAGGGGGCCGCGCTCCGCCCAGCGGATGGCGTCCTCCAACTGCGCGAGGTCGGAGTAGCCGACGAGCGCGGTGGAGAGGCCCGGCTTGGCGAGGGCGAAGCGGACGGCCATCTCCAGCGTGCTTTCCAACCCCGCCTCGGTGGCGAACCAGGCGAGGTCGCGCGCCCGATTCAGATCGTGCGTGTATTCCCCGCCGCCGACGAGCGGGGAACCGGGGTCGCCCGCGTTCGCGTGCCGCTCGGGCTGCGCCGCAAGCGCGCCCGCCGCCAGCACGCGTATGGCGATCACCCCGACGCCCGCGTTCGCCGCCACATCGATCACCCCCGCGAAATCCTGCTCGCCGCCGCTCGCCCCGGCATAACCGCTGCTCGGATTGACCGCGTTGAAGTACGACTGCACGGTCGCGAATATGCCGCTCGTCACGGCGTCGTGGACGGCCTGCGTGTCGCCCAAGCCGGTGAAGCCGATCTGCCGGGCGAGGCCGCGCTCCTTGACGCGCCGCAGCCCCTCGGCAATCGCACCCTGCACCGTTTCGAGGTCAACCGAGCCGCCGCTCGCCGTCTGCATCGCATCCCCGCCGTGCGGGACAATCGGATTGTGCAGTTGCAGCAAATCGACGGAATCGTGACCGAGCCGTCGCAGGCTCGCCTCGGCGGATCGCTCGATGGCGGCGGCGGGGTCGCGCAGATCGTCGGCGGTCAGGCGCACCTTCGTGCCGACGATGGCGCGCTCCCAGGCGTTCAGTTCGCGCAGCACGCGGCCGAGATTCTCCTCGGAGCGCCCATTGCCGTAACTCGACGCGGTGTCATAGTAGGTGATCCCGGCGTCGAGCGCGCGGGCGATGGCGCGCCGTTGCTCATCGGGATCGCCCTTCGTGAAGAGCCCGCCGATCGCGCCGCTCCCGTAGCCGAGCGCGGAAACATGTAATCCGGTCTGGCCCAGTGGACGTTGCTCCATCGCCATCGTTGTCTCCTCGCTCATGATGCTGTCGCCGTTGACCTATTCATCATACACGCGTGCGGCGTCTGCGCGGGCACGCGGGGCTATGCATCCTGTCCAATTGGTCTATTGACACTCCCTACCGCGCTCACTATCCTCGATGGAGGACGGGCAGTGGATCGATTACCGCACGCAAAGAGGTGAGTGGGATGGACGTGATCGCGACGGGCGACATCGCAATACGCCTATTGGCGTTACCGGGGACCGCAGGGAGTCCGTGTCGCAGTCTGCCCACAATCCGCCGTCCGATGATCTAACCTCTTCTTCCATCGCACGCGCGGACCGCAGCAGGCACGACGCCTCGCTCGCGGTCTTTTTGTTTGCGGATCATTCGGCATGTGCGGTGATGGGAGAAGGACGCAATGGCAACGGTAGAAATCGAACCATTATCAGAATCAGCAACCGGGACCGATGGCGCCCCGGCATCAGCCGTCCGGCTCGCTGCGGCGGAACCGGAACTTCCTCCTGCTCTTCGGCGGGCAACTCGTCTCGGCCATTGGCTCGCAGGTCTCGCAGTTGGCCTTCCCGCTGCTCATCCTCGCCGTCACCGGGTCGCCGGCGCAGGCGGGGTTCCTCGGCGCGATGCGCGGCCTCGCGTATGTCCTCTTCGGGTTGCCCGCCGGGGCGTACGTGGACCGCTGGGACCGCAAGAAGGTGATGATCCTCTCGGATACCGGGCGGGCAATCGCGCTCGGCAGCATCCCCGTCGCGCTCGCGATCGGTCGCCTGACGCTCGCGCAGTTGTACGTCGTCACCTTTGTCGAGGGGATGCTCTTCATCTTCTTCGGCCTGGCGGAGACCTCGTGCCTGTCGCGGATCGTCCGCAAGGAGCAAGTGCCGGCGGCCGTCTCGCTCAATGAGGGGACGTACTCGCTCTCCGGTCTGCTCGGGCCGTCGGTCGGCGGCGCGCTCTACGGCATCGGGCGCGCCCTGCCCTTCGCCGCCGATGCGGTCTCGTACGCGGTCTCCGCGATCTCGGTTCGTCTTCATCAAGATGGAGTTTCAGGAGGAGCGCACGCGAGCCGCAGCGCCACATCGCCGAGGAGATCAAGGAGGGGCTGCGCTGGCTCTGGCGGCAACCCGTCGTCCGCTTCCTCTGCACCGTGAATGGCGGGGTGAACCTGCTCTACGGCGGGTGGACGCTGCTGCTCATCAGCCTCGCGCAGCGGCACGGGGCATCGTCCTTCGCGATCGGCCTGATCTTCGCGACCGGCGGCGTCGGGACGCTCATCGGCACCGCGTTCGCCGCGCCGGTGCAGAAGCGGTTCACCGTCGGCACGATCATGGTCTGGATCGCCTGGCTCTTCGTCATCACCTGGGTGCCCTATGCGTGGGCGCCGAATGTCGTCTGGCTCGGTATCGTCAATGCGGTCGGCTTCATCTTCGTGCCGATCTATGTGACGACGCACTTCAGTTACCGGCTCGTGCTGATCCCCGATGCCTTGCAGGGGCGGGTGAATAGCGCCTTCCGGCTCGTCACCTTCGGCGCGCAGATGCTCGGCTTCGCGCTGATGGGCGTGCTGCTGCAACAGTTCGGCCCGATCGCCACCGTCTACATCGGCGCGGTGCCGGCGACGCTCCTCGCCGTCATGACGATGATCAACCCGCAAGTCCGCCACGCCGGTCGCATCGCCGATGTCCACACCGCGTAATCGAAACCGGAGGAACCGCGAAGACGCAAAGGCCACACAGAGGACGGGAAGCACCGGAGATACAAATGAGATGGGCTGATTCCTCGACTGCATCCTCTCCACTTTATCTTTCCTTCGCGTCTTCGCGGTTCATCGCTCGCGTCTTCCCCTCTAGCCGTGGGGTGATGCGGGCTGATAGACTAGTGTACGGACGGTACATCCGGTCGTGCAGACGGCGCATGGCGCATGGTGGGAGGGAATGCGGTGAAAGAGTTACAGACGCCCAATGTCATCCGCGCGCTGATCGTTGAGTTCATCGGCCCCTTTGCGCTCGTCTTCGTGGGCGCGGGGGCGATCATCGCGACGGCAGGGCGGGGACCTCGTCGCGATTGCCCTCGCGCATGGGCTGGCGATTGGCCTGCTCGTCGCGGCGGCGGGGCACATCTCCGGCGGCGTCTACAATCCGGCGCTGACGTGCGGGCTGGCGCTTGCCCGCAAGCTCAACCCGGTCCTCGTCATCCCGTACATCGTCGCGCAGTTGCTCGGCGCGACGGTCGCGGCGCTCTGCCTGAAGGCGATCTTCCCGGCGCGCGGCCATCGACAAGGTGAGCCTCGGCGTCCCGGCCATCGGCAAGGGATTCGGCACGGGCGGCGCGTTCCTCGCCGAAGTGATCATGACCTTCTTCCTGATGTTCGTCGTCTTCGGCACCGCCGTGGATGAGCGCGGCCCGCGCGCCATCGCCGCACTCGCCATCGGCCTGACGATCACGATGGATATCTTCGTCGGCGGCGGCGCGTCGCGGCGCGGCGATGAATCCCGCCCGCCATTTCGGCCCCGCGCTGGTCGGCAGCCACTGGGCGAACTGGTGGCTCTGGTGGGTCGCCCCGATCATCGGCGCGTTGCTCGCGGCGGCGCTCTACGCCTATGTCCTCCAGGAGCAAAGCGAAACGCCACGCCCGGACAGCCTCGATGGCGAAGTCCCGCGCGACCGGCGGATCTAACGAAGGGCTGAGGGTTGAGGACTGAGGACTGAGCAAGAGAGCCGTCCTCGATACGCTTTGGGATTCCATATCGCGAAGCACCCGAGCGAGGAAGCATGAACGTCGCGGTTTCCCTCAGTCCTCCGCCTCGCCTTCTTGGGTCTCAACGTACACGCGATCCAGGACCTCGTCACGCGTTACGGCTGGTGGGGGATCCTCTTCCTGATGGCGCTGCAAGGAGCGACGATGCCGGTGGCGAACGAGATCACGATGCCGCTGGCGGGGTGGCTGCTCATCCAGGCGGTCGGCAAGTCGAAGGCGCTGATTCTCTTCGCCGGATTGGTGGGGGCGGCGGGATGGGTGATCGGCGCGCTCGTCGCCTACGCGGTGATGGCGATCGGCGGGCGGGCGCTGCTGGCACGGCTGCGGCGGCGCTTCCCGCAGGCGGAGACGCGCGCTCGCCCGCTCGGATGCGTGGTTCGAGCGGTGGGGCGCGTGGGCGGCCTTCTTCGCCCGCCTGCTGCCGATCTCGCGGACGATCATCACCCTGCCGGCGGGCGCGTCCCGCGTGCCCGTCGTGCCCGTTCGCGCTGGCGACCTTCGCGGGCGCGTTCATCTGGTCCACCTTCCTCGCCGCGCTCGGCTACGCGGCGGGCAGCCAGTGGGATCGCGTGCATGGTCGCCTGGGCCAATGGTATCTGCCTGTCACGATCGCGGTTATCGTTGTCTCGGTCCTCGCCTACGTCGTCATCGCGCGTTTGCGAGCACGCCGCGAGGCAGAAGGGGTGTGAGAGAGATGACGACCTATGATCTCGTCATCGTCGGCGCGGGCAATCTCGGGCTCTGGACGGCGCACCAGTTAGCCGCGCGCGGATTCGGGCGGATCGCGGTCTGCGAGCGGCAATGGGCGGGGTTCGGCGCGACGAGCCGGTCGGCGGGCGTCGTCCGGCAGCAGGGCGGCTCGGAGACGGCGATCAAACTCGGCAAGTGGTCGCGCGAACTCTATCTCCGCCTCGGCGACGAACTCGGGCTCGACAGCGGTTTCACCGAGACGGGCTACTTCGTGCTCGCGGAGACGGAGGCGGAGCGCGCCGCCTTCCTCGATCTCGTCGCGCTGCGGCGTGCCTGCGGCGTGGAGAATGAGTGGCTGGACGCCGCGACGGGCCGCGAGATGTTCCCCGCCCTCGATTGGGAGCATCTGCTCGGCGCGACCTACACCGCGAACGACGGCTACGTGCATCCGCCGATTGTGGCGCGCAACATCACCGTCGCGGCGGCGCGTCACCCCGCGATCGATCTCTTCGAGCACTGCACGGTCGAGGGGATCGAGCGGAGCGGCGGCACCTATCGCGTGCGGACGACGCGCGGGACATTCGAGACGGAGCGGGTGCTGAACGCGGGCGGGCCGCGCGGCGCCCGGCGGATCGGCGCGATGCTCGGCATCGCGGTGCCCGTTTCCGCCGCACGCCACCTCGTCGTCACCTTCGCGGAGGTCGCGCCCTTCCCGATGTTCTTCGCGCTCGCCCAGGGCATCTACGTGCGGCCGGAGGAGCAGGGCGCACTGCTCGGCCTGAGTAACCCGGATGAGCAAGCGGACCTGCTCGGAACGCTACCAACTCGACTTCGACTGGGACTACTTCGAGGCGATGCGCCCGGCGTGGGAGGCGGTCTTCCCGGCGCTCGCCGGGCAGCGGGTCTCGCGCGCATGGGCGGGCTCGATCGACTACACGCCCGATCATCTGCCGATCATCGACCAGCCGGAGCCGGGCTTCTACGTCCTCGCGGCGGGCGGCCACGGCATGATGTGGGGCCCGGCGCTCGGCATGAAGATGGCCGAGTTGATCGCCGAGGGCGCCGTGCGCGATCTGCCACCGGACGAAATCCTCCTCGACCGCTTCACCCGGCCACCGGCGCACAAGGATGCTATCGCCCTGCCGTTCCCGACCTCATAGAGCCGGATGCGCCCCACCCCCGCCCCTCCCCGCCTGCGGGCGGAGGGGCGGGGGTGGGGCCGGTCATCACGCGGGCGTCAGCGCCGCTGCGTGCTCGAAGACCAGTTCGCCCTGCTTGAGATCGACCAGAACGTGATCGCCGTCCCGGAAGGTGCCGTCGAGAACCTTGAGGGCGAGCGGGTCGAGGACGCGCTTCTGGATCGTCCGCTTCAGGGGGCGCGCCCCGAAAACCGGATCGTAGCCGCGCAGCGCGAGATAGTTCTCCGCCGCCTCGGTCATCACCAGTTCGATACCACGCTCGGCAAGCCGCCTGGTCAGTTGCGCCACCTGGATATCGACAATCTTGCGCAGGTCGTCGCGATCGAGCGGGTGGAAGATGACGACCTCATCGACACGGTTGAGAAACTCGGGGCGGAAGTGCTCGCTCAGCGACGCCATGTAGCCGCGCCGCACCGCGTCCTCATCGCGCTCCTCGGCGTCGCTCTTCACCGTGTTGAACTGCTCGGCCATCTCGTCCGGCATCATCTCCTTGACCGCCTCCATGCCCTGCCGCAATTGCTCCTGCATCTCCTCGACGCGCGTCTGGCTGCCGAGGTTGGAGGTCATGATGACGACCGTGTTGCGGAAGTCCACCGTGCGCCCCTGGCCGTCGGTCAGCCGCCCGTCGTCGAGCAATTGCAGCAGGACATTGAAGACATCGCTGTGCGCCTTCTCGATCTCATCAAAAAGGATGACGCTGTAGGGCCGCCGCCGCACGGCTTCGGTCAGTTGACCGCCCTCGTCGTAACCGACGTAGCCGGGAGGGGCGCCGAGCAGCCGCGAGACGGTGTGCTTCTCCATGTACTCGCTCATGTCGAGCCGGATCATCGCCTGGTCGCTGTCGAAGAGGAATTCGGCCAACGCGCGGGCCAGTTCCGTCTTTCCGACGCCGGTGGGCCCGAGGAAGATGAATGAGCCCAGCGGCCGGTTCGGGTCCTGCAGGCCGGCGCGCGCGCGGCGGATCGTGTTCGCCACCGCCGTGACCGCCTCATCCTGCCCGATGACGCGCTGATGCAGCCGCCCCTCCATGTGGATCAGTTTCTCGACCTCGCTTTCGAGCAGGTTGGAGACCGGGATGCCCGTCCACCGGGCGATCACTTCCGCGATGTCCTGCGGCGTCACTTCCTCGGTGAGCATCTGGCCGTGGGCCTGCTGCGCGGCGAGCTTCCGCTGCGTCTCGGCAATATCGCGTTCGAGCGTCGTCAGCGTGCCGTACTTCAGTTCGGCCGCCTTGCCGTAGTCCGCCGCGCGCTCCGCCGCCTCGATCTGCTGGCGCGTCTGCTCCAACTGCTCTTTGAGGGCGCGCTGTGTGGTGATGACTTCCTTCTCGCTCGTCCATTGCGCCTTCAGGCCATCACGCTGCTCGGAGAGGTCGGCAATCTCGCGTTCGATCACCGCGAGGCGGTCCTTCGAGGCGACATCGCTCTCCTTGCGCAGCGCCTCGCGCTCGATCTCCAGTTGCATGATACGCCGCTCGATTTCATCCAACTCGGCGGGCATCGAGTCGATCTCCATGCGCAGCCGCGCCGCCGACTCGTCCACGAGATCAATCGCCTTGTCCGGCAGGAAGCGGTCGGCGATGTAGCGATGCGAGAGGACCGCCGCCGCCACCAGCGCCGCATCCTGGATGCGCACGCCGTGATGGACCTCGTATCGCTCGCGCAGGCCACGGAGGATCGAAATCGTGTCCTCCACGTTCGGCTCGTCGACGAGGATCGGCTGGAAGCGTCGCTCCAAAGCGGCGTCCTTCTCGATGTACTTGCGGTACTCGTTCAGCGTCGTCGCCCCGATGGTGTGCAACTCGCCGCGCGCCAGCAGCGGCTTGAGCATATTGCCGGCGTCCATCGCGCCCTCGGCAGCGCCCGCACCGACCACCGTATGCAGTTCGTCGATGAAGAGGAGGATGTTCCCCTCGCTCTCCTGCACCTCTTTGAGGACGGCCTTCAGCCGCTCCTCGAACTCGCCCCGGAACTTTGCCCCCGCGACGAGCGAGCCCATATCAAGGGCGACGATCCGCTTGCCCTTCAGCCCTTCCGGCACGTCACCCCGGACGATCCGCTGCGCCAGCCCCTCCGCGATGGCGGTCTTGCCGACACCCGGCTCGCCGATCAGTACGGGATTATTCTTCGTCCGGCGCGAGAGCACCTGGATGACGCGGCGAATCTCCTCGTCGCGCCCGATCACCGGGTCCAGTTTGCCGCGCTCGGCGATCTCGGTAAGATCGCGCCCGTACTTTTCCAGCGCCTGATATTTCCCCTCCGGGTTCTGATCGGTGACGCGCTGATTGCCGCGGATCGCCTTCAGGACGGAGAGCACTTTATCCCGCGTCACGCCGTGCGCGCGGAAAATCCGCTCCACGCCGCCGCCGATCTTCGGGTCGAGCATCGCCAGCAAGAGATGCTCCGTGCTCACGTACTCGTCCGTCAGCTTGCCCGCCTCCTCCGAGGCGCGCACGAGCACACTCTGCGCCCGGCCCGAGACGCTCGCCGTGCCCGGCGAGGAGAGGCGCGGCAGTTTATTCACCTCCGCCTCGGCCTCCGCGAGCAATATCGTGGGATTGATGTTCAGTTTCAGGAAGACCTGCGGGACGACCCCGCCCTCCTGCGCCAGCAGCGCCACGAGCAAATGCTCCGGCTCCACCTGGCTCTGTTGCTTGCTAATCACCGCTTCCTGCGCCGCGAGTACCGCCTCCTGCGCCTTCTCGGTGAACCGGTTTAATGCCATATCTCGCTCCTTAATGGCTCATTGTGCTGAGTGCTGAGTGCTGAGTGAGCCCAGTCCCTTCTCAGTACTCGTTACTCGTTACTCGTTTTCGGCCGTCCTAATGTACGCAGGATGCTTGTCGCTGTTTCCTGCATGTCACGCCGCAGTTTGGCGGTGTTGCCCTCGGACTCGGCGAGATCGAGCAAACGCTCGGCCAGTTGCGTCACCTTGAGCGCAAGTTCGACGCCCGCAAGGTTCACGCCGCGCTCATCGACGAGATGCTTCACCTGACGGAGCAGGGCAAGGTCCTCCGGCGAGTACAGCCGCAGGTTGCCGTCCGTCCGCGAGGGGATGACGAACCCCGCCCGCTCGTACTTGCGCAACGTCTGCGGATGGAGCGCGAGCAGCCGCGACGCGACGCTGATCACATAGAGTGGCCCTTTATCTTGCATCGGTTCCTGTGCCTCCCAATGCTACACAGGCACACGCTTGCCAGGTAGTTTTGACTGCTCAATCATACACCTTGATACGGGTTATGTCAATGTTTCGCAGTCATTCCGCGATGCCCAGTGATCCGTTCCCGCGCGGAGCGGTACACTAGTAGGGAATGTCGGCGGCTTCTGCGAAGGGTGGACCAGCAACGATGCATGACGGTGAAGTGCGCGAGCGGGTGATAATCGGCGGCGGCGGTCTGGCGGGGCTCGCCGCCGCGAAGCGGTTGGTGGATGCGGGGTATCAGGTCGAACTGCTGGAGCAGCGGCCAATGCTCGGCGGCAAAGTTTCGTCGTGGCGCGATGCGGAGGGCGATTGGGTCGAATCCGGCCTGCACGTCTTCTTCGGCGCGTACGTGGAAATCTTCGATCTGATGCGCGAACTGGGCATCTATGAGAATGTCCTATGGAAAGAGCATGTCCTCACCTACACGCTCTCCGCGGGCGAGCGGTTCGCCTTTCGCACCGGGCCGTTCCCCGCCCCGCTGCATCTGCTCCCCGCCGTCTTCTCCAACCATTACTTCTCCTGGCCGGAAAAACTCTCGCTGGCGAAGGCGCTTGGGCCGATGCTTTTCGGCTCATCGGAGTACCGCGCCCGCCAGGATGGCCTCACCTACAGCGAGTGGCATCGCACGTTCGGCGTTTCGGACCGCATGTTGCAAAAGATGTTCATGCCGATGGCGCTCGCCCTGAAATTCCTGCCGCCCGAGGAGATGAGCGCGAAGATCGTCCTCGATGTCTGCGGCGAGTTTCTGCGCAAGCCGGACGCCTCCAAGATGGGCTTCCTCAAAGGTTCGCCGCAAGAGTGTCTGATCGGCCCGCTGACCGACTACCTCACGGCACGCGGCGTTCGCGTCCGCACCGACGCGCCGATCCGCGCCATCCATGATGGACCCGGCAGACGGATAACCGGTCTGGAGCTCGCCGGCGGCGAGGTCGTGCGCGGTGACTGGTATCTCCTCGCGCTGCCGGTCCACAAACTGAATCGCCTCATCCCGAGCCAGTGGCGGCGCGACGAGCGGTTCTTTGCCGGACTGAGCCAGTTCGAGGGGGTGCCGGTGATTACCCTGCAACTCTGGTTCGACCGCCAGGTGACGCACATCGACAATATCCTCTTCAATCCGGACGGTCGCATCCCCGTCTATGCCGACCTCGCGAACACGACACCGGCCTATGCGTGCGGCGGGAAGAGCCGGATGGAGTTCTGCGTCGCCCCCGCGCGCGACTTGATGGATTTGCCGAACGAAGAGATCGTCCGGCGAATCAAGGCGAATCTCGACTCAACCTTCCCGGCGACCGCGCCCCCGGCACGCATCGTCAAGAGCACGGTCGTGCGCATCCCGCAGTCCGTTTATTGGCCGAAACCGGGCATCGACCACCTGCGCCCGACGCAGGCGACACCGATCGCCAACCTCTTCCTCGCGGGGGGCTACACGACGCAGGACTTCTACGACAGCATGGAGGGCGCCGTCGCCAGTGGCCGCCTCGCCGCGACCGCGCTGATGGAAGCGGCGGCCACCGCCTCACTCCCCACCCGCGAGGAGATCGTGGCGGGCTGAGTGTCCACGCCTACCGCGAGCGGCGGCCGCCGACCACGCGCATATAGACGACGAGGAAGCCGAGCCAGAGCAGCCCC
This sequence comes from uncultured Chloroflexia bacterium, assembly GCA_963847195.1. Taxonomy (GTDB): domain Bacteria; phylum Chloroflexota; class Chloroflexia; order Thermomicrobiales; family JALYUS01; genus JALYUS01. The sequence goes on along the minus strand of CAWJZC010000017.1, from coordinate 9,822 downwards.
GCGAGGATGATCATGCCGAGCGGCGGCAGGCGAAAGAGGAATTCCCGCAGGAGGATCAGCGCGAGGACGGCACAGACACCGCTGATGAAGCAGCCCTGCCGCGCGAGGCTTCCCTGCTCCGGCGGCTTCGCGCTCATGCCAGCCGCACGCGGACGCCGCGCTCCCGGAGCGACCGCTGGAGCCATGCGCGCCGCTCGCCGACGGGCGGGCACGCGGCGGCGTCGGACGCCAGTTGCCGCACGAGGGCGGCGAGCGTCGCGTTGACGGGCGCGCGGAGGCCGTACGCATGCGGCGGCCCGCTCCACCGCGCCATTGAGCCAGTCTACCTCCGTCTCGCGCTTGCCGCGCGCGAGATCGAGGGCGAGCGATGGACGTTTCTCGCCCCGCCCGCCGCCGATCCGTTCCTTGAGCAGCCGCCACGCAACCGGGCGCGGCAGGCGCATCGCCAGCGCCAGTTTCGGCACATCGTAGCCGGGCAGGCGCGATGGGATGCGCCGGGACGCGCGCGCATCACCCGCAACGCCTCGCGGAAGGCGCGCTGCTCGATGCCGAACAACGCCGGATCGCCCGCGATCGTCGCGGCGTCCGTATCGAGAATGGCGGCCTGCGCATTGGCGAGCAGATTGAGCAGCAGTTTCGACCATTTGAGATCGTGATACGAGGCAACCCCGACAGCGGGCAGCCCCGTTTCATCGAAGATCGCCAAGCGCAGTGCCCGGCGTCGGCCCACCGGGGACAGGCGCGAAGGCGACACCGCCCTCGCCGGTATGCTGCGCGACCAAGCCCGGCTCCGTCATGCTCACGCTGATCGTGATCGCGCCACTCAGCACATGCGCCGCGCCGAGCGCGTCGATTAGCGCCGCCTCGTTGCCGACGCCATTCTGCATCGTGCAGATCGTCGCGCCCATCTCCGACAGCCGCTTCAGGTCCGGCAGCGCGGCTGCGGTGTCGTGCGACTTCACCGCGAGAAAGCACGAGATCGGGCGGCGTGCGGACTGCGTCGACGCTCGCGACCGCCCGGACCAGCGCGACGAATGTCCGGCCCCCCGATTCCAGCGCGAGTCCGGTACTCGCCAGCGAGGCGACCGCCGCCGGGCGACCGAGCAGGGTCACATCCGCCCCGGTCAGCCCCAACCGCGCCGCGAGGAACGATCCCACCGCGCCCGCCCCATAGACGAGCACGCTGTACGCGGGCCGCGATACCATGCGGTCCCGCGCGACGAACGTCTCACTCATCCGGCACTCAGGGATATAACCACCAAGACACCAAGAGCACCAAGGACACGAGGAAGATGCAAACGTTTTCTCTCTTGGTGTCCTTGGTGCTCCTTGGTGTCTTGGTGGTTATCCCGCATTGGGATGCCGTACGACATGTAGCTAGCGCACGCCGACGGGCTGCGCCGCGCCGACTTGCTCGTAGACCGCCGCGACGAGTTCTCGTGTCCAGGCGGGAATGTCGGCGACGACGCGCCCGGTGACGAGATTGCCGTCCCGGATCGCTGCGACATCGACCCACTCGCCGCCCGCATTGTTGACGTCATCCTTGATCGCCCGCGTCCCGGCGATCCGCCGTCCGCGCAGGATACCGGCGGACGCGCCGACCCACCCCGCATGACAAACCATGCCGACCGTCTTGCCCGCGCTATCGAAGGCGCGCACGAAGTCCAGCACCGCCTCGGAGCGACGCAGGCGGTCCGGCGCCCAGCCGCCGGGGATGATGATTGCCGCGAAGTCGTCCGCGTTCACCTTGTCGGCGGTCGTGTCCGCCGTGACCGGCAGGCCGTGCTTGCCTTTATACGTCTCCGCGCTCCCCGTCCCGATAATCGTCACCTCCGCGCCCTCTTCCTGGAAGCGCATCACGGGATAGAGGAGTTCCAAGGTCCTCGAATTCGGCCTCGACGAGTGCCGCGATCTTCACGCCTGCGAGTGACATTCGTGCCTCCATTTCGCCCAGTCCCGACTCGACACGGCCAGTGTACCGCAGGCATGGGTTGGCCGCATCCGCTATACTGTGGGCAGCAAAGGAGCCCGCCGTGCAGACAAAGACCGAAGCGACCATCGAAGACCTCTACAACGCCCCGGATGACGGCAACTACGAACTGGTGAGCGGAAAGCTGGTGAAGATGTCGCCCACGGGATACCGGCCACATCGCATCGGCTTTCGTATTTGCGCGATCGCTCGCCGATTACGAAGAGCGAACGGGCAGCGGCGAGGCGATGTCAGATGGCGTCGCGTACATCGTCGATCTTCCCAATCGTCGCTCCTTCAGCCCGGACGCCTCGTATACCTTCGACATTCCCGATGAAGATCAAGAGATGAAATTCATTAGCGGCATTCCCGTGTTCGCGGTCGAAGTGCGTTCGGAACACGACTATGGACCTGCAAAAGATCGCGAATACGCCGAGAAGCGGGCCGATTACTTCGCTGTAGGCACGGCAGTCGTCTGGGATGTCGATCCGATCCGCCGCACGGTGTACAGTTATCAACGCGATGATCCGGACGCACCAATCGTCTTCAACGACGACGATAGCGCCAGACGCAGAGCCGGCGTTGCCTGGATGGACAATCGCGGTCGCCGATCTCTTCGTTCGCCGTCACCGAACCTAACGACAGCCTACTTGCACGCCGTTTCACGGCCGTGCTATCCTACCGGGCACGAGGCGAAGGGCGGTTAGCTCAGTTGGTTAGAGCGCCACGTTGACATCGTGGAGGTCACTGGTTCGAGCCCAGTATCGCCCACCACTTCTCCTCGGATCGCAGGGACCGGCAGTGGTGTGACCGGTCGCCCCGTCCCCATTCGTTGCGGGGTCGGGCTTTTTTGTTATCGGGAGGGCAAATCCCCATGCGCGAACAGGACGACGACCAGGGCAAGGAGATGGAGGCGGAGGCCGCCGGACTCGTACAACCGGACGGGCACGACGACATCTGGACCCCGCTGCGCAAGATGCGCCATTCGGCGGCGCATGTGATGGCCGAGGCGGTGCTGGACATCTTCCCGGACGCCAAACTCGCCATCGGCCCGCCGATCGCGGACGGCTTCTACTACGACTTCGACCTGCCGCGCTCGCTGACGCCGGACGACTTCGCGGAGATCGAGCGCCGCATGAAAGAGCGCATCGCCGCGAAATCCCCCTTCGTGAAGAAGATCGTCTCGCGCGATGAAGCGCGCGCCTTCTTCAAGGACCAGCCCTACAAGATCGAACTGATTAACGATCTCCCCGAGGGCGAGGAAGTCTCCTTCTATATCGACGGCCCGTTCACTGACCTCTGCGCCGGGCCGCACGTCGCGGATACCGGTGCAAGATCGGCCCATTCAAGCTGATGAGCATCGCCGGCGCGTACTGGCGCGGCGACGAGAAGCGCCAGATGCTCCAGCGCATCTACGCGACCGCGTGGGAGTCGCAGGAGGACCTCGACGGCTACCTGCACCAGCTGGAGGAGGCGGAGCGGCGCGACCATCGCCGCCTCGGGCGCGAACTCGACCTCTTCAGCACCTCGGACGAGATCGGCCCCGGCCTGATCCTCTGGCATCCGAAGGGCGCGATCATCCGCAACGAGATCGAAAACTTCTGGAAGCAGGTCCACTTCGACCGAGGCTACGACCTGCTCTACACGCCGCACATCCACAACGGCGCCATCTTCCAGCGGAGCGGCCACCTCCAGTCCTATGCAGAAAACATGTACTCAGCCGATGGACATCGACGGGACGGATTACTACGTCAAGCCGATGAACTGCCCCGCCGCGATCACGATCTACAACACCCGCACGCGCTCCTACCGCGATCTGCCCCTGCGCTGGGCGGAACTCGGCACGGTCTACCGCTACGAGCGCTCCGGCGTGCTCCACGGCATGCTGCGCGTGCGCGGCTTCACGCAGGACGACTCGCACATCTTCTGCACGCCGGATCAGTTGGAGGACGAAGATCAACGGGGTGATCGACCTCGTCGATTTCATGATGCAGACCTTCGGCTACACCTACAGCGCCTACCTCGCCACCCGGCCGGAGAAGTAGGTCGGCACGGACGAGGTCGTGGGAGCGCGCCACCGAGACGCTGCGCGACGCGCTCAAGAAGCGCGGCATGGCAGTACGAGGTGGACGAGGGCGGCGGCACCTTCTACGGGCCGAAGATCGACATCAAACTGTACGACGCGATCGGCCGCGAATGGCAGGGGCCGACGATTCAGGTGGACATCAACTTGCCCGATCGCTTCGATATGTGGTACGTCGGCGACGATGGCGAGCGGCACCGCCCGGTGATGGTCCATCGCACCGTGCTCGGCTCGATGGAGCGGTTCGTCGGCGGGCTGATCGAGCATTACGCGGGCGCGTTCCCCGTCTGGCTCGCGCCCGTGCAGGCGATGGTCATCCCGATTGCCGACCGGCATCAGGAGTACGCGAAACAGGTCGTCGCGGCGCTGCGGAAGCAGAACATCCGCGCCGAGGCGGATCTCTCCGACGGCCGGATGCAGGCGCAAAATCCGCGACGCGCAGGTGCAGAAGGTGCCGTACATGCTCGTCGTCGGCGACCGCGAGGCGGAAGCGGGCGCGGTCTCCGTCCGGCTGCGCAGTGGCGAGGACCTCAAGTCCATGCCGCTCGACCGCTTCACCGAAATCGTCACCACCCAGCGCGACTCCCGCAGCATCGACCTCATCCCCGAGGCAGATGCGCGTCGTCGCGGCAGACTGACAAGCATCGCTGCACACAAGCGCGCCGCCGGAAGCTGAACCGCCGGCGGCGCGCATTCGTCTCGTAGGGGCGGTTCGCGAACCGCCCTCCGTTGTGTGACCACTGCACATGCAGTCAATGCCGATGCCGATAGTGCGGGGAGGGCGGTTCGCGAACCGCCCCTACGGAGCAACGATCACGTCTGCGCAACAAGCCGCGCCCGCAATTCTTCCAGGACGCGCTTGCGCCCGGCGACGTCTTCTGGCGTGCCCTCCGCCTCCCATCGCTTCAGGTCCGCGCCGTTGTCGATCACGGCGAGCGCGTGGTCGCGCACATTGGCGTGGAGTTCGCCTCTTGCCGAGTTGCAGGGCCGCGAGGGCGAGCCAAATGATCGGGCCGCTCTCCGGGTCGTCCAATGAATCTTTCGATTCGCGCAGGACTTCCGCCGTCGCGTGGGCGACGGAGGCGCGGACATTCAGTTCGTCCTCGAAGAGCGCGCGGATGTCGTTCGCCTCGTCATTGTCGAAGATGTCGTAGCCCCATGTGCTCATGGACGGATCCTTTCACGACGATACGAATAGTCCGACATCCGGATATACGGGAAAGGGGCGCACGAGTCGTGCGCCCCTACAGTATCCACGATTTCGCGCTCGCCCGTCCGGCTCCCCCTTCCCCGGTGGGGAAGGGGCTGGGGGATTAGGGCCGCTCCCTAGTCGTCATCGTCCGCGACGCTCGGAGTTGCATCGAGGTCGTCCTCGAAGTCGGGCTCGAAGCCCGGCTCCTCGTCCTCCTCGTCGTTGGTGAGCATCGCGTCGCGCTCCCGCTCCATGGCGGCGAGGGTGGCGGCGGTCAGGGCGTCATCGTCGCCCATCAGCGCGCGGGTATCCTCGTCACTCATGCCGAGATCGCGGGAGAGCGTCGCAAGTGGCGCCTCCGCGTTCGGCGCGTAGCGGGCCGAGAAGCCCGACCCGGCCGGGATCAGCTTGCCGATGATGACGTTCTCCTTCAGGCCGCGCAGCCGGTCGATCCGGCCATTGATTGCGGCTTCCGTGAGCACCCGCGTCGTCTCCTGGAAGGAGGCGGCGGAGAGGAAGGAGTCGGTCGTCAGGCTCGCCTTGGTCACGCCGAGCAGGACCGGCTGCGCCGTCGCCGGCTCGCCGCCCTGCGCCAGCACCTCGCGGTTCGTCTCCTCGAAGGTGACGCGGTCCACGAGATCATCCGGCAGCAGGTCCGTGTCGCCGGCATTCTCGATGCGCACCTTGCGGAGCATCTGCCGGACGATCACCTCGATGTGCTTCTCGTTCGTGTTCACACCCTGAGAGCGATAGACGCGCAGCACTTCGTCCACGAGGTACCGCTGCACGGTCTCGCGGCCCTGGATGATGAGAATCTCCTGCGGGTCCTTCGGCCCGTCGGTGATTTGCGCGCCCGCCGTGATCTGCTCGCCGTCCGCGACGCGGATATTGGCGCCGAACGGGATGATGTACTCCCGCGTGGGCGCTTCCTCCCGCACGGTCAGGCGGCCGGTATCCGCCGTCACGATGCCGTCCGCCGGGGCAACGATGCGCCGCGCATCGCCCTCGACATTCGACTCGGCGATCACCTGGCCCTCGGCGACCTTATCGCCGCTCTGGACGAGGACATTGAAGTTGTCCGGCACGATCAGCCCCTGCGAGAAGACATCGGTGCCGGTGATGACCACCTTGCGCACCTGCTCCTCGGAGGTGATGTCCGCCACGCCGTCGATTTCCGCGAGGATCGCCTGCCCCTTCGGGACGCGCGCCTCGAAGAGCTCCTCGACGCGGGGAAGGCCGCTGGTGATGTCGTCGCCCGCCACACCGCCGGTGTGGAAGGTGCGCATCGTCAATTGCGTGCCCGGCTCACCGATCGCCTGCGCGGCGATGATGCCGACCGCCTCGCCGAGGTCGATCCACTTGCCCGTGGCGAGGTCCCGCCCGTAGCAGTTGCGGCAGACGCCGTGCGTCGTCTCGCAGGCGAGCACGGAGCGGAGGAAGACGCGGTCCCGGAGCCCCGCGACCGTACCGGCCAGTTCCTCATCGAGGATGTCGTTGCGCGAGCCGATCACATTGCCGTCCGCGTCGGTGATCTCCTCACCGAGGACGCGGCCGACCAACCGGCTGGCGAAGAGCGAGGTATCGTCCGGCGTGTCGCTGCGGGCGACCCAGATGCCCGACTGCGTGCCGCAGTCCTCCTCGACGATGATCACTTCCTGCGCCACGTCGCAGAGGCGGCGGGTCAGGTAGCCGGAGTCCGCCGTCCGCAGCGCGGTGTCCGCCAGGCCCTTGCGCGCGCCGTGCGTGGAGGCGAAGTACTCCAGCACCGTCATCCCCTCGCGGAAGTTCGAGCGGATCGGCAGGTCGATCACCTTCCCTTGCGGGTCGGAGACGAGGCCGCGCATACCGGCCATCTGGGCGATCTGGGTGATGTTACCCTTCGCACCGGAGCCCGCCATCATCGAGAGCGGGTTGTGCGGATCGAGGTTCTTCTCGACGGCGCGCTTCACGTCCTCGCGGGCGTTCGTCCAGATATTGACGACCTCGCGGTACCGCTCGCCGTCCGTGATGAGGCCGCGGCGGTAGTCCCGCTCGAACTCACCGGCACGCACGTCGGCTTCCTCGATGATCTGCTTCCTTCTCGGGCGGGATCGAGATGTCCGAGACGGAGATCGTCATGCCGCTGCGGGTGCCGAAGCGGAAGCCGAGCCGCTTGATCTTGTCCGCCACCTGCGCCGTCTTGCGGGCCGCTTCCTCGCGGGCGGCCATCTGCGTCAACTTCCCGGCGGCGACCTTCTCGTTCGCCTCCTCCGTGAAGTCGCGGAAGCACTCGGCCATCAGGCGGCGGAGCGCCTTCCGGTCCATCGGCTCGTTCCAGTAGCGGATGCTGCTGCGGCAGTTCCTCGTTGAAGATGACGCAGCCCGGCGTCGTCTCGACGATCTGCTCCTGCGAATGCGTCGGCGGTATCGGTCGGCTTCTTGTATGGCAGCCGGACCTTCACCTTTGCCTGGATGTCCACCATGCCCATGTTGTAGGCGAGAATCACTTCCTCCGGGCTGGAGTAGGTCTTGCCCTCACCCTTCACGCCGTCGTGCGGCAGGGTGATGTAGTAGCAGCCGAGCACCATCTCCAGCGTCGGCGTGACGATCGGCTCGCCGTCCGAGGGCTTGAGCAGGTTGTGGATCGAGAGCATCCGCTCCCGCGCCTCGCGCTGCGCCTCGCGGGAGAGCGGCACATGGACGGCCATCTGGTCGCCGTCGAAGTCCGCGTTGTACGCGCCCGTCACCATCGGGTGGATCTGGATCGCGCTACCCTCGACCAACTGCACCTCGAACGCCTGGATGCCGAGGCGGTGCAGGGTCGGGGCGCGGTTGAGGAGCACGAGATAGTCCTGGATGACCTCTTCGAGGACATCCCAGACCTTCGGCTCGACGCGCTCGACGATGCGCTTCGCCGCCTTGATGTTGTGCGCGTGCCCGCGCTCGACGAGCCGCCGCATGACGAAGGGCTTGAAGAGTTCCAAGGCCATCCGCTTCGGCAGGCCGCACTGATTCAGTTTGAGGTCCGGCCCGACGACGATCACCGAGCGGCCGGAGTAATCGACGCGCTTGCCGAGCAGGTTCTGGCGGAAGCGCCCCTGCTTGCCCTTCAGCATGTCGGAGAGGCTCTTCAACTTGTGCTTCCCGCTGCCGGATACGACGCGACCGCGCCGCCCGTTGTCGATCAGCGCGTCGACCGCCTCCTGGAGCATCCGCTTCTCGTTGCGGACGATGATCTCCGGCGCCTGGAGTTCCAGGAGCCGCTTCAGGCGGTTGTTGCGGTTGATGACGCGGCGATAGAGGTCGTTGAGGTCGGAGGTCGCGAAGCGGCCACCGTCCAACTGCACCATCGGCCGCAGATCGGGCGGGATGACGGGGAGGACGGTGAAGATCATCCATTCCGGCCGGTTGCCGCTCTTGCGCAGCGCCTCGACGACGCGCAGCCGCTTCATCGCCTTCTTGCGCTTCAGGCCGCTGGTCGTCTCGATGTCGTCGCGCAGTTTCGTCGCCATCTCTTCGAGGTCGGTCTTGACGACGATGTCGTAGATCGCCTCCGCGCCCATGCCGGCGCTGGAAGATGTCCGGCGCGATCTCCTGCAGGTCGCGATACTGCGCCTCGGTGATGATCTGCATCGGCTGCAGCGCCTCGATCTCGCGGATGATCTCGGTCGCCTGCGCCTGCTCCTCGGAGATGCGCGCCTCGGCCTCGGCGACGATCTTCTTGGTGCGCTCGTCCGTCTCGTAGCGGTTCTGGTCCGCCTCCGCGCCGGAGAGCGCCTGGCTGGATTCCTTCTCGCGCTCCGCCTGCGCCTGCAGATCCTCGATCCGCGTGTCCTGCGCCTCTTTGAGCGCGAGCAGACGGTCCTCGTTGATCGCCTCGCCCTCGCGGACGATGATCTGGCCGAGGAACTCGACGGCTTCCGTCGCGCCCTCGCCGATCAACTGCTCCAGTTCGTCGTGGATCGTCTCGTATTCCTTCTCCACCTCGGCGATGTCGCGCTTCAGGCGCGCGTCGATCTCCCGCAGCAGGCTGGAGTTGCCGTAGGTGAGGTTGGAGAGGTCGGCGTCCCGCTCGCCGGTGATGACGGCGATCTTCTCCTCCGCGTCGTGGCGGAGTTCGGCCTTCGTCTCTTCCAGTTCGGCGTAGATATCCGCGACGAGCTGCGTGCGCGCCTCGGTATCGACACTCGTGACGATGTAGGCCGCGAAGTAGAGCACGCGCTCCAGGTTGCGCGGCGAGATGTCGAGCAGGAGGCCCAACCGGCTCGGCGTGCCCTTCACGTACCAGATGTGGCTGACGGGCGCGGCGAGTTCGATGTGGCCCATCCGCTCGCGGCGCACCTTGGCGCGCGTCACCTCGACGCCGCACTTGTCGCAAATGACGCCCTTGAAGCGGATGCGCTTGTACTTGCCGCAGGCGCATTCCCAGTCCTTCTGGGGACCAAAGATGCGCTCGCAGAAGAGTCCGCCGAACTCCGGGCGGAGCGTGCGGTAATTGATCGTTTCCGGCTTCGTCACTTCGCCGTAGGACCACGACTTGATCGCTTCCGGCGAGGCGAGGCTGATCCGAATGGCATCGAAGTTGTTGACATCAAACAT
>CAWJZC010000016.1:0-9247 GCA_963847195.1 uncultured Chloroflexia bacterium | reverse complement strand
AGCGGCAAGATGCCTTGCCGTCTTGACATCAAAACATTCATGTCCCACACTACGCATCAGATAGTGTACGTACACCTCGATGAGGAATAGGAGATGTATCAGTGCACAGCGACGCCAAAGCGGACATGGCCGCCACGAAGGAATCCGCCGAACGGGACCGGTTCCGCACGACGGTGTATTTGACGGAAGACGAGATCACGTCGCTCGACGAGTTGCGAGCGCACTTCCGGCGACAGGAACGACGTCAAGTCGACCGATCGCAACTCATCCGAGAAGCGATTCGGCATTACCATGAAACGATGCTCACCCAGTAGCTCGTTGATCGGGGGAACGGGGGTTTCTCATGGGATCAGAGAACTTCAACCGGCAGTTCATCCTGCTGGACTTCACTGATCTGGACAACCCGGATTTCCTTTCGTTTACTCGCTCGCCCGAGTTCTCGACGTACCTCATCATGCGCCGCCACATCTGGCGCTCTCGCGATCCCCACTACATGGGTCTGCACGAGTATTTCGCCAAAGGGTATCTCGCGTGCTCGCTCGATCGCGAGAAGATCGCCGAGTGGCTCAACCTCTCGCTCGTATCCGTGAGCAACGACATCACCGCGCTCACACGCCGCACGGTCATCGAGAGTCTGCGGACGGGTCGCCAGAACATTTTCGTCCTCGGCAGGTGGGTCGAGGATGAGGGTGCATACTTCGAGCACTTCCATCTGGATCGCCTTTACGTCAGAAGTAAAGAAAACTTGATATCAGGTCTTCTTGACGGCAGAAATAAAGAAAACTTTACATCAGAAGAAAACCAATCCCGCCCGTCTGATGTAAAGAAAGTTTTACGCAATAATAGAGAAGGGAATAGAGAACCGAATAGAGAAGAAAATAGAGAAAAGGGTCTCGAGAACTCGAGATCTCGAAAGCCCTCCAACCATGATGTCAATGTGATCACGGACTACGTCAGCGACCTCGCGCGGGAACTGAATGACGAGGCTTCGTTGCCGTCATCGGTCAGTCGAGCGATGAACCTCTATCGTCGGGCTGAGATCGATCTGGACGGCTTCACCGACGCCTTGCTCGGGGCGCGCGCCGCGACCAAGCAGCATAGCGCCGGCATCCGCAAGCAGAGCGACGCGAACGGTGCGCTGATCGGGCCGACGAAGAATCGCATGGCGTATTTTTTCGCGGTGCTCGAGGACGTGCTCGGGCTTGCCGAGCCGAGAGTCGCGGGCGAGGTGGGTAGCCGATGAAACGAGAACGGATCGTCGCGATCGTCAACCGCAAGGGAGGCAGCGGGAAATCCACGACGACGCTCAATCTCGCCGGCGCCCTGGTCGAGACCGGGCTGCGGGTCGTCGTCGTCGATCTCGATCCCCAGGCCTCCCTGACGCGCCTGCTCACCGACGATCCGGTGGAGCGCGGGATCGGCGCGTGCATCTCCGCCCCCGGCCTGCCGGTGGAGGACCTCATCCGCGTCACCGGTGCCGGTATCGATCTCGTCCCGGGTGATCGCTCGATCGAGGCTGCGGCGCTCTCCCTGAGCGATTCCCCGACGGGTTTTCTGCGCCTGCGCAGGATCCTCACGGCGCTCGACGGGTACGACGTGCTGCTCCTCGACACGCCGCCGACATTGGGATTCGCGCTGTCGAGCGCCATCCTGGCCGCCGGGTGGGCGGTCCTGCCCACGGCCACCACGCAGCAGGACATCGACGCGCTCGTCGATACGGTGACGGCGATCGACGAGTTGGCGGCGGACGAGATGGTCTGCGCGGAGCATCTCGCCATCGTGCCGAACGCGGTGCATCGCGACCGGCCCGATCAAGGGGGACTCGCGGTATTGCAGAAAGCGTTCGGAGACCTCGTCACGATGCCGGTGCCGCATTCGGCGGCGATCAAGCGCGCCCTCAATCGCCACCTGCCGCTCGCGATGACCGAGCCGAAGACCATGGCGATGGACTCGTATCGCGCGCTGGCGCAGCGCGTCGTCGGTGCGATCGCGCGCAGCGAGATGATCCCGGAGGCGCACTATGTCGGCGCGTGATCGTCGCGAGGCGGAGGTCGCCGTCGTCCGGCCCGCGCAACCGCGCACGACGCTGCACGCGGTCGCGGGCGCGACCGAGCGGCGGTTGCCGGGCGCGATGGAGGTCCCGATCGAGCAGGTCTCCCCGGACCCCGGCCAGCCCCGGCAGGATTGGGAGCACAACGGCGGCGCGCGGCGCCTGGATGAACTGACCGAGAGCATCCGCGAATTCGGCGTCATGCAGCCGCTGGTGGTGCGCGAGGACGGGACGATCGGCGATGGTCGCCAGCGCTACCTGATCATCGCCGGCGGTCGGCGGTATGCCGCCGCCCGCCGGGCGGGCCTGGCGACCATCCCCGTCGTCGCCCGCAGCGAGGAATCCTCCCGCGTCCGCATCCTCCAACTGGTCGAGAATCTCCAGCGCCAGGATCTCAGCCCGATCGACGAGGCCCGCGCGTATCAGGAGTTGATGGATCTCGAGAATCTGTCGCCGCCGACGATCGCGGCGCGGCTGCACCTCTCGGCGCAGCATGTACGGGACCGGCTCCGGGTTCTCAGCGATCAGGTGCTCGCCGATGCGGTCGAACGGCGGCAGATCTCCGCCACCGCCGCGCGGGACATCATGCAGTTGCCGGACGATGAATACATGGCTTTCCGGACACGCGTGCTGAACGGCGAGGCGATCCAATCGAGCGATGTGGCCACGGCGCGTGGACGCCTCTCCGCCGCCGGCGTCGTGAATCCGCGTCGCAAAGCGGCACGATCGAAAAAACAAACGTCGTTTGTTCCTGGCGATGCGGACAGCCTCTCCGATGGATGACACGGAACGGCCCGAGAAACAAACGACGTTTGTTTCTGAGGATGCCGATGGATCGGCAATCCGTGCCTCAGATGCCACGCCGTCGACGGCACAAATCGGCGCTTCGGATGAGGGTGCCCACCCCGGAACGGCCGTAAATACGTATCTACGCAACTCCGAGGAAAGGGATCAGTGCGACGCATCCGACGAAGCAGCCTCTTCGGCTCACACTGTCGCCCTGCTCATCGAGCGTGCTTTGCGAGATGCACAATGTACCGAGGTTATCGCGCAGATCACCAGGCAAGAAGACATTGACGTGATGGAGGAGTGGTGGCTCCTCGTCTTCCGGCACCTGCGTGGGCGCTTGTTGACGCCATAGCGAGGTCTCATCCTCATGCATATCGCGCCGATGGCTTTTTAACTCGCCACGAATTCGACCTGATAGATCGTCCCCACGGGCGGCGGCTGGGCGAAGGTGATCGCCACCTCGTGCGCGCTCGGCCATGCGCACCGCACGCTTCCGCTCACATCCCGGTTCGCGGCATCGCGCACCGACGACCGTGGGCGTGGGATCGTCCAGGCCATGCGGCAAGGTCCATGTCCGCGTCGTCCCGTCGCCGCGAATCTCGGTGCTGTAGCGCCGCGGCATCGTGATCTCCCCTCCGTCGCCCGGCTCACGCGAACTGCTTGGATAGCAGCGCATCCGCCTCCCCATCCTCCCCGAATGCACGCACCCGCCGTGCCCGCACATTCGTCACCCCGTCCACCCGCTCGACCCTCCCCTTGATCGCGAGCAGGGGCGCGAGGCGCAGCGCCTGTCCGCTCCCGCTGATAGACATCGGGCATCACGACGATATTGACCACGCCCGTCTCGTCCTCGAGCGTGAGGAACATCACCCCTTTGGCGGTGCCGGGTCGCTGCCGGATCGCCACCACCCCGCCGACCTTCACCGTCGCCCCGTGCGGCACGCGCGTCAAGCTCCTTCGCGCTCACCACGCCCCACTCGTCCATCAGCGGCCGGTAGAAGGTCATCAGATGCCGCCCGCCCGGCGCGCACCCGATGAGGCCGTAATCGAGCCGCACCTCCTCTTCATCGGTGAGCGGCGGCAGCGCCGGGATGTCGGGGAGCGCATCGGGGAGCAGATCCTCCCGACCATCCACGACGCCGACCGCCCACATCGCCTCCCGGCGCGACAGGCCGAGCGAGCGCAAATGCCCCGACCGCCGCGAGGTTGGTCAGCACGTCCCGCCCGAGCGGCAGCCGCCGCACGACATCGTGCAGATCGGCGTACGGCCCGCGCCGGGACTCCGCCTCGATCCGCGCCTTCTCCTTCTCACCGACGCCGGCGACGATGCGCAGCCCGAGCCGCACCGCCCATGCCCCGTCTTCGGTGCGCTCCATCCGGTGATCGTAGCCGCTCCGCTGGATATCCGGGGGCAGCACGACGACGTCGTGCCGCTCGGCTATCGGAGATCAGCATCGCGGGCGAGTAGAAGCCCATCGGCTGACTGTTGAGGAGTGCGCACAAGAAACTGCGCGGGGTAGTAGTGCTTCAAATACCCCGACACGGCGATGAGGAGCGCGAACGCCACCGCATGGCTCTCCGGGAAGCCGTACAAGGCAAACCCCTGAATCATCTCCCAGACGCGCTCGATCACCCCGTCCTCGTAGCCACGGGCCCGCCCGCCGGCGACGAACCGCTCCTTGAGCCCGGCCATCGCCGCCACACTGCGCTTGCTGCCCATCGCCCGGCGCAGCAGGTCCGCCTCGCCCGCGGTGAACCCGGCGATCTGCATCGCGCAGCGCATGCCCTGCTCCTGATAGAGCACCACGCCGTAGGAGCGTTCGAGGATCGGTTCGAGATCGGGATGCGGGTAGGTGACCGGTTCCCGGCCTTGCCGCCGCAGGATGAGCGGGCTGACCGATGCGCCCTGGATCGGCCCCGGCCGGATCAGGGCGGTCTCGATCACCAGGTCGTAGAGCGTGCGCGGCAGGGTGCGCGGCAGGGTCGCCTGCTGCGCCCGGACTCTCGATCTGGAACACGCCGACGGTGTCCCCCTTCCCGAACATGTCGTAGACCGCCGGGTCTTCCAGGGGCACGCGTGTCGAGCGTCAGCGTCGTCCCCGTCCGTCTCGCGGACGAGATCGAAGCACTTCGCGGATGCAGGTGAGCATCCCGAGCCCCAGGACATCCGTCTTGATATAGCCGAGCGCCTCCAGATCGTCCTTGTCCCAGATCGTCACCGTGCGGTCCTTCATCCGCGCCTTCTCCAGCGGGATGCACTCGGCGAGCGGCCGGGCGGTGACGACGAACCCGCCGTTGTGGATCGAGGCGTGCCGGGGCACGTCCTCCATCGCCGCGACGAGCGTCGCGAGCCAGTCCGACGGTCCCCTCGCCCGACGCCGAGTTCCTGCGCGATTGCCCGCCGCCATCTCCGTCGCCGCGATGGTGGCCGATGCGCTTGTCAGCTGGATGACGCGCTGATGCGGGAGGCCGAGCGCCTTGCCCGCGTCGATCAGCGCCGAGCGGCCCCGGTAGGCGTTGACGTTGCAGACCATGCCCGACCGGTCCCGGCCCCACTTCTCGTAGAGGTACTGGATGACCTGCTCGCGCCGCTCGTGCTCGATATCCAGATCGATGTCCGGCGGGCTCGCGCGTTCCTCCGAGAGGAACCGCTCGAAGAGGAGGCCGTAGCGCAGCGGGTCCACATTGGTGATGCCGAGCACGATAGGCGACGACCGAGTTGGCCGCCGATCCCCTGCCCTGCATGAGGATCCCCCGCTCCCGGCAGAAACGGCCGATATCCCAGACGAACAAAAAGTACTCGGCGTAGTCCAGCCGGTGGATCAAATCGAGCTCGCGCGTCAGTTGCGCCATCGCCTGCGGGGACATCGGGCGGTACTTCTCCGCCGCGCCGGCGTGGCAGAGCTTGAAGAGGTAGGAGAAGGCATTCTCGGCGGCGGGGATGGGGAACGGGGGCGGCTGGAAGGCGACCTCGGCGAGGGCGAAGCGGCACTCCTCGGCGATCGTCCGCGTGTTGCGGATCGCCTGCGGGCACCAGGCGAAGAGCGCCGCCATCGCGTCGGCGGATTTCAGATACGCCTCCCGGTTCGGCGCGAGGAGCGTCGCCGCCTCGGCGAGCGTCGTGTGCTCCCGCACGCAGGTCAGGGTATCCAGGAGCGGCCGATCGGCGGGGGTCGCCATCCGCACCGCGTTCGTGGCGACGACGCGCGCGCCCGACTTCCTTCGCCCACGTCGCGACGAGGCGCATTGCGCCGTTCGTCGTGCGCCGTGCGATGGTCGATGAGCGCGAGGTACGACCTGTTTCTCGCCGTAGACGGCGCGGTGGCTATCGAGCGCCTGCCGCGCCCCGGTCTCATCACCGGCAAGGAGCCGGGTCGCGACCTGTCCCTGCGGCAGGAGGAGCGCGGTCAGGCCGCCCGCGAACTCGCCGAGCAGACCCGGATCGAGGCGGGGCCTCCCCTTCTCCCCGGCGAAGTTGCCCGCCGTGGCAGAGGCGGCAGAGATTCGTCCAGCCCGCTCGCGTCGCGCACGAGCAACACGAGGCGTCCCCGGTCGTCGTGGCCACCTCGACGCCGTGGATGGGCCGGATGCCGGCGGCCATGCAGGCCCGCTCGAAGCGGGGTGCGCCGTAGGGATTATGGAGATCGGTGAGGGCGAGCGTCTCCATGCCCGTGCCGGCGCGGCGGCGACGAGCGCTTCCGGGCTGCTGGCCGCGTGCAGATAGGCGCAGGAGGAGGCGACCTGCAGGTGGACGAACCCGGTCGTCCATCAGTCCACCACCCCGACGCGGGTCCACGCACCGGTCAGCCGGTCCTCGACGATGAGGTGGAGCGTCTGATCGGTCGGTGAGCAGGAACCAGTAGGCGCGGTCGAAGCGCCGCTCCTCCCACCAGCGCCCCTCGATGTGGTACGGGCCGAGCGCCGACGAGGACATCGCGGTGGACGCCCCCGCACGCGAGCGCGGTCAGTTGCTCCCCGACCCAGCCGACGATGACCGGTTCCGGCGGGCGGCAGAGGGTCAGTCCGGGGAGCGACGGGAGCGACGCTGCGTCCATCGATCGGCGCGGGTGCGGGCGGCGTGCCGATCCGCGCCGCGTCGTAGGGGCGGGACTGCCAGCGTTCCTCGGGCAGATGCGCCGCCACCGGCACATCCTCGACCACCCCCATCGGCCCGAGCAGCGCGTGCAGCCGGGTGAGGAGGTGGCCGACCGCCTCCCGCTGCCGGACGATCCCCGCGCCGAAGAGCGGCAGTTGCGTGCCGCCGATCGGGGGCGCAGTCGAGCAGCGTGACCGCGATCTCCGTCACGCGCGGCGGCAGCGCGCCGTCGCGCTCCTCCCCCACAAACCGGTCGCCCAGTGTCAGGCGCAGGGCATCGAGTTCCGCAGCGCCGGGGACGCAGGCGGCGCCCCAGCGCTGCTCGATCACGACCGGCTCGCGCGCCTCGATGCCGAGCGTGAGGCGCAGCCCGGCGGCGACCAGCCCCTCGCGCCGGAGGATGGCGGCGTGGTTATCCAGCAGCGCCTTGATCACGAAGAGGATCGGCGTCAGATCGTCCACCGGCCGGTTCGAAGGGATAGACGAGCGTCTCCTGCCGCTCGCGGACGCGGGGAACGAGCGGCCGGGTGTCCGTGCCGATGGCGAGGGAGAAGGCGGCCATGCCGATACCTCCATAGCGTTCCTGTACGTGCGAGAGCCGCAACCCCGCGAAGCCGGCCACCGTGCGGATGCCGAGCAGGGCGAGATCGGACGACCGCGTGCGCGGGGAGCGGCAGGACGCCGACCGGGCAGCGGCGCGAGGAAAGCCGCGCCGTGGTCGCGGGGGACGAGCACCAGCTCCTGGGCCGTCCGTCGGGCGGCGACCGCGGCGACGAACGGCCCATCGGCGACGGCGGCGCGGGCGGTGAGGCCGAGGAGTGTGGTCAGGGCGTGGAGCGTGCGGCGCACGAGCACCCGCTCGCTGCGGCCCGCGCCGGTCAGGTCCACGAGCGCCAGCCCCAACCCCGCATCCTCCACGACCGGGCCGAGGCCGTCCATCTGGTCGAGCACCACGTCCCAGAGCGCCTGCGTGCGGCGCGGGTCATCCGGCACGAGGAGGAGATCGGGCGCGTGCGTCGCCGCTTCCGCCACCGTCATCCCGACCGCGACGCCCGCCTCCACCGCGCGCCGGTTGCGGGCGAGGATGACGCGCCCCGTCGGTGATGGCGACCGGCTTCGCGCGCATCGCGGGGTCATCCCGCCCGACGGCCTGCAGCGGCAGCCCCGGCAGGAAGAGGGCCGCGACCCGTCGTGCCCGCATCGCCCATCACCCCCTTCCGCACCGCACGGAGGAGCGACGGCAAGGGCGCCGGATAGCGGAAGGTGAGGGGCATCGTCGCGGTGCGGTGGCGGCGGTGATCGGTGACGGCGACCGTGACGGTCTTGCCGATGCATTCGGGGCGGCCCCGCTCCCCCTGCTCCCAGCGCTCGTGGCGGGCGACGAAGGTGGCGCCGGTGATGCCGGGCGCGGCGAGCGGCACGCCCGCAACGACGAGGAGGAGCGCGCACCCGCTCGCGCGGACATCGGGGCGCAGCCGGTCGAGGAGATGGGCGGGCGGCAGGAGCACCGCATCCCAGACGATCAGCGGACAGGCGGCGTCACGCGAGGGCGAAGGCGAGTGCCCGCCGCAGCTTCTGGGGGTCATGGACCCGGACGCGCAGGAGATGGGGCAGATGGACACCGAGGGCGGCGGCGCCCGGCGGGATAGAAGCGGTTGCGGGGATCGAGGAGCAGGACGGGGTGCTGCCGCGTGATCGCGGCGAGGAGGCCGTGCAGGAGCGTCGTGACGCCCGCCCCCTCGGTACCGGCGATGAGATGGGTGTGGCGAAGCGGCAACCCGCCGAGGAAGGCGTCGAGGGGCGGCAATCCGGTCGGGAGGGTATCGGTATGCGGCGCGAGGTCCGAGGCCCGGCGGATCGCGAGCGACGGCGGGAGTGCGGCGAGGGATGAGGATGAGTTCCTGATCGGGTACGTGCGCCACGTTCGTCACCGCCTCCGTTCGCTCGCTTCGCCTCCTCTCCGCGGCTCAACACGATCAGATGTAGCACATGCGTTCTAGTATTGTCAAGGATGCGTGCGCTTTTGGCCCGAAGAGAAGGGGAGACCGGCTCTGCCCTACGCGCGCTCGTGCCGGTCCGGGATCATGCTCGGTCGCCGGATGATCACCACGTCCGCCACCCGCTCCCGCCGCTTCAACGCCGTCACCAGTCCCGCGTACCGCTCCGGCTGCGGCCGGTCGCAGTCGTCGTAGACGAAGACCACCATCCGGTCGAACCGCCCCGGCTCGCGGAAGTAGAGCCCGGTGTCCCCCGCCACCTGCTCCTCGACGCGGCGGAAGTCCGCCGGGGTGCGGAGGATCTTCACCTCGATG
>CAWJZC010000015.1:0-121333 GCA_963847195.1 uncultured Chloroflexia bacterium | reverse complement strand
GACCTGCCGGAGCCGATGAGCGCGGCGACTGGCGAATCTCAGTGCCCGGCGCGGACCGTCTCCGTTGGCAAGGAGGGGCCAATCATGGTCAACCGTCTGCCAGGGTCCATTGACGGATCGGAATCTCTGGGTGTCATCGGAGCACATCATGGCATTCGATTCTCGGCTCAAATTGGCCTCTGCGGCGGACAAATATCCCGGAAGGGATTGGTGACCGGGCTCCCAAAATAGCCGGGGGCAGTACAGCCACGGAAGAGGAGGAACGTGATGATAGAGGGGGCGTATCCAGGTCGCGATCGAGCGCCATTTCACCGCCAATAGGGCCCTCGGTGCGGACGCCGTGAGCGACTTCTTCGCGCCCGAAGCCCGCATGTACCGACTCCCCGGAACGCCGGACTCAATGCACGCCCTCGCTCTCATCTAGGGGGCGATTGACAAAACGTCAATCAGAGTACGCTTATCCCGCGATGCTGGTCGCACGGGCCGGAATCCTCCGTGCTCGACGCGCGTATTCTCCCGCCAGGTGGGTCACCCGTCGGACTGATATGGTGCCAGTGGATCGGCGCGACGGGGATGAATCGACAGCCCTCGCGGGCACAACCCGCAACAGACCGCCGCGTCGCGTGGCCTTC
The DNA here is from genome assembly GCA_963847195.1 of uncultured Chloroflexia bacterium. GTDB lineage: Bacteria > Chloroflexota > Chloroflexia > Thermomicrobiales > JALYUS01 > JALYUS01. The sequence goes on along the minus strand of CAWJZC010000015.1, from coordinate 120,701 downwards.
GCAGTGCGGAAAGGATATACTCCGCGCTATCTCGCCGCAGCGTATTCGGTGCAAGAGGAGCGAACACGATGTCCCTTGAGACGAACAAAGCCGTTGTCCGTCGCTACCTCGAAGTGATGATCAACGGTGGCGATACGAGTATCGCAGAAGAGCTCTTTGCTCCGGACTACGTCAATCACACCGCAGGGAGCGGGATCAGCACCGGCGGTGAAGGGATGGCACGCAGCATTCGCGCCGTCAAGACGGCATTCCCTGACTGGCATGTCAGCATCGATGCGCTGGTCGCCGAAGGTGATATGGTGGTGGATCGCTTCACGATCAGCGCTACCCACACGGGCTCGGTAAATGGCATCGCTCCCACGGGACAAAGGATCGACAAGCTCGGGATGCACATGTGGCGCGTCACGAACGGCAAACTGGCCGAGGGGTGGTACCTCACCGATGCGATGCCGGTGGTGGCAGCGGCGCTCGTGCCATCGCCGTAGTCAACGGATCGAGGACCGCGTCCACTCCGGGAGATTGACCAGTTGGGGTGTGACCAGTTGTGGTGCACCCATCGTCACACTGCCGCATTCCCGCAAATGCGTCCGTAAAGGTCCGAACGCCGCATTTCGGGACACTGGTGCCCAAGTGTCATAGATCCTAACCTTGCAATCGGCTGTCTCAAAAAGGGTTCTTTTTGAGACTAGAATATTGCACAATCTATTCGCCTAGTTACCTGGCTTGATATAGAGATGGGTTTCAGAACTCGAGCTCGGCAGCCCGATATTTCCATCATCTTGGTGCCACGTTGGCACGGCGAAACAGAGATGGATGCAGCGAGTATAATCCCATTCGGCTATCGCTGTCGCGTCAGGTAGGGACTGCCGATGATCAGGCCACTGTCGCCCCTGCATCCACCGCACTTCGTCGGGCGGGGAGGGGAATTGTCGCTGATGCGCGATCATCTCGTCGCCGCCATCGCCGGGCATGGTAGCCTCGTGCTCATCGGCGGTGACGCGGGGATCGGCAAGACCGCCCTCGCGGAGGCACTCTGCGCCGAAGCGCGGGAGCGGGGCGCGCTCGTGCTGGTAGGGGGATGCTACGATCTCACCGACACGCCCCCCTACGGCCCGTGGGCGGAACTGTTCGGTCGCTGCCAACCGAGCAACGGCCTTCCTCCCTTCCCCGTCCCCTTCGCCCGTCGCGGCGCGATTGGCGCGGTCGCCAGCCAGACGGCGCTCTTCGAGCAGGTGCGCGACTTCTTCGCCGCGCTCGCGGAGGTACGGCCCGCCGTCCTGCTGCTCGACGACCTCCACTGGAGCGACCCTGCCAGCCTCGACCTCCTGCGATTCCTCGCCCGCTCCCTCGCCGCGTTGCCATTGCTGATTGTCGTCACGTACCGGGCGCACGAACTGGCCCGCCGCCACCCGCTCTTCCCTCCTCCTGCCCCTCCTCGAGCGCGAAGCGCCCATCCTCCGCGTCGCGCTCCGACCGCTCCCTCCCGCCGCAGTCCGCTCCCTCCTCGACGCGCGCTATCGCCTGGCATCGTCGGACACGGAGCGCCTCGCGGCGTACCTGCACGCGCGGGCGGCGGGCAATGCCTTCTTCACCGTGCAGCTGCTGCGGTCCCTCGAAAACGACGCCACCATCCGGCCCGTCGCCGATTCCTGGGTGGTCGGCGATCTCGCCGCCGCACGGATAGCGCCGGTGCTCCGGGAGGTCATCGACGCGCAGGTGGCGCGCTTCGACGAGGATATGCAGACGTTGCTCGAGATGGGTGCGGTGATCGGGCAGGAGGTACCGCTCGGCATCTGGGCCGCCGCGAGCGGCGCGGACGAGGTCCGCATGACGGCGGTGGTCGAGCGCTCGACCACCGCGCGGCTGATGGACGAGACGCCGGACGGGACGCGCGCCCGCTTCGTCCATGCGCTCGTGCGCGATGCGCTCTACGAAGGTATTTCCCCGTCGCGGCGACGCGCGCTGCATCGGAAGGTCGGAGAGGCGTGGGCGGCGCTGCCGCATCCGGACGCCGATGCCGTCGCCGACCATTTTCGGCGGGCGGGGGATGCCCGGGCAGTCGCCTGGCTCACCGAGTCGGGGTACCGCGCCCAGCAGGTCTTCGCGCTCATTACCGCCGCCGACCGCTACGAGGCCGCGCTGCGCTTGATGGAACGGTTCGGGGCGGGACCAACCGAACGCGGCTGGTTGCGCTATCGCCTCGCGCTGACATTGCGCTATCGCACGACGGATCAGGCGGTGGAGCACCTCACCGTCGCGGAGCGCATCGCGGCGGAGACCGGCGATCGCCCGCTCGGTGGCATGGCGCGATTCACCCGTGGGTATTGTCTGATCCTGATGAACGCCACGTTGGCCGGGCTGGCGGAGATGCGGGCCGGGATGTGCGCGCTCGACGCGCTGTCGCACGAGGAGAGACAGACGCTGCGCGATCAGGCTCGCGTGCAGAGTATCGAGGGGCTGCGGGCGACGCTCGTCTACTACCTCGCACTATTGGGGCATCTCGATGAGGCTACGGCAATCGCAGCAGCGATCGAGGCGCGGGACTCCACGCGGCCCGCCCGGGCGGATCGGACATGGAATCCATCGGGAGATCTCGATGCCGCACGCGGGATCGTCGCCGCGTTCTCCGGCGCGGGCGACGCCGCGCGGCAATCCTTTGCGGCTGCCCGCGCGGCCTACCGCGCGGATGGGCATGTCTCCTCGCTCGGCTACATGCCAATGCTCGAAATAGAGTTGCTCCATCTGCCCTATCGGGCCGATCACCCGCAGGAGCGCGCCCGGCTGGCGGCTCGAAGGGGCCACGATGCTCGATGCCGCACTCGGCGCCGGCATCCAGTCTGCCCCACGCGTCGTCAACCTCCCGGTCTGGTGGCTGGAAGGTGAGTGGGAGGAGGCTCGCGCGTTGGCGGCGACGCAGGAAGCGATATCGCAGCACTGGATTAGGCCCTTCGTGGCGCTCATCATCGCACGGATCGCCCATGCCTGCGGGGACTCGGCAACCGCCTGGCAGCAGATCCATGCGGTCTTTCCCGATGGACCGGCGACCGCACCGGGGGCGCAACAATTGAAGGACGCGTTGCCGATGCAGCGAGTGGCGGTCGTGCTGGCGTGCGACGCGGGCGACTCGGCCGCAGGCGCGCACCTGGCTGGAGGCGCATGATCGCTGGCTCGCATGGAGCGGCGCGGCGTTCGACCGGGCGGACGGCACCTCGCATGGGCCGCGTTCTTTCACGCCTTCGGGGATGCGGACCAGGCAGCGGCGCAGGGCCGAGCAGGCGCTCGCCGCCGCGAGCGAACCGCGTCAGCCGCTTGTGCTGCTCGGCACGCATCGCCTGCTCGGTGAACTCGATATTGCGGCGGGGCGGTACGAGGCCGCGCAACGGCATCTCGATGCTTCCCTCACGCTCGCCGATGCCTGCCACGCGCCGTACGAGCGGGCGCTCACCCTCCTCGCCCTTGCGGAACTGCGGGCCGCGATTGGAGAGCAAGAGAGCGCCCGGACGCTGCTCGACGAGGTGCGAGGCGCTCTGCGAGCCGCTGGGGGCGGCGCCGGCACTCCTGCGCGCCAAAGCCCTCGCCGGTCGTTTGGCTGTGCCGACCGTCGCAGATGCCCCGGTCGCCCGTACAGTCGGCCTTTCCGCCCGAGAGGTGGAGGTGCTCATACTCCTCGCCGCCGGGCGCACGAATCGGGAGATTGCCGCCGCGCTCTTCGTCAGCGTGCATACCGTGAACGCGCACGTCAAATCGATCCTCGGCAAGACGGGGAGCGCCAACCGCGTCGAGGCGGCCGCCTTCGCCCACACGCACGGCCTCACCTGACGGACGCTCGCCGATTGTAGCGATCCGCCGCACCCGCAGGCGCATCGGCGGTCGCGGGAAATCGCTCATTTTAGCGATGCGCGCTATACCTCCCGCCGACTATGCTTGCGACAGTCACCATACGAACCGTCAGGCATCGATGCCAAAACAGGCTGAGCAGGGAGCACATACATGCCGGATCAGATGCACCAGACCGCACCCCACGCATCGTCCACCGGGCAGGCGTACACGGACAGTCGCTATCTCGATGCACACTTCGAGACATGTCGGCCGGAATATGAGGCGATGCTCCGCTCGGTCGGCATCGCGCAGGGTTGGCGTGTCCTCGACGCGGGCTGCGGCGGCGGCAGTTTCCTGCCCCTCCTCGCCGAACTCGTCTGGCCGAGCGGGAGCGTCGCCGCCCTCGACCTCGCGCCCGAGAATATCGCGCTCGTCGAGGAGCGCCTCGCCGCATGGCTGCTCCCTTGTCCGGTCAGCGCGGAGACTGGCGGCGTCACCGCCCTCCCGTATCCGGACGCCACCTTCGACGCCGTCTGGTGCGCCAACACCTCGCAGTACCTTTCGGACGAGGAGCTGACTGCGGCGCTCGCGGAATTCCGGCGTGTGGTGCGGCCGGGCGGATTGGTCGCCCTGAAGGAGTACGACGGGGTGCGTACGTTGTTGGGGACGGGCGATCCCCTGCTCTTCGCCCGACGGAATGACGCCGCCGCGCGGCGCGGGTCGGCGCAGATGCGGCACGCGCTACGGTCGCCGCACCTGCGCGGCTGGTTGGAACGCGCGGGGCTCGAAAATGTCTGGCAGCGGACGACGCTGACGGAGCGCTGGGCGCCGCTGCGCCCCATCGAGCAGACGTTCCTCCGCGCCGCGAGCGCGGTATTCGCCCGGTCGGCGCTGACGATGGCGTTACCCGAGGAGGATATGGCGACCTGGCGGACGATGCTCGATCCCGATGCGGGCCGACAATCCGGTCGGCGCGCCCGATTTTTACTTCTGCCAGAGCGATGTCCTCGCGGTCGGCCATGTGCCATGCAGGGGAGGCGATCATGAACACGAAGCAGCGCACCGAGGACGAGGGGTATGCATCGTCGACCGGGCAGTTGATGACCGACGCCGGCTGGCTGGATGCCCATTTCGAGACGTACCGACCCGAGTACGAGGCGATGCTCCGCTCGGTCGGCATCCGCCCCGGCTGGCACGTCCTCGACGCAGGCTGCGGCGGGGGAGAAGGCGGCGGCGTGAGCTACCGCATCTTCGCGGTGAAATAGCGAAAGGAGGTCTCCGGGGGTTATCTATACCGGCGTTCGTCGTAGACGGGACTCGATCGACATATTTCGGTTGAGGTGGTCCACAAGAGGGAGGGAAAGCATGGTGCGTTCGCGTTTTCACATGGAGCGGCGCGGTCGTCGCACGGTGGGCAGTATCGCGCTCCTGCTGCTCATCGGTTCGCTCGTGTTCGGCACCGCAGTCGCCGCGGCCGACGATGATCGGGTCTCCTCGCCGAGGCAATACTACATGGCACTCGGCGATTCCGAAGCGTTCGGCTTCCAGCTCGGCAAGTTCCAGCAGGAGATCGCCACCAATACCTACAATCCCGCCTCCTTCAATACCGGCTATGCCGACGAATTCGCCGAGCTGCTGCGCGGCATCCGCCCGCACATCCAGACCGTTAACTTCAGCTGCGCCGGCGAGACGAGTGCGACGTTCATCAACGGGAACTGCCCGTTTCACAATGCCAGTCGGCCCCTCGCGCTGCACAACAACTATCCGATCGGCACCTCGCAGCTCGATGCCGCCGTCGATTTCCTCAAGAGCCATCGCGACAAAGTGAGCCCGATCACGCTCGATATCGGTGCCAATGACGTGCAGAATCTCTTCTTCAATGTCTGCAACCAGGATGCGACGTGCACACAGCAGGGTCTCCCCGCGGTGCTCGCACAGGTCGGTGCGAACCTCACCGAGATCCTGACCGCGCTGCACGCCGCCTCACCAAAGAGCGAGATCATCCTGCTCACGATCGACAACCCCTATGTCGTCTCGATCCCGGCGAGCACGGCGATCGTGCAGGCGCTCAACGTAACCCTGACCGGTGTGGCGAACGCGCACGGGGCGCGCGTCGCGGACGGCTACACGCCGATCTCGACACCGACGGAGGTGTGCGCGCTGACGCTCGTGTGCATCGCGCCGCTGCACGACATCCATCCGAATGATGCCGGGTACAAAGTACTGGCGCAGGCATTGTGGGCGGCGTCGGGATATGACCACCTCGACCGCGACGATCGTAGCGACGACTAGGACATCGTCCCGTCCCGGACGGGACCGCGCGTGCCGCGTGGAAGCAGTCCGGGACGACCGATCAGGGAGCCGGCCCCTTCAGGGGCAGCTCCGTCTCCTAGAAGCGCTCGCCGTCTCAAAAAGGGCCCTTTTTGAGACATGCGGGGTTTCTGCGATTTGTCCGCCGGTTTCGCCCAATCGGATGGAGTTCAGTTACCCGTCTCGTTTTCAACGTCTTACCGCTTGCCTCCGTCGCTGATTTCTGAGACAATCGGCTCATGACTACTACCATCGGCTATGCCCGCGTCTCCACTTTCGAACAAATCCTTGATCTGCAGCGCGACGCGTTGAATGCCGCCAAGTGCGACCGCATCTTCACCGACACGATGAGCGGGTCCCGGAGCGACCGCCCGGGGCTGGACCAGGCGCTCGACTATCTGCGGGAGGGCGATGTCCTCGTCGTCTGGCGGTTGGACCGGCTGGGCAGCTCGCTGAAGTATCTCATCGAGGTGATCACGAGACTCAACGAGCGGGGGATCGGGTTCAAAAGCCTGACCGAGCAGATCGACACGACCACCTCGGGCGGCAAGCTGATCTTCCACGTCTTCGGCGCCCTGGCCGAGTTCGAGCGGGACATCATCCGCGAGCGCACCCAGGCCGGATTAGCCGCGGCCCGGGCGCGGGGGAGGATGGGCGGCCGGCCGAAGAAGCTGAACACCCCGACCAAGGTGGCGATGGCGAAGAACCTGTATGGAGTTGACCCCGTTTTCGTGGCTCTTCCGAGGATTGTGTGAATGATACTGACTTAGGGAGAGGAGTTGGGGTAGAATCGAGGCGGAGGTGATGGCCGATGAACGCCCTGACCGTCCCCGATGACTGGTCCGCCGACGATCTCTACGCCCGCTACATCCATGCCCCCACCGTCGCCATTGGACGGCGGTATCACGCCCGCTACTTGCGCCGCCTCGGTCGTCCCCCCTGGGAGATCGCCGCCCTCCTCGGCGTCACCCCCGAGGCGATCCGCACATGGGTCACGCTCGCTCGTGCTCAGGGTCTCGACCGCCTCGCGCGCCGCGCCGGAGGCGATGGGCAACCGCCCAAGCTCACCCCCGATCGCCAAGCCGAGGTGCTGGCCTGGGTGGATGCCGAACCGACGCTGATGCTCAAACAGCTCCGCGCGCGGATCGCCGAGCGGTGGGCAATCTCCCTGTCCACGACCCAGATCTGGCATCTGTTGAAGCGGCACGAGGCGCGGCGGGTGATGCCGCGCACGCGCCATTATCAAGCGGACACGGCGGCTCAGCGCCGCTTCAAAAAAAGTCCGCCAGCGGATGCGCGAGGCGCGCAAGGGGCGGTATCGGCTCCTGTTTCTCGATGAGGCGTGGTGGGGGCTGACGACCCAACTGCGGCGGGTCTGGGCACGCAAGGGGACGCGACCGGTGCAGCCGGTCTGGGGTGGGCGGCGGTGGCGACCGGTGATTGGGGCGGTTGAGCCGGCGACGGGGCGATTGATCAGTCTGCTGGTAGGTGGGTTGAACAGCGCCTGGTTCAGCCTGTTCTTGGCACATCTGGCGGCGCAGTATCCGGGGGAGCGGTTGGTCGTCGTCCTCGACAACGCGGGATGGCATGTCAGTCAGCGCGTCGTGGTGCCGGAAGGGATCACGCTCTGGTTCCAGCCGCCGCATTCGCCGGAGGTAAATGTGATGGAGCAGGTCTGGCAATGGATACGGGGCAGTACACGCGCGGGGCATTGTTCACGACGGACGCACAGTTGGACGGGGTACTGTGCGAGGCGCTGGATGGGCTGGGGAACGACCCGACACAAGTCAAGTCGCTCACCAACCAACACTGGCTCTATACCAACATCTCATCCTAAGTCAGTATGAGGTGTGATCGAGTGTCCGCGCGCTCGCGATCATGAGGCATTCGCGTAGAGCAGACGTTGCCGCAGCAGATCGAACTTCGCCCGCCCGTACATCGACCGTTTGATGAGTTTCAGCCGATTCACCCGCCCCTCCGTCTGGCCTTGGCTATATGGCAGTGTCAGCGCGGCCACGACTGCAGCCCCATCCTGACGCAGCTTGGTAACGAACGCGGTGAGTTCGGGCACGTTCGTTCCTGCTGCCATCGCCATCCATTGTTCGAGTTGGCATTCGGGGCACTCGCCGCACCGATCGCGGAACATGGCGGCGAACGATTCCCAGAGCGAGGCGACGGCGGCGATCTCCGGGTGGAGCGCGGGTAGCTGTGCGAGTGTCGCCTGCTCCTCGGCCGTGCGATTCTCGGGCCGGATGACCATGATGCCCACCGCGTGTGCGGGCGTCAGTCCGGCAGGTGCGAGCGGTGCCGTGCATCCGGTGCGGTCTTGGGCGTGCAGATAGCCCGTCAGGCGAGAGACATTGCGATACGACCCGGCGTACCCTTGCGCGACGATCTCTCGCCACAGTTGCATCGCGTTGCGGCGACCCCCGCGCCACTGCGCCAAGATGTACCCTTCGTAGGGGGCCAGCATGCTCGTCGTGCGCGTGTAGTGGCGGCGTTCGGGCGGGTCATCGCTCGCGAGATATTTCTGGACGGTATGTCGATGGATGCCCAGTTCCCGCGCGATCGCCGAGCGATTCATCCCCGTGGACGCCAGGCGATGGATGGCGGTAAAGCGTGCCCGCATCTGCCCGCGCGCCTGCTGCTTAGACGCCGCGCGATCCAATCGCAGGCGCGTCAGACTCTGCTGCGAGGCACCGGGGGCCGCTATCTGGGCGAGACATTTCGCGTGCCGCTTGCACACGCGCAGGGTCACGTCGCGGAGATTGCGGAGCAGATGAAACCGGTCAGCAACTTGGATCGCATCCGGTGCGCCTTGTCTCGCGCCGTCCGCATACTCCCCACTGCGGTCCCGGCTGATCACGTCGATACCGGGATGTCCCACGAGCCAGGTCGCAAAGGTACCGGCACTCCGATCCGGGAGTAAATCGACCGTCCGATGCCGCTCCACGTCCACGAGGATGCTGCCGTAGATGCGACCGCGCCGCAAGGCGAAATCATCCACGCTCAAGACGTGCGGCGTCGGTCGATCCGCAAAGGTGAAAGAGCGGATGCGCGCAAGCAAGGTATCGCCACAGACGGCGATGCCGAGATGGTGGAAGAGGCGGGCACCCGCCTCACCGCCGAGGGCGAACGCGATATGGGTGAACCAGTCATCGAGTCTGTTGGTGCGGCGAGCACCGGGAGCGACGAGGGCGGGGAAGCGCTCGGCAAAGGTGCGATGCGGGCAGCGGGGATTGACGCAGAAGAAACGACGCACGTGGATATGCAAGGAGACGTGCAAACCATTGATCGGTACGTCATTGGGCGATCGGTGATAGCGACTGTGGATGCGCCGGGATCGACGGCGACAGTGAGGGCAGGAAGCCGTCTGGCGACGGGCAGCCACCGTAAGGATCAGGCGCCCTTCGCCGAGGCAAACATCCTGAACGCGAAAACCGGCGAGGTGAGGAAACAGGGCAGCGATCCGCATAGGTCCGACTCCTTGTGATACAAGATGTACACAGGATCGGTCATATGCATTTTGGATGGCAGTGGGCCTACGACGAGTGAAGCCTGTTCACGAAATCCTCGGAAGAGCCACCGAACCGGGGTAACTCCAATTGCGCTGCTCGATTGCCCCCTACGCGCGACCGCCGTGACACGGTATCATCACATTGGCAGAACGACGGCGTCGCGGCGACACATACACGAGGAGGGCGATGTGGCATTTACCGACCGGTTGGCAGAGGCGGAGTTCGCGGAGAATCCCGAACCCCGGTGCGCCGTGGTGCTGCTCCTCGACACTTCCGGGTCGATGCAGGGCGCGCCGATCGACGAGTTGAATGCCGGGCTGCGCGACCTTGCCCGCACCCTCAAGGATGACAAGCTCGCTTCGCTCCGGGTCGAACTGGCGGTCGTCGCCTTCGGCGGGAGGGCCCGCGCCCTCGATGTTCGCAGCGGCGAGGGGCGCGAGGTGCCGTTCAACGCCACGGATGCCTTCGCCGGCGCCCTGGATTTCGTCCCGCCGACCCTCGAAGCGAAGGGCGAGACGCCGATGGGCGAGGCGGTCCGGCAGGGGCTGGTGCTCGTGCGGCAGCGCAAGGAGATGTACCGCCAGCACGGCCTCGATTACTTCCGCCCGTGGGTCTTTCTCATCACCGATGGCAATCCGACCGACTTCGGCTGGGAGGCGGCGGCGGACGAGGTCCAGGAGGAGGAGCGGCGCAAGGGTGTCTCCTTCTACGTCGTGGGCGTCGAGGGGGCGGACCTCGCCAAACTGGCGCGCTTCTCGTCGCAACGCCAGCCGGTGCGGCTGAAGGGCCTCGCCTTCCACGAGCTCTTCCAGTGGCTCTCCAAGAGCCTGCAATCGGTCGCCCAGTCGCGCCCCGGCGATCAGGCGCCCCTCCCCGCCGTCGGCTGGGCCGTTGCGGACACGTCTCATTGAGCACGCCGTCCATCGATGAGACTCCGCCCGGCGCCGGGTGGCGGGTCGCGTCCGCGTCCGTGGTGGGCACCGCGCACGAGCGGGCGGGCGTCGCGTGCCAGGATGCGCACCGCTGGGCGGTCCTCCCGAATGGGTGCCTCATCATCGCCGTCGCGGACGGGGCGGGGAGCGCCGCACGCGCCGAGGAGGGCGCACACCTCGTCGCCGGTGCAGCCGAGTCGCATCTCGCTGGTGCGCTGCGTGAGAGCCTCCCAAGCGACGAACTGGCGTGGCACGATGTCATGCGGCGGGGATTCGACGCGGCACTCGACGCCGTCACCGCCCATGCAGAAGGTGCGCGGCAGTCGCTCCGCCACTATGCCGCGACCTTGACGGTGGTAGTCGCCGGCGACGATACCCTCGCCGTCGGTCAGGTCGGAGACGGCGTCGCGGTCGCGGAGGGCGACGAGGGCCTGTTCCTGGCCGCTGCGCCGCAACGGGGCGAGTACGCCAATGAGGTGGCGCTGCTGACCTCGCCGCAGGCGGTCGAGGCGCGACAATTGCCGTCTACCCAGACCGACGGTCCGGGCGGTCGCTGTCACCACCGACGGCTTGCTCCGGCTCGCGGTGCGCCTGCCGTCGCATGAGCCGCACGCCCCGTTCTTCCGCCCGCTGTTCGCATTTCTGACGAAACGAGCGACCTCGCCACGGCCGGGGAGCCGAACTCGCCCGCTTCCTTGCCTCCGAGCGGGTGACAACCGCACCGACGACGACAAGACGCTCGTTCTCGCGGTGCGTACGACTGTTCCGAATGAAGCGAGAATCGCCCGCCGCTGCCGACTGAGGCGCCGCAAACCGAGTAAATCCGCATGATCGTCCGCGACTCCCGCAATCGAACCGTCCCTCTCGGCCGCAGGATCGGCGGCGGCGGCGAGGGCGATGTCTACGCCGTGACCGGGCGGACGGGACTGGTCGCGAAAATCTACGCCAGGCCGACGCGCGAGGCCGGGGAGAAACTCGCGCGCATGATCGAACACCCGCCCGCGCGGGCGCGAGGGGATCGACGGGCACGTCAATCTCGCTTGGCCATCGGAGCTCCTCTATGGCGCCACGGACCGCACGCTGCCCGATCGGCTACCTGATGCCCCATGTCGCGGGGTCGGTGCCGCTGCTGGAGGTCTTCAATCCCCGGCTGCGCGCCCGGACGCTGCCCGGATTTCGACCGCCGCTACCTCTTTCGCACCGCCCGCAACCTCGCCGCCGTCCTCGCCACGCTCCATCAGGCGGGCTACGTCGTGGGTGATGTCAACGAGAGCAATATCCTCGTCAGCCCTTCCGCGCTCGTCAGTTTCATCGACTGCGACTCGTTCCAGGTCCAGGCGAGCCGGGGCGGGCGCGTCGTTACCCACCCCTGCCCGGTGGGTAAGTTGGAGTACACCGCGCCGGAGTTGCAGGGGAAAGTCTTCAGCCGGGAGGTGCGCCAACCGGAGGCCGACCGCTTCGGCCTCGGCGTATTGATCTTCCAACTGCTGATGGAGGGGCGTCACCCATTCGCCGGGACGTGGGCGGGGTCGGGCGAGCCGCCATCGGTCGAGGAGAAAATCCGCCGAGGGTGCTTTCCCTACGCCGACAAGCCGATCTGCCCCATCTCACCGCCGCCGAACGCTCCCTCGCTCGCAACGCTCCCGCCCGATGTCGCCGCGCTCGTGCGGCGCTGCTTCATCGACGGGCACCGCCAGCCGTCACGGCGGCCCGTGCCGGAGATGTGGCGGGACACGTTAGCGGGTGCGGAGCGGGTCGCGGGCGCGACGCTCCAGGCTGGACGGACAGCCCGACCCAGCCCGGAGGCCGTGGCCGATCGCACCACTACCCGGACACCCGACACAGAGCGAGCGCCGGGAAGACGAGCCCGGACGGCGGTACGGAAAGGAAAAGGACTAGGCACCAAGGCTGTGCTACCCCCCGTGCGAGGCGGAGTGGCGCGCCAGATGGTTGTCGCGCTCGTTGCCACCGCAGCCATCGCGTGCGCGATAGCAGGCGGCTCATGGTGGCTACTCCCGCGGCATGACCTCCCGTTCGGCCGCCCTGCGGCGACCATCCAGCCCGGCGGAGGTAGTGGTCGACTCGCGGCGGACACGGCGCAGCCGACGGCAAATACGAACGCAGTGAGCGCCAGCGCCTGCACGCCCGCGACGGATGCCGCGGCGGCGCGGAGGGCGGCATCGACGCCGCACACGGCGTTTATCCCGCTCGCCGGGTCCTGGGTGGCATCCGCCCCCGACCTGCGCGTCCGCTTCTTCGGGATGCCATGGTGGGACGAATTGCCGGGTCCGCCCCGGTCGATGCGCTATGCCGCGGGCACCGTGCCCGACGGGGCGGGGGACCGCCTGGACCTCATCCGCGTTCCGGGTGGCGCCCCCGTGACGGCGGCGGTGTGGCAGGGAGAGTACGACACATTCACGCATCGATCATCATCGGGGTCGAGCGGGCCGCTCAACCCCGCCGACGTCACGGATACGGCAATCACGGCGCGCCCACATGCCCAGAAGGCGGCCGGCTACGACGGCTACATCGGGCAGTTCCACTACACGGCGAACGGCGCGGAGCGGATCGACGCGACGCTGTGGGTCGGGCAAGTCGGCTGTGACCGGGTGGTGATGGTCTTCGCCGGAATACCGGCGCATGACGCCCAGATCGACCAGGCGGTCGCCCAGGTGCTGGGGACGATCGACTTCAACGCGCGCTGATCTCCGGCGGGGGCCGATGGCCAGGGCCGAACAGGAAAGGCACGGTGCGGTATCGCTCCGCCCATCATGGGTGCCGGGGAAGCGCTTGTTTTGTTCGTCACACACAGGATTTTGGTGGTGCCGCAGGTGGGGGTCGAACCCACACGGGTATTACCCAGCGGAGTTTAAGTCCGCCGCGTCTGCCATTCCGCCACTGCGGCACGCGGGGAGGCGCGATATCCCTCCCCGCGTAAATCTACCATACATCGCCGCCGACGCAATGGCACGCGGCGCTACCGGGGCAGGTAGCCGCCCATCTGGGCATCCTGCACGCCGAGGCGACCGAGTTCGATGCCGTTCGTCTCCGGGTGGAATTCCAGGCGGTAGCGCTCGAAGTATTGCACCAGGTACGTCTGGCCGGTATCCGCGTTGCGTTCCTGGAAGGGCGCCGAAATCGGGAAGCCGAAGACGGGTAATCCGCCGTTCGTGTCCCAATATGCGGCGAAAGGGTCCGCGAGCGAGTGGCTCGTCTCCGAGTAGAATCGTGCGGCGGTCGGCACGCCCGATGCACCAATCGGCGCGAAGGGGGCATCGCCGGTGCGCGTGGCGGCGAGTTCCCGCGCGAGCAGTCCGAGCTCGACCTCGTAGACCGTCCCCTTGAACTCCGGGTGATACTCGAAGCGGGCGCGTTCGAGGTATTGCACGGTGCGCGTCGTGCCGTCCGCGCCGCGCTCCTGGAATTCCTCGCTGATCGGCATGCCGAAGAGCGCCGTACCGCCGTGCTGCTGCCAGTAGCCGAAGAAGCCGAAACAGAGGGAATGGTGCGTCTCCGCGAAGAACTGGCATTGCGGCGACGCGGTCGGTGAGGGGAGGGCGGAGAACGGGTCGGCGGTCGGCGCCGGGCTGGCTACCGTGGTCGGGAGCGCGGGCGGCAGATACGGGGCGTCCGCGAGTGCGCGCTCCGACACGGGCGGCTTCGTCGGCGACGAGCGCGAGCCCGGCGCGGCCGGTGGCGGCGCGGCGGTCACGGCGGCGGGTACCGCGCTGACGGTGATGGAGACCATGCCGACGGCCGTGCTGTTGCTCATGTCGCTGATCGTGACCGACTGCGCGCCCGCGCTCTTCAGCGTGACGGCGAAAGTGTGTGCGCCGGCGTCGCCGTGTGTGAAGGTATACGCGGCCGGCACCACCGCCTGCGGGTCGCTCGATGTGAAGCGGACGGCGCCGGTATAGTTCGTCGCGACATTTCCCCCCGCGTCGAGCGCAGTGACGGTGATCGTCAGCACGTCACCGACCCGCGTTGTCAGGATCGTCGCGGCGCGGGCGGTACTCGTCTTGCCGGATGACGACGGGGTGGAGAAGGCGAACGCTGCCACCGGGCCCGGCGTGTTGGCGAGGCTGAACGCCGCAGTGCCGCTCACCCCGGCCACGCTCGCCGTGGCGACATAGCCCCCCGCCGTCGTGTTGGCGGTGAACGCGGGAGCGGTCGCGATGCCGGCGGCGTTCGTGGTCGCGGTGGAGACGCCGCCCGCGAACGCACCGCTCGCGCCGCTCGATGGCACGGCGTAGGTGACGGTCACGCCGCTAACGGCGTTGCCCGTCGCGTCGGTCACGCGCACCGCGAGCGCGGTCGGGAAGGTCGTCGTGATCGGCGCGCTCTGCGACCCACCGCTGACCGACGCGACGGTAGCCGGGGGACCGGCGGTGTTGGTCAGGCTGAAGAGGGCGGGCAGTGCGACGCCCGGCGCGCTCGCGACGACACTGTATGCCCCGGCGATGGTGTTCGCCGTGAAAGCGGGACTGGTCGCGGCGCCACCGGCGGCGGTGAGGGCGGTCGCGGTCGCGCCACCACCCACGAATGCGCCGCCCGCGCCACTCGCCGGGGCGGTGAAGGTGACGCTCACCCCGGCGGCGACCGGATTGCCGCTACTATCCTTGACGAGGGCGGTGAAGGGCGCGGCGAATGCGCCGCCGACGGTGACAGTTTGCGGGCTGCCCATCGTCGCGGCGATGCTGCCGGGCGGGCCGGGCAGGTTCGTCATCGCGAAGGTGGCGGCGGTCGCGGACCCCGTAACTGTCGCCGTGACGGTGTACGCGCCTGCTGTCGCGTTCGCCGTGAAGGCGGGGGCGGTCGCTATGCCACTCGGGTTGGTCGTCACCGCCGCGCTCCCGGTAAAGACGCCGCTCGCCCCGCTGGCGGGGGCGGCGAAGAGGACGGCGGCGCCGCCGACCGGGTTCCCGAAGGCGTCTCGGACGGTGACTGCGAGCGGCGCGCTGAAGGCGGCGCCGACCTTGGCGCTCTGCGGTGTCGTGCCGGGATTCGCCGTCACGCTCGCCGCCGCGCCGGGCGTCACCACGATACCGACCTGCGTACCGACAATGGCGGGTGCGGTGATGTCGCGCACGGCGATGGACTGCGTCCCGGCGGTCTTCAGCGTGACGGCGGCGCTCCCGACGCCGCCCGCGAGCGTGATCGTCGGCACGGCTGCGGCGAAGTCGCTACTGCTGAAGGAGACGGTGCCGTTGTAGCCGGTGGCGGTGTTGCCGGCGCCATCCTTCGCGGTGACCGTGAGCGTATGGGGCGCGCCCGCCGCCGTCGCAGCCGGGAAGCCAGAGAGGACGAACGTTGTCACCGCGCCGGGGATGATCGTCACCGGCTGGATATTCGACGTTCCGCCACCTGGCCCAGGGTTGACGACGGTGATGTTCGCGGTGCCAGGCGTCGTCAGGAGACCGGCGGGGATCGTCGTGTTGACCTGCGTGGCGGATACGAATGCCGTCGTCAGGCCGGTCGTGTCGAAGAAGACCTGCGATGACGGGACGAAGTTCGAGCCGTTCACCGTCAGCGTCGATGTCCCAGTTGTCGCGGTCGCCGTTGTCGGCGTGAAGCCCGTAATGGTGGGCACGGGGTTATCGATGGTGAGGAGCGCACTGCCGGACATGCCACCGAACCGTGCGGTGATCGTGACAGGCTTTGGCGGGTTGGATAGTGCGATTCCCGTGACCAGGCCGGGATTCGCGCTGGTGAAGCCAGTGGCAACGATGGCGTTCGCTGGCGCGTCGGTGCTCCATGCGGCGCTCGCGGTTACATCCTGCGTGGCTGGCCCGGAGGAGTCGCTGTAGCTCGCGGTCGCCGTAAGTTGCCGCGTCGCGCCGATGGCAAGCGTCGTTGGATCCGGCGCGACCGCGACGCCCGCCAATGTCCGTTCACCGTCGAATGCGCCGATCGTGCAGATTGCCGTTGGCCGAAGCAAACCACGTTGGTCTACGCCACTGACGGGCGAGACCGCGCAGATCGCCGGGTCGCCCATGCCGATTGCCGGGCTGCCAGGAGCGAGCGCGATGGTCTTCGTCGGGCCGCCGTTGTCCATCAGCAGGCCGAGCCTCGCATCGCGGGGCGACGCGGTCGTGCCGGTTTGATCGCCGGGGGCGGTGAACCCTGTCGCTCCGTCCGCGCTGCCGATCAGGTTATGGCCGCCGCTGCTGAATGTGCCGGAGAGATCGGCGGGGCCGCTATGCGTATTCGCCGCGATGATCGTGTTCGTCGCGGTGACGCTGATCCCCTGGGCTTCCGCCTTGATGCCGCCGCCATCGGTCGCCGTCGCCACGTTATCGGCGACGGTGCTGTTGACGAGCGCGACCGAGCCCTGATTGTCGATTCCGCCGCCCGCCGTGCCATGGTTGCCGGCGATTGTGCTGTTGGTGATCGTCTGCGCGTGGTTACCGGTAATCAGTACGCCGCCGCCGAGTCCGGTCGCCGTATTCGTGTCGACGGTGCTGGCGTTCAGGTGCAGCGTGCCCGCACTGAAGATGCCGCCGCCGCTCCCCGCATTGTTCTGGCTGATGCTGCTCGCGATGACGGTCAGCGTGCCGCCGTTGTAGATGCCGCCACCGCTGCCCCCGGCCGGCGTGCTGTTGTGAAGGAGCGTGCTTACGTCGAGCGTCAGCGCGCCGTTGTTGAGAATGCCGCCGCCCGCGCCGCCCATGCCGTGCTGAATCGTCAACCCGCGCAACCGGACATCCGTACCGGGGTTCGTCGTGAAGACCGTGCCGCCGTTACTGCCGTCGATCGTCACCACTGGCGATCCGGCGTAGGCCGGCGCGCTGGCGCCGTCGATGGTCATCGACGTCGCGAGATGCGGCAGTGGGGAGGTGAGCGTGATCGTGCCGGAGATCGCAAAGGTAATGAGCGCGCCCGTGCCGCCATTCGCCTGCGTGATCGCGTCGCGCAGGGAGCCGGGGCCGCTGTCATTGCTGTTCGTGACCGTCAGCGCGGCGGCCGACACCGCCGGCGCGGAGAGCAAAGGAAAGAGCAACGCGAGCAGCAAAAGTGTCGCCATCGCGCCCCTGACGCGATGCAAGCTGAAACGCACCCCGATCCTCCCCCTCGTTCCCCGGCGCAGCGTCGATGCCACGTCGCATCTTCCCCTGTCGCTGCTCGTGGCTAGTATCCGTAATTACGCCGTACCCTGTCAAATAGTGTTTTCGCATCAAGACTCGGGCGCCATTGGTGTCGTCGATCTTCTGCGTACGCGTCTCCTTGTGCGGCAGGGCAGCGACGGCAATACCGCGGCGGACGCCGGCGCGTCCGCAGCCCGTAGACGCCGCAGCCATCGCAGCGATCGTGTATCATCCCCGCGATAGCGATACGGACGCGCTCGCACCGGAGGGACAAGGGGCAACCGATGACTGTACCAGCGACGTGCGACACGCTCGGCATCAGCGACACCCGCATCCCGGCGACGATCCTGACGGGTTTCCTCGGCAGCGGCAAGACGACGCTCCTCAATCATATCCTCGCGGCGAATGCGGGGTTGCGGATCGCCATTATCGTCAATGAACTGGGCGACATCGGCATCGACGGCGGCCTGATCGAGCAGACCGACCCCGGTGGTCAGTCTGACATCGTCGAACTGACGGCGGGCTGTATCTGCTGCACGATCCGGGGCGATCTGCTGATCGGTCTGCGCCGCATCCTCCAGCGGGACGAACCGCCGGAGTACCTGATTATCGAGACGACCGGCATCGCGGACCCGCTGCCCATCGCGCAGACCCTCTTCATCCCCGGCCTGACGCAGATCGTCCGGCTGGACGGCATCGTCACGCTCGTGGACGCCGATCAAGTGCGCGGCCAGATACATACGAGCGAGATGGTGGCGGCGCAGATCGAGTTCGCGAACATTATCCTGCTCAACAAGGTGGATCTCGTCACGCCGGATGATCTCGCGGTGATCGAGAAGGGACTGCGCACACTCAATCCCTACGCCCCGATCCTGCGGTGTAGCCACGGCGATGTCGATTTGCGTCTGCTGCTCGATGTCGGCGCGTTCCGGGTCGATGATCGCTTCACGGCGGGCGCGGACGGCTGGCTGGCCGAGGAAGCGGCACACGATCACAACCATCACCTGCACCTCGACGATGAAAGCATCACCACCGTCTCTTTCGTGACGCGCGCGCCGTTCGACGAGCGGCGATTAGAAGCCTTCTGGGGCGCACTGCCGGAGACGTGCTTCCGGGGCAAGGGCGTCCTCAATATCGCGGGGCACGAGGAGCGGTGCGTTTTCCATCAAGTCGGCGCGCGCGTACTGATCGAGGCGCAACGGCCCTGGCAGGCGGACGAACCGCGCGAGAGCCGCCTCGTCTTCATCGGAAAAGCGCTTGACAGCGAAGCGATTTGTGCGAAACTACGCGAATGCGCCGCAATCGCGACGCGCGCGTAACTTGGGAACGAGTCGCCATACCACGAGGGAGGGCGCGATCTTGTCCCTTTTCACATTCGACTTTTGACCTGGCACTGTCGCGAGGAGGAATAACGTGAAGGTATCCGCATCCGTCAAGAAGCGCAGCCCGGACGATATTATCGTGCGGCGCAAGGGCAAGATCTTCGTCATCAACAAGAAGAACCCGAAGCACAAGCAGCGGCAGGGCTAATCGTCGCTTGATTCATTGATGCAACGAAGGTGGAGAGGCGGATGCGCCTCTCCTTTTCATGTCTGTCTAACCGATGAGCGATGAGATTCGTGCAGCCCTCTACGGGCGAAGGCTCGAAGTCTCTTGCGGCATGAGACGATCGGCGACGCGGCCGACCGCCAGCACATGCCCTTCGCACCAATAGCAATCGGGCTGATTGACCAGATGATCCGGCGGTGCCGGGTCGCGCTGCCCGCGCCAGAATCGCTTGTCGCGCTCCGGGATGCCGACATCGTCGCGGAGCGCAATCTCCGCCAGGCCAGTGAGGGAGGCGATGATGCGTTCCCGCGCGAATGGGTCGAATGGCGCCCATCGCTCGATCAGCGTCGTCCGTTGCCACGCCGCGCCCAACCCCGCCGCTTCGAGCCAGCGCCGGGTCTGTGGCGAGTGCAGCACACCCGCAATCGAGACGTACCGATCCCGCATCGCGTCCAGCAGGCGAACAGAGACCAAGAGGTCCGCAGGCGCATACAGCAGGTGCTGGCTGGTTCCCTCCTTGATCGCCACAAGCCCGCCGGGGCGGACGACCCGCCGGAACTCGCCGAGCGCTGTCGCCAACTCGTCGTCGGGGAGATACAGCCTCGTGTTCGCGCACCAGACGGCATCGAAGGAGCCGTCCGGGAAGGGGAGCGCGACGATGCTGCCGAGATGGGCCGTCACCGGTGTGATCAGGCCCCAGGTGACGATCGATTGCTCCACCGTCGCGAATGTTCTCAGGTGCGAGATCGAGGGCGGCAATCGCCCCCGCCGGGCCGAGCATCACCGCGATGATTGGCACGTAGTTGCCCCTGCCGCATCCGGCATCGAGGACACGCCAGCCCGGTTGCAATCCAACCGAGCGCGCCATCGCCTCGTATTCCGGGCGGCACATCGCAAAATGGGCGCCGAGATACGTCCCCGTCGCGAGGGCGTGCCCCGTGGATGACGTACTCGCCGCGATGTCAGGCGGTCGCTCGTCCATCGTCTCCGTCCGCATTGCTCATCGCTCATCGCTCATTGCTCGCGATCCGCAGGATTGCGCTCAGACTTCGCTCCACATCATCGTCGGTGGTGGCCCAGGATGAGACGCTGATGCGCATCGCCGTTTGGCCGTGCCAGACGGTACTGCCGCACCAGCAGGTGCCGTCCGCCTGCACCGCCGCAACGACGCGCCGCGTCCGCTCCGCGTCGCCGAACGAGACGAGCACCTGATTGAGGGTCACATCATTGAGAATACGATAGCCCGCCGCCCGCAGGCAGTCCGCGAAGCGCGTCGCGTGGCGGCAGTTGCGCTCGATCAGATCGGCGAGCCCGGCACGGCCGAGCGAGCGGAGCGCCGCCCAGATATCGACGCCACGGGCGCGGCGGGACGCCTCCGGGGTGCCGTAGTGCGGCTCGCGCGCGTCGCTCTCCTGCAGATAGGCCGCGCTGAGGGCCATCGCCGCCCGCAGCGGCGCGGGGTCGCGCACGAAGGCGATGCCGCTGTCGTAGGGCACGTTCAGCCATTTGTGCGCGTCCGTCGCCCACGAATCGGCATCCGATAGCCCGGCGGCGAGGTGCGCGCGCTCGGGCGCGGCGGCGGCCCAGAGGCCGAATGCGCCATCGACATGCACCCACGCGCCCGCCTCGTGCGCGGCGGCGCAGATCACTCGCCGCCGGGTCGAACGCGCCCGTATTGACGTTGCCCGCCTGGATGCAGACGATGGTCGGGCCGGCCATGCGCGGCAGTGCGTCGGCGCGCATCCGCCCCTGACCGTCCGACGGTACGGTGACGACCCGCGTGCGCCCGAAGCCCGCCAGCCCGAGCGCCTTGAGCAGGCTGACATGGACCTCCGCACCGACAATGACGGTGATCGGCGGCGCGCCGAAGAGCCCATCCGCCTCGACATCCCACCCCGCGCGGTCGAGCAGCGCGTGGCGGGCGGCGACGAGGGCGGTGAAGTTCGCCATCGTCGCGCCGGTGACGAAGCCGCAGCCGCAGCCGGCGGGCAGGTGGAGCACATCGCGCAGCCAATCCAGCGCGATCTCCTCCAGCGCGGCGCCGACGGGCGACATGACGGCGAAGGCGCAGTTCTGATCCCACGCACCCGCCAGCCAATTGGCGGCGAGCGCGGCGGGCAGCGACCCGCCGGTGACGAAGCCGAAATACCGCCCGCCGGCGGAGGCGACCGTCGCGGGGGAGCCGACATCATCGAGCAGGGCGAGGACGGCGGCCGGATCGGTGGGGCTTTCCGGCAATGGCCCGCCGAGGGCATGGAGCCCGGCCATCGCCTCCGGCGACGGGCCGACGCGCCGCTCCGCCAGCCCCGCGAGATACCGCGTCGCCCGCTCGCTCGTCATCCGCAGCACGTCATCCACACCATTCCCCTTTCCTTCGCCATTTTCGTTGGGGGAAGCCTACCGGAAGCGCGCGCACGCGCATAGAGCCAACGTGCAGTAGCGAGGAGCGAGCGTCATCACCCTCGCTCCTCGCTACTGCGCGCAATGCGACAGTCGCTCTAGCCGATGCTTTTGGCGTACCCGGCGATGGTGGTGCCGCCGCTGACGCGGACGCGCGGCAGCACGAGGATCAGGCCGCTGTCCTGCGGCACGCGGACCTTGCCGTCATTGGTGGTGAAGGCGATCTGATAGCCCGCGCGCTTGGCGTCCGAGACGGTCGCGCCGTCGTATTTCCCGGAGGGATAGACGAATGCGGCGCAAGGATGGCCGATCTGCTGCTCGATGATCGCCTTGCTCTGGGAGAGTTCCAGCCAGCGTTGCGCGGGTGCGGTGCGGGAGAGATCGGGGTGCGAGAGCGTGTGCGAGGCGATCTCGACCATGCCGGTCTGATCGAGTTCCTTAATCATGTTCCAGGTCATGTACTGCGTGTCGCCCCGGTCGCCCTTATCGGCGAAGTTCGTGATGACCGCGCTGGATGCCTTGAGGCCGTACTGCTTGAGCACGGGCCACGCCTGGTCGTAGAAATCGCGGTAGCCGTCATCGAAGGTGAGGACGATCGGCTTGGTCGGCAGCGGCGCGCCCTGCGTCAGCGCGGCATTGAGTTCCGAGGGAAAGACGGTGTGATAGCCGTTGGTGACGAGCCACTGCATCTGCGCCGCGAAATCCGCCGGCGTCACGGAGAGGTTATAGCCGAGGCGGTCGCTGGCCACCGGATTGATGCGAATGTAGTGGTACATCAATACCGGCACGCGGATAACGCCGTCCACGGGTTGGGCATTGCCCGCCGCCCCCTGATTCGGCGTGGCGGTCGGCCCCGAGGGCGTCGCGGTCGCAGGTATCGCGGTCGCAGGTATCACGGTGGACGGGATCGCGGTCGGGCTCGGCGTGGCGGTTGGCACGGGAACCGTGGTCGCAGTCGGCTGCGCCGCGTTCACCGATGTATTCAGGCCATTCGCAAAGGCGGCGGGGGCAGTCGTCGGCTGATCGGTGCTGGTCGGCGCGACACTCGGCATGGGCGAGGGGATTGTATCCGTCGGCACGGTCGTCGCGGGGATGATCGGGTCCGCCGGCTCATCGACCGCCTGTGTTGTGCGGGGAGAAATCGCGGCGCTCGCCACGAAAAAAATCAGGATCAGCGCCGGGACGATGCTGACCCAGCGCGCATGGCTCCATGCCTTTACAGGCCGGCTCGCGCGCTCTTTCTCTGGTTCCATGCCCTTCCCCATCTTCCCCACGGGCGGTATCCTATCACACCGTTTCAATCCCGCAACCTACGAACCCGCCGACGCTCCCACATCGCGCGGTTCATCTCCCACACTGCATAACGGTCGAGGGCCGCATTGGTGACGGGCTCGGAATAAATTTCTCCGCCCCCGGCCCCCTCACGTAGGGAGCCATCGCCCATCGACCGAGGTCGGGAAAGGTCTCGACGGCGATGGAGAGGGGCAGCGCTCCGGGCAGCGGGGGTGAGGAATTCAAGAGGGCAGCAGAACCGGATACCCGCCGCCAGCCGGGCCGACGAGATGCCAGGCGCTCGGCATTTCTCCCACCGCGACTTCGATCAGGATGGGCTCGTTCGCCGCCAGGGCGTCGCCCAGTGCGCTCCGCAGGGCATCCGGGGCGGCGACGCGGAGGCCGCGCACCCCGAAGGATTCCGCGAGGGCGACGAAATCCGGGTTGACCAGATCGGCGGCGATCACATGCCCGGCGAATGCCTCACGCTGCGTCCGCCGGACATTGCCGTAGGCGTTATCGTTGAAAACAATCGCGACGACGTTAAGATGTCGCTGCCGCATCGTCGCCAGTTCCTGCACGTTGTACATAAACCCGCCGTCGCCCATCAGCGCGACGACCTTCTTGCCGGGGTTACCGACCTGCGCGCCGAGCGCCGTCGCGAAGGCCGAGCCGAACGTGCCCTGATACCCCGGCCCGATGAAGGTGCGCGGGCAATAGACGGGGAAGCCGAGCGTCGCGAAGAAGGCGACCTGCGTGAGGTCCGCGACGACGATGCCGTCGTCCGGCAGCGCGGCGCGGATCGCATCGCTGTACGCCTTTTGCGGCTGAATCGGCGCGAGCAGCGCCTCCGCCTGTTCTCTCGCCGCGCGTAACTCTGCCGCGCGCGACGGGCGGCGCGGCGCTCCGTCAAGCAGGTCGCGCAACGCGGCAAGCGCACCCCGCGCGTCGCCGGCAATGCCGACGGTCGGCGCGCCGTGGCGGGCGATCTCGTCCGCGTCGATGTCGATGCGAATGACCGTCGCGCCCGGCGGGATGCCCCAGGCGACGGCGGGCTGGAAGAAGCGCGTCCCGACCGCCAGCACCAAATCGGCCTGCGGCAGGAGGCGCATCCCGGAGAGCCCGGTCTGGGCGAGATAGTGCCGGTCGGAGAGTGCCCCGCGCCCATCGGTGGACATGACAACGGGCGCTTCCAGCAGCTCGGCGAGCGCCCGCAATTCGTCCCACGCGCCCGCCATCAGCGTGCCGCCGCCGCTGTAGATCAGCGGGCGCTCGGCCGCGCGCAGCAGTTCGGCCGCCTGCCGCAGCAGGGCCGGATCGCCCGCGCTCCGCTCCACGGCAGCCGGTTCGTGCAGCGCCACCTCTTCGGTCATCTGGAGCATGTCCGCCGGGACTTCGACGCCGACCGGGCGGGGCCGCCCGGTGCGCAACTGACGGTACGCCTCGCGCACGACGCCGGGCACCGCCGCCGGTCGCTCCGCCCGCCCCACCCACTTGGTGAACGAGCCCATCAATTCGTGCTGATGGTCCACCTCATGGAGCATCCCGTATCCCTTATCGATTGCGCCGGTGGGGATTTGCCCCGCCACACAGAGCACGGGCGACGAGCAGGCATAGGCGGTGGCGAGCGCGGCGCTGGCGTTGAGCAGCCCCGGTCCCGGCACGACCATGCACGCGCCGATCCGCCCGGTCGTGCGCGCGTACCCATCCGCCATATAGGCGGTCGCCTGCTCGTGGCGCGTGTGGACGACATCGATCCGGTCGCGCGCCTCGTAGAGCGCGTCATATGCCCAATCGAGTTGCACGCCGGGCAGACCGAAGAGCGTCGCAAGCCCCTCCCGTTCCAGTGATTGCACCAACGCCTGCCCGCCCGTCAATCGTGGCATGGTTGCTCCTTCTCTCGGTCTTCCCTCCGCCGATGCATCGTGCCATCCCGCCCATGCGGTGTCAACGCGGAATGCCCCTGCCCCTCCGCACGCGAGCGGGGACATTCCCGGTGGCCTCGTCAGTTCATTCTTGATTTGGAAGGTTAGAGAATCCAGTCGCGGCGGCGGGCGAAGGCGCGGAGGGCGGCCTCCTGTACGGGGGCGCCGATCGCGCCGGGAGAGAGGGCGCGCAGTTCGGCGATGGCGGCATCCGGCGTGCTTCCCGCGCGGATACGATGGGCGGCGAGCACGGTGCCGGTTCGTCCCTGGCCGATCAGGCAATGGACGGCGACCGGGCTACCGAGCGCCCACTGATGGTCTATGAAGGCAAGCGCGTAGTGGAGTTGGGCGGGCGTCGGTGCATGGAGGTCATCGACCGGCAGATGCATGGCCGCGAAGCCGTGCCGCGCGAGGGCGTGCGCCTCCAATGGCGTCTCCGTCAGCGACAGCAGGGCGCGGATGCCCCGCGCTCGCAGCCAGAGGAGGTCCTCGTCGAGCGCGGCCGCCTCCCGCTCCTCGGGCGCGCCAGCGTCGGCGCGCTCACCCCGGCGGCTGCCGGGCCGTGGGCAGCCCGCGAGCGCACCTTCAATCAGCCAGTAGAACCCCTGCATCATCCCGCTCCATCGTCATCCTCCCTGACCGATAGGTACATATCGTACGCCGGGTGGACCAGATAAACATCCACTGAATGATGAGGAGCGGCGCCTAACCAATCGACGGGGGCGCGATGCTCGGCGCCGCAGTTGGCGGGGAAGACGCGACGTTGAGCAGATCTACACCAGACGCTCCCGGCCACAAAAAGGGGTGCTTGGGCACAAAAAACGGGCCGACAGCATCGTCGGCCCGTTTTGTCGCTCATCTGCTTGTGGGCGAACGTATCAGGAGGATTTGTGCTCGCCGTGGTGGGCACGGCCCGAGCCGCTCTGCTTGCCGCCGCCATCCTGCTTGTTCACGGTCGCCCAAGCGCGGCGTTCAGCCTCCTCGTTCGAGACCCCGCGATCCTCGTATCCTTCCTCGATGTGCTCCGCCTGACGTTTCTGCTTGTCGGTGTAGGCGGCCTTGTCTCCCTGTGGCATCCTGCCGTCTCCTTTCCGGTCGCTGCAACGTGCGACCCCTACGACATTGCCTATCCGCAAGTCGCGTACCGGAAGCGGATCCCACATCGCGCGGCGGCTCCTGTCCCGGCGGTTCATTGCCCTGCTTTGCGACGGCCTCATGGGCCGGCGACGATGGAGACCGTCACCACGGCGGCAGGTTCGTTGATAGCGCGTTCAGAATCCGTCTGTTGAGGAGCGAAGGTCATCGTCGCCTGGCCGGGGCCGGTCTGCGTGACGATGATGGCGAACGCGCCCGCATTCAAGCGGGGCGGTGCGTTGCGACCGAAGGCGCGCGAGATCGCGGAGCGTCCGGCGGGTGCATAGGTCGCCTGTAGATGCCAGTTGATGCCCGCTCCGACCACGCTATCGTCGCCGCCCGCAACAGGCGCCGGTGCGAAGGAGATCGCATTGCCGATCATCGTCGCGACCGGATAGGCGTGTCCCGTGACCGGCGTGGCATTCTCATCGTCGGTGCTGACCGTGGCAGGGATTGCGACCGGGGCGGCTCCGCGCGTCGCGGACGGCGCGGCATTCGACGCCGCGACTTGCCGTACCGGCGTCGTGGCATTGACGACGCTCGCAGTCGTGGTCACCGTCGCCGTGCCGCCCGGCTGCACGCCACTGATGGTACGTGGGGCGGCCGTCTCATCGACGCTGCGGCTGCTATTTGCGGAAGTGGCGGGAGCGGTCGGATTGCCGCTCGTCGCGGGGAGAGCCAGAGCGGCGGGAGCGGCGGTTGCCTGCGCGCCGTCGCTTGCTACATTTGCGCTGATGATCGGCCGCGCCGCCGACGAGTTCGCGGGAGATGAGGAAGCAGCGTTCGCGGCAGGAGCGGGAGCGCCAATAGACGGACGGGAACCGGGCAGCGGGGCTGGCGTGCCGGGGGCGGTTGAGCCGGCCGGGGCCGGGCGAGGGCTTGACGGCAACGGATTCGGGGCCGGGCCACCAACTATCGGGCCGGTGGGCCGCACGCCGGGGAGGGGCCCAGGAGGCGGGAGGGCCGGCCCGAGGGACAGGACATCGAGCGTAATGGTGGCGGCGTAGGTACCCGGCGTCGCGCCCGCCGGCACGGTCAACTGCGTAATGAATTCCTCGGTGGACCGACCGACGCCCGTCTGCGGCGGCGTGCGGAGAATTTCGCCGAAGGCGGTCGGGATGGTATCGCAGATGCACGTCGGGTCCGGCGGGACCCCGTTCGCTGCCGTGATGTTGAAGTCAATGATTGCGTGGTCTATCGCGGCGGCCTGGCCGAGCGGGCCGATCGTTGCCCCGGATGCCGCCCGGACCATCCACCCCGCCGCAGTGCCGGTCGCGTCGGTGACAGTGGCGGCGAAGGAGGAGGTCACAACGTGCTTGCTGCCGCCCGCCGGGATGGTATATGAGAGATGGACGGTGGTCGGAGAGATGGTCAGCGGCCCGGCGTCGATCGCCGCACCGACCGTCGCGGCGCCGACCGAGGAGGTGGCGATGAGCCATGCACCGAGTGCGAGCAGTGTCAGCACACAGACGCGGTACAAACGACTCATGGCGCGATCCCTCCTTCCTTCCATATCAACCGACATCCGACCCTGTGGCGGAGCATAGCGGCGGCAACCCCGCGTTTCCCTGTGCTGTCATGCCAATCACCTGACATGTTTGTAAGAAGGCGGCGCCGGAGGCAAGGATGCATCAGCCCGGCGCGGCCGGGGCGCATTGACCGGAATGCGCGCAACGCGTAAGATGCCCTGTCATTTCGGTGGTATCGGTGCGTTAGAGGGTGGGCAGGCGTGGCAGGAGATCGGGACCCTATCGCGAATACGGGGCTGACGGAACGCTTGGAGCAGCATTCTCGCCGTAATGGATTCACGATCGGCGTCGCGATGGCGGGGTGCATCCTGATCGGCCTCGCGGGGTTCATCTATCTCTACACGCATATCACCATCCTGCCGGATTTCTCCCAGACGTTGACGACCACTGAGGTCCCGTCCACGCGCGGCCCGGCCGGGTCGGCGGCGTCCGGCGCGCAACTGATCACCCCGCCCGCGACCTTGCGGCCGGGCACGCCAAACGCGAACGCCACCTCGGTCGCCAGCGTCCCGAGCGCGACGCCGGGCGGCACGTCAGGAAGCGCGGTCTCGGCGGTGACTGGCACACAGGCATCCGGCACACCGAGTTCTGCCTTCGCGCCGAATTTCCGCGTCGTCGGCGGCAGTACGATCAACTTCCGCAGCGACGCGAGCAGATCGAGCAGTATTGTCAAGACACTTCCCCCCGGCACCGAACTTCAGTTCCTCAATCAGACGCAGGATGTCGGCGGCGAGGTCTGGCGTAAACTGCGCGACCAGACCGGCTCCGAGGGATGGGTGCGGGATATCGACCTCGAGAAGCTCCCCGGCTAATCGCGCCCGTCTGGTATACTTCGCAAAGCGATAGGTTCTCTCGGTGGTAGCGGGCTTCCCGGCCTGCCGTTGCGTGGGCTGAAAATCCGGGGCCCCTGCCACCTTCTTCACCCGCGAGGAGCGTCATTCATGCAACAAATCGGCATCATCGGCATGGGCCTGATCGGCTCGTCTATCGGCATGGGCCTGCGCAAATGGGCCGCTGCGGACGGTAAGCAAAAGGTCGAAATCGTCGGCTTCGATATCGACGTGGCGAACGAGCGGTACGCCAAAGGGAAGCTGAACGCGGTGGATCGCACCATCGGCTCCCTCCCCGCCATCGCGGAGGCGTGCGATCTGCTCATCATCGCGACGCCGGTGCGGGCGATGCGCGATGTCTTCGAGATCATCGCCCCGCACCTACGCGAGGGCGCGACGATCACCGACACCGGCAGCACGAAGGCCGAGGTCCTCATGTGGGCGGACGAATTGCTGCCGCGCACGGTCAGTTTCGTCGGCGGCCACCCGATGGCGGGCAACACGCGCGGTCTCGAAGGCGCGAGCGCCGAGTTGTTCACGGGCGCCACCTGGGTCGTCATCCCGACCGTGAGCGCGGGCGACGCCGCCGTCCAGAATGTCGTCGGGTTGGTGAACGCGCTCGGCGCGACGCCGCGCTTCCTCGACGCTACCGAGCACGACGCCTATGTGGCGGGGATCAGCCATCTGCCGCTCGCGACCTCCGCCGCACTCGTCCACGCGATCAGCGCCGATCCGTCGTGGCGGGACATGAAGACGCTCACGGCGGGCGGCTTCCGCGACGCGACGCGACTCGCGGCGGGCGACCCGATCATGTCGCGCGATATCTTCCTCACCAACCGCGCCGGTATCGCCCGCTGGCTGGACCGGCAGATCGACGAACTGGAGAAACTACGCGCCCTGCTCACCGAATCTGGCGAGGAGAGCGATCAGCGGATCGAGGAATGGTTCACGCAGGCCCGCGACGCCCGCGCCGAGTGGTCGACCCAGGAGGGCAAGAGCGGCGAACTGCTGCAGAGCACCAGCGAGGAGTTGAACGAGGACATGAAAGCGTCCTTCGGGCGACTCTTCTTCGGCAACATCGGCAGCCGCAAGCGCAAACTCCCCGGCCTCAATGATCCCGCCGACCGCCACCCGTAGGAGGCGAGTAACCACAGAGGCACAGAGCGCGCAGAGAAGCACAAAAAGAGAAGACAAAAATTTTCTTCTCTTTCCCTCTCTGTGCTCCCTGTGCCTCTGTGGTTCAACATCCTTTACGGGACGAGGGACCAATCTGCGGGGAGTTCGTAGGAATAGAGTTGGTCATCCAGCGGGACGCCGCCGGAGCGGACGCGGCCACGATCGCGGCGGCGCACGCGCAGCACGTTGTTGTGGACCTGCACGATCCGCCGCGCCTTGAGATTGAAGAGCACGAAGCCGCCGCGCGCCGCCTTCAGGCTCGCCGCGCGCGTCCGGTCATCCAGCACGCGGAAGACCGGTGGCGTCTGCTCCGGCGCGTCGTCGAGCAATTGATGCAGCCGCTCCGGTGTCTCCGGCGTGATGTGCTCGTCGAAGACGGCGAGGGCGCTCGCGACATCGCCCGCGACCTGATCGTCGTACGGCGCGAGCGCGCGCAGCAACTCCCCCACCGACACTGGCCGGTGGCTGCACGCCGCGATCATCGGTTTGAGACTGCCGACCGGGGCGACAAAACTGACGCTGCCGCGCTCGTCGATGACGGTATAGCGCATGATATTCGAGAGGAACCCCGCCCTCTTCTCGGTCTCCACAGACATCGTTCGCAGTCTACTCCTCGCGCAAAAAGAGGGCGACGCTACGCCCACGATGCCATGGTACCACACAGGGGCGGTTCTGAGGGTCAAGGAATGCCGCGACCGCCTGCCTCAAAACGATGTGGACGAGAGAGCGGCAGACGCTATGGCCTGCCGCACATCCGGTCGCTATTACTGGTTTGCCCGGTGCGAGAACGCAACTTTGCCGACATGGTTCTGCGCCGAGACGATCAAGTCGGCGACATTCTCCTTCACCCAGGTCTCCGCAGCTTTCACCGCCTCGGTTGCCTGCCCCTCGGTTTCCCAGGTGCTGATCGAGTAGCCGGTGTCGCCTCCGGTCAGGACGACCTCATACGAATGGAACCCGGCGTGCTTGCGGTAGATCGGCAGGATGCCCTGTTCCGCCTTCGTTGCCGTCTCCTCACCCTTGCCGGGCTTGAACTGATAATACGCGATGCGTGCGTGCATGGTCACCCTCCTTCGTTCCCGCACGTCACCGTCGCACCATTACTCCGGCGGCGCGGAGAGCGACCATGCATCTGGCACAAAGTGTGCCAGCCAGGTTGGCGGAGATACGTCGCGTTCGCCTCGGCGTTTGAGACGCTCGCTGGACTCCGCGAACGCCATGCCCGACCCCCAACCCCCTCCTGCTACAATACGTCAGATGTGAATCACGCCGGCCACGGCCACCGGGAGGAGTGCACCGCGTATGACCCTGGACCTCGACGAGATTGACCGTACCATCCTGCGGCTCTTGCAGGAGAACGCGCGCACGGCGAACGCCGAGATCGGGCGCACCGTCGGGCTCTCGGGCCAGTCGGTGCAGGAGCGCATCCGCAAGCTGGAGGTCGCCGGGATCGTGCGCGGCTATGAGGCGAACCTCAATCCCGCCGCGCTCGGCCTCGAAGTGACCGCCTTCATCGAAATCACCATCCCGACCGGGCGGAACTACGACGAGGAGTACCGAGGGATCAGCGCCTTCACCGCCCGCGAGACGGAAGTGCTCGAACAGCACGGCGTCGCGGGCGATATCGACATGATCCTCAAAGTGCGTTGCGTCGACATCACGCATCTCAACGGCTTGATGAACCGGCTGCACGGCGCGACCCGCTCCCACACGAAGACGATTATCGTCCTCGGCACCCGCAAGGAGACCCAGCGCTCCCCGCTCCCCGGCGACAGCGAGGAGTAACGCGCCGCATCGAGCCTTCGGACGCCTCATGCATTTGTATGAGGCGTCCTTGTGCTGTATGGTTTAGCGGGAGAAACACCATGCTACCTGTGCCACGCAAGCCTCCGGGCCTCATTAATGAATGCACTACATTGCGTCACCGAAAGATCGGATGTGAGGGGGAGCGTTTATGGCGAGCGCGACGATCGAGGAATATCTGGAGATGGTCTACCGGCTGGACCAGAAGGGCGGCCCGGTGATCGGCGCGCGGCTGGCGGAGGCGGTCGGTGTCTCGGCGCCAACGGTGACGCAGACGCTCAAGCGGATGGTTAAGGACGGCTATGTGGGGATGAACGCCCGCAAGGAGATCGCCCTGACGCCCGCCGGGATGGAGCAGGTGCGCTCGATCCAGCGGCGCCACCGCCTCGCGGAACTGCTGCTCACCGACATCCTCGGCTTCGACTGGCTACAGGCGCACGTCGAGGCGGTGAAATTCCAGCATGTCCTCTCGCCGGAGGTGGCGTCGGCGATCTCGCGCACACTGGGCGATCCGCTCACCTGCCCGCATGGCAACCCGATCCCCGGCAACATCCCGGACGACTACACCGAGGAGATCGCTGCGCCCGCTCGCGGCGGTGCCGATCGGGGAGACGGTCATCGTCCGCCGTATCACCGAGGACGGTGAGGAGGAGCCGCAACTGCTCGGCTACTACTACGAGAAGGGACTCCTCCCCGGCGCGACGCTCACCATGCTGGAGCAGGCGCTCTACGCCGGGACGGTCACTGTCCGCAAGGAGGGCAGCGAAATGGCCCTCGGCGTCCGCGCCGCCCAGGAGCTGCTCGTCGCACTCAGCATAGAGGTCCGTATCCATGTGCGCTCACGGGGCACGACCGAGCGCGAGGGCAATCTCCTCGGCGGTATATCCATCCAGGAAGTAGCCATTGTTGAGTCGCTGCTGCAAATCCGTCCAGCGAAAAAGGCGATTACGTGGATCGGGGAAGTCCGCTACTATCCAATCAAGCATCATAGCGGAACGAATTGTGAGGCGATCAGGAACAGACGTTTCGGGAATCGTAATCAGACCGGCATGCTCCCATCCGTTCCTCTGGAAATCCATGTGTAGCCGGATGAAATCTTGCACGTTTATCGACAGTAGTATCCATCCATTCGCCGTTGCGAAGCGAAGTTGCCTATCATCGCTTACCGAGACCATGTTGACTGTTTGCGCGGTGACAACCGAGATACCGCGTGCGGCGAGCGATTGAGCGGTGCGGCGATACACGCACTCATCAAGATACACGGTTGTCGGTGTGGGCATTTATAGCTTCTCGTATGGGATGCCTTCGCCTTCAGTGTTCGCCGCGATATAGGCATTGATCTCGTCACGATGTTCGCGATAATATTGCAGGGCCGCTTCGATATCCGGGATGCTAAGCGTTGGCAGTTGCTCATGCACCTCATCAACACTGCCAAACGCGTAATGCGCGATGACAATCGTGCGAACGGAAATTCGCGTGCCTGCGACAGTCGGCTCCCCGTACAACACATCGGGCCGGGAAATGATCGCGCGGGCGGCTGATTGTGCTTTCACCATGTGGGCAACCTCCGAAAGATGTCGTCATATTCGTAGTTGAACAGCACAACCGCACGCACCGGAATACGTGTTCCCTCGATTGTCGGTTCAGCGTGCAGAATGCCGGGATTTCGCACGATCGTTCGTGGTTTTGTTTCCGCCCGAACCATTCTCTGTCCTCCAAGCCGCATGTCGCGCTATGTCCGAGTATAGCAAAGGGAGATGCCATTACAGCATCTCCGCAGATCGTCAGATGTGGAGCGTATTCCCGCTAGTCGCTACTCGTTACTCGTCTTCGCCTCGCGGTCTTTGCGGCGGGTGGCGCGGAGGAGGTCGCGGTTCATGAAGGAGATGACGTCCATCGGGATCTCCTTCGGGCAGACGGCCGCGCACTCGCCGATGTTCGTGCAGGCGCCGAAGCCTTCCACGTCCATCTGCTCGACCATGCGCAGCACGCGGTCGTCCCGCTCCGGCTGGCCCTGCGGCAGGTGGCCGAGGTGGGCGACCTTCGCGGCGGTGAAGAGCATCGCGGAGGCGTTCGGGCACATCGCCACGCACGCGCCGCAGCCGATGCAGGCGGCGTAATCGAACGCCGCATCCGCGTCCGCCTTCGGCACGAGGATGGCGTTGGCGTCCTGCGCGCCGCCGGTCGGGGCGGTGATGTAGCCGCCCGCCTGGATGATGCGATCGAACGCGCCGCGATCGACGACGAGGTCCTTGATGACCGGGAAGGCGCGCGCGCGCCACGGCTCGATGGTGATCGTCTCGCCGTCGTGGAAGTGGCGCATGTGCAGCTGGCAGGCGGTCGTGGCGCGTTCCGGCCCGTGGGCGACGCCGTTGATCATCATGCCGCAGGTGCCGCAGATGCCCTCGCGGCAGTCGTGGTCGAAGGCGATCGGCTCCTCGCCGCGCGCGATCAGCTCCTCATTGACGACATCGAGCATCTCCAGAAAGGACATATCCACGCTGATACCGTTGCGCCGGGTAGGTGACCATTTTGCCCGCGCTGGTGGCGTTCTTCTGCCGCCAGACCTGGAGGGTGAGATTCAGGGTGCGGCCGGCATGGCCGTGCGATTCGGTGGCGGGTCCCCGCTGTGCGAGCGTTGCCATTAGACGTAACTCCGCTGTGAGGGGTGAACATACTCGAATTCGAGGGGTTCCTTGTGCAGCGCCGGTTCGTTGCCGACGCCGGTGTACTCCCACGCCGAGACGTGCGAGAAGTTCTCGTCGTCGCGCAGCGCCTCGCCGTCCGCCGTCTGGCTCTCCTCGCGGAAGTGGCCGCCGCACGACTCGGTGCGGTTGAGCGCGTCGGTGCAGATCAGTTCGCCGAGTTCGATGAAGTCCGCGACGCGGCCCGCTTTTTCGAGCGACTGATTCAGTTCCTCGTTCTCGCCGAGCACGTTGACGTTGTTCCAGAACTCCTCGCGCAGTTGCGGGATTTGCGTCAGCGCCCGGCGGAGGCTGGCGTCCGTGCGCGCCATGCCGCAGTTGTCCCACATGATGTGGCCGAGCTCGCGGTGGAACGAATCGACCGTCCGCTTCCCCTTGATGCCGAGCAGCGCTTGACGCGCGCATTCACCTCCGCCTCGGACTCCGCGAAGGCGGGGTGGGTGGTGTCCGCCTTCGGCAGTTTCGCGTTGGCGAGGTAGTCGCCGATCGTGTACGGGAGGATGAAGTAGCCGTCCGCCAGCCCCTGCATCAGGGCGCTCGCGCCGAGGCGGTTCGCGCCGTGGTCGGAGAAGTTCGCCTCGCCCGCCACGAAGAGGCCGGGGATCGTGCTCATCAGGTTGTAATCGACCCAGAGGCCGCCCATCGTGTAGTGGATGGCGGGGTAGATGCGCATCGGCGCCTCGTAGGAGTTCTCGCCGGTGATCTTGTTGTACATATCGAAGAGGTTGCCGTATCGCTCCTCGATCACGCGCCGCCCGAGTCGCTTGATCGCGTCCGCGAAGTCGAGATAGACGCCGCGCCCGCCGGGGCCGACGCCGCGCCCCTCGTCGCAGACTTCCTTCGCGTTGCGGGAGGCGACATCGCGCGGGACGAGGTTGCCGAAACTCGGATATTTGCGTTCGAGGAAGTAATCGCGCTCGCTCTCCGGGATCTGGCTCGGCGGCCGCGCGTCGCCCGCCTTCAGCGGCACCCAGACGCGCCCGTCGTTGCGCAGCGACTCGCTCATCAGCGTCAGTTTCGATTGGTGATCGCCGGAGACGGGGATGCAGGTCGGGTGAATCTGCGTGTAGCAGGGGTTGGCGAACAGCGCGCCGTGCTTGTACGCCCGCCAGTCCGCCGTGACGTTGCACCCCTTCGCGTTCGTCGAGAGGTAGTAGACGTTGCCGTACCCGCCGGAGGCGATGACGACCGCATCGGCGATGTACGGCGTCGTCTCGCCCGTCACGAGGTCGCGCGCGACGATGCCGCGCGCCGCGCCGTCGACGACGACGAGGTCGAGCATCTCGTGGCGCGGGTACATCTCGACATTGCCGAGGCCGATCTGCCGCGAGAGCGCCGAGTACGCGCCGAGCAGCAGTTGCTGCCCCGTCTGACCGCGCGCGTAGAAGGTGCGCGAGACCTGCGCGCCGCCGAAGGAGCGGTTATCGAGCAGTCCGCCGTACTCGCGCGCGAAGGGGACGCCCTGCGCGACGCACTGGTCGATGATGTTGACGCTGATCTGCGCCAGCCGGTAGACATTCGCCTCGCGGGAGCGGAAGTCCCCGCCCTTGACGGTGTCGTAGAAGAGGCGGTAGACGCTATCGCCGTCGTTGCGGTAGTTCTTCGCGGCGTTGATGCCGCCCTGCGCGGCGATGCTGTGCGCGCGGCGCGGCGAGTCCTGATAGCAGAAGCATTTCACATGGTAGCCGAGTTCGGCCAGCGTCGCGGAGGCGGACGCGCCGGCGAGGCCGGAGCCGACGATGAGGATGGTGAACTTCCGCTTGTTGGCGGGATTGACCAGCTTCATCTCGAACTGGTGCTTCTCCCACTTCTGCTCGATCGGCCCGTCGGGAATCTTCGCGTCCAGGACGATGTCGCGCCCGCCCGGAGCGCGGCGGCCCACATCGATGGCCGGAGGGGCGATTGTCGTTGCCATCGCTATTGCGCCTCCCTAACTGACGATTCCGGTCAGCACCGCGACCGGCACGACGCAGCCGCCGACGGCGATCAGCAGCGCCGAGACGAGCGCGAGGCCCCGGAAGAAACGGTTGTACTTGCGGCGATTGACGCCGAGCGTCTGGAACAGACTCCAGACGCCGTGATAGAGATGGAAGCCGAGCGCGACCATCGCGAGGATATAGAAGAGCGTCACGTACCAGTGGCTGAAACCGGAGACGACGTTGCCGTACACATCGCCCGCCTGGTACGCGCCGGAATGGGCCGTGCCGAGCGTCAGATCGAGGATGTGATAGATGATGAAGAAGAGGATCACCAGCCCGCCCCAGCGCATCGTGCGGGAGGCGAGCGTGGCGTCGGTATCCTTCTTGTTGACGTATCGCACCGGGCGGCTCGCGTAACTGCGCTGCGTCAGTTGCGCGGCGGCGACGATGTGGAGGATGACCGAGGCGAGCAGGACGACGCGGATGATCCAGAGGAGTTCGGTGCGGAAGAAGATCGGGTTGCCGACCGTGCGGAGATAGTCGCTGTAGGCGTTGAACTTCTCGCGCCCCTCGAAGACCTTCAGATTGCCGTAGATATGGGCGATCATGAAGAGGTAGAGGATGAACCCCGTCACCGCCATGACCGCTTTTTTGCCGATTGATGTGCGATAGAGCGCTACCGTCGCAGCCATACGCCTTTTTCTCCGCTCCCTATTCGTGCAAGCGACCCAAAAAGCCTTCGGTGGATTGGTCATAGACCGTACGTGAAAGAGTATAGCACCGCGTATCGCAATCGTCAGGGCTTTCGGTATTGCCTTTTCCTATGGAGCACATTGACGAATGAGCGTCATCGCCGCCTCTCTTCGCGCCCTTCGGGCTCCTCATGGTTTACCAAAGATACAAGTACGTTCACATGTGCGGTATGCTAGGGGCGTCGGGGGTCAGTCCTGCTGCGATTGCCGTCATGGATGCGGAGGAGAAGCGTATGTCTCGCTCACGTCGATTGAGCTCGGTCGTTGTTCTCGCGCTCCTCGTCTCCTTTATCGTCGCGCCCTTTGCGGGCGACGCGCAGCAGGTCACCGGCGTTCCCGTCCCGACGCGCGTGACACAGACCAATGGCGTGACGCGCGAGGTACTCAGCGACGGGACGCCCCTCGCGGCGCCGGGGCAGACACTGAGCCTCGTCCGCTTCACCTTTGCGCCGGGGGCGGTGATCGCCCCGCATACGCACCCCGGCGAGCAGGCGGTCATCCGTCGTCTCCGGCACTCTCGGCTATACCGTGCTCTGCGGCCATGCGGATGTCGTGCACGCATCGGTGGACGGCGCGGCCCAGGTGCGCGAGCGGCTGAATCCCGGCCCGGAGGTCATGTTCCAGCCCGGCGACTCCTTCACCGAGGTGGAGGGGATCGTCCATTTCGGGCGGAATGCGGGCAGCGGCCCGCTCGTACTGCTCGTCGCGTCGCTCTTTGCCACTGACGCATCGGTCAGTAGCCCCGCCGTCCCGTTTGCGGAATGTCGCTCAGGGGATCGATGGACAGATCAGCTATTGTTGAGCCGGTGCGACGCTGTGGCACGGTTACCGCTCCCGAGGTCGGAGCGGCGGAATCGGTCGGGGCATCGCGCCCGCATACGATGGGGAGGGGGCGATAGAATGATGCGCACACGGGTATACACGAGCGCCGACGGAGGGACGATCCTCGCGGACCCATCGAAAGAGGAGATGGCGGCGCTGATGACCCACCCGGACACACGGATCTGGGTGGATCTCGACGACCCGACGGAGGATGATCTCGCATGGCTGGAGCGGGATTTCGGCATCCTCCATCTGACCACCGAAGACCTCGCCCGGCAGGGACAGCGGGCGAAATTGGAGGAGTTCGATAGTTACGATTACCTCGTCGCCTTCGATATGCAGTTCGCGGACAATGCGATCACGACGCATGAGGTGGATTTCCTCATCGGTCATACCTTCCTGATCTCATCGCATCGGGGCCGGTCTCGCCGTCGGATGACGAGCGCGCGCGGCTCGAACAGCGCCTGGCGCGGGTGATGGCGCGCGGGGTGGATTATCTGCTCTATGTCCTGCTCGATACGCTCGTGGATCGCTATTTCCCGGCGCTCGACGCCTTCGACGAGGCGATTGACGGCTTGGAGGACGCGATCATCGCGGACCCGACGCCCGCCGTGCTGAACACGATCTTCGCCATGAAGCGCAATGTCGTGCAACTGCGCAAAGTGATCAACCCGCAACTGGAATCCTTCAGCCGCCTGACGAGCGAGTCGTACGGCGTCGTGCAGCCGGACAACCTCATCTACTACCGCGATGTGCACGATCATCTCATCCGCATCTTCGAGGTGGTGGATTCCTACCGCGATCAGATGTCCTCCGCGCTGGATGCGTACCTCTCGATGACCTCCAATCGCATGAACGAGGTGATGAAGCGGCTGACCGTCGTCGCGGCCATTTTCTTGCCAATCACCTTCCTGACGGGCGTCTTCGGCATGAACTTCGGCAGCCAGCCGTGGGTGCAGAAGGACCCCGGCTGGCTCTTCTGGGCCAGCGTCGCGGTGATGATCGCCATTACCGTGGTGCAGATCATGTTCTATCGCCGCAAGCGGTGGATTTAGAGCGGTAGCGGTAGGCTCGGCAGCCTGCGCGAGCGCATCGCGCAGGCTGGAAGCCTACGCTACCGCTGCTGTGAGTGTCGCCGATGAAGATTACGGTCAATCCTGCATATCTGCCCGACCCCGCCGAGTCGCCGCGCGAGGCGATCGCCCGGCAGCGCGTCTGGGCGGCGCTGGTGCGGGAGGAGCCGCTGCCACCGATCCGCCGGACGACGATTGCCGCCGTCGATGTCCATCTCGGCGCGGACCGGGCGATTGCCGTCGCCGCGCTCGTCACCTTCCCCGACCTGACGCCGATCGCGGTCGTCTCCGCCGATGCGCCGCTGGCCTATCCCTATGTGCCCGGCCTCCTTTCGTGGCGGGAATTACCGGCGGCGGTCGCCGCGTTGGAGCAGTTGCCCGACAGCGCCGGATGTGCTGATCGCGGACGGTCACGGGCGGTCGCACCCCCGCCGCTTCGGGCTCGCCTGCCACCTCGGCCTCGCCGTGGACCTGCCGACGCTCGGCTGCGCGAAGTCCATCCTCGTCGGGCGGTATGAAGGACTGGGAGAAACGGCGGGCAGCGTCGCGCCCCTCGTGGACAAGGGCGAAGTCGTCGCGATGGCGCTCAGGACGCGCGACGGCGTCGCGCCCGTCTTCCCCTCCGTCGGCCACCGCATTACGCTCGATGAAGCGGTGGAGATCGTCCGCCGCAGCGCCGTGCGCACCAAACTCCCCGAGCCCTCCCGCCTCGCCCACAAGGAGGCGCAACGCCTCGCCCGCGCCGCCCGCGCGTAAGATACAATGGCCGTACACTTTCCCGCGTAGCAAGGGGGCACGTCGTGGCGACCAGAACCAAACTGACCTACGAAGATTACGAAGCCTTCCCCGACGACGGCAATCGGTACGAGATTATCGACGGGGAGGTATGCGTGTCCGCCGCCACCGATCACCGCGCATCAATGGGCGAGCGCGCGAACTCGTACGGCTTGCTCGGTAACCATGTCGAGGCAGCGGATCTCGGTCGACGTCTTCTATGCGCCCTTCGCGGTTATGCTCAGCCCACATGATGTCTTCGAGCCGGATGTTGTCTTTATCTCCGAGCGACGCGCTGATGCTCCTTGATGATCGAGGGGTCATGCACGGCGCGCCCGATCTCTGCATCGAGATCGCTTCGCCATCAACGCGCACACATGACCGTACGTCAAGTTCGAGCGCTATGCCCATTTCGGTGTGCCAGAGTACTGGATCGTTGACCCGGACGCGCGGACGGTTGAGGTCTTCGTTCTGGAGCGCCGATACCTATCGCTTCTGCCGTAGCGCGGCACGGTGACGAGGATTGTTTCGCGTGTTTGCCAGACCTTGAACTCCGCGCGAACGTGCTCTTCTACGCCCCGATGGTAACGACGAGCTAGCAGTGGCCATCGGTCGTCGTACACGAGCGTCCCGATGCCCGCCGGGGACATCCTCGTCGCGGGGACGGAGCGGGGGATTTGCGCGCTGATTATCGCGGCGCACGCGGAGATGCCGTCGGCGCTTGATGCGCTCCAGCAGTATTGCCCCGCGCCCCTCGTGCCGGATGCGGATGCGCCTTGCGGATGCGACAGCGCAATTGACCGAATACGTGAGCGGCGCGCGGCAATCGTTCGATCTGCCGCTGGACCTGGCCGGGACGCCGTTCCAGCAGCGGGTCTGGGCGGCGCTCCTCGCGATCCCCTATGGCGAGACGGTGACCTATCGCGATCTTGCCCGCGATCTCGGCCAACCGGGCGGCGCGCAGGCGGTCGGCGGCGCGGTCGCGCGCAATCCCATCTCGATCATCGTGCCCTGCCACCGCGTCCTCGGCAGCGACGGCAGCCTGACCGGCTACGCCTGGGGCGTCCACGTCAAACGCTGGCTCCTCGACCACGAGCGCCACGTCTCCGGCCGCACGCTCTTCTGAATCCGAAACCGGATTGAACCGCAGAGACGCAGAGATCGCAGAGAACGCGAAGGGGAGATGCAGGGACAGATTCTATTTCTCTCTCTCGCTCTCTGCGATCTCTGCGTCCTCTGCGGCTCTCCCCGGTTTCTCCCCGGCTGTGATACGATGGCACTTCCCGGTAGACCGGGGTTCGATCGTGAAATTCGCCGACGCGGAGGGGATGCGACGATGGCAGGGGCGCGGAAGAAGATTACCGTCGTGGGTGCGGGGATGGTCGGTGGCACGACCGCGCAACGTCTCGCGGAGCGCGACTACGCGGACATCGTGCTCGTGGACATCGTCGAGGGACTGCCGCAGGGCAAGGCGCTCGATCTCTGCCAGTCCGGCCCGGTCGAGGGGTACGACACGATCATCACCGGCACGAACGGCTACGACGAGACTGCCGGGTTCGGACATCGTCGTCATCACCTCCGGCATCGCGCGCAAGCCGGGCATGAGCCGCGACGATCTCCTGCGGACGAACATGAACATCGTGCGCAGCGTGACCGAGCAGGTCGTCGCCCAGTCGCCCGAGACGATCCTGCTGCTCGTCTCCAACCCGCTCGACGCGATGTGCCATATCGCCCTGGAGGCGTCCGGCTTCCCGAAGGAGCGCGTCATCGGGCAGGCGGGCGTGCTCGACAGCGCGCGCTTCCGCTCCTTCATCGCGCAGGAACTCGATGTCTCGGTGGAGGATGTCACCGCCTTCGTGCTCGGCGGGCATGGCGATACGATGGTGCCGCTGCCGCGCTACACGACCGTCGCCGGTATCCCCCTGCCCGCGCTCCTGTCGCAGGAGCGGATCGACGCGATCGTGCAGCGCACCGCGAATGGCGGCGCGGAGGTCGTCAATCTGCTGAAGACGGGCAGCGCCTTCTATGCGCCCGCGTCGTCGGTCTGCGCGATGGTCGATTCGATCCTGCTCGACAAGAAGCGCATCATGCCGACCTCGGTGCTGCTCGAAGGGGAATACGGCATCCACGGCCTCTTCGTCGGCGTGCCGTGCAAACTCGGCGCGAATGGGCGCGAGCAGGTGATCGAGATCGAACTGACCGCCGATGAGTATGGCGCGCTGCAACGCTCCGCCGGGGCCGTCCGCGAACTGGTCAGCGCGATGGAGAATCTCAAGACGCAGCCCGCCTCCTGAAGCGAGGTCGATACCTCCTATGCACGCGCCTCGCCCCCTCTCCGTCGCGGAGGCGCAGGCGCGTATCCTTGCCCGCTTCCGGCGCGGCGCGCCGGAAACGGTTGGTCTCGATGCCGCGCTCGGCCGGGTGCTGGCGGCGGATGTCGTCGCGGCGCTATGATCTGCCCCCCTTCACGAACAGCGCGATGGATGGCTACGCCGTCCGTGCTGTCGATACCGCCGGGGCATCGCCGATGCGCCCGTCTCGCTCACCGTCATCGGCGTGCACGCAGCGGGTGATCGCCGGGTGCGCTTCGATCTCGGGCCGGGTCAGGCCGCCGCGATTACCACCGGTGCGCCGCTGCCGACCGGAGCGGACGCGGTCGTTCGGCTGGAAGAGACGGATGGCGGGACGGAGCGCGTCGCCATCCGTGCGGCGGTCGTCGGCAGGCGCGCATGTGCGGCATCGCGGCGAATCGTTGCGAGCGGGCACGACGGCTGCTCTCGGCGGGAACATTGCTCGGGCCGGGGCAGATCGCGCTGCTCGCTGCCCTCGGTCACGCACACCCGTCTGTCGTGCGCCGACCGCGTATCGCCGTGCTTTCTACGGGCAACGAACTTGTCCCGCCGGGGCAATCGCTCGATGCGGCGCAGATCCCTGACGCGAACGGCCCGATGCTCGCCGCCCTGATCGCGCACTATGGCGGCATCGCCGTCCCGCTCGGCATCGCGCGGGATACGCCGGAGGAGATTGGTGCGGGTGCTCGAAACGGCCGGCAATGTCGATCTCATTATCACCACCGGGGGCGTCTCGGTCGGGGCGTACGACGCGGTGCGCGCCGTCATCGCGGAGCGGGGCCGACTCGATTTCTGGCAGGTGGCGATGCGACCGGGACGACCGACCGCCTTCGGTACTGATCGGGCAGACGCCGATCCTCGCCTTGCCGGGGAATCCGGTCGCCGCGTTTGTCGCCTTTCATCTGCTCGCGCGGCCCGCGCATCGCCCGGATGCTTGGTGTGACGCCGGAGACGCCGCCAACGGTGCCGGTGCGCCTGGCGCACGCGATCGCGAACCGGGGCGGGCATGCAGACATACCTGCGCGCACGAATACATGGAGACGCCAACCGGCCGGGAGGCCCATGTCGCCGCCGATCAGGGAACGGGGAATATCGTCGGCCTCGCGCAGCGCAGACGCCTTGGTCGTTATCCCGGAAGGACTTACCGCAATCGACGCAGGGCGAGATCGTGCCGGCAATACTGCTCGTCGCTCGCGATGACCACCAGAACGAAGAATGCCACCGCGCATACTTGCGCCGGTGGAGCCATCGATCCGTTCGCGATGCTTCTGCTATCGGTGGGCTTTAGAGCGCCGTACCGCGCCGCCCGGTCAGCAGCTGGATAACGAGCACGACCGCCGCGATGACGAGCAGCAAGTGGATAAGCCCACCACCGATGCTGCCGATAAAACCGAGGAGCCAGAGAAGCAATAGTACCGCAATAATCGCCCAGAGCATTTCGTCTCTCCTTCGTTTCCCGCTCGGTGCGGGCCTTGCGGAAGGGTATTCGCTCACCCTTCGCCGTCCACTACAGGGGATAATGCAGAAACCGTGCCACGCCCGCAGTAGCATGTA
The DNA here is from genome assembly GCA_963847195.1 of uncultured Chloroflexia bacterium. GTDB lineage: Bacteria > Chloroflexota > Chloroflexia > Thermomicrobiales > JALYUS01 > JALYUS01. The sequence goes on along the minus strand of CAWJZC010000015.1, from coordinate 77,470 downwards.
TTTCGTAATTCGATTACAATACGTCGATAGATGCGTGGTGGCATCTTCCGTGCATTGCGAGGAAGGAAGGAGCCCACGCCGAAAGGGGCAGAAGCGATGGCAATGGCGATGAAGAATTCACGCACGCGACTTCGTGAGTATCATTCGCACGCTGCAACTTGACGACATTCGCGCACAACTGGCCCAACCGCCGCTGTTGCTCATTGTGGGGCCGGATGCGCGCATGGCGCAGCAGTTCGCCTTCGCCCTCGCCGGGGCGGAGACGCCGGACGAGCAGGCGGCGCGTGCCACGACGACTGTTGCGACGCCCGATGTGTTGGATGGCCTGCGGATCGGGCCCATTCCCGTACGACGCGGTGCTCCTGCTCGACCCAACGCCCGCGATCCGGCAGCATCCGGTCGTACGGCAGGTCGTCAGCGATCAGCGGCAGACGGCGGTCCTGGCGGTGCTGACGCAGCCGGGCACGCCGGTTGACCCCGGTATCCCCTCGATTGTTGTCCCGGACCCGACGAACCCGCAATCGCTCCGCACTGCGCGGTCACGGCTCCTGGCGATGCTGCACCCGGACCGCCGATTGGCATGGGGTCACGCCTTTGCCGGCTTCCGCCAACCGATCACCGATCTCCTGATCGAGCAGACGGCGCGGGCGAACGCGCAGTTCGCGATCATGGCGGACATCACCGCGCGCATCCCGATGTTCGGCAATATCGCCGCGACGAGTGCGGACTTCCTCGTGCTGACAAAGAACCAACTGGTCCTCGCCTATCAACTTGCCGCGATCAATGGCCGCGACCTGAGCGACCAGAAGACGGTGCTGATGAATGCCGCACCCTATCTCCTCGCGGGGCTCGGGTGGCGCGAAGTTGTCGCATCGGGCCGTCCGCCTCATCCCCGGCGCGTCGTGGGTGCCGAAGGGCGTCATCGCCTACGGCGGCACCGTCGCCGCGGGCGCGCTCGCCCGCACGCTCGCCAACCCGGACGGCGTTCGCGCCTGGCTGCAGGGCGTGCAGGAAGGCACGAAGACCTCGCTCGGCGTCGGCAATGCGCGGATGCAGGGCGTCAAGGAGCGCGTCGGCGGCATGATCGGCACGGTCGAGGACCGCTTCGGCAGTCGCACTCACCTCCGCCCGAAGATGGCAGCACGACCCGACAGCCGGGCCTCGAACTCGCCCCTCCAGTCCACGTCATCCCCGCCGCCGACTGAGCGAAACCGGGAATTGAACCACAGAGACACAAAGAGACACAGAGGAACGCAGAGAGAAAAGACGAGAAAGAATCTCTTTCTTCTCTGCGTTCTCTGTGCTTCTGTGCTCTCTGCGGTTCAATTGTGTCTTCTGTGTTCTCTCCGGTATACTGCGGGCGAAGGAGGGGCGAGGATGGCAGCGGAGCGGGCGGAGGTCGTCATTATCGGGGCGGGGGTGATGGGGGCGAGCGTCGCCTTTCATCTGACGCGGCTCGGTGTGCGCGATATTCTCATTCTGGAAAAGAACCATGTGGCGGCGGGGGCATCCGGCAAGACCGGGGCGCTGCTGCGGCAGCATTACTCGAATGTGCCCGAGGCGACGCTCGTTCATCGCTCGGTGCAGGTCTTCCGCAACTGGGGCGGAGATCGTCGGCGGCGACTGCGGGTACGACGCGAGCGGGCTGATCGCCACCGTCCATCAGACCGGGCCGGACGATCCGAATGTGGCGCGCATGTACGCGAATGTCGCGATGCAGCGGCGCGTCGGCATCCAGACGGAAGTCGTCACGGCGGCGCAACTGCAGGAATTGCAGCCCTTCGATGGGTCGATGACATCGTCTGCGCGGCGTATGAGTCGGAGAGCGGCGCGGTGGACGCGGTCGCGACGACGCGCTCGCTGATCGCGGCGGCGGAAGATCACGGCGCGCGGCTGCGTGAGGGTGTGACGGTCACGGCGATCCGCACGGCAAGCGGGCGCGTGGCGGGCGTCGAGACGAGCGATGGGCCGGTAGATGCGCCGGTCGTCGTCTGCTGCGCGAACACCTGGAGCGCGCCGCTCCTCGCCACGGTGGGCGTCGCGCTGCCGATCGAGGTGATGCGCGTGCCGGTGGCGATCCTCGAACGCCCGCCCGCGATGGCGGCGGGCCACATGGCCTATGTGGATACCGCCGCCGGGATGTTCTGTCGCCTCTGGAAGCCGGGGCAGTCGCTCGTCGGCGTCGCCACGGCGGAGCACCACTCCTTCGTCGATCCCGACACCTACGATCAGACGGTGGACGCCGCATACGGCGCGGCGGCCATCGCGCAGATCGCCACGCGGATGCCGCCGATGCGGGACGCGCGTTTCATCACCGGCTGGGCGGGGCTCTACGACATGTCGCCGGATACCCACCCGATCCTCGACCGCGCGCCGGATGCGGACGGGCTCTACTTCATGGCCGGGTTCAGCGGCGCGGGCTTCAAGAAGGCCCCCGCGATCGGCGAGTGCATGGCGCAGTGGATCACCGGCCAATCGCCCGCCGTGGACCTGACGCCCTTCCGCCTCGCCCGCTTCGATGACGACACCTGGCGGCAGCCGTGGAGCGAGAGCGAATACGTCTTCACCACCGACTTCGGCCACATCTTCTGATGAAACCGGGCATGAACCGCAAAGGCGCAAAGAACACAGAGAGAACGCAGAGGAAGATATGAGATTGATTCCATGCATGTCATTCTCTCTCTCCCTCTCTCGTGTCCTTTGCGTCTTTGCGGTTAGCGAGTTTCCGGAGCTACGGTGCGGTATCAGCGGATTGTCCTTGTCGGGCTGAGTGGGAGCGGGAAGAGCACGGTCGCGCGGCGGCTGGCGGAGCGGCTCGGCTGGCGGGCGGTGGACACGGACACGGAGTTGGAGCGGCGGGCCGGGAAGCCGATCCCGCGCGTCTTCGCGGAGGATGGCGAGCCCGCCTTCCGCGCGCTCGAATCCGCCGTGCTCGCGGACGCCTGCCGGGAGCGACACGCGGTCGTCGCGACGGGCGGCGGCGTCGTGACCGTCGAGGCGAACTGGCCGGTGATGCGGCGGGATGCGCTCGTCGTCCATCTCGGCGCGGCGCCGGAGACATTGCTCGCGCGGTTGGAAGAGCACGCCGCGCGGGATGGGCGCGACGTGGCGGCGCGCCCGCTCCTCGCCGGTGCGGCACCGGCCGATGCCCTGCGCGCGATGACGGTCCGCCGTGCCGCAGACTACGCGCGGGCGGATGTCTCGACTAACGACCGAGGGGCGGACGCCCGAAGCGGTCGCGGATGTGCTGGCTGCGATGCGTGCGTGGCGAACCCGTCGCGCTCTGGGAAGATCGTTTCGATACCGCATCGCATGCCTCGCATCTCGTGGTCGGCTACGGCGTGCTCGCGACGTTGGCGGAGCGGATCGCCGCCCGCTGGCCCGGTGGCCTCTCCGGCGTCGTGCTCATCACCGACGAGCGGGTGGATGCCGCGCTCGGCGATCACGTGCGGTCATTGCTGGCGGCATCAGCGGTGCCGCTGAAAGCCTCGCTGACGGTGCCTGCCGGGGAGGCGAGCAAGAGCCTCGTGCGGGCGGAGGAACTCTACACCGCGCTCGCGGCGGCGGGTGTGGACCGCAAGACGGCGATCATCGCCCTCGGCGGCGGTGTCGTCGGCGATCTCGCCGGGTACGTCGCGGCCACCTATCTGCGCGGCCTGCCGCTCGTGCAGGTGCCGACGACGCTCCTGGCGATGGTCGATTCGAGCGTCGGCGGCAAGACGGCGGTCGATCTCCCCGCTGGGAAGAATCTCGTCGGCGCGTTCTATCAACCGCACCTCGTCCTCGTGGACCCGGCTTGCTTGCGGACGCTTGCCGGAGCGGGAGATGCGCTCCGGCTGGGCGGAGATCATCAAGCACGCGCTGGTCGAGGGGAGCGTGCCGGGTGTCCTCGCTCCGACGCTCCGCACGACGCTGCGCGACCGCGCGGACCTGCTGGTCGCGGGCGATCCGCTCGCGCTGACCAGCGTGATTGCCCGCAATGTCGCGCTCAAACTCGCCGTCGTGCGCGGCGACGAGCGCGAGGAGACGGGACTGCGCGCCATTCTCAATACCGGGCACACGGCGGGCCATGCGATCGAGGCGGCCGCGCTCGCGACCGCATCGGCGGGCGAGGCGACGCCGCTGCTCCACGGCGAGGCGGTCGCGCTCGGCCTGCGGGCGGAGGCGGCGCTCGCGGCGACGCTCGATGCCTGCTCCGCCGACGTGCCCGGCGGCATACGGCGCGCTGCTCGATGCCTACGGGCTGCCGCGCCGCGCCGCCGAGCTCGGCCTGTCGCTCGACATCGACCGCGTCCTGCCCTACATCGCGCGGGACAAGAAGACCGTCGGCGGCACGACGACCTGGCTCCTGCCGACGGGCGCGGCAACCGACTGCCGCGTTGCCCCGCGCCGCGATGTGCCGATGGATGCGGTGCGCGCGGCGATTGGTGAGGTATTGTAAGGGGAATTGCCCTAACCCTCCGGTCCCTTCCCCAGTGGGGAAGGGGAGTCGTAGGGGCGCATCGCATGCGCCCTCTCGATTGGGCAAGGAGATTGAAGGATCGTCCACGGCATTCGCACTTGAGTCACCCCCTCCCTCGAGGGAGGGGGCAGGGGGTAGGAAAACCATGACCGACACCGTTGCACCGGATGTATTGACCGACATGGTGGACTACTATCAGGCGCGCGCCGCCGAGTACGACGAGTGGTGGTACCGGCAGGGGCGGTACGATCACGGCGCGGAGCAGAACGGGCGCTGGTTCGCGGAGATGCGGGACGGTCTATCGATGCCTTCGATGCGCTGCACTTCACCGGCGATGTGCTCGAACTCGCCCCCGGCACGGGCATCTGGACAGAGCGGTTGGTGAAGACGGCGGATACCGTCACCGCCGTCGATGCCTCCGAGGAGATGGTCGCGATCAACCGCGCGAAGGTGGGGAGTGACCGCGTTACGTACGTGATTGCGGACCTCTTCACCTGGCAGCCGGAGCGCCAGTACGACGGCATCTGCTTCGGCTTCTGGATTTCACATATCCCGACAGAGCGGCTGGATGGCTTCCTCGCCACGCATCGCGGGTGCGCTGCGGCCGGGCGGCAAGGTCTTCTTCGTCGATGGCCGCCGCGAGCCGACGACCACGGCCGCCGATCACGTCCTGCCCGAGCAGGGCTCGCAGGTGATGGCCCGCAAACTCAACGATGGCCGCACCTATCAGATCGTCAAGAACTTCTACGACCCCGATACCCTCGCGGCGCAATGCAAAAGCGTCGGGCTCGATGTCGCGGTGCGCGAGACGGCAACCTTCTTCATCTACGGCGTGGGCAGGGATAGGAAGCCTCACCCCATAGGCGCCAGTATGCAGGGCGGGTGACATCGCTTCCTCATTGGGCGTCTATCAGGCCGTCGGCAGCGCCGGTTCTTCTTCGGGAGTGTGCGGCAGTTCGGCGATGCGCGCGGCGCGGTGTGCGCGGCCAAGCAGGATGAAGGCGACGAGCGCGGCGAGGAGGTCGAAGACCCCGGCGAGAGTGAAGATCGGCACAACGCCGAGGCGGTCGCCGAGCAAGCTGCCGACACCCTGGCCGAAGAGGGTCGTGAACGCCACCGTCGTCGCGTAGGCCCCGAAGACGCGCCCCCGGTACCGATCCGGCACGCTCGATTGGAGCACCGTCTGCATGCCGATAAAGAAGCCAACGACGGGCGCGCCCGCCAGGCCGATCATGACGAGCGCGACCGGGAGCGGCGGCAGCCCGCCGCGACCGGGTAGATTGGCGAGGGCGATATCGAGGAGCCCGAACAGCACGCCGCAGAGCGGGATGAGGAGACCGGGCCGGAGCGCCTTGCTCACCCGCCCGAGCAAGACGCTGCCGACTAACCCGCCGATTGCCTGCGCGCTGGCCAACCAGCCGAAATCTTGCGGCCCGCCGTGCAGCACCTCTTTGACGAACGGGACGAGGAGTACGAGGAAGAACCCCTCTGCGATCATCGCCGTGCCCGCCGTCGCGAAAATGGCGGTGATCGTCGGGTCATTGCGCATCAGTCGCATGCCGTCGCGCCATTCCTGCACGATTGCGACCCACGACGACCGCCCGCGCGACGCGCGACTCGACGGCTGCGCGCGCGGGCAGGGAAGGCGATCAGGGCGATCAGCACGCCAGAGACGAGGAACGATGCGCTGTCGATCCAGACGACGCTCGCCAGCCCGAGCAGGCCGAAGAGCGCGCCGCCGAGCGCGGGGGCGGTCAGGCGCGTCAGGTTCTCGCTGAGCGAGTTGAGCGCGTTCGCGGCGACCAGATCGGACTCGCCGACGAGCAGCGGCAGCACCGCGTTCTTGGCGGGCGTGAAGAACTGCGCGATCATCGCCTGCACGAAGGCGACGAGGTAGATCAGCCAGAGCCAGCCCGCCGAATGGACGCTCAGCAGCGCGAGGATGAGGACGCGCGCGCGAGAGATCGGCGGCGATCATCGTCCGCTTGCGGTCCCAGCGATCGACGAAGACCCCGGCAACCGAGCCGAGCAGCACACGCGGCACGGTCTGCGCCATGAACATCGCGCCCGTCGCCAGCGCGGAGCCGGTCAGGTCGAAGATGTAAAAGGGCAGCGCGATGAGCAGCACCCAGTCGCCGAAGACGGAGATCAATTGCCCAACCCACAGCAGGGCAAAGTTCCGCTGTCGAAGTATCGCGAGCATCGCTGGAACTCCTCCCTTACCGGCTCGATGCTCCGGCGCTCTCGGTGCACGGTGGGACGCGCCGCGCCTTTCGTGCCCCGAGCGTGCGACGGAGTCCGACGAGCACCATGATGCCGGCGCAGACGTAGCCGAATCCCTGGATGCTGATGATCGGCACGATGCCGAGGCGCGTGCTGAGCGCCCCGGCGAGGGCGGCGCCGACGAGGCCGACGAGCGCCTCCGTCGTCTCGAATGCGCCGAAGAGCCGCCCGCGATAGGCGTCCGCGACGGCGGTCTGCTGCATCGTCAGATAACTGACGATCATGCCCGCCGAGAGGATGCCCGCGATCACCATGAAGAGGAGCGCAAGCGCGATGCCCGGCACGAAGAGCGGGATAGTAGAAGATGGCGAGATCGGTCAGCCCGAAGAGTACGGCGCTGAAACCCAGCAGGCGCGGCGGCGTAGACCCTGCCACTCACATGCCCGACGACGAAACTGCCCGCCAGGCCGCCGACCGCCTGCGCGGAGAGGATCCAGCCGTAGGCCAGCCCGTTGCCCCCGAGTACCTTCGTCACGAAGGGCACGAAGAGCGTCGACATGACACTCTCGCCGACACCGGTGATCGCACCGAAGAGGAAGAGCACGACGATTACCCGGCTGCTCGGCACGAGCCGCAGGCCATCGAGCCATTCGCGCCAGACGGCGACCCATGCCTGCGCGGGGCGTCGTCGCGCCGATGCGGGCTGCCCGGTCCGGTCGCGCCTGGGTACTGATCAGTGGCGATCATCGCGCGCCGCGATGAGGAACGAGGCCGCGTCGATCACGACGACGCCACTCAAGCCCAGGAACGCGAAGATGAATCCGCCGATTGACGGGCCGATCAGCCGGGCGAGGTTGTTGTTCATCGCGGTGAGGGAATTCGCGGGGATCAGGTACTCCTCGCCCACCAGATCGCGGCAGGAGCGCCCGTTCCGCCGGGCTGAAGAGTTGCACGAGGGAGGACTCCGCCAGTTGCGCGAGGAAGACGATCCATAGCCGGTCGGCGCGTATGCACCGCGAGGAGCGGCAGCAGGCAAAGGGCGAGGAGGAGATCGGTGCAGACCATCGTCCGCTTGCGGTCCCAGCGATCCACGAAGACGCCCGCGACCGAACTGAGCAGGACGCGCGGGATGAGGCGGGCAATGACCATCGCACCCGTGGCGACGGTCGAGCCGGTGAGCGCGTAGACGAAGAGCGGCATGCCGACCATCAGTGTCCAGTCGCCGAGCAGCGAGATCAGCCCGCCCGTCCAGAGCAGAGCGAAATTGCGTTGGCGCAAAGTGGCGAGCATCATCTCCTCCGAGGTTATCCCGCGACGGTGACAGGTCTCGTGATGCACGTGACGACGGGCATCCCCAGTTCGCGCAGGGCGGGGACCAAGATAAGCCGACGCCGACGGCCAGTTCGCCGACCGTGATCGCAAAGACCGTTGGCCCGAGCCCGATCCGTTCGATCAGATTGCGGCGACGAGCAAGCCGAGCGGCTGCGTGCCGGACGCGATAGCGGTGAAAGTGCTGAAGACGCGCCCGCGCATCGCGACCGGGATGCACTCGTGCCGGATCGTACAGCCCGGTGATCGGCGCACGGTTCAGCGGTACGTTCGTGACGGTTGGTTCACTCACCTGCCGCATCATTCTTCGCCTCATTCGACCCTCTCCCGCGAACCGCCCACAACCGAGACTAACGTATCGACGCAGATTTGTCAAGATTATTGATGGGAATATTGATAAAATTCATTCACCGGGGCATATGGAGACGAAATTTTCGCGCAGTATCTGCCCTGCTGGATACGCTGGCGAATCGTGCGGATATCAGAAGTTGCTGAGGCCGATCCAGACATTGGCGACGATCAGCGCGCAGAGGAAGAGGAAGAAGAGCACACCGAAGGCGACCGAGTGGAGTAGCAGCCCGACGAGCATCGAGACGCCGACCACCGCCATCACGACGCCGATCAAAGCGATCACCAGCCGGACTTTTACACCGGGCTGCTGCCGGTCCCGTTTCAGGCTGGCGACCGCGTCGCGCACGGCGATTGCCGCCGGGGATTGCGCTTGCGTCGGCACGGGCGCGGGACGCGCGGCGGCCTGGCTCTCCGCACGTTCGATGAGGCGATGCACGTCGCCGTACTCCGGGTCGAGGGCGGCGAGCCGGCGGAGCGGCGGCAGGGCATCCCACGGCCTACCCGCGTCGAGCGCGCCCTTGCCGTTGCGATACCACTCGGCGACGAGTTGGCCCCGGCTTCTGCCGCAGGTGTTGCAAAACTGGTCCTCGACGCGCATCGTCGCGCCGCAGTTCGGGCACGCCTTCGTCAGCGATGCGCCGCATTGCGTGCAGAAGCGATTGCCGCGCTCATTGTCGTGCCCGCATTCCGCGCAGACCCAGCCGAGGACGAGCAATTGCCCCCGGCTCGGGAGCATCCGCGAGCGCGTCTGGCAATGGGCGCAGACGTATTCGTGCGGCTGTGCGGCGTCCCGCACGAGTTCGCCGCTGCCGCAGCGCGGGCAGGTGAGCGGGCTCGGGTGCAGTGCGGGCACGAATGCGCGTTCTTCCATGAAGGCAGTATACCCGACGTGGGCGCGTCCTCGCCTGTGCCGTTCACGAAACGATCATCTCGCTCGTGCGATCATCTCCCTGCCGTCGCCATCGCTCACGGCGGCCCCTGTTGTGCAATCGGTGGATGGGCTATGCTACCGCGATCGTTCGACGCGGCTTGCCGCGAGAAGGAGCAATCACGATGTATCAGCGTCTTGCACGTCGTCAGTTCTTGTGCGGGGCCGCGGCGAGTGCGGCGGCGGCCGTCCTCGCCGCGTGCGGCGGATCGAAAGCGACCGAGACGCCGAAAGCGGCGCCGACGAGCGGGGCATCCACCCCGTCCGGCGCGGCGAGCACGAGCGGTACGGCGGCTCCCGCCGTCAGCACGGCGGTCACGCCGAGCGTCGCGACCGCGACCGCCGCCAGCACCGTCGCACCCACCGGCACAGTGACGGCTGGCGCGTCCACCCCCGCCGTGGCCGCGAGCACGAACGGCACCGCCGCCCCCGCCGTCACCGTCCTGCCGGCGAATCTCACCGGCAAACTGACGCTCTACACCTCCGCCGTGCAGACGGACGCCGACGGGCTGAAGGCGGCGTTTAACAAGAAATACCCGAATGTCGCCGTGACGATCTACCGCGATGGCACGGAGAAGGTGATTGCCAAACTGCACGCCGAGCAGGATGCGAAGAGCATCCAGGCGGACGTCCTGCTGATCGCCGACGCGCCGACGATGGAGACGCTCAAGGCGGGCTCGTTCTTGCAGGCGTACAAATCGCCCTTCGCCAGCGCCTTCGACAAGCAGTTCTTGGATGCGGAGGGGTACTACACCGGCACGAAGATCATCAACAGCGGCATCGCCGTCAACACGACCGCGAACGTGGCGAAGCCCGCGACGTGGAAGGACCTGCTCAAGCCGGATTACAAGGGCAAACTCGTCTCGCCTAGCCCGCAATATTCCGGGGCGGCGGCGCTCAATTACGCCGTCTTCCTCAACACCACGGCGTACGGCCCGGACTTCGTCAAGGGTTTGCGGACGAACGGCATGACCGTCGTGCAGGCGAACGGCGACGCCCTCACCAAGATCATCTCCGGCGAAGCGCCCGTCGGCATCGTCACGGATAACGGCGTGCGCGCGGCGAAGGCGAAGGGATCGCCGGTGGAGATGATCTATCCGACCGACGGAGCGATCCCCGTCACCGAGCCGATCGGCATCGTCGCGGGGACGAAGAATCTCGACGCCGCCAAGGCATTCGTCGATTTCGTCCTCTCGCCGGATGGGCAGGCACTGATCGTCACGCAGAACTACATCCCGCTCCTGCCGGGCGTCGCGCCGCCCGCCGGGGTGCCCGGCACGATCAAGGAGTTCCCGGTGGACGCGGTCACGGTCGCCAAGCAGTTGCCGGACGCGAAGAAGCAATTCACGGACATCTTCGGAGCGTAGGGGCATAGATGCGAACGCCGGAGATCAATCCGCGCGCCGCCGCGACGCTCGGGGGGGGACCGCGTACCGAACGATGGCGCGAGCGGACGGTAGGGCGCATCCGCCCGGAGGTCGTCGCCTATCTCCTACTCGCGCTCATTGTCGGGTTCGTCGTGCTCTATCCGGCGTACCGGCTTGTCTGGCGCTCATTCCACGTCGGCGCGACGCGGGCGGTGACGTTCGCGCCGTACCGCTCTCTCGTCACGGATGCCCCGACGCGCGTCGCGTTCGTCCATACCCTCGTTGTCGGCGTCGTCGCGACGGCGATTGCCACGGCGCTCGGCATAGCCCTCGCCTGGCTCGTCGTCCGTACCGATCTCCCGGCGGCGCGCTTCTTCCGCCTCGCCTTCGCATTGCCCTTCTACGTGCCGTCGTTCATCGGCGCGATTGCCTGGTTGCAGATCATCGGCCCGGTCGGTTATTTCAATCAGGCATACAAGCACGTCGCGGGCACGAGCGATCCGCTCTTCAGGGCATACGGCGTCGGCGGCATCATCTTCCTACTGGTGCTGCACCATTACCCGCTCGTCTATCTGCCCGTCACCGCCGCGCTCGACCGCTTCCAGCCGGTTCTGGAGGATGCGGCGCGGGTCTCCGGCGCATCCTCCCGCCGTGTCTTCCGCGACGTGAGTCTGCCGCTACTCGCGCCCGCCGTGCTCGCCGGTGTCTTCCTCGTCTTCGTCACCTGCATCGCGGATTTCGGCATCGCGGCGGTGATGGGCATTCCGGGGCGCTACTACGTGCTGACGACGCGCATCTATCAAATCGCCCTCGACTATGACACGCCGAATAACCTCGCCGTCGCCGCCGCGATGTCCATGCTGCTCGTGCTCGTGGCCGGTGTCGCGCTGCTCGCGCAGCGGCGCTTCCTCGCGCGGCGGCAATACAGCGTGACGGGCGCGCAGGGGCGGGCGGTGGATCGTCTACCGCTCGGGCGGTGGCGAGCGTTCGTGATGGCGCTCGCCGCGCTCTTCGCGGCCGTCGTGCTCGTCGCGCCCCTGATCGCGGTGTCGCTCTCCGCCCTGACGCGCGTGGCGGGGTACGCGCCGACGCCGGGGAACCTGACGCTGCATAACTTCCACATCGCCTTCGTGGAGACGGCGGCGACGCAGCGGGCGATCCGCAACAGCCTGCTGCTCGCCGCCCTGAGCGCGACGCTAATCATGTGCCTCGGCTGCGCGGTGGCGTGGTTCCGGCTGCGCTCGCGCGTGCGGGGCAGCGGCGTGCTGGAAGCGGTCACGACGCTGCCCTACGCGGTGCCGGGGACGGTGCTCGCGCTCGCCTTCATCCTTGCCTTCGCGCGGCCCGTCTTCGGCCTGCGGCTCTACAACACGCTCGGTATCATCCTCGTCGCCTATCTCGCCCGCTTCTTCACGTTCGGCATCACGACGGCGAGCGCGGCGCTGCGCGGCGTCTCGGAGACGCTGCCCGCCGCCGCACGGGTGAGCGGCGCGACGTGGTGGCGGGCGCAGCGCGATACCGTCTTGCCGCTCATCCGCCCCGCTTTGCTCGGTGGCTGGCTCTTCGTCTTCGTCCCCTGCCTCGCGGAGTTGACCGTCTCGGCGCTCCTCTATTCCGCCGGGCACGAGACGGTCGGCGTGGCGGTCTTCAACCTGCTGGAGAGCGGTATCGTCTCGCCCGCCGCCGCGCTCGCCCTTGTCCTGATGCTCGTCGCGCTCGGCGGCTCGCTGCTGGCGCAGGTGCTGACACGGGCGCGGCGGCCTTAACCCCCGGCCCCTCCCCCACCGGGGAAGGGGAGAACGCGGGGCATGTCTCGATATTTGGGGAACAGGAGGAGAGGTGTGCCATGCGTTTCGTCTTTCTCGGTACCGGCGCGGCGCACGGCGTGCCGCCAATCGGCGTGGAGAATCCGCCCTCCGGCACTATGCGCCGCAGTCGCCCCGCGCTTGTGCTGCAACCAAACCACCCGGAGCCGCCTACGATCCTGATTGATACCGGCCCGGACATCTGGAGCCAGTGGACCGTTTGGGATGACGCTCCGCTGCGCCCGGATGCGATCATCCTCACGCACCGGCACGCCGATCACATCGGGGGGATCGACCATTTCCGGCACAGCGACGAGCCTATACCGATCTATGCGCCCTCGGACGTGCTGGCATTCATTGACGAACTGGCGGCGATCTTCACCAAACTCCGGCGCCTCGACTGGCGCCCGATCCCCGCAAGCGGCGCTGCGACGATCTGCGGCATCACCTTCCGAACCATCGCACTCCATCACGGCGTGCCGCTCTCCGGCCTGCTCCTGCGACATAACGACCTATTCGTTGCGTATCTTGTTGATACAAGCCCGGTGGTCGAAGCGCCAATACGGGACGCGATTCGCGGCTGCGATCTCCTGATCGTCAATGCGCCATTCCTTGACGATCACACGGAGCATATCGGCGTCGTCTCGGCGGTGAGCCTGGCACAAGAAGTGGGCGCGCGGCGGCTCATCCTCTCGCACATCGCCCACGAAACGCCGCCGGATGCGCTCGCGAAAGTCGAGGCGGAGCACGATTGGGTCATGGTCGCGTATGATGGTATGGTGCTGGATCTCTGAACGTGACGAGGAAGTCTCATGGCGCAGGTTGTCCAGAAGGTAAGCCCGACGGTGGTGCGCGAGCGCATTCATGCCTCGCCGGAGGAGATCGCGGCGTTCTGCCGCGCCCATCATATCCGGTGGCTCGCGCTCTTCGGCTCCGTCCTGCGCGACGATTTTCGCGACGACAGCGATGTCGATGTGCTCGTTGAGTTTATCCCGGAGTATCCCATTACGTTCTTTGACCTGCATGAGATGGAGGAGATATTGTCTCGTCTTTTCGGTGGACGAAGGATTGACCTCGTCACTGTTGGATCGCTGCATCGACTGATTCGGGGGCGCGTCCTTCCTCTTGCCGAGGTGCAATATGCAGAAGGATGAGCGGATATATCTCGCCCATAGGCTCGATGCAGCCCTTGAAGCACAGGGCTATCTCAAGGGGAAAACCCACGACGATTTCGAAGCGGATAGGGGGCTGCGCCGTCAACTCGAACGGATGATAGAGATCATCGGCGAAGCGGCCCGACTCGTTCCTCAGCCTCTTCGCGATACATATCCGCAGCTTCCCTGGTATGACATCGTGGGTATGCGTAACAGAATCGCGCATGATTACTCGAATGTCGATTGCAAGATTCTCTGGGATACGATGATCCGGGCGGTACCGGCGCTGATCGTGGAATTGGAGAAGATTGTGCCGCCTGAGATACGGGCGGAGTGGTAGTTCATGGCTGAGGTGACGCTCGCCGGGATAACGAAGCGGTACGGTGACGCGCTCGCGGTGCGGGGCGTGGATTTGACCGTCGCGGACGGCGAGTTCGTGACGCTGCTCGGGCCGTCCGGGTGCGGGAAGACGACGACGCTCCACATTGTCGCGGGGCTGATCGCGCCGACGGACGGCGTCATCACCATCGGCGGGCGGGTGGTGGCGGACGCGGCGCGGGGGCGATTCGTGCCGCCGGACAAGCGCAATCTCGGTATGGTCTTCCAGTCGTATGCACTCTGGCCGCACATGACGCTGCGCGAGAATATCGGCTACCCGCTCAAGGTGCGCCGCATGCCACCGAAGGCGCGGGAGACGCGCGTGCGCGATGTGCTCGCCCTCGTCGCGCTCGACGGACTGGCGGCGCGCTACCCGCACGAACTCTCGGGCGGGCAGCAGCAGCGAGGGGCGCTCGCCCGCGCGCTCGTCGGTGAGCCGGATATCCTGCTGCTCGATGAGCCGCTCTCCAACCTCGACGCGCAATTGCGCGAGGAACTGCGCGCGGAGATCCGCCGCGTCCAGCAGGAGGTGGGGACGACTGTCCTCTTCGTCACGCACGATCAGGACGAGGCGATGGCGGTCTCCGACCGTGTCGCGGTGATGCGCGCCGGGGCGATCGAGCAGATCGGCCCGCCGCGCGTCATTTACGAGCAGCCCGCGACGCCGTTCGTCGCCGCCTTCGTCGGCGCGGTGAATCTGCTCGATGCCGTGGATGATGCGGGGGTCAGCCGGGTCGCCCCCGCCCCGGCGCTCACCCTGCCGCTCGCGCCGCCCGCGCCTGCCTTCCGTGCCGTCGTCCGGCCGGAGGATATTGCCTTCGTCATGGATTCAACCTCCGGCATCGTCGGAGAAATCGCCAGTCGTACCTATCTCGGCGACCATGCGAGTTACACGGTCCGTGTCGGCCCGCTGCTGTTGCGCGTCACGACGCCGAAAACCGTGGACGTGGAACCGGGCATGGCGATCGGGGTCGTCGTCCGTCACGCGACCGCGCTGCCCACCGTTGAAGGAGAGGGCGAAGGAACCACCGTGCCGCCGGAATCGTCTTCCCTGCGCAACACGCCGCGCGCGGTATACTGAACGCCGTTCAAAGTCACCATATGCGGTCTGAACATCGTGGCGTGCATGGCGCGAAGATGAGAAAACAGGGTGACGGCGGGTGTAATCTGCCGCAATGTACCTCGGCAGGCGAAAGCCCGCCGCCACCAGGAAATCGCAACCTGAACGTCATTGGAAGAGGGGAGTAGGAGCCTGTGGATCGGTTTTCATCGCCGGGGATTCCGGCGGCGTACGTCGCGCGGATCACGGTGCGGCGCCCGGACGGCGAGCAGCAGGTCGTCCCGCTCGGCAACGAGCCGGTCACGGTCGGGCGTGCCGATGGGAATGCCATCGTCGTCAAGGATGATTGGGTCAGCCGCAGGCACCTGGAGGTCGCGCTCGGCAACGACGGCCGCTACTACGCGCGCGACCTCGGCAGCGCGAACGGGCTCGTGGTCAACGGCCAGCCGGTGCAGACCGTGCCGCTCAAGCCGGGCGACCTCATCCAGCTCGGCCACTATTTGCTGATCTTCTCGGTCGATGCCGACGGCCACGCGGACGCGACCCGACTGGGCCGGGAGACGCGCATCGAGGGGACGGGCCGGCACCGCTCGGTCGAGACGGAGAGCGGCACGCCCGAGAGCATCGCCGCCGCGAATGCCGCCGAGGACGAAGGGGGCATCGCCGCCTCGCTGCTGCTCTTCGGCAAGGAGCAGGCGAGCATCGGCCGGGCGGGCGATAACGACCTCGTGCTGGACGATCCGCAGGTCTCCCGCCGCCACGCGCAGGTGCGCTGGAACGGCGCGCAGTACCTGATCACCGACCTGAACAGCACGAACGGCGTCTACCTCAACGGCGAGCGTATCCGCGAGGCGGCGCTCGTCGAGGGCGCGCGGGTGCAGATCGGCCGCTTCCGCTTCCTCTTCGTGCAGGGCGCCCTGCGCCAGCAGCACGACCAGATCCGCCTCGACGCGATCAACATCACCCAGGAGGTCGGCGACCATGTCCTCCTGCTGCACGATGTCGCCTTCTCCATCCTGCCCAAGGAGTTCGTCTGCATCGTCGGCGGCTCCGGGGCGGGCAAGTCGACCCTGCTGGACGCGATCAGCGGCGTCCGCCCCGCCTCGCACGGCGAGGTCCTGTACAACGGCACGGACTACTACGCGAACATGGACGAGTTCCGCTCGCTGATCGGCTACGTGCCGCAGGACGACATCGTGCCGATGTACCTGACGGTCGGGCAGGCGCTCACCTACGCCGCACGCCTCCGCCTGCCGCACGACACGCGGCCCGAGGAAATTCAGGCGCGGGTCGACCGGGTGATGGACCTGATGGAGCTAACCGCGCGCAAAGACATCGAGATTCATCGACTCTCCGGTGGGCAGCGCAAGCGCGTCTCGATCGGCGTCGAGCTGCTCACCGAGCCGACGCTCTTCTTCCTCGACGAGCCGACCTCCGGCCTCGATCCGGGGCTGGAGACGCGCATGATGCAACTGATGCGCAAGGTGGCGGACACCGGCAAGACGGTGATCCTCGTCACGCACGCGACGCAGAACGTCACGCTCTGCGACAAGGTCGTCTTCATGGCGCCGGGCGGCTGGCTCGCCTTCTTCGGGCCGCCGCGCGAGGCGTTGGAGTTCTTCGGCGTCGAGACCTTCGCGGACATCTACGTGCTGCTCGGGCAGCCGGGCGCGCCGGAGGAGTGGGCGCGGCGGTACGCGGAGTCGCCGTATCACGCGCGGTACGTGGACGCGCGCATTGGCCGGGCGCTCGCCGCGCAGGGGCGGCAGCGGGGCTTGCCGCCGCCGGCGGTGCGGCCGGACCAGAAGCTGCAGCGGGCGCAGTCGCTCAGCCAGTTCAAGACGCTGACGGCGCGCTACATCGCGACCATCCTCAAGGACAGCCGCAATCTCGCCATCCTCCTCCTGCAAGCGCCGATCATCGCGCTTCTGCTCGGGATGACCTATGGCCGCAAGGTCTTCACGGTGATGCTTCAGACGAACGCCATCGGCCAACCGACCGGCATCAGTTGGCGCCCGAATCAGGCGTCGACGCTCACGACGCTGATCGTCATCGTCGCGCTCTGGTTCGGCGTCTCGAACTCGGCGCGGGAAATCGTCAAGGAGGCGAGCATCTTCCGGCGCGAGCGGATGGTGAACCTGCGCCTCGGCCCGTACCTCGCCTCGAAGTTCGTCGTGTTGATGGCGCTCTGCTTGGTGCAGAATTTCATCATGCTCGGCATCCTCGGCCTGCTCACGCCGTACCGCTTGCAGCAATTGGTCACCAACCCTCCCCGTCTCGAACCGATCGGCGGCTCGTGGATCAAGACATACCTGACGCTGATGATCGTCTCGCTCGCCGGGATCGCGCTCGGGTTGCTGCTCTCCGCCTTCGTCGCCAACCCGGACCGCGCGGCAAGCATCGTGCCAATCGTCCTCATCCCGCAGATCATCTTCTCCGGCACGCTGATCAAGGTGGCGGATTTGCCGGTGGCGGGGAAAATTCTCTCGTGGTTCGTGGCGGGGAACTGGGGCGTGCAGGCGGTCGGGCAGGCGTCGGGTGTCGGCACGGTCGTCAACGCGGCGTCGCAGCTCGAAGCCGCGCAGAATAGCACCGTCGCGAAGGACCCGTTCTATATCGGCGTCTGGCCGAGCATCCTCATCCTGCTCGTGATGGTCGTCATCTCGCTCGGCATCACCGTCTGGGCGCTCCGGCGAAAGGATGTGCAGCGGCAACTGGTGAAACTCCGCCCGCACGCCGCCGTCCCGGAACCGCGCGTCGCGTAACTGACCCTGCCCCCGGCCCCCTTGCCGTGTCGCAAGGGGGCGGGGGCTGGCGCTCATACGCTTTCCTTTCTGTAGTCCCGTACTGAAGGGTATCCACCGGAATAAGCGAATCCTACGAAAACTACTCAATCGGAAATCGTATCTTGACAGTATGTACGTACAGTCATATACTGCGCGTATACAAGTGCGCGCGGGGATTGGTGAGGCAGACGAAAGGGGTAGGGGGCCATGGTCGGACGGACGATTGCCATCCTGATCAGTATCGGCATTCTGACGCTGGCAAGCGTGGCCGTGCTGGGGCGATTGTGGCGCTTCGTCTTGATCCGGCCGCCAGGCCCGACGGAGCCGCGCTCCGCATTGCAGCGTATTGTCGTGCTCAAAGCCGGCCCGCGCGATTACGCGGAGCAGGAGGCGCGGCTCGTCCGCTTCGATCTGCCGTTCGCCGTCCTTTTCCTCGTCGGCAGTTTCTTCCTCCTCGCGACGGCAGGCTTCGGCGGCGCGTGGTTCGTGACGTTCGTCATCTGGTGCGCCGCCGCAGTGACGCGGTGGCTGACGCCGAGCGCGCGCATCGTGCCGATCCGCTGCGCGACGGTCGTGCTTCTGATCGTCGATGCGGTGCTCGTGCTCCTGATCCGTGGTGGGAGTGCGCTGCCGCAGACGCTCCTCTATCTCGTCGTCGCCCTCGCCGGGACGCTCCTCCTTTACGCGGCCAATGAACTGCCGCTGCCATTCGCGCCGCAGGGGCCGTACACCTCGTACCGGCGCGGCTCTCCCGCGCGGCCCGTTTCCGCACCGCCGCAGCAGGACTACGGGATGCACTTCGATACCATGCCCTCGGTGGCGCCCCGCCGCCCGATGGCCCAGGTGACGCCAATCACCTACGCCCGCCGCAATCCGCTCCGCGTCCGTGAGGACGAGGGCGCGGTCGTATCCCCGCCCTATTACGCCAGCAGCCGATAATCCACACCGCTGCATGAACCCCGCCGCGCCAATCCGGCGCGGCGGGGTTGTTTTGTGATACGCAGTTTCCGATACTGACCCGCAGTGGCGGGCGCGCCATGGCAGTAGGGAGCGGAGGGGGTTGGCTGATGCTGGTGGGGTACGTGAGCGACGAGCGGTATGTGGCGATTGCCGGTGTGGCGATCGAATTCGACCGGGGAGACGAGTGCATTGCCGTCGTCCACTCGACGCCGAGGGGGGCGGTCTATGCCGATCTCGCGCCCGGCACGTACAACGCAACGCTCGTCAAGGAGGGTTTCGGCCCGAAGCATGTGACCGTTGATGCCGGTGCGGCGGAGCCGTTCCAGTTCCGCCTCCTATCGAATCGTCTGGTCGGCTACATGTGGCCCCGCTGGTCGCGCGCGGGCGAGCAGTCGCAACTCTTCGTCCATTCCGTCGAGCCCTACCGGCTGAGCCTCTGGCGATACGGGGCGCGCAAGGAGTTCGTGCGGCTGCTCGGCTGGTACGACGAGCACGGGCCGAATGCGATGATGCAGATCACGCCGGACGGCGACTACACCCAGACCGGCGTCCGCTGGAACACGGTCGGCTACGGCCCGCCCGATGTCACGCGCCTCGTCACCGCGCCGGAGCGGTCCGGCCTCTATTACGTGCATGCGAAGGGCGAATCGGGCGCGTTCTTCTCCTTCCCGTGGGTGGTCGCGCCGCGCACACCGCAGGCGCCCATCGCCGTGCTCGCCTCGACGAACACCTGGAACGCCTACAACAACTTCGGCGGCCGCAGCAACTACATCAACGCCGACCAACTGCCGCCGCGACCGGCGATCAACGCCCGTCAGGAACTCGAACGATACCGGGCGGCGGTCTATAACGTCTGGCGGCCCGACGACGGCGCGTACGCGCCGCTCTCCTTCCAGCGCCCCGAGCCGGGCAACATCGTCCCCGAGCACGCGGAAGCGACGGACCCCATCGAGGGTCGCCTGACCTCGCACCTCGCGCCGGGCGAGTGGCGCTTCCTCGCCTGGCTCGAACGCGAGGGATACGACTACGACTTCTATGCGGAGCACCATCTGCACACCGGCGCGCTGGACCTCGACGCCTACAAAATCCTCGCGATCACCGTCCACCCCGAGTACTGGTCCCGCGCGATGTATCGCCGCGTCAAGGAGTGGGTCTCCGCGCGCGGCGGGCGGCTGATGTACCTCGGCGGCAACGGCATCAACTGCGAGGTCGAGTTCCTCGATGAGGCGACGCTTCGCTTCAAGACGCAACTGCTCGCCGAGGGCGGCAGGCTGGGCATGGTCGATCCGAACGACCCGTCCATCTACTACGACAGCCGCTTCCATCGCACCGTCGAACCGGAGGCGTCGCTGCTCGGCGTGGCGACGACGGCGGAGGGGATCATGACCGCCGCCCCCTATCAGGTCCGCGACGCGGCGCACTGGGTCTTCGCGGGCACCGGCCTGCGCGACGGTGATCTCTTCGGGGAGGCGAGCCTGCACGAGCGCGTCCCCGGCGGCGCGTCCGGCCACGAGACGGACAAGATGACGCCGCACTCGCCGCCGAATACCGCGCTGCTCGCCAAGGGGACGAACCCGGACGCAGGTGGCGCGGAGATGGTCTATTACGAGACGGAGAGCGGCGGCGCGGCCTTCTCGGTCGGCTCGATCACCTATCCCGCCAGTCTGCTCGTCGATCCCGCCATCTCGCGCGTGACGGCGAATGTCGTCGACCGCTTTCTGCGGGGCGGAGCAGATGAAAATCACTGAGATCGAGGCCATCCCCATCGCCGCAGGCGCGGGCTACGACTACGCGATCATCGTCGTGCTCATCCGTACCGACGAGGGACTGACGGGCATCGGGGAGGCGAGCCTCGCCGGGCGCGGGCGGGGTGTGCTCGGCATCCTCGATCACTTCCGCGACCTGCTGATCGGGCAGGACCCGACGGGCATCGAGCATTGGTGGAGCGAGATGGTGCGCGGCACGTTCTGGTCCACCGGGCAGGTGATCATGAGCGCCGTCGCGGGGATCGACATGGCGCTCTGGGACCTGAAAGGGAAGCGGCTCGGCGCGCCCGTCTACGATCTGCTCGGCGGCCCGACGCGCGATCGGGTACGTGTCTATCGCCACCTCAGCGGCGCCACGCCGGAGGCGCTGGTGGAGGATGCGCTGCGCTGGCGGGCGCAGGGATTCACCGCGCTCCGCTTCTGCCCGCTCGCCGCGCTCGACGATCACTCCCTCAATCAGTGGGACCCGCAGGCGTCGATCGTGGCGACGATCACGGGCGCGGAGGCATTACGCCTCGCCCTCGGTGACGGTGTGGATTTGCTCTTCGACGCGCACACGATGTTCAGCCCGGCGGAGACGGCCTACCTCGGGCACGCGCTCGAGCCCTATCGCCTCTACTTCTACGAAGACCCGATTCGCCCGCTTAATCCGCAGTCGATGCGCATGGTGCGCGAGAAGGTCAATCTGCCGATCGCGACGGGCGAGCAGTTCGCGCATAAGTGGGAGTTCCAGCCGCTGATCGAGGGCGAACTGGTCGATTATTTGCGCATCGACATGGTCCACGCGGGCGGCATCACTGAGGCGAAGAAGATCCTCGCCGCCGGGGAGATGCACGGGCAGCGTTCCGCCCTCCACCACGCCAGTTCGCCGATCAATGGCGCCGCCTGTCTGCATGTGGATATGGCCGTGCCGAACTTCGGCATCCAGGAGTGGATGGAGGTCGAACCGCTCTATGAACTCTTCCCGAACGCGCCCCGCGCGCACGCCGGGTACGTGACGCCGCCACCCGGCCCCGGCTTCGGCCTGGAGTTCGACGAAAGGCAAGCGCGCAAACGCCCCTCCCGCGATGCCGAACTGCCCCACCGCCACTGGCCCGACAAGAGCGTCGGCGATTATTGACGCCGTTAGTAGCGTAGGCTTCCGCCTGCGCTACCGATATCTGAGAGGTACGGCCCGATGCAGATCACCGCCATTTCGCCCGTGATCGTCAATGCGCAGATGCGCAACTGGATTTTCGTCAAAGTCGAGACGGACGAGGGGATCACCGGCTGGGGCGAGGCGTCGCTGGAGTGGAAGACGCGCGGCGTCGCCGGCTGCATCGACGACCTCGCGCCCTTCGTCATCGGGCTGGACCCGCGCCGCATTGAGCACCTCTATCAGGTGATGTTCCGGCAGCCCTTCTTCCGCGCCGGGGTGGTCGGCATGTCCGCGATCAGCGGCATCGAGCAGGCGTGCTGGGACATCTTCGGGAAATCCGTCGGGCTGCCCGTCTATCAACTGCTCGGCGGCGCGGTGCGGGACAAAATCCGCATGTACGATCACCTCGGCGGCGGCGAGATGGCGAGCCTCTATTTGCAGGACACCGAGGCGCAGATGGCCGCCCGCGCCCGCGAATCGGTCGATGCCGGGTACACCGCGCTCAAGGCGCTCGTCGTGCCCCGCAGCGGCCCGCTGGAAGGCCATGCGTCCATCGCGCGGGCGGCGAGGCTGATGGAGGCGATTCGCAACGAAGTCGGCGATGCAATCGACATCATGGTCGATTTCCACGGCCGCACGTTGCCGGAGATGGCGGTACTCTACGGCGAGGCGCTCGCGCCGTACCGGCCCTACTTCATCGAGGAGCCCTGCCTGCCGGACAGCGTCGATGGCCTTCTGCATGTTTCGCGCTCGCTCTCCACGCCCATCGCCGCCGGAGAGCGACTGGTGACGCGCTATCAGTTCCGGGAGCTGCTGGAGAAGCGGGCCGTGGCGATCATCCAACCGGACCTCTGCCATTGTGGCGGGCTCTGGGAGGCGCGCAAGATCGCCGCGATGGCGGAGACCTATTACATCTCCCTCGCCCCGCACAACCCGCTCGGCCCGATTGCCACCGTCGCCGCCATCCATTTCGCCCTCGCGACGCCGAACTTCCTCATCCAGGAGGCGATCCGCGCCGATGTGCCGTGGCGCGAGCACGTCGTCTCCTCGCCGCTGACAATCGCCGATGGCTTCGCGACCCTCACCGACGCGCCCGGCCTCGGCGTCGCAGTCAACGAGACCGAGGCCGCCAAACACCCCTTCGCGCAGGAAGTCCTGATGCGCTACTTCCACGACGACACATCCGTCGCAGACTGGTAACTGTGGGGGACGAAACCGGGTATGAACCGCGAAGACGCAAAGAGCGCAAAGGGGAGAGAAAGAAGCGCATTCTCGCAGGAATTTTGCATGTACTTTGCGTCTTCGCGGTTCAATCGGTTTCCGTGCAATGAGGGAGTGAGCGATGAGTGAGGGGCAGTTTCGGGCGGGGGTGGGGCGGGTGAGGATTACGCCGGGGCTTGACGTGCCGCACGCGAGTTGGGGCGCGCAGGTGCATGTCTTCCCGGATGGCGTCGAGGCGGATCTCTGGGCGACGGCGCTCGTCGTCACGGACGGCGCGACGATGGCGGCATTCGTGGACCTCGATCTGGTCATCGTCTCACGCGAGGAGAGCGACGCGATCCGCGCGGCGGTCGGGCAGGCGCTCGGCATCGC
Source organism: uncultured Chloroflexia bacterium (assembly GCA_963847195.1). Taxonomy (GTDB): domain Bacteria; phylum Chloroflexota; class Chloroflexia; order Thermomicrobiales; family JALYUS01; genus JALYUS01. The sequence continues at coordinate 54,170 of CAWJZC010000015.1, read as the reverse complement.
GCGCGGCGCACGTCCGCTGCTCGGTGACGCACAACCACGCCGGGCCGCCGCCGAGCGCGTGGGACTGGACGGAAGGGGCGGACGCGCTCCGCGAGTATTACCGCGATCTGCCCGCCGCCGCGAGCGAGGCAGCGCGATTGGCGCTCCGCGATCTCCGGCCCGCTCGGATCGCGGCGGATTCCGGCGCGTCGCGGGTTGCCGTCAACCGCCGTGAGACCGCGCCGGATGGCCGCACGGTCACGGGTACGAACCCGGACGGCGCAATCGACCCGCGAGTCTTCGTCGCCCGCATCGACGGCGCGGCGGGCGATCCGCTCGCCGCCATCGTCGGCTACACGATGCACCCGACGACGATGGGGCCGACCAACCGCCTCGTCAGCGCGGACTGGCCGGGCCACCTGAAACGCACGGTCGAAGGGTTGACGGGCGCGACCTGCCTCTTCGCGCAGGGCGCGACAGGCGACATCGGCCCCGGCCCGGACGGCTTCACCGACGATGTGCGGGTCATCAAGCGGATCGGTGCGGAAGTCGGCGCGGAGGCGGCGCGGGTCTATCTCGGTATGAGGTTGCCAGCGGTGCGCTACGTGCACGAACGGGTTTGGGAGTCGGGCGCGTCGCTCGGCAGATGGCGTGCCATCGCCCTGCCGGCGCCGGAGCCCGTCGTGCGGGCGATGGAGCGGGACATCCATCTGCCGGTGCGACCGATGCCGACGCTCGCCGAAGCGGAGGCGGATGTGCGGGACGCGGTCGGCCATCTCAATGCGCTCAAGCGTCGGCAGGCGCCGGCGGCGGAAATCGAGGCGGCGACATTCGTCGCGAAACGCGCGAACATGACGCTGTTCCGCGTCCAGTCCTTCGGGGAGCGAACGACCTTCCCGATCCGGCTGCACCTCTTGCGGATCGGCCCGGCGGTGCTGGCGGGGGCGGAGTGCGAGCCTTTTTTCGCCATCGGCACGGCGATCAAGGAGCAATCGCCCTTCCCCGCCACCTGGTTCGGCGGCTATACCGGCGGCTGGTTCGGCTACGTCCCGATGCCGGACGCCTACCCACACGGCGGGTACGAGGTGAACACCTCGCCGTATGCACCGGAAGCCGCCGCGACCCTCATCGCGGAGACAGTCGCCGCGCTGCATGATCTGGCGGGATGATCGTGGTAGCGTAGGCTTCAGCCTGCATCCCCGCCTTCGAGAGAAAGACCGCAGGCTGAAGCCTACGCTACCGGAAAGGGAGAGGAGAGAGCGAATGACACGAGCGGTACCGTCGAGGAACACGCGTTGTCGATTCGGCGTCGCGGTGCGCGATGTCACCGGACACGCCGGGATGTACATGCGCTGGTGGGGAGCGGCGAACCACGATGTCGCGGACGGCGTCCATCGCCCCAGCACGGCAACGGCGGCGGTGATCGCGCCGATTGACGGGGCAGGGCCGGAATTGGCGCTCGTCGCCCTCGACTACTGCTCCTTCCAGAATCCCGACGACGAGCGCGTGCTGCGGCGGACGGTGCGGGAACGCACGGGGCTGACCGAGGAGACATTCATCCTCAACTGCGCCCACCAGCACGCGACCGTCAACGCCGGGTCGCAGATCGCGGATAAGCCGGGCGGCGAGTTCGGCGCCGCCTATCGCGCACGCCTCGCGGACGACATCTCCGAGGCGATCACCGAGGCGCGCGCGCAACTGGCGCCCGCCTCGATCACCTACGGGCAGGGGCGGTGCAACCTCGCCGGCAACCGCGATTTCTGGGACGACGCGGCGGCGCGCTGGGCGTGCGGTTACAATCCCGACGCGCCGGCGGACGATACCGTGCTCGTCGCGCGGGTGACGGGCGACGATGGGGCCGTGCGCGCGACCTTGCTCAACTATGCGTGCCACCCGACGACGCTGGCGTGGGACAATCACCTGCTCTCCCCCGATTACGTCGGCGCGGCGCGGGAGGTGTTGGAGCGCGCCTTCGGCGCCCCGGCGCTCTTCATGCAGGGCGCATCCGGCGATCTCGGGCCGCGCGTCGGCTACGTCGGCGATGCGGCGGTCGCGGATCGCAATGGGCGGCAACTCGGCTACGCCGCCGCCAGCGCGATCGAGGCGATCCCACCGGCCGGGACGACGTTTGCCTACACGGGCATCGTCGTCTCCGGCGCGGACATCGGCACCTGGGCGTACCAGCCGAGCGGCGCGGACGACGTGCGCCGCGCGTCCCGGCTCGCCGCCCGCATCGAGCGCGTCCCGCTCGCCATCAAGGAGATTCCGTCCGCCGCCGAGTTGGAGGCGAAACTCGCCGCCGCCACCGAACGGGCGGAGGGGGAGAAACTACATCGCCGCCTCAATCTGCGTCGCGCGCTCGGTGAGACGGAGACGCACGTCATGCCGCTCTGGTTCTGGCGGTTGGGCGATGCCGTCCTCGTCGGCATCTCCGAGGAGCCGTACTCCATCCTCCAGCAGACGCTGCGCCAGTCGTTCCCCGATACGCCGATTTTCGTCCTCGGTGTGGTGAACGGATCGCTCGGCTATCTCTGCCCGCGGGAGACGTACGGCTCGGGCCGCTATCAGGAGATGCAGTCGCCCTATCAACCCGGCTGCCTCGAAGCCACGATCGAGGCCGCCACGCGCGGCATCGCGGCCGTGCTTGCCGATTAGCAGGCATGGTAGCGCAGGCTTTCCAGCCTGCGATCTGACGCGGGCTGGAAAGCCTGCGCTACCGAGAAGAGGGAGTGAGCGCAATGCCCGATGTCGATGCGGATGCCGTCCGGCGTCAATACCGCTATGAGTTGCTGACGTGGCCGGAGATCAATGAGGCGGTGCGGCAAGAGAAAGTGGTCGTGCTGCCGGTGGGGTCGGTGGAGCAGCATGGCTGGCATCTGCCGCTCGATGTCGATTTCCGGCTCGCCTCGTCGGTCTGCCTCGGTGCGGGCGCACTCGCGCCCGACGATATGCTTGTCATGCCGCCGGTGAACTACGGCTATTGCCATCATGTGATGGACTTCCCCGGTACGATCAACATCGAGCCGACGACCTTCGTCCGCTTCCTGCTCGACATCACGCGCTCGGTCGCCTACCACGGCTTCAAGCGGATCATCCTCGTTAACGGCCACGGCTCGAACGCGCCGCTCGTCGAGCAGGTCGGGCGGCAGACGAACCTCCAGACGGATGCGGCCTGCTGCACGCTCTCGTGGTGGCAACTGATCGCGGAAAAATGGAATACGGAAATCCGCACGTCGGTCATGCCGGGCGGCTGCGCGCACGCCTGCGAACTGGAAACCTCGATGTATCTGCATCTCAATGGCGAGGGCGTCCGCACCGACCGGATCAAGGGCGCGCTGCCGGATTACATGACCAATGACCCGGCCGGCGCGAAATGGCAGTGGGTGGACCTGACGATGGGCGCGGGGCCGGCGAGCATCGTCGGCTGGACCTCCCAATACGCCGAGACGGGGTCGTTCGGCGAGCCGGAGAAAGCGACCGAGGAGAAGGGCCGCCGCGTCTTCGATCACGCCACCGAGCAACTCGTCGAGCTCGTCCGCTGGTTCAAGGCGCGCCCGGAGATGCCGCGCCGCGATCGCCACGCCACCGCGCCGACCTTCGCGCTCCCCTTCGATTTCTAGGAGTCGGGGAGAATTGAACCACGAAGGCACAGAGGACACAAAGGGATGCAGGGAAAAGAGGAAAGAGGAGGAGGCTTTTGCATCTCCACGACTTCCTTCTCTGCCTGCTACCACCATCCTGATACGGATCTCGGCATACGCAGGAGAAGCCAATGATTCTCACCATCACGCCGGTAGATCAACTCGACTGGGAGAGCCCCGGCAGGCGGCTCTATCATGTGCCCTTCACGATGGACGGCGCGTGGGGGCGGGTGCGCGTGCCGCTTTGTGTCATCTGCGGCCCCCGGCCAGGGAAGACGATTGTTGCCATCGGCGGCACGCACGGCGACGAATATGAGGGGCCGGTAGGCCTGAAGAATCTGATCGGCACGCTCGATCCCGCCGATGTCGTGGAAGGGCGGCTGATCGTCATCCCTGTCCTCAATGTGCCCGCTTTCCAGGCGGCGCAACGCCATTCGGCGCAGGACGGCAAGAACATGAACCGCGTCTTCCCCGGCGACGCGAACGGCACGATCACCGAGCGCATCGCCCATTTCGTCACCAACGAGGTGCTCGCCCGCGCTGACGTGGTCATCGATATTCACGCGGCGGGCTCGACCTTCGAGATCGTCCGGTCGTCGTCGTTCCATCAGATTGCGGACCCGGCGACTGTTCGCGGAATACCGCGAGACCGCGCTGCTCTTCGGCATGCCCTTCGTGATGGTCTACACGAGCGGCATGGGCACCGCCCTGCTCACCGAGGAAGCGGAGAAGATGGGCAAGATCACCATCGGCGGCGAGTTCGGTTTCGGCGCCTCCACGGACCTCGATGGCGTGCGCTGGGCGCATCACGGCACGCTCAATGTCATGCGCCACAACGGCCTGCTGACGAGCCCGATTGAGACGCATCGTCCCGGCGTGGGTGGACCGGCAGCGGGTCGTCGCGCAGACCGATATCGACCGCTACGTCACCGCGCCGATGAGCGGCATCAGCGAGCCGCTCGTCCCGCTCGGCTCCTTCGTGCGGGCCGGCACGCCCGTCGCCCGTCTGCACGACTTCGACCGCTTCGACGAGCCGGGGATAGACATTTGCGCCGACCAGGACGGCTACGTACTCGTCCGCCGCTTCCGCGCCCAGACCAATCAAGGCGATGTCGTCATGGTGATCGGCCAGGAAGTGCCTGAGTAGCCGGTAGCCGGTAGTCAGTAGCCAGATGGGACGCTGAGATTGCGTTTCTCAGCCGCCTGATCTGTTTCTGGCTACCGGCTACCGGCTACTGGCTACTGCCCCCCGTTCTTGCGATACTGACGCGCGGCATTCGCACGGAGAGAATGGGCGGGCGGAGAGGCGATGCGACGCGCTTCAGTGGCGGTTCGGGCGACAAGAACGCTCCGTGACCTCGTGCCAGACGTGCTGGCGGTGCCCGCGTACCAGCGGGTCTGGCGCTCCAGCCTGCTCTACTACCATGCCTACCATTTCGAGATCATCACGGCGGGCTGGGTGGTGCTGGTCAGGACGGGTTCGCCCGTCTCGGTCGGGTTGGTCGGCTTCTGCCGGACGATCCCGATGTTCGTCTTCGGCCTCATCCTCGGCGCGGCGGCGGATCGCTTCCGGCGCACCGATGTGCTGCTCGCCGTGCAGACGCTCGGCCTCTCGGCGGCGCTGACGATGGCGCTGCTTTTCACCGCCGATGTCGTCCACCTCTGGGAGATGTACGTCATCACCGGCCTGCTCGGCTGTGCGTGGGCGACCGATTTTTCGACCCGCCGCGCCCTGATCTCCGAGTTGCACGCGCGCGAGCGGATCGTCAACGCGCTCTCACTCGAATCGATGTCCATGCAGGGGAACAAAATTCTCGCCACGCTCCTGAGCGGCATCTTCCTCGCCGTCGGTGGCGCGACGCTCTGCTACTGGTGGCTGACGGCGATCTACGCGCTCAATCTCTTCGCCATCCTGCGGCTGCGCCACTACCTCGGCGCGACCCAGGAGCGGCCACCCCCGCACGGTGTCCGGCTGGCGCAACTCGTCAAAGGCGGCTGGTCGGTCGCCGTGCAGACGCCGGTCGTCCTCGGTGTGCTGCTGATTACGGTCGTGATGAACCTGCTCGTCTTCCCCTATCAGCAGATGCTCCCGGTGATCGCGCGCGATCTTGCTGCACGTCGGCCCGAAGCAGTTGGGCGTCCTCGCGGGGGCGGACGGCATCGGCGCGATTGTCGTCGGCGCGATCCTGACGCGGCGGGCGCGCGGCTCGCGGCACGGCGTCATTTTCCTCGCCGGCGCCTTCGCGGTCAGCCTCTTCGTGATCGTGCTGGCGATGTCGCGCCTTTTCGCGCTCTCGTGGGGCACGCAGGTGACGCTCGGCCTCTGCTCCGGCATGTTCGGCGCGATGCAGCCCGTCCTCATCCTCAACATGGTCGAGGTGCAGATGCGCGCCCGCGCGATGGGGATGCTGGCGATGGCGATCGGCGTCGGCCCCTTCGGCATCCTCCTCACCGGCGTCCTCAGCGCCACCATCGGCACGACCTGGACGATCACCGGCATGTCCCTCCTCGCCCTCGTCCTGATGGCCGCCGTCGTCTCACCCGCAGCCGCTCCCTCCTCACCGCCTGACCGGGAGATGCGTAACCACAGAGGCACAGAGGACACAGAGGAAGATGAGGGAGAGAAGGATAAAATTCGAAAATTGTCCTCTTCCTCCGTTCCATCTCTGTGTCCTCTGTGCCTCTGTGGTTAGGGTTTCTTCCCCGTCCGCGCGTGCTAGGATGCGGCAACGTGGTAAATACGTAGCGTGGAGGAGGTTGCGGGTGGCGGAACGATTGTCGCTCAGTGTGGATCGCAATGTGCCGGTGCCGATGCGCGACGGCGATCGTGCTTTTCGCCGATGTCTACCGGCCGTCCGGGCCGGGGCCATACCCGGCGCTCCTGCAACGGACGCCGTATGACAAGCAGAATGTCGGGCCGATCGCCATTCACCCTCCGGGCGGCGGGGAGCGGCTACGCCGTCGTCGTGCAGGATGTGCGCGGGCGGTTCGAGTCCGAGGGTCGGTTCGATGCCTTCGTCAACGAGCGGCAGGATGGCTACGACACGCTGGAATGGCTCGCCGCACAGCCGTGGTGCAACGGCGACGTGGGCATGTTCGGCGGCTCGTACGTCGGGCTGACGCAGTGGCAAGCGGCGATCAGCGGCCACCCGGCCCTGAAAGTGATCGCCCCGGCGATCACCGCTGCCGATTACCATGCCGGATGGGCGTATCAGGGCGGCGCGTTCGAGCTCGGCTTCAACCTCTCGTGGACGATGTCGGCGCTTGGCGATCAATACCGTCGCTCCGCAAGCGCAAAGAGGACCCCGCCGCCGAGGCGTCCTTTCAGACCCTGCTGACCAGCGCGGACAATCTGCCGAGGGAGTTCACCCGCCTGCCACTGGCGGGGCACGATACCCTCCGCGAGTTCGCGCCCTACTACGACGACTGGGCCAACCATCCGGCATACGACGATTTCTGGGCAGAACCTCGATGTTTCGACGCGCTATGACACGCTGAACGTCGCCGCGCTCAATATCGGCGGCTGGTACGACATCTTCCTCAAAGGGACGATTGACAACTTCACCGGGATGCGCGCGACCGGGCCGGCAGCGTTGCGCGACCGGCAGCGCCTCCTGATCGGCCCGTGGAATCACGGCGGCACTGGCGCGCGGCAACCCGATCGGCGACTACGACTTCGGCATCCGCTCGACGGGCGCGGTGATCGACGCGGACGGCATCCAATTGCGCTGGTTCGACCGCTGGCTGCGCGGCATCGAGAACGGTACGGAACGCGAATCGCCCGTCCGCCTCTTCGTGATGGGCACGAACCAGTGGCGCGACGAGCAGGAATGGCCGCTCGCCCGCACCGAGTGGCAGGAATGGTTCCTGCACAGCGGCGGCCGGGCGAACTCGCTCAACGGCGACGGCGCGCTCAGCCGCGAATCGCCCGCCAGCGAGCCGCCGGATTCCTACGTCTACAACCCGCGCAATCCCGTGCCGACATTGGGCGGCGGCCTCTGCTGCAACCCCGTCTTCACCATGGGCGGCGCATACGATCAGCGCCCCATCGAGGCGCGCGAGGATGTGCTCGTCTACACCACGCCGCCGCTCGATCAACCTTTGGAGGTAACCGGGCCGGTAAAACTGATCCTCCGCGCCAGTTCCAGCGCGCCGGACACCGACTGGACGGCGAAACTGGTCGATGTCGAGCCCTGCTGGCTACGCCCGCAACCTGACCGACGGCATCCTCCGCGCCCGCTACCGCAACTCGATGCGCGAGGGGACGCCGATCACGCCCAGTGAGGTGATCGAGTACGAAGTGGACTTGTGGGCGACGAGCAATACCTTCCTGCCCGGCCACCGCATCCGCCTGGAAGTCTCCAGCAGCAACTTCCCGCGCTTCGACCGCAACCCGAACACCGGCGAGCAGCCCGGCCGCTCCGCCGAGATGGTCAGCGCCTTGCAGTCGGTCTTTCATTCATCGGAGCACCCATCGCGATCTCGTCTTGCCGGTCATCCCAACGTAACGTTCGTTGTCGGTCTTAATTGTCGTCTGTGAGCACGGAGCGTAACACCTTCGTGTTCCAGACGGTCATGCCGCAGCCGAAGAAATGCTTTTGATCCAATGTCCAGATCGCGGTCTTGGTCGCCATTGCGACCGCGACTGTATGCCAATCATCGGGATCGTCGGGGATGCGCAGGCGTGCCTCATGCTCATAGGTGGTGTACGTCGTTTCTGGAATTACCGTACAGAGAGAAGCAAAGATCGCGATGGTCCCACGAAGAACACGATCCGTAATATCTTGCGCGAGGCGACCGCTGCGCACCCACCCCGCGAATCTACGATCAAGCACGTACATCGCCTCATTCCATGTGTATTCGGCGATGTAGACGACTGCGAAGGTTGGATGGAGGAGGAGTGATTCGGCCATTCCCGTTTCACTGTCCACCTCGCTCACGAGAATATTTGCATCAATCGTCAGATTCATCTGCGTCCCGTTCAACCATGAATGCCTCTGCCAGTTCCTCGCGGGTAATATCGCTCTCGCGTAATAGTCGTTCGATGGCTGCATGGAACTGATCGAGCGCCTCCGCGACCTTTGCGCGATCCACTTGTTGCACGGGTACGTAGATACCGAGCACCTGGCCGTGCCGCTCGATGACGATGGGTTCGCTGCCCTTCAACTTCTCCGCGAGGTCGGCGCGTAGTTCGCGGACGCCGACGTGTTTGACGCTCATCTGATGCCTCCAAAATGTGTACGCAATTCCTGTGTACACAATACACCGGCGCGGTCGGTTGCGCAAGGCAAGACGGACTGGCTACGCAGCCGGGTTGATGAGAGGATAGGCGCACTGATCGTAACGGCGCCAGAGGAAGGGGAGATCGTATGGCGATTCGCATTGTCACCGGGGGCATCGCGCAGGAGACGAACACATTTCAGTGGGAGGCGACGACGCTGCCCGATTTCCAGAAGGGATCGAGCGGCATCGTGCGCGGCGAGGAGATCATCGCGATGGAGGGGACGGGGACGATCTACGGCGGCATCGTCGCGGAGGCGAAGCGGCAGGGCGTCGAACTGATCCCGACGACCTACGGCCACGCCGTGCCGGGCGGGCGCGTCTCGCGCGAGGCATTCGAGACGATGCGCGACGAAATCCTCGCCGGTATCCGCGCCGCGCTGCCGGTGGACGGCGTGCTGCTCGGCATCCACGGCGCGATGGCGTTGGAGCACAACGACGACGGCGAAGGGCCGCTGATCACGGCGGTGCGCGAACTGGTCGGGCCGGAGGTGCCGATTGTCGCGCCGCTCGACCTGCACACGAACCTCTCCGAGGAGATGATGGCGGAGGCGACCGCCTTCGTCGGCTACAAGGAGTACCCGCATATCGACACGCCGGAGACGGGCGCGCGGGCGATGCAGATCCTCGTCGGCGACGATCAAGGGCGAGATCACGCCCGACGATGGCGCACGTCAAACTGCCGCTGATCGCGCCGAATCAGTCGATGGTGACGACGTGGCAATCACCGCTGAAGATCGCCATCGACCGGGCGCGGGAGATCGAGCGGGAGCCGGGCGTCGTGGCGGCGACGGTGCTTGGCGGCTTCCCCTTCTCCGATGTGCCGTTCACGAGCGTCGCGACGATTGTCGTCACCGACAACGATCCGGCGCTCGCCAAGCGATATGCGAACGAACTGGCGAGCATCTGCTGGGAGCGCCGCGCCGATTTCACGATCCACCCGACGCCGGTGGACGAGGCGATTGCCGAGGCGATGGCGGGCGCGCCGGGCAGCGTCTACGTGCTGGCGGACATCTCCGACTCCGGCGCGAGCGGCACGGCGGGCGACGGGACGGCGGTGCTCGCGGGGCTGCTGAAGGCGAAAGCACGCTCGGCGGCGGTCGCGCAGATCATGGACGCGGAGGCGGTCGCCGCCTGCATCGCGGCGGGCGTCGGCAGCACCGTCACGCTCAACGTCGGCGGCAAGCACGACCGCTTGCACGGCGAGCCGGTGGAAGTGACGGGCATGGTGCGGCTGATCCACGAGGGGCATTTCCCGATCGCCGGGCCGATGGGCGCGGGCACCGTCGCCAGCCGGGGCAAAACGGTTGTGTTGGAGATCGACGGGCCGGGCGGTATCGAACTGCAGTTGACCGAACTACGCGGCCACCCGCACGACCTCAACTTCTTCCGCGCCTTCGGCATCGAGCCGACCGAGCGGCGCATCCTCGTCCTGAAGAGCGCCGCCCACTTCCGCGCCGCCTTCGAGCCGATTGCGACCAAAGTAATCGAAGTCGAAGCGCCCGGCATCAGCAGCCCGGACCTGCACCGCTTCCCGTACCAGCGCCTCCGCCGCCCGGTCTACCCGCTCGATCCCGACGTGCAGTGGTCGCCGGAATGTGACGTCACGGACGCGGGGAGAAGATTCATTTGCGTCCTTGGCGTCTTGCGGTTGAAGTTCTGCCGGCTCTAATCGCTGCTGCTCAGCGGCGTCTGCCGTGACGGCCTCCCATGCGTAGTGCATCGGCAGGAGGCGCTGCTCGCTCCAGGCGATGTGCTGATCCGCGTAGTGCGGGCTGCCGGGGTGACCGCTCGAACCGAGGGGCACGACCCAGCCGCTCTTCTCCCAATCCGCGCAGTCGAAGCAGTAGCGGTTGACGGACATGCCGGTGATGGCGAAATCGCCCGCGCCGAGGCCGCTGTAGCTGCCGCATTGCGGCGTGTCTCCGTCGCCGCCGACGCCGACCGACGGGCGGATTGAGCAGCGCGGCGAGATCGGGGAACGTGGCGGCGAGGGTGTGCTGCGGGTTCGTCCGGTGGATGCTGCTCCACTGCCACGCCGCCATGTCCGGGCCGCAGGTCGTGGTCAGCCACTCCGTCGCGCGTTGGAGGGCGGTCGCGAGCACCGATGCCCACGTCTCGCCCTTCGGCAGGAGCGACGTGTCGTCCGCCTGCATCAGCGCCAGCATGGTCGTACGCAGGCGAGCGGCGAGCGGCATCGCGGCAATCGGCGCGGCGGACGGTGTTTCCGCGAGGGCGCGCAACGCCGGGCCCTCCATCACGACGCTGATTGTCTGCTCGCGCCAGACGGCGTAGATGGCGGCGGGCACGCTCTCCGGCCCCATCACGCCGTCCCACGCCTGCAACTGCGCCTTCGCCGCCGCTGTACGCTCATCGCGTGCTTCGACCTGATCGAGCAATCCGGCGAAAACGCGGCTGGGGAGGGACAATTTCTCGGCGTGGATCGTCGCCATCGTCCGCCAACGTCGCGCCCGTCGTTTCGCTGAGGCGGTCGGTGAGGCGCTGGGCGCGGTACGGCGGCGCGAAGTCGAGGCAGATCGGGTACGGATAGTCGTCGCCGACGATGCGGTTGTTGGCGGTGGCGAAGAAGCCCGCCTCCGGGTTCGTCATGCGCGGCAAGTCCTCGTGCGGGATGCGGCCGAGCCATTCGTGCTCACCCGTCCAGCCGGGTACGGGCAGCCAGAAGTTCGCGCTGCTGCGCAAGGGAATCTCGCCGCGCGTCAGGTAGCCGATCGTGCCGTGCCGGTCGGCCATCAGGAGATTGTTGCATGGGTCCACCCAATCGGCCATCTTCGCGTCGAGGTCCGCGACGCTCGTCGCCATGAGCATCGGCAGGAAGGTGCCGAAGCCGGCGTTCGGCCCGGTCGTCGCGCTGTAGCGCATCGCCAGCGCGTATCCCTCTGCCGGGTCGCCGACCGCAATCGGGCCGTGCCGCGTGACGGTGATATCGACCGGCACGGACTCGCCGCCGCGCACCTTGACGGTCTCACGGTGCCGCTCCGCCGTCTGCCACTCGCCTTTGTACTCGTAGCGCGTCGGGTCGCCGGGCGCGAACCGCTCGACGTAGAGGTCCTGATAGTCGGCGGAGGCGTGCGTGATGCACCAGGCGACGTCCGCATTGTGCGCGAAGTGCGGGAAGGCGGGCACGCCGCCGAAGGAGAAGCCGATCACGTCGAATTCCGGGCAGACGAGGTGGTTCTGGTAATAGACGCTCGGCGTGTCGAGCGCGCGGTGCGAGTCGCCGCAGAGGAGCGGCTTGCCGGAGGCGGTGCGCGAGCCGTGGACGGCCCAACTGTTGCTGCCGGTGCCCGTGTCCCACGCGCCCGCCATCGCGTCGGCGGCGGCGCGGAGTTCGTCCGCGCCGTCGGGCACGTTGGCGTACTCCATGCCGGGCGGGATAATCAGCGGGCCGGGCACGGCCGCGCCCGCGCGCAGTTTCCGCAGCAACTCCGGCCCGCCCGACCGCAATTGCCGCACCCGCCAGAGCTTCTGCCCCCAGACGCCCATCAGCACATGCCGCACCTTGTAGACGGCGGCGCACTGCCACGCCTCCCACCGCTCGGGCCGTCGTCTCGGTGAGGCTGAATTCGATGGGCAGAACCGGCGTCGTCTCGATGAAGGCATTGATGCCCGCCGCATAGGCGTCGAACATCGCCCGCGTCCCGGTGTCGAAAGCGGCGTAATCGGCCTGCGCGCTCGCGCCGAGGCGGAGGCGGCGCATCAGGAGATCGTGCTCCACCCCTGTCTGTCCGGCGACTTCCGCCCAGCGGCCGAGCGCGCGGCGGCGGTCGTACTCCATCTGCCAGAGTCGGTCCTGGGCGTGGACGTACCCTTGCGCGAAAAAGGCATCATGCACCGACCCGGCGCGGATATGCGGGATACCGAGCGAATCGCGCACGACCTCCACACTGCCATCGAGTCCGGTCAGCCGCATCGTGCCCGTATGGTCCGGAATGGCTGCTGCGAGATCACGTGCTTCGAGACGCATCGCCACGGCGTTTCCCCTCCCTCTGCTTCACTACCGGATGCCGCAATGTCGGCACGATAGCACAGGGCGCCCGGTGGTGGTAGAGGAAGGGGGATGGTCGCGCCAATCGGGTCGGGGCATTAATCGCCACACGCGGTCAGTGCGAGAGGATCGCTCGGAGGGCGCGGGCCGCGTTCTCCCAGGTGTACTCCGCCATGATCCTTTCTCGCGGCGACGCATCCGCCGTCCAACCCTCGCGGACAATCCGCCGGATGATCTCGACCGCCGCATCCTCGTCGGGATGCCACCAGGATAGGCCGTCGAAGAAGATGGCGTCCTCGGCCCCCATACGCCCCGTGAACGTGGCCGGCGCGAGCGCGGCGGGGATAAAGGCCGCGTCGCTCGCACCCAGGTAGTGCACGTACGCGGTGTGCGCCGGGGCGATAAGCCCCAAGCCGGAGACCGCCGCCTCCATCATGCACATATCCCAGCCCTCTCCGTGCGAGAGGGAGATGTAGTGCGTCGCCGTCCGGTACAGGGCACGTACCTGTTCCCGCGTCAGGAGGTCGGTGAGGAAGACGACGGGCGCGGCCTTCTCGAATGACACGTTTGTCCGCGCCAGCATCTCCGCGAGGTCGGTCTCGAACTGCACGCGTGCGCGCGGTTGAAAAGCCGAGAGCTTGATGAGAAGGATCGCGTCGTCGCGCGGTGTCGTCGCCTCCATCCATGCCCGCAGCAAGCCGAGCTGGTTCTTGCGCGGGCGAATCTCGCCAACATGCAGGAAGCGCGTGCGATAGGACGCGACCGGACGGCCCTGCGGATCGGTGAGCGGGAGGGGCGCGCTCGGTTGGCTGAAGAAGTGGCCGTCCACCCCGAGGGGCGAGACACGCACCTTCCGCTCCGGCACCCCGGAGTTGACCCAGGCTTGCCGGGAGGATTCCGTGGGCACGACGATCAGGCGTTGCGGTATCGCGTGGAGCGCCCATTCCTCCGGGATACCATCGGCCTCGAACATTGTATAATTGAAGTTCCGCAGGGCGGGGACGGGGCGCGCATCGGTGGGCACGGTGAAGTGCAGCACGGTATCGGTGTCGACGGGCGCGATCAGGCGATCGAAGAGCCCGGCTTCGCGCTGCTCGGGTGGCAGTTCGGTAGACCAGCCTGCCACATCGATCAGTTGCACCGCCATCCCCAGGTGCATGAATCCGCGCACAAACGCGCGCGTGTGCGTGTCGTAACCGCTCCACCCCTTATAGGACCCGACAACTTTGAGCCGATCGAGCACGCAATCCTCCCGATGAGCCGATGCTTACCACGCCCCATGCCGGACTTCCAGACGCGGCATACCCCAGCATGAATATCCCATGTCGCGGGCCATGCAGCCGAGGCCCTCCGTCTCGACTTCGCCACGCCCTTCGCGGATATACGCATTGCCCATCCCGTAGAGGAATGGCGGAAAGATCAGGCCGTCGCGATGCACATCCCCCTTGATCAGCAGCATCGTGCCCCCGACGGCGTGGAGCGGGACGACGGTTCCCTCATCGCGCATGTCGTCCAGATGCCAGCGCCCCTGATCGCGCCAGCCATTGGTGTCGAATGTTTCGCCGCCATACTCGAGCACGCAATGCGGCTGGACGATCTCCCGGCCACTGGCGAGCAGCTGCTCGATAATGTCGACGGGGTACTCAACAACATCGACATCGAGCCAGAGCACATACTCCTCGTCGTCGAGCGCATGGAAGAGCAGGTGATTACGGCTCCGCGCCAGCACTGCGCGACGCTCGATCTGGATCGGCTCATGCCAGCGCGGGACGTTCGCCGGGAGGTGAAAGCCGAAGTCCTTCTTCCACAAGCCAACGCGCCGATATGCGCCCCGCATCTCCTGCACCCCGGCAAGCGCCTTCGCGTAGGTGTCGTCCCTGCTGTCACTTTCGAGCAGGCCGAGGGATACGCGTGACTTCGGATAGGTGAGCGTCGCGAGGCGCTGGAAGTACTCCGCCATGTACGGCGCCGCGTCTTTCACCGGGGTGAGAATCAGCAGGGTCGGTGGAAGGGTCATATGCCACCTCCGTTCGCGTGCCCGCGGACGCCCTTAGTCTTGGACAGCGAATGCCGGGCCGTCGCGACCGATAACCGTCAGGGGCCGTACAAGCGGGTAGTATCGCAGCGCCTCGCGCAGCTCCGCCTCGTGTCTCCGGAGATAGCCCGCTGACATGCCGCAGTTGAACATGCGATAGTGATGCTCCCGCGAGAATGTATTGCGACCGTGGTGCCGATAGACGTAGAGGTATCCCTTCTCGCTGAGGCCAGCGATCCGCACGGCGCGATGGAGGTCATCGAGCAACGCTGTATCCTCCCCCTGTCCCGAAAATCGGCCCATCTCCGGATACCGGAAGCGGCCATCCTTGAACATCATCAGTGTACCAGGGAGTAATGTGTCCACCCCCTCGATCGCCCCTTCATACGTCCAGTCGGTCCAACCGAGGCGCCGCGTATCTTCCAGGAATTGCAGGTGATCGGTGAGGAAACACGCGCGCGCATCGTCCGCCAGCATTCGGTCGAGCTGGACCTCGATGCGCGTCGGATGATAGAGATCATCGTCGTCCCACTGGCAGATGACATCGCCCATCGCGGCGTCGAGGGAGAGATTGCGTAGTCGCCCGAGCGTCGCGGCGGTGTCTTCGCACTGCGCGATACGGACATTGGGGATGTGCTCCCTTTCGATATACCGCTCAAGTGCCCGGCGAACGTACGTACCGCCTGTCGTGACGATGACCAACTCGCGGTCGGGGTACGTCTGGTCCCCATAGCACCGGATTGCCTGCTCGGCCAGGGAGAGGCGTTCATGCGTGATCATCAGGCAGCTAACCGAAGGCCGTGTATGCGCGCGTTCCGGCGGCCGGAGCGGTTGGATACGCGGCGGGGGCGGGCGAAACGACGACGGATCGGGGACGACGGTGATCGTCTCATCGAGGAATCGCGTATGGCGGAATCCCGCCGCTTGTTGGATCCGGTCCATCAAGGCCCCGATATCCCCGCATGTCGGGTCCACGGCCACATCGATCCCCATGCCGGCCCTGAATGCGAGCGTCGATCGTCGGCGCAGATCGCCGCCCTCGTCGACGAATGCGTCCTCATCCGGCGCCGGCTCGGCGTCGACGAGCTGCCCGGTCGCGAACCGATATTGCCCGTACGCCACGCGGCAGTCGGGATCGTGGAATGCACCGCGGACCGTGCCGAGGACGTCGTTGTGCGCGAGTTGCTCATCGGGCGACAGCATCACGACGACATCGTCCGCATCGCAGTGCTCCACGAGGAATCTCGCGATGCATGCTCCCCCGTCGGTCGACGCCCCATACCGGATCACGCTGAAGCGGGGATCGCCGTCCGGGAGCATGGCCGCCTCGACGGCAGCCCCATAATCGACCAGCACCGCGTCGAACTCGGCCCATGTTTGCAGCAGGAGGCTGTGGATGCAGTCATAGAGTGCGGAGGCAGGGCCCTGGCACGGAATGCATACCACCATCCGCTTCGGCGCTCGTCGCGGGCCGGGGGATGGGGGATGGATGACGTCCAGGCTGAACCTGCGATTGATCGTCACCCGCTCCCGGAGCTCCGGCGCAAGCTTCCGTCCGCTGAGCAGTCTGTTGCTTACCCAGATCGCCTCCGCGTGCTCGCCGATGTAGTAGCAGGAGATCGCATACTGCAGTGGCCCGTATGAGTCGTAGATGTCCGTCTCGGCGAGCGAGGCTGGTGCGGGCAGCGCCATGACGCGGGCGAGGAACAGATGCGCGAGGGCGTACTCGCCCCTCGTCTGGTAATGCACAGCGATGCGATAGAGCGGCTCCGCACGGGCCGGGTCCGACTGGTACGCCGCGAGGAACGCCTCCAGCACCTCGCCCCACGGATACCCCAGTCGCTCGCGCACGTCGCCGATCCGGTAGCGAGCGTACCAGACCTCGTCACCGGAATCGCCGACTACCGCACGGCGTTCGTATGCACGGAGGGCATCCTCCAGTTTGCCGTTGTCGTAATGCGTCCCCGCCAAGGAGAAAATCGCGTGCGGGCTTTCGGGCGTCTCCATCATCTGGTCCTTCTTTTCTGCTCGATCATGCCGCGGAGCGGAGCGAGCGCCGTGCCACCCATTCGCCCCTCGGTCGGGCACGTACTGCCGTCGGTGCGGAATCAGCGTGCGCGCAGTGTCTGTGTAAAGAAGTCGAAGTTATGCCGGTGCCACGCATCATCCGGGGCGATTTCGAGCGCGTGGCGCGTCCACGCGAGCGCCTGCTCGGTCTGCCCGATGCGGTGGAGCGCATTCGTGTAGTAGATGATCCAGTTGTAGCGATAATCCAGCGGGTTCGTGAAGAGCATCGTGTCGGGCAAGGGCATCGAACGCCCGATCTCCGTCCAGTGGACGACTTTCGGCCAGTCTTCGAGGAAAT
Organism: uncultured Chloroflexia bacterium; assembly: GCA_963847195.1. GTDB lineage: Bacteria > Chloroflexota > Chloroflexia > Thermomicrobiales > JALYUS01 > JALYUS01. The sequence continues at coordinate 36,861 of CAWJZC010000015.1, read as the reverse complement.
AGTAGGTCTCAGCCAGGCCGAAGTACGCATCCGGCCAGCGCGGGCAGATTTTTAGCGCGCGGAGGTCGGCGTCGATAGCCTGCGCGTAGCGTGCGCGCGCCCGCTCAAGGTCGGCTACCCGAACTTGGGCGAGGTAGCGTTCATCGTCCCAGGTGGCGAGGCGCAAATAGTGTTCGAGCATCTCGATGGCGCGCGGGTAGTCGCCGGCGTCGGCATACTCGCGCCCGAGATAGAAGAGGAGGCGCGGCGAGGGGGCCCCCTCGCTCTCCGCATGCTCCGCTTCGAGGATGCGCAGATTGCGTCCCTGCTTCTCCAGGGCCGGGCCGGGGGGCGGGCGGTGCTCGATGACGACATCCGCGTTCTGCACGAGCGTGCGCGCCTCCTGCGCGGTCAGGACCTCGTGGACGCGACCGGACCAGCGGAACGCGCCATCGTTGCGGACGCACCGCTCCCGCCAATAGACGCAGCGGGGGTTCCCGCCCGCGTCCCAGTCGATGACGTAGCGCCAGTAAAACCCCGCGATCTCCGCCGGTGCGTTCTCCACGAGCGCCCGGATACGCTCCGCGTGGAGAACGACGTCATCCGCGTCGACCCAGATCACCCAGTCGCCCCTTGCCCGGTCGAAGGCGAACTGGCGGGCGGCGGCGAAATCGTCGCACCACGCGAAGTCGTGGATGCTTTCGGTGTAGCGCCGGGCGATCGCGCGTGTCGCGTCGTCCGAGCCGGTATCCACGACGACGATCTCATCCACATGTCCAGCGAGGCTATCGAGACAGCGCCCGAGCGTCCGCTCCCCATTCTTGACGATGATCGCCACCGAAACGGTCATGGACACCCCTCATCGTTGGCATCACCGTGCGTGAAGGTGCGCGCCACGCATCGCCCGCAACGATAGCACGGTCGCCGCGTGTCAGTCACGCGAAGCCGCCATCGTTTCATCGTAGGAGTTACGCGGTTCTTGGTAGAGACGCGCTGCCGCCTAGTAGAAAACGGGAATAGAATCACGGAACTCCTCTATCTGTCCGATCGCCGGGAAAACTGCTAGAGTATCATCCAACATCGAGTCGGCATTTGAACCGTGGGTGAGCGATAGAGCGAGGGATGTATGGGAGACGATGTGACTTCGCGGCGGCTGGGTCTCTCACGGCGGCACTTGCTGAAGGGCGCGCTGAAAACCGGGGCATATGCGGCGCCGGTCCTGGCGGTGATCGGCGGTGCTTCCGCAGTCGGCGCCTCTCCGGCTCCCACGGGCGTCGCCGGCCCTCCTGGACCCGCTGGACCCGCCGGCCCAACGGGGGCGACGGGCGCAACGGGGGCAACCGGCGCGACCGGACCGGCGGGGACAGGGCTTGGCATACCAGGGCCGACGGGGCCAACCGGCGCGACCGGGCCGGCCGGAGCGCCTGGCCTGCTCGGCGCAACGGGACCGGCGGGGCTGACCGGCGCAATCGGTCTCGATGGCCCAACGGGGCCGACGGGCCCAACCGGGGCCGATGGCGCAACAGGCCCAATCGGGCCGAGGGGACTGACGGGGCCGATTGGGCCGAGGGGACCGTCCGGGCCACCCGGACCACCCGGGCCACCCGGGCCACCCGGACCGGCGGGCACGCCCCTGACTTGATAAATTCGGCCCGGTGCAAAGGTCACTGCAGGTGGATAGCAGGAATAGCGCGCTGTTCAGCGATACTCCCTCGCTGGGAAATATGTGTCGTGTCTGCGCTCCGCCCTTTTTCGTGCCTCGGCTCTCTATCGCTCGGTACTCGTGCAGGGTCGATTGACGCGAGGCGGTACTTTCCACCGACGGTCACAGCGTCACAGCGTTCGTCGCGGACGCGGTTGGATGTCTCGGTATTGCCGGGAGGCGAGTATCGAAATGAGAGGGTCGGTGAGATGACTGTGACGCGGGCAGCGGCACGGGGTGCGGTGTGAGTGGTGTGGATGCCCTCCTGCTGCTCGTGGCGCTTGTCGCCCTTGTGATGCTCTGCTGGCTCGCAGCCGCGCTGCGCGGCGACGTGACCGGTTTGCGCGCCCGTCTCGACGCACTCGAACAGCGAACCGTCGCGCCGGATGCCGCGCCCGAGCGGGCGATCGTTGAGGGGTTACCGGTTGGCGTCCCGGCCCCCGCATTCTCGCGGTCGGGCCCGCGCGGCGAGCAGGAATCCCTCGATGCCCTGCGCGCGATCGGGCCGCCAGTCTTGTTGCTCTTCTGGAAGACGGAAAGCCCGGCGTGCCTCGATGTGCTCCCCGACATCGTCTCCTGGCAGCGCGCCCATGCGGCAGCGGTCACGGTCGCGTGTGTGTGCTGCGACGACGACCGAAGAAAGCCGCTCGCTGCTTACCGCCGAGGGGTGTGTCCATGTCGTTTCCGATACGGCAAGCGCGATCGCGCAGGCATATCATGTCTGGGCGACGCCGAGCGCCGTGCTCGTCCATGCGGGCGGCGTGATCGGCAGCCCGCTGGCGGTCGGCGCCGATCCGATCCGCGATCTGGCGACCGGTCTGCTCGGTCTCCCCGCGCCACGGCGCGACCAAGCGCCGGTGATGCTGCCGTTCTGGCAGCGTGGCGGGCGACCGCAGACGGAGCCGCTATATCCACGACGAGTTGCTGGCCGATGGCAGCATGGTGCTCTACCACACCTGGCGGCAGAAGATCATGACCCTCAATCCGACCGGCGCGCTGATCTGGGAGTGCTGCGATGGCGAGCACGATCTCGCCATGATCGTCCGCGAGGTGCGCGATGTCTACCCCGACGCCCGGCACATCGACGACGATGTTCCCGCGCTCCTGCGGCAACTTCACGAAAACCGGATGATCGATCCGGTGTTCGCCTAGCGCCGCTACCGGGCGCTATCCGCGCCGCTCCGCCAGGCCGTCGCCGATCAGGCTGAGGGAGACGCCGGTGATGAGGATGGCGATGCCGGGCAGGGTGGGCATCCACCACGCTTGCAGGAGGAACTGCCGACCCTTCGGCGATCATCGCGCCCCATTCGGGCGTCGGCGGTTGCGGGCCGAGGCCGAGGAAACTGAGCGCCGCGCCGGTGAGGATCGCCTGCACCATGCCCGTGAAGACATAGACGAGCGATGGCGCGATCACGTTCGGGCAGGAGATGCGTGAAGATGACGCGCCGGTTCGTGCAGCCGATCGTCCGCGCCGCCTGGATGTATTCGAGGTTGCGCGCGACCAATGTCTCGCCGCGCACGAGGCGGCAGTAGGTGATCCACCCGAAGATGCCGACGGCGATATAGAGGTTGCGCAGCCCCGGCCCGAGCAGCGTCATCAGGGCGATGACGAGGACGAGGAAGGGGAAGGCGAGCAGGACATCGACGACGCGCATGACGGCGTTGTCCGTCTTGCCGCCGAGGTACCCGGCGGTGACGCCGAGCAGGCTCCCGGCGATAAAGGGGAAGAGCACGGAGAAGAAGCCGATCTGAAGGTCCAACCGCGTGCTGAAGATGATCCGGCTCAATTCGTCGCGCCCGAAGTTGTCCGTGCCGAGCAGATGGCCGTGGCTGAATGGCGCGGCGAAGGCGTTGCCGAGGTCCTGCTCGATCGGGTTATACGGCGCGAGCAGCGGGGCGAAGAGCGCGATGAGCAGGATGAGTCGCGAGCAGAATCAGCCCGAGGAGCAGCGTGCCCCGGATGTTCAGGCGCTGGATGAATGAGACGGGTCGTGCGGGCCGCGCGGCGGTCGCGAGGGCGCTCGGTGTGGCGGTCAGGACGTTTTCACTCATAGGACACCCGCGGATCGAGGAATGAGTACGAGAGATCGACGATGAGATTGACGACGATGACGAGGAACGCCGTCAGGACGGTGATCGCCTGCACGACCGGGTAATCGCGGGCGTTGATCGAGGTGAAGAGCAACTGGCCCAGGCCGGGAATGGCGAAGACCGTCTCGATGATGATCGTGCCGCCGACCAGCCCCCCGAACTGCAAGCCGAAGATGCTGACGGTCGAGACGAGCGCGTTGCGCAGCACATGCACCGATCAGCACCGTCTGGTTGCCGAGCCCTTTCGCCCGCGCCGTGCGCACATAATCGGAATCGAGCGTGTTGATGATCCCGCTGCGCAGATTGCGGATCAGCACCGCCGAGAGTTGCAGCCCCAGTGTCAGCGAGGGGAGGAAGAGGTAGCGCAGATGCTCGGGGAAGGTCTGCCCGTACCCGGCGACGGGGAAGAGATGCAAGCCGCAGGCTGAAGAGCAGGATGAGCAGGATGCCGAGCCAGAAGCTCGGCGTCGTCAGCGCGAAGAGGAAGCCGGCGCGGATCAGGTGATCCGAGAGTTTGTTCTTGTGCGTCGCCGCCCAGAGGGCGACCGGCAACGTGATGATCGCGCTCAGCACCATCGCGTAGGCGGCGAGGAAGAGCGTCACGGGAATGCGCGGGAAGACGAGGCTGTTGACCGACTGCCGATAGAGCAGCGACGTGCCGAAGTTCCCGTGCGCGATGCCGGTCATGAAATGCCAGTACTGGAGCGGCAACGACTGATCGAGGCCGAGTTGATGCCGCAAGTCGGCGGCCTTCTGGTCGGTCGCGCGCTCCCCGAGGATCAGGAAGGCCGGATCGCCGGGGACGAGATGGATCATGCTGAAGATGATCAGCGTCACCCCGAAGAGGACGAAGATCATCAACAGCAGTCGCTTGCGGATATACGCCGCGCGTCCCAATCTACTTGTTCACCTTCACGTCTTCGAACCGATAGTACGAGAGGCCGTCGATGAAGAAGCCGTCCACGTACTTCTGCCATCCCGCCGTCGCGGGCGGATAGGTGAGGAAGACCATCGGCGCGGCATCGAGGTAGGTCTTCTGAATCTCCGAATAGGCCGCCTCGCGCTTCTTCGGGTCCTGTTCCAGGTCCGCATTCGTGATCTTCGTGTTCAGGTCCGCGTTGTTGTAGCGCGTCCAGTAGGCGAACGGGCTCGCGCCGCCGCGCATCTCGTAGTTGACGATCTCAGTCGGATCGTTCATGTCGTTCGTCCAGCCCGCCGGGATAGACCGCCGATCTTGCCGTCGCGGTAATTGGTGCGGAAGACGGCTTTGTCGAACGACTGGATATTGGCGGTGATGCCGATCTTCGACCATTGATCCTTGGCGATCGTCGCGACCTGCTGCGCGACGCTATCGCCGGAGGGGATCGGGTAGTCGAAGGTGAAGCCGCTCGGCATCGACGACGCGGCCATCAGTTGCTTCGCCTTGTCGAGGTTGAACGGGTAGCCGGGCAGCGTCTTGTCGTAGTAGGTGCCGGGGGGGATCGGCGAGTTCATGAACTTCGCCTGGCCGAAATAGACCGCCTTGATGATCGCGTCCTTATCCAGCGCGTAGTTCATCGCCTGGCGGATATTCACGTCGTCGAACGGCTTGCTGCGTGACATTGATGCCGATCACCGAGAACTGCTGGATGACGAAGGATTGCGTCTTGATGTTCGGCTGCTGCCCGAGCGTCGCGATCTGGCTGAGCGGCACGAAGTCGATGACGTCCGTCTCGCCGCCCTGCAACTTCAGGATGCGCGTATTGTCGTCCGCCACGTATTCGATCGTGACCGTATCGACGGTCGGTGTGCCCTTCCAGTAGTTCGGGTTGCGGGTGAGGACGATCGGATCGCCCTTCTTCCAGCCGTTCAGCGAGTACGCGCCGGTGCCCTTGGTCTTCGTAGGCGTCGAAGCCGTCCTTGTCGCTGTCCATCGCCATCTGCGCGGGGAGGATCGCGGCGCAGAACATCGCCAATTCGGAGAGGATCGGCGCGTGCGGTTGGGTGAGAATCACTTTGACCGTCTTGTCGTCCGGCGCCTGCACGTCCTTGATCGCCTTGTAGGAGTCTTTCCAGACGCTCTTCGCGCTCTGCGAGACCTGCTTGAGCGAGGTGACGAAGTCGGCGCCCTTCACCGGCGTGCCGTCCGAGAACTTCAGCCCGTCGCGAATCGTGAAGGTCCACGTCAGACCGTCCGGCGTCGATTCCCACTTCGTCGCGAGGCCGGGTTCGATGCCGAGGCCGTCCTTCGTCGTGCGCAGGAGGGTGTCATAGATATTGACCAGGACGAAGAGCGACGGGTTATCGTCCGCCTGCCAGGGGATGAGCACGGACTGCGGCTCGGCGTTGCGGGCCATCTTCAGCGCCTTGCCTTTGCCTCCGGCTGCGGCCGCAGTCGTTGGCGCGGCGCGCTGCGGCGGTCGTTGGCGCGGCGGCGGAACCGCTCGTCGCGGGGGCGGCGGTCGCGGCGCCGTAGCGGGCGGCGGCGGCGCTCGTGGCCCGCCGGCAGGCTTCGGCGTGTCGGTTGCGGTGCTGCTCCCGCCGCAGGCGGCGAGGAGGGCGGCGCCCGCGGCGGCGGCCGCCCCGGTGAGGAAGTGGCGGCGGTTCAGTCCACGCTGTGCGTTCTCACCTGGCCCATGTGCGCGAGGGTCCTTCGTCATCTCTTTCTCCATTCGTTGCCGCCCCTTCACGATGCGGTGCGGCGACCGGGCGACCGGGGTCCGACCGATGGATGCACGCCTACGACAGAGACCCGCCGAGTGTACCGGCTCGTGATCTTCGCGCCTCGCGCCGCTTGCGGCCAATGGCAGCAGGTCAATCGCGCCAATTTCGGCAAGCAGGTTGATGCACTTGATCAGTAATGCGTAGCATAGCGTAGCTTCGTGGCATCGACAAGAGGGATCACGCTCCCGGTTATCGACAAACTCGCGTGCCTACCTGAAAAACGCGATGACGCGAACCGCGCGGCGGCTATCGTCGGTCGCGGTGGATTCTGGCGGGGAACCTCACTCCCTCTCCGCTCAGTTGTTCACACGGACATCCTCGAAGCGATAGAAATCGAGGCTGTCGATGTTGAAGCCCGTGACGTAATTCTGCCAGCCGGCGGTGGCGGGCGGATAGCAGATGTAGACGTGCGGGGCGGCATCGAGTACGGTCCGCTGGATCTGCTGGTAGAGCATTTCGCGCTTCTTCGGGTCCTGCTCCGTATCCGCCGCGTCGATCATGCTATCCACCTTCGGATCGTCGTAGCGCGTGTATCCGGCGAATTGGGGCGCGCCGCCGCGTATCTTGGAGTTCGCGACCTCCGTCGGGTCGCTCATGTCATTCGTCCAGCCGCCGTACCACGACATCGACGTGCCGTCGCGGAGTTGGGAGTTGTAGAGACCCGTTTCCAGTTGGACGATGTCGACAGTGACGCCGATCTTCGACCACTGATCTTTGAGGATGGTCGCGATCTGCAACTGGACGGAGTTGCCGGACTTCACCGTCTGCTTGAAGGTGAAGCCCTGCGGCACGGAGGAGGCCGCCAGCAGTTGCTTCGCCTTGTCGAGATTGTACGGATACCCCGTGAGCGTCTTGTCCCAGTAGGTGCCGGGGGGGATCGGGGAGTTCTGGAACTGGCCCTGACCGAAGAAGACGGCCTTGATGATCGCGTCCTTGTCGAGCGCGTAATTGAGCGCCTGCCGGACATTCTTGTCGTCGAGCGGCTTGATCGTGTTGTTCATCGTCAGGTCGGTATAGGTCTGGATCGTGAAGGCTTGCGCCTTGGTGTTCCCCTGGTTCAGGCTCTGGATCTGGCTGTACGGCACGAAGTCGATCAGATCGGTCTGGCCGCCCTGCAACTTGAGGACACGGGTGTTGTCGTCCGGGATGAATTCGATGTGCACCTCATCCGGGCCGTTGTTGCCCTTCCAGTAGTTGGGGTTCTTCTTGAGGATCATCACCTCGCCCTTTTTCCAGCCATTGAGCATGTAGGCGCCCGCACCGCGCGTGTTGTAGGTGTCGTAGCCGTCCTTATCGACGGCATTCGCCATATCGGCGGGCATGACTTGCGCGATCCACATCCCCAGTTCCGCCAGTAGCGGCGGGTGCGGCTGCGCGAGGATGATCTTCACCGTCTTGTCATCGACGGCCTGCACGTCCGTGATCTGCTTGTAGGTCGACTGTCCACGTCGACTTCGGCTCGTCCGGGCCTGATCGAGGGACGCCTTGACATCCGCCGCCACGACCGGCTTGCCGTCGGAGAACTTCGCGTCCCGCAGCGTGAAGGTCCACGTCTTGCCGTCCGCGCTCGTCTCCCATTTGGTGGCGAGGGCCGGTTCATATCCCTGCCCGTCCCTCGCGGGGCGCACGAGACCGTCGTAGATGTTGATCATCGTGAACTCGCTGGAGTTGTCCTCCGAGGACCAACCGATAAAGGGATAGCCCGGCTCCTCGTTGCGGGCCATCCGCAGGATTTTGCCCTTGCCGGGCGGTGCGACCGTGGCCGCTGATGCGGCGCGCCGTGTGGGGCGGCGGCGAACCGCTCGTCGCGGGGGCGGCGGTCGCGCGCCGTAGCGCGGGGGCGCTCGTGGCGCCGGCAGGCTTCGGCGTATCGGTGGCCGTGCTGCTCCCGCCACAGGCGGCGAGGAGGGCGGCGCCCGCGGCGGCGGCCGCCCCGGCGAGGAAGTGGCGGCGGCTCACTTGCCGCCGCTCGCGATCCGCCGGCTGACCTGTATCGTGCGTGCCTATAGCCATGTCCTTCTCCATCCGTTGCCGTCCCTTCGCGATACGCGCGCCTACGACAGAGACCCGCCGAGCCTCCCGGCTCGCGATCTTCGCTCCTCGCGCTGCTTGTGGCCGGTGGCGGCGGTATACCCGTGCCCTCTCTGCCAAGCAAGCCGATGCAACTGGTGCGTGATAGTTAGCATAGCGTAGCATCCGGCGACGTACAAGGGGCCGGGCGCCGTCGCAGGGACCGCGAAGGGGTTGGGGGACTAGGCGAGATCGGTCGGTCTCAGGAGGAGACGCCGATGCCCATCAGCAATCCGTTGGCGAGCACCGCCGGATTGATGGTCAGGAAGAGCACGCGGCCCGTGACGGGCGCGACGATTCGCTCCAGTGTGTCGCCGAAGAGGGAACCGACGGAGCCGATCTCCTGCCCCGCTTCCACCTCGTCATTGACCGCGACCGACGGATAGAACATGCCCGCGTCCGGGGTGTAGAGCCACTCGAACGCCGTGAGCACGGTCGGCGGCGGCACGGCGGGCACTGTCGTCTCATGCATGCCGAGATGCGCCATCACGCGATGGACGCCGTCCGTGAGCAGCGTCACCGCATCCTGCTGGAGTTGCCCGACCCCGCCCGCCTCGGCGAGCACGCCCGGTACCCCACGCTCCGCCGCCGCGACATAGCTGGACGACCCTTTGGATCGCTGGATCGGCCGGTCCACGGTGAGCAAATAGGGGAGGCCGAAGACGCGCGCCAACTCCACCGCCTTCATATCCGCCGGTTCGCTGCCCTTGCGGCAGATGCTGAACGGCACGAGCGCCTCGGGGATGTCGCCGCCATGCAGATCGATGTAGGCGTCGGCGTGGACGATGAACTGATTGACGAGCGCATGAACCATTTGCTCGCTGTACGTGCCCCGCGGATCGCCGGGGAAGACGCGGTTCGGGTTCACGTTGTCCACCGGGCAGACGAACATACTCCGCTGCCAGAAGGCGGGCAGGTTGAGGACGGGCATCAGCACGACCGTCCCGGCGATCGCCGCCGCATCCAGGCTCGTGCCGAGACGGATCACCGTCTCAACGGCCGGGTACTCGCCGCCGTGGACGCCCGCGTTGATGAAGAGAACCGGTCCGGGTTTGGCCCCCGTGACGGTGATCACCGGCCGCTGCTCATCGCGCAACGCCTCACCGGGGAGCGTCACCATATGGCGCTGCGTCGCCCCCGCTTCGAGCGGGCCGAGGATCGGGATGGTCGGCGGGTGCGCGGTGGGCATGGGTATTTCCCTTCGTTGGCAGCGCGGGCGTCGGCCCGCGCTACCACTTCGTTAAATGACCGGGAGATTCGTTGTCTGCACGATGAACGCTTCCAGCAGGCGCGCGAGATTCGCCGCCGCGCGGGTGAGGATTTCGTTGCCGACGGCGGGCGTCGCGGGGCGAGTGTCGCCGGTCGCGCCGTTGGCGGTGATTTCGTCGTAGTAGGCCCCGGCCACGCCGCCATAGGCGCGCAGTTGCGCCGCGAAGCCCGCCGCGTCCGCGCGCGGTTCCGGCGCGCAGAAGGCGGCGGGCTTGGCATAGTCCGGCGCCTCCGCATAGACGACAGCCGCCTCGTCCCCGCCGCCGTGCCCCATCGAGCCTTCCGGCATCAGGGCGCGCGCCTGCTCGGCGATGAAGGCGTAGCCGAAGAGGCCGATCACGCGCGTACCGGAGACGCGCTGACGCAATGTCTCCACCGCGGTCGCGATTGCGGCGCTATTGCCGCCGTGACCGTTGACAATCGCGACGCGTGGGAAGCCGTGCTGCGCGAGCGAGGAGACGATTTCGACGAGGAGCGTGGTCAGCGTCTCCGGTGTCAGGGTGATCGTGCCGGGGAAGTGCATGTGATGCCACGAGACCCCGAACGGCACGGCGGGCGCGACGGCCGCCCGCTCGCCGAGCAGCGCGGCGGCACGGCGGCAGAGGCCGTCCGCCGAGATCGTATCGGTCGCCATCGCGATGCCCGGCCCGTGCTGCTCGTGCGCCCCGACGGGGAGCAGGACGACCTCGTTCGTGCGCAGCAGGTCGCGCGTCTCCGGCCAGGAGCGTTGCGCGAGCAAGATCGGCTCAGCCATTCGGTGCCATCCTTTCCGTCAATCTGTTACCGCGCGACCACCCGCTTCGTCATCGTTTCGGCGGTACGGGGCGGGCGGCTGGTTCCGCCGCGGGCGGTGCAGCCGCTCCTGGACGCCCACCGGGGGCCGGGTCCGGCGTGCCGGAGATGATCGGGCCCGGCGGTTGGGCCGGTGGGAGTGGGATTCGTCCCGCCATACGTAAATGGCGTCCCGACTGTCAGTGTCAGGCCATTCGTCGTCACCTTGACCGTCGCGGGGCCGACAGCGTGTGCGGGCGTCACGGCGGTAATCGTCGTGCTATCGACCACCGTGACATTTGTGGCGGGCAGATCATCGAACGTCACGGCAGTCGGGCCAGCGAAGTTCGTACCCTTGATCGTCACCGTCGTGCCACCGCCCTTATCGCCCGAGGCGGGGCTGATCGACGCGACCGTCGGCGGCGGGAAGGCGAGCACAGGTGCGGAGAGATGACTGGATGTCCAGAGACCATGTCGAGCGTTCCGGTATCGCCGAGGCCTCATCAACAACGAGCAGTTTCCATGTGCCATTGATTGGCGCGCCCGCCAAGGTCGACAGCGGCTCTCCGGTTGGAAAGTGCCGGTAAGCGGCGCGCTCCCGTCGTCGATCGAGGTGGTCCCCGCGTCATCGAAGACGGTATTCGTGAAATTCCGCACTGGATGCTGCTATAGCCTTAGGACGCGAGGGTGATCGGTCGTGCCCGCTGGGCGAGATCAATGTAATCGTGAGATCCTGATCGAACGGTGTGACGTGATCGTCAGCTTCACGGTGAGGCCGACGACATTTCCTGGCGCGGTGATCGGCAGTGGATGTAACCGTACCGAAGTATCGTCGGGGATTGCCTTCGGCACGTCGGTCGATGCGTAGACCGTCGGCGTTCCCGATGTATCGCGGCGCGCCGGTCGAGATGTTGAAAGCGAATCGTCTGCGTGAGGCCGCCATTGTAACTGACCGTCGCCGTGAGATTGATCGGCGCGCCGCATGGGTGCGATCCACTGACGTGAAGGTGAAGGGAGTGGTGTTCGGACTGTTGTTGGCGTGACGCCGCTCGTCTGCGAGGGAGATTGGCGTACGCAGCGGTGGCATTGGTGAGCGCGATGGTGCCGGTCGTGGTGGTCAGGGTCGCCGGTCACGCCCGTCGCATCCACGTCGCCGTTATTGGCGAGGCCGACGGTCAGGGCGATCGTCTCGCCCGGATCGATGGACGCCATTGCCGTTGCCACCCGGCGCGGCGTCCCTTGTTGTGACATCGTCGTCGCGCTCAAGGCGGCTGTGGGGGCGATGGTGCCGTTCGAGATGACGAGCGCGAAATCCTGATTGGTCGCGCCCGGTGTGCCGACGTACGCCTGGCCCGGCGATATTCGCGGCGTCACCCTGACCGAGAACGCGCCGCTTCGTGCCGGCCGGGAGGAAGACACTCTCGACGTTGTTCAGGGCATCTGCCGTGCCACCGGTGGTCGAATATTGGCCGTTGAAGACATTGCCCTTGTAGGTCCGCCCGCCGACCGTCACTTCGAGTCGAGATTATTGACGGAGGCGATGCCGGTGGTTGTCGAACCCGGTGCGTCGGTCCAGACGAGCGTGATGCGCAGCGGCTTGCCGGTATTGGCGACCGTGCCGCCCTTGAGGTAGGTCTCGCCGGTGTTCGGGAAGGTTCGGGTCTGATCGATGACGAAGCGCGGCGCGGTGTCGAAAATAGCGCCGAGATTCGCGTCGCCCCACCCCTGGTTCGGGCTCGGCAACGTGTCGTTCGCACTCGCGCCGGTGAGGTAGCGCGGTGCGTTGAGGATGAGCGCCTTGAGCATCGCCGGGCTCGGCGTCTGGCCGGGGTTGATGACGCGCCCGTAGTAGTTGTAGACGAGCGAGGCGACGCCCGCGACGGCCGGGGCGGAGTGGCTCGTGCCGCTTGACCATGTATAGAGCGTCTGGCCATCCGGGTAATAGTTGCTGCGATGCCGCCGCCGACAGACATCCGGTGCCGCTCATAGGTCGGGTCTTGCGACGCCGGGCCCTGGATATGGGTGCCCGGCGCGACGATGTCCGGCTTGATCCGTCCGTCCGTCGTTGGGCCGCGCGAGGAGAAATCGGCGATATTGTCCGCATTCGCCGCCGTCGTGTCGCCGCAGCCGTCAGAGATGCCATTGTCGCGCACGTTTTCGGTCGCGCCGACAGTCAGGACGTTCTTGGCGGTGCCGGGGGAGCCGATGCTTTTTGCGCCGTCGCGAATCCGTCGTTGCCGGCGGAGAAGACATGCAGCATCTGCTGAGTTGCCGCTGCCGCCCATTCGCGCATTGCGTGTCAGGGCGTCGTATGCCTGCGCCGTCGTATCGTAGTCTCCAAAGGCAGAGCTGCCCCAACTGTTGGAGGTGATCGTCGCGCCCGCGTTCGCGCGGCAAGAACGGTCCCCGCATCGGTGTCCGCCGCAGGCGCTTTCGTCGAAAGGCGCCGCTGTTCGGAAAATTCTTCGTCCCGGCAACGCTGCCCGAAGGGCGAGATGCCGAGCCCGAGATCATAGCCGTTGCTGTCGATGTAGGGCGCTGCCGGGTGGATTGCTTGTACGCCGCCGACGATGCCCGCGTTGAGGTTGCCGTGGCCCGCCTGGCCGTCACCGGCATCGCGTCCGTTGTGCAATTATTGTTGAAAATGAGGCGGGACGGTTGGCGCCGGACACACCATCTCTGATAGAAATCGGGATGCAGAGGAGCCGTCGTCCCGTTGTCGATGCCGTCGTCCACCACATCGACGACCGGGTACTTGCGCCGGGTCTCCGGGAAGCCGTGATCGATCAGCCACTGGCGGTATCCCGGCCCGGTCGGGACGACGTTCGCGCCGCTGGTCGTCACGTTGCCGGCGACGATCTGGCCCTGCACCTCGTCCTTCTTCTTCGGTGGCGTGTATGGCTCGACATTGAAGACATCGGCGCGGCTGGCGATGGCGGCGATCTGATTGCCCGGCACGTCGAGGGAGATATTGACGAGATTGAGGATATTCTCCTCGCCGCGCAGCACCTTGCCGCCGAGGCCGCGCAGGCTGGCGATGGAGGCTGGTGTGCCGGTCGTCTTGTAGAGTTGGATCGTGACGGCGACGGGCTGCGCCGCTTGCGCGACCTTCGCGGCCTGGAGTGGCGGGGCGATCCGGTAGGCGGGTGGTACGCGCCCGTCCACTGGACAGTCGGGTCCGCCTTCGCCTGCTGCTCCAGTTGCGTCAGTTGCCCGCCATCGAGCCAGATCGACGTAGGCATTGTTCGGCATATACGCGACGACTTCGATGCCCGCTTTGCGCAGGCGCGCCAGCCACGCCGGTTTGATCGGGCCGACGAACTGCACCATCCAGAGTTGCTTGCCGCTGCTCTTCGTCTGCTGCGCGCTCGCCACGACCGCGGGCGTGCCCGCGACGGTGTTGATCGACGTGCCGCCGCGCAACTGGATGATGGTCGAAATCGTCGTGCGCCTTGACGCTCGACGGGCGGCGACGGCCTGCTTCTGCGCGTCGCTCGTCCGCCAGAGCGAGAAGGAGTCGTAATCGGCGAGCAGTGTCGCGCCGCTCTGCGCGAGTTGCTTCAGCGTGCCGGTATCCTGTGCTATCCACGACGATCTTGTGCGACGGGCCACTCGGTGCGGCGGCGGTCGCGTCGAGCGGCAGCAAGCAGCAGAATGAGAATGGCGACAGAGAAGATCGATGCGCGTTTGCGTCCCACGGTTGCGCACTCTCCCCCTCTTGTCTCCGCGCGGCCACTGATCGGCATCGGCGGAGCCCTTCCCCTTAGATCCCTCGCACGGCCCAAGCGGAGCCGCGCGTCATCGCTTCCCCCACAAGCGATATCCCGCCTTCTCGCAGCGATCTCGGCGCGCAGTGTCCCCACCTGCGCACAAAAACGTCGCCCGTCACGATGGCGCTGGCAATCATGCACGCGAGGCAAGGAAAACGTCAAACGCGATGCCGCGACTCCATCTGCCCTTCCACCGTGCGAACGGACGAGCGGACGAGATGGGAGGTCGCTGGAGCGGCGCATGAGGCGCGCTATACTCAGCTGCGGTAGTGGATGCGCCGGAAGATGAGACGGGGAGGGAACGATGGCGGAGTTGGACCTGATCATCCGGGGCGGGCGGATCGTCAATGCGGGCGAGGTGGCCGTGGCGGATGTCGGCATCGCGGCGGGCGCGATCGCGCAGATCGGCGGCGAGATGCGCGCCGCACGCGAGATCGACGCGACGGGCCGCTTGCTCTTGCCCGGCGGGATCGACGCGCATGTCCATCTCTCCTCGCCGCCCGGACGCCCGGCGCAGGAGCATCAATGGGTGGATGATTTCACGAGCGGGTCGCGGGCCGCGCTCGCGGGGGGCATCACGACGCTCGGCAACATGACCTTCCTCGCCGCCGGGGAGACGCCGCTCGCCGGGATGGAGCGGGAGGCCGCGGTCGCGCGCGAGCAGACGATCGCCGACCTCTTCCTGCATCCGGTCCTCGGCGAGACGACACCGGCATGTGCTGGACGAAATTCCCCGCCTGCTCGATGCCGGGTGCAACACGATCAAGTTCTTCATGTCCACGCCCGCCTTCGACGGGCAGGTGCGCGGCTATGTCGAGGCGACGCGGCGGGCGGGCGCGAGCGATCTGCTGACGCTGATCCACTGCGAGGACGACGCGCTGATGGCGGACGCCGCCGCGCAACTGACCGCCGCCGGACGGACATCGCTGCGCCACTACGCCGAGAGCCGCCCGGTGATCTCCGAGGTCGTGGCGACGCAGCGCGCCGTGGCGATTGCCGAGGCGACCGGCGCGCCCGTCTATATCGTCCATCTCTCATCCGCAGCGCGCGCTGGCAGTCTGCGCGGATGCCCAGGCGCGCGGCGTGCCGGTTTATGTCGAGACGCGCCCCTTCTATCTCCACCTGACGCGCGAGCGATTGGAGGAGGCGGACGGCGCGAAGTATGTCGGGCAGCCGCCGCTCCGCGAGCAGCGCGATGTGGACGCGCTCTGGGCGGGCATCCAGCAGGGCGTCGTCAATACCGTCTGCACCGATCACGCGCCGTGGTCGCTGGCGGCGAAACTCGATCCGGCCCTGACGATCACCCGCCTGCGGCCCGGCGCGGAGAACCTGCAAACGATGCTGCCGATGCTCTACTCCGAGGGCGTCCGCACCGGGCGCATCTCGCTCCGCCGCTTTGTCGAGGTGACCGCGACGAACGCGGCGCGGCTCTTCGGCCTCTACCCGCGCAAGGGCGTCATCGCCGTCGGCAGCGACGCGGACATCGTCGTCTTCGACCCGGAGCGCACCCGAACGGTGCGAGCGCGGGATGCTCCAATCGAACGCGGACTACTCGGTCTACGAGGGCTGGTCCGTCACCGGTTGGCCGGAGGTGACGCTCCGGCGTGGCGAAATCGTCTACCAGGATGACACGGTGACCGGCACGCCGGGCAGCGGCGCACTCGTCCGCCGTGGCGCGACCGACGCTCTTGTAGAGGTAGCGCAGGCTTGCCGGCCTGCGCTACCGATTCGCGCTTAATGATGCAATGCGAGGAATGACGTATGGCTCAGGATGAAACGAACGCTTCCCCACATGACCGATGATCCGCCCGCGCTGGCCGTCGAGGAGATCGCGACCTATCCGCTGCCCGGCATGGCGATCCCCGGCGACTTCGCCTTCAGCCCGGACGACCGGCTGCTCACCTACCTGCACAGCCCGGACGAGAGCCTGACGCGCCAGTTGTATGCGCTCGACCCGGAGACGGGCGCGACGGAATTGCTCGTCGCGCCGCCGGGCGGCGGCACGACGGAGGAGAACATCTCGCTCGAAGAGGCGCTCCGCCGCGAGCGGCAGCGGCAGCGCGCCCTCGGCGTGACGCAGTACGCCTGGGCGCGCGAGGCGAACCGCCTGCTCGTCCCGCTCTCCGGCGCGCTCTCCGTGCAGGATGGCGCGGGCGCATCCGCTCCGCGAGATCGTGCCCGCTGGGGAGCATCCCGCGCTCGATCCGCAACTCTCGCCGGACGGCGCGTGGGTCGCCTATGTGCGGGATGCGGAACTCTCCGTCGTCTCGGCGACGGGCGGCGCGCCACGCCAGATCACCGACGGGGCGCGCGGCACCGGCAAGACGCACGGCCTCGCGGAGTACATCGCGCAGGAGGAGATGGGCCGCGTCGCACGGCTTCTGGTGGTCGCCGGACAGCACGCGGATCGCCTTCACCGAGGTGGACGAGACGCACATCCCCATCTATCGCATCGTCCATCAGGGGAAGGACACCACCGGCGAGGGCGCGCAGGAGGATCACCGCTACCCCTTCGCGGGCCAGCCGAACGCGACGGTGCGGCTGGCGGTCGTCTCGCGCGATGGCGGCGCGCCCGTCTGGATGGACCTCGGCCCGAACGATGATCAGTACCTCGCGCGGGTAGACTGGTTCCCGGATGGCACGCTCACCGCGCAGATCGAGAACCGCGCCCAGACGACGCTCGATCTCGTCCGCTTCGACCCGCAGACCGGCGCGCACACGCCGCTTCTGCACGAGACGAGCGATGTCTGGATCAATCTGCCATTCCATGCTCCGGCCCCTGAACTGACGGCGGCTTCATCTGGGCTTCCGAGCGGACGGGCTTCCAGCATCTCTATCGCTACGACGCGAACGGCAATCTGCTGAACGCAATCACGCAGGGCGACTGGATGGTGGACGGCATCGCCGGTGTCGATGAGGCGCGTGGCCTCGTCTATTTCCTCGCAACGCTCGATGGCCCGACCGAGCGGCATCTCTACGTCGCCTCGCTCGATGGCGGCGAACCGCGCCGCATCACCGACGCGGCAGGTATGCATTCCGTCGTGATCGACCACGCATCTGCGGCGTTTCGTGGACATCCATCATGCCGTCGATGCGCCGCCGACCGTTACATTGCGCTCGCTTGTAGACGGCGCGCAACTCCGCACGATCTATGACAAGACAGACCCGCGTATCGCCCGGCTCGCGCTTGTGCCGCCCGAACTGGTGACGCTAGAGAGCCGGGACGGCGAGACGCTTCATGGCGCGATCTACCGCCCACCGGCGCGCTTCGGCAGCGGGCCGTACCCGACGATTGTCAATGTCTACGGCGGCCCGCACGCCCAGACGGTGCAGAACGGCTGGCAGATGACGGTCAACATGCGCGCGCAGTACCTGGCGCGGCTCGGCTTCCTCGTCTTCATGCTCGATAACCGGGGCAGCGCGCGGCGCGGGCTCGCCTTCGAGGGGCGCATCCGGCACGACATGGGCAATCATCGAAGTGCAGGATCAGGTGGACGGCGTGCGCTGGCTCGTCGCGCAAGGGTTGGCGGACCCGGCGCGCGTCGGCATCTACGGCTGGAGTTACGGCGGCTATATGTCCCTCATGTCGCTGGCGCGAGCGCCGGAGACCTTCAAGGTGGCGGTCGCCGGTGCGCCTGTCACGCACTACGACGGCTACGATACGCACTACACCGAGCGGTACATGGGCACGCCGCAGTCGAACCCGCAGGGATACGCCGAGGGCAGCGTCATGCACCATGTCCCGACGATGACGGGCAAACTGCTGATCGTGCATGGCCTGATCGACGAGAATGTCCACTTCCGCCACACGGCCCGGCTGATCAACGCGCTCATCCGCGCCCGCAAGCCGTATGACCTGCTGCTCTTCCCGGACGAGCGCCACATGCCGCGCAAGATTGGAGGATCGCGTCTTCATGGAGGAGCAAATCCGCGATTACTTCCTGCGGAATCTGTAGAATGCCGCTCACAAAGGCGTCCGCGCCAGTGTTGTATAATTCCGTCGATAGAGTCCGACGTGGAACGGGGAGATGGAGCAATGGTCCGCACCATGACCACACATGAAACCGATGCCCTGATCGCTCGGCACGTCGGGCCACATCCATCGAACCCCGGCGTCGATGAATATTGGCTCAAAGAGCCGGGTATTCCCGTCTGGGCGATCATCGGGCAGTGGAAGGTCGAGGAGGGCAATGCGGATGAGACCGCTGCCGCATACCACATCACGCGGGAAGAACTCGAAGCTGCCCTCGCATTTTACGAGCGCCATCACGCTGCCATCGATCACCGCCTCGAACACAACCGTGCGGATTGATGGCGGCATTCTATTTCGATGAAGACGTTCCCGAAGACCTCGTTCCCTTGCTCACCGAACGCGAACATATCGTCGCGACGACGCGATCCGAGGTCGGAAAGGCGCGCCTGATCCGCGCCAACTGCTTTGTGCGGCCGGGCGAGGTTGGATACTGGTCACGCTCAATCGCGGCGACTATCGTTTACTGCACGATGCTTGGTTGATGTGGTCGCACGAATGGGGCATCAGTCCCTCCCATGCCGGCATTCTCATCACCGCGCATGTACCTCGCGTCGAGTTTTCCGCCGTCACTGCGGCAATCCATGATCTTACAAGCGCATCCGATGGACGGTTGACGAACGCTCTTTATGACTGGAATGGGCGAACCGGGTGGCGTCGGTGGCCGCAATGAAGCCGCGCTCTGCCGTGTGGACAACGCGGTGTGGAGGACTTTCTCACTCCGTCTGTCGCCAGAACGGCGCGCGTTGCCGCTGCTTGTCCAGCAGGGCCGGGTCGAACATCGGTAATTCGTGGCCGAGCGGCTGCGGCGGGCGGTGCGCGTAGTCAATCGCCTGATAGACGCGCGGGTGCGTGTAGTAGCCCCGGTAGGTGTGATCGATGAGCGCGGCGAAGAAGGCGGGGAAGGCGCGCTCGACCATCTGGAGTATCGCGTCCTGCCGCTCGCCGTCGAGGGCAGCGAACGCTGCGTTGGCATCGCCGGATTCCCGCCCGGTCACTACCTCGATGTGCATGAGGCCATCATTGAAGAGCCGCCGCAGCAACGGGTAGGCCGCCAACGTCCGGTCAATCGTCTCCGCGACGCCGAGGTCGCCCGCGCCGGGCATCGCGGCTGTCGCGGGGACGATGCGATTGAGCACCGCGACGAGGAGCGTGACCTGCTCATCATCGAGCACGCGCGGCGCGACGGCGGGCGGCTCGCGCGGCGTGACCGCCGAGATTGCCTGCGGCCCGGCGACCGTCGTTTCATCGTCGGATGATTGTTCGCGTTCATCAGCATCCATGACATACCTCCAGTAGCAAGGGGGGAGGAAATTTAACCACCAAGACACCAAGAACACCAGGAAAGAAAAGAGTTGCATTTCCTCTGTGCTCTTGGTGTTCTTGATGTCTTGGTGGTTATTCTTCATCTGCTCTTATCCCAGATTGCCGCGCTCGCGCTCGATGTATGCGGCGGTGCGGAGAGCGAGCGCCTGGATGGTCGTCGTCGGGTTGCCGACGGCGCTGGTGACGAAGATGCTGCCGTCCACGATGAAGAGATTATCGACATCGTGCGCGCGGCCCCACGGATCGACGACGGAGCGCGGCGGCATCCTCGCCCATCCGGCAGGTGCCGAGCAGATGCCAGCCGGAGGGCCGGAGCGGGTTGGAGGAGACAACCTCGGTCGCGCCCGCCGCGAGCAGCGCCTCGGTGCCGCGCGCGATGCCGTGGGCGAGCATCCGCTCGCTGTTCTCGCTCAGGCGGTAGCGGACGAGCGGCGCGGGGATGCCGTGGGCATCGACGAGATTCGGATCGAGCGTCACCTCGTTGACCGTCTCGGGCAAGTCCTCGCCCATCACGCCCATGAAGGCCATGTGCCCGAATCGCTCATCGAAGATGCGATGATGCTCCCGCCCCCACGGCACGCGCCGGGCGGGCAGACCGCCCATCGCCGTACTGAGCGGCCCGGACTGCCGGACGACCTGCAACTGGTAGCCGCGCAGGAAGTCATTGCGCGGGTCCGTCTCGTAGAACTCGTGGCTGAGGATGCACGCGCCGATCGGTCCCCTTCATGCTCTCCAGTGGCTCGGGGAAGACGCCGCCGACCGAGGCGAAGCAGTGGAACATCAGGTTCTTGCCGACGATCCCGCTCCGGTTCGCCAGCCCGTCCGGGAAATGGCGCGAGCGCGAGTTGAGCAGCAGGCGCGGCGTCCCGACGCCGTTGCAGGCGACGATCACCACCGGGGCGGTCTGCTCCTGGATTGCGCCGTTCGCATCGTAGTAGCGCGCGCCGCGCGCCCGGCCGTCGGCGCCCACCGTGATCTCGCGCACCCGGCAGCGCGTGCGCAGTTCGACGCCGAGGCGGAGGGCGAGCGGCCAGTAGGTGACATCGGCGCTGGAGCGCGCGCCCGTCGGGCAGCCGAGGTCGCAGGGGCCGCAGAGATTGCAGGGCTGCCGCCCCTCGTCGCCGTACGGCGCGGTGATGATCGCCGCGTCGGAGGGCCACCAGTGCCAGCCGAGTTTGTCGAAGCCTCGCGCCATCGTCTCGCCGAGCGGCCCGATGGGGAGCGGCGGCGTCTGGCGCGGCGAGCGCGGCGGGTGCGACGGGTCGCCCGCGAGGCCGGAGACGCCGATCATCCGGTCGTTCAGGTCGTAGTACGGCTCCAACTCCTCGTAGGTCAGCGGCCAGTCGTCCGCCACGCCGTCGAGCGAGCGGACGCGGAAGTCCGACGGGTTGAAGCGGGGGAAGTGCGCGCTCCAGTGGATCGTGCTGCCGCCGACGGCGTTGTACATCAGCGGCGTGTAGGTCGAGGCGGCGTCGTTGACCGGGTAATCCTCCGGCATCTGGCGGATATTCGGGTCCGGGTTGAAGTCGGTCAGGCGGCGCAGTTCCCAGTCGTCGCCGTAATGCGGGAGCGACTGCGGGTCCACCCAATCGCCCTGATCGAGGCAGACGACGCGGAAGCCCGCCTTCGCGAGGCTCCACGCCACCGCCGCGCCCGACGCCCCCGCGCCGATGATCAGCACGTCCGGCTCCGTCCAGTGCGGCGACGGGCCGCGATACGGGTAATAGGCGTTCATGTATGCATCATCCGTTCTCTGCCACGGCGGGCGTGCCGTGCGGTTTATCATCCGTGGAGGTTGCCGGGCGCTAGTATACTCGCGATCACCGCATAAACGCTTGCGAGTATTTCCTCGTTGCAGCCCAGCCCTAATGAATATTCGTCATCCTTGTCTCGGAAGAACTTTCCATGGTCTCAGTGTCAGGATAGACCCTTTAATCTCTCGACACATCCGCCAGTCTATCCGCAAACTCGCCCTATCTTGACGCTTCTGCACTGGCTGCCTGACATCTGCATAGGGTCTACCCCACCCTGACACGTCACTGCGCTCCGTCGTCCATGTTTCGCGGCGTCGCGGACGTGGCGTACGATTCCGTCCGTTTCGTGAGGTGACCCCGGCTTGGTCATGGCTGCCATAGCGAGGCGTGTTGCTCGGCGGTAGAGGGTGCGTTGCAGCGCGTCGCTACGAGGGATGCTGCGGTATTTCAGGCCGTCCACGAGGAGATCGAGCAGGCGGCGAGCCTGCTCATGTTGGCCGGGTGCCCCTGCGATGAGCATGGCACCGCCCGGATCCATGGGCACATCGGTTGGGTCGAGGTCTGGGCAGAGCGTCTCGTCTGCAACCACTGCCGCGAGGGGGCGGTGAGCGCGCCGGTGAGCGGGCGCCGGGAGGAGTACGGGATACACCTTTCGCGTATGGCAACCGCGAAAGGTGTCGTTTATCCCAATCCCAAAATACGCCCTTAGTCTGTCGGCCAGTCGCATCGGAGCAAGCCATAGACTGCCCGATCGCGCGGTCGCCCGTCGATGGTCGTGTATTCGCGCAGCACCCCTTCCCGCCGCATGCCGACCTTCTCCAGCACCCGGATCGAGGCGGCGTTCTCCGCCGTGCAATACGCCTCGATCCGGTTGAAGCCGAGTGCGGCGAATGCGCACCCCAGCACCGCGCGGGCAGCCTCGGGCGCATAGCCGCGTCCCCAATGGGCGCGCGCAAGCGAATAGCCCATCTCCGCGCGGCGATCGTCGGGGGCGATCGCCACGAGGCCGCAGAACCCGATCACGCGCGCTCCCTCCTTGGGTACGATGCCCCACACCGCCATTTCCCCCGCCGCCCGTCGCCGTTCGATATATTCGAGCAGGCCGGCGACGCCGAGGCGGGAGACCAGGGCGAACCAGGTGGTCTGCCGCCCGACATCGGGGTCGGCGAAGAAGGTCGTGGCGTCTGCGAGATCGGCGGGGCCGAGGCAGCGGAGGACGAGCCGCTCCGTCTCCAGGACGGGGAAGTCATTGACCAGGGCGTCGAGATCCACGGGTGCGACTCCTTCCTACGCCGCAATGTACACAGTACGGCCCTCCAGCCGACGGCTGTGCGCCTCCGGACGACTGCCACGATCGCGACGATGCCGGAGACGATGCCGAGCGCCGCTACCCGATAGTAGCGGCGATGGTCGGTGCCGTGAAGGAGGGCGGACCCTTATCCGTCGCCGAGGCGGTGGATGAAGGAGGCTTCCCCGCCCCCGCCCGTCCGTGGTGGCGCGGGGGGTGGGCCTTGCGGGGGGCGTTGCGCTGCGAACAGCTTCGCCGTTTGCGCGTCGCTCAGGTCCTCGATACCAATATAACTGGCGATCTTGCCGTCGCGCACGTCTACCGTGCTGTTCACGATCAGCCGTTCCACCCCAGGTACAGGCACGTTGTCGAAGCGCACCTCGGCGCGAAACCGCACGGTGGTACCCGTCACTACAGGCGTACCCACCACCGTTTCCCGCACGTGTACGCGGGCGCCAGCCTCCAGGGTCTCACGTGCCGCTGCCACACCGATACAGGGATTATCGGCGGTGCACATGGGGCCTTCTGCAAAGCGCACGTCATCGGTGAGCAGCGCGACTGCCCCGGCGATGTCACCCCGGTTGCGCGCATCGTTGAAGCGTTGCAACACGGTCGCAGGGTCGTCCGCCGCCGCGACGCCGAAGGCGACGGGCAACGCCGCCATCAGCATCGTCAGCAGCACGGCAATGAGGGAACCTTTCCAGAGTCGCATCGCACCCAATCCTTTCCGATCTTCCTCCGCAGGACAATACGCCCCTAACGTCTCGTCATCGCTCACGCTACACAGTCGCTAGTTCCGGGGGTCGACGTGGATGACTGTTTCACCCCGATTGGCACTTTCGAGCCGATGGCCGTGCGCGTCGAGCATCCGGTTCCAGCTGTCTGCGTCCTGCTGAAACGCATCGGCGTGCGCCTTGCTCTCCCAGACGACGATCTGCGTGTTCACGCCCGCCTCGGTATCCTCGACGAGGTAGAGGCCGACAAAGCCGGATGCCGTCGGGAGTTTGGACATGGGCCCATCCTGTGCGGCCTGTTCCGTCTCATGCACCCGCGCGTGATTGACCTTCCGACGCTCGATGATCGTGTACATCGCCTGCCCTTTCTCATTCACGACGTGTCTTCTCCAATGTCAACGCGTGTTTTTCTCCACCGTCGCCTCGTAGTGGGACAGCAGCTCGCTCAGGGGGCCTGGTGGCGGCTCGTTCAGGTCGACCCCCGTCACGTCGGCGAGCTGCCGCTTGAACCAGACGTCAAACGCCTCCCGCGACGCCGCGAACTGCCCTAGTGCCTTGCCGAAGTCCGCGCTCTCCATGTACGCGACGAAGAAGTCACCGTTCGGCGTCCCCTGCAGGAACCACAGCTCCTTGGTGATGCCGATCGCCCGCTCCGAGGCGGCGTACTCCGCCATGCGCGGCCCGGCGAGGTCGCGCTGGAAGGTACGGGCGGCGGCACTCTTGCCGGGGAGGATGGGCAGCGCGAAACCGATGTGGTCCATGGGTCGCCTCCGTCGCTTGGGCCGCACGCGCGGCGTCGTGTCCCCATGCTAGGGGGCGGCGGGGCGCGCGTCATCGCCCATCCCGCCGATTCCGCGGGCGATTGCTCGCGGGCGGGTCCATAGGCGGAATGGCCGATCCGTGCGCCGGGGCGGGCTATGCGAGGCCGTGGCGGAGGGCAAAGGCAGCGGCGGCGGCGCGGTTGTCGGCGTCGGTCTTGGCGAAGATGTGGCGCAGGTGGGCGCGCACGGTGTGCTCGCTGACGGAGAGCGCGGCGGCGATCGCGCGGTTGGTGCGCCCGGCGGCGAGGTGGCGCAGGACCTCGACCTCGCGCGCCGAGAGGCCGACTGGGTAGCGGGGCGGGACAGGGACCGGGCCGCCGAGCGTCGCCAGGAGTGCCTCGATGCGCGCCAGAGTCGGCCGGGCACCGAGCGAGACGCAGAGCGCCCGCGCCTCCACGCCGAGGGTGCGGGCGGCATCCGGATCGCCAGTTGCCGCCGCGAGGTGGCGAGGGCGAGCAGCGTCAGGGCGCGCTCGTAGGGGGCGGCGCACGCCTCGGCGAGGGAGAGCGCGGCGTGGAGGCGCACATCGGCCTCCTCGTATCGTCCCGCGTCCGTATCGAGCTCGCCGAGCGTGCGGTGGGCGGCGAGCAGGGTGAGCGGCTGGCGCGGGTCGGAGGCGTGCGCGAGGGCGCGCTCGGCGTGTTCGCGGGCTTGCACCACGTTCCCTGCTTGCCGATGGTAGCGCGCCCACATGAGCGCGCCCTCCGCCCGATTGAGCGTCGCGCCCGACCAATCCAGCCAGCGATCGTGGGCCTCGAGCCACCGGCGCGCCGTCTCCGGATCGCCGGTGTCGAGGGCGAGCGCCGCCGCCAGCCGCTGCGCCTGCTGCGCGACGAAGAAGAGCGTGCCGCCCGGTTCCGTCGCCGGTCCATGGGGCAATATCTCCCCCACGTAGCGCCCCGCGATGACTGTCTCTCCGCGCACGCGGGCGAAGGGGGCCGTGACGTTGACGATGAGCGCCTCGAAACTGCTGTTGCTCGTATCCAGGGCGGGGCCAATGGCGGCGATCTCATCCCAATGCCCCGCGAGGAAGAGCAGCGGGAGTCGGCCCATGGCGGCGGGCTGGACCTGCTTCTCGGCGTCGCGCGCGCGCTCCCATGCCCGCACCCCCCGCTCCGCGATGCGCTCCAGGGTCGGGCCGTCGGACGCGAAGTACGTCAGCCCGACGACCGTCAGGGCGAAGGTGCAGTCGATCGCGAGCTGGCGGAAGCCCCCGATCGCGCAGTCCATAGCCGCAGCCCGCTCGAACGCTGCGATCGCCCGGTCGGGTCGTCCGTGGGCGGCTTGGGCATACATCGCGCCCAGGGAGGAGACGCCGGTCGAGACGCCGCCCGGGACGGCATCCCCGGCGAGCGCGAGCGCCTCGCCGAAGCGCCCGACGAGCGCGAGGTAGAGAACGAGCCCGGCTCTCGCCTGGTCGAGCGTTGTCCCCGTCGCGTCCATCACGGGCGCGGCCTCCGCCGGGGGCAGGCGCGCCAACGCCGCGATCCCCGCCTCCATCTCCGCGATCCCGCGCCGCAGATCGGGGCCGTAGACGCGCGTGTGGCCGAGGTGGAAGCGGCACGCCGCCGCCAGCGCGGGGCTGTCGCCGCGCGCGGCCAGCGCGGCCGCCTGCTCGTGGAGGGCGACGCCCCGCTCGCGGTCGATGAAGCGAAGGGCGAGGCCGAGGCGCACGAGCAGCCAGGTGCGTTCCTCGCCATCGCCCGGCCCCGCCGCGTCCGCGAGGGCGACGGCGCGATCCAATCGGTCGACGGAGGCGCCGTACGCGTAGGAACGGCGGGCCCGCTCGCCCGCCTGCATGAGCCAACCGATCGCCCGCGCGTCCCCGGCCCGCTCGAAGTGGTAGGCCACCGCGTCCGGGTCGATGGCGGGGACGGTGGCGAGCACCTCGGCCACCCGCCCGTGGAGGGCGCGGCGGCGCGGCGGGGAGACGCCCGCGTAGACGCACTCCCGGATCAGCGCGTGCACGAAGCGCGCCCGCGCCCCATCTCCGCCCATCTCGACGAGGCCGGTCGCGCTCGCCGCCTCCGCCGCGGCGATAACCGCCTCCTCGCTCGCCGCCGCCGCCGCCGCCCACAATCGCAGCGCCGTCTCCTGCCCGACCACCGCCGCAACCCCCAGAAGGTCGCGCGTCCCCTCGTCGAGGCGCGCCAGTCGCGTCTCGATCACCTGCATGAGCGAGACCGGGACGCCGAGGATGCCGACATCGCCGAGTTCCCACCCCCGCCCGTCGGGCCGGAGGATGTCCCGCTCCTCGAGGGCGCGCAGCAGCTGCGCGACGAAGAGGGGATTGCCCTCGGCGCGTTGATCGAGGTAGACGACCAGCCGCTCAGCATCGCCATCGGCGAGCGGATAGCGGGCGCGCACGAGCGCGGCGATCGCTTCGCCGTTCAGGGGGCGCGGGGAGAGACGGGCGACGGGGGACTCGCGCTCGAGCAGGGGAAGGAGCGCATAGAGGGGATGGCGGCGGGTGAGCTCGTCGGCGCGATAGGTGGCGAGCGCGAGCGCCGGCCACGCGGGCAGGGACCGGGCGAGCACGCGCAGCAGGTCCAGGCTGGCGTCGTCCGCCCAGTGGAGATCCTCGAGGAGGAGGAAGAGCGGGCGACGGGCTGCCACGGCGCGGAAGAACCCGAGGATCTGCTCGTAGAGCGCCGCCCGGCTCGCGGCATCGCCCGCGCCCCGCCACCGGGAGAAGGGCGCGGGCGGCAGGCCGTCGGCCGGTTGATAGCCGCGCAGGAGATCGAGGAAAGGGCCGTAGGGCGGCGTCTCCGACCGGTCGTAGCAGCGCCCGATGAGCACCGTCGCGCCCCGCCCCGCCGCCTCGCGGCAGAGCGTCTCCGCGAGCGCCGTCTTGCCGATGCCCGCCTCGCCGCCGATCAGCGCGAGGCCGCCCCGCCCGGCGATGGCGGCGGCGAGAAGATCGCGCAGGAGCGTCAGCTCCCGGTCCCGCCCGACGAGGGGCGGTCGATGCAGCGGCGGCATTGCCATCGGTTCCCACCTGACGCGACGACGGAGGACTGGGGCGATTATACTCGCAGCACCCATACCGGTTGTGTCGTGGGATCACACCGAGCGGATCGCGGCGAAGTCGCAAGGTGTTCCCGAGAAGAATGGTGCGATACGAAATGCGTGCCGAGAAACCCCTCTCGGAATCAAAGCAGCGAAGTAGACAAATAGATTGTATGTCGCTCCGATCTCATAAATGGCCGTTTTTGATACGCTCCGTCGAAGCGGGTCATCCAAGTATCAGTCAGACTCAAAAACTTCCGGCGATAGCTGTCCGAAAAACGCGAAGGGCGCTCCTATCCTGACGCGAAGGGCCGGTCGCCTGACATCAGTCTGAGGTATACCCCAACTGGGCAAATTGCCGCGCACCACCCGTCGCCTTGCTCGGCCTCGCGACCGGGGCGTCCGCAGTTCTCCGTGTCGTGGGGCCATCCCTGCATGCCCGGCGCGCCGGGTGCTATACTCGCCGGGTCACCCGCCGTCGACCCGCCGCCTCCCGTGGGGTGCAGCATGCCGAGCGCCACCGACCGCCCCGCCGATCATCGGCCCTACGTCTTCGTCAGCTACGCCAGTGCCGACCGCGCGCGGGTGCTGCCGCTGGTCGATGCCCTCGCGCGCGCCGGCGTGCCGGTGTGGATCGACCGGGAGGGTACCCACGGCGGCGAGAGCTACGCCCCCTTGATCGCCTCGGCGATCTCGCGGGCGGCGGCCTTCATCCTGATGGCGTCCGCGCTCTCGCTGGACTCCCGCAACGTCAAGCAGGAGATCGCGGTGGCGTGGGAGTACGAGCGCCCCTACCTGCCGCTGCTGCTCGAACCCGTCGCCATCCCCGACGATGTGCGGTACTGGCTGACCGCCGCGCAGTGGGTGGAGGTGCTGGGCAGGCCGGAGGGCGACTGGACGCCGCGGGTGCTGGCCGCGCTGCGCCCCCTCGGCATCGCGCCCGATCTGCAAGGGCACGAAGAGATTCGGCTCGCTGGCCGGGAGCGGGAACTGGCGCTGCTCAGGGAGCGACTGGCCGCGGCGAGGGCGGGCAAAGGCGGGCTGGTGCTCATCGGCGGCGAGGCGGGTATCGGCAAGACGACGCTCGCCGGGGCGCTCTGCGAGGAGGCGGCCGCGCGTGGCGTAAAGGTCCTCGTCGGTCGCTGTTTCGACCGCACCGAAATCCCTCCCTACGGGCCGTGGGCGGATCTCCTCGCCCGCTACCGGCCGTCGGGGGAGATGCCGCCGCCGCCCGCCGGGTTCGCCGGGCGCGGCCCGCCGGGGGCGGCGGAGAGCCAGGCGGAGCTCTTCCGGCAGGCGCTCGATTTCTTCGCCGCGCTCGCCGCCCAACGCCCGGTCATTCTCCTCCTCGACGATCTCCAGTGGGCGGATGACGCCAGCATCGATCTCTTGCGCTTCGCCGCGCACTCCTTGTCGGATCTGGCGGTGCTGGTCATCGCCACCTATCGCAGCGACGAATTGACCCGGCATCAACCGCTCTATCGGGCGGTGCCGCTGCTCGCGCGGGAGTCGCACGCGGCGCTCGTCGAGTTGCACCGCCTCGGCGCGGACGATTTGGCCGCCCTGACGCGGGATCGCTACGCGCTGCCCCCGGCGGATGCGGAGCGGTTGGTCGCCTACCTCATGGCGCGCGCCGACGGTAATCCCTTCTACGCGGGGGAGTTGCTCCGGACATTGGAGGAGTCCCGCACGCTGCGTCGGGCCGCGCCGGGCGACGACGAGGGCGCGGCGTGGACCCTGGGCGACCTCACCGGGGCGCGCATCCCGTCGCTGCTCCGCCAGGTGATCGAGGCGCGCGTCGACCGGCTCGGCGGGGAGGCGCGACTGCTGCTGTCGGCGGCGGCGGTCATCGGGCCGGAGGCGCCGCTCGACCTCTGGGCGGCGGTGGCGGAGGAGGACGAGGATGCGCTCCTGCCGCTGATCGAATGGGCATTGGAGGCGCGATTGCTCGTCGAGACCGACGATGGTGTCCGCTTCGCGCACGCGCTGATTCGCGAGGCGCTCTACGAGGCGCTCCTCGGGCCGCGCCGTCGCGCGCTGCACCGTCGCACTGCGGAGATGCTCATCGCGCGCGCCGCCGACGCGCCGGACGCGGACGCCGTGGCGTATCACCTGCGCCAGGCGGCGGATCCGCGCGCCGCCGCATGGCTCGTCCGCGCCGGGGAAGCGGCGCACGCCCGGCACGCCCCGCAGGCGGCGATCGACCGCTTCACCCGCGCGCTCGACGACCCCGGCGGGCTCGCGCCCGTCGCGCTGCTGCGGGTCCGGCGCGCGCGGGGGCGGGCGTACGAGACGGTGGGGGAATTCGCCGCCGCGCGGACGGATTACGAGCAATCGCTCGATCTCGCGCGGGCCGTCGAGGACCGTCGGGCGGAATGGCAGGCGCTCCTCGATCTCGGCATGGTCTGGGCCCCGCGTGACTACACCTCCACCGAGCGCTACTACCAGCAGGCGCTCGCCCTCGCGCGGGAGGCGGACGACCCCGCGCTCATCGCGCGCAGCCTGAATCGGCTCGGCAACTGGCACGTCAATATGGATCAACCGCGCGTTTCGGAGGAGTATCACACGGAGGCGCTCGCCATCTTCCGCGCGCACGATGACCGGCCGGGCATCGCGGAGACGCTCGACTTCCTCACGATGACGATGATGATGGCCGGTGACCTGCGGCGGGCGGAGCGGTACGGCCGGGAGGTGATCGATCGCTACCGCGCGCTCGACAACCGGCACGGCCTCTCGTCCGTGCTCGCGACGCTGGCGGAGCGGGCGGGGACGCTCTTCCCCGGCATGTTCACGCCGACCGCGACGCCCGCCGAGGGCCGAGGCGATGCCGAGGCGGCACTGCAGATCGCGCGCGATATTGGCTGGCGCGCGGGCGAGGTGTATGCCATGAACCAGGTAGCGATGAACTGGACACAATGCGGCGAGTTCGGGCGGGCGCTCGAACTCCTCGGCGAGGAAGTGCGCATCGCGACGGCAATTGGGCACCGGATGTGGCTCGTCGCCACCCATTGGCTACGGGCGCAACTCTATTCCGCGCTCCTCGCGCCGGATGTGGCGCGGCGGCACGGCGAGGAAATCGTCCTCATCGCCGGTGAGTTGGGATCGACCTACGCGCAGCGCGGTGGGGCTATCGCCGTCGCGCAGGCGCTGCTCCATGAGAAAGACTATGCCGAGGCGGATCGCTTGCTCGAAACGGTGACGGGCGCGGGAATTCGTGCCCGACTCGTGCGTACGGATAACGGCGTGGGGGTACCGCGCGGAGGTCGCCCTCGCGCGCGGCGAGGCGGTCGCGGCGCTGGGCATCATCGACCGGCTCCTTGGCGCGCATCCGAATGTCGTGCCGGAGCGCCCGCCGGTCTGGCCGGCGATCGTGCGCGGCGAGGCGCTGGCCGCCCTCGGGCGCGTGGACGAGGCCGAGGCGGGCCTGCGCGCCGCGATCCGGGATGCGGTGCAGCAGGAGATGCGCCCGCATCTCTGGCGCGCGCACGTCGCGCTCGGCGGGCTTTACGTGACGCAGGCGCGCGGCGACGACGCGGCGCGCGAATTCGCCGCCGCCCGCGCGGTGACCGCGGCGCTCGCGGCCACCGTCCCGGATGAGGGCGTGCGCGCGGGTTTCGTCGCCGGTGTCGAGCGGTTAATCGGGGCAGCGCAATCCGCGCCCGCCCGTGCGCAGTCGCGCCCATCATCCCGCTTGACAGAGCGGGAGCGCGACGTACTGCGCCTGCTCGCGGAGGGGCGCTCGGATCGCGAGATCGCGGAGGCGCTCTCGGTCAGCCCGCGCACGGCGATGACGCACGTCGCCAACATCCTGAGCAAACTCGGCGTCACCTCGCGCACGGCGGCGGCCAGTCTCGCCATCCGCACCGGCCTCATCTGACGTTCCGCCCCGTTTCTACGTGAAATCACGTAGGCCGCGCGGGCGGAGTGCGCGCCAGAAATCGGTAATCCCCACGATGCGCAGGCGCGCCCGACGGACGATGATGGGAGTGTCGGATTGGGTATGCGCAGCGAAAGGAGCGGACCGATGGTTATTCAGGAGCAGACGACCGCGACACTCGGGGAGGAGGCGATTCAGGCATTCGCCGGGAGCCTGCGGGGCGAGTTGATCCGTCCGGCGGGCCCGGCGTATGACGCGACCCGGCGCATCTGGAACGGGATGATCGACCGCTATCCCGCGCTGATCGTCCGCTGCACCGGGGCGGCGGATGTGATCGCGGCGGTCAACTTCGCGCGCGACCACGGCCTCCTCCTCGCCGTCCGCGGGGGCGGGCACAACGTCGCGGGCAACGCCGTCTGCGACGGCGGGCTCGTGGTCGATCTGTCGGCGATGCGCGGCGTCCACGTCGATCCGCGCGCCCGCCTCGCCCACGTCCAGGGCGGCGCGACCTGGGCCGACCTCGACCGCGAGACCCAGGTCTTCGGGCTAGCGGCACCCGGCGGCGTCGTCTCGACCACCGGCGTCGCCGGGCTGACGCTGCACGGCGGCATGGGGTATCTGCGCGGCAAATACGGGCTCTCGATCGACAACTTGCGCGCGGTGGAGATCGTCACGGCGGACGGTGAGCTGCGCCACGCCAGCGCGGAGGAGAACGCCGACCTCTTCTGGGCGGTGCGCGGCGCGGGGAGCAACTTCGGCGTCGTCACCTCCTTCGAATTCCAGCTCCACCCGGTCGGGCCGACGGTGATGCTCTGCGGGGCGCTCTACGCGCTGGAGGACGCGCCCGCCGTGCTGCGCCGGTGGCGCGACTTCATGGCGACCTCGCCCGACGAGTTGAGCACGACCGCGGTGTTCCTGACCATCCCGGAGGGGTTCCCTGCGGAACTGGTCGGCAGGGCGAGCGTGGCCATCTCCGGCATCTATGTCGGCCCGGTGGAGGAGGGCGAGCGGATCACCCGGCCCCTGCGCGAGCTGGCGACGCCGCTGCTCGACATGAGCGGCCCGATGCCGTACACCACGGTCCAGGGTGCGTTCGACTTCTTCTACCCGAGCGGGCTGATGCAGTACTGGAAATCCACCTACGCCGACGAGCTGAGCGACGGCTTGATCGACGCCCTCTGCGGTCTGGCGGCGGGCCGGCCGTCGCCGCGGACCGGCGTGGGCATCTGGGCGCACACGGGCGCGATGGCCCGCGTCGGCGCGGCGGAGACGGCGTTTGGCCGGCGGCCGCCCTTCATGCTCTCGTTCGAGTCCGGCTGGATCGACCCCGCCGACAACGAGACGAACATTGCGTGGACGCGCGAGGCGTGGGGATCGATGCAACGGTTCGCGGCGGGCGGCGCCTACCTGAACTTCCCCGGCTTCGGGGAGGAGAAGGAGGCGCTGGTGCGGGCGGCGTACGGCGCGAACTATCCGCGGCTGCAGGCGCTCAAGGCGCAGTACGATCCAACCAACCTCTTCCGGATGAACAGCAATATCATCCCGGCGACCACAGGCGTATAGCGGCAGCGACGCGGCGACGGCGACCGAAAACGCCCCGAAGCTGGTGAAACAGGCAGCGAACGGCCACAGCGTCCGGCGTGACGACGGTGAGCGCGATAGATGTCCAGTTGGAGTCAATCCCAACTGGACATCTATCGCGCTACGCCGCTCGCTGGCGACCGATCGTTAGCGTACTTCCATTAACATTTCGTCGATCCACCCCTGTTAATTCGAGTTTGGTTCGCCGGAAGTGGATGAGTCGACCAACAGGCATCAGGCCGTATCGGAGGGGTGCATGGAAGGGAGGAAGAAATAGCCACCTGCGAGGTGCGCGCTGTCCGAGCTTTTCAGGGTCTCCCATCGTACTCGCCGTGCCGGCTGCGATCGTGCGAGATGTTCGACGAGCGCCATGCGAAGCCCTCAGGGCACGTGAGGTCTCGCGGATCGGTGGTGTTCGCGGGGAATCGGCGGCAGTCCCCCGGCCCTATCTGGCAGGATTCTTGCGGGCAGAGCGTCGCGACCTGACGCCCGGGCGAGACGGGGGACGAATCGATGGCGACGATCCTCGTTGCTGACGACGACGCCATGGTGGTGTCGATGCTGCTCGATTATCTCGATCAGGAGGGGTACGCGGTGCTCGTCGCCCGCGATGGCGCGGAGGCGCTCGCCGTCTCGCGCCGGGAATTGCCCGATCTCGTCCTCAGCGACATCAAGATGCCGCTGATGGACGGTATCGAATTGCTGCGCGCGTTGCGGGATGGACTCCCGACGCGCGCGGTCGCCGTCATCCTCATGAGCGCGACCGATCCGCCCGATCTCTCCGACGTAGGAGCGGCGTTCATCGCCAAGCCATTCCGTCTCGACACGTTGAGCCGCCTGATCGCCGATCAACTCGCGACGTAGACGCGGCAATGGCACCGTATCTGCGGTAAGGGATGTGCTATTGTCCTCTCGGTATGGTCGAGTGAGGGAGACCGCCGATGGTCCGCACCCGTCGTCGCCACCATCGAGGACGATGGTCGGTCCTCGACGTGATCACCGAGTATCTGGCAAATGAGGGGTATCGCCCCCTCGCCTATCGCCAGGGGGCCGGTGCCTACGAGTTCATCGAGCACGCGCGCCCGATGCCGTCATCCTCGACATCCGCATGGAGCATTCCTGCGCCGGGCTCGCCGTCCTGCAGCGCATTCGACGCGACGAGGCAACGGCGGCGATGCCGGTGGTCGCCTGCACCGCCGACTACACGTTCGTGGCGGAATGGCGGCGCACGCTGGATGGCTACCGCCGCGGCGATAGCGCGGTGTGACGCCTCCGTGCGATTGCGCTACACTGCCGGCGTCGATGTCGCGCGCTGATCTCTGCGGAGATCGCAAACGGGAGAGGTTGCGCCCATGGCGGTCGATGGTATTCCCTCGGTGGAAGATTATGGTCCGTCGCTCGCGACCTACCTGCACGCCCATGATGAGGAGGGGCTCTATCGCGCCTCGCTCCTCAGCCGGACGTGCATCGAGAGCGGCCTCGGCCCCGAGGACATCATCGCGCTCCACTTCGAGGCGTTGGAACGGGCGACCGAGGGCATGTCGTACCGCGACCAGGCGCGCGCCAGCGCCGACGCCCACCAGTTCCTGCTCGAGGTGATGATCGCCTACGGCGTCCAGTTCAAGGACTATCTCGAACTCAAGCTCGCGGAGAGCCTGCGCGACGCCGAGGGGCGGGCCGCGCGCGAGCGCGAGCGCGCGATGCAGGCGGAGCGGCTCGAACGGGAGAAGGAGGATATCCTCGCGGTGATCGCGCACGAGATGGGCACGCCGCTGACGGCGGCGCTCGGCAACATCGACATGGCGACCCGCTCGCTCTCGCGCGGCCGGTTGGAGGCGCTGCCCCGGTACCTCGACACGGCGCAGGAGGCGATCGAGCGGCTGTCGCGGCTGAGCGGCGACCTGGTGGAGGCGAGCCGCGGCGAACCCCAGCCCCTGGCGTTCTCCCCGCTGGAGCTGCGCCCGATCGTCGCGAAGGCGTGCGCCTGGGCCATGCCGACGGCGGCCGCGAAAGGGATCGATCTCGTCGAGGAGCGGCCCGACGCGTCCTTGCGCGTCCGGGCGAACGCCGACGCGCTCCTGAGCGTCCTCGGCAATTTCCTCTCGAACGCGATCCGCTACACCCCGAGCGGGGGGACGGTGCGCGTGCGCGGGGGTGGCGATGCGGACTCCGTCTGGGTGGAGGTGGCGGACACCGGCATGGGCATGGCGCCCGAGGTGCGCGAGCGGATCTTCGAGAAGTTCTACCGCGGCCCCGAGGCGCGCAACATCGCCGCCCGCGGCCTCGGTCTCGGCCTGACGCTGGTGCAGCAGCTGGTCGCCGCGCACGGCGGGGCCGTGGAGGTGGAGAGCGTGGCGGGCGAGGGGAGCACCTTCCGCGCGCGGCTGCCGCATGCGGACAACACGGAAGGAGGAGCGGCTGATGGGGAACACGGCGGGCGATGAGCGGGAGCGCATCATCGAGGAGCAGCGCCGGACGATCATGGAGCTGGAGACCCCGGTCATCCAGGTGTGGGAGGGGATCCTCGCCGTCCCCCTCGTCGGCACGCTGGACACGGCGCGCGCCCAGCAGATGAACGAGATGCTGCTCGAGCGGATCATCGAGACGGGCTCGGAGATCGTCATCGTCGATATCACCGGCGTGCCGATCGTGGACACGGCGGTCGCCAAGCACCTGCTCGAGACGGTCGCCGCCGCCCGGCTGCTCGGGGCGGAGGCGTTGATCGTCGGCCTGACGACGCGGATCGCCATGACGCTCGTGCAGCTCGGCGTGGATCTCTCCACCGTGACGACGCGCACGACGATGGCGAAGGGGCTGGCGCTCGCCTTCCGGCGCCTCGGACTGGACATCGTGCGGCGCGGGGCGGACGGCGCGGACGAGCGGGACGCGTAGATGGCGCGCACCCCGATATCAAGAGACCTCTTCGACCAAGGATAGGTGCGGCTCGTGGACGCAGCCGAAACACGCGCAGACCCGTTCGGCGATCTCGTCCGCCGTCAGCAGGCGCGCCGGTTCGACGATCCGCCGTTTGCCATGCATCCACTTCGGCTCGATCGGGTTGAGCCACGGGCTCTCGATCGGCAAGGAGCACGCGACGATCCGGACTCCGCTCTCTCCGCGCTTGACCGCCCGATTGTGCTGCGAATCCATGCCCGCACCGCCTTGCTCACATGCCAACTGGCGTTGTCCCAGACCAGCAAGAGCGCCGTCTTCCCGTGTGCCGCCAACCGTTCGCAGCACCAATCGAGAAACTGCGTCGTCAGCGCGCTCACCGGTCGCCCGTCCACGAAGCGCAGCCACATCCGCTCGTCCCGCTGCCCGGCGTCGTCCCACTGCCGCACCAACAGACCGTAACAGGCCAACGCTTTCGGATCGGGATCGTCCGCGTCCCGCCGTCTGTTCCATCAGCCGCAACGGTCCGTCCATCTGCCGCCCAACTCGCCAGGTGCGGCTGCGCGACCCGGCTCCACCAGACCTCGTCCGCGAAGCCGAGCGCCCAGTCCGGGATGCGCTTGCCAGCCGGATCAGCCGGTCGCGTCCCCTTTTTTGCGGGCGTATGCCGGATCGGGGCTGGTGATCCATTGCTTCGCCCGTTGCCAGCGCACACCGAGGCGTTTGAGGGTGACGCGGATCGTCTCGCCCGTGACCCGCTCATGGGTCATCCCTCCGCGACACAGACCTCCGCAGCCAGATCGAGCGTCCAGATGCTTGTCGCTTTGCCGAAGGTGCGGGGCGATTGGTGCAGCATGGCGCGCAATCGTTCGGCGGCAGCGGCGTCGAAGGCGACGGCGATCCGCTGCGGGCGGGAGGAGCGCTCGGTCAGGGTCTCCAGCCCCGACCGGTTGAAGGCATGGATCGCATTGCGGACGGTCTGGGTATTGCAGCCGAGGGCGCGCGCGATGGCGGGGACATGCGCGTGCCGTGCGGAGGCGAGCAGGATCTGGCTGCGACGCAACGTGAAGGCGGCAGGCGAATGGAGGCCAGCGGTCAGGGCAGCGGGTTCGTGGTCCGCCAAGGGGCGGACGAGGAGAGGTGCTTGCATGGAAGGAAGCATACCACATGCTCGATCACCTCTTCTGACATTGT
>CAWJZC010000014.1:0-115037 GCA_963847195.1 uncultured Chloroflexia bacterium | reverse complement strand
TAGGGCGTGTCTGGCCAATCACGAATATAGTGGGCGCAGCGGTTCGGCTCTGGCCGCGCATCTGAGCGCGCGAGGCGTCGGCGCATGAATGACTTGTTCTATTTCTCTGGCAGGCCGGTCACCACGGCAATGCTCGCCGATCTGGCTGCGGAATTCGGCTACCCCACCTTGGACTCACATGATAGTGCACGTCTGTTGGGAATCGGCTGGACAAACACGTATAAGAGGAGGCGTCACCGCATCGCGTAAAGGAGTATTCCGATGACTATGGGCGTCAGCATTGTCACCTATCCCGTCGATCCGCAGCATGCCGACGAACTCAACCGCCGTGTCCGGGAACACCTCGTGCCCGCCGCGCAGCAGGTGCCGGGCTATCGGGGATTCCTCCTCGTTGACCAAGGCGACAACAAACGCATGGGGGTGCTGCTCTTCGATTCGGTCGAGGCCGCGCAGGCGGCGCAGCAGGCGCTCACCCCGGTCGGGCGCGAGCAGACGTACGGGCTGATGACGGGACCGGCGGTAGGCGTGCTCGGCACGGTGCTGATCGCTGATGGCCTGTTCGGGCAGTCGGCAATGCCGTAGCAGACCGAGGCAGCGGAGCGATCTCGCTGTCGGTATGCTGGCATGGGACCTCGCCACCGGTCACATACGGTATGCGTGCAACATCATGTGGCCGAGTTCACGCATCCAACCCGGCGACACGGTCGTCTTCGGCATCCGCGAAGCAGATCGTGCCGGGTACGCCGTCCGAGGCGCTCGCGACGCTCAGTTTCGATCCGATTCACCCGCTCACCGGCCCGGTCTCTGTCGAGGGCGCCGAACCGGGCGATGCGCTGGTCGTCGAAGTCGTCAACCTGGCGCACAAAGGATGGGGGTGGAACGCGGTCATCCCCGGCTTCGGCCTGCTCGAGGAAGATTTCCCGCTCCCTATCTGCATCACTACGCGCTCGGCGATGATTGCCGCTTCCGCGATCACATCCGCATCCCGTATGAGCCGGGAAGCAGGCGTACTGCCTCTGCGGCGCGGCGGTCGATCTCAAGATCAGCGAGATCGTCGATGCGCCGAACTGGATCGTCTCGGCCTATTTGCCGCTCGGCATTTTCGTTGCGTAGCGCGGATTGCCTCCGCCCTCTCCCCTCCGCCCGCAAGCGGGGATGGAGGCCAATGGGCGGCGATCAGGTGACGGCAATCGTCATGACGGGCACCAGGCCGTCCGCGTCGGCGCGGCTACCGTCGCGCCGGAAAATGGGCAGCGGGTGTGCCGGATCGCCGACCGGCGCCATGCCGACGAGGATGCGGTACTGACCGGGCGCGAGCGTGGGCGGGATGAAGAGGTCGTGCGGGTCGTACGGGTCGTCGTTCGGCCGCCATGTGCTCGTCGGCCAGTGCCCGTCCAGCGGCGGGATGTCGTAGCGCCCGACCTCCTTGCCCGACGCATCGACGAGCCGGACGAGCGCGAGGTAATCGCCCCGTACCGGCTGGTTCGGTGTCACCCAGCGGAGCAGGAGCGGCGCGAACGCGCCGCGCGCCACTCGCTTCTCCCCGCCCGGCGTGTCGAGTGACGCACCGAAGAGGCTGATGCCGGTTGAGCCGACGGTGAGGTCGGTGGTGATCTGCGGCGGCAGCCGGTCGGAGCCGAATGGCCCGTCGTAGGCGAAGCAGTCGAGCAGGACGCCATTGTATCTGCGTTCCTCAAAGAGCGTCTGCCCCGCCTGCAAACCGGGGATACCACTGGTATAGAAGCCGAGCACGCGGCCGTCCGGGTCCTGCGTCGGCGCGCGCTCCGGCGATTCGACGAGCCAGGCCCGCCCCCAACCGCGCGTCGCGGTCGCAAAGAAAGCATTCAGATCGCGATCCGTGACCGCCGTTCCCGGCGCGAGCGAGGGCGGCGTCACAATAGGCAGATTACGCAAGGCGGGGAATTGCGTGGCGTAGTATTCATAGGTGGTGCGCAAGTAGCCGGGGTAGATGACGACACCGTCACCGACCCGCGCATGCTCCGCGAGATGCCGGTACGCCTCGCGCCAATCTTCCTTCTGCGGCGTGGTCGAGAAGTTGACAGCCCGCAACGGCATCGACGCCAGCAGTACGACCGCGATGCCCCCCGCCGCCGCGAGCAGCCAGGTGCGTCGCCGGCGGCACAATCCGTCGATGCCGAGCGCGACGAGCAGCAGAAAGCCGGGCAGCGCGACGATCAGATAGCGGGGCTCGAAGATCGCCCGCCGCGTCGAGAGTACGATGAAGAGCAGCCCCGGTATGGCGCTGATCGCGACGATGATCAGCAGCGTGAGGCGAGGCGGCCAGGCGACCCCGGCCCCTACCCCCTCTCCCGCACGGCGGGGGAGGGGAGTCCCGCCGTCCGCTCGCCACGTCATCCCCACACCGAGCGCGACGAGAACGATGGAGAGCATCGCGCCCCAGGTCTGCGTGGACATATCTGCCTTGTGCGTGACGCTGAACTCGACGAGCATACTGTGCAGGATTGCCCACGGTGTCGCCTTCACCTGCCAGGTCGGGCCGTTCTGGACCGCGAAAATGACGCCCCAGACGAGTAGGGGCAGCGCCGCGAGGCCGACGAGCAGTCCCAGGAGGCGCATCTGTCGCCCCTCCGGGCGCACGCCGTACCCGCTACGCCAGACGACCCAGGCGATGGCGGCGTGCGCGGCGAGGACGAGCAGGAAGGTCGCGTGGATACCGAGCGTGACCGCCGCCGTCGCACCATAGGCGATCCAGATTGTGCCGCCCCGGCGCACCGCAGCGAGCACGAGCAAGGTCGTGACAATCGTCAGCAGGACGAGCAGGCTGTACATCTTGGCATCCTGCGCGTACCAGTGCGCGTAGGGCGAGATTGTCAGCAGCGCGGCGGCGATCAGCCCGAGGCGCGGCCCGCGCAGCATCCGACCGAGCGCGTACAGCACGGGGATGGCGAGCGTCCCGGCGATGGCGGAGGGCAGGCGTACCGCGACCTCCGTGGTGCCGAGCAGCCGCGTCCAGCAGGCGAGGCCGAGGGTATAGAGCGGCCCGTTCTCGCCGGGATGGATGAAGGCGCGCAGCAAATCCGGCAGCGGCTGCCGCGCGCGCATGACGATGTCCGCTTCATCGAACCAGAGGCCTTGTTGACCGAGATGATAGCGGCGCATCGCCCCACCGAGCAGCGTGAGCAGCGCGAGCAGCACGAGCGGGGTCGCCTCCCCGCGCGTCCATGTCCGGCCCGAACGCGAGCGCGGCGGGGTGGACGCTGCCGCCGCCCGGTCGGTGAGGGCAGCCATCAATGCCCACCCGCCGCGAGCGGCGCGATGGCATCGTCCGGGATCGCGCGCGTGTTGAGCGCCGCATAGACCGCCAATGTCCGCGCCGCAATCACCGGCCAGGAGAATCGCGCGGCGTATGCCGCCGATCCCGTGCGGAGCCGTGCCGCGAGCGCGCCATCGTCAAGTATCCGGCGCGCCGCGCCCGCGAGCGCGTCGCTGTCGTCGGGCGGGACGAAGAGGGCGACCTCGCCATCGCGCGGCGCGGGCATGCCGTCGTAGACGTGGGGGGCAGGCGTCGTCGTGATGACCGGGATGCCTTGCATGAGCGCCGCGAGCAGGCTGCCGCGCCGGGGCGACGCGCCATCCCGGTACGGCAGCAGACAGAGATCGCTCGCCGCGAGGACGCACGCGACCTCATCGGCGGGCAGCGGACCTGTTCTCTTGATGATGTCTCGCAGACCTGCAGCGGCACACTGGGCATCGAGCGCGACCTCGGTCGCCCCGTTCGTCGGGTCGTTCGCCCCCGCACCTGCGCCGACAAGCAGGAGTCTCACGTCCGCTCCTTGCCGTTTCAGCACGCCGAGCGCGCCAATCGCCGCGTCGATCCCCTTCGAGTGATTGAGCAGGCCGAAGGTCGTCAGGAGCGCCGCGCCGTCCGGGATGCCATAGCGGGAGCGGACACCGGCGGCGTCGTTGTGCGACGCGGCGGGAATGTTGCTGCCAATCGGGATTAAGGTCGCATTGCGGTTCCATTGCCCCATCTTCGCCACGTCGCTGCCGTTCGTGCCGATCACCGCGTCACTCTGGCGGGCCAGGAGATAGGTGACGTGTTCGCGGAGCGGGCCCGCTTTCGGGAAGAGGTAGGGCGCGCGCAGATCGTGAAAGGTCGTGACAAACCAGGGCCGCGACTGCGGATCGGCCGCGTAGCGGTAGATCGCTTCCCCCCGCGCGAACGGCGTGCGAGACGGCAGAAGATTGATCGCCGGATGCATCCCGTACATGCCGGTCTGGTATTGCAGGTGCAAGACATCCGGCCGCGCGCGCGCCACCGTCTCGCGGACCACGCGCGCGACGCTCCAATCCCACCGCCGCACAACGGGAAAGATGGTCACGTCGCCACTGCGGGACATTTCACCGCGGCCGGATGTAAGTACGGATACCGTCGCGCCCGCCTCGGCAAGATGTTTGGCGAGCAGGGCGGTGTAGTCCCCCACTCCGCCCGGTGTCGGCGGGTACTCGGCGGAGATGAGCAGCACGCGCATCGCCGTCACCGCCCGCGCGCCGCGGGGAAGAGCAAGGCGCGGAGCGTCACGCGCGCGGCCCGCACGCGCGCGGCC
This sequence comes from uncultured Chloroflexia bacterium, assembly GCA_963847195.1. Lineage (GTDB taxonomy): Bacteria > Chloroflexota > Chloroflexia > Thermomicrobiales > JALYUS01 > JALYUS01. The sequence continues at coordinate 110,448 of CAWJZC010000014.1, read as the reverse complement.
CGCAGGTCGCGTTTGTGCCCGAGCGACCACTTTGCGCCCTCGCGGACGAGGCGTACCGTCTGGTCGAGGGCGAGCGCCGCCCGCGTTGCCGTCCCGATCACCGGCCCATAGAGCGTCCCCATCAGAAGCGTCTTGCTGACCGCGAAGGCGCGCTGCCGGACGGCGATATTCTGCCCCGTACTCATCCCCTCATGGTGCCATACTTCGGCAGCGGGGAGGTAGCGCACGCGCCATCCCGCCTTGCGGACGCGCCAGCACCATTCCGGCTCCTCGGAGTAGAGGAAGAGCCGTTCATCGAGCAACCCCGCGTGCACGAAGACGGCACGGCGCACGAGCAGGCAGGCGCCGACCAGCCAGTCCACGTCGTGCGGCCGGTCGTCGGGCAGATCGGCCATCGTGTAGCGCGCGAGCGCCGGGTGATTCGGCCACCATTCCTGCACGACGGTGCTTTCGACGAGTGCGGTGGTGAGGGTCGGGAAGCGGCGGCGGGAGGATTGCACGCTCCCATCCGGGTACCGGAGGCGCGGGCCAACGACACCGATCATCGCGTCCGCGCGGAGGGCGTCCCACATCACCCGGAGCGCGCCCGCCGTCAGTTCGGTATCGGGGTTGAGGAGGAGCACCGCGTCGCCGCGCGCCCGCGCGATGCCGAGGTTATTGCCCCGCGCGAACCCGATATTCTCGCCCGGATCGAGCACGACGACGCCCGGAAACGCTTGCCGCACCATCGCCGCCGATCCATCGCCCGAATCGCTGTCCACGACGATCACCTCGACGCCGAGCCCGTCCGCATAGTCCTCGATTGAGCGCAGGCAGGCGCGCAGCAACTCCCGCGTATTGCGGCTGACGATGACGATGGAAATGTCCGGTTGGTCTCCCATGCGCGTATCGTACCACGCACGCTTCGCGCCGCCCTCCATGCCCGTGAAGTGGAGGCGAAACGACGAGTCGATGGGCGCGTTGCCGGTTCAGGAGCGGCGGGACGGGGCGCGGCGCGGTTGGAGCAGGTCATGGAGCCGCTCGCGGGAGACGCGCTGCTCGCGCCGTCGGATCATCCACATTCGCAGTCGCACTGGCATGGCACGTCGCTCCTTGCATCGCATCCCGTCACCGCACTGCGATCAGTATGCGTACATGCGCCCGCGCGCGAATCGTCCGTTGGATCGGATCGTCACCTGTCCGTTCGGACGGGCCGGCCCGGTAGGATGCTATCGCGCCACGTTCGGAGGTACATGCAACGCCTCCCACTCCGCGCGGAGCAGGCCCATGAGGATCGTGTCGTAGTACGCGCCGTCGATCAGTTCGCTGCCGCGCAACCGCCCCTCGATCTGGAAGCCGCAGGCGCGGTAGGCGCGGATCGCGCGCTCGTTGCCGCTCCAGGTATCCAATTCGACGCGCCGGAAGCCGAGACCATCGAAGAGATGTGCCAGCAGGAGGTTCATCGCTTCCCGGCCATACCCTTTGCCCCAATACGCCTTCTCACCGATGCCGATGCCGACCTCGACCTTGCCGACGCGCCGGTCGGCGTGGAAGTAGCCGATGAAGCCGATCACCACATCCGGCCGGGCGACGATCGTGAAGTGGTCCCGCTCCCCCGGCCTGCCGATAGGCGGCGCGAACTGCGTCTTGTATTGGGCGAAGGTCAAGTCGGGCGGCGCATGGTCGCCCTGCGCCCAGTACTGTACTTCCTTGTCCAACTCCCACCGGTAGCCGTGGACGAAATCCGCCTCCACAGTCGGCCGGAGAATGATGCGCTCGCCCGCGAGCGTCGGTCGCGCGTTACTGGCTGGGGATTCGCTCATGCGCCGCGCTCTCCATCTTCCGGCCAGCGGCGCGCCTCGACCATCGCGCATGGGCCGCCCGCGATCACCTCGAGACCGAGCGAGGCCGCGTGCGCCAGCACCTCCGGCGATTCCGCGCCGGGTTGGAGCCAGATGCGCGTGATGCCCGCCGCCTTCGCCTGATCGAGCACCCCCGGCACGCGCTGCGGCGGGATGACGATATCCAGCACCTCAACCCCCGCCGGCAGCGCGCCGACATCCGGGTACGCGCGGTCCCCCTCGACGGTCTCCATCGACGGATTGACCGGATAGACGGTGTAGCCGCGCTCGCGCAGCACCCGATAAATCCGGTTGCCGAACTTCCCTCGATTGTCGCTCGCCCCGACGACCGCCCAGGTCCGCCGCTCTACCCAATCCGCAATCAATGCCTGCGTGCTCAATGGTGCGCTCCTTTCACGGAACCGGGCCGATGTCACGCCAGTATATCCCCCTGGAAGGCGCGGCGGCATCGTTTGTGCAACGAGACTTGTAGATGCGAAGTGAATTGCTTTCCGCGTTCGTGAACAGCCAGCATATTTCGCGCTCCTTGACAGTTCCACGGAACCGTCCCATGATGGGGTCATATGCCGATATGGTGAAAAGTGGTTAGTCAAGTCGGCGGTGAACAGGCAGCGTAGCGACCAGTATTGCGCCCAAGAATCGAAGACGGTTATCGATATGCTTGCATAGGATGAATTTCCCGCGGGGCGCACGAGCAGATCGCTCGCGCACGAAGGCCGGCGGCACGCCCGAGCGGGCAGCGCCGGGTAGTAAAGGAGTCAGGTCCGTGGATCATGGAGTGTGGAACAAACGATTGAATCGCCGCGCGATGCTCGGCGCGATGGCGGGCGGCGCGGCGGCGGCCATCCTCGCTGCGTGCGGCGGCACGGCGACCGATACGCCGAAGCCCGCCGGGACGACCGCCGCGCCCACCGCCGCCGGGAACGCGACGAGCCCGACGACAGCGGCCAGTTCATCGGTCGCGACGCGTCCGGCGGCGAGCACGACGGCCAGCAGCACGACCGTCGCCAGCAGCGCCGTCACGCCCGCCGGGACTACTGCCGCTGCCTCCACGACAGCCGGGACGGGCGCGGCGGTCTATTCGCCGCAGGGCACCAAGTCGCCGAACTTCGCCGGAACGCAGACGCTGCGCATCTCCACCGCCGATGACCCGAAGACCCTCGACCCCGCCGTGGCCCAATATACCGACGGTATCGGCATGCTCCATATGATGTACGATACGCTCTTCTCGTACGACGATCAGGGCAAGTTGATTCCACGGGCCGCGCTCGCCATACCAACGCCGCAGAACGGCGGCGTCTCCTCGGACGGCAAGACCTACACCGTGAAGATCAAGCCAGGGCAGAAATTCTCTGACGGCTCGCCGGTCACTGCCAAGGATTACCTCTATGCGGCGAAGCGCTTCGTCGATCCGACCCTCGCCTCGCCCTACTCGTCATTCATCTCCAATCTCGTCGGGTACGACGCACTGAACGCGAAGGGCAACGATACGAAGAGCGCGGCGGACCTCAAGCCGCTCTTTGATGCGCTCGGTATCGCCGCCAAGGATGACACGACGCTCGAGTTCAAACTGACTGACCCGCAGCCGACCTTCCCATTCGTCCTCTCGCTCTGGGGCCTGATTCCCCTCAAGCAGAGCGTCGTCGAGGCGGGCGGTGCGACATGGTGGAACAACCCGAAGAACCACGTCACCAATGGCGCGTGGATCATGGAGACGTTCCAGAGCAAGCAGAAGATCACGATGATCCCGAACCCGAACTACACGGGCGAGAAGCCGTATCTCCAGCGCATTGAGATCTCCGTCATCGCGGACGCGGCCCAGACCTTCAACGCCTATCAGAACAATGAGCTGGACATGATCGGCGTGCCGCGCGGCAACCGCCAGCAGGTCTTCAGCGATCCGACCTTTAAGGATCAGATCATCCGTGGCCCATCGCTGACGACCTGGTATCTCGCCTTCAACAACAAGCGAGCGCCGTTCGACAATCCGGCGGTACGCAAAGCCTTCTCCACCGCGTTCGACCGCGATACCTTCATCAAGGACGTCAATAAGGGCGTTGGCAAGTCAGCGTACGCCCTGATTGCCCCCGGCGAACCGGGCGCCAGTGAGACGATCGGGCAGCAGTACAAGTTCGATGCAACGAAGGCGAAGAAAATCCTCACGGACGCCGGTGTCGACCCGAAGACTTTGACGGGCATCAAGTTGCTCCACAGCACCGCTGGCGACGGCCCAACGACCGCGCAAGCGATCCAGGCCCAGATCAAGCAAAACCTCGGCATCGACGTTCAGCTCGATCCGGTCGACTCGAAGACGCGGCAGCAGCTAATTTCGACCAAGCATGACTACCAGTTCACCATGGCCGGGTGGGGCGCGGACTATCCCGATCCCGAAGACTGGCTGCCGGAACTCTTCGGATCGAAGGGCGGCAACAACGACACGCAGTACAGCAATCCGCAGGTTGACACACTGCTCACGCAAGCGAAAACGGAGCAGAACAACGACAAGCGGCTCTCGCTCTATGACCAGGTGCAGAAGATACTGATCGACGACGATGCCGGCATTGCGCCGATGTACTATTCGGAGGTTCTCGCCCTCCATAAGAAGACTGCCACGGGCCTCACGCCGAACCCGATGGATGCGAACTGGGTCGGCGACCAGCACGCCTTCCGTGGTGTCCAGTTCACCAAGTAGCACCCTCGCGAACGGAGGGAGGACGGCCCGGTGGTCGTTCTCCCTCCCCTCACTCCGTGCCGATGTGCGAGAGCGTATCACTCGTGGGGAAATGATATGTATCGGTATATCATCCGCCGTTTGCTCCTGCTCATCCCAACCGTCCTCGGCGTCGCGATCATCACGTTCGTCGTGATGAAGGCGACGCCGGGCGGGCCCTTCGATGAGGGCGGGCTCGGCAGACGGGTGCCGCCACAGGTGGTCGCCACGCTCAATGCGAAGTATGGCTTGAACAAGCCCCTGCCCGTGCAGTTTCTGCGCTATGCCGCGCACGCGCTGAAGGGGGACTTCGGCGTCTCGGTGCAGATTCGTCAGGACTCGCCGGTGACATCGATCATCAAGGACGGCCTCAGGCCGACGGTGACGCTCGGCCTGCTGGCGCTTCTGCTCGCGCTCGCGGTTGGCATCCCTCTCGGGATCATCGCGGCGCTTCGTCAGAACAAGCTCGCTGATTATATCTCGCTCTTTCTCGCGACGGCCGGAGCAAGCGTGCCGAACTTCGTGCTCGCCATCGTGCTCGTCATCATCTTCGCGGTGAAATTGCACTGGCTCAAGACGCAAGGATGGGGGACACCGAAGGACGCCATTCTGCCGGTGCTCACCCTCGCCTTCACCCCGATGGCCTTCATCACACGCATCACGCGCTCTTCGATGCTGGAAACCCTCGGTCAGGAATACGTACAGACGGCGCGTGCGAAGGGTCTCGCGGAGCACAACGTCGTCACACGGCATATGCTCCGAAATGCACTGATCCCCGTCGCGACCGTCGCGGGGCCGATCGCTGCGGGTCTGATCACCGGCTCGTTCATCATCGAAACGATCTTCGGCGTACCGGGCGTTGGCCGGCTCTATGTCCAGGCCGTCGGGAGCCGGGATTACCCGATCATCATGGCAACGACGCTGCTCTATGCATTCATCATTGCCTTCGCGAATCTCCTGGTAGACGTCCTCTACGGTGTGATCGATCCGCGCGTTCGCTATAGTTGAGGAGCATATAATCCGTGGCGACGAATCGAAGCGACGGCGGCGCACCGATAGCAGTTCCAGCCACCGGCGCGCTCGCGGGCAGCGCGACGCGCATCGACACACTGGCCGCGAATCGGAAGAGCCGCAGTCTGTGGAGCGACGCCTGGCGCCGGTTGCGCAAGAACCGGCTCGCGGTGGCGGGGCTCGTCGTCATCGCCCTGCTCGCGGCGATCGCGATCTTCGCGCCGCTCCTCGCGCCGCACAGCTACCGGGACGTCGTCTATAGCGGCCACACGAACGCCAAGCCGGGCGAGGCGGGGCTGCTCGGGGCAGACAACCTGGGCAGGGATGTCCTCTCGCGTTTGATATATGGCGCGCGCATCTCGCTCTCGGTCGGCCTCGTCGTACAGTTCGTCGTCGTGGTCATCGGCGTGCCGCTCGGGGCGCTCGCCGGATACTTCGGCGGCTGGGTTGACACCCTGATCAGCCGGTTCACGGATATCATGTATGCATTCCCCTCGCTTCTGCTCATCATCCTCCTGAACTCCGCGCTACGCGAGAGCCCGATTAAGCAGTTGCTCGGCGGGCTCTTCGTCATCTTTATCGCCATCGGTCTCTCCGCGTGGGTCGGTGACACCCGATTGATGCGCGGCCAGATCATCAGCCTGAAAGGCCGCGAGTACGTCGAGGCGGCGCGGGCGCTCGGCGCGTCGTCGGGACGTATCGTCTGGAAGCATCTCCTGCCGAACGCCCTCGGCCCCGTGCTCGTCTCTATCACCTTCGGCATCCCCGGCGCGATCTTCGCCGAGGCCGCGCTCTCCTATCTCGGCATCGGCGTCATCCCGCCGACGCCGTCGTGGGGCGCGATGATCAACGAGGGGCAGCAGTCGATTTTCTATTCGCCGACGCAGGTGATCTTCCCCGGCCTCGCCATCGCGATCACGATGCTCTCCTTCACCTTCCTCGGCGACGGCCTGCGCGACGCCCTCGACCCGCGCGGCAAACGGGGGGCATGAACGAAGCAGTGGGTGACGAGTAACGAGTAACGAGGAAAAGCGGGGCTCCATCTCGTTACTCGTTACTCGTTACTTCCCCATCAGGCCGGTCGCAGCGCCGCGCGCTCCGCGAGGGCCTGGCGCTCCTCATGCGCGCGGCGGACGCGGCGGGGCCAGTAGGCGAGGAAGAGGCCCATTGCCGCCGCGTATGCCAGGACGTAGAGCAGATGCACGGGGCGATAGCCGAAATGGACGATGATCGCCCCACCCGCCCACGATGAAATCGCCAGGCCGCCGTTCCACGCCGCCGACCGCATCCCGAAGAGCGAGACGCGGTTGCGCGGCTCAATGATGTTGCCGATCGTGCTCGATTCGATGGGCCACGAGAGGCTCGTACCGATCGTGCGGATCGCGTAAAGCGCGCCCGCGAACGGCAATCCGGTCACCCCGAGTCCAACCACGAGCGCCATCGGTACGGAGATGGAGCGGAGTACCGCCACGGCGGGGAGCGGCGGCAGGCGACGGGCGATCAGCGGCGCGCCGAGCGACATGACGCCGCCAACGAGCGAGCTGACCGAGAAGAGCGCCCCCACCGCTCCGGGCGACGCGCCCAGCGAGCTGAGGTAGACGTTGTAGAAGGGGATCAGCATCCCCGTCCCGAGCGCCATGAAGCCGCCGACCAGCGCGAAGGCGAGATTGTCTTGGCGGCATTGACGCCGTTCCACCCGCGTGAATGGCGTCATCGCGCCCCGGTTCGGGGCATCCGGCTGCTCGCGCGCGGTGCGGAGAATAAAGAGCGGCACGATGCCGCCGAGGGTGAGCGCGACGCTGATTGCCATGGTGATGCGGAAGTTCTGCACCGTGTCGCCGCCGAGCAGGCCCGGCAATGCGCCGCCCATGAACGCCCCCGCCGCCGTCGAGAGCGCGATCGCCGAGAAGACAAGCGCCTGACCTTGCGTGCGCCGCTCGGGCGGGATGAGCGTGAAGACGTACGGCGTGGACGGCACCGTCATCGCGGCGCTGGACAATCCGAGGCAGACCGCGACGCCGAGCAACCCGACCGACGCCGTCACGACAATCTGGAACGCCGCGACAATCGCGAAGAGGAAGACGCCGCCGATCAGGATCGCCCGCGCGCCGACGCGCCTGCTGAGCGGCCCGACAACGAGCGCGCCCGCCGCCCAGGAGAGCGTCGAGAGCGCATTGAAGAGGCCGATGAAATCCTCACGCAGCCCCAACTTACGCAGGTAGAGGTTGAAGAGCAAGGCAAAGACACCGAGGCCGAAGTTGCTGAGGAACTGGTAGCAGACGTAAATGCCCATCACTCGGTTGACCTGCCGCCGCGTCGGCGCCGCTCCCGCAGGTCGTGTCGTGACCATCCTCGCCACCCCCGTCTGCGCGCACCCTATCCCACGACAGCGAAGCGTGTCACTTCACTCTTTTCCCGCGCCCGCATCGGGCGAGGAGCATCGGGGGCGTATTCTACCCCGCATCACGGCCCGCCGCCACCATATTTTTCCAAGCGCTTGCAAGCCTGTACCGCCCGAAATTGTGAACACATGCACAAGGCAAATTGGCGTCGTGTGACGGCCTATTGATAGAATGATGGCCCCAATTTGCGTCTGGTGCGGCCCCATGTTATCGTGCGCAGCGTTGCGCACAGGTTCACGGAGCTCGGCAGGGGAAATGCCGCCGCGAGCGCGCGACAGGAGTAATTGGGGAGCGCTGCCATACCTGCTGTTTCGTATGGCGGTGCGCGTCAGGGAGGTCGGGATGCGGATTGTCCGCAAGAGGCGCGAACACGGTGGTGGCATCGTTCGCTTGATGATCATCAGCCTCGCGGCCGTGGCGAGCGGCGTTACTTCTCTCGTGGCAGTTCCTGTCGCGGCAGCACCCAGCAATCCATCGAGCGCGCTTTCGACCGCCCTGGCCGAGAGCGCGGCCAGCGTAACCTTCCATGTCTACGCGACCCGCGAGGGTCTCGTCGGCGGCAGGACCTCATCCGGCCATACGATCACGCCGAACGATCATTTCGTCGCCCTCCCCTCCACTAAGGCGCTCAATAAGAGCGTCAAAATCACCTACAAGGGCAAGAGCGCCGTCGCGCCCGTGCTCGATATCGGGCCGTGGAATAACGACGACAATTACTGGGACCCGACCGACGCGCGCGTCTATAAGGGCATCCCGCGCGGCAAGTCCCAGGCGCAGGCGGCGTACGAGAACGGCAATAACGGCGGCAAGAGCGGCACCGGCTTGACCGTCACCGCGCCGGGCGGCATTGATATCGGCGACGGCACCTACGCCGACCTTGGCCTGGGCAACGCGGATTGGGTGGACGTCACCTTCCTCTGGCTGACGGACGATGGGAGCGCGTCAGCCGCCGGCACGCCAGCGCCGCAGCCGGCCCCGGCGCCGAAATCAGCCCCCACACCTGCGCCGAAGAGCAATGGACTGGACCTGAGTGCGGCCCCCGTCCTCGGCGTCTCCGATGCACCGCCTCTCGACCGCACGAGCGACCTCGGCGCGGGCTACACCTTCGTGGCGCAGACGGGCCATAATATGCCGGACATCATTGCGAAGTACTGGAACGCGAAGGGCGGCGTCCCGTCGCTCGGCTACCCGATCTCGGAACTCTTCGTCCGCAAGGCGAATGGCGAGCAGCACATCTACCAGTACTTCGAGCGCGTCCTCGTCGAATATCTGCCGGACGGCACTAGCGTCACGCTCGCGCCGCTCGGCTCCTGGTTCGCGGATGCCAACGGGCCATACGATACGGTCAGCGCGTTCGACACCACGATCAAGAAGCGATATGTCGCCGCGACGGGCCACAGCATCGCGGGCGGCATCCTTCAGTGGTACGCCGCGAACGGCGACAGCGACATGTTCGGCGCGCCCCTCAGCGAAGAAGCGCCCTACATAACGGACGACGGGCGCAAAGTGACCGCGCAACTCTTCGAGCGCGCCCGCATCGAGATGGACGCGAGCGGCGCCGTCACCCTCAGCCGCCTCGGCGCGGAATGGCTCTCCCAGCGCGGATGGCTCTAACGAAGTAACGAGTAGCGAGAGGGAGCGCGGCGTCTCACCGCGCTACTCGTTACGTCTCCGGCGCTACGCGCCGATCAGGGCGCGGAAGCGGCTGTCGTCCTCGTAGGGGCCGACGATGGCGAGGTTGAGACGCTCGGGCAGGAAGAGTTCGGAGGCGAGGGCCTGCACATCCTCGATCGTCACGGCGTTATAATGCGCGACGACTTCCTCCGGCGTCAGGATGTCCCCGAGCAGGAGTTCCCTCATGCCGATCCATGAGGCGACCGGCGCGCTGCCTTCCAGCCCCATCAGGAGGCTACCCGTCACATAGCGGCGTGCCCGCTCGAACTCGGTCGGCGTCACCGGCTCCGTGCGCAGGCGGGCGAGTTCGTCGAGGATTGCCGAGACGGTTTGCTCCGCCTTTTCGGGGTCAACGCCCGCGTAGATCGTCCCCCAGCCGACATCAACAAGCGTCGGGAAGTACGAGCCGACGTTGTAGGCGAGGCCGAGGTCCTCGCGGATGCGCATGAAGAGACGGCTGCTCATCGTGCCGCCGAGGATGATGTGCAACAGATACTGGGCGTACTTGCGCGGGTCCGAGTAGGAGATCGCCTGCACGGCGAGGCTAAGGTTCGCCTGCTCGATCTCGCGCCCGACGAGCGCGACGCGCGGTGCGGTCTGCGGCGGCGCCACATAGGGGGCGGGCGGCGTCTCGCGACTCTTCTCCAGATCGCCGAAGGCGGCGGCGGCGAGGGCAACGACCTCCTCGTGCTCGATCTTCCCCGCCGCCGAGACGACGAGCCGCTCCGGGATATACTTCGTGCCGAGGAAGGCGATCAACTCGCTGCCGTTGATCCGCTCGACGCTCTCCTCGAAGCCCGCGATCGGCCGCCCGACGGCGGCGTCACCCCAGACGAGGCGGTCGATCAGTTCGCCGACGACCTCATCGGGGATGTCGTTGATGCCGCGAATCTCCTCGGTGATCACTTCGCGCTCTTTCTCGACATCGTCGGGGCGAAAGAGCGAGCCGCGCAGCATGTCCGCGACGACATCGAAGCCGGTCTGGATCGCATCATACGGAACGCGCACGGAATAGGAGGTCGTCTCGCGGCTGGTACCCGCGTCGATGTTGCCGCCGATGCCCTCGATCTCCTCGGTGATTACGCTGGAGTGCGGGCGGCGTTGCGTCCCCTTGAAGAGCATGTGCTCGATGAAGTGCGCGATGCCCGCCTGCGCATCCGCCTCATCCCGCGAGCCGACGCGATAATTGAAATGTAAGGTCGCGGAGCGTACATGCTCCATGGTGCTCGTGACGACGCGCACGCCGTTCGGGAGGGCCGTCTTCCGGTACATCGCGTCGTTACTCAATGGAGTTCCTCGAGATAGGTGCGAACGAGACGGAGCGCCGCCTCAGCGGATGCCGTGATATTTGCCATTCGGTCGCCGTGCCAGAGGCAGCGGCGGCACCGCTCCACTCCATCGGCGGCGAGGGCGATGTAGACGAGACCGACAGGTTTGGTCGGCGTCGCGCCGCCCGGCCCGGCGATCCCCGTCGTGGCGATGCCGATGTCCGTGCCGAGCTTGCGGCGCACACCGCGCGCCATTGCGAGCGCGACATCGACGCTCACCGCGCCGTACCGCTCCAGCATCAAGTCCGGGACGCCGAGCAGGCGGTGCTTCGCGTCATTCGAATACGAGACGATGCCGCCGAGGAAATAGGCGCTGCTACCGCTGACGCCCGTGATACGCGCCGAAACCAAACCACCGGTGCATGACTCCGCCGTGGCGATGGTGCGCCCGTGGTGGACAAGCAGCGCGCCGATGCCCGCGTCCATCGCTTCGCTGTGAGGGATGTATGTGGCAGGCTCGGTGGCCTGCCCGTAGAGTGCGCGAACCGTATTCATATCGCCGGAGTATACCATTCCGGCCCGCCCTGCGTGCGACGCATCAATATTGTCAAGTTATCAACCGTCTGCTAGTCTCCCTGCAGTCGGGGGGACCTACTGTTCCACACGGGTGCGCTCTCACGAAAGGAATCCAAAGGGTGGTTCGCGTTCGCCTCCGCGTGACGGCGTTCATCGCGCTTGCGCTCATTATTGGCACGCTCTTTTACGGCGGTGTGCCCGTCGGGGCCGCATCGAGCGCTACCGACCGCAACGGCCCGCGCGATCCGTTCGACCGCGATCATGTCGCGGGCTGGTTGCTCGTCACACTCAAAAACACGACCGCATCGTCCGTGCATCTCAGCGACCGCGACACCCTCACGCATCTCGCGATAGCGGACGGCTACGTGGAGCGCACCAGCCCGACCGAGGAGCGAGAGACGTATGCCCGACTGCTCGCCGACCCACGCGTTGCGTCGGTGGAACCGGATTATCGCGTGCATACTCTGCAGGTACCGAATGATCCCTTTTATTCCCGCCAGTACTGGGCGCGCAGCATTAATCTGGAGCCTGCGTGGGATATAACGACCGGTTCGCCAAACGTCATCGTCGCGGTTCTCGACTCGGGGGTCTATCTGGATCATCCCGACCTTCGGGGCCGCATCGTGCCCGGATTCAATGGCAAAGACGGCTCAACGAATGTCAATGATGATTTTGCAGCACAGCAGCATGGCACAAAGGTAAGCCTCCTGATCGCCGCAAGCGGCAATGACGGAGTCGGGCAAGCGGGAGTGGCGTGGAACGTCAAGATCATGCCGGTCAAGATCATTGATCAGAATGGTAGTGGCGACATCATCGCCCTGGCCAATGGTATCGTTTGGGCAACAGACCACGGTGCGACCATCATCAACCTCAGCGGCGGCACCTCGGACCTGGCGTATATCGACATTGTCGCGCGCGCCATCGCGTATGCACGCTCGAAGAATATTACGGTCGTTGTAGCAGCGGCCAATGAGCCGACACAACCGGGCGAACACGATTACCCAGCCGGCGACCCAAATGTCATCACTGTCGGCGCATCGAACGAGAACAACACCCCCGCTTCGATCTCTTCGATGGCGACGCAAGCGAACATTGCGGCACCCGGCGAGAATATCCCCTTCTTCCTTCCCGAGTCGACCACTGACCTCGTCGCTTCCGGCACCTCGTTCTCCACGGCGATCGTGACGGGAGTGGTCGCGCTGATGCAGAGTGTGAAGCCCGGTCTCAAACAAGAGGAAGCGCTGAGCATCCTGAAGAGCACCGCCCACCCGATCGGCAACGGGCCAACCGATCCGCGCGTGGGGGCGGGCCTCGTGGATGCGGTTCGCGCCGTCAAAGCGGCCCAGGGCATGCCCCTGCCACAGACAAGCCCCCCATACACCGCCATCTATAACCAATACGACGGCCCCATCCTCTCGGGTGCGGCGCAGCGCGGCTTCATCTGGGGGCCGCAGGTCAACGCGATCCGCACAGAGCCGTACGCCGCGGCACCGGGCGGCCAGCGCCAGGTCTGGTACTTCGACAAGGGGCGGCTGGAACTGACCGATGTGCAGACCGGGCAGATCACGAGTGGCCTGCTCGTCAACGAACTCGTCACCGGCCAGGTGCAGATCGGCGACGAGGCGCGCGAGACCCGTTCGCCGGCCGCTGTCGCCGTTGCGGGGGACGCCAACGCGCCGAATGCGATCACCTATGCGACGCTGAATGCCGTTCGCACGGCGCCTCCCCGCGCCGTCGGCAGCCCAATCGCGGAGCAAATCCGCGCGGACGGTTCCCGCAGCCCCGCAACGGGATTCGACACTGCGAGTGTGACGACCGCGCAACTGATCCCGGAGACGAACCATACGATCGCGTCGGTCTTCTGGGACTATCTCAACAGCACGGGCATCACCATCCAGAATGGGCAGTCGGTGAATGGCCGGCTCTTCGACCCGACCTTCTTCGTCGTCGGCCTGCCGATCACCGAGGCATATTGGACGATGGCGACGGTCGGCGGCGTGCAGAAAGCGGTCCTCGTCCAAGCCTTCGAGCGCCGCGTCCTCACCTACACACCCGGCAACCCGGACCCCTTCAAGGTCGAGATGGGCAATGTCGGCCAGCACTATCTCGCGTGGCGATACGGGGGGTAAGTGGGCAGTAGACAGTAGTCAGTAGTCAGTAGTCAGCGAAAGCGAAGCCCTTCTGTCTACTGTCCACTGTCTACTGTCTTCTCGTCGATCTCGACTCGCAAGCCATCGTAGGCGAAGTGGATGCCGGGGGGAAGTTTCGCGTCGTCCTCGGCGTGGAGGACATCGTCGCTCATGTGGGTGAGGTAGGCGCGCGTGGGTTGCACGTCCGCGATCACCTCCAACGCCTCGCTGATACTGAGATGGACCGGGTGGGAGCGCTCGCGTAGCGCATTGAGCACGAGGAGATCGAGTCCGCGCAGGAGGTCGCGCGCCTCCTGCGGCACCCGCACCGCATCCGTGATATAGGCAAATCGACCGAAGCGGAAGCCGAGCACGGACGTACGCCCGTGCGGCACGCGCACCGGCACGATCGCGTGCCCGTTGATCGCGAACGGCCCGTCGATGCGGCGCAGACTGAGCGCGGGCTTGCCGCCGAAGAAGGGCAGGGGCGGCTCGTCGAAGATATAGGCGAACCGCTGATGGAATGCCGCCTCGACCGCCGCGTCCGCGTAGACGGGGATTTCCGCCTGCTGGAGTGCATTGAAGGCGCGCATATCGTCCAGACCGGCGGTGTGATCCGCGTGGGCATGCGTGAAGATGACCGCATCGACATGGGTCATCCCGGCGGCGAGCGCCTGCAAGCGGAGTTCGGGAGATGTGTCGATGAGCAGATCGGTCCCATCGGCGAATCGCACCCAGGCTGAACAACGGGTGCGCCGGTCGCGCGGGTCATCCGAGAGACTCGCGCGACTCATACGACCGATCATCGGGACGCCCGTGGATGTCCCGGTACCGAGAAACGTCAGCGTTGCCACCGGCGCACTATACCACGGAAGGAGCGAGTAACGAGGGAAACGCCGCCCCTGCTCGTTACTCGCTACTCGCTCGTGCTTCGCTTAGCCAGCCGCAACGCTGGCGGCGCCGCCGATCGCTTCTTCAAGGCGCTTGAGTGCATTCGCGAGATCGGTCTGCTCCGCTGCGGAGAGGCCGCCGACGATGCGGGTCAGTTCTTCATCGCTCCGATGCCGCAGCCGCTCCATCAGTTGCTCGCCCTTCGTCGTCAGCACGTTGAGGACGACGCGGCGGTCGGACGGATCATCCTCGCGCTGGACGAGTTCCTGCCGGACGAGGCGATCGACGATGCCAGTAATCGTCGGCGTCGAGACGTTCAAGTGCCGTGCGAGCACCCCCACACGGAGCGCGCCGTTCTCCCGCAGCAGCATCAGCACCTTCATCTGCGGCATGGTCACATCGAGGTCCATCCATGCGCCGCTCGCATCTCCCGTCACACGGGTGATGATCGAACGCAGCGATTGCACGATTTCCTGGGATTTCGTCGTTGCTCGGGTTGCCATCGACAGAACTCCTTCAATATACGGGACCCACTCCCCAACGATTGGACAGACGCACCGATAAGAGACTATACCAAAGCAAATGTTCAGTACTTCAGCAGTACCACACGTCTCTTCAGCAACTACCCACGGAGATTGTTATATCACACGAAAAACACACACGCAATAGATGGAATCGCGCAATGTACGCGTGCGCTGCCGTGCAGATTGCTTCTGTCCCCATAAAGAGTACGGTGAACGGTGCCTGCGCGCGCCGCTTTCGCCCTGCTCATGCGGCGTTGACGGTCACGGAAAGCGTGATACGCTCTTCGCATGACGCACACATTCTCGCCAGATTTTGTCGAGATCCGCGCCACGCAATGGATAGGCCCGTGCGACACGACGAACAAGGAAAGCCGCCGGGGAATAGCGCGGGAGCGGAGCGCCACTGGCTGACGATCCGGGATGCCTGCGCGATTCTCGGCGTCGATCAATCCACCCTGCGCCGGTGGAGCGACGCCGGCAAAGTGCCCGTCTTCCTCACGCCCGGCGGCCACCGCCGCTACGCCCAAGAGGATATCCTCACGCTCGCCAAGGGATCGGCGCGGCCGCGCCGCCGCATCAGCAAGCAAGCGCTCACCGAGGCGTCCCTCTCCCAGTATGCGCACGACCAGTACGTGACCGATGTCCGCCAGCGTCCGTGGTACGGCGAATTCGACGCCGAGAGCCTGGCGGAGCACCGGCAGCGCGGGCTGGCGATGGTGACACTCGCCGTGCGTTACGTCTCGGGCCGCGCGGACCGCGACGAGATCATGGCCGATGCCTGCGAAATCGCCCGCGCGTATGGACGCGACAGCGCCCAGCACGGCTTCGGCATCAGCGACGCGGTGCAGATGTACTTGCGCGCTCGCACACCGATCATCCAGGGCGTCATCCAGTTCCTCGATCAGGGCGCGATCTCTTCCGCGCGGGCTGGGCGCATCTTCACCGATGTCGTCGAGTTCATGGATCGCACCCTGAGCGCGATGATGCAGCAATATGAGCGGGACGTACATGAGGAGTGAGCAGTAGGCAGTGGCCTGAAACCGGATGCGCTACGCGCGGCATTCTTCACTCACGGTTCACTGCCCGCTGCCCGCTGCCCACGATCTGCTCAGCGAGCGCGTCAATGATGCCATCGAGGCCGCGCGTACGGTCGCGCATTTCCGGCGACTCCTTGCCGATCGGCGTCTCCGCGATGAAGCGGTAGAGGTCCGCCGCTCCTTGGAAGATGGATGGCGTCATGCCGAGGCTGGCGAAGGTGGCGGCGATCTCCTCCATCTCGCCCACCCAGCGGTATGCCTTCGGCGGCATCGTCGGCACCGCGCGCTGGAGCCAGGCGAGCACATCGGGCGTGCTCTCCGCCTGCTCGGCGCGCAGCGTCTCCTCCAGCCCCATCAACCGTGCGGCGACGAGCAGTTCCGTGCCGAGCGCCTGCAACCCCTTCGTCAGCGCGCCGTAGCACATCTTCAGGCCGGACGCCTGCCCGACATCGCCATCGAGCACGCGGACATCGAGGCCGTAGTCGTTGAGAGTCGCGAAGCCGCCCGCGCCGGGGCCGGAGGTATAGAAACGCGTCCCCGGCTGCTTCGGCGGCCCGCCAATGATGCCGACGTCCGCGAACTGACCGCCCGCCCCCGCGATCACACCGCCGATGGCGCGCGCGGTTTGCGGCGCGATGGCGTTGCAGTCCGCATAGAGCAGATCCGTGCCGGTGGCACGGATCGCCGCCGCGACGCGCTCCGCGACGCCCATCGCCTCGGCTGGGACGAGGATGCAGAGCACGATGTCCGCCGCGACGACGAGGTCTTCCAGCGTCGGCATGTCCTCGAAGCCTGCTTCGTCGGCCAGCGCGCGCGTCCGCTCGCTCCGCCCAGCGAGGCAGGTCAGGACGCGGAGCCCATGCGCCCGCAGGACGGCCCCGACCGTGTGCCCCATATCGCCCGGACTGAGAATTCCTACACCACGCGGCGTCATTCGTTCCTCACCCCCCGCCCCTCTCCATCGCGGAGGGACCACGATAGCCTTCAGTTCTGTAAAGCGATGGAGAGGGGAGTCATCGGTTTTGCCATTGGCTCGCACGTATCGGTCATGGCGCTTGCGTGGTCAGACTACGACGCGGCGGCCACCTCGCGCAAGAAGTCGAGGACGATGCGGTTGAACTCCTCCGGTTGCTCCATGTTCGGCGCGTGCGCGACGCCGTGCATGACGACCTTCCGCGCCCCCGGAATGCCCGCGACGATGAGGTCCGTATTTACCATAATCTCCGGTATATCCAGATCACCCGCGATGGCGAGCGTCGGCACACGAACATTGTCGAGTCGTCCGTGCGCCGGGGGACTGGCACGTATCGGTGTGCCCTCCGCGTCCTCCGCGTCGCGGTTGTCGCGGAGCATCGCCAGCACGCGCGCCCGCACACCGGGATCGACCTGCTCGGGCGTGCGACTGGGGCCATCGACCCAGAGGCGGGCGGTGATTTCGTCGATCAGATCGAGATTGCCCTCCTCGCGCGCCGCATCCATCGCGGCCTCGATCTCATTCCACTGGCGGAGTTGCTCCTCCGACGGCGGCGGGCCACCGCTGAGGCCGGAGACGACGGGGATCAGCGCGTCCACCATCTCGGGGTGTTCGAGGGCGAAGTCGATGACGATGCCGCCGCCGATCGACGCACCCATCAGATAGGCATGGTCGATGTCGAGCACGCGCATGAGGGCGAACAGATCGGCGCGCACATCGTATGGCCCCGGTGGCATGATCGACTTCCCATACCCCCGGATGTCGTAGCGGACGACGCGATACGCACGGGCGAACGGCTCCCACTGGTCGTCCCAATAGTGCAGGTTGGCGATCCCCGCGTGGACCATAATCAGCGGATGCCCCGCGCCCGCCGTTTCGTAATAGAGCCGCGCGCCATTCACCTCCGCATATCCGCCGGTTCCTTCATGCGGTGCGGTCATTGGCATCTCCTTCCGTGTTCGATGCGGACGCAGGTTTTAACCGACCCTTGATGATGTGATCTGGTACCCGCGAGCCGCAGTCGTGCCCCCGCCGCCTGCGCGACCTCTCACGGCAACTTCTGCGGCGACCAGCGCGGGGAGCGGTCGTTGGCGGGATGGTTCGTGATATTGCGCGCCTGCCCACCACTATCCGAGACGATCAGATTGCCGATCGTGAAGTCGCCGTCGACGAAGGCAAGGGTCGCGCCGTCCGCCGACCATGCCGGTTCCCGGGCGACGCCCGGCGGCGCCTGGATGACGCGCCGCGCGTTCGCGCCGAACACGACCACGACGATATCTGCCTGGTCGCGATTGCGATAGGACCAGTACGCGAGCGACTTGCCGTCCGGTGCATAGGCGGGGCCGCCGCTCTCCATCTTCGGATCGCTCACGGCCACCAACCCGCCGCCACCCGCCCCGACAATGTAGACGACATGCTGGAGCGGATCGACATTCCCCTGCCCGTCCGCGCCAGCGCAGGCGACGACGGCGATATTCTTGCCGTCCGGGGCCCAGGCAGGGCTGGCGATATCGCATGCCGGCGCCGCCAGTGATGGCGGATTCTTCGGCGCATCGAGGCTGAGCGCATAGAGCCCGCGCGGTTTCTTGCCGCGCTCGGAGACGAAGGCAATCCGCGCGCCGTCCGGCGACCAGGCGGGCTGCAAGTCGTCGCCGTCCGACTTGGTGAGGTTCATCTGCTCTGTGCCATCGGCATTCATCACGTAGATCTCGGCGTCGCTGTCACGAAAACTTGCGAAGGCAATCCGCTTGCCGTCCGGCGACCAGCGGGGGCTGAGGTCGTCGCCCGGCGTATGCGTGAGGTTGCGCGCCCCATTCCCGTCGGCGTTCATCACCCAGATATCCGTGCCGCCGCCGTCCCGGTCGGAGACGAAGGCGATCCGGCTGCCATCGGGGGACCATTGCGGGTCGCTGTCATTCCCTTTCGCCTTCTGCGCCTTCGTGAGGTCGATCAAGCGACGGCCATCCGGGTCCACCGTCCAGATGTCGTCGCCTGCGGCGCCATTGGAGACGAAGGCGATCCGATAGGCGGGCACGAGCGGCCCGGTGCTCGGCGAGACCGCGGCGGTCGGCGGAGGGGGAGGCGGAGAGCTAGCGGGGCTCGCGCCGGCGGCGCGCGTCGCCGCCGGCGCGGTCGGTATCGGCGCGGTCGCGGCGGGCGATGGCGCGGGCACCGTGAACGTCGGCGCGACGGTGGGAGCAGCGGTCGGGACGGCGGTACTGGTCGCGGCGGGCGGCGCCGTCGCCACCACCGTCGCCGGTGGCAGCCGTGTGCCCGCCGGTGACGGCGATACCACCGGCGAAGGCAGATCGCTTCCCGGCCCCGAGCAGGCGATCAGGAATGCGGCGAGCGCAAAGTACGGGATGAGGCGCGCCGACCGGACCTCACCCCCGACCCCTCTCCGTCGCCATCTCGCGCCGTGTGCGGGAAGATCACGACAGAGAGAGAGGGGGGAGGCGACCAGACGCCAATAGCCGGTAGTCAGCAGGCGGAGCACTCAGTCCTCAGTCCTTGCGTTTGTGTCACGGCGAGACCGGCATCGGCTGGTCTTGCAGGCTGTCCAGCACGCGGCGCACGTTGCGCTTATTAGAGACAACGGCGTTATCGAGCGTTTCCAGGACCGTATCGACGCTGATGATCGCCTCCAGCGCGAAATGGCGCGCCTCGTTGATGACCATCTCCTTCTGATCGTTCGCCTCGCGGATCACCCCCTCGGAGCGCACCTTCGCCTCCTGCAGGAGGCCATGCTCGCTCGTCAGGTATTCGGCCTGCTGGCGCGCAAAGGTGACGATCTGCTCCGCCTCGTCCTGCGCGCTCTTGATGATGTTCTCGCGCTCCTGCAGGACACGGCGCGCCTGCTTGATCTCGTTCGGGATCGACGCGCGCATCTGGTCGATGATCTGCTGCATCTCCCCTTCATCGACCTGGACCTTGCCGCCGATGAAACTGCGCCTGCTCTGCTGCATCATGCCGTCTAGCCGGTCGATAAGAAATTGGATATCTACCGTTGCCATGCCGCTCCCTCCCGCCTCGTGTCTCGTCGCCAATGCCGCCTATGCCTACTACGCACGATCCTTACCGGAGGGCCGCGACTTTCTCCCGAAGTGCGCGGCTCACATGCGGCGGCACGAGCCCGCTGACATCGCCACCAAGCAGCGCGACATCGCGGACCAGATTCGCATGGATGAATGAATGATCGGAGCTCGTCATGAGGCACACCGTCTCGATGGCGCTATTGAGCGAATAGTTCATGTGCGCCATGCCGAGCTCGTACTCGAAATCGGAGACCGCACGCAAGCCGCGGACAATTGCTTGCGCCCCCACGCGGTGCGCGTAGTCTACGAGCAGCCCGCTAAACCTGTCAACGGTAATCGACGGCACCGCTGACACCGCATCCGCCGCCAGCGCCAGCCGCTCCTCCGCGGAAAAAAGCGGGCGTTTGGTGGCGCGCTCGCCACCGTCATAGATCGCGATGATGACGTGCTCGAAGAGCCCCGCCGCGCGCGTGGCGACATCCACATGCCCGTTCGTGATCGGATCGAATGTCCCCGGAAAGATCGCGACCGTCACACCCCACCATCCTTCTCTGTGAGAGAAACGTCCGACACCGCCGCCGGTTCTGCGATATGTCCCTCCTGATAGATCGAGAAGCAGGAATCGCCGTGGCACCGCTCGCGGAGCCGCCCGAAACCGCCCACCTGCGCGGGCAAGGTGACGCGGGGTGAGTGACCGATCACGAGCACCGCGCCCGGCAGGATGCCCCGCTCCGGCGCGCGCGCGGCGACGAGCGCCATCACCTCGACGATTTTCGGGTCCGCGTACGGCGGGTCCATCATCACCGTGTCGTACGGCCCGATCTGCGGGCGGGCGAGGAACGCCTCGACCGTCGTCTTGTGCACCTGCGCGCGGTCGGCGAACTTCGTGTGCGCGAGATTGTCCTGAATGACCGCGATGGCGTCCGCCCGATGCTCGACGGAATCGAGCGACGATGCCCCGCGCGAGAGGAATTCGATCCCCACCGCGCCGCTGCCGGCGTAGAGATCGAGCACCCGTTCCGAATCAATGCCGAGCGACGCGAGCATCGAAAAAACCGCCCCCTTGATCTTGTCCGCCATCGGGCGTGTCAGCATCCCTTTCGGCGCTTTCAGCCGGTGCCCCTTCGCCTCCCCGGCGATTACCCGCATGGCAGGGAGAGCGCTGAGTATGCGCCCACGGTAGTATTCTCGCCTTCTCTAACGTTCCTCATCTTACCCGGCTCTCGCTTTCTCAGCACTCGGCGCTCAACTTTTGTCTCCCGCGCCGGCGGTACGCGACCAGAAAGTGTCGAGGCGGTCGCGCAGGGCGGTGTGCGGCTCCTTCATCAGGTGCGGATCGACGGCCAGGAGCGCCTCGGCGGCCTCGCGGGCGCGTTCCAGCGTGCGCGTGTCGCCCAGCGCGGCGACACGGAGCGGCAGATCATAGCCGCTCTGCGCCGTGCCGAACAGGTCGCCGGGGCCGCGCATGTCGAGGTCTGCCTGCGCCAGCACGAAGCCGTCGTTGGTGGACTCCATCAGCATCAGCCGCTCGCGCCCGATCCGTCCGACCTCGTCCGCGATGAGCAGGCAGGTGGAGGCATCCTGCCCCCGCCCGACACGGCCGCGGAACTGGTGCAACTGACTCAGGCCGAAGCGATCCGCGCCCTCGATCAGCATGACCGTCGCGTTCGGCACGTCGATGCCGACCTCGACCACCGATGTCGCGACGAGTACCTGATACTCGCCGTCGCGGAAGGCGCTCATCACGCGATCCTTCGTCCTCGGCGGCATCTTGCCATGCAGCAGGCCGAGCGAGAGTTCCGGGAAGACCGTCTCCTGCAACCGCTGATGCTCGGCGACCGCCGACTTCGCCTCCAGCGTCTCCGATTCCTCGACAAGCGGGCAGATGATGAAGGCTTGATTGCCCGACGCCACCGCGTCGCGCACGACATCGTACGCCCGCTCGCGCTCGTCGCCGCGAATCACTTTCGTGGAGACGGGCGTGCGGCCCGGCGGCAACTCATCGATCGTCGAGACATCGAGATCGCCGTGCAGCGTCAGGGCCAGCGAGCGCGGGATCGGCGTTGCCGTCATCACGAGCATATGCGGGGCGATGTTCCGCGCCTTCGCCCGCAACCGGGCGCGTTGCCCGACCCCGAAGCGATGCTGCTCGTCCACGACGACGAAGCCGAGATTGGCGAAGACGACCGGGTCCTCGATCAGCGCGTGCGTGCCGACGAGGAAGTGGACGACGCCCTTCTGCAGGCCGTCGAGGATCGGGCGGCGCTGCGTGACGCGCGTGCTGCCCGTCAGCAATTCGACATAGGGGCGCTCCCCGGCGGGCATCGCGTCGAAGAGCGCTTTGAGCGTGCGGAAGTGCTGTTCCGCAAGAATTTCCGTCGGGGCCATCAGCGCGGCCTGGTAGCCGTTGCGATACGCAACGTACATCGCCGCCGCCGCCACAACCGTCTTGCCGGAGCCGACATCGCCCTGCACGAGGCGACTCATCGCCGTCTCCTGCCCCAACTCGGCGAGGATCGTCTCAAGCGTCCGCTGCTGCGCGCCGGTCAGCGTGAAGGGCAGCGCCGCCAGGAACGCCTCCCGCATGGCGGCGTCCGCGGGCATCGCCGCGCCCGTCGCCTCCGCCTGCCATGTCTGCTTGCGCTGCACCATGCCGAGTTGCATGAGGAAGTATTCGTCGAACGTCAGCCGCGTCCGCGCCGCGTGATACGACTCCTGCGAATCCGGGAAGTGGAATTGCGGGATCGCCTCGCCGAGCGGAATCAGCTCTTGCGCGCGCCGGATGCTCTCCGGCATCCAATCCTCGATGCGCCCCTCGGTCGCGGCAATCGCGGCGCGGACGACGTTGCGGACGGTCTTCTGATAGAGGCCATCCGTCAATGAATAGACGGGCATAATCCGGCTGCCGAGGTCGGTGCCCGGTTCGATGCGCTCCCACTCCGGGTTCGTGAAGGTCAGCACGCCGCGCAATTCGCCGACCGTACCGGAGAGCGCCACCGTATCGCCCGGATGGAGTTGTTTGGCGACATACGGGCTGAACCAGGTGACATTGATCGTGCCGGTATCGTCCTCGATGACGGCCTGCGTGCGCGGCTTGCCGGAGGCGGTCGGTATCTCGGCGATCCGCAGCACCGCGCCGACGACGGTGACCGTCTCGCCGTAGTTAAGGTGCGAGAGCGGGCGCAGTTGCGAGTAGTCATCGTGGCGGCGCGGCACGAGCGCGAGCACATCGCCGACGGTGCGGACACCGAGTTTCTCGAAGAGCGCCGCGTTCTTGGGTCCGACGCCACGGATGTACATCACCGCGTCGCCGGGCGCCATCGGCTTGACGGGGGGAGGCGGTTTCGGCAGGGCAGCCCCCGCTCCCACCTGCCCATGCGGCCCTGAGGGCTCCCGCACCCTCTCCCCCGCACGGGGGAGAGGAGTGTGATTGAGGCGACGTAATTGGCTCTCCTCGCCCCGTGAGGGTGAGGGGGTGGAGGTCAGTGATACCGGCGGCGCGCTCAGCAATTTACCGGCGAGCGTGAGCGCCTGCTTGCGCCCGGTGACATCGAGAATGCTGTAATTGCGGAGCGCGCCGAGCGCTTCGGTCGGCATGAATGGGGCGTACTCCGCCGTCAACGCGCGCATCCCGCCCGGCACGACGTCGTTCGCGAACCCGCGCCGCCATTCGTCGCGGAGCAGGGCGAGCAACTCGTCGCGTTTGCTTACTTTGCCTGTTTCGGCCGATGCTGCCATGGCAGGCCCTTCGTATCCGTCCGTACTGTCCGTACAGAGTGTACCACGCGACGGTATCACCGCGTATACCAGTCGGGTCATTCTACTACGTTTTGCCGACGGAATCAGTGTGAAATCAGGAAATTGCGTATTCCGGCGCGAAGGACCCGGTGGTCAAGAGCCGGAAGCCATCGACCACCGAGAAAAACCCTTCTCATTGCGTCGATCATCCCGCATGTCCTCGCCGTCAGGACCGCTTCAAGACGATCGCTCCCGTCGCGCGCGGACCGAGATGCACGGCGTAAATCGAGCTGTACCGCGCGACGGTGATCCGCTCGCGCGGTATCCAGGCCGCGAGGCGGTCCGCGATGCCTTCGACTTCCGCGCGCGTCGCGGCAGCGCCATCGTGAAAGACCGTCACGCCCGCCGGGTCGGGGAAGCTCTTGATCCACTCGATCGTCGCCTCAATCGCCTTCGAGCGCGTCCGCGGCTGCTGGAAGGGCTCTAATTGCCCCTCATGCAGGCGCAGGAGCGGCTTAATCGAGAGCACCGAACCGAGCAAGGATTTCGCCTTGTTGATCCGCCCGCCCCGTTCGAGCCACTTCAGCGTCTCGACTTGGAAGAGCACTTCCACTTCCGGCATCAACTCCCGCACGCGGGCGCTGATCGCCTCGAGCGACGCGCCCTCCTCCGCCATCCGCGCCGCTTCGAGCGCCAGATAGCCGACGCCCATCGACGCACTCAACGTGTCGATTACTTCGATCGGGAAATCCGCCGCGAGATTCTTGGCGGCGAGCGCGGCGGAATTATACGTACCGCTCAGTTTGGACGAGAAGATAATGGCGCAGACGCCGGAGGCGCCCTCGGCGTGCAACTGGCGGTATGCCTCCTCGAACGCGCCGACGGGCGGCTGGGCCGTCGTCGGGAACGGCCCAGCCTCCTGCTTGGCGAAAAACTCCTCCGGAGTCAGGTCGATCCCGTCCCGGTAGATGTCCGTACCGAACTGCACGGTCAGCGGCACGGTGATGATCCCGTACCGCTCGCGCAACTCCGGCAAAATGTCCGATGTACTGTCCGTCACGATCCGCACCCGCCCTGGCTCCGCCATTGCTTCCCCCTCTGAGTAACGAGTAGCGAGTAGCGAGTAGCGAGTAACGAGACGACGCCCAAATCCCACTCGTTACTCGTTACTCGCTACTCGCTACTTCCCCTCACTCCACCGACAGAATGAAATCGTAGTGCGGCTGGCCACCCGCGACGATCTCGACGGCGACGTTCGGATAGCGCGATGCGATGTGCGTCCGCACTGCGTCGGCATCGGCGTCGGAGACATCGCCGCCGGTGTAGAGGGTCACCAATTCGGCCTGCCCGACGCCCATCAAATCCAGGAGTGCGAGCGCCACCGTCGCGCCATCGTCACCGGAAACCGTGAGGACATCGTCCAGCAGGCCGATCACCGCCCCGGCTTTGACCGCGACGCCGCCAATTGCCGCGTCGCGCACCGCCCGCGTCACTTCCCCGGTGTGCATGTCGCTCGCCACCTCGGTCATTGCGGCGGCGTTCGTGTCGAGGTCGGCGGTGAAGGTGAAGGCGGAGAGGGCCGCGATCCCCTGCGGGACGGATTTCGTCGGCACGACGCGGACCTGCTTGGCCGCCATCTCCGCCGCTTGCCGCGCGGTGAGGACGACATTGCCGTTGTTCGGCAGCACGATCACGTCGTCCGTCGGCGCGCCATTGATCGCGTCGAGCAATTCCTGTGTGGAAGGGTTCATCGTCTGGCCGCCCCGGACGATCTTTGCCGCGCCGAGGCCGCGCAGCACGGCGGAAAGCCCCTCCCCCGCAGCCACCGCGACGACCGAGACGCCGGTAGCCGGTGCATCGGATGGGGCGGTGGATGCAACAGGACTGCTGTCGAGCGCCTCCACCTGCAGATCCATATTGTCGATCTTGATCTGCGTCAGCGAGCCGAGCGTCACCGCGTAGGAGAGCAGCGCGCCGGGATCGGTCGTGTGGATATGCGCCTTCACGTAGCGATCGTCGCCGACGATCACCGCGCTATGCCCCATCCCGGCCATCGTCTCCCGGATGGCGGCGAAATCGAGCGTCGTGCCCGGCGCGGCGGTGAGGAGGTAGTTCGTGCAGTAGCCGTAGTCGTCCGCGCCGTGCTTCTCCTGCAGCGCGCCGACATCGAAGGCCATCGTCGCGCCCGATGGGGCAATCTCCGGCAACGTTTCCGCCTCGACGCTCCGGCCCGCGAGGTGCAGCCGCATCCCTTCGAGGATGACGACGTACCCTTGCCCCCCGGCGTCCACCACGCCCGCCTCGCGCAGGAGCGGCAGCATCTCCGGCGTCTTCGCCAGCGTCGCGCGCGCCCCAGCCAGCGCGCCATCGAGGACCGTCTGCACATCGCCGCCCGCGCGTGCCGCCGCCTCGGCGCACTCGGCGGCGCCGCGCGAGACGGTGAGCAACGTCCCCTCGACGGGTTTCATGACCGCCTTGTAGGCCATCGCGGAGGCTTCGGTCAACGCGGCCGCCAGCAGCGCACCATCGAGCGACGCATGACCGTCCAGCGCCTTCGCCATGCCGCGAAAAATCTGCGAGAGGATGACGCCGCTGTTGCCTCGCGCGCCCATCAGCGCGCCATACGCGGCCCGCGCCGCGACATCGCCAGCGGAGCGCCCCTCGGACTCGCCGCCTTCAACTGCGGCGTCATAAGCGGCCTTCATGGTCAGGAACATGTTCGTGCCGGTATCGCCATCCGGCACCGGGAAGACATTGAGCGCATTGACGGCGGCGAGGTTCCGCTCCAGCCAGCCCGTGCCCGCACGCAGTGCGCGGACCAGTCCCGCGCCGTCCACGACCGCCCAGGCGGTCGCCGTATGCTCCGGCTCGCTCGGTCCCTGCTCTCGCGTCACCCGCGCCCCCGCCCTGTCTCCGTGCTCATTCCGCCCGCTCCCCCCCCTCGTCGCTAAAACGCAGCCCGTGAACGTGGACATTGACCGCTGCTGGCCGGAAGCCGAACGCCCGCTCGACGGCGAAGAAGACCGTCCGTATCGCATTGTGCGCCACCGCCGCGATCGGCAGCCCGTATTCCACGACGACATGCAGCGTGATCGTGATGCGGTCGCCGTCCATCTGCACGGCGATCCCGTCGCGCGCGTCAGGTGGCGGCGGATGGCCCAGGCGGCGACCGACCCGACTGCGCAAGTTCTGCGGCACCAACTCGACGATCCCATAGCAGCCGAGCGTCGCCTGATAGGCCACGGAGCCGATTGCCCGCGCCGAGACGACGACCCGCCCCGGTGCGCCGTCCCCCTCGTGCATCGGCTCTTCCAGTACCATCGTCATCGGTGCGCAAACCCCGCCACTTGCATCGACGCGGGCAGGATGGTAGCATACGCAGGCTGCGGCATCGAACGGTGCCGTTCGAGCGCGACACTAACGGTGCATCAATTCATCCGCCCCGCCATTGTAGCGGTTGGTGCGGAGAGTGGCAAAGGAAGCGAAAACGCGATGCAATGTGAAATTACCGGCAAGAAACGCTCGTTTGGTCACAACGTATCACACGCCAAGAACCGCACCAACCGGTACTGGCTGCCGAATGTGCAGAAGAAGCGCGTGATGATCGACGGCAAGATGGTGCGCATCCAGATTTCCACCCGCGCCCTCCGCACCCTGACCAAGACCGGCCGGATGGCCGCCAAGGGCAAGTAACCCCGCTTCAACACGATCCGCGACATGAAAGAGGGCCGGCAGCGTGCCGCCCCTCTTTTTTGCTCCACCCCCTGACCCATTCCCGTGTCAGGAAGAAGTCAGGGGATGAGCTAATACCGCCGCCGACCGAACTCGTCGCGTCCGTCGTCGTGGGGCACACGCTCGCTGCGGGACGGCTTTGACAGCTTGCCCCACGCCCACGAGAGCAGCACAATCGCGATGACGAAGGCGAAGACGTAGCCCGTCAGCACCCAGAAGAGGTGCAATGCGAATGCCAATACCTTCGCGATGATGAACGCGAGCAGCGCCGCCACAATCAGGAAGACCACCAGCCGGACGCCCGACATTGAACGTGCCATTCTTTTCCAACCTCTCCGAAGCACCGTGGAGAAATACGCTCCCTCACCCCATTATACGACGATGCGGCATCAAGAGTTACAAATTACAGATGATCTCGATCTATTTGCGGTATCATCCGATGGCCAATGAGAGAGACAGATGAATGATCGGGGAGGCGGTATGACCATTCCCTTTGAAGAGTCCTATCTCGGGCAGCTCCGGGCGATGGTCGGCAATCGCAGAATCATTGCACCCAGTGCGCGGGCGATCATCACCGACAGTGAAAGGCGAGTCCTTTTCGTTCGTCGCAGCGACAACGGCGCGTGGGTACTCCCCGCCGGCAGCATGGAACTTGGCGAGTCGGTCTGGGATTGTCTCCAACGGGAAGTGCGCGAGGAAACGGGGCTGGAGGTAACCGACGCGACGCTGATCGCCATCTATTCCGCACCGCGCTTCGCCTTCACCAACGCATATGGCGGTGAACATCAGATGCTCGCGTTTGTCTTCCGCGTGGATACGTGGAATGGCGCGCTCCAAGTGGCGACTGATGAGACGGTAGATGCTCGCTTCTTCGCGCGCGACGCGCTGCCGACCATCCCCGACCTCTACCGTGAGACTTTCGAGGATCTCGACCGTTACGACGGGCGACCGATTCTCAAATAATGTGTACAATAGCGCTCGGCGTATCATCAGCAGATGTCGTACAGGAGGGTCGCGATGCGTCTCGCATTGCTCCCCGGAGGTTCCGTCTACCTCGATAAAGGGCGCGTCGTCACGCCGGGCGTCGATGTCGGCGTGCGCGTGCATGTGCCGGTCTGGAGCGCGCTGATCGAGACGGACGACGGGCGGCGCATCCTGATCGACACGGGGATGCACCCCGACCATATCGGTCACCCGGACGCGACCTACGAGGGGACGCCATCGGCCGGATTGATGCCCGCCGTGATGACCTTCAACGATCTTCTGCCGAACCGGCTGCAACAGATGGGCGTCTCCACCAACAGCATCGACACCATCATCCTCTCGCATCTCCATTGGGACCACTGCGGCCAGACCCATCTCTTCCCGCAGGCGACCGTGTTTGTGCGGCAGGATTGCCTCGAAGCATGGGCGAAACAGGTCAATCCGCGCGTCGGAAAGCGGGATTTCCTGAGCGCCGCCGACACCTATCGCTCGCTGGCGGACGAGGAGATCGCCACCTTCGTGCCGGGCGTGACCGTTGTCCACACGCCGGGGCACGCGGTCGGCCATGTCTCGGTGATGGTCGCGCTCCCCGAGACCGGCGCGGTCATGCTGCCCATCGACGCTTTACCGATGCGCGAGTGCATCGACGGCACCAGCACCGGCGCGGGCCCGGACCCGGCGGCATGGAAGGCGAGCCGCGCCCGCCTCCTCCGCCTCGCGGGCGAGCACGACGCGCGCATGTTCCTCGCGCACGACCCCGACCAATGGCCCCACCTCCGCCGCGCGCCGCATTGGTGGCAGTAGGTAGCAGCGAGTAGCGAGTAACGAGAGCGCACGGAGGAAGCAGCCTCTCGTTACTCGCTACTGTCACATGGGCCTTGACGGGATGCACCTTCTTGCGTACACTATTCGTCTGTCCGCGCGGCTGCGGCGATTGCTGGTGTCCGTGAACGGCGGACCGCGAACCGAGAGTCGAGAACATGAGGGGGATGTCCCGCAGATGGCAAACTATACCGGCCCGAAGGCGAAAGAGATGCGCCGCTTCGGCATGGCGATGACGAACTCGCCGAAGTACGTCAAGATCCTCAAGCGGCACCCGAACCCGCCGGGCCAGGCGCCCCAGGGCAACCGCCGCCGCTCCAAGCAGTCCGAGTACGCGAAGCGGTTGATCGAGAAGCAGAAGCTCCGCTATTACTACAACGTGCTCGAGAAGCAGATGTACAACTACATGAAGGAGGCGGTCGCCCGCCCCGGCAACAGCGGCACGACGCTGCTGCAATTGCTCGAATGCCGGTTGGACAATGTTGTCCATCGTCTCGGCTTCTCGACGACGATCTGGGGCGCGCGCCAGTTCGTCAACCACGGGCATGTGCAGGTGAATGGCAAGAAGGTGGACATTGCCTCCTTCCGCGTCCAGCCCGGCGATACGATTTCGCTCGCGCCGAAGATGCGCGAGAACCCGATCGTCCTCGACGCGCTGGATCAGCACGCGAGCGTGCCGAATTATATGACCTTCGACCGCAACGCGATGTCCGGTCGCCTCGTCGCCATTCCCGAGCGTTCCGAGATCCCGATCTTGGTGGACGAGCGGTTGATCGTCGAGCACTACTCGCGGCGCGTCTAATCCCCATTCCATCGCGTCCAGACAAGGAGAGGCAGCCGCCTCTCCTTTTTGCTTGTCTCTTCCCCTTCCCCGATAGGATTCAGAGACGGGCCGTTTCAGAAATCACCCCGCCTTTCTTCCGTACAAGCCGTCTCAATACCCTTGATCGGGTAACATCGCTCGTATGAGAGGCCTCACCGACCCCAATGGGTGATGCTTCAACCGCTCTTGCCACCTCGTAAACGCGTTGGCCGTCCCCGTGCGGACGATCGGTGCACGCTCAATGCCATCCGCGATGTCCTCCGCACCGTCCGCGCGTGGCGCGGGTGCCCTCTGGGCAGGATTTGCATGGCTGGGGCACCAGCGGCGGCGGCTCGTGCGGCGCGAGCAGAGGGCCGAGAACTGCCACGCCTTCTACACGGTCGCGTGCAGTCGCATCGCGCTCGTGGCGGCGCTGCCGTACACGCGACGCCCCGCCCCATGCGGTATGATGGTCGCGTCATCGCATGCCCCGACGGATTGAAGGGCCGAGGATCGCCATGCAGCACCGCCCGGATGCGCCGTACGTCTTCATCTCCTACGCCAGCGCCGATCGCGAGCGGGTCCTGCCCCTCGTCGATGCCCTCGCGCGCGCCGGGGTGGCGGTCTGGATCGACCGGGAGGGCATCCACGGCGGGGCCAACTACGGGCGCGAGATCGCCGAGGCGATCAAGGACGCCGCCGCGTTCGTCCTGATGGCGTCCGTCGCTGTCGCTGGCGTCCCGGAATGTCAAGCAGGAGATCGCGGTGGCGTGGGAGTACGAGCGGGCCTACCTGCCGCTGCTGCTCGAAGCGGTGACGATCCCGGACGACCTGAAATACTGGCTGACGGCGGCGCAGTGGGTCGAGGTGCTGGACAAGCCGGAGCAGGAGTGGCTGCCGCCGGTGCTGGCCGCGCTCGCGCCGCTCGGCATCGCGCCGACGGCAGCACGCAGCGAGGAGGATGCGCCTGGCGGGCCGGGAGCGGGAACTGGCGCCTGCTGCGGGAGAAACTCGCCGCCGCGAAGGAGGGCAAGGGCGGGCTGGTGCTGATCGGCGGCGAGGCGGGGATCGGCAAGACGACGCTCGCCGAGGCGGCGCTGCGCGAGGCGGCGAGCGCAGGGCTTCGTCGTGCTCGAAGGGCACTGCTTCGACCTCGCGGAGACGCCGCCCTACGGCCCGTGGATCGACCTCTTCGCCCGCTACCGCCATCGCCCGCGATCGCCGCCGCTGCCCGACGCCTTCGCCGAGCGCGGCACGGTCGGCGCGGTAGCCAGCCAGATGGCGCTCTTCGTGCAGGTGCAGGATTTCCTCGCCGCCCTCGCGACGCGCCGGCCCGTCGTCCTGCTGCTTGACGATCTCCACTGGGCGGACCCGGCCAGCCTCGACCTCCTGCGCTTCCTCGCCCGCTCGGTCGCCGCGCTGCCGCTGCTCCTGCTCGTCACGTACCGCAGCGACGAACTGACCCGCCGCCACCCGCTCTACGCGCTCCTGCCCCAGCTGGCGCGCGAGGCGGGCGCCGAGCGCATCGACCTCGGCCGCCTCGATGACGACGCGGTGCGCGCGCTCGTCGGCGAGCGGTACGGCCTGCCGGACGCCGATGCGGCGCGGCTCGTCGCCTACCTGCAGGCAGCGGGCGGAGGGCAACGCCCTCTTCGTCGGCGAACTGCTCCGCTCGCTCGAAGAGGCGGGCGCGCTGCGCGCGACGGGGACGGCTGGCGGCTCGGCGACCTGGCGGCGACCGCCGTGCCCGCGCTGCTGCGGCAGGTGATCGACGGGCGGCTGGCGCGGCTGGACGAGGAGGCGCAGCGCCTGCTCGCCGTCGCGGCGGTCATCGGCCACGAGGTGCCGCTCGACCGTCTGGGCGGCGGTCGGCGAGGTGGACGAGGACGCGCTGCTCGACGGCGGTCGAGCAGCGCCGACGAGGCGCGGCTGCTCGATCGAGGCGCCGGACGGCGCGCGGGTGCGCTTCGCCCACGCGCTGATCCGCGAGGCGCTCTACGAGGGGATACCGGCCATCGCGGCGGCGGCGCATCCACCGGCGGGTGGGCGAGGCGCTGGCGGCGCTGCCCGCGATCCCGACCCGGACGCGGTGGCGTACCACTTCCAGCAGGCGGGCGACGACGCGCGCGGCGGAGTGGCTCGCCGCGGCGGGGGAGCGGGCACGAGCGGCCTACGCGTGGCTGACGGCGGCGGAGCGGTATCGAGGCGGCGCTCGGCGCTGATGGACGAGCGGGAGCTGGGCGGCGAGCGAGCGCGGCTGGCTGCTCTTCCGCATCGCGCGCCTGCGCCGCTTCACGCCGACCGCGAGGGTATCGCTCAACACCTCGAGAGGCGCGAGCGGGCGGCGCTGGAGCGTGGCGACGCGCCCTCGCGGCGTACGCCCGCTTCGACCGGGGCTTGTGCTGTTGCTACCAGCCGGCGAGTTGCGCGCTGCGTCGCGCGGATGCGGGGCGGTCGCGGCGCTGGATGCGACTCGCCCCGGACGCGGAGACGGTCGTGCGGCCCCGGACGATGGCGGATCGAGCACCATCCGCGATCATGCGGCGGCACGCTCGCGCTCTGGCGTCGGCGTACGCCGGGCGCATATGCCGAGGCGCGTCGCACTCGGCGAGCAGGTGGCGGAGCGGACGCGGGAGCGCCGGTACGCGGCGGGTCGATGGTGCATTCGCGTGGCGATGCGTACGCGCGCTCGGGAACGCCTACGCCGCGCTGGGCCGACCGGTTCGCGGCGCGGCAGCATGTGCGAGCGCAATCGCGATGCATACCGGCATCGTGGGCGATACGTTCCAGATGGCATCACCTCCAGCGAATGCTCATGACGTGGCGATGCCGTATCGCGCTGAGATACGACGGAGCGGCGACGGCTTGCCGAGCAAGCGGAGGAGGCATTGCGCGCAGGCGCGCGGGGCGTCCGTACCGTATCCGGCGCTGATCGGGCATTTCGCCGCTGCTGCGATTGGAGGGCGCGGTGGAGGTGAGCGAACGCGATCTCGACTCCTGGCGCTGCGGGCCGGCATCGTCGCGTCGCTGGGCGTCCATCGCCGCGAGCGCACTCGGGCCGCTCGCACGCGCGCAGGGCGACGCGGACCTGGCGTGGACGATGGTCAGCGACACGCTGCCGCGCGGGACCGGACGCGAGCCGGGGACCACCGGTTCTCCTACGCGCATCGACGTTGCAACGGCTGGCCATGGCGCTCGCGCTTGACGCGGGCGACCTGCCGACGCGCCGAGGAGTGGCTGGAGGCGCACGACCGCTGGCTGGCGTGGAGCGGCGCGGTGCTCGGCCAATCCGAGGGGCAGGCGCTCTGGGCGCAGTATCACCGGCAAGCAGGCGATATGGACACGGCCCGCGAGCACGCCGAGCGCGCCCTCGCCCACGCCACCGAGCCGCGCCAGCCCCTCGCCCTGCTCGCCGCCCAGCGCCTGCTCGGCGAACTCGACACCGACACGGGCCGGTACGAAGAGGCGGCAACCCACCTCGACGCATCGCTCGCCCTCGCGACCGCCTGCGAAGCGCCCTACGAGCGGGCGTTGACGCTGCTCGCCATGGCGGAACGGCACGCCGCTACCGGGGATACCGAGAGGGCCCGCACGCTGCTCGCCGGGGTGAGGGCTATCTGCCAGCCGCTCGGTGCGAAGCCCGCGCTCGCACGGGCGGATGCGCTCGCGACCCGTTTGATCATCACCTAATGGCACGCGGCTGAAGGGAAGAATAGCGAGGGACCAAGGCCGGATAGGTTTTGAGAGAGTCTCAAGGGGTAACGTCAAACCAGATAAGGCAAACGGCGAGATTGTCTACTTCCCCCGCCCCGGTGGGGAAGGGGTCGGGGATAAGGGCTCCCGCATGCATACCGCCGTCATGTGATACGATGCGCGGAACCTTGCAGTGGTCTCGATAGGGAGCGGTAGGAGGATGGGAATGCCCGCCAGTCCAGCGACGCTTGCCGAGGTGGTGCGCGATGTCGCCCGGCGCGACGGCACGAAGGCCGCGATCATCTTTCAGGACAATCCGATCAGTTATGCGGCCCTCGACACGGCGATTGAACGCGCCGCGAACGCCCTGGCGGCACGCGGCATCGCGCATGGTGACCGCGTGGCGATCCTGCTGCCGAACATCCCCCAGTTTGTCATCGCCTATTACGCCGTGCAGCGTGTCGGTGGGGTGGTTGTGCCAATTAACGTGCTGTATCGGGCGGAAGAGATCGCCTACGTCCTGAACGACAGCGAGGCGACGGCGCTCTTCGTTTACGAACTCTTCTACCCGAACGCGGCGGAGGCGTTGCCCGCCGCACCGTCCGTTACACAGGTGATCTTCGTCGGCGCGGGCGACGCCCCGGAGGGCACGACGCCGTGGAGCGCGCTGACGGACGGCTCCGCGCCGGAGCGCGCCCCCGTTGCCATCGCGCCGCAGGACCTGGCGACGATTTGCTACACCTCCGGCACCACCGGGCGGTCGAAGGGGGCGATGCTCACGCACCGCAACTTCATCGCCAACTGCGAGCAGTGCGCGCGGATCCCCGGCTATGATATCGGGCCGGAAGATCGCATGCTTCTCGTCCTGCCGCTTTTTCACATTTACGGGATGAATGTCTGCATGACGGCGGTGCTCCGCGCGGGCGGGACGATCGTGCTGCTGCCGCGTTTCGACGCCACGGGCGTGCTCGAACAAATCGCGAAACACCGCTGCACGATGCTCCCCGGCGCGCCGCCGATGTACGTCGCGTGGATCAACCACCCCGATCTGACGAAATACGATCTGTCGAGCCTCCGGGTCGCGGGCTCCGGCGCGGCGGCGTTGCCCGTGCAGGTGCTCGAAACCTTCCGCGAGCGGACGGGCGTCGAAATCTCGGAGGGGTATGGTCTGACCGAGGCATCGCCGGCCTCGCACAGCAACGCCGCCGGCGGGGTCAGCAAGCCCGGCTCGATTGGGCCGGTCATCCCCGGCGTGGAAGCGCGACTGGTCGATGATAACGACAATGACGTGCCGCCCGGCGCGGAGGGCGAAATCCTCCTGCGCGGCGACAACATCATGATCGGCTATTGGCGGAACCCCGAAGCGACTGCCGAGGCGTTGCGCGGCGGCTGGTTCCACACCGGCGATATCGCCACGATGGACGCGGACGGCTACTACACCATCGTCGATCGCAAGAAGGATATGATCAACGCGGGCGGCTTCAAGGTCTGGCCCCGCGAGGTGGAGGAAGTGCTCTATCGCCACCCCGCCGTACAGGAGGCCGCCGTCGTGCCGATGCCGGATGCCTACAGCGGCGAGAAGCCGATCGCTTTCGTTTCTTTCAAGAACGGACAAAGTGCGACAGCGGACGAATTGACCGAATACTGCCGGGCGCACCTCGCCACCTTCAAGGTGCCCCGGCAATTCGAATTCCGCGACGAACTGCCGAAACTGCCGACGGGCAAGGTCCTCCGCCGCGTCCTGCGCGACGACGCGAAACATCTCGTCCCCATCTCGGGCACGTAAACGGAAACCGATTGAACCGCAAAGGACACAAAGGTCGCAAAGGTCGCAAAGAAACAAAAGAATGCGTTTGTATCGACAGGAAATCCTGCGTTTCCCCTTTGCGACCTTTGCGCTCTTCGCGTCTTTGCGGTTCAATCGGCTTCGATCAGGAGGCTCGTATGAGTGACATGATACGGCGGGTGGCGGTGCTGGGGGCCGGGACGATGGGGGCGGCGATTGCCGGGCACTGCGCGAACGCCGGGCTCTTGGTGACGCTGCTCGACATTGCGCCGGATGCGCTGACGACCGAGGAAGCGGCGAAGGGACTAACGCTGGAGAGCAAGGCCATCCGCAACCGGATTGTCCGCGCCGGGTTCGAGCGGATGCTGAAATCCCGGCCCGCGTCGCTCTACAGCGCATCCGTGGCGGAGCGGATCACGCTCGGCAACTTCGCGGACGACTTCGCACGCGTCGGCGAGGCGGACTGGGTCATCGAAGTCATTATCGAGCAACTGGCGCCGAAGCAGGCGCTGATGGCCTCCATCGAGGAGGCGCGCAAGCCGGGCAGCATTGTCACCTCGAACACCTCCGGCATTCCTCTCCACCAGATCGCGGCAGGGAGGTCCGATGACTTCCGCCGCCACTTCCTCGGCACCCATTTCTTCAACCCGCCCCGCTACATGAAACTTCTGGAGATCATCCCGACCGCCGATACCGACCCGGCGGTCGTCGCGCGGATGCGCGCGTTCGCGGAGCGCGTGCTCGGCAAGGGGACGGTGCTCTGCAAGGACACGCCGAACTTCATCGCCAACCGGATCGGCACCTACAGCGGCATGACCGGGATGCACTACGCCCTCGATCACGGCTTCTCGATTGAGGAGGTGGACGCCGTCACCGGCCCGCTGATCGGTCGGCCAAAGACGGCTTCCTTCCGCCTCGCGGATCTCGCGGGCGTGGACATCATGGTCGATGTCGCCGAGAACCTGTACGACCTCGTGCCAGACGACGAATCGCGCGATGAGTACCGCGTGCCGGAACCCTTGAAGCGGATGATCGCGGCGGGGCGGCGCGGCAACAAGGTCGGCGCGGGTTTTTACAAGCGCGTGGACGGTCCCGGTGGCGCGCGCGAGTTCCACGTCATCGACCTCGACACGCTGGAATACCGCCCGCCGCAGGACCCGTCTATTCCTCTGCTCGCCGAGGCGGGCGCGATCCGCGACCTCGGCGAGCGCCTGCGCTTCATCATGGACGGGCGGACGCTGGCGACCGCTACGCCCAGTTGATCGCGGCGACGATCGTCCCGACGCTCGCCTACGCCGCCCGCCGCGTCCCGGAGATCAGCGACGATATCGCCGCCATCGACGACGCGATGCGCTGGGGCTTCGCGCAGGAGCGCGGCATCTTCGAGACGTGGGACCTGCTCGGCGTCGCGGAGACGGTGGCGCGGATGGAAAAATCCGGCATCGCCGTCGCGCCGTGGGTGACGGCGATGCTCGCCGCGGGGCATACGACCTTCTATCGCACCGAGAACGGGCGCGACGAGGTGTACAGCCCGATCACCGGCAGATACGAACCCGTCCGGCGCGACCCGGAGCGGATCGATCTCGCCGCGCTCAAGGCGGCGGGGAAGGAAGTCGCCGCCAGCGAAGGGCGCCAGTCTAATCGACATTGGCGACGGTGTGCTCTGCCTAGAGTTCCACAGCCGGGCGAACGCGGTCGGTCGGGACGCGATGGAACTGCTGGGCCGCGCGCTGACGATGCTGGAAGAGGACGGCGCATGGCGCGCGATGGTGATCGGCAATCAGGGCGAGTATTTCTCCGCCGGGGTCGATCTGAAAGAGGTCGGCGCGGTCGCAATGAGCGGCGGCCCCGATGCGCTGGCAGGCTACCTGCGCGCCGGTCATCAGATGATCCAGCGGCTGCGTTTCTCGCCAAAGCCGGTCGTCGCCGCGCCGTTCGGCAACACCCTCGGCCTCGGTGTCGAGCTCTCGCTCGCCAGCGCGGCGATCTGCGCCGAGGGCGAGACGTACATGGGGCTTGTCGAGGCGGGCGTCGGGCTGATCCCCGGCGGGGGCGGCTGCAAGGAACTGGTGCGCCGCATCGTCTCACCGGCGATGCGCGGCGGGAGTATCGACCCGGTGCCCGCCCTGCGCCGCGCGTTGGAGACGATTTTTCAGGCGAAGGTGAGCACGAGCGCCGCTGAAGCGCGCGACCTCGGCTACCTCGGCGAACATGACCGCATCATCCTCGGCCGGGATCGCCTGCTGCCGGAGGCGAAGCGGATGGCGCTCGATCTCGCCGACGCGGGCTATCAACCGCCATTGCCGGGAAAGGTGTGCTACGCCGCCGGGCAGGGGGCGCTCGCCTCCCTGCTCGTCGGCATCCATCAATACCGTCAAGGCGGCTTCCTCTCCGTCCACGACGCGACGATCGGCCGGGAACTGGCAACCGTCCTCTGCGGCGGCGACCTCTCCGCACCGCAATGGGTGGACGAAGAATACTTCCTCCGTCTCGAACGCGAGGCATTCCTGAGGCTCCTACAGAACCACAAGACGCAGGAGCGCATCCGCGCGATGCTGGAGACAGGGAAGGCGCTACGGAATTAGACGGGGAACCTCACCCCCCGGCCCCCTCTCCTTTGCTTCTCAGCAAAGGAGAGGGGAGCAAGAGAGGGAAAGAAGCACAACAATAGGCCACGGCATCGGCATAGAGTCCCCTCCCGTGCCGGGAGGGGGGAGGGGGTGGGCTCATGGTCAAAGAAGCAGTCATCGTTGCGGGAGTGCGGACGGCGGTCGGCAAGGCGCCGCGCGGGACACTGAGGGCAACGCGGCCGGACGATATGGCGGCGGTGGCGCTGGCGGAAGTGGTCAGGCGGGCGGAGGGGCTCGACCCGGCGGAGATCGAGGATGTCGTGATGGGGTGCGCCATCCCGGAGGGCGAGCAGGGGATGAATGTCGCGCGCATTGCGGCGATTCGCGCCGGTCTGCCGGAGAGCGTCGCGGCCCAGACGGTCAATCGCTTCTGCTCCTCCGGTTTGCAAACGATCGCGCAGTCCGCCGAGCGGATCATGGCAGGTTTCGGCACCTGCATTCTCGCGGGCGGCACGGAGAGCATGAGCATGGTGCAGATCGCCACGATGCGCTCCGCCCCGAACCCGACCCTCGCCGCCGAATGTCCCGATGTCTACCTGAGTATGGGGCTGACCGGCGAGAACGTCGCGCGGGAGTTCGAAATCAGCCGCGAGGAGCAGGACGCCTTCGCCTTCCGCTCGCACCAGCGCGCCGCCGCCGCGATCGGCGCGGGCAAGTTCGCGGACGAGATCGTGCCGCTCGATGTCGACGAATGTCTGGGTGGATGACAACGGCGAGACGCGCCGCGCCGAATCGGTCTTCGCCACCGACGAGGGGCCGCGCCGGGACACATCGCTGGAGGCGCTCGCCAAGTTGCGGCCCGTCTTCCACGCGCGGGGCACGATCACCGCCGGGAACTCGTCGCAGACGAGCGACGGCGCCGCCGCCGTCCTCCTGATGGAGCGCGAGAACGCCGAGCGGCACGGCCTGACACCGCTGGCGCGCTTCGTCGCCTTCGCCGTCGGCGGCGTACGGCCGGATATCATGGGTATCGGCCCGCTGGTCGCGGTGCCGAAGGTCCTCAAACTGGCTGGGCTGAACCTGGAGGACATCGACCTGATCGAACTGAACGAGGCGTTCGCCTCTCAGTCATTGGCGGTCATCAAGGAACTCGGCATGGACATGGAGAAGGTGAATGTCAACGGCGGCGCGATCGCCCTCGGCCACCCGATGGGCGCGACGGGCGCGAAACTGACCGTGACGCTGATCAACGAGTTGCGCCGCCGCAATGGCCGCTACGGCATGGTGACGATGTGCGTCGGCGGCGGCATGGGCGCGGCGGGCATCTTCGAACTGCTGAACTGAGGAACCCGCTGCACCCCCGCCAAGACGCTCTTAACAAAGACTCCGTGCGCGGAGACGAGAAGGAGTCGTTGTATCGCATGGCTCTCGTGACGCTCCTTTGCGTCTGGGCGGGGGCCGAGTGAGGCTTCCCTTCCCCGTCTACTTCTTC
Organism: uncultured Chloroflexia bacterium; assembly: GCA_963847195.1. GTDB lineage: Bacteria > Chloroflexota > Chloroflexia > Thermomicrobiales > JALYUS01 > JALYUS01. The sequence goes on along the minus strand of CAWJZC010000014.1, from coordinate 70,758 downwards.
GGCGCGGCGGTCTCGTAGCCGGCTTCTTTCCAGCCGCGCACGCCGCCGTCGATGATCGAGACGTCCGTGAAGCCCATGTCCTTGAGGGATTTCGCGGAGAGCGCCGCCTGCCCACCCGCGCCACAGGCGATAATTACCTTCTGGTTGCGATCCTGAAGTTCCGGGTCCTTCATCGGCAGTTCAGTGTCCGCCTTGATTTCCAGGACGCCGCGCGGGATGTTGCGCGCCCCCGGCACCGTGCCGCCCTCGGCTACTTCATCCGGTTCGCGCACATCAATTACCGTCGCGCCGCCTGCATCGATCTCCTGCTTCGCCTCCTGCGGGCTGATCACTTTCACCTCGCTGCGCGCGTCCGCCACCATCTGCCGAAATGTCTTGCCCATCGATCAGTCCCCCTCAATTATCGTACCGGCCGGCCCGCCCGCCATTCGGGTGGGATACAACCCTATCGCAAGGTGCGTATGGCAGGCAAGAGAGACCGGGCACGAACCTACATGCGCTGCTCGCGGCCACTATCCATCGCCCACTCGTGATACAATCCAGCGTGCGCGCAGTAGGAAGGAGCGATGCCTGTGGGCCGTGTGCAGGAATACGCAGACGCGGTTTTGGACCGTGTGGGCGAGGTGATTGTGGGCAAGCGCGAGGTCGTCGACCTCGCGCTCGTGGCGCTGCTCTGCGAGGGGCATATTCTCCTCGAAGATGTCCCCGGTGTTGGCAAGACGACGCTCGCCCGCGCGCTCGCCCGCGCCATTGGCGGCGATTTCCGGCGCATCCAATGCACGCCGGACCTTCTGCCATCCGACATCAGCGGCCTGACCTACTTCAACCAGCGCGAGCAGGAATTCCAGTTCCGCCCCGGCCCGGTCTTCGGCAATATCGTCCTGGCGGACGAGATCAACCGCGCCACGCCGCGCACCCAGTCGGCGCTCCTTGAGGCGATGGAGGAGCGGACGGTCACGGTCGAGAACGAGACGATGCCCCTGCCGCGCCCCTTCCTGCTCATCGCGACGGAGAACCCGATCGAACTGGAAGGCACCTTCCCGCTGCCGGAGGCGCAACTAGACCGCTTCTTCCTCAAACTAAAGATCGGCTACCCGGACGAAGACGACGAGGCGGCCATCCTCACGCGCTTTCAGGGCAACAATCCGCTGGCGGACCTGCAGCCGGTCGGCGAGATCGCCGACTTTCCCTCGTTGCAGCGGGAGGTGCGCGCTGTCCATGTCGATGACGAACTGCGTCAGTACATCACCCGGCTCGTGCGCGCGACGCGCGGCCATGAGTCGATCGCACTCGGCGCCTCGCCGCGCGGCTCGCTCGCCCTCTATCGCGCTTCGCAGGCGTATGCCGCCGTGCGCGGGCGCGATTATGTGACGCCGGAGGACATCAAGGCGCTCTGGGCGCCGGTCCTCATCCACCGCATCATCCTCTCGTCGGAGAGTCGCTTGCGCGGCCGCACCATCGAGAGCATTCTGCGCGATATCGTGGCGCAAATTCCCGTGCCGGTCGAGGCCGTCTAGCGATGGGCACCGGGGCGATCTACGGGCAGGCGTGGGTGACGGGGTCGATTGTCGTCGTCCTCTTCGGGATGATCCTCGGCCAACCCACCGTGACGGTGATCGGCACGATCACGCTGCTCACGCTCGCCCTCTCGTGGTTCTGGAACAAGCATGTGCTGGATCGCCTCGTCTTCGAGCGCCAGACGGACGCCGACCGCTGCTTCGCGGGGGAGGCGCTCCATCTCACGCTGCGGATGACGAACAAGAAACTGCTGCCGATGCCCTGGGTGCGCGTCGAGGACGCCGTTGCGGCGCGCATTCGCGTGCGCGATTGGGAGGCATTCCAATCGGAGTCGCCGGGCACGCAGATCGTCTCCTTCTTCACCGCCCTCCGCTGGTACGAGCGGATCACCTGGCATCTGACGCTCGAATGCCCGCAGCGCGGCTACTACCGCGTCGGCCCCGTCACCGTCCGCGCGGGCGATCCCTTCGGCTTCTTCGCCGACCGGCTCTCGCTCCCCGGCGAGCACTACCTGACCGTCTATCCGCGCCTCGTGACGATGGAGGAACTCGGGCTGCCGCCGCGCCATCTGCTCGGTGAGACGAATGTGCGCCGCACCGTGATTACCGACCCGACCCGGACGATCGGCACGCGCGAATATCGCCCGGAAGACCCCTTCAAGGCGATCCACTGGAAGGCATCGGCGCGCGCGGGCACATACCAGACGAAGGTCTACGAGCCGACGGCGAATCTCCAGATCGCCATCTTCCTCAATCTCGACACCGTCACGCGCTACTACGAGGGCGTCGATCAAGAGCACCTCGAACGGGCGATCAGCGTCTCCGCCTCCATCGCGCAGTGGGCGGACGCTGAGAAGTTCGCCGTCGGCATCTTCGCCAACGGGCTGCTCGCCCAGACCGATCAGATGCTCCGCATCCCACCGGGGCGGCGCGAGGATCAGTACGCCCGCATCCTCGAAGGGCTCGCCCGCCTGACGCCCTTCACCTATGTGAACATCGCCGGCACATTGGAGGAGGAGTCGCCGCGCTTCCCGTGGGGGAGCACCGTGATCGTCGTGACGATGACGATGACCGACGCATTGCGCGGCGCGCTGGCGAAACTGGTGCAGCGCGGGCTGCGGGTGGTGATTGTCGCCCTCGGCTTCGTCGATGATCCGGGGTTGGCGGGGGTCGTCGTCCATCGCCTGCCGTGGCAAGCGGTCGCGGCGGCGACGAAGCCGGTGATCGCGCAGCCCGAGGAGGCGGCCGGATGACCACCTATCTCGCCCGCCTCCTGAAAACGTGGGAATGGCGCACCGCCGCGCTCAGTTTCGCGCTCATCTCCGCCGAGTCGATGCTCGTCGCGCTCGTTGTCGGGCTGATCGAGGCGCCCGGCGCGGTCTCCGACCGCGGCACGGGCGGCATCAATCCCCTGGCAATCCTCGCGGTGATGCTGCTGGCGGCGACCATCCCGCGCCTCGTCGATGCCTTCCAGTTGTGGAGCCCTGATTACGAGGTGGCAATCGGCGCGGGCGTCATCGCGACGCTCCTCTTGCTCCTCTACGCCGCCGCCTTCCCGCACTATGCGCCCTGGGACCTGGCCTGGTTGCGCGAGGCGGCGCACGCCTACATCTTCCGCCCGACGACCGCGCAGACGTCCGTCTGGCTGGTGACGATCGTCGTCGTCTACGCATGGGCGCGCGGGCGGTTGCGCGAGACGCCGTCGCTCGACACGACCTACACGATGCTACGTATCGGCGTGATTGTTGTCGCGGTGACGACAATCCTCATCGTCACCGCGCAGGAGGCGCAATCGCCGGGGCGTGTGTATGCGCGCATCCTCGTCATCGGCTTCTTCTTCTTCGCCCTGAGCGCGGTGACGCTCGCGCGCTTGCAGATCGAAGGGCTGCGGGCGCAGGGCCGGTTCGGGCCGCAGTGGATCGGGCCGCTCGTCCTGCCCGTGGCGATCATCCTGATTGTCGGGCTGCTCGCGGCGGCGATCCTCTCGCACACCTTCCTGAAGACCGTCGCCGCCATCCTCCGTCCGGTTTTTTTCGTGCTCAATCTCATCCTCGAAGCGATCATCGCGGTGATCAGTTGGATCGCGTATCTCTTCTATCTCGTGCTCAGTTCGCTCGTCAATCGGGTGACGGGCGGAAGGGTCGGGCAGTTGCCGGTCCTGTCGACGCCGCCCCGGCAAGCGGCGGATCAGGTGAATCATAAAGTCGGCAGCCTGCCGGATGTCTTCCGGTTCGCCCTGCTCGCATTGGTGCTCGTGGCAATCGTCTGGATACTCAGCCGCTTCCTCTTCCGCCGGCCGACGCGACGGCAGCGCGGCAGCGAGGAGCGCGAGTCGGTGATGGACTGGAACGAGGTCGGTGCGGGCCTGAAGGGGATGCTCGCCAACCTCGCCAACCGCCTGCGCCGCAAGGGCGTGGACCCGTGGGCGGAGCTGCGCGGCGACCCGCAATGGCAGCACACCCTGAAAATCCGCACCCTCTACTCGCGGCTCCTGCATCGTGGCGCGCGGGCCGGTGTACCGCGCGCGCCATCCGCCGCGCCACGGGAGCATGTGCCGCCGCTCCGAAACGTCTACCCGCACGCGGAAACACCCCTCCTGACGATCACCGATGTCTATCGTGCTGCGCGCTACCGCAATCACCCGGCGACCGCCGCCGAAGCCGCAGCGGCCGAAGCCGCCTTCAACGCCATCGCGAGCGACAGTCCGCGCCCGACCGATCACGACCCACCGCGTTAGGCCGGGGCGTGATGAATGTTGCTGAGCAGAGAGGCGCGACCTTGACAGTGCGGCAATCGCGGCTTAAAGAATGAAAGTGCGGGATGCCATCAGACGGCTCCTGGACGATGGATGGTACCTGAAGGACCAGAAGGGTAGCCACCGCCAGTATAGACATCCAGAAAAGAAAGGCAAAGTGACAGTCGCGGGCCATCCGAATGAGGAACTCGACCATAAAACATGGAAAAGCATTCAAGAGCAAGCTAGTTGGAGATGAGGAGAAACCCTGATGCACTACGCTGTCGTTATTACCGCCGGACCGCGCAACTACTCCGCCTATGTGCCCGATCTCCCTGGTTGCGTGGCAACGGGACGAACCCTTGAAGAAGTGCGCGAAAACATTCATGGCGCTTTGGATATGCATGTTCATGCCATGATTGAGGATGGCGATCCTCTCCCGGAATCGGAGTCTTTCGGGGAAACTGTCGAGGTGCAGCAACCGGCGTTTGTATCGTAGTCATGCTTGACATTAGCGCAAGACGCGGCATCGGGTGGGCGACGATCCCGGATATGATTGCCGACGTACCGATCATCGACACCGGGACGCAGATCGGTATCTACGTCCACATCCCTTTCTGCCAGAAACATTGCCCGTATTGTGATTTCGCGGTCGTGGAGGGGATGCTGCACATCGCGCCCGCGTACGTCGATGCGCTCTGCGCGGAGATCAGACAGGGCGCCACACGCCACGCGCCCAATCCGCCGGTCGCCACGATCTTTCTCGGCGGCGGCACGCCATCGCTGCTACCCGCCAAACAGATCGGCCGTATCCTCGCGACGATCAACGCGGTGTTCGACGTGCAGCCCGGCGCGGAAGTGACGCTGGAGGCGAACCCCGGCCCGTTGCGCCCCCGCCACCTCGCCGGTTTCCGCGCGGCGGGGGTGACGCGCCTCTCGCTCGGTGTGCAAACCTTCAACGCGCGCGGCCTCGCGGCGCTCGGTCGGTTGCATACGCCGGAGGATGGCCGGGAGGCAATTGCGAACGCCCGCGCCGCCGGGTTCGACAGTGTCAGCGCGGACCTCATCTTCGGCTGGCAAGACCAGACGGAGGAAGAGTGGCGGGACGATCTCCGCACCGCTATTGCCCAGCACCCCGATCACGTTTCCGCCTACGCATTGACCGTCGAGGAAGGGACGCCGCTCGCCCGTGCCGTCGCGGTCGGCGCCGCTCGTGTCGCGGACGACGACCTCTACGCGGATATGTTCCTCGCCGCCGATGCGCTGCTCGCCGAAGCGGGCTATCACCACTACGAGACCTCAAACTACGCCCGCCCCGGCCACCGCTCGCGCCACAACTGCGGCTATTGGGTCAACGGGGACTATCTCGGCTTCGGCGTCGGCGCGCACAGCCACCGGGCGAACCGTCGCTGGTGGAATGTGCGCGATCTCCACGCATACCTGAGCGGCGTCTCCGAAGGCAGTGTCGAAGCGGACGCGGAGACGCTTTCGGAGGCCACCGCACGCGCGGAAACGATGCTTCTTGGAATGCGTCTTGCAGAAGGAATCTCGGAAAGTGCATTCCTGCTCCGGCACGAATGTACTATTGATGCGATATACGGTCGTCAGATCGCGGAATACGTAGCACGGGGCTTTGTTACCCGCACTGACGGACGGATCGCACTCACCGCGGAGGCGCGACTCTTCGCGGATGAGATCGCGGTACGCTTTCTCGAGGGAGAGGGGCCATGAACAGAACCGGATTGAGGATCGCGCAGATCGCGCCATTGGCCGAGCGTGTGCCGCCGCTGAAGTACGGCGGCACCGAGCGCGTCGTCGCGGCGCTCAGCGACGAACTGGTGCGGCGCGGTCATGATGTGACGCTCTTCGCCACCGGCGACTCCGAGACGCTGGCGACGCTCGTGCCGCTTGTGTCCTCCGGCCTGCGCCTGCTGCCCGGACTGGAAATGCCGCGCGACATCCACCCGCCGCAGATGCTCGAACTCGGCCGCGTTTTCGAGCGCGCCGAGGAGTTCGATGTCATCCACAGCCATGTCGACTTCTTCACTTTCCCGTTCACACGGCTCGTGCGGACACCTGTCTTGACGACGATGCACGGACGGCTCGACCTGCCGACCCTGCCGCTCATTTTCGATGCCTACCCGGATGCCGCCGTGAACTCGATCAGCCGGCACCAGCAGCGGCCACTGCCCCAGGCGCGCTGGATCGGCAACGTCTACCACGGCATCGACCTGCAGCATCTCCATCTCGGTGACGGCAGCGGCGGCTACCTCGCCTTCCTCGGTCGCATTTCGCCGGACAAGGGGATCAGCGAGGCGATTGCGATCGCCAAGCGCACCGGCATCCCCCTCAAAATCGCCGCGAAGGTGGACGACGACCATCCCGAATATTTCGATCTCGTCAAGGATCACATCGACGGGACATTCATCGACTGGGTCGGTGAGATCGGCGACGGCGAGAAGAGCGAATTCCTCGGCAATGCCCGCGCGCTCCTCTTCCCGATCCAGTGGCCGGAGCCATTCGGCCTGACGATGACGGAGGCGATGGCGTGTGGCACGCCCGTCCTCGCGACGCCGTGCGGCTCCGTGCCCGAGATCGTGGTGGACGGTGTCACCGGCTTCATCCGACCGACGGTAGACGGCCTGGTGGAAGCGGCGGGGCATCTCGGCGAGATTGACCGCATGACGTGCCGCACGCAAGTGGAGCAGCATTTCTCGGCCCGCTCGATGGCGATCGGCTACGAGCGACTCTACGATCGCCTGATCAACGAGCGGATGGGGGATTACTCATCTCTCCGCGCCGGGGCCACGCACGCCGCCGATCAGCGCGAGGTGGCGGCCGACGATTGACTCCGCCAGCCCAAAAAATCTTGCGGTCCACCGTATGCGCCCGTGCCCGTCACGCTTCGGACGCAGCGTAGTCCGTTTGCACGCCGTCCGCGCGGGTAATGACGATGCGATAGGCGCCGGGGCCGTCGCGTCGCACGTCGATATCCGCGTGGGTCCGGCCATAGCGCAGGCCGCGTACGCGGACGTGTGAAAGCCAATCCGGTAGGTGCGGCGCGCAGGCGATCTCGCCCGTCCAGCCGTCCACATCGAGCCCGAGCATCGCCTGGACGAAGGCGAAGGCGCTCGCCGCCGACCATGCCTGCGGGGAGCAACTGACCGGATAGGGCACGGGCGCCGCCGTCTCGGCGGTGCGCGCATAGCCCGCGTAGAGTTCGGGAATCCGCGAGAGCGGCTGCGACAACCCGGCCGCGAGCACCTGCTCCGCAACGGCGGTTGCCGCCCGTGCCTGCCCCGCCCGCCTCATGCCGAGGGCGATCAGCGCGTTGTCGTGCGGCCAGACGCTGCCGTTGTGGTAACTGTCCGGGTCGTAGCGCGCCGCGTCCGCCGAGAGCGTGCGGACGCCCCACCCGGAGAGCATATCCGGCCGGAGGAGACGTTCGGCGAGGATTTCCGCCTTATCCCCGCGCACGAGATCGCAGTAGAGCAGATGCCCGGCGTTCGAGACGACGGTACGCACGGGCCGCTTCGCGCCGTCGAGCGCGTAGGCGTAGCACCCTTCCTCCGGCAGCCAGAAATCGCGCTCGAACCGGGCGGCGAGTTCCGCCGCCTCGACGCGCAACTGCGCCGCCCAGAGCGGGTCGCCGCGCCGCTCCACGACATCCGCCAGCCACGCCTTCGCCGCGTACACGTACGCTTGCGCCTCCGCGACCGCGACGGGCCGGAGCACATCCGCGCCGTCCGGGTGGTGGAGCGAGTCGTGACTGTCCTTCCAGGCTTGATTGGCGACACCGTTGCGCGCGTACCGCCCGAACTCGATGTAGCCGTCGCTGTCGGGATCGCCCCACGTGTCGCACCACGCGAGGGCGCGGCGCACATTCGGCAGGAGGTCGTCGTAGAGCGCGTCGGCGTCCAGCCAGCGCATCGTCTGGGCGAAGAGCATCACAAAGAGCGGCGTGCTGTCTACGCTGCCGTAGTAGGTGGAGAAAGGCACGATCCCGGCGCGAGACAGCTCGCCGACGCGGATCTCGTGCAGGATTTTGCCGGGCTCCTCGTCGCGGGCAGCATTGACCGCCGTCCCCTGATACGCCGCCAGCGCCCGGAGCGCACCCACCGCGAAGCGCGGCGTCAGCATCAGCGATTCGAGCGCGGTGATGCACGAGTCCCGCCCGAATGGCGCGACGAACCAGGGAATGCCCGCCGCCGCCACTTCACCCGCCGCGCAAGGCGTCAGGAGGGCACGCAGATCGCTCGCTGAGCGGCGCAGCAGGCGGTTGAAGGCGTGATTGTCCGTCTCGACAGCGGCGATCTCGTCCGTCCATCGGTGCGCGAGGGAACGCGCGGTGTGCAGGGAGGCGGTGATGCTGCGATCGACCGCCGCCTCGGTCGCCCGCCCCGGAGTGACGAGAAAGGAGAGTTCCTCGCGCCCACCGGCGGGCACGGCGATGCTGAACGTCCAGCGCAGGCCGGGAGTTTGCCGGTGATGCCCCGCATGGATCATCGTCGTGCGGGCGGGCGTGTGGTTCGCGCGTACATCGGTCCAGATCGGCAGCCCATCCAGCGTCTCGTATCGGAAGCGGGCGGTGCGATCATCGACGTCGGGCATCAGGGTCGTCCCCCGCCGCTTCCCGGCGTAAAAGCCACGCACGGCGAACATGTCCCGGAAGTCCGCCGCCATCGTCAGCGTCACGCGCACCCGCCGCGCCGCCGCCGCCGGATTGCGTAGCGTCAGATTGACATGCAACGCACTATCCACAACGGCGGAGCGATGGACGATGAGCGGGTGGCGGTCGTCGCATGAGCGCCTCGCGGCGGCACGGGTCGAAACGACCGCCGGGCCGGGCCGCGTCGTCGTCCGCACGGCGGGCCGGTGCCCGTCGACGGTGAGGACGAAACGGCTCAGGTAGCGCGTGTCGTGCTCATAGAGCCCCAAACCGTGCGCGCCCGTGATATCGCCGCAGGCATCCGCGACGAGGAACGTGCCGCCCTCCTTGAGGACGACGGGCGGCCCGGCGGCATGGGAAGCGGACGGAGCATCGCGGGGCGGGAGACGTAACGAGGTCGAGCGCACGGGGAGAGTGGTCGTCTGCGCCACGAAAATCGCACACTTTCTTTGGGTCTAGAACGGAGGAACGGCCAGGGTGTCGAGGGAACCTCGAACACTCTGACCGATATAACGAACAGTATGCGGTTTCGTTACGCGGCGCGGGCATGCAATATTGTCATCGGCCCAACCGCGCTAGGATCGCTGTTATGCCGACGGCGTCGCCGCCTCGGCGGGTGCGTCGACGACCTGCGCGAGCGCCTCCAACTCGGGTGTGAATGTGCGCGCGCGCTGCGTCTCCGCCAACTTCTGATCGCGGCGAACCTGCTTCTTACTGACCACGCCGCCCTCTTGCGCGCTGTTCAGCTTATTCATGAACCGCTCCACCTGACCGGCGGTGTCCACGATGCGCTGCTCGCCCGTGAAGAAGGGGTGGCACTGGGAGCACAAGTCGGTGCGGAGCGCGGGCTTCGTCGAGCGCGTCGTCCAGCTATTGCCGCACGAGCACGTCACAACGGATTCGACATAGGTGGGGTGAATTCCTGGCTTCATTCGAGTTCCTCTTTCAGGGCCGAGCGCTGAGTTCTCAGTCCTTGTTTGCTATCCTGCCGCGACCTGGGTTTCTTCGAGCGCAGCACCCGTCGCGACCGGGTAGATGCTGACCTGCTTCTTGTACCGCCCGACATGCTCGTACTTGACGGAGCCGGGGATCAGCGCGAAGAGTGTATGATCGCGCCCGACGCCGACATTGTTGCCCGGCATGATGCGCGTGCCGCGCTGGCGGACGAGGATCTCGCCGTCATGGACGATCTGGCCGTCGTACCGCTTGACACCGAGCATCTTCGGCTTGCTGTCGCGCCCGTTCCGGGATGAGCCGACGCCTTTTTTGTGTGCCATTGCTTCCTCCAGTAGACAGTAGACGGTAGACAGTGGTTCGTCGGCTCTGATTACTGAGTACCGACTACTGTCTACTCAGACGACGATATCCGTGACGGTGACGCGAGTGAGCGGCTGGCGGTGCCCCTTCAGGCGGCGATAGCGCTTCTTCGCTTTCATCTTGAAGACGATCACCTTGTCCGCCTTATGCTGGGCATCGATGGTCGCCTTGACGGCGGCGCCCGCGACGACCGGCGTGCCGATCGTGGTGCTGCCCTCGCCCGCAACGAGCAGGACGCGCCCGAGCGTCACTTCGTCCCCCACGGCCCCGTCGAGCTTCTCGATCTCAAGAGCCTGCCCGACGGCCACGCGGTACTGCTTGCCGCCCGTCTCGATCACCGCGTAGTGGTCCGCCACCGATGCCCTCCGTCACTCTGCGAGCGGTAAGCCCCGCCCGGTCATTTCGCGTACGCAAGCCGCCGAATCCGGCGGCGCAAGGAAGCATCGTACGCCATCGCGCCCGGCATGTCAACGCCCGAAATCGCTTCTCACGACCCAGACCATTGGAGCCTGTTCGCGATACATAGTCTCAAACAGGCCGAGCCCTGCGATTATTCCCGGTATGACGGCATGTCTGCAAAAGTGGTAGCGCAGGCTTCTGCCTGCGCTACCACCGGGTTCTTGCGTTCACTCCTATCGCCGCGCCTTCTGAATCGCCTGCCAGATGCGCTCGGCGTGCAAGGGCATGTCGAGATGCCGGATGCCGAACGGCGCGAGCGCGTCCAGCACGGCGTTGACGATGGCGGGCGGCGCGCTGACGGTCGCCAGTTCGCCGATCCCCTTCGCGCCGAGCGGGTTGAACGTCGTCGGCGTCTCTGTCTGTGCCGTCGCGAACTGCGGGAAGGCACGCGCCGTCGGCACCGCATAGTCCATCAGCGACCCGGAGACCAACTGGCCGCCCGCGTCGTAGACGACCTCCTCCCAGAGCGCCTGCGCGATCCCCTGCGCCAGGCCACCGTGCAACTGGCCCTCAACAAGCAGGGGGCTGATCACCCGACCGCAATCATCGACGGCGAAGTAATCGCGGAGCGTGACCACACCCGTCTCGGCGTCCACCTCGACGACGCAGATATCCGCGCTGAACGGGAAGGCGGACATTTCGGGCCGGAAGAATTCGACCGATTCGAGGCCGGAGGTGATATCCGGCGGCAGCCGCTGCCCGTAGGCCGCAGCCGCGATCTCCTTCAATGTGACGGAGCGGTCGGCGGCGCCCGTCACGCCGAATCGCCCGTCGCGCATCTCGATATCCTCCGGCGCGGCTTCGAGCAGATGGCCCGCGATCCGACGGGCCTTCTCCGTGATCGGTTCGAGGGCGCGGACGAGCGCCGAGCCGCCGACCACCAGACCGCGCGAGCCAAAGGTGCCGATGCCGGGCGGCGTCCGCGCCGTATCGCCGTGCACAACGATGATCTCCGACATCGCCACGCCCAATTCGTCCGCGACGATCTGCGCGAAGGTCGTCTCCTCGCCCTGTCCGTGCGGCGAGATGCCGGTGGAGACGGTAATCGCGCCGCTCGGCTCGACGCGCACGCCGGCGCTCTCGAACGGCCCGCCGCCGCTGATCTCCGTCGCCGTCACGAGGCCGATGCCGAGGTATCGCCCCTCCGCGCGCAGGCGTGCTTGCTCCTCCCGGAGGGCGTCGTAATCGGCGAATTCCAGCACGCGGGCCAGGGCCTTCTCGTAATCGCCGCTGTCATACGTCAGCCCCGTGGCTGTGCGATAGGGGAAGGCATCGGGCGGGATGAAGTTGCGCCGGCGCACCTCGATCGGCGTCATGCCGAGTTCGCGCGCGAGCAGATCGACGATGCGTTCGACGTAGTACGCCGCCTCGGGTCGCCCCGCACCGCGATAGGCCCCCGTCGCCATCGTGTTCGTGTAGACGCCGGTGATCTCCAGATCGATGGTCTGGTAGCGGTAGACACCGTTCATCATCCGCCCGGTGAGGATCGGCACGAACAGGCCGCGCGGGAAGCCGCCGAGGTCCGCGATCACCCGCAGGCGCAGCGCGGTGATTTCGCCGTCCGCACGCGCCGCGATCGCGACGTCCGCCACCTGCCCCCGGCCGTGCTGTGTGGTCGAGAGGCTTTCGGCGCGCGATTCGATCCATTTGACGGGACGCCGCAGGTGCAGCGCGAGGGTCGCGACGATCGCGTCCTCCGGGTAGACGCCGGATTTGACGCCGAAACCGCCACCGACCTCCGGCGCGATCACACGAACCAGCGTCTCCGGCAGGCCGGTCAACTGCGCCAGTTGCTTGCGCACGCCGTGGGGATTCTGCGTCGAGGTCGTGACGATCAGCCCACCATTGAGCGGATCGGGTTGGGCGAGGATTGCTCGCCCCTCCATCGGCGCCGCCGCGATGCGCTGATTAACCATGCGCTGCTCCACCACCACGTCAGCCGACGCGAAGGCTGCCGCCGCGTCGCCCTGCGCGTGCCGCCAGGTGAAGGCGACATTGCCCGGCGCCTCGTCATAGAGTTGTGGCGCGTTTGGCGCGCGCGCGGCATCGGTGTCGGCCACGGCGGGGAACGGGTTGTAGATCACGTCAATCAGGTCAAGCGCATCGCGCGCGATGTAGCGATCCGCCGCGACGACCACCGCCACCGGCTCACCGACAAAACGGACCCGATCCGCCGCCATCGGCCAGACAGTCGGCGGGGTGAAGCCGCTCATGCCGGGGATTGCTTCGCCCTCCCGCCCCGGCAGCGGCCCGCATAGGGCACGGAACTGCTCGCCGCTGTACGCCGCGATCACGCCCGGATGCGCCAGCGCGGCGGCAAGATCGACGCGCTCGATCCGCGCGTGGGCATAGACGCTGCGGAGGATCGCCATCTGCACGGTACGCGGGGGCCGCAGATCGTCCACGTAGGTCGAACTGCCGGTGACGAGGCGAGGATCTTCCTTCCGCTTGACGCGCGCACCGATCTGCCGGCTGTGGACCATGGCGATCACCTCATTCCCTTGTAGTGAAAGATTTGCGGGGTATCGAACTCTATGAGGGCGACGATCCTATGGGTTATAGCGGAGCATGAAAATCGCCGACCGCCACCTATTTCCGCAGAGGTTCCTTTACCTGTCGCGGTCGATCCCCAGATTCCTCCGGCTTGGCTTTCCTGCCCAGGCGCAGCTTCTCGATTGCTATCGGAAGAACCGCAACGGTCTCATCCCCCTGAAAGAACTCCACGGTGACCCATCCGTCATCGGAATGAACGGCATCGACGACCGTGCCCTCAAGCCCTGCGGAGAGGTGCCGCTCCGGGATAGGAGTATTCAACGTGACCATATCGAACTCATGAATCATTCGCTCATCCTCCTTCGCCGGAGCGGTACGGCGGTGATGAGGCGCGCAACATCGCTGCCAGCATCGATCTGCCATACTGTACGGATGCGTGGGTTCCGCCCGTCCGGCGATACAATCTCACCCTCCACAGTGTACACGGTCACTCCAGCGTCGGATGCGATTGTCACGATATAATTCATATGCCCATGTTCGAGCAAGGCGCCGAAGAGCGGCTCTGGATGCTCAGGCCGAAAGCCGAAAGCGATGAAGAACCGGGCCTTCGACGCTCCGCGAGCATGGTCCAATTTCGAGCAGATAGCCAGTGACCTTCGCAGGAGGAATCGACAGAGATCGAGCGAAATCACCGACTCTTTGTCGCGGCATGGAGGGATCAGACATCAATCATCCGAGCCTCCAAGCCAGCACGTCATTGGAGCGAGATCCCGGCCCGCTCCATCAATCGTCCTTACCGCGCCGCGATGGGCGATCCGGTCTCCGGCGCGGTTGCGGCAGGCAACCAGCGCAGATTCGGCTTGCGGGCGGCGGTCGCCTCGTCGAGGCGCGTGATCGGCGCGTTGTGCGGCGCGCTCGTGACCAGGTCCGGGTTCTCGGCGGCCTCGCGGGCGATGGCGTTCATCGCGGCGGCGAAAGCATCGAGCGTCTGCTTCGTCTCCGTCTCGGTCGGCTCGACGAGCATCGCGCCCTCGACGATCAGGGGGAAGTAGACCGTCATCGGATGGAAGCCGTAGTCGATGATCCGCTTGGCGATGTCGAGCGTGCGCACGGCGGGCCGCTGCTTCTGGTCGGTGAGCACGAACTCGTGCATGCAGGAGCGGTCGTAGGCGAGATCGTAGTTCTCCCGCACCTGCGAGAGCAGGTAGTTCGCGTTGAGGATCGCCGTCTCGGAGATCGTGCGTAGCCCCTCGCCGCCGTTCGAGCGGATATAGGTATAGGCGCGCAGGATGACACCCCAGTTACCGTGGAAGCCGTGCAACTTGCCGATCGAGCGCTCCGGCGTCGTCAGACGGTACGCCTCGCCTTCCTTGACGATGTACGGCGCGGGCAGGAAGGGGATCAATTCATGCTTCACCCCCACCGGCCCCGCGCCCGGCCCGCCGCCGCCGTGCGGAGACGAGAAGGTCTTGTGCAGGTTGTAGTGCATCACATCGAAGCCGATATCGCCGGGCCGCACGATGCCGAGGATGGCGTTGAAGTTCGCGCCGTCGTTATAGACGAGGCCGCCGACGCCGTGGACGATCTCGACGATCTCCCGCGCGTGCTCGTCGAAGAGGCCGAGCGTGTTCGGGTTGGTAATCATCAGCGCGGCGGTGTCCGGCCCGACGAGGCCCCGTAGCGCCTCGACATCGACATTGCCGCGCGCGTCCGACTTCACGGTGACGACCTTGTAGCCGCTCATCGCCGCTGTCGCGGGGTTCGTGCCGTGCGCGCTATCCGGCACGAGCACGACGCGCCGCCGCGCGCCCTCGCCCCGGCTCTCGTGGTACGCCCGGATGAGCAGGATGCCGGTCAACTCGCCGTGCGCGCCCGCCGCCGGGCAGAGCGTCACGGCGTCGAAACCGGAAATCTCGGCCAGATACTCCTGCATGTCGTACATGATTTTGAGCGCGCCCTGGACCGATTCTTCCGGCTGGTAGGGATGAATCGCCGCGAAGCCCGGCATGGCGGCGACGACCTCGTTCACTTTCGGGTTGTACTTCATCGTGCACGAGCCGAGCGGGTAGAAGTTGACGTCGATTGCCATATTCAATTGCGAGAGATGGACGAAATGGCGCACGACCTCCAGTTCGGAGAGTTCGGGCCAGGCGAGTGTGTCGTTCGGGTCGTTCTCGCGCAAATACTCGGTCGGCAGCGGCGCCTCTGGCACATCGAGCGCGGGGAAGCGGACGGCGCGGCGCCCCGGCGAGCCGAGCGTGAACAGAACCGACTCCAACGGCGGCGGCGCGTCTCCCTCGCTCGTTTCCGGTCGGGGCAGTGTCGTGGTAGTCATACGGACGTGGTTCCTCTCCGCTCGGTGCGATGGCGGCGTCCCCGCCAGGCCGGTATCCCGCGCGGCATCGTACCGCAATCGGGTCAGTTGTGCTACGCTCCGGCTATGAGATACCTACTCCCCGGCCGCCTCCCTCGAAGGGAGGGGGTGACTCGCCGGAAGTGCCGTGGCTTGCTCGCGAATGCCTGCCATCGTCAAGGGGGCGCACAGCCGTGCGCCCCTACGGCTTCCCCTTCCCCACCAAGGAAGGGAATTGGGGGGTTAGGGTTCCTCCTTCTCATCGCTACGCTCCTCTCCTCATGTACGACTGCGGTGGCGCCATCCACGGCGGGGACTGCGGCGCTGCTACCGACCTATACATGGCCGCTCGATATCGCGCTTCTCGAGCCGTCGTGGGTCGCGGATCATCTCAATGCGCCGGACATCCGCATCGTCGATCTCTCGGACCACCCACAGTATCTCCTCGGCCATGTGCCGGGCGCGGTCCATGCCTATTGGGAAGACCTCATCGAGCAACATGCGGACACCTACGGGCGACTCGCCGGGAAGCCCGACCGGGAGAAGGTCTTCGGCAATCTCGGTATCGATCAAAAGACGCTGGTGATCGTCTATGACCGCAACGACAACCGGGCGGCGGCGCGCTTCGCCTGGGCGCTCTGGTACGCCGGCCACCCGAATGTCCGCATCCTCAACGGCGGCCTCGCGGGCTGGGCAGCGGGCGGATACACGATCGAAACGAAGACGCACACCGCGCCGCGCGCCTTTTACCGCGATCTCCCCGACGAGTCGCTGCTGATCAACCGCTGCGATATGTCGAAGGCGGTCAACGATCCGCAATCCGTCATCCTGGATGTGCGCACCGACGCGGAAATGACGCAAACATGGGACAACACTACCCAAATCGGCAGCATCCCGAATGCGCGCCACCTACCGTGGACATCGTTCATCCGCGAGCCGAAGGCGCCGGCGTTCCGCTCGCCGGACGATCTCCGCGCGATGCTCGGCGGCATCGGCGCGACGCCGGACCGCACGATTGATGTGTACGGCACTTTCAGCAACGATGCCGCGCTCCCCTTCTTCGCGCTCAAGGCGCTCGGCTACGTTCATGTCAAGCTCTACGACGGCGGTTGGGCCGAGTGGGGTGTCAGCCCCTCTCTCGCACGCTTGTCCCCTCTCTCGCACGCTTGTCCCCGCCCTGCGCCTGATTGACACCGCCCGAAGTAACGAGTAATGAGTAGCGAGTAACGCGTGGCCGGAACGCCGTCCTCGCTCGTTACTCGCTACTCGTTACTTATTACTGAAAGGAGCCCCCTATGGCAGGCGGGCAGCGAGCGGATTATCACGACCGGGTGCGGAGGGCGCAGACGGAGATGGCGCGGCAGGGTGTCGATGCGCTGGCGATCGGCGTCGGGTCGGACCTCCTCTACCTCGCGGGCTATCCAGGCCATACCAGCGAGCGGCTGACGCTGATGATCGTGCCGAAAGAGGGCGAGCCGAAGATCGTCGTGCCGCAGTTGGAGGCGCCGCGCCTCGGGGCCGCCGGAGTGCCGTTCGCACCCGTCGCCTGGGAAGAGACGGCGGACCCGGCAAACATCGCGGCGGACATTATCTGGGAGACCGGGGCACGCGCCGTCGCCTCGAACAATGAACTCTGGGCATCCTTCCTCATCAAAATGCAGCGCCACCTGCCGGAAGTGAAATGGGAGATCGCCGGGGACATCATGCGCGAGTTGCGCATGTGCAAGGACACCGCCGAGGTCGATCTTATCCGCGAGGCGTCGCACCGCACCGACGAAGCATGGATCGCATTCACCCAGACGAAAATTACCGGCCTCACCGAGCGGCAGGCAGGAGAGCGGCTCATGGACCTGATGCGCGCGCACGGCATGGAGTCCGTCGCCTTCTGCATCTGCGCCTCCGGGCCGAACAGCGCCAGCCCGCACTACGGCACGGCGGATCGCGTCATCCAGGAGGGCGACGCCATCGTCTTCGACTTCGGCGGGCGCTATCAGCACTACGTTTCCGACATCACGCGCACCGTCCACATCGGCGAGCCGTCGGACGAATATCGGAGGGTCTACGACACGGTCCTCCGCGCGAACGAGGCCGCCTTCGCGGCGGTGCGGCCCGGCGTCGCCTGCCAGGAGATCGACCGCGCGGCGCGCGCGGTCATTACGGATGCGGGCTATGGCGAATACTTCATCCACCGCGTCGGCCACGGCCTCGGCCTCGATGTGCATGAGGAGCCGTACATGGTTGAGGGGAACACGTTGCCCCTCCGCGTCGGCATGGTCTTCTCCGACGAGCCGGGCATCTACATGCCGGGCAAGTTCGGCGTCCGCATCGAGGACAGCGTCGTCTGCACCGAGACGGGCGGCGAGAAACTGAACGACGCGCCGCGCGACCTGCTGGTGATGCAGTAAGTGATCGTCGGCGTCGCGCGAATCACGCTGGAGTTGCCCGCCGCGCAGTCGTTGAAGGAGAAGCGCGGCGTGCTGAAATCGCTGCTCGCCCGCGTGCAGAATCGCTTCAACGTCTCCGCCGCCGAGGTCGAGGCGCAGGACACCTGGGGCATCGCCGTGATCGGCGTCACCTGCGCCAGCACCTCCGCCCGCCATGCCGATGAAATGCTCGCCGGCATCATCCGCTTCGTCGAGCAGAACGGCGCGGAGTATTATGTCAGCGACGTGCGGACCGAGACGCTATCCGCCCTTTAGCACGCACGGACGTTCGGGTAGGAACTGGATGCAGAGTGATTTGACAGTCTATCGGTGGATGGCGCTCTGTCGCGTGCTCGATCACGCGCTCTGCGCCGCAAACCCGCGCTGGTTCCCCTGCGAGGGCGAGGAAGCAACGATCCTCGGCGGTTTCTATGACTGCGGCCCGGCGGATATCGTCGCACCGCATTATCGCGACCCGTTCATCGTTTACGCACTGCGCGGCGCGGAACTCTGGCGGCTGATCGCGCAGGTGCTCGGCAAGCCGGCGGGATACAGCCGGGGACGTGCGGTGCCGTTCACGGGGCCGATCGCGATGGGCATCGTGCCGTGGGTGGCGGGCGATCTCGGCACCTCGCTCGGCATCGCCACCGGCGCGGCGCTCGCGTTGCAGGAGGGCGGGTCGCCGGGGGTCTGCGTCTGCTCATTCGGGGACGGTACGGCAAACCGGGGCGACTTCCACGAGAACATCAATCTCGCCGCCGCGTGGAGATTGCCGATCGTCTATCTCTGCCAGAACAATGGCTGGGCGATCTCGCAGCGACATCATGGCTACCTCCCCGCGCCCGTCGTCGCCCGTGCCGCCGGATACGGCATCCCCGGCGTCGCGGTCGATGGTCAGGACATCGATGCGGTCCGTTCCGCCGTTGTCGAAGCGTCCGTCCGCGCCCGCGCCGGCGAGGGCCCGACAGTCATTGAAGCGCGGACGATCCGCCGCAACGGCCACTGGGCGGGCGATAATGCCTCCTATCGCACCGACGCCGACCGCGACGCGGGCGAGGACCCGCTCGACGTGCTCGCGACGCGCCTGCTCGATCGGGGCGAGGCGACACACACCGATCTGATCGAGGCGCGCACCAACGCCGAAACGGCCGTGGAGGAAGCGATGGAACGCGCGAAGGCATCGCGCGATGTGACGCCCGCCGATCTCGGCACGGACGAGGTCTACGCATGAGCCACAGCGACGCCCGAGGTCGGGACGCACCGCCTCACGCACATGGAAGCGGTCATCGAGGCCATCGCGGCCGAGATGCGCCGCGACGAGCGAATCTGCTACATCGGGCAGGATGTCGGTCGGATGGGCGGCGCGATGCAGGGGACGAAGGGATTGTATGACGAGTTCGGCGACCGCCGCGTCCGCGACGCGCCGATTTCTGAGTCCGCGATGGTCGGCGTCGCGCTCGGCGCGGCGCTCTTCGGCCGGCGGCCGATCGTCGAAATCAGTTTCGGCGAGTTCCTGCCCGCCGCGATGAACCAACTGATCAACCAAGCGCCGAACCTCCATTACATGACGGGCGGCGCCGCGACGCGCGCCGGTAGTTATTCGCACGCGCGTCGGGGACGGCCCGTACGGCGGCCACCCGCAGGACTACTCCGCCTGGTTCGCCCATGTGCCGGGCCTGAAAGTGGTGATGCCCGCGACGCCCGCCGACGCGAAGGGCATGATGACCGCCGCGATTCGCGACGATAACCCGGTGCTCTTCTTCGAGGGGATGTCGCTCTCCCACAGTCGCCGCGCCGAGGTGCCGACCGGCGACTGATGTCGTGCCCATCGGCCCCGCGCGACTGGCGCGGTCAGGCACCGAGGTCACGGTCGTCGCGGTCGGCTCGATGGTCCCGGTCACGCTACAGGCGGCGGACACCCTCGCCGCGGAAGGCATCGAGACCGAGGTGATCGACCTCCGCTCCCTCGCGCCGTGGGACGCGGAGATGGTGACGCATCGGTGCGAAAGACCGGTCGCCTCGTCACCGCCCATGAGGCGTGGGTGGCGGGCGGCATCGGCGCGGAGATCGTCGCCGTCGTGGCGGAGCGGGCGATGCGCGATCTGCGGGCAGCCCTATTGCCCGCGTCGGGGCCGCGCCCGTGCCGATCCCGAGCGGGCCGCTGCGCAAATATGCCCTCCCGCACGCCGAGGATGTCCGGCGGGCAATCCTGACAACGCTGTCATCCGAATAGGTAGGATTACGGATGTCTCGGTCATGCTTCGGGCGTATTCATTACAGTCACTAAGGGAGACAGAGCGCTCGGCGAGACGGACGCGGAGGATCGCCTGAAAGAGGCTTCGTCGGCATCGCGTGCAGGACCGGGGCATCCCCCACAGAACCGGAGAGCGGCGGGCGGAAGCGCCCGCCGCTCACGCTTTCTCCGCCTACTACAAGATATGCAAACCCTGCCCCTCTTGCGCGTTCCCCGGATATACCGTACACTACGGGTGTACGTACAGGTTGTGCGTACGGGCCAACGGCGAGCGATGTGCCGGTGTCGCAATGCCGTCAGCGTGGGAGGGCAGCATGGCCGAGGCCAAGACGAAGACAATTTCGTCAACGGAGTTCCAGCGCAACATTGGCGCAGTGATCGATCAGGTACGCAACGGCAAGAGCGCGGTGATCGTCGCCGCACACGGGAGGCCGCAAGTTGCGATCCTGCCGGTCGACGAATATGACGCGCTGATGGAAGCGCGGCGGCAACTCGCCTGGACGCGGCTTGCCCGCCTGACGACCGAGAGCGTCGCGCCGCCGACCGATCAGGTCTTGGAAGCGAGCACGGGAGACGACTAGACCGGTGACCGGCGACCGGACTTCCATGCAAACGACGGCGGCCACGAGAGCCGCCGTCGTCGCTTTCCGGCGCGATCATCACTCGTTATGCGTCGGTCTCATCCTCGGTGGTCATGGTGTTCTCGTACCATTCGGCGGCGAGCACATCGGCGGATTTCCAGGCATACTGCCCCTCGGTGAGGACGGCTGTCCGCTCCTCCGGGTCGCTCGACTCGCCGAGAAACCAGGTCAGATCCGGTTCCTCGTCCTCCGCCAGTGTGATCGGGACATCCATCGTCATGCCACCCTTAAAGTAGAGCCGCACGATGTATTCGGACATATTCGCTCCTCCTGCCGCCATCATCATGGAACGCGACGCGCCCCCGGTACCCGCCAGTGTAGCAGCACGCGGGCGGAAGGGGAAGCCTCACCCCCCGGCCCCCTCTCCTTTGCTTGAGAGCAAAGGAGAGGGGGAGCGAGAAGGAAGCAACGGCCTTCCGTATTTCTCCGCCCCATCGCCGCCGCGATCTTTCCGTATCCCGGCTTATCGGTGATGGAGAGGGGCAAGGGGTGAGGTATTTTGCCCGCCATGATTAAGTACATCGGCTCGAAGCGGACGCTCGTGCCGCACATCAGCGCGATCGTCCGCAGATCTGCCCGATGTGCGGCGGGTCTGCGACCTCTTCGCGGGCACGACACGGATCGGGCAGGCGCTGAAGCGGTCCGGCCTCTGGGTACATAGCAACGACCTCGCGACCTACAGCGAAGTCTTCGGCACGACCTATATCGCGACAGACGCAGCCGACGATCGACACGGGGCGATTGCGGCGAGTGATCGACCGAACTCATGGCCTTGCCGCCCGTCGCATGGCTATATCACCCACACGTTCTGCGAGGAATCGCGCTACTTCCAACCCTTCAACGGCATGAAAATGGACGCCATCCGCGCGGGCATCGATGCGCTGGCGGCGAACGAGACGGAGCGTGCGATCCTGCTCACCTCGCTCATCGAGGCGGCGGATCGGGTCGATTCGACCGTCGGGCTGCAAATGGCGTATCTGAAAGGATGGTCAGCCCGCTCCTTCAACCCGCTCGAACTGCGGCTGCCTGATCTCCTTCCCGGCACCGGCGCGGTCACCCGCATGGACGCGAACGCGCTCGTGCGGCAACTGGACAAGGATATTGATCTGGTCTATATGGACCCGCCCTACAATCAGCACTCGTACTTCAGCAACTATCACATCTGGGAAACCTTCGTCCGCAACGACGCGCCGCCAACCTATGGCATCGCCATGAAGCGCGAAGACTGCCGCACGCAGAAGAGCGCCTACAACTCGAAGAAGCAGGCGGGCGCGGTATTCGCGGACCTACTGGGCGCAATCCGCGCGCCGTACCTGCTTGTCTCCTTCAACTCCGAGGGCTATTTCACGCGCGAGGAGATCAGCGCGATGCTCGGCCAGCGGGGCTATGTCGCCTCCGTCGCGCTCGATTTCAAGCGCTACGTCGGCGCGCAGATCGGCATCTTCAACCCGAGCGGCGAGAAGGTCGGCAAAATCTCACACCTGCGCAATCACGAACATCTCTTCCTCGTCGGCCCGGATCGCGCCCATGTTGAAGCAGCGATTGGCATAACCCAGGAACGATGCCGAGACGCAAGCAGATGGCGCTCATTCGGCGGCTAGAGATCCTGCCAGAGATGCACTTCGTGGACTCCGGGGCCGCCGAAATCGTGGCGGCAGACCTCGGGGACGAAGCCGTTGCGGAGATAGAAGAGTTGCGCCCGCCAGTTGGCGTGGCCGGTGCCGACGGTCAGCCGCCGCAACGATTGCTCCTGTGCGAGCGATTTTGCCGCCGCCATCAGCGCCGCGCCGACACCACGGCTCTGGTACTCGGGCAGCACGGACAACATGCCGATGTGCGCCGTCGCGTTCCACGGCGTGATATGTAGCAGGAGCGTCCCGACCGGCGCATCGCCCTCGCGCGCGACGAAGATTTCCCAGTGGTTGAGGAGGGCGTTGTCGAGCACGCCCATGCCCTCGTCTTGCCAGGTGATCGCGTCGATCAGCGAGGCGACGACGGCCCGGTCGGCCTCGCGGAAGGCATCGACGACGATCCCGGTCGCCGATGGACGCGCCGTGGCACCGCCACCACCGGACCCGGCACGATCGCCGCCCTTGATACGGCAAGTCCAGCCAGAAGTTCACCTGATGGAGGCCGGGCTTGTAGAAATCGAAGCGGCAGACCTCCGGGATGAATCCCTGGCGGATATAGAAGGCCATCGCCCGCACATTGTCGTGCGAGGTATCGACGTAGAGGCGGCGCATCCCGGCGGCCGTCGCGGTCTCCTTCGCCCAATCGACGAGCGCCGCGCCGATGCCCTGGCTGCGATATTCCTCGTCCACGGCGAGGAAGCGGAGGTGCGCGTCGCCGCTCCACTCGATCAGCGCGAGGATGAGGACGCCGACGACACGATCGCCAACGCGCGCGACACGAACGCTCCGGGATGGCTTCTCCAGCGCGACGGCAAGCACATCTCGCCCGACGCTCTCGGTGATCAGATTGAGGAGACGCACGACCGCGTCGTGGTCGCGCTCCGTGTACGGCGCAAAGGTCACGCCCCGCATCTCAGCCACCCTGCCGCGCCGCGTTGATCGCATCGCGCAGCCGTAGCGCCTCGGCGCGCGCCGCGTCGGCGTAATCCTCGCCCGCCGATGCATAGAGCACGCTCCGGCTCGCGCTGATCAGCATGCCCGCGCCGCGCGCATCCATCCCGGCCTGTACGGAGCCTGCGAGATCGCCGCCCTGCGCGCCGATGCCCGGCACGAGCAGCGGCGCATCGGGCAGCGCGGCGCGGATCGCCGCCATCTGCGCCGGATAGGTCGCGCCGACGACCGCGCCGACATTGCCGTACATCGCACCCCACTCCCGGATGCGCGCCGCCATGCGCAGGAAGACCGTCTCGCCACCCTCGACCGCAACATCCTGCAAGTCGCCGCTGCCGGGATTGGAGGTCTTGCAGAGGACGAACGCGGTGCGATCCGGCCGCGCGAAGAAGGGCGCGAGTGCGTCGCCGCCGACATACGGGCTGACGGTCAAGGCGTCCGCATTGACGACATCGTAGGCGGCTGCGCGCGTACATCTCGGCCGTCGAGCCGATATCGCCGAACTTCGCGTCGAGCAGCATGCGGGATATGCGCCGGGATCACGTCGCGCAGGCCGAGCAGCACATTCCAGCCCGCCGCGCCGTGCGCGAGGTAGAAGGCGAGGTTCGGCTTGTAGCAGCAGACGAGGTCCGCCGTCGCGGCGATGATGCCGTGGAGAAAGGTCGTCAGCGCTTGCTCGGCGTGGCGCGAGCGGAGGGCGTCGGGCAGTTTCGCCAACTTCGGGATCGAGGCCGACGCAGAGGAGCGACTGATTCTTGGCCACCGCGCCATCCAGTCGGTCGCGAAATGTCGTCATCGGTTGCGGCAGTCATGCGGCATGGTCCTTTCGATAGGCGCAGCGGGGGGCCAGCGGGCAACCGATACAGAGCGGCGAGGCGCGGCAATGCGCCTTCGCGTGGGTGACGAGCAGCGCGTGCATCTCGCGCAGCACGGCGGCATCGGCCGGGAGGGCAGCCATGAAGAGCGCGCGCACGTCGTGCCGCGTCCCATCCTCCGCGACGAGACCGAGGCGGCGGACGATCCGCGTCGTATAGGCATCGACGATGAAGGCGGGCTGGTGGGCGGCGAAGAGCACGATGCCGTCCGCCGTCTCCTCGCCGATGCCCCAGATGCCGAGCAGTTCGGCGCGCAGCGTCCCACCCTCTTGCGCGAGCATCGCTGCCGAGATCGCCGTCCCACCGCGTCATCAGATGGCCGCAGAAGGTCTCCAATCGGCGCGCTTTCTGGCGGAACGTGCCGGAAGGGCGCACGAGGTCCTCGACGGTCTCGGTCGGGAGCGAGCACAACACGGCGGGGTCGAGCGCGCCCGCCGCCTTCAGGTTGGCGACGGCGCGGGCGACCTGCTGCCAGGTCGTGTTCTGCACGAGGATCGCGCCGACGCAGACCTCGAAGGCGGACTCGGCGGGCCACCATGCCGTTTGCGGCCCATACGCCGCGGCGAGCGCGTCGCGCAGCCAGGGGATCGTCGGCGCCGGCGTCATGCGGACGGCTCCGGCACGATCACGCGCAGGGCGGCGGGGCGCATTGTGATCGTAAGCGGCGTCTTGCCCATCCCGTCGCCATCGACCTGCATCGGGCAGCGGCGGATCGCAGGCCACGGTGATTTCCGCCCCCTCCCAGTACCGCGCGCCGGGAATACGGGACCAGCGCCGCATGGCGATCTGCACGAAGGCGATCAGCGTGCCGAGCGGCGAGCGCGGCGCGAAGGCGGCGACGGTGAAGAGGCCGTCGTCGTAGCGCACGCCCTCGGCGATCTGGATCGCCCGCCCGCCGATGCCGCCGCTATTGGCGACGAAGATCATCTGCACCCGCCCCTCGTAGCTGCATCCCGTCCACGGTGATCGTCGTCCGCGCGCGGTCGTTGGCGAATGTCGCGCGGACGGCGGCGGGCAAGTAGGCGAAGAAACCGATCCGCCGCTTCCATGAATGGGGCGTGCCGAGGATCAGGCGCGCCGCGTAGCCCGCGCCGACATTGAGCACGAAGGGCTTGCCGTTCACGCTGCCAAGATCGAGCGGGGCGCTATACGCCCCCGCACGCAGCAAGTTCGCCGCGTCGGCTGGGCGCATCGGGATGCCGAGGTCCGAGGCGAGGACATTGGCGGTGCCATTGGGGATGATCGCCAGCGGTGTAGACGATCCGGCCAGCCCGGCCGCGACATCGCGCACCGTCCCGTCGCCGCCGACCGCCGCGACGATCGTGTACCGCCCCGCCGCGTCGCGCGCGGTGGCCGTCGCATCGTCGCTCGTGCGCGGGAAGGCGGACATCAATCGTCGCGGTGATGCCGCGCCGCGCGAAGGAATCGCGGACTGCCTCCTCGACGTGATCCGGCGAACGCCGCCCCGCCGCGGGATTCATGATGAGGAGCAGCCGCATCTCGCGTGCGTCAGGCTGCGTGCTGGGACGTGTGCGCGTCACCCGCTTCCAGCTCTTCCGGGCCGAAGATGCGCTCGGTGAGATAGTTCGCCAACCAGGTCGCGAGCGCGGCGAGGGCGACGCCCATCAGGCTGCGGAACATCGTGCGTGAGACACCCTGCATCGTCGGTCCCTCCATCATTTCTTGGCGGTCTGGTTGACCTGCGTTTTGAACGTCGAGCTCGCGGTGAAGCCCGGCGTCGCCGATGCGCTGTATTGTAATCGGTTTGCGCGTCTGCGGGTTGATTCCCTTGCGGGCGCTCCGCTGGCGCATCTCGAAGGTCCCGAACCCGGTCAGGACGACCTTGTCGCCCTCCTGGAGCGTCTGGCCGATCAACTTCAGCGCGGCGGTCACCACCCGAGACGCATCGGCCTGCGTGACGTTCGCGCGTTCCGCCACCGCCTTGATGAACTCGTTCTTATGCACGGACTTGTTCATTCGTCTCCTCCTCCGCCGAATCTTGGTAGCGTAGGCTTTCAGCCTGCGCGAGCTCGCCGCAGGCTGAAAGCCTACGCCACCGGACACATTCTCACTTCTCCGATCGCCGAGCAACGCCACCAGTTCGTCGAGAATCCGCTCGGCAAGCGCCTCCTTCGTCTGCTGCGGCTGCTCCTCCACGCGCCCATCAGCGTACAGAAATGTCGCCGCACTGTCACGCGCGCCAATCGTCGCGACGGCGTCGTTCGCGACGATCATCGCCAGCCCCTTCGCCGCCACCTTCTGCCGCGCGTTGTGCAGCAGATCCTCCGTCTCGGCGGCGAAGCCGATCTTCACGAGCGGCAGATCGCGCAGCCCGGCGAGGATGTCCGGCGTGCGCTCCAGCACGATCTCCGGCGCCGCGCTCTCCGCCGTCTTCTTGATCTTCCGCGTCGCCGCCCGCGCCGGGCGGAAGTCCGCCACCGCCGCGCTCATTATCAGGCGTCCGCATCCGTTGACCGCCTGCCCGCGTCGCGGCCTCCATCTCCGCCGCCGTCCCGATCGGCACGTACGCCGCGCCCGCCGGTGGCACGAGCGCCGTCGGGCCGGAGACGAGCGTCACCGCCGCGCCCCGCGCCACCGCGGCGGCGGCAATCGCGTAGCCCATCCGCCCGGAGGAGCGGTTGCCGATGTACCGCACCGGGTCGATCGGCTCCTGCGTCCCGCCCGCCGTGACGACGATCCGCCGCCCGGCGAGGTCGTGCCGCCGGCCGAGCAACCGAACCGCCGCATCGAAGAGCCGCTCCATCGGCACGAGCCGCCCCATGCCGCTCATCCCGGAGGCGAGCGGCCCCGTGTCCGGCCCGACGAGATGCGCGCCCCGCGCCCGGAGGGTGGCGACATTCGCCGCGACCGCCGGATGCAGCCACATGAAGTGGTTCATCGCCGGCGCGAGGACGAGCGGCGCGCTGGTGGCGAGTGCGGAGAGCGAGACCATATCGTCCGCGATGCCGTGCGCCAATTTCGCGAGCATATCGGCGGTCGCGGGCGCCACGACGAAGAGGTCCGCCCGCCGCCCGACCGCGATATGCCCCTCCTCCGCTTCGCTCCACGGCTCATACGGCGTCGTCCAGACGCGGCGCTGCGTGAGCGTCGCGAAGGTCAGCGGCGTGACGAAGCGCGTCGCCCCCTCGGTCATCAGGACATCGACACTCGCGCCCGCCGCCACGCAGAGCCGGGCAAACTCCACGACCTTATAGGCCGCGATGCTCCCCGTCACACCGAGCGCGACGTGCTTCCCCGCGAGGCTGCCTGGGCGCGCCGCGTCCATCGTGTCGCGCTAGCGCGAGAGCGCCGTGACGGTCTTGCGAGCCGCCATGATCGCCGTATCGATATCCTCGTCCGTGATCTCGTAATGGGTGACCATCCGGCCGCCATACTGGCCGCCGCCGATCAGGACGCCCTGCGCCTTCATCTCGGCGGCGAAGTTCGGGTTCGGCGGGTCGAGTTTGTAGAAGACCATGTTGGACTGGACGAGTTCGAGATCGATGTCGATACCGGGGACGTCCGCGAACCCTTCGGCGAGCCGCCGCGCGCGGGCGTGATCCTCGGGCAGGCGATCGACCATCTCGGTGAGGCTGACGATCGCCGCCGCCGCGAGCACGCCCCCTTGCCGCATCGCACCGCCGACGATGCGCCGCATCCGCCGCGCGCGGGCGATGAAGTCCGCCGACCCGGCGATCATCGAGCCGACCGGGGCCGCGAGCCCCTTCGAGAGGCAGAACTGGACCGAATCGACATCCTGCACGACCTCGGCGACCGGGACGCCGAGCGCGGCGGCGGCATTGAAGACGCGCGCCCCGTCCATATGCACCGGGACGCCATGCTCATGCGCGACATCGGCCATCGACTTGACTGTCGCGCGGTCGAGCGGCAATCCGCCGCAGCGATTGTGCGTGTTCTCGACGCAGAGGACGCCCGTCGGCGGCTCCCCTTCGCGGTCGCCCCGGATCGCCCCCGCGATGGCGGACGGCTCGATCGTGCCCCGGCGCGTGTTCGGCAGCGTGTGCCACGGCAAGCCGCCGAGCACCGCCGTGCCGCCCGCCTCATAGAGGAAGATGTGGCACTGATCGCCCATAATCACTTCCTGGCCGCGCTGGCAGTGCGCCATCACCGCGCAGAGATTGCCCATCGTGCCGCCGACGACGAAGAGCGACGCCTCCTTGCCGAGCATCTCAGCCGCCAGTTCTTCGAGCCGGTTGATCGTCGGGTCCTCGCCGTACTGATCGTCGCCGACCTCCGCCTCCGCCATCGCCCGGCGCATCGCCGGTGTTGGCCGCGTCACCGTGTCGCTGCGCAAATCCACGAGCCGTTGTGCCATGTCATCTCCCCTCCACGAGTGCAAATTGCCAGTCGTCAGTAGCCAGTAGCCGGTAGCCGGCCCTCAGTCCTCGGTGCTCACTCCTCGGTCCTTCGTTCGCCGTGGCATCGTACACGCGGGGTGCGGCGCTGACAAGGCGATGGGGGCGTTTTGCGGCGTCCGAATGCGGCAGAGCCTTGCTTGACCGTTGGGGCGCGCGTGCGCTACACTTCCCTACGCTTCCTCGCGAGCAGGGCAACGCGCATTACGAGTGGCAGAAGCCGCACCGAGGGGCAATATCCATGGCGTAGATGGCAGCGGACGGCAGATGGGAGACCTTCAGCGGAATTTCAGGATTCGCTCATGGTGAGTTCAGGATCACTGCCCGAAGATGTGATGGAATCCGCTCATCGGACCGATAGATCATGTGCCCTTGGCGTGTATCGCTATGGGCATGCCGGACATATCAAGAAGGGTTGATCCTATGACCGACACCTATCAATCCCCCCCGCATGGTGCCCCGCCGGAGCGCGAGCGTCCGATCCCGAACGCGACGAGCCGCACGATCAGGAACCAGACGCCGGCCGTCGCGACCGCGCCCGACGAGCACGAAACACGAAGCTCGCGCCGCCCGGCACACCGCAGAACCAGAACGAGGCGGCCGGCGCGGAGAAGGCCACCGAGCCTTTCTCGATTGATGCGGAGCAGGAACGGCTCGTCTGGGCGCCGCCGCTGCCGCAGTATCCGGCGCGGCCAACGCGCGAGGAACCGGTCCAGTATCAAGCGCCGCGCCCGCAGCCCGCGCCGAAGTATACGCCGCAGGCGTATGTGCAGCCCCATGGCGCGCCGCCGCCACCGCCTCCGGCAGCGTCGCATCCGTCCATGAATCCGCCGAGCTACGCGCCGGCAATCGCCGGGGGGTACTCGGCGCCCATGGGCTCGTACACCCCGCCCGCGCAGCAGGCCGTTTCGCCGCCGATGCCGCGCGCCTCCAACGCGCGGATGGGCCGCCGGATGATGCGCCGCATGGTGCGCGGCGGGAGCGCGATCGGCAAGACGATGTTCGGCGTTCGCCCCGGCCTGGTCATCGCCTTCATCCTCGTGCTCCTCCTGACGGGCTGGTTCGCCTACGATAAGTGGATGACGGGCAGCAACACGATCAACGCCACGCCGAACGCCGTGAACAAGAACGGCACGATCACGCTCCCGCCCGAGACCGCCGCCGTCCAGTCCTATCTGACGGCCGTGCAGAAAGGCGACACCGACGCGGTCTGGAATTCGCTCGGCGCGCAGGAGAAAGCGCACCGCATCTCGCGCGGCGACGATAAAAGCGTGCTGGACGCGGTGCTGAAGGCGCAGCAGCAGCAGGGCTTCACCTACACGGCGTATCATTATGTCGCCGGGTACGGCAAGAACGGCGCCGCCGATCCCGACCAAGGGCGGTATCTACTTCTACGTCGCGGATATCGGGCGGGGGACGCAGAAGACATCCGTGCCGATGGTCTTCGTGATGGACGACAAGGGACAGATCAGCCAGGTAACCGACCAGCTTTACGACTATATGTTGCAGCAACTCAAGGGTCCCTAGGAGACCGCGAGGCCATATGCCCTCGGGCATCGAGAAAGAGGAAGTGACAGCGATGGCGAACGAACCCGAGTACCCGCAGTACTCCGCACCCACAGCCACAGCCCCCACCGCCCGCGCCGTACCCGCCGATGCATCCCCCGACGCATCCGCCCACGCCACCGGCGCCGATCCCCTACCCCGGCCACTACACGCCGCCGGACTTGCGCGACCTCGGCCCGAAGCCGACCTACGCGAACGAGTACATCAACGCCGAGGAGGACCTCGACCGGGCGGCGGACGAACAGATCGACAGCCTCGTCCGCTGGCTGCGCTACCGCGGCCCGAAATGGCTCTTCCGCATCTGTATGCTCATCTTCTTGATCATCGTCTTCCGCAATCAGGCGGATTGGTCGAAGCGGGTTTCCGCATTCATGGCTGGCAATCCGATCATCGGCCTGCTCTTCCAGTTGCTGTTCGCGATGACCTTCATGGCGGTGCAGTTCGGCGCCTTCTTCTTCCTGATGGGGCGTCCGCGCGTCACCTGGATGAAGCCGGGCGAGGGCGGCATCGGCTTCAAGGACTACAAGGGCAACCCCGAAGTGCTGGAAGGCGCGCGCCGCGTCGTCGTCCTCCTCCAGGGGGCGAAAGAGTTCAAGCCAGATGGGCGGCGAAGTGATCCGCGGCCTGCTGCTCGAAGGCCCTCCCGGCACCGGCAAGTCGTACCTCGCGCAGGCGATTTCGACCGAGGCGAAAATTCCCTTCTGCTACTGCTCCGCTCCCTCCCTGATCGGTGTCTTCATCGGTATGGGCCCGCTGCAAGCCTCGATGATCTACCGCAAGGCGCGCAAGCAGGCGATGGAATGGGGCGCCTGCATCGTCTTCTTCGATGAGATCGACGCCATCGCCCAGTCCCGCATGGGCGCCGGCGGCATGGGCGGCATGGGCGGCGGCGGCATGATGGGCGGCGGATGATGGGCGGCGGCGGCGGTGTCCTCAATACCCTGCTGACGAACATGGACCCGATGCCCCGCGAATACGTCTGGTGGCGCAGCCTCCTGCGCGCCCTGCACATCATCCGCGGCAAGGCGAAGATTCCCCCCGTGCTGACGATCGGCGCGACGAACATCTCCAGCACGCTCGACCCCGCACTCCTCCGGCCGGGCCGCTTCGACCGCAAGATTCATGTGGACTTGCCGGACGCCGACGGTCGCCGCGAAGTGATCGACTACTACCTGGAGAAGGTCAAGCACGATCCGATGCCGATTGACCGCATGATCAGCGACACGATCGGCTACACGCCGGTGGCGATCAAGTACGTCATCAACGAGGCGGTCGTCCACGCCCACTTCGATGGCCGCAAGTCGATCAACTACTGGGATTTCTCCCGCGCCCGCGACACGCACGAGCATGGCCTCCGGCAGCCCCGGACGACGAAGACCTACCGCGACAACAGCATCACCGCCTACCACGAAGCGGGCCATGCCTACTCGCAAGTGATCCTGCGGCCCTTCCTGCGCATCACCAAAGTGACCATTCTGCGGCACGGCGATGCCGAGGGGTTTGTTGGCTTCAAGGAAGTGGACGAATCGCACACCAACTCGCGCGATGAGTTGCTGGCGAGCATTCAAGTCGCCCTCGCCGGGCGCGCCGCCGAGGAAGTCTTCTTCGGCGAGCAATACATGACGATGGGCGGCGATCTCCCGTCCGCCAATAACATCGCGCGGATGATCGTCATGTTCGGCTTCGATAACAGCTTCTATTTCCTGCCCGGTGCGCCGCCGGACGGCGACCAGAAGAAGCGCATCGAGAAGGTATTGCAGGAAGAGTACAAGAAGGTGAAGCGACTGCTCACCGAGCACCGCCAGGTGGTCGATGCGCTCGCGCAAGAACTGCTCGTCCGCCACGAATTGACGGACTACGAAGTGCTCGACATCATCAGCCGGTACGAACCACTCCCCAAGGATTATGGGCGTGACGGCGAGATACCGTTGACCTACAACGAACCGCAGCCCACGCCGTATCCGCAACCGGCGGCCTACGCCCCGCCCATCCCGGCGGACGGCGACTAGCCGCCGGCACCACCGTACCTGAAAAGGCCCTCGCATCGCGCGAGGGCCTTTTTCTTGGACGGGAAAGCCCCCACCCCCGGCCCCTCGCCCACAAGGGGGACAGGGGGTGAGAGACTACGGACGTTGGCGTGTGCCGCAGTTGGGGCAGAAGCGGGCGTGGTCGCGCACCGGGTAGCCGCAGGTCGGGCAGGCATGGACGTGCGGCCCGGTCGGGAGCGGCGGTTGGGTCGGCTCCGGCTCGGCGGGCTGAGACGTAGGCGGCGGATCGGACCGCTGACCGGCCTGCCGCGCGACCGCGACCCGCGCGAAGCCCGCGCGCGCCTTGGCGGGCTCGTCCTGCGGCGGCGGTCGCTCAGGCGCCTCGGGAGGCAGGCGGCGCGGCGTGCGGGCAGCGGCGGCAACGGCGGCGGCACGATTGCGGGGATCGGCGCGGTTTCGGTGATGGCATTGGGCATCGCCGGGGTTGGCGGAACGGAGGCAGCCCCAGGGGTGTTCATCGTCTCTCCTCCCGTGGTTGATGCGTGCTCGGTCGATATCCGCACCGCCGGTGGTGCGGCGTTCGCCTGCGCGACTGCGGCGAGCGGAATATCGTCCGTCGTCACATCTACTTCCCGCACAATTGGTGGCGGCGCGTCCCGCGTGGCGGCATCGCTCTCGCGGACGACGGGGAGCGCGTCGTCCGTCGCGACCTTCACTTCTCGCACAACAGGCGGCGTATCCTCCGGGGCGGCAACGGGTTCCGGGGCGGGCGGCGGTAACTGTGTCGGAGGCGGCGCCACGGGCGGCGGAACGGGTAGCGGCCGGGCAATCGTTGGCGGGATGAAGGCCGGGTGCAGCGCGCCCGGTGGTGGCGTCGTTGGTCGGACTGCCGGGGGCGGTGCGGCAGGCGGTGGTGTGGGTGCTGCGGTCGGAGGTGATGATGCCTCAGATTGCGCCGTGTTGGTCCGCGCGGCGACCAGTTCCGCGACCGGATACCGCATCGGCGGCTCGACACGCCGGGGCACTTCCGGCATCGCCGGGATCGGCCCCGACTCCTCGGGCGCTTTCGCCTCGGCGTTCATCGCGTGTGGAGCGGGCGCCGCAACTCCTTGTGCCGCCTCGCTCGGCTCGATCCGCGTGCCCGGCGGCGGCGATCAGGCCAGTCGATGATCGGCTCCGCCGCGTAGACGGGCGCGGGCGTTGGCGCGCGTGGAGGTGAGCGGAGAGGTGCGGGCGGGGCGACATTGACCGGCTGCGGTTCAGTCTGCTGCGGTGGAGGCGGTGAGGCGACATGGCCGGTGCTGGCGCCGGTTCGAGTATCAGGTTCTCGGGTGCGTGCCGCCGTTGCGCGAGCGTGAGCCCAACGACGACCGCGACGAGGCCGAGCACGAGCGCGACGAGCAAGACGATAGCCGATGCTCTCAATCAGGAACCGGGAGAGCGCCGACGTGTGGAGCGCCGTCACCGCCACCCGCGACATACGCGTACGATCGGAGCGTCCGCAGGACGAGCGCGAGCAGCAACCCGCCGTTGAGCACGCCGATCGCCGCGCCGCATTGCCGCTCCAACCGTGGTGAACGGATAGGGTCGCTCCAATGCGAAGCTGCCGAGGAGACCCAACGACAAGCGTGCCGCCGAGCAGATAGAGCAGCCCGACCGCCGTTGTCGCGCGCGGGAGACTCCAATGGAATCGTGTGGCGAGGTCGTGGCCGTTCGGCACGGCCCACTCGGAGGCCACGGCGTACGAGAGCAGCATCCCCGCGAGCAGGACGACCTGCCGCCAGCCGCCATGCCAATAGCCGAGCCCGACAAACGCGAGCCAGAGGAGTGCCAGCAATATCGTTAGCGCCAGTCCGGCCATGCACCCTCCAACGAGTCAGTCAGTAGCCGGTAGCCAGTAATCGGAAAGCGGCAGCAGCGCGATGCCGGGCAGTTCTATCTACTGCTACCGCTACTGACTACTCCCCCGATGTACGGACATATGATACCATCGCCGGGATGGAACGGAATGATGCCGACTACACAATCGTTTTCGATGGCGGCTCGCGCGGCAATCCGGGCGAGGGGTATGGCTCCTATGAACTGCGCACGCGCACGGAGCGCCGCATCGAGCGGCTGACGTTCGGCAACCGTGTGACGAATAATGAGGCGGAATACCAGACGCTGATCGCCGCCCTCCACGACGTGCTCAACTGCGTCACCGCCGCATCGGGAGACCCGAAGACCTGTACTGTCGCGGTGCGCGGCGACAGCCAATTGGTCATCTTCCAGGTGCTCGGCAAATGGAAAGTCAGGACGCCCCATATCCGCCCGCTGCATAGCGAAGCAACGGCCCTGCTCGCCCGCTTCAAACGCACCGATGTCCCATGGCAGCCGCGTGCGATGAGTGTGCGCACGCTCGGGCACTAGCACCCCACGCTACCACTGCGCTGTCGCGCCGATCTCCGTACCGAGTTGCGCCAGATAGGCGCGCATGAATTCGGTGCGCCGTTCCGCCTCGTCACGACCGGCATCCGTCCGCATCGTGTCGCTCAAGGTCAGCAATTTGACGAAGAAGTGATCGAGGACATTCTCGCCATCATCGGCGTCGCGCGCGAGCGGGAAGGGCTCATGCGCGTCGTAGAGGGGCTTCCCCATCGCGCCGCCGAGCATCATCGTCCGCGCGATGCCGATGGCGCCGAGCGCATCGAGCCGGTCGGCGTCCTGTACGACCCCGGCTTCCACGGTGCGCGGCAGAATCTTCGCGGAGAAACTGTGCGCCTCGATGGCGTGCTGGATTGCGGCGATATGCCGCGCATCGTACCCCGCGCCGCGCAGGAAGTCGCCCGCCGTCGCGGCGGCGAGGCGCGAGGCCATCGTCCGCTCCGGTGCATCCTTCGCGATGATTACGCAGTCATGCAGCCACGCCGCCGGTATGACGACGTGAAGGTCCGCACCCTCCGCGGCGGCGAGCAGGCGCGCATTGGCGACGACCCGCCGCACATGCATGTCGTCATGCGCCGCATCGCCAGCCACCTCCCGCGACGCGAGGAAGGCGGCGAATTGCTCTTCCCAATCCGTCAAATCGCGCGCGCTCATACGGTTCTCGTTTCTTTCGGTCGAGGCACATGTTCCGGCGGACAGCGCTTACTGATGGCGGCGGCGCTTCGCCTGGGGGCGAGAAGCCACGCGGGGGACGGCGGCCACCAGTTCGGGCGCGTCGCCCCAGAGGTCGTACTCATCCGCCTCGGTGACGCGCACGGGGACAATGCTGCCAATCTGGTGTACGCCGGAGACAAATACGAGGCCGTCCACCTCCGGCGCATGCCGCTTCGCCCGCCCGGCGCTGATTGGTACGGTCGTGCCGTCTTCGTCCTCGACTTCGCCCTCGCCTTCGATCAGCACATCCAGCGTGCGGCCGACGAGCGCGCGATTCTTCGCCAGCGAGATGGCGCGCTGCGTCTCCATCAGGCGGGCGTAGCGTTCCTGTTTCACCTCGGCGGGCACATCGTCCGGCAGGAGCGCGGCGCGCGTGCCCGGCTCGTTGCAGTACATGAACGCGCCGACGTGATCGAACTGCATCTCGCCGAGGAAGTCGAGCAGCGTCTGGAACTGCTCCTCCGTCTCGCCGGGGTAGCCGACGATGAAGGTCGTGCGCAAGGCGATATCCGGGATGCGTTCGCGCAAGGCGGCAATCGTCCGGCGCGTCTGCGCGGCGTCCGACGGTCGGCCCATCGCGCGCAGCACGGCCGGGTGCGCGTGTTGCAAGGGGAAATCCATGTACGGCACCAGTTGCGCGTGCGTTGCCAATGTCTCGATCAACTGCGGGTTGATGTGCGTCGGGTAGAGGTAGTGCATCCGCAACCAGGGCAAATCCGGCGTCTGTTCGCAGACCCAGGCGAGCATCCGCGCGAGGGTCGTGCGCGGCTCCAAATCCTGCCCGTATGCGCCGGTATTCTGCGAGATGAAGACCACCTCGCGCGTCCCACCCGCGACCAATCCCTGCACTTCTTCGAGGACGGCGATCGGCCGCTTCGAGACGCTGCCGCCCTTGATGGACGGGATGGTGCAGAAGGCGCAGGTGTGATTGCAGCCGTCGGCGATCTTGACGTAGGCACTCGGCCGGCCCGCCGCGCGCGTGAAGGCGGTAATCATGCCGTCGCCGGTGATTTCGGCCAGCGGCAGCGGGATCATGCCATCGGCGGCGGCTTCGGCGGCGAGGCGACTCGCGACCCACGTCTCCGGCGCGCGCTCGCGGCCCGTCAGTTCGTCCACGAGATCGGCGATGCCGCTCCATTGCTGCGTGCGGATGACGGCATCGATGCCCTGCTCGTCGCGGACGGTCTGCTCCCAGCCGGGCAGCGCGGGCAGGCACCCTGCCGCGACGAGCAGTTGCCCCGGCCGCTTGCGGCCCGCCAACTCGCGCAGCACACCCATCGACTCGTCGCGCGACGGCCCGATGAAGCCGCACGTATTGACGATGACGACCTCCGCCGCGCGCGGGGCATTCACCGCCTCATAGCCGCGACGGGCGAGGATACTGTGCATCCCCTCGGAATCCACGGCATTCTTCGCGCAACCGAGCGTCAAGATGTGATACGTGCGCTGCTTTGGCAAGACTTCCTAACCCCCAGCCCCCTTCCCTCCAAGGGAAGGGGGAGCAAACTGTTACCGATAATTGACGAACTGCAAGGCGACGGGATAGTCGTTCTCGTGCTCGCGGAAGTATTGGATGACGCCCTGCAGGTCGTCCCTCGCCTTCGCCTGCACGCGGATGGCGTCGCCCTGGATTTGCGGCTGGACCTTCTTGAACTCGTCCCGGATCGTCTTGGTCATCTTCTTGGCGAGGTCGTCCGGCAGGCCCTCTTTGAGCGTGATGATCTGCTTGGCGCGGCCACCGACGATGTCTTCCACCTTGCCGGGGTCGAGAATCTTCAGCGACAGGCTGCGCCGCAGCACCTTGCTTTCGAGCAGATCGCGGATCGTCGTGATGACGTATTCGGACGGCGCGGTGATCGTAATCGCCTTCTCGTCGAGCGTAATCTCGCTCTTCGTATCTTTGAGGTCGTAACGCGTCGTCATCTCGCGCTGCGCCTGATCGACCGCATTCTTCAATTCTTGCCGGTCAAACTTCGAGACAATATCGAAGGACGATGCGGATGCCATCTGTCGCTCCCTCTGGTCGCTTCAGGACTGAGGACTGCAGTGTTCCCCAGGATAGACCTCGTCGCTACGCACATGCCGGAGCAGCCGTTGCTGCCGAACGGCAAGTATACCACGCAGCCGTGGTATTATCGGGCGCGAGCGGGCGAAGGCTCAGTCCTCAGCCCTCAATCCTCAGTCCTTGCTCCGTGGAGGCTTGGTTGAACGAATCGGATCCCCCGGATCGGCCCGAACGGCCGAGCAGTTACCGCCCGCCGATACCGGGGCGGGTCAACCTGCGCACGGGGGCGGACAACTCGCGGTTCCCACCGCTGCCGCCGCCGCCGCCCGCTGAGCAGCGCGTCTGGACGCCGCCGCTGACTATCGGCGTGCTGGCGGACACGCACATGCCCTCGCGGGCGCGTGAACTGCCCTTCCCGGTGACGAACGGGCTGCGGCACGTCGATCTCATCCTCCACGCGGGCGATTTCACCACGCGCGAGGCGCTCGAACAGGTGCGCCGCATCGGGCCGCCCGTGCTCGCCGTGCGCGGCAATACCGATCTCCCGGATGTGCAGCGCGCGTTACCGATGCAGCGCGTCGTTGAAGTCGGGCCGTGGCGAATCGGCATCGTCCACGGCGACGGCGGCAGGGGCAGCACGACGCCCGAGCGCGCGCGGCGGACCTTCAAGGACGTGCAGTGCGTCATCTTCGGGCACAGCCACCAGCCGATGAACGAAGAGACGGACGGCGTCCTCCTCTTCAATCCCGGTTCGCCCACCGACCGGCGCACCGCGCCCAGTTTCTCCTACGGCCTCCTCCATATCACGGACGAGAGGATCACGGGCGAGATCGTCCGCTTTCAGCGCGATTAGGCGCTGCTGTAGCTGCGAGGGGGCCGAGGCGATGCGGGTGGCGATTGTGGCAGTCGGCGGGTCACTCGGCGCGCTGGCCCGCTACTTCCTGCAAGGGTGGATCCTCGACCGCACCGGCCCGAGCATCGCCGCGCTCTTCGTCATCAATGTCAGCGGCGCCTTCGCCCTCGGCCTCATCCTCACGCTCGCGGAGGAGCGCGGATTGATCGGCCCCGATGTCCGTTTGCTCCTCACGACGGGCTTCCTGAGCGCCTACACGACCTTCTCGTC
Source organism: uncultured Chloroflexia bacterium (assembly GCA_963847195.1). GTDB lineage: Bacteria > Chloroflexota > Chloroflexia > Thermomicrobiales > JALYUS01 > JALYUS01. Next base: position 32,245 of record CAWJZC010000014.1, on the reverse strand, counting down.
GTGGATGTTCGAGTCCGTCCAACTGATCCAGGCCGGCAATATCGCGCGGGCGGCGCTCAATATTGTCGGGAGCATCGTCGCCGGTCTCGTCGCCGTCTCTCTCGGCATTCTCGTCGCGCGGCTGGTGTGATTCGCGCGGCGAGGGAATAGAGGAGGTGGTGCAGCGCGTTGTAGCATCGTGCCGTCGCTATGTATCGGGCGGCACGGACGTAGTTCCACGAACCCTCGGAGGGAGCGCGACATGGCAGTGACCCAGGAACGGTTTAACGAAGGCTTGACGTACCAGCAGTACATGGACCAGATCACGCAGAATAAGGATCGCTTCATCGAGAATGGCGAGAAGGCGGAGCTGAAGCCGGAGGACATCGCGGCATTCAAGAACCTGCCGGAGCCGGTCAATGTGCTTGTGATCGGCGAGGATTGGTGCGGCGATGTGGTCGCGGGCCTGCCGGTGCTCAATAAACTGGCCGAAGCGGTCGGCACGCTCAATGTGCGCATCTTCCTGCGCGATCAGAACGAAGACCTGATGAACCAGTACCTCAAAGATGGTCAGTTCAAGTCCATCCCGGTCGTCGTCTTCTTCGATCAGAACATGCGCGAGCTCGGTCACTTCATCGAGCGGCCCGCCGCCCAGACCGCCGAAAGCGCCGCCGCGCGCAACGCCTTCTTCGCCGCCCACCCCGAATACAACGCCCCGCAAGACGCCGACTTCGGCGCGCTCTCCCCCGAGGCGCGGCAGGCGTGGGGCGCCGAGAGCACCAAGCTCCGCGCCGAGCGGACATCGGCATGGAACCAGATGCTCGTGGACGAGTTCAAGAAGATCGTCAGTGGCGTGCCCGCCTAACGAAGTGCCGAGCACTGCGGGTGCCCCTTGGGCACCATGAGTGCTGAGTCACAGAACATGCTTTGCGCTCCGGTCTGATGGCCGGAGCGTTTCTTGTCCCCGCTATTTTGTGGCGGCGGGCTTCGGCCTGCCGAGCGCCGCTGCCATAGGCTAAAGCCCAATGCAGTGCAGTTAGGAAACTGGGCAGCGTGAGAATCGCGATGGTCAGCGACGGGCAATTCATGGAATTGCCCGTCGCTGAACCGGATTGGGGAAGCCGGCTGCCACAAGATTCTCCGCCACCCGGGGGGCGCTAGATGTTCGGTGGATCGGCGGCGGGCGGCGCGTCGGGGATGACGATGCCGATAGCGCGCAACTGCTCCTCGATGCGCATGTTGTTGTAGCGCAGGAGCGGGATGATGATATTCAATAGGTATGCCGTGACATACTCCGGGTCGCTCATCTCGCCGCCGTCCGGCCCGATGTCCGGGGTCGTCTCCGCCGCGTCGGCGATCATCAGCTGAATCTCATCCATCGTCAGCCCGAGTGGCATGCGCGTCTCCTCTCCCGATCCGCCATCGCGGCGCTTCCCGTTCGCATCGGCGCACAGTGTACCCCGAAATGCGCCCGGCACGCCTGCCGGAGGGCCGCCGTCTGGTATGATGCGGCGGACGACCGCTGTGACCGCAACCGCTGGAGTGCGAACGCGATGCAAGATTACCCGCCCGACCGATTCCCCGCCCTGTTGGCCCGCCTGGAGCCGCGCCCGTGGCATACGGTCGCCCGCTTCCTGCTGCGCTCGGGCGGGGCGCGCGTCGCGGTGGACGACATTGCCCGCCCGCAAGCGGCGGCGGTGATGATGCCCGCGGCGTCGCAGGCGGGCGCCTACCTCGTCTCGCTCGGCAACCCGGAATCCCTGCTCGACTTCCTCGCCGAGGAGCCGGGCATCAGCCGCCTCTGGGTCTCCGACGCGGAGACGGAGCGCCTGATCGCCGAGACGCTCTTCGGCGACCAGCGCACCGACGTGACGATCCACGCAGCGACCGAGGAGTGGCGATTGCCGCCGCTGGAGCGGAGGCGTGCCGAAACCCGACCGCTCGGCCCACCGGACGCCGAGGCGGTCGCGCGGCTCCTGCACGGCGAGGGCGAGTGGATGACCGACGCCTTCGGGAGCGTCAACGCGCTGCTCGCCGAAGGGATGGCGGACGGCGTCGAGGAGGGCGGCAGGCTCGTCGCCATCGCCGCGACCTGGGCAATTGCCGCGCCGTACGCGGAAGTCGGGGCGCACACGGACCCCGGCGCGCGCGGCAAGGGATACGCGACGGCGTGCGCGCACTCCCTGATGACGACTGTCGCGGCGCAGGGGCTCCTCCCCCAGTGGACGGCATTCACCGACAATGTCTCGTCGCTCGGGCTGGCGAAACTGCTCGGGCTCGTGCCCGTGGATACCGGCGTCGAATATCGGAGGGACGAATAATGGCAGAGCAGCATGGCGACCGCGCGCACATCTTCGATACGGCCAAATGGCAGCGGATGGAATCCCCGGAGCGCATCGCGCGGCTCGACCCGCCCGCGATGATCGCCCGCCTCGGCTCTCCACCACGGCATGCACGTCGCGGACCTCGGTTCCGGCACCGGCCTCTTCACCATCGAACTGGCGAAGGCGGTCGGGCCGACCGGCCATGTCTTCGCGCTCGACCAGAGCGACGAGATGCGTCAGGCGATGATCGCGAAGGGGCTGCCGCCCACGATCCGCGTCATGCATGTGGACTTGCACCACGATCTCCCCTTGCCCGAGGGCAGCCTCGATTGCTGCTTCATCGCCTTCGTGCTGCACGAGATCACGCCACCGGAACACATGATCGCGCAGATGCATCACGTCCTGCGGCATGGCGGCAAAGTCGCCGTCCTCGAGTTCCGCGAGGACGCGCCGGAAGGAAATGGCCCGCCCAAGCCCCGGCGCATCGGCGCGGCGAAACTGACCGGGATGCTCACCGACCACGGCTTCGAATCGCCGGAAGTCCTCTGGCAGAACGACCGCGAATACCTGCTCGTCGCCACCCGCCCGGACCCGGCAAAGAAGTTCTGACAGGGGTTGGGCTCCCCGTTACGCCACCAATTCGCGCCCGATCACGAATGCCTCGTAGGCGCGCTCGTCGATGATCGCTTTGAGGTGCTGCGCGGCCTGCCAGCACTCCTCGTATGAGGTGTAGAGGGCGATAGGGGCGAGGCGAACGATGTTCGGCGGGCGGAAGTCCGGGATGACGCCCTTCACTTTGAGCGCCTTCGCGATCCGCGTCCCCTCCGCGTGCTCGACGGCGACGTGACCGCCGCGCCGGGCATGGTCGCGCGGGGTGCCGATGCCGTAGTGGTAGGGCGCCCCCGTGAGACCCATCGCCTCGATCAGCGCGATCAAATAGTCCGTGCGAGCGAGAGACGCGGCGCGGACATTCTCGATGCCCACCTCGGCGAACATCAGCAATGAGCCGTGCAGCGGCGCGGTGCTGAGTAAGGGCGGCGTGCCGATCTGCCACGCGCCCGCGTTCCCCGCGCCGGTGAAGGTGTGCAGCATGTCAAATTGGGTCGACTTATCGCTGCCCCACCACCCCGCCATGCCGGGCACGACGCCGAAATGCCGGCGATTGACGTACAAGCCCGCCGTCCCGCCGGGGCCACTGTTCAAGTATTTGTAGGTGCACCAGAAGGCAAAATCAACGCCCCAACGATCGAACTGGTGCGGCACGAGGCCGACGGAGTGGCAGCCGTCGATACCGATCAGCACGCCGCGTTCGTGGGCGGCGGCGGTCAGGCGCGCGATGTCGAGCAACTGGCCGCTCCGGTAGAAGACGGCGGGCAGAATGGCCATCGCCGCCTCGCTCGTCATCGCGGCGATGATGTCGTCCTCCTCGACCAGCCGCCCATCCCGGCTCTCGACGATCACAAGATCGCTGACCGGATCGCCGCCGTGCAGACGAATCTGGCTCTGCAGGGCGTAGATGTCCGAGGGAAAGTCCAGCGACGTTGCGACGATCTTCCGCCGCGCGGGTGTCGGACAATAGAAGGTAGCGGCGAGGGTGTGCAGATTGACGGTCGTGCTGGCGGTGACGACGACCTCGTCCGACTCCGCGCCGACGAGCGGGGCCATGAGCGCGCCAAGTTCTTCGGTGAGCGTGAACCAGGGCGGGTCGGCGTTCAGCCACGCCTCGATGCCGAGCGTCTTCCACTCCTCCAGGACGCGCAGCAGCGTCCGTTCCGCATCGCGCGAGAGGAGGCCGAGCGAGTTGCCGTCCAGGTAGATCGTGCCGGGCTGCGTGTAGAAGCGGTCGCGATACGACGCGAGGGGGTCGGCGGCGTCGCGGCGTCGCGCCTCATCGCGGCTGGTGTCCATCACGGGCTCTTCCTTTCTGCGGGAACGATCACGACCGGGCAGCGAGCATGGCGGAGCACATGCGCAACAAGACTCTCAGGCGATGTATCGTCAAGCATAGCACGGCCCGCACCGAGGACGATCAGGCCCGCGTCTTGTTCGTCCGCCACCTCGATAATTGCCTCGCACGGTGTGCCGTCCATGATCAGGTGCTCGACCCGCGCCGCACCGATGCCGCGCACGACCGCGCTCGCCGCCTCGATCGCTCCCTGCGTCTCGGCGCGCAGCCGGTCGTACCGCGCCAGACCCTCCGCGCTGAACTGGAAGCCCGCGCTCGTATCGATCACGCCGAGGATCGCCACCGTCGCGCCGGTGGCGCGACCGAGCGCGGCGGCATGTCCGGCGGCTTCCGGCCCTTCCGTCGCGTCCATCACCGGGAGCAGTATGAGGCGATAGCGGAGCGGCGTAGCCATCCGATCGACCAGGGCCTTACAGCTCCTCGACGAATCGCTCGGAGAGTTTGACGAAGAAGACCCAGCCCGCGATCAGCACCGCGAAGCAGGCGACCGTCGTGCGCAGGAAGAAGCTGGGGGCGTCCCAGTAGCCGGTGTAGAACATGTGGCGCAGCAGGGTGATGATCGAGGCCATCGGGTTGAGCCAGTACACCAGCCGCTGCAACCTCGGCGTGACGAACACGGCGTCGAGGTTGTAAATAATCGGCGTGAGGAAGAACCAGAGGCTGATCACCACGTCGAGGAAGTTGCGCGTGTCGCGGAAGAAGACATTCGCCGCCGCCGACATGAAGCCGACACCGAGCGAGAAGGCGAAGAGACAGATCAGCACCAGGGGGAACAAGATCAACTGCGGGTGCAACGGCGAATGCGTGATCGCCATGACGACGAAGATGCTCGGCAGCGCCGCCAGCACGAGGTTGATCATATTCGCGAGTACCGTGGAAATCGGCAGCACCTCATGCGGGAAGCGCACGCGCGTGACCAGGGCGGACGACCCGGTAATGACTGCCATCGATTCCAGCACGGACGCGGCGAACGCGCCCCAGGCCATAAATCCGATCAAGCACAAAGAGCACGAACCGGTCAATCGGGGACTTGAGCAAGACGCCGAAGACGAACCCGAAGACGAGGGCATTGAGCAGCGGGTTGAGGATCGCCCAGAGAAAGCCGAAGACCGAGCGGCGGTAGCGGACCTTGAGGTTGCGGGCGGTCAGCTCCCAGATGAGATCGCGGCGCTCGAAGAGCGTGCGCAGCCGCCCGAGCAAACCGGCACTCGAAATGCTCGAATACACCGGCGTGCGCGGCTGCGGTTTTGCGATCGTTTCTGCCATCCTCTGTCCCCCATCAACGGTGCGTGCCGACCCTCCAGTATCGCCGGGTATCTTGCCCGTCGATGATCGCGGTGTCAACCGCCGCGCTCCGCTATACCGAGAATGGCGGCATACGATTCGCTCTCGCGAGCAGCACGACCGCGCGGCGGCACGCAATGTGCATTGGCGGCGGGCAGGAATGGAGCAGGAGAGGGAGCAGATGGGCGCCACGACAGAAACAATCGGACAGGAACTGACACCGACCCGCATGATTGTCGACTGGCTCACCGATGCCCCCGACGAGATCGCGGAGATGCACACCAAGGGTGCCGTCCGGGCATGGGTGGACGACACGACCGATGCGCGCAGCGACGCGGGCGAGCAGGTGTCGCCGGACGAACTGACCGAGATGCAGGAGTACCTCGACAAGCGGGTGAAGCGGGATGGCAACCTCCGCTGGCTGCGCGAGGACCTGACGAAATACGCCACGCAGTTCGCCCCCCCGGAACTTGGCGATATCAAGGCATTCGTCGACTGGTCCTTGACGCAGGTAGACTGGGCAGCGGTCCATGACTTCATCGTCTCGCAGCGCGCCAATGCGGCGGACGCTGACGCATCATAAGCCGCCCTCCATCGTCGACAACCCACTATGCACGCTGCCGTCGCGCTGCGCTATCTGGCGGAAGGCTGAGAGCGCATCGGGGCAGTTGCCGCTATCCGGCCGGTTCCCCGGCATAGAGGCGCGTGAGAGCCGCGACCTCTTCCGTAATCAGTGTACGGACCCGCCTGGGTTCCAACAACTCGACGGCGGCGCCGTACCGGAGTACGTTGTTCGCGAGGAGAACGTCGGAGCGATACGTCCCCGTGACGATCAGCGATCCGTCCTCCTCGGGCGCGACTGCTTGATCAAAGAAGACGGCGGTGTCCCGGAAGAAGGGCACGAGATTGCCGCGCACGCGCAACCGGAACGGGCGTGACGGGAGGCTGAGTCCGAACGGCGCGCTCCTCCCGGTCGGCTGGACGAGGAGATGCCGGGCGGATTGATCCGGTCGAGGCAGGAAGCGATCAAGCCGGAAGACGCGGAACTGCTGATCGTCCTTGCGCGCGGCAATGTAGACGCGCGTCCCGAACCATGAAATCTCAATCGGCCACGCGACGTATCGCTTCGTGCCGCTCCCCGCCGTATAGGCGAAGGCGATCCCCTGCTGCCGCTGCTTGGCGCGCACGATGACGGCGAGCGCGTCCCGTTGCTCCTGGGTCAGATACCCCATCACATCGGGCGGCAGGACATCTCCGGTGTCCACGGCGAGCATTTCGCCCGCGACCTTTTGGACGAAAGGCAGGACAATCGACCGCGTCCCCGCCTTCGCGCCGCAGAGGTGCTGGAAAATCTCGCGCAACGCGTCGCGGTCGCCGTCGGTGAGGACGAAGCCGGGCACAAGCCCCTGCGCCAGACGGTACCGCCGCTCCCGCCCGGCGTGCTCATCCGTCACGGCGATGTCGGGCCACGGTTTCGTGCCGAGCCAGTCGCGCACGCGGACGAGATCGCGATGGATCGTGCGCTCCTCCAGCGGTCGCTCGCGCGTCTCCCCCGCCGCGTCGCGCTGGCCGAGATAGAGTTCCGGCTCGGCGAGGAGACGCCGCACCTCGCCGATCAGTTCGGCCCGCCGCAGCCCGGTCGGGTGCAGATGAAGCGCGACGAGCATCGCCAGCGAGCGCTGCTCCGCCGTCACCTCCGGACGTTCGCCCTCCACGCCCATCTTGCATCGTCCTTCCGGTGTCAGCGCATTCGCGTAGCTCAGTGTACCAGAGGAATGAAAGTGGACGCATCCTCGTCCGGTGAGTGCTGTTACTGTGGGATACAGCGCGAATAAGCGGCGCACCGGCAGATACCGAGGGGGAAGCCATGAGCAATCTATTCACACAACGCTGCGACGCACTCTGGGTCGAGGACGCGCTGACGCACGAGGCGCTGACCATCTTCCCGCTCAGCGGCGTGCGTCACGGCTATCTCGCGTACACACTCCTGACCGATGCGGCGGCGAAGAAGACGCTACACATCGCCGAGATGGAGCGTGCGAGCGTCGGCACGCTGATGGCACGGAATACCGGCACCCTGCCCGTCATGATCGTTAATGGTCAGGAATTGGTCGGCGGCAAGCAGAATCGGATCATTAATAGCACCGTACTCGTCCCGCCGGGGATGACGGTGCTGCCGGTCTCCTGTGTAGAGCAGGCGCGCTGGTCCGTGCCGCAGGCCGGCTTCGCGTCGCACGACGCGCTCTACCCCGCACTCCGGGCGGAGACCGCGATGCAGGTCGCTGCGTCATTGCGGCAGAGCGGCACGCACAGGAGCGATCAGAGCGCAATCTGGGCAAATATCGCGGAGCGACAGACCGCGGAAGCGATCCTCTCGCCGACCGGGGCGATGGCCGATCTCTACGACCGGAGGGGGGACGATCTCGCCTCCTTCGAGCGCGCCATTCCCTACCCGGATGGCGCGGTCGGCATGGTGACGGCGATCGGCGGGCGCGTCACCGGCCTCGAACTTTTCGACGCGCCCAAGACGATGGCCGCGCTCTGGCGGACATTCGTACGGGCCGCCGCGCTAGACGCGCTCCGAGCTCCCGCCGCGCCCTCCGTTGCGAAGGAGCGCGCCATCCGCATGGCGCGCCGCATCCGCGAGGCGAAGATGGAAACCTTCTCGTCGCCGGGCAGCGGGCATGACGTTCGCTTCAGCGGGGGCGGCATCGCGGGCGCGGCGCTCGTCGATCGGGGTGTCATTCTCCACATGACGCTCTTCCGTCGGCACACCAGTGGAAACGAGCCTGTCACGTTCTGATGATACGCACCGTTCAACACAGTAGAGCCCTGTCATAGTGGAGGCAGGCCTCCGGCATGACTATCAGATGATTTCTGGGGAAATGGAGCGTGGGATGACTGACGAATTTTCGGCGGAACGGCCCGATGGGACGTTGCGCCTCTCCCCGACGGACATCTCCCAGTTCATCCGCCTCGAACAATGCGAGCGATACCTACGCCTCCGGCTGCACGAGCGGGGCGTGAACGCGAACTTCCTGCGCCAGTACAGCGTCGCGCCCGTCTCCGTCACCCCGCTGCTCACCCGTTCCGGCGCGACATTCGAGCAGCATGTCACGGCGGTGATCGCCGCGCGCCATGCGACGCGCGACTTCGCGGTGGAGCACGGCGGTTCCGGCGCCCGGCCGGAAAACAACGCGGCGGTGATCGCCGAGGCAGCCGCGCTCCCCGCCGGGAGCGTGCGCGTCCTCTTCCAGCCGCGCCTCACGGTCGCGCTGGATGGCTGGCAGATTCGCGGCGACGTGGACATCCTCCGCCTGGAGCGGGACGCGGGCGACACCCTGCGCGTGATGATCGCCGACATGAAAAGTTCGACGAGCGCGAAGGTCGAGCACCGCCTCCAAGTCGCCTTCTATGCCGAAATGCTCGACGCGCTCTTCGCCGCCGATGGCATCGCCTGCGAGAAGATCGAGATCGCTGTGCTCTATCGCGGCCCGGCAGACGGCGGCGATGCATCGCCTGAGGCAGCCGCACAACAGGTCGCCGCACGTCACTCGTTCGGCGGCGATGTCGGCCTGCTGGAAATCATCGCGAACGCCGCCGACTATCGCCGCTCGGTCCACGACCTCGTCACCGGGCCGAGTTCGACGGCGCGGCGCGTCATCGCGGCGTCCTTCGATACCATCCCTTTCCACCTCAACGCCAAATGCGACGGCTGCCTCTACAACGAGTTCTGCATGAAGCGGAGCGTCGAGCGGGACGACCTCTCGCTCCTCCCCCACCTGACCCCGAACGACAAGAGCGCGCTGCTCGGCGCGGGGATCGCGACCGTCCGCGATCTCGCCACCGTGAAGGAACCGGCGGCGGCGGATATACCCTCCCATCTGAGCGAACTGGTCGCAGCGCCGGGCAAGGAGGCGCTCGCCACGCGACTGGCCGCCACCTGGCCCGTCGGCCCGCGCGTGGACGAATTGATCCACCGGGCGCGGGGCTATCGTCGCTCGCAGGGCGATCCACTCGCCGCCCTCGGATACATCCCGAGCAAGGGGTACGGATCGCTCCCCTACGCGGACGCCGCGCAGAACCCGAACCTGATCCGCGTCTACATCGACGCGCAGCACGATTACCTGCACGACCGCATCTACCTGATCGGCGCGCTCGTCGTCGCCTGCGAGCGGGGAGAGGAAGTCCCCGGGCGGCGCCGGAGCATCATCCACCTGACGGACGGGCCGCCGGACACGACCGCCAAGGAGGAAGCGCTCTTCCTCCGCTGGATCGCCGAGACTCTGCAAGCGCTCGTCGCCGTCGCCGCGCCGGACGCCGATGGTGCGATGCGCGCGCCAATTCACCTCATCTTCAACGACAGCCAGGAGCAGCGGCTCCTCCTGGACGGTCTGGCGCGGCACCTCGGCGCGATCTTCGGGGCGACGCCCTGCTACGATTTCGTCACCCAGATCGCCGCCTTCGACTCGCCGATTGCCACGCATCTCGATCGGGAGATTCGCGAGTTGAAGAACTACCCGATCGTCTGCCAGTCGTTGCAGGCGGTCGCGTCCATCACCCGCTTCGATTGGAACGCCGGGACGCCGTACCGCGACCTCTTCCGTGAGCGCCTCTTCGATGCGCGCGGCAAACTCGAGCCGGACGACGAGACGGCGCGCTGGTATACACGGCGGGCGCGCTTCAATAGCCGCATCCCGCTCGAATATGCCTACGCGGCATGGGGGGAACTGGCGCCGCCATCGCCGGGCACGCGGGATGAATTCGCTCCCTACCGCGCCGTGACGACGGACGATCTGCGCGGCTTCCAGGGGCGTCGGTTGGAGGCGATGGAGCACGTCGCCAAGCAGTTCAAAGGGAACAAACAGACCGAGAAACGCCCCTTCGACCTGCCGGACCTCGCGCAATTCTCCGAGACGGCGCGTTCCCGCGCGCACGCCATCGACGAGTTCGTGATGATCGAGCGGCACGTCGAGCTCGGCGCGTGGAAGGCGGCGCGCCTCGCCCCGCCGGAGCGGCGTGCCCTGACGGGTGAGACGCTGCTCGTCCGCTACCGGGCGAGCGCGCAATCGCCGGAGGTCGCCGCCGCCAATGCCGCGAACGTCGAGCAGTCCGAGAAAGCGGCAAGATACGGGGCGGACTACCTCCGCGCCAACCCCGGCGCGGCACGAGCAGAACTCTCGAAAGAGCAGCGCAAAGAGACGAAATGGTCGCAGCAGGGTCTCCGGTTCCGGCTCGGACTGGTCGCCGATGGCCTCGATTGCTCGCTCGACGAAGCACTCGCGCTCACCTCGCTCCGCGCGGGCGACAGCGTCGTCATCTTCCCGCGCCTGACCGTCGATGAGCGGCTGCCGGAGGCGGAGCGGACGCCTTTCACGCCGACGCCGAAGCAGATGCTCTACGGCACCCGCGCGACAATCGTCGAAATCAATGCGAACGATCACGTCATCGTCGTTGAGATGCGCGGACCGGGGGCCAAGAGTGCCGTCCCCGGTTTCGCCTTCTCCTCCTTCGAGCGGCCGCTGCGCGACGGTGAATGCTACACGCTCGATGCGGACCCGAACGACTGGTACGGCTCCTTCTGCGCCAGCATCGTGCAGGAATTGTGCGCGGGCGGGGCGAATACACTCTACGAGCGCCTTGACGCGCCCGCCGCCGCATATGCCACCTGGCCCGAGGCCGCGCGCGAGGGGCAGGCGCGCTTCCTCGCCGGACTCGACGCGCTCCATGCGGCGGGGGCGTTCCACGACTTTGAGGAGGGCAAGCGGCGGTTCATCGGCGCGTGCGGCGATCTGCCGACACTGCTCGTGCAAGGGCCGCCGGGCACCGGCAAGAGTTACTCGACCGCCTTCGCCCTCTTTGCGCGCCTGCAAGGAGCGATGGCGGCTGCCCGGCCCTTCCGCGCCTTCGTCTCCTGCAAGACCCATGCGGCGACGAACGTCCTGCTGGGCGATATCCTCCTCGTCCGGGAGACGTTGGGCGACATCGCGGCACGCCACCCGGCGATCTTCGCGCGGTACTTCGACGCGCGCCTGCTCGATGTGCCGCTCTTCCGCACGACGCCGCGCGAGGCGCCCCCCGATGGCGTCATCCCGCTGCCGCGCGATACCGAGCGACCGAAGGGCACGCCGCGCGCCGCCGACGCGATCGAGGCGCAGCCGTGGTGCATCGTCGCGGCGACGCCCGGTGGCGTCTACCGCATCGTCAAGGATCGCTGGGGCAAGGAGATGCTCGGCCATGGCGGGTGCGACTGCCTCGTCCTCGATGAAGCGTCGCAGATGAACCTGCCCGAGGCGATCATGGCGGCGCTCCTCCTCAACCGCGACGGGCAGTTAATCATTGTCGGCGATCATCGCCAGATGCCGCCAATCGTCAAACACGACTGGGAGCACGAGCCGCGCCGGACGTTCAAGGCGTATCGCACCTATGAATCGCTCTTCCTCGCCTTCCTGCCGCACGTCCCGGAGATGATTAAGTTCACCGAGAGTTTCCGGCTGCACGCGGATATGGCCACCTTCCTCAAGGAGGAGATCTACGCGCAGGACGGCATCCCCTTCTTCTCCCACAACCACACCCTGCTGGCATCGAACGCGGCGTGGGAGGACCCGGACGGTTTCGTCGCCCGCGTGCTCGCGCCGGATCACGCGATGGTGGTGATCGTCCACGATGAGGCGCGGAGCCAGTTACGCAACCCCTTCGAGCAGCAACTGATTACGCCGATCCTCGAAGCGCTCGCCGCGCCGCCCTATGGGTTGGGGCCGGTGGACGGCCTCGGCGTCGTCGTGCCGCACCGGGCGCAGCGCGCCGCCTTGCGCGAGGAGATCCCCTGCCTTAGTACGCGCGATCAGCGGACGGGCGCGATCGTCGTCTCATCGGTCGATACCGTCGAACGCTTCCAGGGCGGCGAGCGGACGGCGATCCTCGTCGGCGCGACGGAGAGCGACCGCGCCTACCTGATGGCGTCCGGCAAGTTCCTGCTCGATCCCCGCCGCCTGACCGTCGCCCTCAGCCGCGCCAAGCAGAAGATGATCCTCGTCGCCTCGGAATCCGTCTTCACCCTCTTCAGCGCGGATGAGGAGACATTCGCGCACGCGCAACTCTGGAAGCACCTGCTGGAACGCACCTGCACCGTCCCCCTCTGGTCGGGGACGCTGCACGGCAAGCAGGTACGCGTCTTCGGCAACGTGCCAACGGCAGAAGGATAACCACCAGGACACCAAGAAGACCGGAGCGGGTTCCGGCGAAATCGCATCGGCGGCAGCAGGCAGTGAGCCTGACCTCTCAGGACGGACAAGCAGGCTCTCTGCCTGCTACCGCCAGGGAAAGCCATATTCATGTGCGCACACCCCAACACGCTGAGGATACCGAGCATTTCTTGGTGTTCTTGGTGTCCCTGGGGATTTGATCCCTTCCCTATTGCGTTGTGGAGGGCAGTACGGCCGTCGCTTCGATCTCGACCTTGGCGCGGTCTTCGAGGAGGGCGGCGACCTGCACGAGCGTCATCGCCGGGTAGTGCGCGCCGATCACGTCCCGGTAGGCGCGGCCAACTTCTCTGAGCGCGGCGCGGTACTCCCGCTTGTCGGTGAGGTACCACGTCATCCGCGCGATGTCGCCTGGAGTGCCGCCCGCCTCGGCGAGCACCGCGACGACATTGGCGAGCGCCTGCCGCACCTGCGCGGCGAAATCGTCCGTCTCGAACACGCAGTCGCCATTCCAGCCGATTTGCCCGGCGACAAAGACGACGCGCCCCTCCGCGAGGATGCCATTTGCGTAGCCGCGCGGTTGCACCCAGTTGGGCGGTTGCAAGGTTTCCATCGGCGATCCTCCGGTGAGCCCACCCCCTGCCCATCCCGCGTCGGGAGGGGAGTTCATCGATCGTGCCATGGCTTGTCCGCTAAGCCTGTGCGCCCGACATGGGTTCCCGCTCCCGTGTCGGGAGGGGGCAGGGGGTGGGCACCCCGTATCATCCGCCAAACCGACCGCGATGGGAAGGGTGTTGAACAAATCCGCGAAGTGACGCACGATAGCGCGGTCACGAATGAAGGTGAAGATGCTCGTCGCACGGGGCATGTGCGCGGACGGATACGGATGCACTATCGTTCAGGCTGCGGATCGCGGACGCGGGAGGGGCGGGGGAATGGCAGAGGAGTTCGGGCGAACCGGCCACGTCGATACCTTCGCGCGCGATAATTTGCCGCCCCGCGCCGACTGGCCGGTATTCGACTCGCCACTGACGTACCCGGCTCGGCTGAACTGCGCCGCCGCATTGCTCGACGCGATGGCGGAGGGCGCGGGTGGCGACCGCCCCGCCCTCCATTTCGATGGGCGCACCATCACCTACGGCGAACTGCTGGCAACCGCGAACCGCATCGCGCATGTACTCGCGGAAGACCTCGGCGTCGAGCCCGGTAATCGCGTGCTGCTGCGCGGCCCGAACAACCCGATGCTGGTCGCCTGCTGGTTCGCCGTCCTCAAGGCGGGCGCGATTGCCGTGACAACGATGCCCTTACTGCGCACGCGGGAGCTCACCTACGTGATGACCAAGGCGCGCGTCACGGTCGCGCTCTGCGACGGCCGGTTCGCGGAGGAGCTGCACGCGGCCACGGAGCAGGTCGCGCGGGGCGAGAGCGGCCTCGCCCCGCGCGTCTGTTGCTACCACGCCGGCGATCACCCCGACACGCTGGAAGCCCTCAGTGCGGGCAAACCCGATAGCTTCGAGAATAACGACACCGCGAGCGACGACGTGGCGCTGATCGCCTTCACCTCCGGCTCGACCGGGCAGGCGAAGGGGACGATGCACTTCCATCGCGACGTGCTGGCGATCTGTGACTGCTTCTCCCAGCACATCCTCCAACCGGGCGCGGACGACGTTTTCTGCGGCACGCCGCCGCTCGGGTTCACCTTCGCGCTCGGCGGACTGGTCCTTTTCCCTTTCCGGGTAGGCGCTTCGACCGTACTGATTGAGCAGCCGAGCCCGACCGGCCTCCTCGACGCGATCCAGCAGTACCGGGTCACGACGCTCTTCACCGCGCCGACGATGTACCGCCGCCTCTGCGGCATGGTGCGGGAGTATGACCTCCGCGGGCTGCGCGCCTGCGTATCGGCGGGCGAAACGTTGCCCCTCGCTACCTATCACGCGTGGCAGGAGGCGACAGGCATCAAACTGATCGACGGTATCGGCGCGACGGAGATGCTGCACATCTTCATCTCCGCCGCCGGTGACGACATCCGCCCCGGCGCGACGGGCAAGCCGGTACCGGGCTACGCGGCGCGCATCATGGACGATGACGGCAACGAACTGCCGCCCGGCACGGTGGGGCGACTCGCCGTGCGCGGCCCGACCGGCTGCCGCTACCTTGCCGACCCCGAGCGGCAACGGGCATACGTCCGCGATGGCTGGAACCTCACCGGCGATATGTACCGGATGGACGCGGACGGTTACTTCTGGTATCAGGCCCGCGCGGATGACATGATCATCTCTTCCGGCTACAACATCGCCGGGCCGGAGGTCGAGAACGTCCTGCGCGAGCACCCGAAGGTGCAGGAATGCGCCGTCGTCGGCCTGCCGGACGCGGCGCGCGGCCAGCTCGTCACCGCCTTCGTCGTCTTGCGCGACCCGGCGGACGCGACGCCGGAGACGGTCACCGAACTGCAAGACTTCGTCAAGGCGGAGATCGCACCCTACAAGTACCCGCGCGCCGTCGAATTCGTCACCGCCCTGCCGTACACGGAGACCGGCAAACTGCAACGCTTCCGCCTCCGGAAAGCTGCGGGATGAAGCCGGGGAGAACCGCAAAGACGCAAAGGACACAGAGAACGCAAAGAGAGAGAAGAGATGAGAGAGATCGAATTTGTCATCCCGTTGTAAGTTCTTTGCGACCTCTGCGTTCTTTGCGCTCTTTGCGGTTCTCCCCGGCTTCAAAAGGAGTAAGTAATGGATGTCGGGATTGGGCTGCCGAATACGCTGAAGGGGGCGACGGGCGATCTGCTCCGCGAGTGGGCGTGCCGGGCGGACCGGGGGCCGTTCGCCAGCCTCGGCGTCTTCGACCGGCTTGTCTACAACAGTTACGACGCCCTCGCGACGCTGGCGATGGCCGCCGGACTGACGACGCGCATCCGCCTCGCGACGACGGTGATGATCGGCCCGGTGCAGAACGACGCGCTGCTCGCCAAGGCGGCGGCGACTATCGACGCGCTCTCCAATGGCCGCCTGACGCTCGGCGTCGCCCTCGGCGCACGGAAGGACGACTACGATGCCGCTGGGGTTGACTACCACGCGCGAGGTCGCCGTCTGAGCGAGCAACTGGCAGCGCTGCGCACCCAGTGGGAAGACGAAACACGTCGGCCCGTGCCCCGTGCAGCCAGGCGGGCCGGAACTACTCGTCGGTGGCCTGAGCGATAGCGCGTACGCCCGCGCCGCCCGCTATGCGGACGGCTACATCCACGGCGGCGGCCCACCCCGCGCCTTCGCCGCCGCCGCCGACAAGGCGCGCGCCGCCTGGACCGACGCGGGCAGACCGGGCCGTCCACGTCTCTGGGCGATGGGCTACTACGCCCTCGGTGCGACGGAAGCGGAGGCGGGCACGCGCTACCTGCTCGATTACTACGCCTTCGCCGGCCCCTTCGCCGAGCGGATCGCCGCCGGGCTGCTGACCACGCCGCAATCGATCGCCCAGTTCATCCGTGGCTACGCCGAGGCGGGCTGCGATCACCTCGTCCTCTTCCCGACCACCGCGCACCTCGACCAACTCGACCGCCTCGCTGATGTCTTAGGATGAAGCCGGATATGAACCACAGAGACACAGAGGGCACAGAGGAGACACGGAGAAGAAGAGAGAATGAGAGATACGTACGTTTCAGCCGATGCTCACGCCACGGTCTCATCATAATCTCTTTGTCTTTCTCTGTGCGCTCTGTGTCTCTGTGGTTCAAACGGTTTCTCCGGTGGCACGCTGATGAAGGTGCGGGTGCTCGGGGGCGGGCCGGCGGGGCTGTATGCGAGTCTGCTGCTCAAGCAGGGGCATCCTGCGTGGGAGATTGCCCTCTTCGAGCGGAATCCGGCGGGCGCGACGTACGGCTGGGGCGTCGTCTTCTCAGACCGGACGCTGACCGCGCTACGCGAGGCGGACCCGACGACCTACCGGGAGATCACCGACGCCTTCGTCCTCTGGGACGCGATTGATGTCCATGTCAAGGGCGAAGTGATCCGCTGCGAGGGGCACGCCTTCGCGGGCATCGCGCGCCGCCATCTGCTCGACATCCTCCAGCGGCGGTGCATCGCCCTCGGCGTCGATCTCCATTTCGAGACGGTGATCGACGACCCGGATACGCTCCGCGCCGACGCCGACCTGCTGATCGCGGCGGATGGCGTGAACAGCCTGACGCGCCAGCGGCACGCCGACGCCTTCCGGCCGCAGACGCGCGCAGGGCGCGACGCGCTTCATCTGGTTCGGCACGGACAAGCTCTACGATGCCTTCACCTTCATCTTCAAAGAGAGCGAGCACGGCCTCTTCCAGGTCCACGCCTACCCCTTCGACGCGACGATGGGCACCTTCATCGTGGAGTGTACGGAGGAGACGTGGCAGCGCGCGGGCCTGACCGAGACGGACGAGGCGGCGAGCGTCGCCTTCTGCGAGGCATTATTCGCCGACCACCTCGGCGGGCGCCGTCTCCGCTCGAACCGCTCGCACTGGCTGAAGTTCCTCACGCTCCGGCACGCGCGCTGGTCGCACGAGAATATCGTCCTGCTCGGCGACGCGGCGCACACCGCCCACTTCTCGATCGGCTCCGGGACGAAACTGGCGATGGAGGACGCCATCGCCCTCGCGACGGCCTTCGAGCAGCACGCGCGATGTGCCGACCGCCCTCCGCGTCTATGCGCTCGGTCGCAAGCCGCGCGTCGAATCGGTCCAGCGGGCGGCGGCGGAGAGCCAGCGCTATTTCGAGAATGTCGCGCGGTACGGCCACCTCGCGCCGATGCAGTTCGCCGTCAATCTGCTCACCCGCAGCGGTCGGATCACCTACGACAGCCTCCGGCAGCGCGACCCCGTGCTTCATCGGCGGCGTCGACCGCTGGTTCCAGACCGCCGCGCGGGAAGCGAACGGCGATGTTCCGCCCGCTCCCGCGCTCGTCTCGCCCCCCGCCGTCTTCACGCCGCTCCGCTTGCGGGATATGACGCTGGCAAACCGCGCCGTCTTCGCGCCCGTCGTCGGCCTATGACGCGACGGACGGCCTGCCGAACGAACGTCACGCGGCGACGATCCTGTCGCGCGCAAGCGGCGGCGCGGGGCTCGTCGTCACCGAACCGGTCGCGGTCACGGCGGACGGGCGGATTACGCCGGGGGATGTTGGGCTCTACGAATCGGGCCACGCGGATGCCTGGGCAGCGGATCGTCGCGGCGGTTCATGCCGAAACGCCTGCGAAGATCGCGCTGCATCTCAACCATGCCGGGCGGCGCGGTTCGACGCGGCCGCGCACGGAAGGGCTCGACAGGCCGCTCCGCGACGGGAACTGGCCGCTCATCGCCGCCTCCGCCATCCCCTACAGCCGCGCCAATCAGACGCCCCGCGCGATGGAGTGCGCCGAGATGGAGCAGGTCTGCGCGGCGTTCGTCGCGGCGGCGCGTCGCGGCGCGGAGGCCGGTTTCGACTTGCTGCATCTGAACATGGCGCACGGCTACCTGCTCGCCGGTTTCCTCTCGCCGCTGACGAACCGGCGCGAGGACGAGTACGGCGGCCCGTTGGAAAACCGTCTGCGCTTCCCGCTCGCCGTCTTCGATGCCGTCCGCGCCGTCTGGCCCGCCGAGAAGCCGCTCGCCGTCGCCCTCTCCGCGACCGATTGGGCGAAGGGCGGCAACGACATGCGCGGACGCGGTCGCGATTGCCCGCACGCTGAAGGAGCACGGCTGCGACCTGATCGCCGCCCATGCCGGGCAGACGACGATTGCCGCGCACCCTGTCTACGATTTCGAGGCGTTCGCCGGGTACAGCGACATCATCCGCAACGAGGCGGGTATCCCGACGCTCGCGACCGCCTACACGACGACGACCGGGCAGGCGAACACCCTGCTCGCCGCCGGGCGCGCCGATCTCTGCCTGTTCACCCGCCGCAACCGCAAGGCCGATAACGAGCGCAGGCCAATGCCTCGTACGGGAGCGCCCGCGCACGGTACGAGGAGGGCAATGGACTACGACTTCCAGTACACGGTCAAGGACGGCATCGCGACCGTCACCTTCGACCGGCCCGAGGTGCTCAACGCGCTCACCTTCGCCATCTACGCGCAGTTCCGCGATCTGCTCGAAGCGCTGCGCTACGACGATGACGTGAAAGTGCTCGTCCTCACCGGCAGCGGCGACGGCTTCTGCTCCGGCGGCGATGTGCATGAGATCATCGGCGACTTGCTGAAGCGGGATATGAAGGCGCATCTGGAGTTCACGCGGATGACGGGCGCGGTCGTCGCGAACATGCGGCTCTTAGACAAGCCGATCATCGCCGCCCTGAACGGCACGACGGCGGGCGCGGGCGCGGTGATCGCCCTCGCCTCGGACCTCCGCCTCGCCGCCGAGCGGGCGCGCATCGCCTTCCTCTTCACGCGCGTCGGGCTGACCGGGGCGGACATGGGCGCGGCCTACCTGCTGCCCCGCGTCGTCGGGCAGGGGCGCGCGCTCGAACTGCTCCTCTTCGGCGACAGCATCGACGCCGCCACCGCCGAGCGCTACGGCCTCTTCAATCGCGTCCTCCCCGCCGCCGACCTGCTGCCCACCGCCTATCAGTGGGCGGAGCGGCTGGCGAAGGGGCCGACGCTCGCCCTCTCGATGACGAAGCGGATGGTCACCAACGAGTGGAACATGGACCTGCTCGCCGCCATCGAGGCCGAGGCGCAGGCGCAGGCCCTCCTCCTGATGGGCGAGGATCACCGCCTCTTCTACGAGGCATTCATGGAGAAGGCGCGCCCGTCATTCACCGGGCGATGATCGACTGCTCTATCGTGATAGGGTTCTGCCATATACACGCCAAAACGCATAGTCCATTCTCTTTCCCGCGAGGGGCAGTCTCAAAACTCGATAGTACCCCGAGTAGACGAGCGACTGATAACGAGACGGGTAACGAAACGCGGGATACAGGCAGCATGGGCTATGCTGAACAGCGTTCAGGATTGTAGCGAAAAGGAGTGTATTTGGGCTTGTGTCTGTGTTGCGCCTCTAGGAGTCTGATCGCAACCTTTCACGTGCGTTGCGATGCCGACAAAGAAAGGGAGGGTGCGGTATCGCGCATCCTCCCTTTCTTATCGCATCGAAGCCTACTGGACGCTCTTGCCCTACCGCCCCCGGTCCTCGACCACCTTGCCGAAGATCGCCAGCGTCGGCGGCCACAGCCCGACGAAGATCGCCAGCCGCTCCCCACGCGCCTTCTTCGCCTCGTCGGTGGCCGGGATGAACCACATGACGAGCGACAGCAGGACCGAGACGATTGACGCCGCGTACAGGCCATACGCGGCCTTGCTCACCACTTGCTGCTGATTGGCGACGGCGTTCCCCTTGCCCTGAATGCTTTCCATGAATGAGACCCTTTCGTGAGATACACCTTCCCGGACGCCCAGCGGCGCCCGGCCGATGGCGACGCCAGCAAGACCGCTGCCACGGGCCCTGCCCTCAATCGCCGGGCGGGCGGGGCAGCACGGCGTCGATCGCCCCGGCGAGCTGGTCGGCGGTGTACGGCCGCACGAGCGGGAGCCACGCCCCGCCGAGGCGGCCACCGAATTCAAGCACAGCGGATCACTGCTGCACTACGCACGTGGCCACGCGTCCATCGACGTTTGGGCCTGAGCGCACGCCTTCAAGGGTGTACATACGATGACCGGTGATTGTGCCTCATGATCGGGCTCGTGCGCGGAGATGCCGCGCGACCGCTGCAAGGAGATCGTCCATATCAAACGGCTTGGCGATAAATCCGTCGGCGCCCGCCTCCCGCGCGATGCGCTCCCCGCCTCGATTCGCCGAGCAGAGCAGGATGGGGATCCCGCGTGTCTTCTCCCCGCGCTTCAACTCGCGGCAGAGAGTCGCCACCGTCCCAGCCGGACATCCAGATGTCCAGGAGCAAGAGGTCGGGATAGCCGTGCGGGAACGCACGCAGCGTCGCCTCGTCCGCGATGGCCTCCACCGCGTAGCCCTCCTCTTCGAGGATCAGCCGCAACACGTCGAGCACGACCTGGTCATCCTCGGCCACCAGGATGCGTTGCGTCCCCCGGATCACGCCGCCCCCCCCGCCTCGTGCTCCTTATCGCCATGATAGGCCATTGAGCGGCAGGGAGAAGCGGACCGTCGTGCCCTCATCCTCCTCGCTCTCCACCCAGATCGTCCCGCCGTGCCGCTTGACGAACTCCGCCGCGATGTAGAGCCCCAGCCCCAGCCCCGAAAAACCCGCGCGGGCTCTCCCCGTCCACGCGATAGAAGCGCTCGAAGAGGTGCGCCTGCTTCTCCCGCGGGATGCCGATGCCGAAATCCTCGGACGGAGACGATGACGTTCTCCCCATCGCGCGTCGTCCGCACGACGACGCGGTCCGCCTGGGGGGAATACTTGATCGCGTTGCTGAGCAGATTCGTCAGCACCTGCCCGATCCGGTCGCGGTCCGCGACGAGGGTGACGCTCTCGTCGAGTTCCCAGGCGATGGTGTGCCGTTCCGTCGTCTGTTGCATCTCCTCGACGATCTCACGAACGAACGCATTGAGCTCGAATGGGGCGGGCCGGAAGGGCAACTCGCCGCCCTCGATGCGCGCGACGTCGAGCAGGTCGTCGATCAGCCCCGTCAGCCGGTCGATCTGCCGGTCCAGCTTGCCGAGCATCTCGGCCGAGGCGGTGTCGCCCGCGCGACGGAGGCGCCGGGCCAGCAGTTGGGTATAGCCCTTGATGCCCGTGACCGGCGTCCTGAGCTCGTGGGCGGCGATGCCGAGGAACTCATCCTTCTGCCGCTCCAGCGCCCGTCGCTCGGTGATATCGCGGGCAATCTTCGACGCGCCCACGATCGCTCCCCGGCTATCCACGACGGGGGAGACCGTGAGCGAGATGTCGAGCAGCGTCCCGTCCTTGCGGCGTCGCACCGTCTCGATAGTGGTCGATGCGTTCGCCCGCGCCGGATGCGCCCGAGGATCTCGGGCTCCTCATCGTGGCGGTCGGGGGGGATGAGCATCATGATCGATCTGCCCACCGCCTCCGCCGCCGTGTACCCGAAGAGCCGTTCCGCGCCCTTGTTCCAACTGGCGATGACCCCATTCAGGTCTTTGCTGATGATGGCGTCGTCCGACGACTCGACGATGGCGGCGAGCCGGGCGCGCGCCTCCTCCGCCTGCTTGCGTTCGGTGATGTCCACCAGCATGTTGATGCCCCCGACGATCCGGCCCTCGGCATCGCGCAGCGGCGTCGGATAGGGGGTGAACCAGACGCGCGTGCCGTCGGGCCGCTCGGCGATCGCTTCCGCGCCGGTGATGATGCGGCCCTCCTTGAGCGCGATGGCCATCGGGCACTCGTCGTGCGGCATCGGCGTCCCATCGGGATAGTAGAGCTTCCAGGTGACACACCAATGGTCGGTGCCCAGCTCCGGCACGCGCCCGGAGAACGCGACGGCGGCCGGGTTGAAGTGCGTGAGCCGCCCTTCGGCGTCGGTCGTGTAGATCGCCGCCGGGAGCGCGTCGATCATCGCGCGGAAGCGTCGCTCGCTCGTCGTGGACCGCTTCTTCGGCCCGCTTGCGCTCGATCAGCAGCGCGGTCGTGCGCGTGGCGAACGCGATGAGCTGCCGGTCCTCTTCGCTCGGTTCCCGCAGTTCGTCGTAGTACATCGCGAAGGTGCCGAGCACGTCGCCGGTCGCGGAGAAGATCGGCGTCGACCAGCACGACCGCAGGCCGTGCGCGGATGCCAGATCCCTGAAGTCCGCCCATAAGGGATCGGTGGCGATATCCGCGACGATGACCGGCGCCTTGGTATAGGCCGCCGTGCCGCAGGAGCCGACGTTCGGCCCGATCGCGATGCCGTCGATGGCGGCGTTATACGCATCGGGGAGGCTCGGCGCCGCGCCATGCCGGAGATGCGCCCGGTCGCTATCGAGCAGCAGGATCGACCCCCGCATCCCGTCCGCGGATTGCCGTTCCAGGCTCCGCACCAGGAAATCCAGCGCATCGACGAGCGGTGTCCCCTGCGTGATCATCTCCAGGACCCGATTCTGCTCCTCCACGCGGCGCCTGGCGCGCACCTGGCCGGTCACATCCACGGCATGGACGAAAATGCCTTGCGTCCCCCCAGCGGCATCTCTGTAGGGCAGATAGGCGAAGTTGAAGAAGACCTCCTCGAGGCGGCCGGTCCCCTTGCGATCCAGGTGTACCGGGATCTCATCACCGAGATACGGTTCGCCGGTCCGGTAGACGGCGTCGAGCAGTTCGAACAGTCCCTGGCCTCGGATCTCCGGGAGGGCATCGCGCACGGGCTTCCCGACGATCTCTCGCCGCGCACCGACAGCCCGCATATACAAGGGATTCGCGAGTTCGAAGACATGCTGCGGCCCGCGCAACACTGCGATCATGGCGGGGGCTTGCATGAACAGGTCGCTCAGGTACCTGTATTCGCCCATCTCGCCGCCGGCGAGGGGTCGTGGATACCCCGCCCGATCATCGGGCGGCGTCGCGCCATGCAACGTAAGGAGGCGCTCGTCCCCCTGCTCTATCGTCATACCACCTCCGCGCCCCGCTGACGACCTGCGCCGGACTCGATGCTCGACGACACAAGCACGCGACCATGCATCGAGGCAACCGGCATGAGGATACGAGAGTGGGAGTCGCCGGTACTCGCGATCGCAGGCACAAAAAATACTCCCATCCAACGGGCATTATAGAAGGTTGCAAGACCGGTGCCAATATGGGGGTCGATTGACGGAAGCGTCTCATAGGTGATCGGTTCAAACTGCGCGTGCGGCAGCGATGCGCTGCTCTCACTCGTCATTGAGGATCGCCAGCCGCAAGGCGACCACCCCGCTCGCCCGCTCTCGCCACCAGCGCATCCCCCGTCGCCCCTTCGGACGCCGGTTCACCACGACATCCACCCCCTTTTCCACCGCCCCGCTGCCAATCGTCCGCCCTGCCTCCTGCCGCGCCGCATAGTCGGGAATCCGCCCGGCATGGTTGCGCACGATATCCGGCGAACTCCCCGAGCGCCGGATGGGGATACTGCCGCATCATCTCCGTCAGCACCAGCAATGCGCTCGTCACCGCACCGATATCGAACGCCTCCTCCAGTTGCACGCTCCACGGCTGGCGGATCACCTTGTCGGGGATCGCCGCCCGCGTCGCGCGCCGCCGGCCATCGCGCAGATGCCAACGATCCGACACCTGAGTCGCTGTCGGCAACAGATCGGTGCCCAATCGCCAACTGCCCAAGGGCACCCGATGCCGCGCCATCACCGAGCACGGTCTGGTCGGCGGTGGCAAAACCGTCCACCGCCGTGATCGCCGCCGTGATGTGCGCCCCGAAGGGTGTTACCCCTGCCGTGGTCGCCGCATAGCGGCGTTCGGTCAGGCGCGTGCGGGTCGCGCTGCACCGCTCACTGCCGATATGGACGACGCCGACCTTGATCTCCATCCCCTGCGCGTTATCCCGGCTGCGCACCCATCCGCCATCGAGGACGACCTCGACGTGGGCGGGCGGGGTGCCGATGCGGGAGCGGTCGCCGGTGGCCGACAGGCGGCAGTTGCCTCACGGTCATATTGCGCACGCACCCCACCACCCGCCCGGGCAACGATGCGTCGGACCGTCTCGACCGCGAGCGGCACCCCGCGCAGCATCCCGATGACCACTGCCGCCTGCCGATACGGCCAACTCGCCCCGCACTGCGCCGCCAACGCCTGCAGCAGCGGCGTGCAGCGTCCGGCGCCGAGGGTCGCGTCGAGGGCAGCGTCATCGGGCTGGAAATGCCGCCCGCATCCCTGGCAGCGCACCCGCGCCCGTCGTAACCGCACCGGGCCGAACCGAGTCTCGACCGTCGACGCGACTGCCCGCCGCTGCTGCCGTGCGGCGGGGCATGTGCGGCAGCCGACCGGGGAGCGCAGCGCAGCCTGCGCCTGCCAGGCGAGCGCGAGGGCGCTTGCTGGACCGCCAGCCCCCGCGCATGCACCGCTCCTCCAACTGATCGAGGGGGAGCGGGATGTCGGGGACGATGAGCGGCAGTGGTATCATCAGCTGCATGGGAGCCTCTTTCCGTGCAATGGGTGTCAGCCAGTGCGGGAAAGTATGGCTCCTTCTCCTTCCTCGGCAACCGATCACCTATGAGACGCTTCCCCGGAATCCCCTTGGTTGCAAACTGTGTTCGTGCGGCTTACACTCGCGATGGATGCATCATCAGGTCGTGCATAGATTTCGCGCCTTGGCATGACCGGGGTAGGTGCCACCGGATGGTAGACCAGTGACACCTACCATGGGGCGCAGATCTCTGTCGAAATGGAAGGGAGCCCGACATGGCGGACCGGCGGCAGCGCACGGGATGGACCCGGCGACAGATCCTCGCGGCGGCGGGCGGCGCGGCGAGCACGGCAATTCTCGCAGCCTGTGGCGGCAGTGACAAGGCAACGGAAGCGCCGAGGCCCTCGGGTACGAGCGCACCGGTGGCGACAACGGGTGCGGCATCTGCGGTGCCCGCAGCAACCACGGCATCGGGTTCGACTGTCGCGGGCGCGCCCGCATCCGGCGCCGTCACCCTGCCCACCGGGGACGCGAAGAATCCACTGAAGGTGAAGGAAGACGCGCCCCTGGATGTCGTGATTTTCAAGGGCGGCTATGGGGATGATTACGCGATCAACGCCGAGAAGATCTTCGCGGCGGCGTTCCCGAAGGCGAAAGTCGGTCACCAGGGCATCCAGCGCCTCGCCGAGCAATTCGCAACCCCGCTTCGTCGGCGGCAACCCGCCGGACATCATCGACAACTCCGGCGCGGGCAACCTCGATACCGCCGCCCTCGTCGCCGAAGGGCAACTGGCCGATTTCGCCGATCTGATGAGCGCGCCCTCCTTCGACACACCCGGCAAGACCTTCAAGGATTCGCTCCTGCCGAACTCGCAGGGCGACGGAGTGTACGACGGCAAGCAGTTCGTGCTGAACTACGTCCTCAGTGTCTACGGCATCTGGTACAGCGACGCGCTGATGAAGAAGAACGGCTGGGAGTACCCCAAGACGTGGGACTCCATGCTCGCGCTCTGCGAGAAGATCAAGGCGGCGGGCATCGCGCCCTGGGCGTATCAGGGCAAGTATCCGCAGTACATGACGATGGTCATGGACCAGATGGTCTTCAAGCAGGGCGGCATCCAGGCGATCGCGAAGATCGATAATCTGGAACCGAACGCCTGGCGGCAACCCGAGGTGAAGAACGCCGTGGATGCGCTCTACCAACTGGCGGACAAGGGCTACCTCCTGCCCGGCACCGAGGGGTTGACGCACACCGAATCGCAGGCGGAGTGGCTGAAGAACAAGGCGGTCTTCATCCCCTGCGGCTCCTGGCTCGAAAACGAGGAGAAGGGGTTGGTGCCGGACAACTTCAATATGGTCGTCAAGCCGACGCCCTCTCGGCGCGGGCGACAAGGTGCCTTTCGAGGGCATCCAGTCTTCCGCCGGTGAAGCTTTCATCGTCCCGTCGAAGGGCAAGAACGTCGCGGGCGGCAAGGAGTACCTGCGTATCCTCTTCTCCAAGCAAGGGGCGCGCTTCTTCTCGGAGAACACCAAGTCCTTGACCGTCGTGCAGGGCAGTGCGGACGGCCTGAAACTCGGCTCCGCGTTCGAATCCGTGCAGGCCGCGAACACCGCCGCCGGGTCGAACGTCTTCGTCGCCCAATACGGCACCTGGTACAAGAAGTTGCAGGACGAAGCGAAAGACAAGATGGGCGCACTGCTCACCAAGCAGCTCAAGCCCGCAGACTTCATTGACAAGGTCCAGAAGATGGCGGACGATGTCGCGAAGGACGATTCGATCAAGAAGTACAAGCGCCAAGTCTAGCATGCGGCAGATAGTCGGCGGCGAGGCAGGGGTTGCGATCTTCTCTGCCCGCCGCCCGCCGCCCGCTCGCCGAGAGGAGCGCCATGTACCGGCATAAATACCGTTTCATCGTCCCGTTCCTCGCACCCGCCGTCCTGCTCTACGCCGTGTTCGTCCTCTGGCCGTAT
Organism: uncultured Chloroflexia bacterium; assembly: GCA_963847195.1. Classification (GTDB taxonomy): domain Bacteria; phylum Chloroflexota; class Chloroflexia; order Thermomicrobiales; family JALYUS01; genus JALYUS01. The sequence continues at coordinate 5,499 of CAWJZC010000014.1, read as the reverse complement.
GGTCAGTCCTTCTATGTGTCGCTGACGCAGTGGCGAGGCGTTTCTCCGAACAAGAAGTTCGTCGGTCTGGGGAATTTTGACAAGCTAGCGCACGATCAGTTCTTCTGGAACGCGCTCAAGCACAACGGATTGCTCCTTGTTGTGCTGCCCGTCGTCACGATCGGCCTCGCGCTGCTCTTCGCCGCGCTCTTCACACAGGGCGGGCGGGGCGTGCCCGGCGCAAATGCCTACCGGGTGATTTTCTTCTTCCCGCAGGTGATGTCCGCCGTCGCGATCAGCGTGCTCTGGCAGTTCATCTATCACCCGAGTCTGGGACTGCTCAACGGATTCCTGCGCACCACCGGCGAGGGCGGCCTGCGGCGCACATGGCTGGGCGATCCGCGGACGGCGCTCTGGGCGGTCGCGGCCGTGATCGTCTGGCAGGCGGTCGGCTTCTATATGGTCCTTTTCATCGCGGGGATGCACTCCATCCCGACGACGTTCTACGAGGCGGCGACGCTCGACGGCGCGACGCGCTGGAGCGCCTTCTGGCGCATCACGCTCCCGCTCTTGTGGGAGAATGTGCAGACGGCGCTCGTCTTCATCGGCATCGGCGCGCTCGATCTCTTCATCTTTATCCAGATCATGACCAACGGCGGCCCGGACCGCTCCTCGGACGTCGTCGCGCGCTATATGTACGACGAGGCATTCGGCAAGAGTGAGTTCGGCTACGCGACGGCCATCGGCGTGGCGCTCCTGTTCCTCACCCTGGGGCTGTCGATCCTGACGCTCCGGGTGACCCGGCGGGAACGCATCGAGTTCTGAACGAGCGATTGAGGGATCACGCATGCGGAGCGATGACGCGCAGCAATTGACCGACATCCGTGCCGTACAGGCGCCCGCCCGCCGCACCCGCGCGCGGGGTAATATCAGTGCGGGCGGACTCCTCTTCACCGGCATCTCGCAACTGATCCTCTTCACGTGGGCGGTGCTCGTCGTTTTTCCGCTCGCGTGGATGGTGATGACCGCATTCAAGACCGACAAGGAGATCTTTTTCAGCCCGTGGAAGCTCCCCACCGCGCTCCAGTGGCATAATTTCTCCCGCGCGTGGACCCAGGCGTCCATCGGTCGATACTTCGGCAACAGCATCATCGTCGTCGCGGGCTCGGTGACGCTGACACTCCTGCTCTCCTCCATGGCCGCATACGTGCTGGCGCGCTATCCGTTCCCCGGGAACCGCGCGCTCTTCTACGTCTTTCTCGCCGGGTTGATGTTCCCCGTCTTCCTCGCCCTGGTGCCGCTCTTCTTTCTTGTCCGGGACCTGCACATGCTCGGCACGTACCAGGGGCTGATCCTCGTCTACACCGCGTACTCCCTGCCATTTTCCATCTTCTTCCTCCACGGCTTCTTCCGCACGCTCCCGAGCGAGGTCGCGGAAGCCGCGATTATTGATGGTGCGTCGGATTACGCCGTCTTCTGGCGCGTGATGCTGCCGATGGCGCAACCGGGTCTGATCACCGTCGGCATCTTCAACTTCCTCGGCCAGTGGAACCAGTATCTGCTGCCGCTCGTGCTCAATCCGGACCGGAACCGGTATGTCCTGCCGCAGGGGCTCGCCTTCCTCTCGATCCAGCAGGGGTATCAGAACGACTGGAGCGCGCTCTTCGCGGCGTTGACGATCACGATGATCCCGACCATCGCCGTCTACGCGCTCTTCCAGCGCCGGTTGGAGCAAGGGCTGACAGCCGGAGCGCTGAAGGGATAGCGATGAGCAACGGACAGCGGGACCCCGGAGCACCCAACATTTCCCAACGGTTGGTGGGTAAGACCGCCCTGATCACCGGCAGCACGCGTGGCCTGGGTCGGACGATGGCGGAGTGGCTGGCGCGCGACGGCGCGGCGATCATCGTTTCCGGGCGCGAGGAACCGGCGGTCGAGGCGTCCGTGGAGGCGGTCCGGGCGCTCGGGGTCGCCGCGTTCGGGATCGCCGCGGACCTCTCCCGCGTGGAAGACGCGCACCGATTGGCGGACGAAGCGCTGGCACGCGTCGAGGGACTCGATATCCTCATCAACAATGCCGGGATGAGTATCCGCGGCCCCTTCTGGGACGTGACCGATGCGGACTGGGAATACCAGATGAACGTCAATTACCGCTCCCCGTTTATTCTCGCGCAGCACGCCGCGCGCCACATGATCGCGCACCGTATCCGCGGGCGCATCGTCAATATCAGCACAAATCGGTGCGCACGGATGCCACAAAGACGCCGCCGTCTACGACAGCGCGAAGGGTGCCGTGGAAACGATGACCCGCAACATGGCGTTCGAACTCGCGCCGCACGGTATTGGCGTCAATTGCGTCATCCCCGGTGCAATCTCGGAGCGTCCCGGCGCAGAGGCGGAACCGGAGCGGTGGGCACAGTCCGCTCGGCGCATCCCGTTCGGGCGCGTCGGGCGGTCGGAAGATATCGCGGCGGCCGTCCGCTTCTTCTGCCTTCCCGAGACGGAGTTTACAACCGGGCAATCGCTCCTCGTGGACGGCGCGCACCACGCCTATCTCCCCGAGGGTTAAGACCGGAGATGCCTCCGTCATCGCCATGCGAGAGCGAGGAGGCACCGATTCGGTCGAGTCGGTGCACTCCATTCCGGCTACCCCGAGCTGCTGACCATACATCTACGTCGTTATTTACGAGCGGCTTGCATCACAGAACCGGCGTTACGTTGACGAGCGCGACACGAGCGACGTGTTAGGGGTCGCCTCACGAAACGGAGAAAATCGTACGCCAATGGTGCATCCGCTAAATACCGGTCGCTTTCGGTATCCCGGCGATCCGTACTTTCTCGGCATGCGATGCCGGCGACGCTTGCCCCACACGAAGGGATGCCGATGCGCGTTCCGGTAGTCGCGCGCCGCACCGACCGCCGCTCGACCGCCTCCCACGTCGGGAACCGTCGCCCCTTCAGCGCCAGCGACTCCAGGATCTTCCACCACGGCTCGATCAGATTCAGGTAGGCGGCATAGACCGGCGGGAAGACGAACTCGAGCGCGGGTGCGCCAGGGTGAAGAGCAGGACGTCCGCCGCTTTGTGCGTCGCCAGATTATCGAGGATCGCATACACCCGCTCCACCGAGGCCGGGATCGCCGCTTCTACCTGGTCGAGGAAGTCGATGAAGTTCCTGATCGAGCGGCTCGTGTAGGTCGCCGTCAGCGCTTCTCCGCTGGCGGGCCGGAAGGCGCCGAAGACGTAGCCATCGGTCGGCCGGCGCCGATAGTCCATTTCCTGTTTGCCGCGGCCGGCGGGCTTGCCCGCACCGGGATGGATCGCGACGAGTTCCTGACCGCGTGCGAACACGCCGAGAGCGGCCCCATCTCGTCGAGGCAGACTACGACGCTGTTGGCGGGGGCAGCGGTGGAGAGGGTTTCGATCGCCCCCTTTTTGCCGCGAAGTCGGGATCGACGCGCTCACCGAACCAGCCCTCGCCCGGTAGCCCTGATTGGAGAGGAGGGCGACCTGGGCGCGCTTGACGCGACCGGCGGCCAGCTTGCGCGACGCGGCCCGGCGTTTGAGCCGCTGATACTCCTCGTCGGTCAGCGGTCGGACCCGCAGATTAGGCACGCACGGCTGAGGCCTCCTCGCCGGGAGCGCCGTCAAGGCGCTTCGCCGAACGGTCCCGTTGTCGCATAGCACTTAGCGGATGCACCACTAAGTGCGTACCATCGAGAGAGGCGCCGTGTCTTGCGTGGCAGCCTGTCAGGGAGGGGTAGATTCTGCGCGACACTCCGCATGTGCGACCACGATTGTCGCGTCGTCCCGCTCCCTGCCCCATTCCCGCAGCAGCCGTTCCGCGAGCGCCTCCGGCAAGCCGCCATCGAGCGGGGCCACACGGGGCAGGGCGAAGCGGCCGCTCACCCCGTCGGTGTGCATGAGCAGGAGCCAATCCTCCGCGAGCGCGACCGTGAACGGACGCACCGTCGGCATCGCCCTGCCCACGATGCCGCGATAGATCGTCAGGCGCTGCTCTCGCCCCCCTTGCCACACGCGCCCCTCGACGTTGCCGACGCCCGCGTAGGTCAGTTGGGCGGCCACGGGGTCGATGACGGCGATCGAGATCGCGGCCCCGCGTGTCCCGGCGAGCGCGCCATGGCAGAGCCCGAGCGCTTCGATCGCCGGTGCGTCGGGATGCGCGGCCAACGCCTCGCGCGCGGCCTGTGCGGCAGTGGCCGCCTCGGGCCCATGCCCCAGCCCGTCGATCACGGCGATGCGGCAGGTTTGCTCGCCGCGCTGCACGTCGCACAGGTCGCCGCTCACGCGCTCCCCCGGATAGGGACGGCCGACGACGTCAACGGTAATCATCGGGCGGGCCACTTGCGCGCGACGATCCTCGTCCCGGCCGGGCTCGTGGCAATCTCGAAGGTGTCCATCAGGCTCTCACCCCCGGCAAACCGCCGCCGAGGCCGCCCCCGTGCTCGCGCCTTCCCGGAGCGCGAATGCCAGGTCCGCGATGCCCGGCCCGCTGTCGCGGCTCTCCACCTCCATGCCCCACGGCGTTGTATCGTCCACGCTCCGCAACGTCAGTTCCCCGTTCTCCGCGTAGCGGGCGAGGTTTGTCGCCAGTTCCGAGATAGCGAGGACGACTTCCTCAATTTCGATGCCAACGAATCCGATGCCGGCCGCGAAGGAGCGCGCGGCACGGCGCGCGCGCTCAACGTCCGCCTGCGCGCGGACGCCGATGCGGACGGACGGGGACATCTCAGCGATGCCACTTGCGGATGGTGACGACCGTTCCGGCGGGGGTACTCTCGATTTCCATCTCGTCCATCAGCCGCCTCGTACCGGGCAGGCCCATCCCCAGCCCGCCGCCCGAGGTGAAACCCGCCTGCATCGCCTGCTCGATGTCTGGAATCCCCGGCCCCTCGTCCCGCACGATCACCTCGATCCCCTGCCCGCGCGGCGACGGCGGCAGGGCGCGGACGCACGCCTCGCCGCGCCCATCGGTCGCGTAGCGGGTGACGTTGCGCGCGAGTTCGGAGACGGCGGTGGCGATGCGGCTCTGGTCGACGGCGCCGAAGCCCAGCGCCTTGGCGATATCGCGGGCCTGCCGGCGCGCGGCCACGATGTCGTCCTCCACCGCGATCGCGATCGCGATGTCAGCGTCCACGGGAGGGGCCCCGCATCTCCTCGCGCGCGATCAGGCGGTGCAGCAGCGCCATCCCCCTCCGCGCGTCGAGCGCCGCATGCACGCCCTTCAGTTCCAGGCCGAGTTCGACGAGGGTGATCGCCACCGCGGGTTGTATCCCGACGACCACGGTATGGGCGCCGAAGAGCCGGGTACCGGCGGCGATGTCGCCCGGCAGTCTGCCGAGGAACGAATCGACCATCTCCACGACCGAGAGGTCGATCAGCACCCCGCGCGCGCCGGTGCGCTCCAGCGTCCGGTTGAGCGTCTCCTGCAGGTCCAATGCGTCCCGGTCGCCCAGGTCCTCCTGGACCGAGGCGATCAGGATCTCGCCGATGTGGACGA
>CAWJZC010000013.1:0-272874 GCA_963847195.1 uncultured Chloroflexia bacterium | reverse complement strand
TCACGATGCATTTGATGGATACAAGTGCTTGAGCCTGATCCGTGCGTCCGTGGTCGTGAACCGCCAGTTGACCACGGCATCCGCGTCGTTGCGTGCCTCTTCCCATGCCGCCACCTCTCGCATCAAGCTCTCCTCGTCGCCGATGCGGCGATCCAAACATTGCCGTCCCAAAACGCTCAACTCGATCTCCGCCATATTGAGCCAACTGCCGTGCTTCGGGGTGTAATGAATTTCGAAGCGATCAGTCAACCGCTTCGCCTCTGCCGGGGTAAATGCCTCATACAGTGACGCGGGGGTATGCGTGTTCAGGTTATCCATTACCAGCACGATCTTCTCGGCATCAGGGTAATGCACGTCGGCGAGTTCCTTGATGCACTGCGCCCAGTCCACCTTGGTCCGTCGCTCGGTGACGGTCAGATGCCGCCAACCGCGTAGCGGCTCACAGACGATAAAAAGATTCGCGGTTCCCCTTCGCACGTATTCGTAATCTTCGCGGATGCCGTGTTGCGGGGTAAGGGGCAACGGTGGGACGACCTCGGCGAGTAATTGCTTGCTGATCTCATCAAGGCAGACCTGGGGATAGCGCGGGTCGTAGGGGCGGGTGTAGACGTCGAGGACATCTTCCATGTGCCAGACGAAATCTGCATTTGCTTTCGGTGGAATGCACCATTGCTGCTTCAACCACGGCTTGAGCGCGTTTTTTTCAGCGCGCGGCGCACTAACTCATGGGAAATGGGTGCGCCACAGTCAAGAGTGACGAACTGCTCCGCCAGCAGGCGTAAGCTCCAGCGTTTGCGTCCGGCGGGCGGACTGGCACACGCAAGGGCGATGAGATGCGCTTCCTGCGCGCCATCGAGCGTGCGCGGTTTGGTTCGTTGCGGCGGGCGATGCACGAGCGCCGCCTCGACACCCTCCGTCGCGCACCGCTTGCGGACTCGCTCCACCGTTGGTTCACTGACTTCGATGGCGGCGGCAATCGCCGTGTCGCGCTCGTGCGGGCCACCCGGCCCTTCGTCTGCTTTAAGCAGGATGCGCGCATGGGTGAGGATACGCGCGGCAGCCGTGCCACCGTTGAGTAGGTGTTGCAATCGAGTACGCTCGTCGGCAGTAAGGAAAACTCGGTATTGTTTGGCGACCATGATGATCCGCTCCTTGCCTCAACCCCGCATGTGCGAGGACGATACGGGGAGCATACCGCTACCGCTCACAAGCATCAAATGCATCGTGACAGAACACTAGTACTACAGTGACAGTTAACATCTCACGCTGCTGTTTCCAGGAGTACCGCGAGGATACGGGTCCACGTGCCGTCGCGACACCATTGCTGGTAACGACTATATATCGTCTGCCAGCCGCCACACGCGAACGGCATCGCTCGCCATCCTCCACCCGTGTGCATCATCGCCAAGATCCCTTCGAGGATTGGTCGCGGCCCACTCGGCGTTCGCCCTCGCTTCCCTTGCCGTAGGGGAAACAGGGGGGCGATCGCTGCCCACAATGCCTCGGTTAGCAGGGGCGTTCCCGGCACGGCGACGATTGTTTCCGCGCGCATTTGTGGGTGGCGCTCTGACGGTAGGCACGCCGCCGGGTATGCCCCGCGCGGGCATCTGCCTGATGCCTGCGTCGCCAGTGCGACCAGTGCAGCGCATGCGCGCGCTCCGGCGGTAGTCGTGTGCATGCCTGCAGCACCCGCCGTGTTTCCGGCACCGTTAGCGGGATCAGAGCGCCATCGCCCCCTTTTCCTCGGGCACCAGCGTCGCGCGGGTGACGACCAGGGCGGCATGCGCGAGCATCGCCAGTGTGATATGCCGGTGCCACGCCTCCCACTTGCGCACCTCGTACTGATCCAACCCGACCAACCCCTTCGCATCTTCGAAGGTCGTCTCGATGCACCAGCGTCTTCCTGCCACGCGCACCATCGTCGCCACGCTGTGGTGGTCGGTGCGGCTACCCGGTAGTAGGCGCGCTCACTAGGATCACTGATGCTGCGACGCACGAGCAGCCACTGTCCCCGCCCCGGTGCGTTCGTATACGGGAGCGCGAGGCAGGCCCAGTCGTACCAGCGCGGTCCCTGACTCCCCTCCCCCGCAGACAATCGCATCCAGGCGTCCAGCGGCAGTTGGTCTGCCAGTACCTGCGCCTCGACCTGCTCCCCTGCCGTCCAGATGCCATGCGTGCAGGGCACGGCGAGCACGTAGTTACGTGCTTGCGCCTCCAACCACTGCCGCACCTCCTCGCTCCCGTAGATCGTGTCCCCGGCAACCCATGCCGCGGGCACCGGCGCCGCGAACGCCCGCGCCAGCATCGCTTTGGCCAACTCCCCCTTAGTGGCAAAGCCTATTGTGTCGGGCACCCCCGCCTCGGCGCGGCGATCCGCATCACCCGCCCATGCTTCGGGCAGGTAGAGCGCGCGGTCAAGCAAGACCGTCCCTTGCGCGGTGGCATAGGCAAGGAACACGGCGATTTGCTGGTTCTCCCGCCGTCCGGCGGTGCCGCTGTACTGGCGCGCGACGCCCACCGATTTGGCGCCCTTCTTGAGAAACCCGGTCTCGTCCACGATCAGCACGCCCTCAGGGTCGCCCAGAGACGCAGACACGAAGGCGAGGAGATCATCGCGCACGGCATCGGCGTGCCAGTCAGCGCCGTTGAGCAAGCGCTGCACCCCTTGCGGACCCGCCTCGCCAAGGTGTTCGGCAAGTTGCCAGCCGTTCTTGCGCTCAACAGGGGCGAGCAACGCTTCGAGATAGCGGCGCACGCGGGTGCGGGCCTCGGCACGACGGAAGCGGGGCGCAATCCGCGCGTGCAGGGCATCCAGGGTGGCGGTCCAGCAAGCAGGCACGGTGCTCATGGTCATGGCTTTCCCTCCACGGCCACCCTACCACATCTCTTGGTTAACTGTCACTGTAGTACTAGGATGGTCATGACGAGAGTATACTGGGGGCACCTGATCGTTTCTGTCCCTCCTCTCGTCGCGAAGGACTCCATGCCCATCCCACACCTCTTCCCCCACCTGGAATCATTGTGCCTTGCCCACTGCACTCTCACCGCCCGCGACGTGACCCTCTCCTTTACCGTGAACGGCTGTAGCGCGTGCTGTCCCCTCTGTGGTTGCCCTTCCGCGCGGGTGCATTCGCGCTATCGCCGCACCCTTGCTGACCTGCCCCATCAGTGGGCGTCGCGTCCTCCTCGTCGTGCACGTGCGCCGCTTCCGTTGCCTTGCTCCCGCCTGCCCCCTCGCATTTTTGCTGAGCGTCTCCCGGACCTCGCCGCTCCCTTCGCACGCCGGAGCGAACTCTTACAGCGCGCACTGGTACAGGTCGGGTTTGCTCTCGGCGGCGAGGCGGGTGCCCGGTTGGCCGATTGCCTCGGCATGCCGACGAGTCCCGATACGCTGCTCCGGCTAATCCGCGCGGCGCCGTTGCCTGCCGGCGATCCTCCGAGCGTGATTGGCGTGGACGACTGGGCATACAAGCGCGGCTTGCGCTATGGCAGTCTCATCTGTGACCTGGATCGACATCGTGTGGTCGATCTGCTTCCTGATCGCTCCGCGGACAGCATTGCGATGCTGAAATTGGTGAAGCGGGCGATGGATGGTCGCGGGAAGTTCGACCTGCTGCGGCAACGGGTGCGCTGTGTCGCGTGACCAGGCGTGGATCACGCCAAGAACCGGCAGCATCGAGATTGCGCGAGAGTCCATGTCCTGACGAGGTATGTACCTGCCCGCGGGGCCTCGGGTAGTGTCGACCGCCACCTCGGATTCGCGTATGTCGCGCTGCCACCCGACAGCGATCATCCCGTACTTGGCATTGGTTACGGGGCGGGGGATGGCGCATCATGGCCGGATTCCATCGGGCAGTTGCGGTGATCGTCCGATCCGGGAATCCGGTCGTGGTTGACGCGGTGTTGTTTGATGCACGCGCGCGGGATCATTCGTTGGCGGTATAGGCGCCGTTCACGCCGTTCTTTGTCCGGGTGGATCGTCGCCTCGACGAATGTGAACGACGCGAGCGCGGACGAGGGAACCGCCCGGGCCTCGCCCGATGGTCAGCCGCGCGTGTTCACTCCAGTATAGAGTATGACATGGGTATCGATACCACGACGAAAACATCCAAGCAGTGCGCAGAAGCGATTCGCGACCGCATCAACGTGTGCCGCGTGAGATCGGGATGAGCAAGCTACTATAAATGAGGAATGATGAGATGCTCCTGAATTGCTGAATTACTGAATTGCTTGCCGGATTACCTGCTAGATGTTCAGCAAGCCAACAATCCAACAAGTTGAAAAGCTACTCGTTGGCGATCGCAACGAAAACGTCATCTCCCTAGGGTTTTTGGGATGCTACAACGATATCCATGTCTGCGACTGCCAGAGAAAGAGTTCCCCAGGCATTGTCGGGTGATACGAGACGAACTGATCAATTTCCGTTGCTGCCTGCACCGGTTGCCACGCCTGGGGAATGATGAGGATACCGGCGTGACGAAACAGGGGGAGCGGTGTGCCTTCGGGGGCGTACCCGCTTTGCCATGCAAGCCACGCAGACATCCAGCGATTCCACGCGTCATGCAGGAGCAAGAAGTCTTTACGATTGCGGGTGACGAGAATCCGTCCATGCAGCGCGGCGGCGAGCAGGTGTGCGCCATCAGGGGAACCAAGCATCTGCACCTGTCGCGCGGTCACGGCATCGTGTCCCCGTGCGATCAGGTGCGTCGCTAGCTGGGGGTTCAGGTCTTCGTCAACGTGGAAAGCCGCCACCGCTAGGGCACCGGTGCATCGTTCGCGGCAAGGCGGGCATCGAACACGGCTTGGTGATGCCGGTAGTAGGCGAGCGCGGCACGGATTGCATCAAGAGGGATCGCGTAATCGGTGGCGAGTGTTTCTGCTGGTACCTTCGCGAGTTGTGTATCGGCAATGAGCGCCCACACGGGGATACCCGTGCCGGTAATCCGTGCCTCGTCCACGCCGGAGCGCAACGGGTTCACCTCGATGTACTGCGTGATGAGGGCTTCGGTTGTCATTGTCGCCACCGTGTACTCCTTGCGACGTTGTTTGCGCGCTATACATTTTACCATCCATCAGGCCTACGACGCATTCATGTGTGCGATGCCGGCTATGCGGTGATTGCTACCACCCCTCGTGCTCATGGTACACACGGCACCTGTGCACCCTGCTATTTTACGTAGTCAATGGACCTACTCTCGTGTCACCCGCCCCAGCCAGGCTCCGCGTGCGCGCGCAGGTAGTCCAGGTTCATCGTCAGACCAAGCCCCGGTCGGTCCGGGACGATCAGGGCGCCGTTCTGTACGACGAGTGGTTCCTCGATGAAGGCGTTATAAAAGCCCATATCCGCGCGGCGCGACTCCAGCCGGTAGAAGTTCGGCGCGGTCATGGCGACGTGTGCGCCGGCGAGGATGTTGATCGGGCCGCTAGCGTCGTGTGGGGAGATCGGGATGTAGTACGCTTCCGCCATGGTGGCGATCTTCTTCAACTCGCTGATGCCGCCCGTCCAGGTGACATCGGGCATTACGAAGTCGGCGAGGCGATTCTCGAAGATCGGGACGAACTCGTAGCGCGTGTGCAAACGCTCACCGACGCAGATGCGGGTGGGTACCTGATCGCGCACCTGCTTCAGGGCAGCGTAGCTCTCCGGGGGCACGGGTTCCTCGAACCAGCCGATGTTGTAGGGGGCGAGGCGCTGTGCCAGGCGGACGCCGGTCGGCACATCGTAATGGCCGTGGCAGTCGATCAACAGTTCGATCTCCGGTCCAACCGCCTCGCGTACTGCCGCAATGAGTTCAATGCCGCGCTGTTCCTCTTTGGCGCTGATCTGGCCATCCGTAAAGGCGATTCCCGGGCGGGCCTGAAAGAAGGGGTCGGTCTTGATTGCCTGGATGCCGGCGCGCACCTCGGTCAGGGCCGTCTGGACGAACGCCGCGACATCGGGGGTGTAGCCGTAGTGGGTGTAGAGCGAGATGGAGTCGCGGACGGGACCGCCAAGGAGCATGTAGATCGGCTGGGCCATGACTTTGCCGCGAATATCCCAGAGGGCGATATCGATGCCGCTGACCATTGCCGTGGTGGCGCCGCGTGACCCCATGTAGGTGAAGACGCGGAAGAGCTTATTCCAGATCGCCTCGATATGGGCCGGGTCCTCGCCGACCAGAAACGGGCCGACCTCGCGGAGCATGGCGGCAATGCCGCGGTTGGCGACGGGGCCGGGGTAGGTGGTGATCTCGCCCCAACCGGAGACGCCTTCATCAGTCTCGACGTGGACAAAGACGTACTGCCGGGTGGCGGAGCGAGTAGGGGGGACAAAGGCGCCAGCATTTTCACCGGGGCCGGTAATAATCCAGGGGGTGACGCGGGTAATTTTCATGAGCGTATCCCATCATCTCGTTATGGCATCGTGATCGATGGGGATGATGCTACGTAAGGGAGGGGGTAGTGTCAATGATTATCATCGGCGATTACTATTACTTAAGACTTACGCAGATGGGGCGAAAGCAGGCCAGGGGTGGGCAAGATACGCACGAATGGCCGGGCGAATAATGGCACTCTTTATCTTGTGCCAACTCACCCCGGTCTTCACCCGGTGCCGCTCGAAACGTACGAACACGCGAATTGCCATGCCAATATGATTGCGCTGCGCCCGTGCCGCGCCGGGCGCCCTCGTATATTAGGAGGGAAGCGCGGGAGGGTGAGGACGCGGGCGCCCAAGCAGCAGTGACTGCGTCCCAGAGATTGTCCCCCTTTCCGTCGCAACGGCAGAGTCTGCACCGTATCAAGTGGCCCTGACCACGCATCACGAGGCAAGATCAGTTCCGTTGCCTGCTTGCTCTGGCACTGTTTACCGCATCGTAAGGAGAAACGGGATGACCCCTGACCCTGTCGTGCCGCGCCTGTTTGTCGGGATTGATATTGCCGCTGCCACGTTCACCGCTGCCTGGTCGTCTGTTGACGGCCCGGTCAGTGCGCCACGCACCTATGTCCAAGACGCCCACGGCTTCACCGCTCTGCAAACGGCGCTTACCACGGCTGCCGTTGCCCCCGCCGAGACGCGGGTTGTGATGGAGGCCACCGGCTCGTACTGGATCGCCCTCGCCGTAACCTTGCATGAGGGGGGGTATCCGGTCCGTGTGATCACCCCGCTGCAAGCGCATCACTTCGCCAAAGCGCAACTGCGCCGCGCCAAAACCGATGCCCGGGACGCCCGTGACCTCGCCCGTCTTGCCGCCGTGTTGCGTCCCCCGGTCTGGACGCCGCCTCCTGCGGTCTACCATGAGGTGCGCCAACGCCTGCTTGTACGTGACGGACTGGTGACGATGCGGCAGCAAGCCCGCAACCAGTTGCACGCTCTCTCGCAATGGCCCGTGGTCGTGGCGGGCGCGGAAACGCCACTGACGGCGGTAATTGCGGACTTTGACGCCCGCATAGCCATGCTCGAAGGGGAAATTGCGGCGGTGCTTGCCGCAAGCGAATGGGGGGAATCGCTGGGCTACTTGACGAGCGCACCAGGCATCGGCCTGCTCACCGCCGCGTGGTTGCTCGTCGCCACGCTGAACTTCACCCTGGGAGAGACACCGGAAGCGGTCGTCGCATACGCCGGACTGGCGCCGATGCCGCGCCAGTCGGGCACGAGCGTCCGGGGGATGGCGCCGATCGGGCACAGCGGTAATGGGCGGTTGCGCACGGCAGCCTATCTTGCCACGCTCTCGGCAGTCCGCTTCAACGCGATGCTGCGCGCCTTTTACGAGCGGTTGCGGGCGGCGGGCAAGCCGGTGAAAGTCGCGCGGTGCGCCGCAGCACGGAAGCTGTTGCATCTGGCATGGGCGCTGGTAACGAAACGCCAACCCTTCGATCCTTCCCGTCATCCGCTTCTCGCACCCGAAAAGGCTTGACTACCAATACCGTATCTCTGGGCAGGATACGCGCAGAGTGGTGATCGAAGCGGTTGAAATGGCGCTCTGGCAGCGCCGGCCTGCCGGCGGCGTCCACCATTCGGTTCAAGGGAGTTAGTAAGCGCCATTGCCATCCAGACCGCGCGTCGTTCCCCGAGCGCACCGACGACGCGTACCCGCATTTCGTCGGCCTGCACCTGCCCCAGGCTCACCTGCCCCGTCTGTACCAGATGGCGATGCACCCGTGCACTGATCGCCCGCGCGTCGTTGCCAGCCCGCCACCGTGCGTTCATCCAACGCAAAGGCGGCGACGATCGCTTGTACCGGACAGTCATATGCGAGCAATGTCACCACCGTGACCACGAGCGCGTGCGGATAACGCACGCGATAGAACGGCGTGCCTTTGGTGGCGCTGAACGTCCTGCCGCAGCGCCTGCAGCGATAGCGCTGCGCCTTGCGGCTCTGGATCACGATGTTCCCCATCCTTGCGCTACCCTAGACCCAACACTGCCAATTGTGGCACACTTGCTCCTGCGGGTTCATGCCGCCCCTCCCGCTGACGTCAGACATCATTCGAGTGCCGCAGAACCCGTTTCCTTTCAACGTGCGTCCCATCCACGCTTCGATGAGGTACTACCGGCTTTGGTATTGCAGGCGGTAATACCCTATTATCGGTAAACACAATCCCCCTCTACAGTTCGGTCCTGGGCGGCACATAATTAGTATCCTGTTTGCCTCAGGACGCTTACTGTACGAGGATGAGTTTCCCCGTGAGTTCCCGATCCGCTACTGCCTGGCCCGTCGCAGCGGTCGCACTGCCCACGCGCAATTGTCCGCCCGCTTCGCCACCTTAGTCGCACTGATCCGGCCCGTACGAGCGCTACGGCAGCATCTCGACCTTCAGTCGGCTGAGCCGCTCGGTATCAGCCACGAGCTCGATCTCGACCACCTTGCCGTTTCGGATCGTGAACCCGAACACCACGCGCGGCGTACCGCCGGGGGCCCACACCGCGCCCGGCACACCATCGATCAGCGCCAGCTGCGCAGCCTGTGCCCCACCGGCGAACTGCTCGGCCACCGCTCGTGCTCCATGGCGCTCCGACGCCGTGAGCCAACCGCTCCGCACGCCCATCCGCAGCGCCGCCTCGTCATGGCGCAGCGCGACGTCCGGATCGAGCACCGCCAGCAGCGCCTGAAAGTCGCCGCCGCGCGAGGCCCTGAAGAATGCCTCCACGATGTCCCGCTGTTGTGCCACGTCCGCCGCGCGGCCATCTTCTGACGCGCCCCGCACCCGTCGGCGGCCACGGCTGGCGAGTTGCCGGGCGGCGACCGGCGAGCGGCCGACGATGCCGGCAATCTCCTCGAAGGACACGCCGAAGACGTCGTGCAGCACGAACGCCACGCGCTCGGCTGGCGCCAGGCGCTGGAGCACCGCCAGCATCGCCAACCCGACCGACTCCGCCAGCATCGCCTCGCGCTCCGGGTCGGCAACGTCCGCAATGAATCCGCCGTCCAGTCGCCAGCGGCTGCTCGCGCCGCGACCGGCGCGAGCGCAGCATATCGAGACAGACCCGCGCCACGACCGTGGTCAGCCAGCCGCTCAGGTTCTCCACCGCGCTGGTGTCGGAACGGCTCAGCCGCAGCCAGGCCTCCTGCACTGCGTCGTCGGCCTCGCTGGCCGAGCTGAGCAGCCGGTATGCCACCGCCTGCAATCGTGTGCGATCGGCCTCGAAGCGCTCCGCCAGCTGTTCGTTGTTCATCGGTCACATTCTCCCGTTTGGTTTCGTCATAGGGTTGACGAACCGGATACGGCGAGTGTGACCGAAAGGAGCGCAAAGATGCAAGGAGTCGACAAGACGGCCGCCAAGAGCATCACGGCAATCGACAAGACGTCCAAGGGATTCACGGACGAGGAACGGGCCGCGATGAAGGCGCGCGCTCAAGAGCTGAAGATGGAAGCGCGCGCGGACAAAAACAGGGCGGACGGGGAAAGTGCCGTGCTCGCGGCGATCGCCGCGATGTCGGAACGGGATCGCGCCATGGGCGAGCGGCTCCATGCGATCATCAAAGCCAGCGCGCCAGCCCTCGCGCCGAAAACCTGGTACGGGATGCCCGCGTACGCCAAGGACGGCAAGGTCGTCTGCTTCTTCAAATGCGCGCAGAAGTTCAACACGCGGTACGCGACGCTCGGCTTCAGCGATGTGGCGAACCTCGACGACAGGCTCCATGTGGCCCGTCGAATTCGCGCTGACGGAGTTGACGGCCGCCGACGAGGCAAGGATCGCCGCGCTCGTGAAGCAAGCGGTGAGCTGAGGACACGCCGCCTGGCTTGGTTTGCCGGTCGTGACGGGCGGGCGCAAGGCCGATAACAACTGGGAGGGTGGCGCTTACCCTCCCTGAATACATCCCCTCCTCCAGCGAGGGTTGTCCGGGTCGCAGCCGATCAATCAAGGAGGCATCGTGGCCCCGACCGTGCGACACTGGACGCGGTTCGGGCGGCATTCGTACATCTCCCCCAGTGACCTTCCCCTTCCTTCCCCTAAGAGTCGATTCCCAAGAACATCCCACCCCTCACGCCGCCCGGAATCTTTTCATCTGTACGGCACATCATCGTGATACGGTTGCGACTGGTGAAGATCGGCGGCTGGGTGCGGCAGCTGGCGTCAAGGGTATCTCTGCACCTTGCCGCCCATCCCGGTCAATCCCTCTGGGCACTCCTAGCTGCCGCGTGGTCATCTATATGAATAATTCGAGCTAAGTAGGTGCTGGTGGCTCTTGCAGTACATCGATGCCGTTTTGCTGCCCCTGCAAAGCGAAACCGCGTGACGCGAACTTTGCAGCACATACTTAAAGCGTTGCCGCAAGCAGGCGCACATCATGCACATGCGCCGCCGCCCCCGCGAACGACATCCCCGCTCCGTGCACCCGAATGCTTCGCTTCGTGCCCCGCTTGCCGCGATCCGTGGGAGTGGCCCCGGTCGCGTCGCCGCCGAAAGGGGCTTTGGTCATCACCCCATCCACCGCCTGCCACTGCCAGTCGAGTCCCGCCCTTCGTGATACTCGTCCAGTCCCGCCTGCTACAAACGCCGAAAGACCGCAGGCGGCTTCCCACTCCTGGAAGCGGTCATGCACGGTGCTGCGGGCAGGAAACACCGTTGGCAAAGCGTTCCACCGTGTGCTAATGCGCAACAGGTAGACGCGGGCGGCGAAGAAGGGAGGGTCAGGGATACGGGGAGGCCCGCCGCCAGGCCGTGGCGGTGCGGGAGGCGAACAACAGCGCGAGCGTGCCCAAGCGCATCCCGGACTGCCCACGGTTGCGTGCCATTGTTCCCTCCGCGCACCCGCTCGCGTCACCGCTCCGCTAACCCTGCCGCGTGGCAAGCCAAATGGCGCGAGGCGTCGCGCAGTTCGGGGGGGCGGTGAGTCCACTCGTCTAGCAGGTATACGGCGCGAATATCAATCGGCATACGGTAGACGACATGCATCGGGCAGGGCTGCAGATCGCGTCCGTCACGGGATATTGGCGAGGGCTGGTCGAGTCGGTCGTCGCTCACCCTGTCAATGAAAAGGTGTACAGGAAGAATGAGGAGGGGGTGAGGCTGCTTGACACACTCGCCGATCGCGTTGCTCCTTGCCTACGTTCGATCTCTCACCATCCCTGCGTTTCGCGCCTTGATAAAACATTGGACAACGATTGTGACGGAGACAAGGAAGGGACCGTAAGCGTGGGGGCAATGGCCATTCCTCTCGCCATGGGCGGCCCCCCTTGACAGGATACCTACCAGGGGTATAATGACCTCGTCAGTACCCCGGCGGGGTATAGAAAGGCTGAGGACACCCCATGAGTACCACGGACGAACCACATCTCCACCCCACACAAGACACGGAAGCGCTCCTCCGCCGCCTGAAGCGCATCGAAGGGCAGGTGCGGGGCGTGCAGAAGATGGTGGAGGAAGGGCGCTACTGCCTCGATATCCTCACGCAGCTTCAGGCGATCACCGCCGCCTCCGAGAAAGTCGGGCAGCAACTCCTGGAAGGGCACATGCGTGGTTGTATCGCCGATGCGATCAAGGAAGAACGGGGAGACGAAGCAATTACCGAGTTGATGCACGTCCTCGGCAAAGCGCTCCAGCACTAATGCGAAGAGGGGATTCTTACGAATGGCAACCACACAGACTACGCCAGTGCAACTGGCGGATCGGTCCCCGCTCCCCACGCCTGCGACCGAGACGGCGGCACTCGCTGTGTCCGGCATGACGTGCGCCTCCTGCGTAATGCGCGTGGAAAAGAAGCTCAAAAAGATGCCGGGTGTCAGTGACGCGGCAGTGAACCTCGCCACCGAGCAAGCGATCGTCACCTATGATCCCGCGACCGTTGATCCCGCCGCCCTGATCGCCACGGTTGAAGCGGCTGGCTACGGCGCAATACTTACACCCACTGAGGAACCGATCACGGCGACGCTTGCCGTTTCGGGCATGACGTGTGCCGCCTGCGTGCGTCGGGTCGAGCGGGCGCTCGGCAAGGTGCCGGGGGTGGAAACTGCTGCGGTCAACCTCGCCACGGAGCAGGCGATCGTCACGCTCGGCGGGCAGGCGACAATTAACGACCTCGTTTCGGCGGTGGACGCCGCCGGGTATCACGCGGCCCCCGTGGTTGCGGAAGCGGCGGCAGATGAAGACCGCGCACTGGTTGAGGAGACCCGGCGGCGCGATGAGATGCGCGTGCGCTATGGCAAGCTCGCACTTGGGTTCGCCCTCACGCTGCCCATCGCCGCTATCGCGATGTTTGGCATGGACATCCGCTACCGCGACTATATCCTCCTCGCGCTCACGACGCCGGTCTGGTTGATCGTCGGCTGGGATTTTCACCGCAACACGCTCAACAACGCCCGTCACGGCGCGGTCAACATGGACACGCTCGTTTCCGCCGGTAGCTCCATCGCCTTTTTTTACAGCATCGTCGCCACCTTCACCGGGCAGGACACCTTTTACGACACGGCGGCGATCATCATTACGTTCATTTTTCTCGGCAAAGTCCTCGAAGCCCTCGCCAAAGGCCGCGCGAGCAGCGCCATCCGGCAGTTGATGCAGCTTGGCGCCAAAACCGCGACGGTGGTGCGCGGTGGGGTGGAGGCAGCGATCCCCGTCTCGCAGGTCCTCCCCGGTGATGTCCTCGTGGTACGACCCGGCGAGAAGATTCCCGTAGACGGCACCGTGCTTACCGGCGTGTCGAGCGTGGACGAGTCCATGCTGACGGGCGAGAGCCTGCCCGTCGCCAAGCAACCCGGCGACGGCGTGATTGGCGCGACGATCAACAAACAGGGCTTGCTCACGCTGCGTGCGACGCGGGTCGGTAATAAGACGCAGTTGGCACAGATCATCAAGCTCGTGGACGCGGCGCAGATCGCCAAAGCGCCGGTGCAGCAACTCGCGGATCGCATCTCCGGCATCTTTGTGCCGGTGATCTTCGGCATCGCCGCCCTCACCTTCGTCGGCTGGATAATCGCGGGCCGCTCGCCGATTGCGGCGATGGTGGCGGCAATCGCCGTGATCGTGATCGCCTGCCCCTGTGCGCTTGGGCTTGCGACCCCCGCCGCCATCATGGTCGGCACGGGACGCGGCGCGCAACACGGCATCCTGCTCAAGGGCGGGGAGAGCCTGCAACGGGTGCGCGACGTGAATACCGTGGTGTTGGACAAGACCGGCACGATCACGCGCGGCGAGCCGACCATGACCAATCTCATCCCGCTCAATGGCTGGTCGGAAGCTGATCTGCTCACGCTCGTCGCCACGCTCGAGCAGGGGTCCGAGCACCCCCTTGCCGCCGCCATCGTCAACGACGCGAAGGCACGGAACCTCGATCTCGCGCAACCGCTGACGCAGCTTTGAAGCCCTTGTCGGCGGTGTGCAGGCGGTCGTGAACGGACGCATCGTGGTGGTGGGCAACCCCCGCCTCTTCACCGATGCGGGCATTGATCTCACCGCAGTGCAGGGCGATGTCCAGCAGCTTGAAGGCGCGGCGAAGACGGTGATGCTCGCGACGGTTGACAGTGAACTGGCGGGGATCATCGCGGTGGCGGATACCGTGAAGCCCGACTCGGCAGACGCCGTACGCACGCTGCATCGCCTCGGCGTCCAGGTCGTGATGCTCACAGGCGATAACCGGCGCACTGCCGAGACCATCGCGCAGGAAGTGGGTATTGATCAGGTAATTGCCGAGGTCCGCCCCGCAGACAAGGCGGCGGCGGTGAAACAATTGCAGGCATCAGGCCGGGTCGTGGCCATGGTCGGTGACGGCATTAACGACGCCCCGGCCCTTGCCCAGGCGGACGCGGGTATCGCAATGGGTACGGGCACGGACGTCGCGATGGCGGCGGGGGACATCACACTCGTCAAAGGTGATTTGCGGGGCATCGCCCAGGCAATTGACCTCTCAAAGCGCACGATGCGCACGATCAAGCAAAACCTCTTCTGGGCCTTTGGCTACAACGTCGTGCTCATTCCCCTGGCGGTGTTCGGCAAGATCAACCCGATCTTCGCGGCGGTCGCCATGGCGCTGTCGTCGGTCACGGTGCTTTCCAACTCGCTCCGGCTGCGGGGCACGAAGGGCAGCCAGGCGCTCGCCGCCGCCGTGCTCGTGATCGCCTTCACCGTGGTCGGCTTTGGCGCGTACCGGGGTCTCTCCGGGCAGGCAGCGGCCTTTGGCGCGGCGTCCTATGCCTGGGGGCCGAACGAAGTGCATATGGCGATGGTCGGGCAACGCACGACGCCCGAGATGCCCGACCTGTTCCGTAACGGGGTAAAGACCGTCAAGGCGGGTACCACGATCACGTTCATCAACGACGACACGGACCACCCACATAACGTGGTGAGCGGCACGCGGGAGAACCCGACGGCGCTGTTCTACAGCGGTACGCTGAATCCCGGACAGCAGTGGTCGTACACGTTCACGACCCCCGGTGTCTACCACTACTTTTGCAGCATCCATCCGGGGATGGATGGCATGATTACGGTGCAGTGACGCGGCGCGTGCCGCTTCACGATATCGCCGCTCCCTATTTGTTGGGCGGCGTGAAGATATGAGGAGGGTTTCATGGTCACGACAACGTTGACGGCGCCGGACATTTCCTGCGAGCACTGCGTGGCAACGGTGAAGAAAACGGTCGGGCAATTCGCGGGTGTGCAATCCGTGGATGCCAGCGAGCAGACCAAGGTCATCACCCTGACCTACGACCCCGCGCAGGTTGATCTCGCCAAAGTCGAGCACGCCCTTGCCGAGGAAGGCTACCCCGTCCAGAAGTAACGGGATGTGCGGTGCGCGGGGGTGGTAGTGTTCGCTATCACCCCCGTTTACATTTGGGCGACGCATCGGAGGTGGTATCGCAATGGAAAAGCTTCTCACCGACCTTGAGCTTCTCTTGACACACGCGTTGCAGGCGCGAGAGGCCGTCAATGTCCGGACTGCGGATCACTACGAAGCCTTCCGCGCCCTCTGGCTGCGCCTCGCGGGCGGCACCGTGGAACAGCGGATGCTCCGAGACCTCACGCCGTTCCTCACCCCCGGGTGCCGCATCCTCGACGCCGGCTGTGGCACCGGCACCCTCAGTCGTCAGATTCGCAACATCACGCCCGACGCTACAGTTGACGCTCCTTGACCTGTCACCGGCAATGCTGGCCCACACCACGGATATTCCCGGAGAGAAACGCGTGGGCAGCGTCATGGACCTCCCGTTTGACGATAACGAGGGCGTTTCCGAACTTGGGAAGAAGGAGTAGGGTCATGTGCTAGATGGGAAAGGCGAGGGCTTTGATCTGTAACCACGCGGTCTTGCCCATCTGCCAGTTCAGCGCGAGACATAACGTATGCGCGGTCAGCTTCGTCTCTCAACCGCGCGCCTAACCCACCAACGGTGTGTGCCCCATGCCGCCCCATGCCGAACTGGTCGGTCAACTGCGCGTTCACCGTTTCCAATCACCTGTCGTAAGCCGTTCCATAGCGAGGCGCGCCTACCGGGTTTTGCTGCCCGCGCGTTGCGGCGCGGCGGCGCGAGCAGATGCAGCGCGTGCTGCGTGCGCAACACTGCGGCAAGCGGCGCACTACTATACCCCTTGTCCCCCAGCACCACGAGGTCGTCGTGACCACCGAGCAGTTCGGGCGCAAGCGTCACATCATGGGCAGAGGCAGGAGCAAGCACGTAGTCGCGGATCACCCGCCCAGTGTGATCAGCAGTTGCAGTTTGTAGCCAAAAATCGTCTGCTTCTTCGTGGTCACCCTGCCATAATCCGCCCCCCACGACCGCCAGCGTCCGGCGTTGTTCGCTCCCGGTACGAGATGAAAGGCGATCACGGGTACGGGCAAGCTATCAACGACGCGCTGCCGGTCGTGGGCGGGAACGAGCGCGTCGAGCACGCGGCAACGCAGGGCGAGCAGGGTCGCGGTCAGGGCACGGCGACGCCGGTTGAGCCGGGTACGGTCAGGCTGGCGGGGAAACAGGTCACGGTGCCGTGCCCACGCGCTGACATGCTCCGTCTCGCGGTGCCAGCCCAGGCACTCGCTGATTACGAGCATGGTCAGCAGTTCGCTGTCACTGCACACTGCTCCTTGCCCGCGTGGCTTGAGGGCAGCAGGCAAGGCACGATAGTGGTCGTCAATCATCACGTACAGCATCAGGCACAAGTCCTCGAAGTTCGGTATCATCTCTCTGTCCTCCGGTTGGCGTCGGTCGGTGTCAGCACCCGTACCCTACGCCTACCGTTGGACTCTTTCAACTCGCACATGACCCGAGAATATAGAGGGCGTGTTCATCGCGGCAAGGCAGAACCTGAAGCGACTGCTGAGTGCGAAAGGATGGGGACGCCGCCCATGGCCGGGTGGCGCAGCGGGGATCACCAGTTTTCGGTATTCACCTGGCCGTGTATCGGAGTGATGTCCGCGTTATCGCTGGGATGCGAGATGATGAACGGCGATTGCCCCTCCGACATGTCGGATGCCGTAGCCACGACCACAACCTTTTTCACCACCCTGGGCATTTATACGACATGCCTCTGACGATTACGGCTCATCCTTCGCGGCGTGAGCCAGCTACACCGATCCCTCCTTTGCTCCCTGCTATGAGGGAGAACGTTCTGCATCCATAACTTCGCTCCATCTATCACGGACGACGATGATCATGCCCCGGCGGTTGCGTATCTCTCGGCTTCCATTGCGTCAAGTGCGCCTGCCAATGCCAGTGTTCGAGACCGGACAGGACAGACGTTCCGGTCTCTTCAGCACGCACCAGCTGCCTCCGCGCCCTGTCGTCACTTCGTAATCGAGATAAACTTCAGACGCGGGTACGTACCAAGCACCGCCGGGTGGTACACGCCTTGCACGTTCGGTTTGATCACGAAAAAGGCCTGATTGAAGTTGATCGGGATGCTTGCCCCCTGCTGTACGAGGATCGTCTCCGCGTCCTGGTACATCTTCGTGCGCGCCGTCTGGTCGGTCATTCCCTTCGCCTTCGCGATCATCGCCTCGAACTGATCGTTCTTCCAGTGCGTGTGGTAGAAGTCCGTATCGGCAGAGAACAGGAAGTTGTGCCAGTTCGAGGGGTCGCCGTAGTCCGATCCCCAGCCACCATAGTACAGGTTGAAGGGCATGGTTTTCCGGTCACTCCGCCACGCGACGTATGCTTTGGCCTCCAGGGCCTGGAGCTTCACGCCGATGCCGAGGTTTTTCAGCCATTCGTTCTGGAGATACTCCACGATCGTTTTCGTGACCGAACTATTTGAGTAGACGAGCGTGAAGTCCGCCGGCCACCCCTGCCCGTTCGGGAAGCCCGCGTCCGCCAGCAGTTGCTTTGCCTTCTCTACCCCGCCTGTGAGCGCCGCTGCCGGGTTGTAGCCGGCGATGTCGGGCGGCAGGATCGTCGCCGCCGGCAGGTAATACTTCTTCAGCACAACGTTGGTCAGGGTCTCGCGGTCGAAGGCCAGCGAGAGCGCATTGCGCACACGCACATCGCTCGTCGGCTTGTTCGTCGCATCGCATTGGATCATGTTCGTCTGCGAAAGCGGGTACCCTTTCAGTTCCTTTGAAAGTTTGGCGTCCCGCAACACGCGGTCGTATTCGCCCGGAGAAACCTGGGCCGTGTCCAGCTCATTATTCTCGTAGGCGGGGAGACCCTTGGTGAGTGCGTCATCGTAAATGGTGAATTCGGCGTGGGTGAGCGCCGGCTTCGGCCCCCAATAGGTGGGATTGACGTCGAAGACCTGCACCTGGTCGTGCTTCCAAGTCGGTCAGGAGATACGGGCCATTGCTGACGAGGTTCCCCGCTTCCAGCCACTTCGGCCCGAACTTCTCGATGATGTGTCGCGGCGTCGGGTAGCAGGTCCAGGTCGCGGCGAGCAAGGGGAAGTAGGGGGCGGGCGCAGTCAGCGTCACCTCGAAGGTCGCGTCGTCGAGCGCTTTCGCGCCGAGTTGGTCGGTGGGCAGCGCGCCCTTGATGATGTCGGGTGCGTTCTTGACACTCGCCAGTGAGGCAGTGTAGATGGAAGCGGTCTTTGGGTCCACCACGCGCCGCCACGCATACTCGAAATCCTTCGCAGTGATCGGTGTGCCGTCGGACCATTTCATGCCCGGACGCATCTTGAATGTCCAGACGGTCGCGTCGGCGTTCGCCTGATAGCTCTGCGCCATTGCCGGTTCGAGCGTGCCGTCCTTCCAACTTACTGTGACGAGACCCTCGAAGACCTGCGGTTCATTGGCCGGGTCCTGGCAGTTCGCCGGGTCGAAGTTGACCGGCTCGGGACCCGCGAAGCGGAAGGTTTGCTTGTCGGCGAGGTTTCCGGCACCCGCTGTCGCCGGTACGGCGGTGGCGGATATTGCGGTGGGCGGCATTGCCGTACCCGCCATTGGCGTCGCTGCGGGCGCCATCGTGCCGCCAAGCGATTGGGGCACCGCCGTGGCGGTCGTGGCGGTGTGCGGTCGCCATCACGCCGGGGGGAGCCGCTGTAGGGGCGGAAGCGGGAGCAGGTGTGGTCGTCGGCACGCCTGCCGTTTCGCCGCAAGCGGCGAGCGCCGCAATCATCGCTGCGGACGCGGAAAGCGCGAGGAGCTTGCGCCGCCCCATCGCCAGACTGCGTGCCTATCTCTTTCTCTGCCATCGTATAACCCTCCCGTGTATCAGCGTACCATGCATCCCGGGTCCATGCTCGGGTAAGCCTACTGCATGGACCGAGGGAGAGCAATCCTCATCGGATAGAGCAGGAGGGAAATTGGATAGTACCGCACAAGTGGGACTCTACAGGGTCACTTCGTACGCTTGATCTGACAAGGCGGTGAGGATGCGTTGCCAGAGTCCGGTGTCGCACCACCGCCGGTATCGCTTGTACGCCGTCTCCCATTTGCCCCACACCGTTGGGATCTCGCGCCACGAAGCGTCGGTGCGTGTCACCGACAGAATGCCGTTGAGTACCGTGCGGTGGTCATGTCGCGGTCGGCCCGTGGTCGGCTTCTGCGACCGGAGCAGCGGCAGGACGCGTTCCCATTCCGCATCGCTCAGCTCCCCGCTCAACGCCCGGCGGGTGGCGTGACAACGGGCGGCGATCGCCTGGTGTGCCCGCCTCCACCGCGACCAATCCAACCGAAACGAACGCTGATCGTCGGGTCCGGCTATCGCCAACACCAGGCGGCGCACTTTCGGCACGCGAAGGGGGCGAAGAATACGCGATTCCGCCCCCTTCCGGGCTTCATTTGCCTTCACCAAACACGCTCTAATAAATTGAAAAACGCTCCCTCTGCTGCGCCGGACACGTTTTGGGGATCAGGTCATTCCTGCGCTATACTCCCACGGTACCTTGTCGCTCCCCGCCGGAAGGGGTTCATGTGAACATGGCGTTTCCGCCCCCGCGTTCGCCCCTCGTTGGGCGTGACCGCGAACTGGGCATCCTGCGTGACCATCTGAGCGCCGCCCTCGCCGGGCGGGGGAGCCTCGTCCTGATCGGCGGGGAGGCGGGGATCGGCAAGACGGCGCTCGCGGAGGCGCTGTGCGGGGAGGCGACGGAGCAGGGTGCGCTCGTACTCGTCGGGCGCTGCTACGATCTCACCGAGACGCCCCCCTATGGCCCATGGACCGAGGCCCGCGCCCAGTTTCCGCCATCGCCGGATCTTCCGCTCCTCCCCTCCGCCCTCCACACCGCTGCGGGCAGCGTCGGGCAGTTCTTCGCCGAGGTGCGCAGCTTCTTCGCTGCGGCGTCGGCCAGGCAATCGTTCGCGCTCTTCCTCGATGACCTCCAGTGGGCCGACCCCGCCTCGCTCGACCTGCTGCGCTTCCTGGCCCGCTCGATCGCGTCGTATCCCATCCTCCTGCTCATCGCCTACCGCCCCGACGATCTGACGCGCCATCACCCCTTCTCGCAACTGCTCCCCCTGCTCGTGCGCGAGTCCCACGCCGAGCGCCTCATGCTCGGTCCGCTGCCTGAGGCGGCGCTATGCGACCTCGTCCGCGCCCGTTACCGTCTCGCCGCGCGGGATGAGGCACGCCTCGTCGCGTACCTCGCACGGCGCACTGAGGGGAACGCACTCTTCGCGACCGAGTTGCTTCGCGCGCTTGAGGAGCAGGGGGCGGTGGATGCGGGCGGCGCGCGCCTCGATGCACTGGAGGCGATCGCGGTCCCGCCGCTGCTGCGGCAGGTGATCGACGGGCGCGTGATGCGGCTCGGCGAGGAGGCGGAGGGGTTGCTGGAGATCGCCGCCGTGATCGGGCAGGCAGTGCCGCTGGACACATGGGCGGCGGTGGCGCAGGTGGAGGAGGGGACGATCGAGCAGGTCGCGGAGTCGGCGTTCGCGGCAGGTCTGCTGACGGAGACAGCGGGACGAGGCGGGGGTGGGATTCGCGCACGCGCTGATCCGGGAGGCGCTGTATGAGGGCATCCCGCCGATCCGGCGGCGGCGACTGCATCGGCAGGTGGCGGAGGCGCTCGCAGCCGTGCGTGAACCCGCGCCGGATGCGGTGGCCTACCACTTCCAGCGAGCGGGAGATGCGCGCGCGGCAATATGGCTGGTGCAGGCAGGGTGGCGTGCCTATCGCTCATTCGCCTACGAGACGGCGCGCACGCGGTTCGAGGAGGCGCTGCCGATGATCACCGCGACGGAGCGGGCGCGTGCATTGCTGGCGCTCTCCACCCTCGACCGCTATCGGCAGCGCGGGATCCGCTATGCCGAGGAGGCGCTGGAGTCGGCACAGGCGGCGGGCGACGCGATGCTCGCGGCGGTCGCGCAGTTCCGGCTCGGGATTACGCTGAGTTATCACGGGCGCTTCAGGGCAGCGCTACAGGCGATGAAGGCGGCGGACGATGTTCTCGACGCAGTGCCCGACGCGATGCTCCCCGACTTCTATGGCGTCCCCGGGCTGACATTGACGCGGGAGTGGCGTCGGGAATGTCGCGTGTCGGTGTTCGCCTTCTGCGGTCAATGGCGCGAGGTGTTCGCGCTGTTCGGAGGAACACTGGAGGCGATGTCCGTTCTTTCTGGCCTGCCGGAGGCGACCGCTGCATTGGGGATCTGCAATGCCTACGCA
Source organism: uncultured Chloroflexia bacterium (assembly GCA_963847195.1). GTDB lineage: Bacteria > Chloroflexota > Chloroflexia > Thermomicrobiales > JALYUS01 > JALYUS01. The sequence goes on along the minus strand of CAWJZC010000013.1, from coordinate 251,424 downwards.
TTCCTCGGTCGCCCCGAAGAAGCGCGGCGTGCCATCGCCCGTGCCCGCGCGGTCTTCGTGGAGCGTCGGGACAACATCGGTGCGCTCTCGACGTTCACGATTGAGGGATGCCTCGTGCTGCTCCCCTATCTCCTCGACGACAAGGACGCTCGCCAGCGCTACGAGCAGGAACTCGCGCACGCCACATGGCAGTTGGAGGAGGCGCTCGGTACGGTGCCGCCACACTTCAATCACGGCCCGTTGCTGATCGCCGCAGGGCGGTGGGCGGAGGCGCGCGCGCTCTGGGCGCAGCGGCGCGCAGACGCCCCCCGGATCGACCGCGTGTGGAACATCCCGCACGTCGGGGCGATGGCACGCGCGCAAGGGGAGCGGGCGGAGGCGTGGGCGCTGGTGAGCGAGGGGTTGCCGGACGGCCTGCTGACCGCGCCGGGCACGTCGCACTTCATCGCGCTCAATCTCCAGTGCCTTGCCGCCCGGCTCTGCCTGGACGCGGGCGACCGCGACGGCGCGCGGCAGTGGCTGGAAGCGCACAACCGCTGGTTGGACTGGGCGGGGGAGGAGGCGCACTGGGGGCGCGCGGACGGGAGGCTCGCGTGGGCGGAGTATTACAGGGCGGGCGGGGAGATAGCACTGGCGCTGCAGCATGCGGAACAGGCCCTCGCCCTTGCCAGTGACCCGCACCAGCCGCTCGCCCTGCTCGCCGCGCACCGCCTGCTCGGCGAACTCGACACTGATGCAGGCCGGCATGACGACGCAGCCCGCCATCTTGATGAATCGCTCGCCCTCGCCGATGCCTGCCCCGCGCCCTATGAGCGAGCGCTGACGCTGCTCGCGATGGCGGACTTATGCGCCGCGACGGACGAGAATGAGACGGCCCGCGCACTGCTGGACGAGGTGAAGGCGATCTGCGCGCCGCTCGGTGCGCAGCCGACGCTCGCCCGTGCCGACGTGGTGGCGACCCGCCTCCCAAGCGGCTGACCGCTCCGCCGGGGGTAGGATTGACGAAACGTCAAGGAAAGGACGCTCAGGGCCAGACGCTATCGAGGTCGGCGATGCTGGCTGCGACGCACTGTCCAGCTGCGGTAGACCCCAGATGGACAGCGCGACGCGGCCTTGGCGTCATGCATGTACTCGTTTCGTCCGGTCATCCCACCCTGATGCTCCACGCGGACTCGCACATCCTTGCGTCGCGACGGGAGGCTGCCGTGCAGAGCGATTATTTCGATGGGCAGATCGTGATTGTGACGGGTGCGGCGTCTGGTGCTCGGCATCGGCATCGCGCAGGCGTTCTACCGTGCCGGGGCACGTGTCGTCCTCGGTGACGTGCGGCGGGATGCGCTGGACCTGGTCCGACAGACATTCCCCGATCAGGCGCGGCTGTCGTTCGTGCAGGTCGATGTCCGCGACCAGTCGTCGGTCGCTCACCTCATCACGGTGACGGAGCGGGCATTCGGCCCGCCTTCGGTTATGATCGCCAACGCTGGCATTGTCCCGAATGTTTCGGTCCTCGATATGGACGGCCGGTAGACAACATCGACCAGTTGTCGTGCCAAGCCCGGACTTCCTCGTGCTTCATGCGGGATGTGCCGTGAGCAGCGGCGTTTTCGTCGCCTCGAGCGAGATGTTGACCTTGGTTTCGATCAGCATCTCATCGCCGATGAAATGGAACGACATCGTGTGGGAGAACGGCGTTTCGTGCAGCCGGACGACCATCGTGAAGGTCTCGTCGGCCGTCCATGCGCCGCTGGCGACGACGGGCGTCGGGCCGGCCACCCAGGAGTCGCGGAAGAGCGCGGTCCGACCCGGCCGCCATGCGCCATGCCCGCAGGGGATCGCCCCGTCGCCCGCGGCCGTCCCGATGCGCACCGCCCATCCCGACCCGGCCCCCTGCAGGGCGATGGCCTCGATCCCCAGGTCGTTGGCATCGACCGCGTATGCCCGACCGACGACCCGCGGCGCGATCGGCGAGGTGGCCCGGCCCCGCACCGGCGGCAGCGCCAGATCGGACAACCTCTCCGCCAGGCGCTGCGCTTCCGCGCCCGCCTCGGCGAGCGGCCCGTCGCCCATCGCCGGGAGCAGCAGGTCCCAGGCGAGCTCCAGCGGCAGCGGCGCATCCAACGCATCGATGCCCCCCGTGATGGCGAGGACGGCGTCCTGTTCCGGCATGACGATGCAGTACTGGCCGAACACCCCGTCCCCCCGGTAGGCGCCATGCCGGCAGCGCCAGAACTGGTAGCCGTAGCCCTGCTCCCAATCGCCCTGCGCGCCGGCGACCGGCCCGATCCGCGCGGTCGTCGCCTCCGCGACCCAGGCCTCCGGGAGCAGTCGCCCGCCCCGCCAGGTGCCCCCCTGCAGATAGAGCTGGCCGAAGCGCGCGATCTCCTCGGTGGTGAGGCGCAGCCCGACGCCGCCCATCGCGATCCCCGCGGGGGATTCGTCCCAGGCGGCATGCCGGATGCCGAGCGGCGCGAACAGGCGCGGCCCCAGGAAATCGACGAGCCCGGCGCCCGTGGCCCTCTGCACGATCGCGGAGAGCACGTACGTCGCGCCGGTGTTGTAGAGGAAATGCGCCCCCGGCGCGTGCACGACGGGCGCCGCGAAGAAGCCGCGGATCCAGTCGCCGCCCGGCCGGTCGACCATGGGGGCCCAGGTATCGGCGGCATGGCCGGTGGTCATCGACAGGAGGTGCCGCACGCGCATCGCCGCGCGGTGATCGCCCCCACCCGCGGTCGCCGCTTCGTCGGGGAAGAAGGGGAGCACCGGATCGTCGATGGAGAGATACCCCTCGGCGACGGCCAGGCCGACGGCCGTCGCGGTGAAACTCTTGCTGAGGGAGAACAGCATGTGGGGATCGTCGCGCCGGTAGGGCGACCACCACCCCTCGGCCACGACACTGCCGTGCCGAAGCAGCATGAAGCCGTGCAACTCGCGGACCCGGCCGTCCAGCGCCTCGACGAAGCGGAGCAGGGCGGATGAAGCGATCCCCTGCCGTTCGGGCGAGGTGCGCGGCAGATCAGGGACGAGCATCTGCTGGCACCTCCACCCTCTGTAATCAGCGTTCAAGTCGCTCAGGCGGCGCGACGCGTCTGCGGCGGCATCTCATCAGACCCGCACGGATGCGAGGTCAAGATCGATCCGCACAAAGCCTCCCTCCCACCCGCCGCCGGTCGCCAGCCCCAAGGCGGCGAACACCCCGCGCATCCGCGCATTCTCGGGCAGCACCGCCGCAGTCAGCCGCCGCACCCCGCGCCCCCGCGCCACCGCGATCAGCCGCCGCGTCAGGGCAAGTCCCACGCCGCGCCCCTGCCAGTCGTCCGCCACCGCCGCCGCGTACTCCGCGTGGTCGACGCCCGTTTCGCGACCGTAGCCGACGACCGCGACGATCGCCCCCGATCGAGCGGGATCGAGCGCGATCAGCGCGGAGCTTTCCGCGCTGTCGAGTTGCGTGAAGGCACGGGCGCGCTCCGCAGTCAGGACGGTAAGGGAGCCGAAGAAGCGTTGGTAGCGCGACTGAGCGCTGAGGCCGTCGTAGAAGCGTTGCAGGGCGGCGGCATCGGCGGGTCGCGCGCGGCGGACGACGAGCTTGCCTCCGTCAGTTAAGGTCAGCGATTCGTTTTCCGCATCGTCGGGCGATGCGGCACGCGAACGCTCGTCCTTCATTGTCATCGGTCAATCCTTCTCCGCCTCGCGCCAGCTCGGGAAGGCGGCAAGAGACAGGAGGCCTCCCTCACGGAATTCGGGAGGACTCCTGTCAGATCTGTAGAGTGTCGAGTGGATCGGGGATCGCCACTCCTGGGATTACTTGGGTGCGATGTTCTGGTTGACGCGGAAGAGGTTGGCCGGGTCGTACTTCGCCTTCACCGCCGCGAGCCGGTCGTAGTTGTCGCCGTAGCTCGCGCGGATCCGCGCCTCCCCCTCGTCCGTCCATCATCATGTTCACGTACGCCCCGCCCGCCGAGTACGGGTGCAGCGCCTCCCAGTACCCCCGCGCCCACGCGGTCATCCGCGCGTTGTCCGCCGGGTCCGGGCTGACCCCGACGATCACCGACGCCCACTTCGCGTCCCGGTACGCCCACGCCGTCGCGTCCTTCGCCACCCGGCCCGCCGCCCCGTCGATCGGGTAGAGGTGCATCGTCGACTTGCCGGTCGGCAGCGCCGTCCCGTGCTCGACATGGACGGCGATCGCCGCGTCGGGGAGCTCGTTGACGAAGTCCGCCTTCCAGTACCACTGGTCGCCCGGCGGGTAGATGCGCGTCGAACATCCCCTGCAAGCGCCGGGTGCGGGATCGGCCCCACCCAGTCGAGCGCGGGCGGGCCGAACTGCGCGCGGATCGGGGCGAAGGTCGCCTCCGCCTGTGTCCATGCGGCCCGGTGTAGATCCAGACGACGCCGCACATCGTCTTGCCCCAGAGCTCCTCCGGGAAGGGCGGGCCGGGCGGCACGCGCGAGGAAGGCGAACCAGCCGTTCAGGTCGTCGGGCGCGGCGGGCAGGAAGTCCCGGTACCAGCGCAGCACCTCGGCGGCCTGGTCCGTGTGCCAGAGCATCGGCCCGCCGTAGACGGTGTCGACCGGGTGCAGGCGGAAGAGGAAGGAGGTGACGACGCCGAAGTTGCCGCCGCCGCCGCGCACCGCCCAGAAGAGGTCCGGGTGCTCCGTCTGCGCTGGCGGTGACGAACCTGCCGTCGGCGAGGACCATGTCCACCTCGAGCAGGTTGTCGATCGAGAGGCCGCACTTGCGCGTCAGGTGGCCGACGCCGCCGCCGAGGGTGAGGCCGCCGACGCCGGTGGTGGAGATGATGCCGCTGGGGGTCGCCATGCCGAAGGCGTGCGTGGCGTGGTCGCACGTCCGCCCAGGTCGCGCCCGCCCTCGACGCGCACGGTGCGGTCCGCCGGGTCGACGCGGACGCCCTTCATCGCGCCGAGGTCGATGACCAGTCCATCGTCGCAGATGCCGAGGCCGGGGCCGTTGTGCCCGCCGCCGCGGATGGCGACGAGGAGGTTCTGCTCGCGGGCGAAGTCGACGGCGGCGATCACGTCCGCCGGCGTTCGCGCAGCGGGCGATCAGGGCGGGCCTGCGGTCGATCATCGCGTTGTAGACCTTGCGGGCGGCGTCGTAGCCCGCGTCGTCGGGGCGGATCAGCGCGCCCGCGGAACCCCGCGCGGAGCGCCGCGAGCGCCGCTTCGTCGATAGTCGGAGTGAGTTCAAGAATCATACATAACCTCCCTGTTCGATGGTCACTACCGCGCGTGGTAATGCCGCGCGCCGCGTTTGGTGCCGATCTCGCCCGCGATGTGGTCGTGGCAGGCGACACCTGCGACCTTCCCATGTCCCATGATCTGGTGCGGGAGAGATCCACCCTGATAGCTCGGATTCGACTGTTGCGAGCAAAAGAACTCCTTTTCGGGATTACGCGGCGAATCGTTCACCGCATCGCTATAGGCACGGTAGTGCCCGGCCCCTGAAAGAGCGCTGGATACGGGCACCGTCGGCCTGAAAATCCCCTAAAGAAGGCGACCATGCCGATCACGATTCGCTCGGTGGATAGTCCAGCATATATCCGAAGCCCGGCTCGCTGCGGATATATATCGGGCGCTCGGGGTTCGGCTCGAGCTTCCGCCGCAGGTGCCGTATGTATGCCCAGAGATAGTCGCGATCGTCGCGATACTCGGCTCCCCATACCTCGGTCAGCAGTTGCGTGTGGGGGACCACTTTGCCGGCGTTGAGGGCGAGATGGTACAGGAGGAGGAACTCGGTCGGCGTCAGTTTGACGACCTCACCCTCCACTGTCACGCGACGACGCGCGAAGTCGACGGCGATCACACCACGGTTGAGGACCGTCGATTCCGCAGGGGCGGCGCTCTGTTGGCTTCGTCGAAGCACCGCGCGCACCCGCGCCAGGAGTTCTTGCGGGGAGAACGGCTTGGTGAGGTAGTCATCCGCGCCGACTTCGAAGCCGCGTAGTTTGTCCCCCTGCCCGCGTTTCGCCGTGAGCATAACCACGGGCACGCGAGAGAGCGTGCGTATCTGCTCGCAGACGACATAGCCGTCCACCGTCGGGAGCATCAGGTCGAGGATGACGAGATCCGGTACCGCATCGATGACGAGATCGACCGCCGCCTGGCCGGTCGCCACGCTGCGGGTATGATACCCCTCCCGTTCGAGATGCAGCCGCACGAGGCGCACGATCAATGGATCATCGTCCACGATGAGGATCGAAGGATTCTGGTTCAATGGACCCCCTAAATGAGAAGAGCCGCGATGGCGCATCGCTTTCCTCCGCGATGCGGCGGAGGATGAAATTACGCACGAGGACGGTGTCGGCACGGTCGCGCCGGGATACTCGGTCACGGCCGTCATCGTCGCTGCCCGCACACTGTTACCCCTGCACGATAGAGGCGACGTAATTGCTCTGCTCCCTTCCCGTCGCCAGGGGTAGTGTGTCATCGGCACGATCACCTGCTGATGCGCCCACCAGCAGCGAATCTCCACCGTAGCGTGTCCGCTCGACGGCCGCCACACGGAAACCACGTAAACACCCACGTAAATGGCGAGGCGGGCGTGAAACGCGAAACCGGAGTGCCTTGTGCGTCGTTTCGCCTAGTGGAATACTGCGCATATGCTAAGAAGCAACTGACGCGCGGCCCTCATCCGAGAGCGTCCGCGAGATGGGAATATACCGATGACCGACCGCCACCACACGGAGCGCAGGGCCGCCGACGCTCCGTCCGTCTTGACAGGGCCGCCTTTGTTCGGTGACGTGCTCCGCCGCCTCAGGCATGCCGCCGGGTTGACCCAGGAGCAACTGGCGGAGCGCGCCGCGCTCGGCGTCCGCTCAATCAGCGATCTCGAACGGGGGATCAATCGTCGGCCACAGCGCGAGACGCTCCGCCTGCTCGCAAACGCGCTCAATCTCTCGACAGCGGATGCCACAGCCCTCGAAACCGCCGCCCGTGGCACGCACGCTGTGGCGCCAGCCCCAACCATGGGGCGACCGTCGCCCACCCATACGCTGCCCGCTCCAGTGACGCCGATCATTGGCCGCGAGTGTGAGATCGCCCATGCTCGAGAGATCCTCCGCCGCGATGGCACGCGCCTCCTGACCATCACCGGCCCCGGCGGTGTTGGCAAGACACGGCTCGGGATCGAAGTGGCGGCGCGAGCGCTCGGCGCTTTCCCGGATGGCATCTGCTTTGTCTCCCTTGCCACAATCCGCGACGCCGCGCTCGTCCTGCCGAGCATCGCCCAGGCGCTCGGACTGCGAGAAAGCCTTGGTCAGTCGCCGTATGAGCGTGTGGCGGATAATCTCCGCGCTCGAAGCCTCCTGCTCGTACTCGATAACTTCGAGCACCTCCTGTCCGAGGCGCTCGTCGTCGCCAATCTCCTCGCGCAGTGTCCGCAGCTGACGGTGCTCGTGACGAGCCGCGCGAAACTGGATCTGCGCGGCGAGTTTGTGCTCCCTGTCCCGCCGCTCGCCATGCCGGATGTCGCGCATCTCTCCGACCTGGAAGCAGTGGCGAGAGCGCCAGCGATCGCCCTCTATTGCCGGTGCGCCAGCGCCGTTAGCGCCACTTTTTCCCTCACTGCCGAGAACGCGGCGGCGGTGGCGGGGATCTGCGCGCGGCTGGAGGGCTACCGCTCGCGCTCGAGCTGGCGGCGGCCCACAGCGATACGCTACCGCCCGCAGCGCTCCTTGAACGCCTCACGCGCCGTCTGTCGGCACTGACCCATAGCAAGCGCGATATGCCGGCACGCCAACGGACAATGCGCGACGCGATCGCGTGGAGTTACGATCTCCTCACTGACGAGGAGCAGCGACTCTTCCGGCAACTCGCGGTCTTTGTGGGCGGTTGGACGCTGGATGGGGCGCGAGCAGTCACGGACGGTGCCTGCAATGGCGACGTGTTGGACGGCATCGCATCACTGATCGGCAAGAGCCTGGTCTCCCTGACCACAGCAGGTGAGGGCGCGCCGCGCTACGCCATGCTCGAGACGATCCGCGAGTATGGGCTGGAGCAACTGACGGCGCATGGAGAGGAGCAGGTGCTGGGGCGGGCGCACACCGCGTACTTTCGTACGGTCGTTGCGGGCATGGAGCGTGCGCTGACCGGCCCCGCGCAGGCGACCGCGACCGCGCGGCTGGCGGCGGACCTGGAGAATCTCCGCGCCGCAATGCGTTGGGCGGTCACGCACGGGGAGACGGGGTGGGGCCTGGAGTTCGGCTGGGAACTCTGGCGATTCTGGTTGGAGCGTGGCGACTACACCGAGGGGCGGGCGTGGCTGACGCAGTTTCTCGCTCCGGCCGGCGCGGCGGCGCGCGGGACGCTCTACGGGCGCGCCGCGTTCGCCGCAGGCGCGCTCGCGGTGGATCAGCGGGACCTCGATGCCGCACGTGCGCATCTCGAGCAGGCGCTCGCGATCGGGACTACCCACGAAGATCGCGCGCTGGTCGCCTCGGTGAGCGCGCAGTTGGGGCGGCTGGCGCGGCAGCAGAACGATCTCACAGCGGCGCGCAGCTACTGCGAGGCGAGCCTGGCAATCCGGCGCGAGTTGGGCGTGCCGTGGCACATCGCCGTCTCGCTGCAACTGGCGGGGCGGGTAGCATTGGAGCAACGGGACACCGCCGCAGCGCGCACGCACCTCGCGGAGGGGATGGCGATCGCGCGCGATGCCGGGGACCGCTCGCTTCGGTACTGCTGCGCGACCTCGGCGAGGTCGCGCTCACGGAGGAGGCGTACGCTGAGGCAGCCGCATTGTTCGGCGAGAGCCTCGCGTGCTATCGCGCGGTAGGCCATCCGTGGAGCATGGCACGTTGCCTTGATGCGCTGGCCGACATCACGCTCCGGCAGGGCGAGGCAATGCGCACGGCACGGCTGCTCGGCGCGGCGGCGGCGCTTCGCGCGACGATCGACGTGCCTCTAATGGCGATTGATCACCAGCGCGTCGAGCGTACGGCGACGGCCGCACGCGCCGCACTCGGCGCGGAATGGTTTACCATTGCGTGGGACGCGGGCGGGCGATTACCTCTGGAAACGGTCATTGCCGAAGCGCGTGCGGAGGACGAAGCGATGATCGCTTCGTGACATGGCGTAGACTGCCGAGGTCTATCTAGCTAAGGTAGACCCTGACCCGGACATTCGAAGAGTGCCATTGCGCGCTCTTGCTGCACGGTGGGCCTGATCCGCAAGGCGATGACCGACTCCACCCTATCACCATTCACTTCGATCTGCTGCGGCGCGGCGACTGCGGGGAACGCGGCAGCGATACTCTGTCCCACCGGCGGCCCAGGGACGGATCCGGCAGGACACGTCCGTAGCCCGCTGGCGTGATCGCGTTTACTCCGAGTTGTTCAATCACACGCTCTCCTCCTGTCATAGTACGGGCGGAGCGATGAAGCCGCGTTGCCGCCACCGCGTGACGCAGGGCAATTGGGTGCGCCAGGATTCGACCCCCGCATCACTACTCACCACCCGCCGGGGGTGGTGGCGTCGACAGCACGTGGTGAGAGGACCTCCTCCACGCCATTGATGATAGGAAGGATGTGGACTGAGCCACATGATACTGCACGCATATTGGCAATCACGCAGGCAAGCCCCGTGCTCCGTCATGTGCGCTCCGCTGCGTCCCCCGTCGAAATCCTCAAACCCTGCGACCTGTGCGTTCGGCACGCTGAGCGAGTTGTGCACGTGGACGATCTGCCAGTCATAGCAGGCGGGGCGAAAAATTGCACGTCATCCGCGTCTGCACGGTCCCGCTCGCCGACGTGAACGTCGGCCGGTCGATCACCCAGCCGATCGGCCCCTCGGCATAGGCGTAGGGGTCACTCGCCACGATACGCATTCCCGTCGTCCGGAAGGCGTGCGCCAGCTCGGTCCACGCCGCGCGCATGGCGCTGCCCTGGTGCCACTCGGTGTCGTCGGTGCCGATCAGCGAGGCGCCGTCCTCGGTGAAGGCGAACCGATCGGCCCAGGCATCGCTGCCGCTGGAAACATCCGCGAGGAAGCGGAGGAATGCATCGCGCACGTCCTCGGAGTGTTGCATGGGGTCCCCTCCATCGGCCATCTGCCGCGATTCCCGGAATGAGGTAATCAGACGCCAACCCGCCATGTCATCGCTATGGGAGCGTACGCCTCATGACGAGGTTTGGACAGCTGTCAGTGCCAGTATACGTGCAATATCATGTGGCCCAGTCCAGGAGGATGGGGTGGGCCTGAGTCCGCGCGGTAGTTGCCATGCCGAGTCCGAGCAGAGCGTGAGCTACGCGGCGACGAGCAATGGCGTCACACACTGATGACGGACGTGTCTGGTTGCAAATGTTGCGGACATTGGGGTTCCTCTTACTCTGCCGCAGCAAACGGTTCACCGCATCTCGGGATGGCACGACGCACTCCCCGGTCGAGGAGCGTCGGTCGTGAAAGAGCCTCCTTCGCACGATCGGGTGCTCAATCACCAGATATACCGAAGGAGGCCGCTGTATCACATTTTGCTGTCGCGGGATCTCATTACGCGAATCGGCGCGGTTCGCTCATTCGGCAATGCTTCGGCATGAATCCGCTGAACGACCGCGAGCGATCACTTCACAACGGTGCAGACCCTCCCGAGCCCCGGATCCTGATAGCAGTATCTGGTCTCCGCGCCCACATGCTGCGTGGTTGTGGCGAAGCCGAGCGCAAGTGAGGCGCGAGCAGCGCGGCGACAATCAGCATCTTGACGCGCTGAAACAAGAGGGGTTTGGTACCAACGGTTGCCAACATGACGGTTCCCTTCCGGTAATCGGCGGCGAACGATTCGCCGCATCTCGTGGGACCATGTACAGCGTCCGGTCCCTGAAGGGGCGCTGGGAATGCGCGGGGCTGGCCTGAACATCCCCGGTGAAGCATCTGCCCGTCGCAGACGGGAAGTGAGGAGGGAACCCCACCCCTTCGGTCATGCTACTGCTTCGGCATCGCGGGGATCACCGGTGGCTCGATCGGCGCGAGCGGCGCGGGCGAGGTAATCTCCTTCGGCAGCGACGGTGCGTTGATCTCCTTCGGCACCTCGAACTTCGCCAGTCGCCCCGCATTCACGTCCTTGCGCTTCGCCACCACCCGGTACGTGAACGTGCCGTTCACATCCGCCGCTTTGATGCCCCGCGCCGCCAGTGCCCCCGCCGATGCCGCCACGGTGAAGCCCACCGCGCTCGTGCCTGCGAGATGCAGATTGTGGTTCTCCCCATGCTCAGTGATGAACACATGCAGTTTCGCCGTGTCCACGACCGCCGCGAAGTCCGCATCCAGCTTCACCTCGGCCCTGCCCCCCGTGATCGTGCCTTCCCCGAAGTCCTCGAACCACGCTTCGGGCGACTCCACGCAGTACAACAGACGATGCGAGCCGTCGGGGTGTGGCACCGCCGCGCTCTTCGTGCCGCTGATCGTCTGGTTGCCCTGCACGAAGAGGTTGCCGGCGTTCGGTGCATTGGGGTTGTTGAAGATGTTCACCGGCCCAAAGAACTGCCCCGCAGTCGCCCCGGTCGCATTCGCGTTCCCTGCAATGGCCGCCGCGCCAGAGGAATTCACCACGCCCAAGACACCCAAGCCGGAGCCAGTGCTCACGGCGCCAAACACACCAGCGGTACCGTCGATACTGCCCCCGAATACGCCGATGCCATGCCCAGAGCGACCCTCCACCGCGGTACCGGCGGTGGCATCGCCTTGTATCGCAGTTGATGCGTCCGAGTTGCCTCGCACGCCGATGCCCGTGCCGGAGGTGCCGACCACGCCCGTGCCGCCGCCCCTGCTGGGGCTGCCATGACCGACGACGCCGGCCGAGAGTCCGCCATTGCCAACGCCGACCACACCCGCGCTGCTGGTTGAGGCGTTCGTCTGGCCGACGATCCCGTCGCTCTTGTCGCCGCTGCCGAACAGGGCGTGGCCGGTGCCGCCGTTGAAAAGATAGAAGAGGGCGGCGTCGGTGGCCAGATTGGCGACGTACGGGAGGGTGAAAGTGCCCTGGTTCGCCGAAACCGGAGCGGCGTCGGCGAGGCTTTTCGCCATCACTCCCGCCGCGGCGAGGGACGCCGCTCCCGCGATCAATCCCCGCCGCTTCATCCTCTTCGGTTCGGTCGGTGCCGCGTCGGTTGTTTGCTGCGGTCCAGTCGGCGCCGTGTCGGGTGTTGCCATTGGATGACCCTTTCCTTGAGCGCACGCCCGATGCCGGGACGTGCCATTCGGTTGCACGAATGCGGGTGCGACGAACGATTCGCCGCATCGCACGAACGTCATGGTAGGGTTCGGCCCCTGAAGGGGCGATGGAAAATGGCGCGTTCGGCCTGAAGATCCCCCGAAAGGGAGCCATCGGTCGGGAGGGCATCTGCCGGGGGAATCGCTGATGCATGCGATCTGTCACACTCCCCGCACGAGCAGGTGCAGCGCGATCGTCGGGTGGCGCTGATCGGCGCCGATCACCCGATGAATCTCACACCACGTCGTATGAGGCGGGGCCTTCCACTTTCTCGCTGATGAGATTGGTGGTCTTGCTTGCGTCGCACGGGTAAACGGGCTTCCGGGATATAGTGGCCCCCGGAACCGAACAGTGCGGAGGCGTCGCTCTTCGTGATGGATCGTAGACTTGCGGAAGCAGTTTTCGGCCACTTTCAAAGCCTAGGTTGTCCAGGAACTCCTCAAGGAGATGTCGGTCGCGCAACTGGCTGCCGAGTACGGCGTCCATCCGACCCAGCTCGGCGAGTGGAAGACACACGCTCTTCACGGTCTGCCCAGCCTGTTTGAGGAGCGCGCCGATTTCGGAGCGCTCAAAACAGCGCACGAGGCGCAACTCACCGCACTCTACGACGAGATCAGGCGGCTCACCACCCAGGTTCACCTGGCTCAAAAAAACTTGGCCTGCCACCTGGATAGGGTAGAGCGTCTCGCACTGGTGGAACGCGACCAGCTCGCATTGCCGCTCACCATTCAGACCGACCTCCTGGATTTCAGCCGTTTCAATTTGTACTCCCGTCCCCGGCCTCTGTCGCTCGAGGAAGTGGCCCTCAAGCTTCGGATCGACGCGCTTCACACCCGGTATCCGTTCTCAGGCGTGACGGTATGGTGATCAACCGCGAGGCGGTGCAGCGGCATATGCGCGAGATGGGCATCGCCGGGATCGCTCCGTCGGCACGATGGCTGATCTCACCCCAATGAGGCGATCGTCGCGTCGGGCTGGTGGCGCAACGATCCAAGCATGGCTGGCAGTTTATCGCCCTCGACTACCGCACCGTGCTACTCGCCACCATCCAGGGGATGCGGCGCTATCTCAGCAGCGGGCTGGTCAAGGGGAGCGGGCCGGTGATGGCGGCACGGATCGTCGATGCCTTCAGTATGGTGACCTTTGGCGCCATCGAGGAGAGACCGGAGCGGTTGACCAAGGTGCCGGGCATTGGCAAGGTGCGCGGGACGGATCGCCGCCCCCTGGGCAGAGCAGCGGCAGATCCGGCTGGCAGTACGTGCGGGCAGCGGGGTAATCGTTGCGGCGGCGATCTTCAGTGCCGCGGCTGTCGCATTCGATAGACGACGGGCACAACACAACCGACCGCAACCGGTGACAAATAGTGCTCGCCGCATCCGCGCGGCCTGCCAGGATCAGCAAGGGAAGAACCGCTGGTACACACCGCGCATGGTCACCCATATGGAGGGTATGAGAGGATCGACCGGATCGCGAGCATGGATGATAGTGACCGGTGAGGATGGGCGGTGCGGCCGGACATCGCCGCAGCGGGGTGGATCGGGGAGTAGCTATCGACAGTACGCAGCCGCACACACGGTCATGGTATCTCGTGATCCTCGGAACCCGAGATACTCCGCAATACCGGTATCTGCTACAGTTGCGGGGGGCGTCGGCCAGCTCCTCGTAGCTCACAGCGGCGTCGAGACGCGACGATGGCCGGTCGTCGCTACGTCCCCGCAGCAGCGCGACGGGCAGCGACATGGCGCGCCGAGAGAGGAGTCGGGATGGCAGATGCGCCAGATGCGGATACGTCGCTGCTTGTAGACCGCTATCGTGTGGAGGGCAAGCTCGGCGAGGGCGGGGTCGGCACGGTGGTGAAGGCGTTCGACACGCGCCTGAAGGGCATGCGCGCGATCAAGACGCTGAAGCGCGCGATGGCGGCGGACCCCGAGACGTTCGCCGGCATGGAGGCACGCTTCACGCGGGAGGCGGAGGCGGGCTCGCGCATGGGGATCAATCCGAACCTCGTCGCCGTCTACGACCTCGTCGCCGATACGGCCGGCACCGCTCTATCTCATCCTCGAATATGTCGCCGGCGGCACGCTGGCGGATCGGATCCGGCAGGGGCCGCTCCCGCTCGCCGACGCGCTGCGTGTGACGGCGGATGCCGCCCGCGGGTTGCACGCGGCGCATGCGGTGGGAATTGTCCATCGGGACATCAAACCGGCCAATATCTTCCTCGCGGCGGACGGACGCGCGCAGGTGGGGGATTTCGGCATCGCGCAGATCGATGACCTCTCCGAACGGACGCGGACGAACGTCGGGCATCCCGGCACGCCGCTCTATATGAGCCCCGAGCAGGCGCGCATGACCGCGTATCTCGCCCCCACGACGGACCAATACAGCCTCGGCCTCGTCCTCTTTACGTCGCTCACCGGCGTCGCATACCGGCGATTGAGCGCGCAGGAGGCGGCGGCGCGCCTCGCCGCCTTGCCCCGACCGGTCGCGGCGCTGATCGAGCGGATGACGGCGGAGAATCCGGACGATCGCTTCCCCGCGATGGACGGAGTGGTCGCCGCGATCCAGGCCATCGATCGGTATCTGGGTGACGATGAGTCAGCGACCGCCGCATCGACGGAGGGGCGTGCTGAGGGTGTCGCGGCTGCGGGGCCGCCCGGCGTGGCGGTCGGATCGTCTGACGCGCGGACCGAGTCGAGCACGGGGAGGACACCGCCGGTAAACCCGTATCCCGCGCCATCGGTTGGCTACGTCCCATCGCCCGCACCGGCGACACCGCCGCGCGCGAAGCGGGGTGTGCTCATTGGTGTCGGCGGGTTGCTGCTCGTCGCGCTGATCGCAGCCGGCGCGCTCCTGACGCTGAGCCGGGGCGGGGGATCTCCCGCGGCAGCGCAGACTGCCACAGCGCCCCCCGCCTCCATTTCGCTCGCGCCCGCCCAGACGAACGCGAATGTCCCCCTCGCGAGTGCGACGAATCCGCTCGCTGCCAGCCCGACCGCGCCCTCCCCCGGTGCCGTGAATGCGGCAGGGACGATCTCCACCGATGGCACGCCGGTGGGCGTGAAGATCGCGACAGCGGGCCAGAAGGCGCGACTCACCTTCGCCGGTACGGCCGGGCAGGCCATCGCGGTGCAGGCGAGCAAAGCGACGTTCCAAAGCTGCGGCACGACGGTCTCCATCCTCAAACCCGACGACGCCCCGCTCGGTCCCCCGCAGTCGATCTGTGGCGGTGCGGGGTTCCTCGATCCGCAGTCCTTGCCGGCGAGCGGCACGTTCACCCTGCTGGTCTCGCCCGATGGGACGACGACGGGCCAGGTCACCCTCGCCGCGTATGTCGTGGTCGACGCGACGGGCACGATCGTGCCGGATGGTGCGCCGGTGGATATCGCGATCACGACGCCGGGGCAGCGCGCGCGATATGCCTTTAGCGGTAAGGCCGATCAGATCGTCGCCGTCCAGGCGAGCAAGGGTGCCTTCGAGGGGTGCGGCACGACGATCGCGATCCTCAAACCGGACGGGTCGCGGCTCGGTTCGCCGCAGGCGATCTGCGGCGGCGGCGGCTTCCTCGATCAACTGAGTTTGCCGGCGGATGGCTCCTACACCCTGCTGGTCGACCCCGACGGGGCGACAACGGGCACGGCGACGGTGACGATGTATACCGTCACGGACGTGACCGGCACGATCGCGGCGGGTGGCCCGTTGGTCACTGCGAGGACCACCATACCGGGGCAGAATGCCCGCTACACTTTCACCGGCACGAGCGGCCAGATTGTCGCGGTGCAGGCGAGCAAGGGGACGTTTGAGGGCTGCGGCACGACGATCGCCATCCTCAAGCCCGACGATTCGCCACTCGGCTCGCCGCAGGCGATCTGTGGCGGCGGCGGCTTCCTCGACCAGCCCAGTCGTTGCCGACGGATGGTTCCTACACGCTTGCTCGTGAATCCGGATGGGGCGACGACGGGTGGGGCGACCCTGACCCTCTACACGGTGGTCGATGTAGCAGGCGCCATCACACCGGGTGGCCCGCCGGTCGGCGTCAAAACGACGACACCGGGGCAAAATGCGCGCTACACCTTCGCGGGCACGAGCGGGCAGACCGTGACGGTGCAGGCGAGTAAATCGACGTTCGAGGGGTGCGGCACGACGATCACCATCCTCCAGCCGGATGGTTCGCCGCTCGGTTCCCCGCAGGCGATCTGCGGCGGCGCAGGAAAGCTCGACGCGCAGCGCCTGCCCGTGAGTGGCGCCTATATCCTGCTCGTCGATCCCGACGGGGCGACGACAGGCGGAACGACTCTCACGCTCTCCACCGTCGCGGCATGATAGCGCCGCCACCGCGCACTTCTTGATGGCGAATCATGTCCCCTGATTCATTCGTCTCCGCGATCGGGTGGTTTCCGGCCATGTGCCCGCAACCGCTGCTTTTCCTCGCGCAAGTGACGGAAGAAGGGCGACTCGGTGATCTCGTCCACTTGCTGCTGCTGATGGTGGGTGTCGATATGGATCTGCAGGTCCGCGCGAACGATCGTCGGTTCATCGAGGCCCGCGAGGGACGCCTGTCTGCCACTTGGTGTGGAGTACGTCAACGTGTACGGCCCGATCTCCACAATCGCGCCGCATTGGAGCGGGCATACGCGTTGAGCTTGCAGCGGTACGCCGTCGACAACCACCCCATTCGCGCTGCCGAGATCGATAATGACCGTCGCGGCGGCCTCTTGACGGATTTCGGCGTGATGGCGCGAGATGAGCGGATGCGGCAAGGTGAGCGTATTGTCCGACGATCGCCCGATCGTGAGGACGGGACCATCCAGGACCGCGGTCTGGACGATCGTCTCGTTGAGGCGGACGATGAACTGATCGAGGTTCGCTTGCATAGCCCTTCCGATCTCCCTGCGCGCGACGGCGAACGAATATGCGCGCCTAGCATACCACGCCCGACGCCACCATCAGGATCGAGGCGATTGCCTTGCTCATACACGAGCAACCCGAGAGGATAGGGTGAGATGTGGCGATGATGGCGAGGCATCTAGCTTGCTTTCGACTTACTGTCGCATAATCGGCTCAGAGCTTGTGTGTAAAGTGCTTAGGAGCGTGTAGACTGCGGCGTATGACGAAGCAATCATACCCCTCCGACCTGACTGATGCCCAATGGCAGATCCTCGCCCCGCTCCCTGCCCGGAGGGCGCCCGCGCCAGCCAAGCCCGGCGGGCGAAAGCGAACGGTCGATGTCCGCGCCGTCGTCAACGCGATCTTCTATCGCACCAAGACCGGATGCCAGTGGCGACAGATGCCGCGCGACTTCCCACCCTGGGGCACCGCCGCGGGATATTACCGCATCTGGCGGCGAGCAGGCGTCTGGCAGACGATCCACGACACGCTGCGCGAGCAGGTGCGCGTGGCGGTTGGGCGGGAACCGACGCCCTCGGCGGCGATTTTCGACAGCCAGTCGGTCAAGACGACGGAAAAAGGGGGCCGCGCGGCTTCGACGGCGGAAAGAAGATAAAAGGACGCAAGCGCGGGCGCCCTCGGGGCAGTTCCTCGTGGACACGATGGGATTGCTGCTGCGGGTGGTCGTCCATCCGGCCAACATCACCGACCGGGAAGGGGCAAAGCGAGGTGCCGGCCGGGATCCACGAGCGCTTCCCACGCCTCTCGCTTGTCTGGGCGGATGGCGGCTATCGCGGGGAACCGGTCGCGTGGCTCGCGAAGGAGAGCGGCATTACGATGGAGATCGTGCAGCGCGAGATACAGGAGTATCGGATCTGGCCGGATGCACGGCCGATCAAGATGCGGGTAGGCTTCCAAGTCCTGCCACGACGGTGGGTAGTGGAGCCGGGAGCCCTGGGCAGGATTCGGTTGGTGGGGGCGGTACCGGGGGTTGGCGAAGGATTACGAGCAGGTGCCGAACAGCAGCGAGGCGATGGTGCTGATCGCCATGATCCAAGTGATGCTCAAGCGACTGGCACCGGCATGAATCGCTTTACACACAGGCTCTGAAATCACAGCGGGTGCCGACGCACTGGCGATGCTGCTGCTCACGGGTGTGGTCATCACCGGGGATGCGATGTTTACCCAGCGTGCGATCACCGATACAATCCCCGACTTGGGGAACGACTATCTGCTGATCGTCAAGGAGAACCAACCGACGCTGCACACGGACATCGCGACGCTGTTCGCCGATCCCGCCGCAGCGGTCAGCGCGGTCGGAAGAGACGACGAGACACAGCCAGCGGATCGAGCGGCGTCGGCTTCGCGCCTCCACCGAACTGGTCGGCTATACCAACTGGCCGGGATTGACGCAGACGCTCTTCATGGGGCAGGGTGTCACCGACGGACGGGGGAGACGCATCAGGAAACGCCTATGCGGTCACGTCGCTCATTGCGCATCGGGCCACGCCCGCGCAGTTGCTGACGCTCTGGCGCGAGCACTGGCACATCGAGAATACGCTCTATTGGGTCAGCGGGTACCCGCTGGGTAGGGTCGCCTTTGGCGAGGACGGTTCGACCGTCCGTGCGAGTGGGGCCGCAAGCCCTGGCCGCATTGGGCAATGTCGCGATTGGGCTGTCGCGGCTTGGCGGGTCGACGAGCATCGCCGCCGCCTGTCACCGGTATGCCGCACAACCCGCCTTGGCACTGGCCGCCGTCGACTTCCTTTGCCGACAATGAACAAGTCCTGCTCCCTACAATGGACTACGCATCTCAATGAGGGAAGGCGCGATACTCGCACTTTTTCTTACAGATGGTATTCTTTGCCCTGTTGCAGTTTATGTTGTGTCCGAGCGATGATGGGGAAAGAAAAGGAAAGTAGGGCGTATACATGCAGACATGGAAACGATTCCTCGCCGCATTAGTGATTTGTCTCCCCGTCTCGCTCGCCCTTGTGCCTGCAGGGAGTATCGTTCACGCCGCGACCTTTACGGTCAACACAACGGTCGATGAATCGAATCCCGCCGGCTGCGTGCGTGGTCGCTGTTCCCTACGATCTGCCATCCAGGAAGCCAACCAAGTCGGGGGCGCGGACACCATCAATGTCCCTGCCGGGATGTACATCCTTAATATGGCCGGGCCGAGCGGCAACTTTACGTCTTCTACCGCGCATGATTTGCAGATCGACAGCGCAATCACGCTGGTTGGCGCGGGGGAGGGCCAGACTATCGTCCAAGGTAGTAACGACCGGGTATTCAATCTGCGGAAATTCATTGGGAACGAGCCCGATTTTTCCGCTTCGATCTCTGGCATTACGATCACCGGTGGCACATCAACGAATGGCTCGGGCGTCTTTGTTGGCCTGGGCGTGACCCTGAATATGACAACCGTGTCCGTCACAGGAAATTCCGCGAGCGGCGATCCAAATCAATGCGGCGGCTGCGGCGCCGGTATCTACAACTACGGCGATAATGCCGGCAGCGGCGGGACGATCACGCTCACCAACTGCGTGGTGAGCGGCAATACGGCGACCTTCGCGGGGGGAGGAAGTTCAATGCCTTTCCCGCCTCGCTGACGATCACCAACAGCACCCTCAGCAATAATACGGTGACAGGACCATTCGGTGGCGCGATCCGTAACACAGGGCGCCTGACGATCACGGGGAGTACGTTCGACGGCAATCGTGCGGGGACAAGGGCTCCCGCGATTGCCCCAATCGGTGGTGCCATCTACAGCGGCAGCGCACCCAACACACCGGTAGTCGTGTTGAGTGTGACCGATTCCGTGTTCACCAATAATAGCGTCCCGATGACCCAGGTCTCCAGCGGCGGCGCGATCGCCAATGACACTGGCGGTCTCACAAGCTTTTTGCGCACGACGATCTCCGGGAATAGCGCCTATGAGGGCGGTGGCATAATCAACAACCAAGGTACGATGACGCTAACCCAGTCAACCGTGCAGCGCAATACAGCGTTCTTTGCCGGCGGTATCTACAACGAGACTTTCGCACCGCAATCAACCCCCACAACCTTCTTAACTCTGCTCCAGAGTACGGTGAGCGACAATACAGCCTCAACCACAAACTGCCCTTCGGCGCTGCCACCCGGCGTGCTTTGTGGACAAGGTGGTGGAATACTCTCCAGAATTCTACAACGAATGTTAACAACAGTACGATATCCGGCAACATGGCTGGGACCGACGGCGGCGGCTATTACAACCTTCGCGATACGACAGGAACCACTGCCAATGCGCTGCTTAACGTGATGAGTAGTACGATTGCGAACAACAGTGCGGGAAGGAGTGGTGGAGGTATTCTCAACGGTGGCACCACAGTGTTCAAGAATGCGCTCGTCGGGAGTAACATTGCGAATCTCTCCGCTGACTGCTTGCATGCGAGCGGCTTCGTGACCACCTCAAATGGCAACAACTTGGATAGTGACAACACCTGCCGATTCACCGCTCCCACCGACCGGCACGGTAACCCGCTCCTCGGGCCACTAGGCGGCAATGGTGGTCCTACGTTTACGCAGGCATTGTTAGCAAACAGCCCCGCTATTGACGCGGGCGACACTGCGGCGTGCCAGAACCCACCCGTGAACGGGGTCGATCAGCGCGGCATCGCCCGCCCGCAGGGAGCACACTGTGACATCGGTGCCTTCGAACTGGGCGGCCCGCCGCCCCCGACTGGCGGCTTGCAGTTCTTCCCGCTCTCCCAGCCCGTCCGCCTCCTCGACACCCGCCCCGGCCAGACCGCCGTCGTCGCACCCCGGTCCCCCCCTCACCCCCAACCAGCCCCTCACTCCTCCCCGGCCAGTTCTCCGCAGGCGGCGTCACCATCCCCCCCACCGCCCAGGCCCTCGTCGGCAACGCCACCGTCGACAACTCCCTCGGCGCACCCCCCGGCTTCGCCACCCTTTATCCCTCCGGCTCCGCCCTCCCCCTCGCCTCCAACCTCAACTTCGTCCCCGGCACCGTCCGCCCCAATGCCTTCACCGTCGCCCTCGGCCCGGACGGCAAGTTCAACCTCCTCTCCAACACCGGCGGCCACTTCATCGTCGACCTCACCGGCTACTACGCACCCCCGGCACCGGCGGCCTCTTCTTCCATCCCCTCAGCGCACCCGTCCGCCTGCTCGACACCCGCCCCGGCCAGACCGCCGTCGTCCACCCCGGCGCGGCGCTCGCCGCCGGGCAGACCCTCAATCTCCCCGGCCAATTCACCGCCAGCGGCATCACCGTCCCGAGCAGCGCGAAGGCCCTGGCGGGCAACGCCACGGTGGACGACACCGGCAATGCGCCGGCCGGCTTCGCCACCCTCTTCCCCGGCGGCACGCACCCTGCCCCTGGCCAGCAACCTCAACTACGTCCCCGGCACCGTCGCGCCGAACGCCTTCACGGTCGGGCTGGGGGGCGACGGCTCGTTCAACCTGTACAGCAACACGGGCGGCCACTTCATCGTCGACGTCACCGGCTACTACGACGCCAGTGGGCGCGGGGGGCCTGCTCTTCTACCCGCTCGCCCAGCCGGCGCGGGAACTGGACACCCGGCCGGGGCAGTCGGCGGCGACCCACCCCGGCGCGCCGCTGACGGCGGGGCAGACGCTCAACCTGCCGGGGTCGTTCACCTTCGAGGGGGTGACGGTGCCGGGGAGTGCGAAGGCGCTGGTGGGCAACGCGACGGTGGACGACGGCATCAACGCGCCGGCGGGCTTCGCGACGCTCTTCCCGGGCGGGACGACGCTGCCGCTGGCGAGCAACCTGAACTACGCCCCGGGCACGGTGGCGCCGAACGCCTTCATCGTCGGGGTCGGCGCGGACGGGACGTACAACCTGTACAGCCTGAGCGGCGGGCACTTCGTGATCGACATCAGCGGCTACTTCGCGGCGACGGGCGTGGTGCCGGGAGCGGCGAATGCGCCGGTTGCGACGCCGCAGCCCGCAGTGACGCCAACCGTCAAACCGGCCGGAACAGCAACGCTGGGAGCGCCAGTGCCGCTGTCCGGAGGACACACTGGATAAGGCGAGGGCAGTGGGTGTATCATCGCTCTTATTGATGAGACAAAAGACGCAAGATCTCGCGCATGACATACTCTACGGGGCGACAAATACCGGGAGGGGGAAGGAGAAAGCAAGTAGGGCTCACGCCATCGAAGAAGGCAGTACGGTTAAGTCGATATCCTGCGGCGGAATCTGGTCGAAAAACCTGGAAATTCCTGCACTGGTAGAGCAGACTTGCCGCAGGCGTATCGGTATCCAATGGATTGTCCGAGGGGTTCGGGCAGGTGTGGGTGAGGAGGAGCAGGGATATGGCTGTGCAGAAGCACGAAACGGCACCGGTCGAGAAGAGCGCCATCCGGCGCCGTGGGCTGATCGCGGGCGCGGCGGCATTGGCGGCGGGCGTAATGGCAACGCGCATGGGCAATGAGACGGTAGAGGCATCTGACAATAACCCGATACTTCAGGGATCTGCGAACGATGCCGGCAATACAGCAAGCACGCGGACGACGCTCACCGCCCCCACCACAGCGGTTGTGTTTCGCGCTGTACAAACCGCAGTGGCGAATCCCCGACACGACGACTGACGCCCTCCAAGGGTTTGCCACAAATCCAGCTGCGCCTCCCGGCACGGTGAACAACTCCGGCGTGCATGGACGCAATGACGCCCTCGGTGGGATAGGCACAACCGGTGTGGCGACGAACGGCACCGGCGTCTATGGGCAGTCAACCAGCGGCACGGCGATCGGCGGCGTTTCTTCTGGTGGCGCGGCCTTGTACGGCGTCTCAACGGGGAGTGCGGCAACACCCCGAACAGCACGTATGGCGTCTATGCGAAGGCGGCAGGGACGAACGTCAGTGTCGCCATCAATGCGGTGAATAATTCCACCGCCGCTAATTCCCATGCCTTGCTCTGCTCAGCTGATAATGGCCACGGTATCGTCGGCTCCTCGAACGGCAGCAATACCTATGCCGGCCTCGTCGGCAACGCTGGGCCGAATGGTGCGCGTGCTGGGCGTTCTACGGCGATGTCGTCTTCAGCGCCAACTTCTACGTCCTCGGCAACCAGTCCGTCTACGGCACGAAGAGCGCAATACTACCGCACAGCAAGGACGGATCGTACCGGGCAGTCTACTGTGTGGAGGCGCCTGAGAGCTGGTTGGAGGATTTCGGTGAGGGAACGCTCGTGAACGGCAAAGCGGACATCAAGCTTGATCCCGACTTCGTCGCAGTGGCCGACACGAGTCAGATGCATATCTTCGTAACCGAGCAAGATGGTTCTCATAATCACCTGAGTGTGGGGAACAAGTCGGCAGCAGGGTTCTCGGTGACTGCCGATGACGCCATCGCTGTATTGAAGGGGAAGAAGACGGCGGACCTGAACGGAGAATTCGCGTGGCGGATCGTCATGCGGAGAAAAGATGTCAAGCCCAACCGGCTCGCGAAGGTCGGTAAGCCAGAGATGACACCGCCGCCGGACTTCGGCGTGTACAAGGAGCCGCCGTTGCCGAGGCACAAGTAATAGCAAAACCTGTTGTATAGTTCTCGGATCAAGGGATGATGATCGCGGGGGAACGATGGGCAAACGGGTGGTGCTCACGCCGCATTTCCCGACTGCACAACTGGCAGCATGCTATAAAGTGGCCACCGAGGTTGCTACTGCCCGTCGTTTGCAACTGATCTGGCTACTTTCCGGGGTGCGACGCTCGACGAAGCGGCAGGCATCGTGGGGGTCTCCTCCCGGTGGGTAAATGCACTGATCGCGCGCTACAACGATAAAGGGGGCAGCGGGATTGGCGGATTACCGCCGCGCCAATCCCGGCCATGCCCCGTTGCTTGATGCGCGCCAAAGTGCCGCGCTTGCCGTTGCGCTTGCCGCGTCCCCGGCGGATGACGGAGTGTGGACGGGAGGCAAGATGGCCAGATGGCAACGCGATGCCGGGGTGAAAACGAACCCCCAGCGTGGCGTCGCCTACCTGCGGCGTGCGACTGAGACGCCGCAGGTGCCGCATCCCTCTCACGTCCATGCCGCTACCATCGACGAACAGGCGGCTATGCACAAAGCCTGAGCGTGCACGTCACCGTATCGCGGGCGCTCCCAATGTCCGCGTGCTAAGTAACGCGATGTGCAGGTTTCCGGGATGGAACTTGCTGAGTAGCGACCTCCGTACGCTGTGAAGTGCTGAGGTTCACCGCATAGCGGAGGTCGTCCCATGGATCGTACCACCTTCCTCATCACTGTCTTCTGCCTGATCGATGATTGGCTCAGCGGCCAACGCGTCCGCCAGCGCGGCCCCGCGCCGATCCTCTGCGACAGCGAGGTGCTGACCATCGAGGTCGTCGGCGCCTTCCTCGGCTTCGCCACCGATGAGGCGATCTACTCCTTCTTCCGCACCCACTACCCCGACTACTTCCCCCGCCTGCGCGCCGTGGATCGCACCACGTTCACCCGGCAGGCCGCCAACCTGTGGGGCGTCAAACAGCGTCTCTGGCAGCATCTGCTCACCCGCGTTGCCCACGACCCCGCCTTCTCCATCGTGGACAGCTGCCCGATCCCGGTCTGCCAGTTCGCCCGTGCCCGCCGCTGCCGTCGTCTGCGCGAGTACGCCGCCTACGGCAAGGACGAACTGGTACGCCAGACCTACTACGGGCTGCGGCTGCACCTGCGGGTCTGCTGGCCGGGGGTGATCACGGGCTTCAACCTCGTCGCGGCCAATGAGCCCGGTCTGCCGGTAGCCGAGAGCGATCTGCTGCCCGGTGTGCGGGGTGGGCGCTCGCGGATCGCGGCTACTGGAAGGCGGGAACGATCCGCGACCTGGCGGCACGGGGCCTTCACCTACTCGCGCCCTATAAGGACAAGAAGCGGGAGCACGCACCGTGGCCGCATTGGCTGATCGGCAAGCGGCGGCGGATCGAGACGGTGCTCGGGCAACTGGTCGAACGCTACCGGATCAAACGGGTCTGGGCGCGGGATGCCTGGCACCTCTGGTCGCGCTGGCTGCGCAGCGTCGTCAGCCATACGTTCGCTGTCCTGCTCTGCCAGCAGCGGGGACTGTCACCGTTGCAGTTCGACACCCTGCTCACCGATTGATACCTGCACATCGCGTTACTTAGCATTGACCGGAGCCCCGAAGTGTGTCCGACCTAGATGTTAGCAGTTACTTGCAATTCTTCCACCATAGCGGCCGGCGTCCGCTGCCCGAGTGCCCGATGCGGACGCTCCGTGTTGTACTCGATCCGCCATGCTTCGATCATCTGCCGCGCCTCCTCCAGCGACGCGAACCAGTGCTGATCCAGGCATTCCTCGCGGAAATGCCCGTTGAACGACTCCACGAACGCATTGTCGGTTGGCTTGCCAGGCCGGGAGAATTCGAGTTGCACTCCGTTGTGATATGCCCAGGCGTCGAGCGCCTTGGAGATGAACTCGGGGCCATTGTCCACCGCCAGCCGCGCGGGCAATCCGCTTGCCTTCAGCCGGTCCAGCACCGCCACCACCGCCTCGCCCCTGATCGAGAAGGCGGCCTCGATGGCGGGGCTAACACGGCTCACGTTATCCACTACCGTAAAGACCCGGAAGGAGCGGCCATCGGCCAGGCTGTCGCGCAGGAAATCGATGCTCCACCGCTCGTTGGGCCGCTGGGCGGGCGGTGGTACCACTCGCGGCACGCTCACGCGCTTCTTCGACCGCTTGTAGCGCAGCGAGAGCCCTTCCTCACGGTAGAGTCGGTACACGCGCTTGACGTTTACCGGCCATCCCTCACGGCGTAACAAGACATGGATCCGGCGATAGCCGTAGCGGACACGCACCGCGGCCAACTCCTTGATCCGCTGGCGTAGCGGCGACTGATCCGGCTTGCGACTGCGGTAGCGCATCGTGCGCCGATGGGCGGCGACCACCCGACAGGCGCGTCGCTCGCTGATGCGGAAGCCGACCCGGAGGAAGTGCACCGCGGCACGCCTCTGGGCCGGCTTCACCAGTTTTTTCTTAGCACTTCCTGGAGCATCTGCTTATCGAGCGGTGCCACCCCAGCTCCGGGCAACCAGTTGCTTGAGGCGCCGATTCTCGTCCTCGACCTCGCGGAGCCGTGCGCAGTTCGGCGATGCCCATGCCGGCGAACTTGCGCTTCCAGCGATAGAAGGTCTGCTCGGTGACGCCGAGCTTGCGGCATCGACCTCGCCGACGGTCGTGCCGTGCTCGACCTGCCGGAGTGCCGCGACGATCTGCTGGTCGGTGAACTGGCTCTTCCTCACGATGCCCTCCTCCGAATACGCGAATTTTAGCGTATCAGGCTGGACACCTTTTCGGGGAGCCGGTCACCGGGTGGACGCGTTCCCGCTCGGCATCGGTGAGCGCACCCCGCGCCAGCGCTGGCGGTAGGATCCCGCCCTCGGTCGTCGGTCGGCCACGTGTCTGGGCCCGGCGCGCGGTGTGGCAGCGGGCGGCGATCGCCTGATGCGCGCGGCGCCAGCGCGACCAGCCGAATCTAAATCCACGTCGCGCCGCAGGCTCGCTCAACGCGAGGACGAGACGGCGCGTCTCCGGCACGGTGAGCGCGATCATCCCGGATGCGGCGTCCCCCTTTTACGGCCCGGCTCGGCGGCGAGCGCATGTGCCCGGAGGACGACCATGCCACCCAGAAGGTACCCGGGCATGCGCCACAAGGCAGAGCGTGATGAACCGGTGCCACACTTCCCAGGTGCGCACCTCGTAGTGATCCATGCCCGGGTTGGCATCCCCTTTCGCCTGCACGAACAGCGCCCCTCGATCTGCCACCGCACGTCGCACACCCGGACGAGTTCTGCGACCGTCGTCTCCGCCGGGCCATACGCCAGCCAGTAGCGATTCGCATCCGGATCAACCGAGTCACCCGGATCGCGCCGCACGAGCAACCAGCGGCGCATCCCACCGATGCACGACTCGGAGAGGGGCACGCACGCCCAATCGTGCACGGGCTCACCCTGCGCCCCCGCGCCAGCGGCGGGCCTCCACGCATCTCCGGTCAGCCGCACCCCCAGTTGCTCCACGCGCTCACGCCCAAGGCGATAGGAGATGGCGTTCGTCATCGGCACCATCACGGCATAGGCCGCCTGCGCCTTTCCAACCACTGGCGGAAGCGGCGAGAACGCCCGTCGCCTGAGTCCGCGACCACCCAGCGCGCCGGGGCATGACCATCGAACGCGCGCCGGCATGCGCTCGGCGAGCGTGGTCTTCGTTGCG
Organism: uncultured Chloroflexia bacterium; assembly: GCA_963847195.1. GTDB lineage: Bacteria > Chloroflexota > Chloroflexia > Thermomicrobiales > JALYUS01 > JALYUS01. Next base: position 224,071 of record CAWJZC010000013.1, on the reverse strand, counting down.
AAGCGAATCGCGGTTGCGATGCCTGCTTAGCTGCGGCGTCCCGGATCTCCTGTCCACGCTCGCGGAAGGTAAAGGGTACGATCAATGAACCCGCCACCCTTGTCGGAAGCCTAGGCGAGGAAGACACCACAACCTGGCAGTTGACCGTGTCGCCTGCGGTGCCCGTGTATTGCCGCCCGATGCGAGACTGTCCGGCATGAAAGCCTACAGTCTCGATCTCCGTGAGCGCATCGTCCAAGCGGTTGAGCGCGGCATGAGTCAATCCGAGGCCGCCACCGTCTTCGGCGTCGGTGAGCGGACCGTCAAGCGCTACCTGCATCAATGGCGCACCACCGGCGCACTCGCCGCACACCCGCGCCCCGGCAAACGCCCGGTTATCGGCCCCGACCAGTACCCCGCCGTCCTCGCTCAGTTGGTCGCCGCCCCCGATGCGACCCTGGAGGAGCACTGCGTTCGCTGGCACGGGCAGACCGGGACGGCGCTCAGCGCGAGTGCGTGGTGCCGCCTGGAGCGGCGCATCGGCTGGACGCATAAAAAAAGTCGCTGATCGCCAGCGAACAGGATCCGGTCGCCCGCGCGGCATGGTGGGAGGCGATGGCCGATGTGCCGACGGAGCGGCTGGTCTTCGTCGACGAGACCGGGACGCACACGCGGATGACGCCATTGTATGCGCGGGCGCCGCGCGGCCAGCGGGCGTACGGGCATGTGCCGCGCAACCACACGCGCAACACGACGCTGGTGGCGGCGCTGACACTCGATGGGCTGGACGCGCCGATGGTGCTCGAGGGGGCGATGGATCGGGAGGCATTCGTCGCCTGGCTGACGCACTTCCTCGTGCCGACGCTGCGCGTGGGTCAGGTGGTGGTGATGGACAACCTGACTGTCCACAAGGGCGGGGAGGTGGGCGCGATCATCGCGGGGGCGGGATGCCATCTTGTCTATCTACCGGCGTACTCGCCGGACTACTCGCCGATCGAGGGGGCGTACAGCAAGGTGAAGGCGCGGGTACGGCGGGCAGCGAAGCGGACACAGCCCGAGTTGGAAGCGGCGATCGGGGCGGCGGTGCCCACCCGGTCGTGGTTCGTGCCATCGGAAAAGTAGTTTTCGTCGGGGCTGCCGATTACGTTGTACCCCCCGTCGGTCACCCCAGTTTGGGCATATCGGATCCGTTCAGGCGGGCGTTTGCCAGCGACGATCGACCCCGCCAGCGTCAGCGGACTGAAGTTGAAGATGCCCCCGCCGGAGGTCGCACCGTTGCCGCTGATCGTCGTGGCGGCGATGCCCGCCTGGTTGAGTTTGTAGTTGAAGATCGCCCCGCCGAACCTGCGCCTGGTTGTTGGCGAAGGTGCTGTTCGTCACCGTCAGGGTGCCGCTGCCGCTGTTGTTGATGCCGCCGCCGTCGAGGCGCGTGTTCCCCTCGAAGGTCGTCCGGTCCACGATCAGCGTCGAGGAAGCGTTGTTGTAGATGGCGCCGCCGAGGTTCGCATAGTTGCGGGCGATGGTGTCGTCCCGCACCGTCAGCGTCCCGCCCGACTGGTTGTTGATCGCCCCCCGTTGCCTCCCCCCCGGCGTTGCCGTGCCGGATCGTCACGCCGCCGATCGTCGCGGCGACGGCACCGATGTTGAAGACCGGCACCCCGTCCGTGTGCGCGCCGCCCGGGTCGCAGGTCGTGCACCCCCCGTCGATCGTCAGCAGCACCGCCCCCGGCCCGCTGATCGTCACCGACTGGCTCAGGGTCGGCAGGGTGCTCCCCAGCAGGATCGTCCCGGTCGCGGTGATGTTGATCGTGTCGCCGGTGCCGCCGCCCGCGTTGACCTGGGTGATCGCGTAGCGCAGGTCGCCGGTGGTGCCCGATCCCGCGCCGGTGTCGGTCAGGGCGTTGACGGTGTAGGTGGTGGCGGCGGAGACGGCCGGGGCGGGCAGGGCACCGAGGAGCGCGCCGAGCAAGGCGAGGGCGAGGGCGAGACGGGCGAGACGACGCAAACCGAGACCCATCCCACACTCCTTTTTATCCATCCGTACATTTTATTGGCAGGGCTGTAATGAACCGCGTGCAGTTACCGATGGGTCGTGTAACCGTCAATGGGTGCCGCGCAATGAACGCAAAAAAGCCCCCCTCCGAGTGCCGGTATGCGAGCGATCTCTGGGTGGAGGAATGTGCGACGGAATGGGCATCACGCGCCGTTACTGAGGGAACATACCCAACGTGACCGACCGAGATGCTCCGGTCGGCGGGCGAGATATTCCCGGTCGTGAACGTGCGGAGACTTTGTGACCCATTCCTATCCGCAATGGTTCGACGGCGAACTCGTGCGGTGATAGCCGCGATACCAGTTCCTGGGAATTGATAGCAGCCGAGCGCATATCCTCACGATGTTTCTATCGCGGTAGGAACAAAGCAGAAGGAAACAAACTATCGGCTGCCACGCAGGCGTGGATCGAGCACATCGCGCAGGGCGTCTCCGAGCATATTGAAGCCGAAGACCGCCAAGCTGATCGCCAGCCCCGGCCAGATGGCCAGCCACGGCGCGATCAGGAAGAACTGTCGCCCGGAACCCGCCAACATGCTGCCCCAGGCCGGCATCGGGGGCTTCACCCCGAAGCCGAGAAAGCTCAAGGTCGATTCCGCGAGGATCGCACCACCCAGTTGAACCGTTGCGAGGATGATGATTGGCGCGAGCACGTTTGGCAGCACATAGCGCATGATGATCCGCGTATTGTTGCAGCCCGTACAGCGTGCGGCTTCCATATATGGCATGTCCCGAATGCCGATCACGGCGCTGCGCACGACGCGCGTCGAGCCGCCCGCCACGATCAATCCGAGCGCAATGGCGACGATGACAATGGAGTTCGTCGAACTGGTTGCGCGTGAGGTCATGATCGTGACGAGACAGGCGAGCAGCACGATGGCCGGGAAAGCGATCCAGGCATCGATCAGGCGTTGGAAGAGCAGGTCGAACAGCCCACCATAGAAGCCCGAGACAATACCGAAGAGCGTCGCCAGTCCGGTGCCGACCAGCACCGCGCCGAAACCCACCTCGATTGAGACCCGTGCGCCAAAGACGATGCGGCTGAAAAGATCGCGACCGAGATTATCAGTGCCGAAAAGATGATGCAGCGACGGGCCTTGAAGTCGGTCGACTCCCCTACCTGCGTCGTATGCGTATGGCGCGATCTGTTGGGCAAAAAGTGCCGTTATCAGAAGCACGATGACAATAATGCCGCCAATGGCGCCGAGCGGCTTCTCACGGGCAAACCGCATCAGCTTCCGCAGAGGGCGAGAGCGAAATGCCTGGGCCGATGCCCGTCGCACTGACGGGTGCCGAAAGCGTGCCCGCAACACCCCCGCTATTCGACTGCTCGGTGCGCATCAATGTCTCGCTCCTATCATGTTCGCTCAAGGTCGGATTGCGACCACGTAACGGCAACAGATCTTTACGAGTACCGTATCCGAGGGTCCAGACATGCATACAACAAATCCACCAGGAGATTGATACCGATAATCACCGTGGCGAAGAGCAAGACGATTGCCTGAACCACCGGGTAATCGCGGTTGTTGAGCGCATCGAGCAGATAGCGCCCCATCCCCGGAAGGACGAAGATGCTTTCGAGAACCACGGTGCCGCTAATGAGCACCGCCATATTCAGGCCGAGCAGCGTCACGACCGGGACTACCGCATTACGCAGCGCGTGACGATAAATGACCGCTCGTTCGCTGAGGCCCTTCGCCCGTGAGGTACGGATGTAATCCTGACGCAGCACCTCGAGCATTTGCGCTCGTGTCAGCCGCATGATCGAACCGGAGAGGCCGATACCGAGGATGATGGCTGGGAGCAGCATCTGCTTGAGATTCGTCCCAGGGCTGTCCTGCAGGGGTGTATACACCAGCGGTGGGGACCAGTGAAACCAGAGTGCCGGCAGGGTGATCGCCAGCGTCGCGAGCCAGAAGCCGGGGATCGCCAGCATGGCGATCGCCGCGCTCCGAGCGATGAAGTCCGAGAGCGAATCCTGCCGCACAGCCGAATAGACGCCAAGCGGGATGGCGATCACGAGCGAGATGAGCAACCCGAGTAACCCGAGCTCGAATGTGACCGGAAGCCGCGTGGCGAGTTCATGCGCGATTGGCGAGCGATCACGCAGTGACTGGCCAAAATCGCCATGCAGGATGCCGCCCAGCCACTTCAGGTATTGCACCTGAAATGGCTGGTTGAGCCCCAGTTTCGCGCGCAAATCGTCGGCACTCTTCGCATAGCCCGAGTAATCCTGCAACATCAGGGTGACCGCATCCCCCGGAAGCAGACGGACCATACCCGACACGATGAGCGTGACGCCAAGCAGCGACGGAATCGTCAGGAGCAGGCGCCGCAAGATATATCGTTGCATCGCGATCCTTACCTGAGAGCAATCGAGCAGACCCCGTTATTTCTTGCCGTCCAGGAACATCTTCGGGAAGACTTCCGAGCCGTGCCCGTAATCGTCCTGATAGAAGAAATTCTTCACCCAGGGCTGCGTGGCGACATTCACAGCACCGGTCGGGCCAATGACGTAGTACTGTTTGTCGCCCAAGTACCGCTGGATATCGAAGAGCAACGTCTTACGCGCCGCCTTGTCGAGCGTCGCGGTCTCCTTCTCGATCATCGCTGTCAGTTGCGGGTCGTTGATGCTCGCATGGTTGCGGGTGCCCGTCGGGTGATACATGTTGAAGAGGTAGTAGTGCGCCTCGTTGAACTGCGTCTCCAGACCCCAGATCATCGTGCCGGGATCGAATTTGCTGAGGAAGGTACTACCGACATAGGCAGCGTAATCTTGCGGGCGGAAGTCCAGATTGAGGCCAATGTCCTTCATCTGCTTAATCACCAACTCGATGCTGCTATTGAAGGTGTTGCCGTACGCATTCTGCGTGGAGATGAATGGCACCTTCATGCCGCTGGCGAAACCCGCGTCGGACATCAACTTCTTCGCGGCGTCCACATCGCGCTTGTAGTACTTCGCGCTCGGCCCCATATCCGCGCTGCGCGGGTCCAGCCATGATGAGGCCAGACCTGCGGGCACGGAGTTGTTCATATATCCCTTGCCCTCAAACAGGGTCGTGATCAGTTCGTCGCGGTCGAGCGCCAGCGACACCGCCTGGCGCACGCGGACATCATTGAACGGCGGCACATTGACGTTCCAGTAGAAGAACCAGAGCAGATTTTGCGGAAACTCGACGAAGTTGATCTCCGGGTTCGAGGCTTTGATCGCCTTTGTATCCGTCGGCGACGGCGCGTAGATGTCGATCTGCTTCGCGCGTAGGTTCGCGACCGATGTCGCAGCTTCAGGGACGATCAGGAGGTCCAGTTCGTCGACATATGGCGTGCCCGTAAAGTAGTAGTCCGGGTTACGCTTCGCGACGACCTGCACACCCTTGTCGTATTTGTCGAAGATCCACGGGCCGCTGCCGATCACCCGCTTGCGCGCGTCGCCATCCGCATCGATCACTTCTTTCGGCATGATATAGAAGACGGGTGCCGCGAGGGCGACCTCGAACGGCGCGAAGGGCGCGTTGAGAGTGAAGACGACGGTCTTCGGGTCGGTCGCCTTCACATCTTTGACGATATCGAAGGTGGATTTTTGCGGAGAGACGGTCCGGAACCGCGTGAACGACCACACAACGTCGTCGGCCGTGACGGCGCGGCCATTCATCGGGTCCTTGTTTTGCCACTTCGCATTGGCGCGAAGCGTGAAGGTATAGGTCAGGCCATCCGAGGAAACATCGTACTTCTCGGCGAGGTCCGGCACCGGTGTGAACGAGGTCGGAGGGACGCCGGGGCCGTTGTCGAACTTGAGCAGTTTGCTATAGAAGAAGCCGCCGAACTCCGCCGCGCGGAACGTGACATTGAGGTATGGGTCGAGATCAGGCGGATCGCCGGTGAAGTAACTATTTACCACCTTGCCGCCGGGCTTCGGTGCCAATACCGTGTTCGCCCCACCGACTGCGGTCGGTGCGGCGGCGTTCCCGGCAGCACTTGCGGAGGTGGCGCTCACCGCCGAACTTGCCGCTGCGGTTGGCTGCGCTGCGGCGGGTGCCGTGGCAGCAGAACTCGCCGTGGAGGCCGTCGTGGCAGCGGGGGCGGGCGCAGTCGTGGCTGCACTCGCCGCGCTCGCCGCAGGCTTCGGTGTATCGGTCGCGGTGCTCGATCCGCCACACGCCGCGAGGATCGCCGCCGCCGCGCTCGCACCCGCCGTGGTCAGGAATGCGCGCCGCGTCATCCGATGGAATGACTGACCCGCCGGTGTTTTCCTCATGCACCTCTCCTTGGATCGGTAACAAGCCCGTAGAGGGCTTCGACACACGACGCGACGACGCGTGAAGGTGCACGATAACAACCGTGCTGCCGGCATCGGGAGCCGACGGGGTGATTCAGAAGCTTTTGTGCACTTACACTGTCGTATGAGCGTAGTATACGGCAATCTGTCAAGCGGTCAATGGTGCGCTTGGGCGTGCTGCATCGTACCGTGGAGCCTGCGAAGTGCTATACTTCGACGATGGAATCATCGCGAACGGACAGGACTTCACTCCCGAGCGATCGTGATGATCGCCAGCGTAGTGAAACATCCGGACAGGTTTCTCGTATCTCATTCTGTAGCGGCACCGATGGACGGACCGATTGTATGAAAGCGAAAATAACGATGTCGGCAACCGACGCGACGCTCCCCCTTTCTGATGATACCCAGGTCCTCAACGCGATCGTGCATCATCATCCCCGCATAAGCGCACTGCATCACACACCCTCTGTCCAGGACACGACCGAATTACAGCTCATCGAGCGAGCCGTGGCGGGCGACGAGCGCGCGTTCGCGGAACTCGTGACGCGCTATCAGACGGCGGTCTATAACCTTGCGTACCGGATGCTCAGCGATGCGGGTGAGGCGGAAGATGCGGCACAGGAGGTCTTCCTGCGTATCTACCGTCGCTTGGCGACGTACGACACCGAGCACCGCTTTTCGACGTGGGTACTCTCGATCGCCAGCCATTACTGCATCGACCTTTTGCGTCGCAAGCGTCCGTGGCTCGTGCCGCTCGAAAATATCTCGAACTGGATGCGCGCGCGTACGCGCGGTCCTGAGGCGGCGGCGCTCGCCGTCGAGCAGCAAGACACCGTGCGTAGCCTGCTGGCGAAATTGCCGGAGCATTACCGGTTAGTCTTGCTGCTCCGCTACTGGCACGATCTCGGATATGAAGAGATCGCCCAGGTCGTGGACTTGCCCGTGAGCACGATCAAAGCGCGCCTGCATCGTGCGCGCAATGCGCTCGCAGCACTCGTAAATGGCGACGGGAGGCTTGCCGATGCACTGCAAGCTGGCTCGTAAGCTTCTCATCCAGTCAATCGATCAAACGATCACACCCGATGACCGCGATGCACTGCATGACCACGTCGGCGAATGTGCGGAGTGCCGCCGCTTCGCGGAAGCGATGCATGTGTGGCCCGCGCCCGGCGTCGGTCGTCCGGGATATGCAGCACCCGATCTGACCGAGCGGGTACTTGCGAATGTCCGGCCCCTCCCGCCGCCGTGGGTGTACCGGCAAGAGCAGCAAAGCAAGCAAATACCGCACCTCGTTGCCTTCGCCGTGGGCGCGCTCGGTGTTGTGCTGACCTTTCTGATGCTCTGCCTCACATTTGTTGTGGCGATCTCCGGTAATACCGCGCCGCAGTCCGGTCGCCAGCGGCAGCTGCTCGTGCCAGAGGTCTGGCATGACGTGGAGACGTGGATGAACAGCATTCCCGGCGACACGGCGCATACGGTTGTGACGCTCGCGCTCGTGATTGCCTTCGGTGTGCTCGTTATTTCGTGGTTCCGCACCTTCGCCCTCCGTGTCGGCCGTGACCGTCAGTAATCCCCCGCCGGAACCCGCAATTCAGTTCGAGCACGTCACGCGGCAGTATCAAACGGGACGCGGCATTGTCACCGCGCTGCATGACGCCACCGTCACGATCGCACGTGGGGAGTGGGTGGCGATAGTCGGGCCATCCGGCAGTGGCAAGAGCACGTTAATGAATCTGCTTGCCGGTATCGACCGCGCCACATCGGGCATCGTGCGGGTCAATGGCGCGGAACTCACCCACCTCTCCGAGGAGCGACTGGCACGTTGGCGCGGTCAGCAGGTGGGGATCGTCTTCCAGTTCTTCCAACTGATGCCGACACTCACGGCCCTCGAAAATGTTGTGCTGCCTATGGAATTGCGTGGCCGTTGGCGCGGCGAGCGGCGCAAGCGCGGCCTCGCACTCCTTGAGCGCGTCGGCGTCGCGGGGCTGGCGAGCAGCCTCCCGTCGCAACTCTCCGGTGGCGAGCAACAGCGGGTGGCAATTGCGCGCGCACTCGCCAATGACCCGGCCATTCTCCTCGCCGATGAACCGACCGGAAATCTCGACTCGGCCACCGGCGAACGAATTGTCGAACTCCTCGCCGAACTCGCAGACGGCGCACGCACGTTGCTGATCGTGACACATGACGCGCGACTGGCCGCCCGCGCACCGCGCGTCATCGCCCTTGCAGACGGCGAGATCGTGCGGGACACTACAGGGGCCGTGCCCGTTGGTTCCGATGCAGACGGGGTTATCGCGGTGGAGCGGATGCCAGAGTAACAGGTGGGCGCGGCAGAGACGGATCGGTTCATTCCTCTATGTCGGTACTTGTCGCAAAGACCATGCGGGATTTCGGCGTCCGCCGCTTGCGTTCCGCACTGCTCCTCATCGGCATCATCATCGGCGTCGCCGGTGTCGTCGCGATCGCGTATACGGCGCGCAATCTCGCCCGCGCGCAGCATGACACGTACATCTCCGCCTCACAGGCAGACATCTTCATGGGCGTCCGGGGCTTCCCGGTGGGTCTGGAGAACGTCTTCGCCGAGATTGACAACGTCCAGACCGTCGAAGCGCGCGTTTCCGACTCGATCCAATGGTCGGACGGTGGTGCATACCGCGATGCACTGATCTACGGCATCCACGATTTTGCCAACATGCGCGTCAACCGCCCCACGCTTGTGGCAGGCCGATGGCCCGGCCCCGGCGAGGCGGTGCTCGACTACTCAGCGCGCAATCTTCAGCCTGTTGAGATTGGCGACACGATCGCACTGCGTGAGGATGTGGCTTCTGATCCGGTCTACGCACGCATCAGCGGCTTCACGCGCACGCCGGGCGAAGCGGACGCCTCGATTCAGGACCGGGCAATCGGCTACGCGCCGGCGGGCGATGTACAGCTTTGGCGGCAAGAAACCGGCGACAACCAACTGCTCGTACGGGTGGCGGAACTGCGCCGGGCGCCAGAGACGCTCCGAACGATGGTCCGCGTGCTGGATAAGCGCGGAATCCCCCATAATCCCGGTTCGATCCGCGATCCGCAGGACGCACCCGGCGCGAAAGAACTCGGCGCGCTACTCCTCCTCATGTCGGTCTTCTCGGTGATCGGCGTCATCCTGAGCGGGTTTCTCGTCTGGAACACGATGAACGCGGTGATGTCCGAGGAGATGCGGCAGGTCGGCATTCTGCGCGCCATCGGCGCCAGTCGCTGGCAAGTGCTCCGCACCTACCTCCTGCCGGCCGTCATCGTCGGGCTGACCGGCAGCGGCATCGGCATTGCGGTCGGCGTGATCGGTGGTGGCGCGCTCGCCGGCTACCTGGGCGGACTCATCGGCCTCGCCTTGCCGTCCTTCAATCTCGCCCCGCGCGAGGTGGCGCTCGGCTTTGCCGTCGGGTTGGGCGTCGGCGTCGGTGCGGCGCTCCTGCCGGCATGGCAAGGCACGCGCGTCCGGGCGCTCGAACTGCTCCGCAACTACGGCGTACGCGCCGATTACGGTGTCGGCTTCGTGCAGCGGCTCCTGGCCCGCTTGCGCGGTACGACGGCGATGTTCGCGATGGCGGTACGCAACACCTGGCGGCGGCGTGTGCGCTCGGTCATCACGATCCTCGTCGTCGGGGTCGGCGCAGCCGCCTTCATCGGCACGCAGGCGCTCAATGCATCGGTGAACCACACGGTGGATGCACTCTACGCAACCTACGCCGCCGATGCCTGGATCAACTTCAACCGGCAACTGACCATCCCGTTTGCCGGGGAACTACGGCGCGACACCGATATTACGGCGGCGGAAGGCTGGGTACGTGACGACGCATATGTGCAGGAGACGCTCACCGATCTCTGGGGCATCCCGGCCGATACGCAGCTCTATCTCCACCCGATCATCGCCGGGCGCTGGTATAACGATCATGCACCCGGTGAGGTCGTCGTCACCGCGAACCTCGCGCGCAGTCTCGGCCTTCAGGTGGGCGATGCGATGCAGGTAGTCAAACAGAAACGGCAGCAGATGTACGGGATCGTTGGCATTGTGGACGATGAGAGTACCTATTTGGGCAGCCATGCGACGGGCAAAGTCTTTATGACCCCCGAAAGCGCAAACACGCTTCGCGCCCGTCCGAACGTGGCGGATGTTTTCGCCGTGCGTTTCGCCGATAGCACGCCGGCGGGGGTGGACGCGGCGCTTCGGCATGTCGAGGAGCAGTTCCGGCCGCTCGCGCCCTCCTCGCTTGCCGCCTACGCGGACCGTGCGGAAACGCAGAGTACGATCCGCATTCTCACGGTGCTGCTCGATGCGATGGTGATCGTCGTCGCCGTGATCGGCATCATGGGGCTCATCAACACGCTCGTGCTGAATATCACCGAACGCCGCCGAGAACTCGGCATCCTGCGGTCCATCGGGGCAAGCGGCGGGGCGCTCATGCGACTCCTGGTTAGCGAGGGCCTGGTACTCGGGGTGCTTGGCTACTTGATTGGCTTGATAGGAGGCTACGCACTGGCGCGCTATCTCGTCGCACTGGCGGGGGCAGAGTTGTTTCGGATGCAGTTCACGCTCTCGCCGGCAGTGCTCATTTTCACCGGTATCCTGACGCTGATCGTCGCGGCTGGTTCCAGTGTCGCGCCCGGCTGGCTTGCCGCTCGCCTGCGCCCCATCGAGGCGGTGCGTTATGAGTAGGCGGACAGGAATCATCGTGGCGACGCTGTTGATCGTCGTGGTGGGCGGATTCGTTCTCTGGGCAACGGTCCTTCGCCCGCATAATCGCGCCGTTCGGTCGGTCACCGTCGAGCGGCGCGCGGAGCTGAGCGCCACGGTCCAGGCGACGGGTAAGGTCGATGTTGCAAGCAAACTTTCCGTGCCGCTCACGCAAGCGGGCACCGTGCGCCTGATCGCGGTCAAGGCCGGTGATGCCGTCCATACGGGCGATGTGCTGGCCGCGTTGGACGACAGCCGCCAGCGGCAGGACCTGCAGGCCGCCTCGGACGCGCTCGACGCGGCGCAATACGGCCTGACGAGCGCGCGCGAGCGCGGCAGTGGCGACACAAATGCCCGAGCAGCCATCGTCACCGCCGAGGCGGCCGTACAGGACGCGCAACGGCGGCTCGATACGGCACGCGATGCACTACGCCGGACGCTCGTGCTCGCACCGGTCGATGGCACAATCCTCGTCGTCTCGGTCACGGAGAAGGGTGTCTACAACCAGGGGCAGGAACTCGTGCAGATGGCGAATCTCGCCAATCTCGTCCTGACGGCAGACATCGACGAACTCGATGTGCCGCGCATCGGCGACAATCGCGCTGCGACAATTATTTTCGACGCCTTCCCTGGCCAATCGGTGAAGGGGAATCTGGCGGCCATTGCGCCCATCGCCACCAATCGGGGGGGTCGGACAATCTATGAAGGGACCGTGACATTCGCACGCCCTCCCGGCCTCGATCTCCGGCCGGGCATGGGGGCAGATGTCACCGTGGCAACACGGACAGAAACCAATGTCCTCGTTGTGCCAGATCTCGCGGTCGAGACCATCGGCGCGAAGACGTACCTTACCGTGCTGCACACAGACGGCTCGCGCGAGCGCGTCGAAGTGCGAACGGGCATCCGCGCAAACGGTCTCGTCGTGATCGCCAGCGGCGTCGATGAGGGCGCACGCGTTATCTTGCCGTAGGTCCCGCGTACGCACTCAACGATTTCAAGGCCCTCGACCATCGCGCGATGTGTCGCAGCCGCCCCTTATGAGCCGCTGGCGTGCTCGTCGATCACATTGACATAGGTCTGTATCCGCTGCTTCGCCTCATCGCCGAAGCGGTCGATCTCGCCGCTCAGGCTTTTCACGCCCTGTTGCAAGGTCTCGACCAATCGGTCGATCGCCTCCTCGATGAGGGGCATGTTCTCGCGAATCGCGCCCTGCAATTGCTCGTCGATATTAGCGAACTGTGCGCCAAACATCGTTGTCATCTTGCTGCGTCCCTGCTCGCTGCGCATGTACATGATCAGCGCGACTGCGCCCGCCGCTAGCGCACCGCCCGTACCGTACCGCGCCATCTTCTGTCCGGTGCCTTCGTTCTTTGCTGTGATTGCCACGGGAACCTCCTTATCGTATTCGTCGCCATTGCAACATCCGCGCCGCGAAACATCAGTGCGCGTCGTTCAGTTCGGGAAGCAGCCGTTCGAGCATCGTTGCGAGCCGCACCGCGACCTGCGCCCCCTCCGCCAATACCTCCGTGTGGCTCACCGATTCCGCACCGGCGACATTCGTGATCGAGGAAAACGCCAGCACCTCCATGCCGCACTGGCGCGCGACCAGTGCCTCCGGCGCGGTCGACATACCGACGGCGTCTGCCCCAAGCGCGCGCAGGAACCGTTGCTCGGCGGGTGTCTCGTATGTCGGCCCACCGACCATCGCGTAGATACCCTCCCGTAGCACGATGCCCGCGCCCGCCGCCGCGCCATGCGCGCGTGCCCGGAGGTGCGGCGTGTAGATACTCGTGCAGTCGAGGAAATGCGGGCCGCCACGGAGCGGGTTCGCACCCGCCAAACCGGGCAGGTTGATGTGGTCGCTCAGAACCATCAGGTCACCGACGCGGAACTCCGGGTTCAATCCCCCTGCCGCGTTAGTGAGAATCAGCGTCCGAATATTAGCATCTGCGAGCAACCGGACATATGCGCCAACCGCTTCGATGGGTACACCCTGATAGAAATGGAGACGGCCACTGACGAGCAGCACGGGCACGCCGCCACACATCGCGAGGACGAATTCGCGCCGGTGGCCCGGCACCTCCCCCGCCGCAACATCGAGGAAGGCAGACCACGGCCAGCGCGCGACGACCGGCCACCGTGCCAGCGCATCCCCGAGACCGGAACCGAGCGTGACAGCGATACGCGGCCGCAGGCCCGTGGCCTGAATGGCTGCCGCGAGCGTCGTGCGTTCCCGATCTCCGTTCGATTGATCGTCCATGCCAGCCCCTCGTTAGATGCGTCGGAGCAGTTCGGCGCGCTTCGCATCGAACTCGGCCGCCGAGATCGCGCCCCGGTCGCGCAGATCGGCAAGCCGTGCGATCAGCGTCGGCACATCCTCCGCTGGTTGGGCAGTCGGCAACGGTTCAGTGTAGTAGGCGGGCTGTTGTGTGTTGAGCGGTTGCGCGTACTGCTCGCGGGCGGCAAGCAGCGCGCGCTTGAAGGCGAACGGATCGGCGACCCCGTGCAGTTTGTCGCCAAGATCGTTGCCGGTAACGACCTGCAGGTCGCCAAAATTGAACATCCGGCCCCAGATCGATTGGTCGAGGATGAGGTCATTGATCATATTGAGCGACGAATCCTCCGTGTGCTTGCCAAGGACGCCCTCGATCTGAATGACGCGCCGGGGCGTGACGATGTATATCTCGTTCCGCCACTGCAAGCAGAGGATGATGGTCTGGACAATCGGCACAAGGGCGGCGGCGAGGCAGATAATGAGCAGAATATTCGCGGCCATGCCGTGCACCTTGACCTTCAGGACGATGCCAAGCACGATCAGCACCAGCGCGATGAGAATACGCACCACCGTCCGGGCGATGAGGAAGATCACATGCCGATGCGCGACATAGAGCTTATCCTCGCCATGACCCAGGATGCTGTCGACATATGCCATGCTATCCTCCCCTTTCCGCCCGCTGTCCGTCGTCCATCCGCTGCAAGACAAGCGGAGAGCGTAAATCATGCTCGGCGGCGGCGCGGATCCATCGCCCGAGCATCGTGCCCGCCTGATCCAGTGCGTCGGGCGGCAACCGCACCTGCACAATGCGCGAGAGCGGTTCGCGGGCCAGCAACCGCAACGTCTTGATCGTCGTCGTATCGACGGGCGGTGCGAGCACGTCGCGCGGCGCACAGGCCGGGCAGAGAAGCCCACCCTGCTCGACACTGTAAACATAGGGGAGGTCGGGCTGAATGGGCGCACCGCAGCCCGCGCAAGTGGACCACGATGGCGCGAGCCCGTTGAGCGTCAGGATGAAGAGCTCGAACCAGCGCATCGCCGCGTCCGGGTCCGCACCGACATCGAGGGCAACGAGCACGGCGGTGAATGCCTCATAGAGCGCGCGGCTCTCGCTCTCCTCCTCGGCAAAGATATCGACCAACTCAGCGAGGTAGTAGGCGGGGCCGAGCAGATCGAGCGCAGCGCGCAGATGGATGAACGCTTCTAATGTCTCGACCTGGGCGATGACGTCCAGTTCGCGCCCGCGGGCGAGCAGGAGCGCGCAGCGGCAAAATGGCTCCAGGTGCCCCGCCTTCTTGCTCGTCATCTTGCGGACACCCTTCGCCACGGCCCGCACTTTGCCGCGATCGGGCGTGATCAAGGTGAGGATGCGATCGGCCTCTCCGAGGTCGCGACCCCGCAAGACGATCCCTTCCGTCCGATAGGTGTGCTGTCCCATTCCGCGCGACACAGTGATGCCCCTTCCCGTTGCCCGATTATCGCAGAACTCGGTCGTCCCGCGCATCAGTATCGCCTGACATCCGCACAACCCGATTTTCGTGGTGGTGGCGGGCTTCAGCCTGCTTCTCTGACTCGCGAGGCAGGCTCAAGCCCGCCACCACTGGGGAAAGGCCACACCTCGATCAGTTTGGCCACCTCCTTGGTGCATTCGCGGTATCATGAGGGCGGTGCGCGGGGGCGCATGGGAGGTTCGATTGGCGATAGTATTGCTCAACGTACGCATCGAAGGAACGCCGCTCGTGTTCGGGCTGCCGTTGGCGGTGCTCGGTGGCCTACTTTCATTCGTCTCGCCGTGTGTGCTGCCGCTCGTGCCCGGCTATATCGGCTATCTCGCCGGTACCGCTGTCGCGGAGCGGGCAACTGCCCCGCGCCGGGCGCTCATGCTCAATGGCCTCGCATTCGTGCTCGGTTTTTCGGCGGTATTCACGCTTGTCGGCGTCGCGGTCGGCCAGTTCCTCACCAGCGTGCAATCCGCACAGGGATATGTTCGATGGGTCGGTGGTGTCGTGGTGATCGTGCTCGGCTTCCATATGCTCGGCCTGATCCGTATCCCGCTCCTGAACCGAACGGTGAAAGTGATACCCACCGTCGCTGGTCGCACCCGCCGGGGCGACCACCTCGGCGTCGTCGCGCATCCACCTATAAGCCGAGCAACGTCGTCGGCAGCCGACGGGCCGCTCACCCTCGGGCGATCATTCCTGATCGGTATCTTCTTCGCGGCGGGCTGGTCGCCGTGCGTCGGGCCGATTCTGACAGGGATTTACGGCGTCGTTGGCGCGGAACCCGCCAATGGTGGCCTGCTCCTCTTTGCCTATTCGCTCGGGCTCGGTATCCCCTTCCTCTGCGTTGCCCTTGTTTTCGGGCGGGCGACTGCCGCGCTCCGTCGCGTGAACCGCTATTACGGCGCGATTTCGCTGGTGAGTGGCCTGTTTCTGATCGGGATTGGCGTCTTGCTGCTCACCGATATGATGACACGCCTCGCGCGGTATGCCCCAGCAATCAACCTCCCCGGCGTGAGCTAGTCTCTTGGATGGCGGTCTTTCTCCGTCAGGAGACTGTCATGTGGTATGATTTGCGTCGGTTGGCGTGGCGTGCGGAACCGCGATCTCTCTGACAGCGCCTCGCTGCGCGTGGACGCAAACAACGGAGTTTGCACCATGGCCGAAACACAATCACCGAGCACACCATCGGCCCGTGGGCGGTCGCCTCTTGCGACGCTCTTCGACCGTGTGTGGTGGTTCTTCACCTCCGTTCGGGTAGGGCTTTGGCTGATCGGCCTGACGATCTTCTGGGTGCTCTTCGCCACCCTCGCGCAATCGACCCTCCCGATCACAATCAGCCAGGACATCCCGTCACTCGCGGGGCTGATGCGGCGTTGGGCGGATTGGGCAGTCTGGGAATCCCCGATCTTCCTCGTTACGCTCGGCCTGCTAGCCGTCAGCATTGTCTGCGGCGGCATGATCGCGCGCTGGCCCGGTATCGCGCAGCGCGTCTGGCGCCCCGGCGTCCGCACCTCCACCGGCTTCTTTAGCGCGGTCAAGACATCGCGAACGTTCGAAGGTACGTCGCCCGATGGGAGCAGCGGCGCATTCACCGCGACGCTCGGTGCGCACCGCTATCGTGTCCGATCCTGGCAGGACGAAAAGAACGGCGCGACGCACCTCTACGCCGATAAGAACCGTTTCAGTCTGCTGGCGACGTACCCCTTCCATACCGGCCTCGTGCTGCTGATGTTTGGGGCGGTGATCGCCTCCACGTTCGGATGGCGCGAGATCGGCTTCCTGGTGCCGGACGGAGCGACGCGCGCAGTCGGACACGGTACGGGACTGAGCATCAAGAACGATGGATTTGTGGATGTCTACTATGACGATGGCCGCCCCAAAGACTATTACTCAGATGTCGAAATTCTCAAGGACGGTCAGCCCGTCAAGACGGGTCGCCTGCGCGTCAATAGTCCGCTCTCGTTCGGCAGCGTCTCGCTCCATCAGGCGACCTACGGGCAAGCGGCGAAATTCCTCATCACCGATGCCGCCACCGGCGCAACCGTCTGGAACGACAGCGTGCCGGTCTTCGTCTCCGCCAATCGCGCCTTCGCTCAGCAGTTCGTCGATGCGGCGGGCGAGATGGAACCGACAGGCGTACAGCGCTTGGATGACCTCGGTGTCACGCTGCGTATCGTCGCGTCGGCCGGATCGCAGGACGAGAAGATCGGCGTTGGCCAGATGGCGCTGGCGGTCTTCGATAACCGTGCCGCAAAGGCGGGCGCGGGCCCGATCGGGACGGGCAAACTCGATCCCGGCGGCACCGTGACGATCGGCGGCCTCACCTTTACCTTCCAGCGCGAGGTGCGCTTCACGGGCCTGCAATTGACCCACAACCCCGGCCTGCCGATCATCATCGTCGCGGCGGCACTGATCTTCTTCAGCACGGTCATCACGTTCTATATCCCGCACCGCCGCATCCGCGCCCTGGTGGTGCCACACGCCGATGGCGGTGCGACAATGTATCTCGGCGCGCAGGTCAAGCTCGACCTGTTCGGCGCGCGTGAGTTCGAGCGATTGGCGGAGGAAATTCGGGCGAAGGCAACGATGCCTGCGGAGGGTGATGCTTCCGACGTGCCCACCTATGACGAGTCAGAAGCGGTCCCGGTTGCCAGCGATTGAGCGGCACAATGGCGTGCCGATGAAAGGGAAAGACCGATGCTTGGCGCATTGAAATTCTCCTCGTATTGTTTATACGGCGCGTTCGTGTGCGCCCTCGCCGCCACCGCGCTCTATGCGGCCTATGGGGTCGGTCTCTTCCGTCTCCGGGCGGCGCGTATGCAGACCTCAGCTGGCAATACGATCACGGCGGGCGTCACGGCGCAGCGGTCGAGCAACGCCCCGACGACGGCGGGGTACCTGGCGACGTACATGCAGCGCTCGGCGCTCCTCTTCATGATCGGCGCGCTCGTTTTCCGTACGATCGTCTCGAAGCGCGGGCCATACGGGAACATGTATGAGTTTGCCCTCGCCTTCGGGACGACGATCTGCCTCGCCTACTACGTCATCTCGCGCTTCTACCCGGTCAAGTCGCTCGGCGCGCTGGCAATGGCGGCGGCCTCGGCGATCATGTACTACGCCATCTCGCGCCCCGCCTCGGAGAAACAGGTATCGGGGCTCATCCCCGCCTTGCAGAGCAAGTGGATCGCCATCCATGTGCCGATGGCGATGCTGGCCTACGGATTTTTCACGATCGGCTTCGCGGCGGGCGCGATGTATCTCATCCAGGACCGCCTCCATAGCGACAAATTACCGTCGCTCGACGTGCTCGATGAGGTGGGCTACCGCGCGACCGTCGTCGGCTTCCCGCTGATGTTCCTCACCCTCGTCCTCGGCGGTATCTGGGCCTCCGAGGCATGGGGCGGCTTCTGGACGTGGGACCCGAAAGAGACATCGGCGCTGGTGACGTGGTTGATCTACGCCTTCTATATGCATGCGCGCGTCGTGCGCGGCATGAAGGGGCGCGGCACGGCGATCATCCTCATCGTCGGTTTCGCGGCGACACTCTTCACCTATTACGGCAACTACTGGTTCACGGGTTTACACGGGTTCGTTGGCCCCGGTGGCCTCGGTGGAGACTGAGCGAGTGGCGGAGATGCCGTCCGATGCGGTGACGCCAGAGTCCGCGCCGCCCTTGCGTACCTTGCCGCGCAATGTGCAAGTCGGTGTGGGGCTGGTGCTTGTCGTAGCGATCGTGCTCGGTGTCGTCTTCTTCAATCGCGAGAATGGCGGCGGCGGCCTCACGGACCCAGGCCGCACCGTGCCCCACGTGGGCGACCGCCTTGCCACGTTCCCGCTCACGACCGCCGACGGCCAGCCGTTCGATATGGCGACGCTCAGCGGCCACCCCGTTTGGGTAAACTTCTGGGCGTCATGGTGCGGGCCGTGCAAGGCGGAGATGCCCGATTTGCAGACGGTCTATACGCAAGAACGCGCCGCGCATCCCGATCTGATCCTGTTGCTCGTCAACACCGCCGATGTGCGGCAAGATGGGTTGAAGTATTATCAGGACCTCGGCATGACCGGGACGCTCGTATTCAACAACGGCTCGAACGATGTCGGGCCGTACCGGATCAACAACTTCCCCACGCACCTGATGGTCGACCGCAACGGGATCGTCCAGCGGGTCCTGCAGCAGCCGCTCGATCCGGAGACGGCACGCCAGGAAATCACGCATATCACCGGGTAGGTCGCGCGAATCCGATCGAAGAGCGAAATTGCGCGCTCGGCGTGCACATGGTACGATTTCAGCCGACGGGCCTGTAGCTCAGCGGTAGAGCAATGGACTTTTAATCCAGCGGTCGTGGGTTCGAATCCCACCGGGCTCACCAGTAATTCCCTGTGATCGCACACAAAACGCACTCCGGCAATCGGGGTGTGTTTCTTTTTGTCCTGGCGTTTGGCCCGGCCTATGCTGTCGGGATGGGAGCTAGGGGAAAGGAAGCGGCGCAGGAGCTTCCATGGACGTGACATGACGCATGCCCCGATACGTCCAGAGGCGATGGACGAAAAAATTGACCATCGTGACGAGGGCAATGGCGACGGCTTGGGCGGCGACCGGACTGAGATGCATGGCATGGTGCGCGATGAGTGAGATTGCGATCGTGAGCACCGCACCAAAGGCCGCCGCGCCGTGGAAGCGGAGGCACCGTATATACCACCAATGCCCACGTTGCGTGAGCGACTTGAAGGCGATCCGGTCATTGAGGAGGAAACTGAGAACGATGGTGAACTCCGTCGCGATGGTGATATACAGGATATAGGGGAGGCGGTGTTGATGGGTAAAGAGCCAGACAATGAAGAGATTCACTAACCCAACGAATCCGCCGATCATCAGGAACTGGATGAAACGCCGCATCTCGTCGGCGTGTCTTGGGTCTAGGCGTGCGGATTGGGTCTGAATGCGTCGCCTGATGTCCATGACGTTCGTGTGCTCCTCATCGCTTCGATCTTTCCTATTCCTGGCGAATTGTAGCGCAGGCAATCCAGAATGACAATCGGAACTACAGCACAGGCATGACGCATACATTTTCGGCAACGAGTGACAGGGAATGCGAATGGGTATCTCGTTGGATCGATGTATCCTTCGCAGACACGAAAAGCCCGCCCGAAGGGGCTCGCCGTGCCCGCGACGCGCGGACGCGCGAAGGTCACCGCCCACGCGCGCAGGTGAGTGATCTCCCCACCGTTCGTGATGCAACGCCCATAGCATTAATGAGTGCCACAACCCAGCGGAACTACGCAGCCATTCTGCATACGTGATCTTGCATCGCGTGATCGGCAACGTGGTACCCTGCGCGATTAATCGGCAAAGGGATAGCAATCTGCCATGTATGTACGCTATACTTCGCTGGTTACTGGCTGAAAGTACACCTTGTAGATACTGCAGTTCTTCATGAAGGGGAGATAGGTCGGATGGTATTCCGTGCGTTGGGTGTGCGCCTGCTCTGTCTCTGCCTCCTCATCGGTTCCTCGGCCGTCGCCTTTGCCCCCCAGGCGGTGTTCGCCGCTCCCGTCCTGGCCATCAACACCAACGGCGTCGCCGTGACCGATCCCGCCCCCGGCGGCAACGGCAACAACGTCGTCGATGCCGGCGAGACCATCCTCGTGGTCGTCACCCTCGCCAACTCCGGCAGTGCCACCGCGACCGGCGTGCAGGGGACGCTCGCGACGACCACCGCCGGGGTGACCGTCGCGACCGCCGCCGCGACCTACCCCGACATCCCCGCGCCCGGGACGGCGAGCAACGCCACCGCCTACGTCGTCAAGACGACGCCTCCTTCGTATGCGGCGTGCCGATCGCCTTCACGCTGACGGTCGCCTCGGCGGGCAACCCGCCCGCCCCCTGACCTTCAATGTCGCGACCGGAGGATTGGGCAGCGCGACGACGACCAGCTACACCGGCCCCGCCGTGCCCATCCCGGATAGTGCCGGCGCCGATGTACGGCGGCACGCCCGCCGATGCCTCGCTGGTGGTGGCGCAGGCGGGGCGAGTCGGCAAGGTCGTCTTCTCGATCGACGGCACCGCCTGCTCGGCCGCCGCCGGCTCGACCACCGTCGGCCTCGATCACACCTTCGTCAACGACCTCCAACTGACCTCATCAGCCCCGCCGGTACCTCCGTGGTCGTTATCGATGGTACCGGACGGCGGGGGCAACAACTTCTGCCAGACGATTCTGGACGACGACTCGGCCGGTCCGTCCGATCCAGGGCGTCGCGACCGCCTCTGCACCGTTCAGCGGCACCTTCACGCCGAACAGCCCGCTCGCCGCCTTCAAGGGCGATTCGATCGCGGGCACCTGGATCTTCCGCGCCCAGGATTTCTTCGTCGGGGACACCGGCAATATCCGTCGTGGTCGCTCGCCATCCAGCCCGCCGTCTGCGCCGCCGCCCCCGCGCCGACCGCGACGACGGACACCTATGCCACCCCCGCCAACACCCCGCTCAATGTCGCCGCCCCCGGCGTCCTCACCAACGACATCAGCCCCTCCGGCGCGCCGCTCACCGCTGCCCAGGTGACGGGGCCGACCCACGCCGCCAGCTTCAGCCTCAATGCCGACGGCTCGTTCGCCTACACCCCGGCGGCGGGCTACACCGGCCCCGATGCCTTCACCTACACGGTGAACAATGGTACGGCGACCTCGAGCGCGGCGACGGTCAACCTGACCGTGACCGGCACGGCGGCGGTCGCCCAGCCGGACAGCTACAGCACCGGCGCGGGTATCCCGCTGACGGTGGCCGCTCCCGGCGTGCTGGCCAACGACACCGGCGTGCCCGCGCCCACCGCCGTGAAGGTGACCGACCCCGCGCACGGCACGGTGACGCTCAACGCCGACGGCTCCTTCACCTACACCCCGACGGGCGGCTTCGTCGGCATGGACACCTTCACGTACTCCGCGAGCAACAGCGCGGGCGTCTCGCCGGCGACGACGGTGACGATCACGGTCAGCGCGGCAACCCTGAGCAGCCTGGCGGTCACTGCGCCGGGCGCTCTGGGCACCCCGCCGACGATCAAGGTGGGGCAGCAGGCGCAACTCACCGCCACCGCCACCCTCAGCGACGCCTCGACGCCGAACGTCACGGCGCAGTCGCAGTGGAGTTCGAGCGCCCCGGCGGTGGCGAGCGTGGATGCGAGCGGCAAGGTCACGGGGCTGAGCGGCGGGACGGCGACGATCACCGCGAGCTACACGCTGAACGGGGTGACGAAGACGGGGACGATCGTGGTGACGGTGGGCACGCCGGTGTTGACGGGGGTGCAACCCGCCCCGGCGCCCGCCGGTCGGCCAGGCGCAGCGGGTAGTGCGGGAACACCAGGGCCGACGGCGGCGCCCGCGCCGCCATCGCGGTAGGAGCGATCGAGGAGCGGCCCGCCCGTGGGGGCGGGCCATCGGGATGGATAGTGCGAGATGAGAGGGGAGCGCATCATGGCGATCGAGCAGGGGCGGACGGGGCGACGGCAGGACATCACGCGGCGCGAGGCGATGGGCCGCGCCCTCAGGACCGGCGTCTACGCCGCCCCCGTCCTGCTCTCCGCCTCCGCCCTCGCCGAGCGCGTCGGCGCCGCCTCCCCGCCCCCCGTCCCCACCATCGCCTGCGGCGTCGCCGGCGTCGCCTTCGCCCAGGATGCCCTGCTGCTCAACGTCGCCCCCGGCTCCGTCTACACCGTCTACGCCCAGCCCAACACCGCCCCCGCCCCCGCCGCGATCGGCACCCTGACCGCCGACGCCGAGGGGGTCGCGGCGGGCGCCTTCGCCCTGACCGCCCCCTTCGGCACCACCTCGGTCACCGTCTCGGTCTACCTCACCCCCGGCGGCGGCGCGCCCCCCGGCCCGGCGGCGGCGACCTTCGTCAGCCCGATCGCCGGGACGCTGGCCTGCACCGCGGCGGGGCAGGTGGTGCCGGTGACGGCGGCGACGGCGCGCCTGCTGGCCAAGGTGGTGCAGGAGCAGACGGGCTGCCCGGCGGGGGCGGCGGGGACGTGGGGCGAGGTGGTGGACGCGAACGTGGCGAACGGGACGCCGGGGTCGGCGTACGATGTGTACATCCAGGCGAACAACGGGACGGGGGGGTTCGTGCGGGCGGGGAGCGTAACGACCAACGGGCAGGGGAACGGGGGCGCGATCCTGACGGCGTCGGTGGGGACGACGGGGGCGGCGCCGACGGGGGTGACGGTGGTGGCGGTGCCGGCGGGGGGCTCGCCGACGGCGGCGGGGGCGCTGACGTTCGCGGCGGCGGGGACGGGGAGCGCGGCGACGTCGTCGCTGTTCACGGTGTCGTGCGCGGGGGCGATCACCTCGCTGAGCGCGCCGAGAGCCCTCCTCATCGGCGTCCGTTAGCGCGCCGACGACCTCGGACGGTGGCATAAGCGACCGATGCGTGTGCCACCATCCCGGAACAGACGTGTGGCACATTATGGACACACGACATAAGCACAAGAAAACCGCCCTCATATCGGGGGCGGTTTTCTTTGCTATCACTGGGTTTGTATGGTCGGGGCGAGAGGATTTGAACCTCCGACCCCCTGCTCCCAAAGCAGGTGCGCTACCGGGCTGCGCCACACCCCGAATGACGGTAGCATAGCGTATGCACCCCCTGCGGTCAACCGACTGAGCGAGCAGCGGGGATATGGTGCGGCGTAACACTGTATGGTCTACATCGTATGCCAATCCCTCAGTCGCTTCCTCGTCGCCTACGCACAGGCCAATGGTTTGCTATCATCGCGGCGCGCTCATTGTGTTGAGAGACTCCGAAGGGAATGACGGCTTGATCGTATTGGGTATCGCACTGGGCCACAATATCCATGATCTGCTGCGCATGCACGCGCTGCCGATCATCGCCTTCGTCGTCTTCTTCGAAGAATTGGGCTTGCCAAGTCCACTGCCCGGCGAACTGATGATGCTGCTCGCCGGGGTGCAGGCCGCCCAGGGTACCTACCCACTTTGGCTCGTTTTGCTCGTCCAGGAGGTCGCCGCGCTGCTCGGAGGCAGTGGCCTGTATTTCATCTGCCGGCGCGTCGGCCGCCCTCTCGTGCTTCGCTACGGACGCTACGTCCATCTTCATGCCGAGACCCTCGATCGCGCCGAAAATCTCATTCGCCGCCGGGGGTTCGGGGCGGTTGCTGTGGGGCGCATCATTCCCGGCATTTGCATCGTCGTGCCGGTGGCGGCGGGCGTCCTCGGCATGTCGTATCCCCTCTTTCTCGCCGCCTTCGCCATCGGGGTACTGGGATATATCGGTGCGTTTACCCTCACGGGCTATGTCGTTGGCCCCCACGCGCTTACTCTCTTCGATCGTGTCACACTGCCAATCGGGGCGCTGGTCTCATTCGGTATCCTCATCGTCCTGCTGGTGGCTGCGCACCGGCTCGTCGCACGGCTCCCCGGCTTCGCCGACGGTCCACCCGGCCCGACCGGGATTGCCGTACTTGCGGGTGGCTTCGCCGGATTGGCCGGGATACTGGCAGCGAATGGTGTTGTGGACAGTGCACGCTGGGCCTATCGGTTGGCAGGCCGAAACGCACCGCTCGCAGCGACGGGGGTAGGTGATGGCTGGCGACTGCTTCTTGGCTGGCCGCTCTTCCTGCTCGTCGCGTGCGGATTGGGCGTGGCGGATGACCGCCTGATTCGACGCGGCACGCCCTATAGCGCGCGCACCGCCTTGCTGGCAGTCATACCATTGCTCTTGACCGCTCTGCTTATCTATCCTGCGATAGAAGGGCATCAGGTGCGTTGGTCACACCTGCGCGAGGACCTCCTGCTGGTGACGGAGGCGGCGCGGTGGACGGGCTTCGGGATCGCCCTCCATCTCGTCTTGCCGGGCCTCGCGCGGGGGCACTCTTCATCCCATTCCGCAGCGGACGCTACCGAAAATGATGAGCACATCGCACCTCTCACCATCTCAACGTCGCCGCCCGACTCAACCGACCGCCTCGACGGAAGCGACTTACATGTTTGATTGGTGCTCTTCTGGCTTCTCATCCCGCTTCCGCGATGCTTCGCGCGCCATCATCGCGAGATACTCCCTCCGGGACCGCAACACGATGACGAGACCGCAGGCAATGAAGGCCACCACAGCAGCACCGACCGCGAGCACGAGCCCCCAGGGGGCGCCACTGCTCCCGCCCGACCGCACCGATGTGGCCGCGATAACGAAAATGAACGAGCCGTTCGTGGTCTGACTGTCATCCTCGCTATACGACGTGTACTGCACCGTGTAAACGCCGTTACCAAGCCCCGGCTTGAGGGCGATGGTCATCGTCGTATGGTCGCTGGGATCTACCGACCAGCGT
Organism: uncultured Chloroflexia bacterium; assembly: GCA_963847195.1. GTDB lineage: Bacteria > Chloroflexota > Chloroflexia > Thermomicrobiales > JALYUS01 > JALYUS01. The sequence continues at coordinate 198,943 of CAWJZC010000013.1, read as the reverse complement.
GTGGATACCACTGTCCCACGTGCGTCCGTGACGGAGCCGTTACTGCGGGTCGCGCTTGTCTCACCCGCGAAGGTAATAAAAATTTGGGTCGGCGCGGTCGCGACGGTCGCGCCATTGGCAGGGATCGACGAACGATATGCCGCGCTGGCATCCGCTGGTGCGCCCACGAACACGGCCAAAGCGATAGCCAATGGGAAAAGGACCGAGCGAATCGTATATCTCGCAGACATTGCAGCCCCTATTCCGGGCGGTACACTGCGCGGGGCAGCACACCGTTGCGCGTCCGGCGCAACCGACGAACACAATCGCACGGGCGTTCCCACCCGAGACGACAGCATAGCACGCGCGATGCGCCCGCCATCGGATGGCAGAGCAGAAACGAGGCTATGCCTGCCGCTGTTTGACCGCCCCTATGCTATCCTCTCCATACGTCTTTGCCCGCTCCTCCGCCCCGCTTGGGGCGATCGACACGCGAAGGAAGGCAGCCATCGTGGCCCGATCATCCAACCCTGCAGAGGCGAACCCGCCACTCTCCGCCGCGCACCTTGCCGCCGTCCTCGCCAACGTCGCTGACGGCATCATCGTTACCGACGCGGACGGCCAGGTCCGCTTCGTCAACGACTCGGCCGCCCGCATTGCCCACCTCGAGGAGAGTGCCACCTTCCGCGTCGCGCCTTTCGAGGCACTTGTCGACCGCTATGCGTTCTTCGATCCCGAAGGGCATCCGGTGCCCCCTCACGACTTGCCGACGCAGCGTGCCCTCCGTGGCGAGGGAGGGCCGGAAACCATCCTGCATCTCCGCGAACGAGACACAGGGCGCGAGGAATGGTGGGCAATCCGTGTTTCGGTGCTCCGAGACGCTGATGGTGCGCTGGATGCAGTCGTCGCGCACTTCCGCGACATCACCGAGCAGCGGCGTATCCGTGAGCGCGAGCGCTTCCTCGCGAATGCGAGCACGCTCCTCGCCAGCACCCTCGACTACGAAGAGACGCTGGCGCGCGTGGCACGTCTCGCCGTGCCGGGTATCGCGGATTGGTGCGGGGTGGATATCCTCACGGACGACGATACGCTCACGTCCGTGGCGGTGGCCCATGTGGACCCGGAGAAAGTCGCCTTGGCGCACGAATTCCGACGTCGCTACCCCCCCGACCCGAGCGACGCGAGCGGGGCCATCGCAGTCATGCGAACCGGCCAACCGCTGCTCGTGCCCGAAGTGACCGACGCGATGATCGAAGCCACCGCGATCGATGCCGAGCATCTGCGTATGCTGCGGGCGCTGGGCATGCATTCGGTGATGGTACTACCCCTCATAGCGCGCGAGCGTGTGCTCGGCAGGCTGACGCTCATCTCTTCGTCACCCGCATGGCACTTCGTTGCGGGGGACCTCGTCTTCGCGCAGGAACTGGCCCATCGTGCCGCCGTCGCTATCGACAATGCCCGGTTATATCGCGCGGTGCAGACGGCAGAAGAACGCTATCGCGCTCTGTTCATCGGCACGGCAGATGCGGTCGTGGTAACAGACATACACAATCGCTACATCGACGCGAATCCCGCACTCCTGGCGCTCACGGGATATGACATGGCGGAACTGCGCGGTATGCGGGTCGGCGATCTGACCGCTGATACGCAGGTCGTGACGGAGACGCGCGAATCGACCCTGCGCGACGGGCAATGGCGGGGCGAGTTCGATTTGCGACGCAAAGACGGCTCGTTGGTACCGGTGGAAGCGACGATGACGGTGGTGCCGCTACCCACCGAACCCGTCTTCATCGGCGCATTCCGCGACATCAGCGAGCGGCGTGAGCAGGCACGGTCGCAGCAGGAGTTCCTCGCGATGGTCGCGCACGACCTCCGGACACCACTGACATCGATGAAGGGATACATCGACCTGATGCATCGCCGGGGCGTCTACAACGAGCGCTTCGTCGAGACGATTGCCGCTCAGGCCGGTCGACTCGACCGATTGTTAAACGATATGCTCGACGTCACGCGACTCGACGCCCATCGATTGGAGCTGAACCGCGGCACGACCGACCTTGTGTCGGTCATCCATGCGAGCGTCGCCGAAGCAGAAGGGCTCGGCCCCGGCCACCCCATCCGCGTCGAGATGCCCGCCGGGCCGGTTATTGGTTGGTGGGACGCCGACCGCATCGCGCAGGTTGTGCAAAATCTGCTGGCAAATGCGATCAAGTATTCACCAGATGGCGGCGACATCACCGTTCGCGTCGATGATCGCGGCGATGCCGTCGCGGTCTCCATTGCCGATAGCGGCATCGGCATCCCCCCGAGCGCACTGCCCCATCTCTTCGACCGCTTCTATCGCGCCGATAACGCGAAGTCGGGGCCTGCGAAGGGGATAGGTTTAGGGCTGTATATCTGCAAGGGGCTGGTCGAGGCGCACGGGGGCGCGTTGACCGTCACGTCCACGCTTGGCCAGGGCAGCACCTTCACCTTCACCTTGCCCCACCAATCGGCGCCGAGCGAATAGTCGCCGGTGGATAGTGGCGACCGAATCGCACGACGTGCCGCCCGTGTCGCTTCTGTGATACGCTACCCGCCTGTTTCGGCCCTATGCATCGGAGAGGAATGCGGATGTTCATGCACGCAGGGAAGCCTATGCAAGGCCAGGAGCAACCGGCGCGCGATGACGTCGCCCATTTGCCACAGTTACACGTCTCGCACCATCCCGTTGTCGCACACAAACTGACCCAACTGCGTGACGAGGCGACCGACAGTGCGACGTTCCGGCGCGCGATGACCGACCTCACGGTCTGCCTCGCCTATGAAGCGCTCGCGGAAATGCGGCCAACGACGACTCGTGTGCAGACACCGCTCGAAGAGACCGAAGGGACGACACTCAGCGAGCGATACGCCATCGTGCCTGTCTTACGTGCCGGGTTAGGCATGGTCGATGGCTTTCTCTCGCTCTTTCCATCGCTGCAAGTCTGGCACATCGGCCTGTATCGGGACGAGACGTCGCTCCAACCGGTCACGTATTACAACCGCCTGCCTCGCCTCGCCACCGTCGATACCTGTTTCGTCCTCGATCCCATGCTTGCGACGGGCGGGAGCGCAGTCCAGACGATCGCAATCCTCAAGGAATGGGGGGCGCGGCACATCTCCTATGTCGGGGTGATCGCCGCTCCTTTTGGCGTACGGCGGCTGATCGACGTGCATCCCGATGTGTCGATCTATGTTGCCGCACTAGACCGTACATTGAACGATGACGGCTATATCGTCCCGGGCCTCGGCGACGCCGGGGACCGCTTGTATCGAACCGGCGGCACGCCGATATCGAACGATGAGCATGCATGATCGGACGCCATATCGTGGGAGGAACTCCGGATGACGAACTTGCTTGAGCGTACAATCGCACGACGGCCCGGCACCTGGGAAACCGAGATCACCGCAAACATCATCGCGCAGGTGCGCATCAACGGATCGCCACAGATCTCGCCAGACGGTCGGTATGTCGCGTACGTCCAGGATTACAACCAGCGGGCAGATATTTGGGTCGTGCCGACCGGCGGCGGCATCCCCCTTCTCGTGACGGCGGATGCCCGAGCACACCCGCCTTCACCGGCGGCGTCGGCGCTGGTTTCGCCTGGACGCCAGATAGCGCAAGTCTTATTTATACCTCTCCGGAAGACGGCAAATTGCGCCGCGTCTCCCGCGATGGCGGGAAGGCCCGGATCATCAGCGAGGGAGCAGGCGGCAACGCCTCCCCGAGCGTCGCTCCAAATGGGGCATTCGTCGCCTACCTCGTTGATCGCGGTGATGTCGACGATCAGATGTTCATCGCGGTCCGCGACCTCGATACCAAGACGCCGACAACGCGTCGCCTCACGCCCGAGGGTATCTTCGCCATCGACCCGCAGGTGTCGCCGGACGGCACGCACGTCGCCTGCGTCCTCTCCGATACCTACAGCCGTTGGAATCACGACGCTCAACTCGCGGTCATCAATCTGGCATCTGGAGCGCTTCGGGTGCTGACGCCGACCGACAACGTGGTGAACATCTCGCCACGCTGGTCCCCGGATGGATCGACGCTCGCTTTCATCTCCGACCGCTCGGGATATGCCAATATCTGGACAATCGCGGCGGACGGTGGCGAACCACAGCAGGTCTCTCCCGAAGCCTTCGAGCAAGGAGAGCCGCACTGGTCCCCCGATGGCCGACGGATCGCCTACACGCGCAACCAAGATGCCGACATCCAGGTCATGATCACGGAGATCGCATCGGGCCGGAGCGACAAGGTTTCGACTGAGCGGGGCGTGAACACCAATATCTCATGGACTCCCGATGGCGAGCGCATCGTCGCCCTCCACCAGAGCCCGGATCGCGCACCGAATGTCGTGATCTACGGCCAGGGCAGCAGTGCTCCCGAATGGCTGACGAGCGGCGCACCGGGTGGCCTGAGTGACCCGGATACATTCGTCTACCCGGAGCATGTCTCGTGGCGCTCGACGGACGGCACCGAGGTGTATGGGCTGCTTCTCACCCCGCGCAACGTGGTCCCCAACGGACATCCAGCGCTCATCCACATCCACGGCGGTCCGACCGCGCAAACGACGATGCAATGGGACCCGATCTCGCAATACTGGGTCGCCCGCGGATGGGCCGTACTGAAGCCGAATTTCCGCGGCAGCACCGGGTACGGCCGGAAATACACCGACCTCCTGCATGGCACCTGGACCGATCTCGACTTGCAAGACAACATCACGAGCGTCAATGTGCTGCGCGAGCGAGGGCTGGTGGACGAGCGACGCATCGTCGCGTGGGGCGGCAGTGGGGGCGGCCTGGCGACGTTCGCGTGCATGGCAATGGCACCCGGCAAATTCACAGCCGGTGTCGCATTGTACGGCGTCAGCGATTACGTCAACTTCCGCCACCAGACTGACCGGCTCGCGCGCTACCTTTTCGATGGTGAACTCGGGCCAATCGAAGAGAACTATGATCTCTGGATTCAGCGCTCCCCCGTCACGCACGCTGCGCAGACCGAGGGGCCGATGCTCGTCTTGCATGGAGACGCAGACAAGCGGGTACCGCCGATTCAGGGCGAGGCAATGGTGCGCGCACTGGAAAAGGCGGGCAAGACCGTCGAACACCACGTCTACGAGGGCGAAGGGCATGGCTGGCGCAAGGTCGCGACGATTCGCGACTACATCAATCGCATGGAGGCGTTCCTAACCCGCCATGTGCTCGATCGCTAAGCGATAATGAGGAGATGAGACATGGCAGCGACGACAGGCAGCGACCGGGTAATCATTCGCGGCGGTAGCCTCGTGACAGAGTCGGCGGTCGTCGCTGCGGACCTCATCATCCAAGGTGAGCGCATCGTCGGAATATCGACGAAGACGGAGACGCGCCCGTCTGATCACGTCATCGACGCGACCGGCCTGCTCGTGCTGCCCGGTGGTATCGATGCCCACACTCATGCCCGCGAGCCGGCCGAGCCGATGCATGAGGGGTTTCACAGCACGACAATGGCCGCCGCCGCCGGTGGCATCACCACCATTATCGAGATGCCCCAGGCAGAGCCCGTCGCAACCGACGGCGATTCGTTTCGCGTGCGTCGTGAGGCAGCCGAGCAACATGCCGTCATCGACGTGGCGATGTACGGCGCAATCGTAGGTAATACGACTACCCTGGCTGAGATTGATGCGATGCGACAGGCGGGGGCGATTGCCTTCAAGGCATTCATGGTCGGTGGTTCGGCGGGCATGGACCCAGTCAGCGACGTGGACATTATGGACACACTGGAGGCGCTGCGCACGAGTGGCATGATATTCACCGTCCATGCCGAGAACGCCGCGCTCGTGGCAGCGGGTATCCGGCGTATGCAGGCAGAGGGGCGCACTGACCCGCTCGCCCATGCGGATTCACGCCCTGCCCCCTACGAGGCCGAGGCCGTCCAGCGCGCGATCTTCCTCGCGGAGATGACCGGTGGGCGGCTGCATATCGCCCACGTCTCGTGCCGGGCGGCATTAGCGGTCATACGTGCTGCCAAAGCGCGCGGTGTGCGCGTAACGGCCGAGACGTGCCCGCAATACCTCATACTGGACCTTTCCGACCTCGTTCGCATGGGCGGCTTCGCCCGTTGCGCGCCGCCGCTCCGCACGCCCGACGATGTCGAGGCGGTTTGGCAGGGTCTCGCCGATGGCACCCTCGACTTCGTCTGCTCCGATCATTGCGGATATACGATCGCCTCCAAAGAAGCGGGCTGGACCGATATCTTCGACGCGCCGCAGGGCCTCTCGGTGATCCAGCACATGCTCCCGATTGTCTATGACGCGGCGGTCAACCAACGCGGCTGGACATGGCCCAACATCATCAGCCGTACGGCGACAATGCCCGCACAACTCTTTGCGCTCGCACCCCGCAAAGGCTCACTGACGGTCGGGGCGGACGCAGACATCGTGCTCTATGATCCGCGCGGAGAGACAACCGTCACCCGCGATGGCCTCCTCACGAATCAGCAATGGAGCGCATTCGAGGGTCGCACCTTCCGTGGCCGCGTGGTGCGAACGCTCGTGCGCGGGCAGGACGTGTACCGTGACGGCGAAATCGTTGCCCCTGCCGGGTTCGGACGCTTCTTGACACCGGAATACGCGCAACACGCCGGGGCGAGCGCATGAGCGTGCATTCCGGGCAAACCTATACCCTCCGGGGCGGCACCGTCATCGACGGCACCGGCACACCGGGTGTCCGGTTCGATGTACGGATTACCGGCGACCGTATCGATGCGGTTGGCCCCAGCCTTCCAGCACGCGGGAACGGTCATCGATGCCGGTGGGCTGGTCGTCTCGCCCGGTTTTATTGATATGCACTCGCACTGCGATCTCATGGCGGTATTCGATCCGGCCGTCAGCCCGAAAATCCGCCAGGGCATCACGACGGAGTTGGTCGGGCAAGATGGTCTCGGCGAAGCGCCGATCCGACCATACGCAATTCCCCACTGGCGCACACATCTTTCCGGGCTCAATGGCGATCCCTCCCCTCAGTGGGGATGGGAATCGTTCGAGCAGTATTTCCCGCAATGCGCGGGGGCAGCGACGAATATAGCTGCCCTCGTCGGTCATGGCACGATCCGCAACTACGTGATGGGCATGGAGAATCGCCCGCCGACACCGCGCGAATTGGAAGCGATGCGTGCCGCTCTCGATGCGAGTCTCCGCGCGGGCGCATGCGGCCTCTCGACAGGCCTGATCTACACGCCGTGCGTCTATGCCGATACGGACGAACTCGTTAGCCTGGCGGAGATCGTGGCCGCCCACGCATCGTTCATGGTCTTCCACATGCGCTACGAAGGGAAGGCGATCGAGACCGGCATGGGCGAGGTCTTCGAGATCGGGCGGCGGTCAGGCGGCCATATGCACATCTCGCATTTCAAGGCACGCGGACGCTGGGTATGGGGCAAGGCGACGCGCCTGCGCGAATTGGTCGATGACGCCCGCGCGTCCGGCCTGACCGTCACTGCCGATCAATACCCCTATACCGCCGGGAGCACAATGCTCGGCGCACTCCTGCCGCCGTGGATCCACGCCCTCGGCATCGAGGGCATGACGGAGTTGCTACAGACGCCATCGCGTCGCGCAGAGATCAAAGGGCAGATCGAGCAGGGGCGCGACGATTGGGAAAGCACTGTCGTCGCGGGCAGTTACGATGTCATTTTCATCGCCAGCGTCAAGAACCCGGCGCACGAACCGATCGTCGGCAAGACCCTCGCTGCGATCGCTCGCGAATGGGATATGGAGCCATATGATGTCGTCGTTCGATTGCTGATCGAAAACGATTATGCGGTGGGCATGGTGCATCATCTGATGGATGAGGAAGATGTGAAAACGCTGATGACCGCGCCCTGGCTCGCGCCGGGCACGGACGGTCTGATGGGCGGCAAGCCGCACCCACGCACCTACGGCACCTATCCGCGCATCCTCGGCCACTACACCCGCGATCTCGGCTTGATGCCGCTCGAAGAAGCGATTCGCAAGAGTACGTCGCTCCCCGCGCAGATCATCGGCCTCCGCGATCGCGGTGTCATCCGACCAGGCGCCTATGCGGACCTGACGTTGTTCGACCCAGCGCGGATCGCGGAGACGGCAACATACGACGAGCCGCGCCAGTTCCCGCTTGGTATCCCCTATGTCTTCGTCAATGGCCAGCCTGCCGTGTGGCAAGACAAGCAAACCGACGTGCGCGCGGGTCGCACCGTCTGTCGAGAACTGCCGTCGCCAGTGTCAGCGCCCACACTGCGCTAGCCTTGGTGCTCACTTGACTCGGACGACATTCTGGCCCGTCGTACAACGGCATCAGCGAGCGCGCCGGTCGGGTCGATGACCGGTACCGTCGCGTCACCGTCCTTGAAGACGAGCGGCAGTTCCGTACAACCCGTAATCACCGCTTGCGCACCCTGAGCGACGAGATACTGTGCCGCCTCGCCAACAAGGGCAGTGACGTCAGGGCCCGTCTGCCCCGCTTTGACGGCATGAATGGCTCGCATCACGCATCGTTCCTGTGTCTCATCGTTCGGAACGACTACCTCAATATGATGGCGGGCGAATGCCTCCTGGTAGAGGCCGATCGCCACGGTACCGCTCGTCGCCATTAGCCCGACACGCTCAATTGTTGGATACGAGACCTCGATGGCGGTCGCCGTCTCCTCCATCATGTGAAGAATTGGCACGGGAACCTCGGTGGCAATGCGCGGCAGGAAGGCATGCGCCGTATTGCACGGCACGACGATGAACGAAGCGCCCATCTCGGCTAACTTCTGCGCGCCGCGTCGCAGCCACGGCGTTGGGTCTTCCCCGCCATGCAGGAGTGCAGTCGAGCGGTCCGGCACGGTCGGGTCCGCCCAGATGACCACGTGAAGATGATCCTGATCGCGCGCGGCGGGCGTTGCGGCAATGATTTTGATATAGAGATCAGCAGTGGCCGCCGGGCCCATGCCACCGAGGATGCCGACGATTGGATGCTGCACAGTGCTCCTTTCATGCGCGACGCCGACCAGTATAGTCGGCGCGTGGTATGCTTGCGATGATGGAAACGATAATACTCTGATGGACGCACAGCAGACGACAATCGAACCGGCAGAAGTCACGGGAGACGCGCTCAACCGCTATCTCTATGGTGCCGACACGACCGAGCGGATCGTCGCCGTCGAACGGGGCGGGCCAGATCGCGTCCGCGTCTATCGACGCATGGATGGTCATGTCACGGAGGAGCGCGCGTCGTTCCGGCCGTGGCTGCTCATGACCCATGAGCCCGCATGGGCGGACCTGGCGAAAGATGTTCGCTCTACGCGTCTGGCAGGTGACGCCGATTATTGCTGGTTCGTCGAGTGTCGCAACTGGTACGGTCTATCAGGATGTCCGCAACCGCCTCCGCGATGCGGGCGAGGAAGCGCTCGTCTTCAACTCACCCGTCCAGCAATATCTGATTAGTTCCGGCCGGACGCTCTTCAAAGGGATGGTCTACGAGGATCTCCTGCGGCTGCAACTGGATATTGAAGCGACCTCGCTCGATCCCTTTGCGCCGAATGCTCGCGTCTTTCTCGTCAGCGTGCGGACAAGCGGCGGCGAGGAACGGCTCTTCGGCGCGTCGGGCGAGGATGAAGCGACGATCCTCGATGATCTGACGGCATTCATTCGCGATGCCGACCCGGACATCATCGAGGGTCACAACATCTTCAACTACGACATGCCCTATCTACTCGCGCGTGCGGCGGCCTGCGGGAGACGCTCGCGTGGGGTCGGGATGGCTCGGTGCTACGGGTTGGCACGAATGCACGGGCGCAGTTCAAGGTCGGCGCACGCTCGATCCCGTATCAACAACATTTCATCTACGGTCGGCACATCATCGACACGTACCAGCAGATTCAGCGGTATGACGTGGCGGGCGTCTTCTCCAGCTATGGCCTGAAAAATATCATCGATGCACTCGGCTATACGCGCGATGATCGCGAGTTCATCCCCGGCGAGGAAATCGCTCGCGTCTGGGAGGAAGACCCGACGCGTGTCATCCGCTACGCACTCGACGATGTGCGCGATGTCTCCGTCCTGAGCGAACTCTGCGTGCCAACCGAATTCTACCAATCGCAGATCGTCCCTGACGCCTTGCAAGATATCGCCACGAGCGGCCCCGGCGAGAAGATCAACGATCTGATGGTTCGAATCTACCTCGGCGAGCGGCAATCGATTCCGCGCCCCGAGGCGTCGCGCGACTATCCCGGCGGATATGCCGATGTGCTGCGAACGGGCGTCTTCAAGCCGGTCGTGAAATGCGATGTCGCGAGCATGTACCCGAGCATCATGCTCACCTGGCGCATCGGCTCCCGCCGCGATCCTCTGCGGCGTCACCCTGCCGCTCCTCAAAACACTGACCGAGCGGCGGCTGCACGCGAAGGCGGAAACGCGCCGTGCGACCGGTCGCGAGCGCGGCTACTGGCAGGGCATCCAGGGGAGCTTCAAGGTCCTGATCAACTCCTTCTACGGCAATCTCGGCTACTCGCGCGCCTTCTTCAATGATTTCGGCGCGGCGGCGGACGTGACGCTTCGCGGCCAGGAGATCATCAAGACCGTCGTGCGCGCCCTTGAAGAGCATGGCGCGACACCGATTGAAGTCGATACCGATGGCGTCTATTTCGTCCCGCCGCCATCGGTCGCGCCCGAAGAACGTGCAGAGGAGCACTTTCTAAAAGATTGCCGACGGCGCTCCCCGCCGGGCATCGAGCTAGCATACGATGGCTCATACATGGGCATGGTCTCACTGAAGATGAAGAACTACGCCCTGATCGACCGTGACGGGCATACGATCCTCAAGGGGAGCAGCCTGCGCAGTCGCCGCGAAGAGCCGATCCTCCGCACATTCTTGCAGGAGGCAATCACGCTCTTTGTCGCGGGCTCCAAGGACGCGGTACGCGAACTTTACCTCGCCTTCGCGGATCGTATCCAGCGTAAGGCCTATGATCCGCGCGAGATTTGCCGCTGGGAAACGGTGACGGAGAAGACCTTTTCCAGCGAGAGCAACCGCCGCCTCGCGGAAGCGGCACGCGGCATCGCTGTCGGCGAGCGATTGGAAGTCTATCAGCGCATCGATGGGACGCTTGGTCGGCTCGAAAACTACGCGCGGTGACGAAGATATCTCGCATATGCTCCGCCGTCTGCATGATATGGCCGAGCGATTTCCGAACTCTTCGAAGACAGTCGCGACCGCGACTACCACTTCCCGCTGCTCACCGCTGGGAGTGACCTTGCGAGCGTGCGCGATCGCCCGACCAGTCAAACAACTCGGCCTTTTCTAGCAAACAAAAACGCCACCACGAATGGTAGCGCTTCCGCCGACAAAGGAGATAATGGTAGCGGGGGTGGGATTCGAACCCACGACCTTTGGGTTATGAGCCCAACGAGCTGCCGCTGCTCCACCCCGCGACGCGAGCGGAGGGATGAGGACGGGCGAGACGACGGGCGGTGCGGGGCGGGGTGCCGCGCGCGAGGGCCGCATTTCCCAGGGAGTTGCCCCCCAAGTACTTCGCCGGCGCTGGCGGTGGGCACGACCGGGTTCGGGATGGGACCGGGTGGATCGCCGCCGCGATCGCTCACGCCCGGCACCCCGCCCGCCCACCGTCGATCGTCTCTCATGCGAAGCGGTCGGATCAGACGAAGCAGCGGCATCGAAATCGGGGCGCGGCGCACCGGCCGACGGCGACGTGGGCCACCCCCAGGGCGGCAAAGGAAGGGACCGCCCACGCCCATGCGCACCGCTCCGCTCCGACGGTTGCCCGCCTTCCACGCGCGGCCGCTCAACCCGGTGGTCTGCCGGGGGGCTTACCTGCTCAAAGGCAGGAGCGATCTGTCATCTCCCGGTGGGGTTCCCACTTAGATGCGCTCAGCGGTTCTCCCATCCCGACGTAGCTACCCGGCGGTGCTGCTTTGGCAACAACCGGCACACCAGCGGTCGGTCCAGCCCGGTCCTCTCGTACTAGGGCCAGCGCCGGTCACCAGATCGGACGCCCACGGCGGATAGAGACCGAACTGTCTCACGACGTTCTGAACCCAGCTCGCGTACCGCTTTAATGGGCGAACAGCCCAACCCTTGGGACCTTCTCCAGCCCCAGGATGCGACGAGCCGACATCGAGGTGCCAAACCTTGCCGTCGATGTGAACTCTTGGGCAAGATCAGCCTGTTATCCCCGAGGTAGCTTTTATCCGGTAAGCCACGGCCCTTCCACTCGGAACCGTGGGATCACTTGGCCCGACTTTCGTCCCTGCTCGGCCTGTACGCCTCGCAGTCAAGCCCCCTTCGTGCCCATACACGCTCCGGCCGGTTACCATTCGGCCTGAGGGGACCATTGGGCGCCTCCGTTACCATTTGGGAGGCGACCGCCCCAGTCAAACTCCCCACCAGCCCCTGTCCCCACGCCGGCTTCACGGCCGTGGGTGAGGGCGGCAACGCCGCAAGAGTGGTATTTCACCGTCGGCTCCCCCGCACCTGGCGGCCGCGGGTTCCCCGCCTCCCACCTATCCTACACATGCGGCGACACCGCCCCAGGACAAGCTAGAGTAAAGCTCTACGGGGTCTTTTTGTCCTGCCGCGGGTACCCTGCATCTTCACAGGGCCTTCAATTTCGCCGGGTCCCTCGTTGAGACAGCGCCCAGATCGTGATGCCTTTCGTGCGGGTCGGAACTTACCCGACAAGGAATTTCGCTACCTTAGGACCGTTATAGTTACGGCCGCCGTTCACCGGGGCTTCGGTTCGGAGCTCGCACCCCTCCCGTTAACCTTCCGGCACTGGGCAGGCATCAGCCCGTATACGTCGGCTCTTCGCCTTCGCACAGACCTGTGTTTTTGGTAAACAGTCGCCTGGGCCTGGTCACTGCGGCCGGCTCGCGCCGGCACCCCTTCTCCCGAAGTTACGGGGTCAATTTGCCGAGTTCCTTAACGAGGGTTCTCCCGTCCACCTTGGTATCCTCTACCAGCCCACCTGTGTCGGTCTGCGGTACGGGCGCCGCCACGCTCGCTAGAGGCTTTTCTGGGCACCACGGGTCTCTCCCGCTTGCGGGTCACGTGTGACCCCCTCGCACTCCCGCCTCGGATCCTGTCCGGGGATTTGCCGCCGGACCTCCTGCGCGGTTGGACGACTCGCGTCGCCGGGATAACCTCGGTGCGTCCCCCCATCGCTCAAACGCCGGGTCGGCGGTGCGGGAATCTTAACCCGCTGTCCATCGCCTACGCCTCGCGGCCTCGGCTTAGGCCCGACTCACCCAGAGTGGATCAGCCTTGCTCTGGAACCCTTGGGCATTCGGTGCGCGGGATTCTCACCCGCGTCGCGCTACTCATACCGGCATTCTCCCTTGCCGCCGCTCCACCGCTGGCTCACGCCGCGCCTTCACCGCTGACGGCAATGCTCCCCTACCGCGCACAACGACACGAAGTCGCCGTGCACCCGTGGCTTCGGTACCGTGCTTGAGCCCCCTTGGATTGTCCGCGCCGCGACACATTCGACCAGTGAGCTATTACGCACTCTTTCAAGGATGGCTGCTTCTAAGCCAACCTCCTGGTTGTCACCGCGTCGCGACAACGTTCCCCACTTAGCACGGACTTAGGGACCTTAGCCGACGGTCTGGGCTGTTTCCCTCTCGACGACGAATCTTAGCACCCGCCGTCTCACTGCGGGGCGACGCTCGCCGGCATTCACGGTTTGGTTTGGGTTGGTAAGCGGTAAGCCCCCGCGCCAATCCAGCGCCCTACCTCCGGCGAAGCCAAACCCCCGCGCTGCACCTAAATGCATTTCGGGGAGAACCAGCTATCTCCGAGTTCGTTTGGCATTTCACCCCTATCCACAGGTCATCCGAGCCTTTTGCAATAGACACCGGTGCGGCCCTCCACGCGGTCTTACCCGCGCTTCAGCCTGCCCATGGATAGCTCACTCGGTTTCGGGTCGATTCCCGGCGACTCGATCGCCCTATTCAGACTCGCTTTCGCTGCGGCTCCGGGTACTGCTCCCTTAGCCTCGCCACCGAGAATCACTCGCCGGTCCGTTCTACAAAAAGTACGCCGTCACCAGGTTACCCTGGCTCCGACTGTTCGTGGGCGTCGGGTTTCAGGATCTCTTTCACCCCCCGCTTCCGGGGTGCTTTTCACCATTCCCTCACGGTACTGTCCACTATCGGTCCGTTCGTGTAGCTAGCCTTGGGAGAGTGGTCTCCCCAGCTTCCGGCGGGATGTCGCGTGTCCCGCCGTACTCACGGTGAATCCGCGCAGTCCCCACCCTTTCGCCTACGGGGCTCTCACCCGCTGCGGCGGCCCGTTCCAGCGGCCTTCGGCTAGGATGGGGATTTCTCACTGCGTGGGGGGCATACCGACCCCCCCCGGACGCCGTACAACCCCGCTGGCGCAACGGCGGCACCCTTGGCACGCCAGCGGTTTGGGCTTGCACCGTTTCGCTCGCCGCTACTCCGGCCCATTCTTACTTCCTCCGGGTACGTGAGATGTTTCAGTTCCCCGGCTTACCCCCACCCGGACTATGTGTTCATCCGGCGGTCGCAGGGCTCACCACCCTGCGGGGTTCCCCCATTCGGAGATCCTCGGCTCCCAGCCCGCGCGCGGCTCCCCGAGGCATTTCGCTGCTACGCCACGTCCTTCTTCGGCACGAACGACCTAGGCATCCACCCGACGCCCTGTGTCACGGTCTCGCTCCCGACGAACCACGGGGTCGCCCCCGTCGCCCTCGGCCCGTGCCCGGACACGCACTCATCCACTATTCCATCCCGCGCGCCCGGCCCCATGCCGGCACGCACGCTCTGCTTCGCTCGCTCCTCGCTCCTCTGTTCGTAAGGTGCACCCGCAGTCGTCCCCGACTGCTGCCTGACGACCGCCAGGCAGCAAACGGCGACATTGATCGAAAGAGAAATGGTGGAGATGAGGAGACTCGAACTCCTGACCCCCTCCGTGCAAAGGAGGTGCTCTCCCAACTGAGCTACATCCCCGAGGAAGGAGATTGGTGGGCGATTGTGGATTCGAACCACAGACCTCACCCTTATCAGGGGTGTGCTCTAACCAACTGAGCTAATCGCCCATACTGGTTGCGCTCTCTCGATCGCGCGGCGGTAAGGTGCCGAGCCCATCGAATGAGCAGAGGGGGAGGGGAGAGGCATGGTGGATGACGCGGCAGACTGTTGCGTGCGGCGGTGGCCCGCTGTGCATCCTCCCCGGCGGCGGCCCTCCTCGGAACCCCCGCCGCCTCGCCCGCGCCTCAGGCTGCGGGCCGATGCGGTATCCACATCTCATCCCCACGGCGTCATCGCCCCCCGCTTGACCTAGGATCGCTCCCACCGGATCGCTCGCGGCTTCGCTTGCTCCCTAGAAAGGAGGTGATCCAGCCGCAGCTTCCGCTACGGCTACCTTGTTACGACTTCGTCCCAGTCACCGGCCCCACCCTCGGCGGCTCCCTCCTTGCGGTTCGGGCACCGGCTTCAGGTGTTGCCAACTCCCATGACGTGACGGGCGGTGTGTACAAGGCCCGGGAACACATTCACCGCGGTATGGCTGACCCACGGTTACTAGCAACTCCGCCTTCAGGGGGGCGAGTTGCAGCCCCCCATCTGAACTGAGACCGGGTTTGTGGGATTGGCTCCCCCTCGCGGGTTGGCGACCCTCTGTCCCGGCCATTGTAGCGTGTGTGTCGCCCAGGACGTAAGGGCCATGCTGACTTGACGTCATCCCCGCCTTCCTCCGCATTAACAGCGGCAGTCTGGACAGAAACGTGCAACTGGCCACAGGGGTTGCGCTCGTTGCGGGACTTAACCCAACATCTCACGACACGAGCTGACGACAGCCATGCAGCACCTGTGCGGCATCGGACGAACCCACGGGCTTTCACCCGCTGCACGCCGCATGTCAAGCCCTGGTAAGGTTCTGCGCGTTGCGTCGAATTAAACCACACGCTCCGCTGCTTGTGCGGGCCCCCGTCAATTCCTTTGAGTTTTAGCCTTGCGGCCGTACTCCCCAGGCGGTCGACTTGTCGCGTTAGCTCTGGCGCGGAGGGGGTCAAGACCGCCCACACCGAGTCGACATCGTTTACTGCGTGGACTACCGGGGTATCTAATCCCGTTCGCTCCCCACGCCTTCGCGCCTCAGCGTCAGTACCGGCCCAGTGGGCCGCCTTCGCCACGGGTGTTCCTCCCGATCTCTACGCATTTCACCACTCCACCGGGAATTCCACCCACCTCTACCGGCCTCAAGCCCGCCGGTTTGCCACGACCCTCCCGGGTTGAGCCGGGGGCTTTCACGTGACACCTCGCGGGCCGCCTGCGCGCGCTTTACGCCCAGTAACTCCGGACAACGCTCGCCCCCTACGTATTACCGCGGCTGCTGGCACGTAGTTAGCCGGTCCTGATTCGCCGGGTACCGTCCGTTCTCTCCCCCGGCAAAAGAGTTTACACCCCGAGAGGCGTCATCCGGCACGCGGCGTTGCTCCGTCAGGCTTGCCCCCATTGCGGAAAATTCCTTGCTGCTGCCTCCCGTAGGAGTCGGGGCCGTGTCTCAGTCCCCGTGTGGCTGATCGTCCTCTCAGACCAGCTACCGATCATCGCCTTGGTGGGCCATTACCCCGCCAACTAGCTAATCGGCCGCAGGCCCCTCCCAGCGCGCATCGCTGCTTTCTTCGTCCAACCCTCCGTCGGACGACCGTACGCGGTATTAGCCGCCATTTCTGGCGGGTATCCCCCACGCCGGGGCAGGTTGTCCACGCGTTCCTCACCCGTTCGCCACTCGACACCACCGAAATGATGCCCCGTGCGACTTGCATGCATTAGGCACGCCGCCAGCGTTTATCCTGAGCCAGGATCAAACTCTCAATCCAATATCTCCGGCACATAGGCGAACCTATGCACTCTCCAGGCACTGCTGCCTCTCTCCCTCCCCCTCTGCTGGTAATGGGCTGCGCTCCCGGGCCGATAAAAAGCCCGCCTCGCGGCGGCTTTCATGGCCCTCTGCGCTTGCCGCTCTGCGACGGCTTTGGAAGAATACACCCCCCCTCCGACCATGTCAAGGGTTTCGGAGGTATCACTTTTCATCGGACGATCATTACCCACTTTTCCCCTTATCATGCCAGGAAAAACCGTCGGACTATCGTCGTGATGCCGGTATCCGGGGCGGTATTCCGCGTTGCGGGCACACGAAATTGCGGCGTCCGCCGGACTATGTTAGCCTCCATCCCAGCGAGCCGTCGGATTGGCTAGAGGAGCGTGACGTGTTTCTTCACGATTTGATCCATGACACGCGCTTCTGGGTCGTCGGCATTACCAGCCTGTGCCTCATTCTCACCATCGAGCGCGTTCAGGCGTACGCGAATGGCCCGTGGCCGCAGTTGCAGCGCGATGGCGAGCGGCGGCCGGTGGCGATGGGGAATCCGGCCGTCTGGTTCGGCGTGATGATCCTCCTTCTGCCCGGCCTGGTTTTGCTGCTGGCGAACGTCGCCATCCTCCTCTGGGCGAAGTATCCGCGCCGCAGCGTGCAGGTCCTCGCCGCCTTCCTCCTCATTCTCCCCTGGCTCGTCTTCACGATCGGCAGTTTCGACGGCCTTGGCGTCGGCGCGTATATGCGGCGCGTTGGCATCGCCTTGCCGATCGCGTTATGCGTCAGTCTCGGTCTGGCCGACCTCCTTCTCTTTTTCACATTTCTTGACCTCGTGGACAGCACGAACCTCGTCCACTCCTTGAAGCATCTGCATCCCTGACGCAGAGGCATTTGCCAGTAGCACCCGTGGATGCGTCGTGGTACAATCTTGAGCGCGATGGACTCCCATCGCAGGGTCATCCGCGTGGGAAACAATGGCATACCGAAAGAGGGTTGCGTGCGCGCATTCCGGCTTACGCGCGTCGCGGGGATCGACATCCGCGTCCATCCCACATTCGCGCTCATCGTTATCTGGTTCGCGTACATCTGGGGTGTTACCACGGGCGCGGGTCTCGGCGGCATCCTTTTCGGCCTGCTGCTCGTCGGCAGCCTCTTCGCCTGCGTGCTCCTGCACGAACTGGGACATAGTCTCGTCGCCCTGCGCGCCGGCATCCGGGTCCATGACATCACGCTCCTGCCGATTGGCGGTATGGCCCGCATCGAGCGTGCCCCCGTCCACCCCGGTGACGAGTTCCGACTCGCGCTCGCGGGCCCGGCGGTCAACGTCGTGCTGGCGCTGCTGCTGACGCCCATCGTCGCAACTATCGGCTGGTATCGGCACGTTGACGGCATCGGCGGCCTGATCTCCGGCCTCGGTCAGGTGGACGTGGTCGGCTTCGCGGCCTATCTGCTCTTCGCCAACATCTCCCTGGTCCTCTTCAATCTCATCCCGGCCTTCCCGATGGACGGAGGTCGCATTCTCCGTTCTTTCCTCAGCCTGATGATGAGCCGCGCGACCGCTACGCAGGTCGCGGTGATGACTGGCAAGGCGATCGCGGTCGCCTTTTTCCTCATCGGCGTCCTGTTCCTGCGCGATTGGACCTTGCCGATGGTCGGCGTCTTCATCTTTGTCGGGGCGCACATCGAAGGTCGCACGGTGGCGATGGAGGAAGCGCTGCGGCGCATGCACGTCGGCCAATGCATCACCTGGGAGGCGGGCGGTATCGGGCCGTATGAGCCGCTGGCGGGCGCGCTGCTCGGTGGGGCGCGCGATCTCGCCGTCACCGAGCATGGCCGGGTCGTCGGCATCCTCTGGAAGGCCGATATCCTCGACGCGATCCGGCTGCGCGGCTCGAATGTGCGGGTCTTCGAGGTGATGGACCACTTTCCACCGATTGTCGATGGCGACACATCGCTCTACCTCGCGCAACAGGCGATGGTCCGCGCAAATCGCGGCGCGGTGCTGGTCACCGAGCGGGGCGTCTATCGCGGCATCCTGACCGCCGAGCGATACTGGTATTTGCACCGCGTCTTGCAGTCTCGTCGCCGCTCCGCGAACGCCGCACGGTACTGGGGCTGGCTCTTCACCTACGCCCGCCGGTGGCGTCGCGAGACGAAGGCGCTGCCCTGGGTCGGTCGCCGGACGATGCTCTGATCGGCGGGTAGTTGCGATGGGGGTGTCCTCGGCCCGGCGCGCGATCCTCTATTTCGCATTCAGCATGTTCGCAATCGGCTGGCTGCTCGC
This sequence comes from uncultured Chloroflexia bacterium, assembly GCA_963847195.1. Taxonomy (GTDB): domain Bacteria; phylum Chloroflexota; class Chloroflexia; order Thermomicrobiales; family JALYUS01; genus JALYUS01. The sequence goes on along the minus strand of CAWJZC010000013.1, from coordinate 179,799 downwards.
GGTCATCGGCATCTCCCGAGACATGCGCCTGCCGATTGACGAACGATGGGCGGCGAGCGCGTTACTCGTGCTCGAGGGCGGCATCGCCGTCCTCTGGGTGGCCGAGGAATATCCCTGGCGGCGCGCACTCGCCTTCGCATTCGTCGTCCTGCCGCTCGCATTCACCATTGAAGTGATCGGCGTGACGGCCGGCTTCCCGTTCGGGCGCTACCGATATACGGACGCGCTGATCCCGCTCGTCCTCGGTCACGTCCCGGCGCCGATCACCTGTGCCTGGCTGATGATCATCCTCGGCTCGCTCGTCGCCGCGCGCGTGTACATGCCCAGGGCCCGAAACGGCGTCACGGTCGTCATCGCCGCCGCGCTCGCCACCGGCCTCGATGCCTGCCTCGAACCAACCGCGTTCCATGTCAAAGCGTATTGGCGGTGGGACGAGACCGGGCCATATTACGGTGTGCCAACGCGCAACTTTTTGGGGTGGTTCGTGGCGGCGCTGGTCGTCTCCGCCTGTGCCGCGCACATCCTCTGGCGAGACAAGCAACCGCGCCTAACGTGTTCAATGTGCATCCCGCTCGCGCTCTACTGGTCAACCGTGGTGATGTTCGCGGTAATAGACTTTTTTCGCGGCTATCCTGAGGGTGCGGCCATCGGTGGGGCGCTCTGCCTCACCGCTCTTCCGGCGCTTGCGCGGACGTTGCGTCGCGTGCGGGGCCATTTGTCGGATATGTCCGACCCTTCCATTCCTGATACCCCCGCACGCGCCAGCGCGCCGAATTCGCGAGAATGGTGAGAAAAAAGAGGATGCTGAATGGGTGAAGGGCGATTTGCCAGAGTGATCCGCGCGTCCGTCGTGCGACGACCCCGGCCTGCACACAGAGCAGCAGGATCAGCATCGCGGGCAATCGTCGCCAGGCCCAACCACCATTGCCGATCAACATCCCGACTACGGCGACGATCGGCGGGGCGATGTAGAGCAGCGCAAGAACGAGCGCGCACAAGGCGGCGCCGAGGATTGATCCCCCCGTCAGTGCCAGCGCATTCTTGGAAAATCCACGCCAGACCTCCGCACCGCCTCGGTACATACGTGTCCGCACGATACCGACCCCATCGGTCAGGCGCACGCGCAGGCCGCACAGCTTGGCCCGACGCGCGAGATCGACATCGTCGAGAATCGACCGCCGCACGGCCGCATGGCCGCCGACACGGGCGTATGCGGCGCGGCGGAACGCGAGCAACTGTCCGTTTGCGGCGACGAAACGAGGCGACCGATCGGACCAGACGCGCCCGACGGGCAGGAATGCCCAAACCACGAAGAGCATGAAGGAGACCCCGAGTCGCTCGCCGACGCTACCGGCCTCCTGCTCCGGGAAGGCGGTCACAACGTCCGCGCCCGCCGCCATAGCGCCAACGACCGCGCGGATCATCGGCGGCAGGTGGACCGTGTCCGCGTCGGTGAAGATCAGAATGTCGCCGCGCGCCTGCTCGCCGAGTTGCTGGCACGCGTACGCCTTGCCGTGCCACCCGTCCGGCAGCGGCTCGCCGCGCATCAGTCGAACCACATCGGATCGCGAGGAAACGTCCCGCGCGATGTCGGCGGTGCGGTCGTCGCTGCCGTCATCAAGAATCAGCACTTCGAAGGTCGGGTAGTCTTGTCCGACCAGCGAATCGAGGCAGGCGCCGATCGACCGCTCTTCGTCGCGTGCCGGGATCAGGACGGAGACGAACGGCGTCGCACCGAGGGAATCCGAGGCATACTCGGCGAGACGCCGAAATGCGCGGAGATTATTGAGGGTATTCGCGGTGATCGCGAGCGCGATGGCAACGCAGACACCCTCGATCCAGACCGGCGCGTTCATGGATCGGCCACGAGGCGGTCACGATGCAGCAGGCGGTCGAAGCGGTCGTTGATGCCCTGCTGGCCCCGCAAGATGACGCGATAATCGGCCAAATTGTCGCGCGTAAGATCATCGCGCAGTGCATCCATCGTCTCGGTCAAGACGCGCTGAATGTGGCCGGAGACGGCGGCAGCATCACGGCTGCTCGCGCGGTCGAAGCGCATAATCGGCCCGGTACGAATGCAGACTTCCGGGTGCTGCTCTCCGCGAAAGACGAGTTGCCAGGCGACGGGCACGACGCCGACTGGCGTGCCCCTCCTCGCCGCGCGGCGAATGATCTGGGCAGCGCCGCCATGCACCGCGACGGGGCGGCGATCGGCCGGGGCGATGGCCGCTTGCGGAAACATCCAGAGCAGCGGATTGTCCCCTTGCGTCAATCGATCGGCCGCATAGGCGACCGCGCGGGCAACGTCGCGCGGGTCCTCCCGCGCGACGCCGAAGCAGCCCGCCCAGGCGAAGAACCTATAGCGCCGCAGTTGCGCCGCGTCCATCATCAGAAACCGTCGCAAGCCGAAGTGACGGGAGAGCAGCAGCGCGAGATAGCCGTCCCACCATGACGGATGATTGGCGGCCGCGACGAGTGGCAGGCTAACGGTACGCGGGTCGTCGGCGGAGACAAAGAGCCGTACCCGAACGAACATCCGGCGCAGCGCGGAGCGCACGAGCAACCAAATGAGCAGTTCGCCGAGGGCGCTCTTTCGCGCCGGGTACAGCGGCGTGGATGCGGATGGCGAGGTGGTGGCGGATTGTCTCATAGATGTTCGTACACCCAGCGCCGAAGTTCGAGTACAATAGCTGACAAGGGGCGGCACGTCGGCAGTATACGCACTCTCGACCGGGGACGCATGGCGCGGAAGCACGTCGTAATTATTGGCGCAGGGATGGGCGGGCTGGCGGCGGCGATCCGGCTCGCGGCTGCGGGCGTGCGCGTCACGCTCTGCGAGCAAGGCGCGCGCCCCGGCGGCAAACTCAACCGGTGGGAGCGCGATGGGTGGACATTCGACACCGGCCCGTCGCTGCTGACGATGCCATGGGTGCTTCGCGATCTCTTCACCGATGCGGGCGCCTCCCTCGATGACTATTTGACGCTCGATCCGGTGGACCCGGTCTGCCGGTATTTCTTCGCGGATGGTGCGATGCTCGACGTGACGACGGACAGCGCGCGGATGGCGGCAAATATTGCGGCGCTCTCGCCGCGCGATGTGCCGGCCTTCTTCCGCTTCCTCGCCTATGCCGCCGACCTCTACGCGCTCGCCGGCGAACCATTCCTGCGCTATCCGCTCGACCGCGCGCTCTTCCGGCGCGAGCGTGCGGCGTTGTTCCGCTATGGTTTCCGCCCGCGTGATCTGACCAAACTGCTCTCGCCACTGACGGTCCATCAGACGGTCGCGCGGTTCTTCTCCGATCCGCGTCTCCGCCAGGTCTTCGACCGCTATGCCACCTACAATGGCTCGTCGCCGTACCGCGCACCGGCCGCCTTCTGCCTGATCCCATTCGTCGAGTTCGCCACCGGAGCGTGGCACCCGCGCGGCGGCATGTATCGCGTCGCGGAAGCGCTCGCCGCCCTCGCGACGCATCTCGGCGTCGATGTGCGCTGCGAGACGCCCGTGGCCGCAATAAATCAGCGTGCCGGCGGGGCGACGGGGGTGCGCCTCGCCTCGGGTGAAGTCATTGCGGCACATGCGGTGATTTCCAATGTCGATGTCCTGACCACCGTTGAGCGACTTATGGAGGTGGAGACACCCGAAAACCAGCACGCCCGCGCCCGCCTGCGGTCGCTGGAGCCGTCGTACTCCGGCTTCGTGCTGCTGCTGGGAACGAACCGCACCTTTCCCGCGCTGCCGCATCACTCTATCTACTTCCCGGCGGACTACGAGGCTGAATTCCGCGATATACTCGACCGCCGCATACCGCCGCATGATCCGACGATCTATATCTGCCGGGCGACGGCAACCGATCCATCGGCAGCACCGCCCGGCTGCGACAATCTCTTCATCATGGTCAACGTCCCCCACCTCGACGGGCAGACCGACTGGCGCGCCATCGCCGGACCCTATCGCGATCATGTGCTGGAGGCGCTACGGCGGCGCGGCCTCGATCTCGCATCGTCGATCGTCATAGAAGAGAGGTGGACGCCCGAGCGGATCGCCTCGGCGTACGGCGCGCAGCGTGGCGCGATCTATGGCTTCGCCTCCAACAATCGGCGGGCGGCCTTCCTCCGCCCGCCGAACAAATCGGACACCATGCGCAACCTCTATTTCGCCGGGGGGAGCGCGCACCCCGGCGGCGGCATCCCGCTCTCCCTCCTCTCGGGGAAAATCGCGGCCGACTTAATCCTCCAAGAGCGACGGGAGCACGCCGCATGACCGTTCAAACGCCCCACGCACGCTGGACACTCGCCGCTACCGCCACCGACGACGGATCTTTCCTCCTACAGCGCGATGCCGCATCTCGTCGCGACACTGCTCCACGGGCGCGACATCGCGCCGGAGCAGGCGGCGGCCTTCCTGAATGACCGGGGGCAAACGCTCGGTGATCCCTTCCTGCTCGCCGGGATGGCGGACGCGGTCGCCCGCCTCCGCTTCGCCTACGAGCGCGGCGAGAAAGTCTGCATCTACGGCGACTATGACGCGGACGGCCTGACGGCCCAGGCCGTCCTGGTCACCGCGCTGCGCGCATGGGGTTTCCCGGACGTTTGCACCTACACACCACATCGCGACAAAGAAGGATACGGCCTGCACCACGACGCGCTCGCGCACCTCACGAACGATGGCGTCCAGCTCGTTATCGCCGTCGATCTCGGCATCAGCAACGCCGCCGAGGTCGCACAGGCCGGCGAAGCCGGTGTGGACGTGATCGTCGTCGATCATCACACGGTCCCCGTCACCATCCCGGCGGCGGCGGCGGTGATCAATCCGCAGTTGCCGGAGAGCGCCTATCCTTTCAGGAGCCTTGCCGGCGTCGGCGTCGCCTATGCCCTCGTCCGCGCGCTGGCTGCCTCGGGCACACCGTTCACGCGCCCGACACCGGGCATTCTCACGACGCTGCTCAGTTTCGTGGCGATCGGCACCGTCGCCGATGTCGTCCCGCTGATCGGCGAAAACCGGACGCTCGTCCAGGCGGGGCTGCGTGCCCTGCGCAAGACGGATCACGCGGGCTTGGTCGCCCTCTTCGAGCGGGCCGGCATCCGCCAGGCCGATCTGGAGGCCAGCCATATCAGTTTCGCCATCGCACCGCGATTGAACGCACCGGGCAGGGTGCGGGGCGTCGAGGACAGCTACCGGCTCCTGATGCCCGAGTCGGCGGTCGAGGCGCGGATGGCGGCCGTCGCGCTCGATGAGGCGAACCGCACGCGCCAGGCGGAGACGCACCGCGCCGTCGCCGAGGCAATCGCGCGTATCGAGGCGGACGGGCTCGCGGAACGGGACCGCGTGCTGTTCATTGGCGATCCATCATGGAATGTCGGGGTCGTCGGGCTGGTGGCCGCGAAGCTGGCGGATCGCTATCACCGGCCCGCCTTCGTCTATACGCGCGGCGAGACCACCAGCCGGGGGAGCGCCCGGAGCATCGCCGCCTTCGACCTCATCGCCGCCCTGCACGCCAATGCCGAATTGATGCTGCGCCACGGTGGCCACCCGCGCGCCGCCGGGTTTACCGCCGCCAACGACGCGCTCGCGGCGCTCCACACCGCCCTGATCGAACACGCCGCCACGCTGACGGACGAGGACCTGAGCCCGACGCTGCGATTAGACGCGATGCTCGATCATGCCGACGTTACGTTAGTCGCCCAGGCGCGGATCGCCGCCCTCGCCCCCTTCGGCCACGGCAACCCCGAACCGCTCTTCCTGCTACCGCGCGTGCAGGTGCGGGAAGTGCGCACGGTCGGCGCGGATGGATCGCATCTGGCTTTTCAGGCGGTGCTCGACACCGGCGAAACCGTCCGCTGCATCGCTTTCGGCCTCGGGCCGCGCGAGCGTGCCCTGGGGCAAGCGACAGCGGTCGATCTCGCCGTCACCTTGCAACGCGATGTGTGGCGCGGCGACGAACGACTGCAACTGCGCGTCCGGGACTTCCGACCGTCCGATGAGCGCGGATAGTTGGTGAGCACAATGGTGGCGGCGGGGGTCCGCGTACCAATCCTTGCCGTGGTAGGCGAGCGCCCGCCGCCGACTCACTTCCTGCTCTCGTCGCCGCCGCGCCGGACGCGCGCCCGGAGGAGAGCGCCGAAATAGCGCACCTCATCGATTTTCAACAGCCACGCCGCGCCGAGAAAGACGACTGCCCCGGTGCCGAGTCCTGCGATGACGATGATCGATCGCGCCACGAAACGGACCTCCCCGACGAGGCTGCGGACGAGCACAACCGCAATCAGTACCGCCCCGGCCATGACCGCTGCCGCGATGCCCGCGCGGACTGTCGTATTCCACAAACCTTCCGTCTGGAAGGCGGCGATACGCCGTCGCGCGAGCAAGTACATGACGAGCGCATGGAAGGCGAACTGCGCCGTATTCGCCAGCACTAATCCCAGGACACCGAGCGGAATAATCAGTGCGAATGAGACCGCGAGCAGAACGCCGACAGAGAGCGCGCCGACGACTACCGGCGTGCGGGTATTTTTGCGCGCGTAGAAGGCGAAAAGCAGCAACTGATCCCAGGCGAGGAAGGGCAATCCGATCGCGTAGCCGATCAGCGCGATGCGGATCTGATGGACGCCCTCAGGTGTCGCCTTGCCGCGATTGAAGAGCAGGTTGACGAGCGGCCACGAGAGCGCGATCAATCCGAAGGTCGCCGGGAGAACGAGCGTCGTCACGAGGCGCATACCGAGAGCCAGCGTGCGCCCGAAGCCCTCATCGTCCTCTTCGGCGGCGGCGCGCGAGAGGCGCGGCAGCGTCGCGATGCTGATCGCGGTGACGACCATGCCGATCGTCAGTTGTTGCACCTGGGTGGCGAAACGCATTGCCGCGATGCCGTGCTCGCCGGTCGTTTCCGCAAGATTCCGGTCGATAATCAGCGCCCATGTATTGAGCAGGAGGCCGAGGAAAACCGGCAGATAGAGCGCGCCAATTCTCCGCAGCGCCGGGTCCCGCCACGCGAACGACGGTCGGATGCGCAGACCGGTGCCGCGAAAGCCGGGGATCTGCAGCGCCACGAGCAGCAGCGCGCCGACGAGGATGCCGACGACGAGGCTGTGGATGCCGAGCGCCGGCCCGAGCACGAGCACCGCGAGCACGACGGACGCATTGCGGGCGGCGAGCGAGAGGGCGGGCATCGTGAAGCGTTGCAGGGCATACAGCGTCGATTGGAGGACGGAGGCGACGCCAAGCAGCAGCAGCGCCGGGAGAATCATGCGGATCAATGAGACGATCAAGCCGCGATCGTATGCCGCCGCGTTCCCGCCGACGCCGGTCATTGCCCACGCGACGCCGCGCGCGCCGAGTTCGAGGAGCAGGAGCAACGCGCCGCCACCGACGACGACGAGCGTCAACAGTTTCCCGACGACGAGACCCAGTTGATCGCGCTGGTCTTCCCCGACAAAATCGGACAGCACCGGCACGAGCACCGCGCTGGCGATGCCCGAGAGCATCAGATCGAGGAAGATCGTCAGGACATTCTCGGCGATGGTGAAGGAGCCGGTGACGACGCCATCGCCGAACATGCCGGCGATCAGCGATTCGCGCGGGATCGCCACGAGGCGACTGAAGATGGTGCCGACCATCACGATCAGGGCCGCGCCCGCGATGCGCCCGGTCGTCTTCCGGTCGCGAGCGATGATGGCGTCGCGTTCCGACGCAGTCAACGCGACCGTCTCAGGGCGACCGGTCTGGTCGGCGGTTTCAACCATGCCCCGCGCCCGCCTCTTGGCACCCGTGCGCGCGGAGGATCGCGTGGACGATGTCCGTGGTGCTCCGCCCCGGCACGAGGGAGACGGTCCTCACCTCGCCGCCGTATGCCCGCACCGTTGGCGCTTCGGGCAGCGGGGCCTTCCCGGCACGTTCCTCTTCAGGCGAGAGTGCGTAGTCGCCCCCTTTGACGTAGACGGCGGGGCGAAGCAGGCGGATCGGCTCGTCCGCGGTCATGCCCGCGAAGACCACCGCCGCATCGACGCAGGCGAGCGCGGCGAGCATCTCCGCCCGCTCCGCCGCCGGGATGATCGGGCGACCTGTCCCTTTGCGCGCCGTCGTGCTCGCGTCATCGTTGACGCCGACGACGAGCGCGTCACCAGCCGCGCGCGCCGCTTGCAGATAGCGGATATGCCCGATATGCAGCAGATCGAAATGGCCGTTCGTGAAGACGACGCGACGACCGCCCGCCCGCTGCCGCGCCCCATATTCCGCCAGTTCGGCGAGCGACATCACATGGCCCATGTCACGGGCTCCCCGCACGATCGGTAAAGAGGCGCTCATCCGCATCGAGAATCGCTTGCTGCAACTCCTCCGCAGTGACGATGGCATTGCCGAGTTTGCGCACCGCGACGCCCGCCGCCAGGTTCGCGAGATGCGCGCCGATCTCCAGTGACAGACCGGCGGCGAGGGCGAGCGTCAGGACGACGATCAGCGTGTCGCCCGCGCCCGTCACATCGTAGACATCGACGCGATCGGCGGGGATATGCCCTTGCACGCCGTTGGCATCCTCGTATGCGACGCCATCCGCCGCGAGCGAGACGACGATATTGCGCGCCTGCAAGCGGGCGCGCATCCGGGGCAGCGCGCTGAGCACGGCGGGTACGGTGTCGAGCGGCTGGCGCAGATACGCTTCGGCGTCCGCCCGGTTGTCGCGCACGAGCGTGTATCCCGCGTATGGATCGAGACTGCCCTGCGAGTCAACCGCCGTCACCGCGTTGTGTCGCTCCCCCGCCGCGCGCACGGCGGTTGCGACGGCTGGCGTGATCGCGCCGTAGCGATAATCGGAGACGAGGTAGGCATGTGCCCCCGTAACCGCCCTGATCGTGTCGATCAGGCGCGCTTCCACATCGGCGGCAAGCATCGCCCGCGTGCCGCGATCGACGCGCGCCACCTGCTGGGGGAAGCGGAAAAAGCCCTCGGCGAGGAAACGTGTCTTCCGCGTCGTCACCCGGTCCGCGACGGCGACGACGCCCGCGGTATCGACGCCCGCCGCCCCGAGCGCCGCGACGAGCGTCCCCCCCGTCGCATCCTGCCCGACGCAGCCGATCATTGTCGCCTCGCCGCCCACCGCCCGCACCGCAAGGGCCGGGAAGGCTCCGCCGCCCGGTTGCGCGATCTCCCGCTCGTGTTCGAGGACGAGCACCGGCGCCTCGCGCGAGACGCGGGCGACCGATCCGTAAACGTATTCATCAAGGAGCATGTCGCCGACGACGACGATGCGCTGACCGCGCAATCGCGGCAAGGCGTCGAGGAGGGTTGCGCGCCGCACAGCCATCGTCAGCGGAACCGCACGTAGGGGATGGCGAGCGCGAGGGCGATGTAGACGAGGTTGGGAATATCGAGCGCCAGCGCGGCAAAGAGCGACCGCGAGAGCGGGCTGTCGATGCGCGATGAACCGAGGATGTTGCCGATGTCGCTGAGAGTCAGCCCAAGCCGGTGCGTCAACACCACCCGGCAAATAATAACGGATGCGAGCACGGCGATCATGCCGATCATTTGATAGGTATTACCCCTCTTCGCGCCGGTGACGCGCACCATCGCCTCCGCGACGAGGAACGCGCCACCGACCGCGAACCAGAACGACCACGCCGGTTGGTACCCCCACGCGACGCCGACGGCAATCGCGATCAGGGCGGCAACAGCGGACGCGCGCGTCGCGAGTTGGGGCGAGGTCCGGTACATCCGATTCATCGCTCCTCGCGCCGGAGTCGGCCCAACGCCACCGTACCGGCCATAATTGCGCCAAATTGCCAGACGCGCAGGATGCGTGGCAGGCGCGAGGGTTGACGCACGAAGCGGAAAAGCCATTCCAAGCCCCGCGCGCGCATCCAGGCAGGCGCGCGCGGCACACGACCCGCCAGATAGTCGAAGGTACCACCGACGCCGATCGCCACCGGGGCGGCTAACTGCGGCAGGTTGCGGGCAATCCAGCGATCCTGCTTCGGCATCCCGTACGCCACCAGCACGACCCGCGCGCCCGATGCGGCAATGCGGCGCCGCGCTTCGTCATCGTCGGATACGTCCGCGCTGCCGGACCATGTGCCGACAACCGCCACGGCGGGATGCCGCCGGCGCAGGGCGGCGGCGGCTTCCTCCGCCACGCCGGGTGCGGCGCCGAGGAAAAAGGCCGGCAGCCCCGCCGCCCCAATCGCGTCCGTAAGATCGTTCCCCGTGATCCGCGCGCGGAGCGAGAGCCGGGCCATGCGCGCCGCCTGCGTGATACCAGCGCCGTCCGCCGTGACGACCGCCGCGCCGTCGATGATGGCACGCAACCCGTCGTCGGCGCGCGCGCGCATCACATATTCAGGGTTTAGCGTGATCACATGACACGGCGTGTCGGAGGCTACCGCAGCATGAATGAGGGCCATCGATTCAGCGAGCGTCACATCATCGACGCGGATGCCGAGGATACGCCGCTCACCATCGCGCGCGGCGCGCCCTGCCCGCACAGTTGCGGTATTAGTCGTGTTCATCGCTACGCCTTCCACAGGCAGCATCATAGCGCGCCACTTCCCGACCGTCTATGCGATGCGCCAAGCGACCGAGCCGGTGTACAATCCCGCGATGCGAATCGGATTCAACGCCCATCTGCTCTCGTTCGCTTCCGGCTACCGACGCGCCGGCGTCAGTCAGTACACGGAGCAACTGCTCCACCACTTCGTCACAACCGCGATGCAGGAAGGCGACACGCTGGCGGTCTACGCGGGCGGGAGCGACGCGGCGCGTGACTGGATGGCGGAGCATCGAACCATCGATTACCGTGCAAGCAGCCTGCCCACCGCCCGCCCGCAGGGGCGCATCCTCTGGGAGCAGGCGGTCGCGCCGGTCGTGGCTCGCCGCGACCGCCTCGACATCCTCTTCTGCCCCGTCAATGTCGTGCCGCTTGCCGGCACCGTCCCCTCCGTCGTCACCGTACACGACCTCGCCTTTCTCGCCCACCCCGAGGCATTCCACCCCTCAAAGCGAGCCTACCTCTCGCTGCTGACACGCCTGTCGGTGCAGCGGGCACGCCGGGTGATCGCGGTATCCGCGCATACGAAAGACGACCTCGTTCGTCACTTCCACGTCGCGCCCGGCAAGGTAATAGTCATCCCGAACGCGATGGACGATCGGTTTCGTCCGGCCACCGATGCCGCTGCAATCCGCCAATTCCGGCACGATCATCGCCTGCCCGAGCGATTCATCCTCTTCGTCGGCACCCTGGAGCCGCGCAAGAATCTGCGACGCCTGATCGATGCATTCGCCCGCGTCGCCCGCGCTGATTCCGAGGTCGCTCTCGTCATCGTCGGCGGATCGGGCTGGATGACGAGCGACCTCGCGCCGCTCGTGCAGCAACACAATCTGGGCGATCGCATCATCTTCACGGGATATGTGCCCGACGACGAGTTGCCCCGCTGGTATCAAGCGGCGACGCTGTTTTGTTACCCGTCCCTCTACGAGGGGTTCGGCCTGCCCGTCCTGGAAGCGATGGCGTGCGGCACACCGGTCGTCACATCGAAGACGAGCGCCATCCCGGAGGTTGCGGGGGGTGCGGCGGTATTGATTGACCCGACCGACGTCACCGCGCTTGCGGACGTGCTACTCGCCCTCCTCACCGATGCGCCGCGCCGTGGGGCGATGGCTCATGCCGGGATTGTGCGCGCGCGGGGCTACTCATGGGAGCGCACCGCAGCCGAAACGTATGCGGTTGTCACGGAAGCGGCAAGCGACTGAGCGACACTCGGCGATTCGGGAGGAGTTACGCACTGCGCCGCAAACCAGTATTACAGCATACTGACAGGGTCGACATCGACCATCCAGCCATAGGGGATCGGGAATGAACGGAGGATCGGCGTCAGATCCGCCCCACTCGCCACCACTTGCCAGAGATATTCTCCCCGCACGCGCGCGGTAAAGCAGGGCGCCGGCCCGATCAACTCGATGTCCTCATGCCCCGCCTGATAGGCGACCCGCGCGAGCGCGAAGGCGAGGCGGTCCGCCTCCGCCCGCGCCTTCTCCTCACGGCGGTGCTTCGTCACGAATCGGGCGAGTTGGCGAAAGGGCGGGAAGCCCTGCTCCTTGCGGAGCGGCAGCTCGTATTTGGCGAACATCGCGTAATTGTGCTGCTGTGCGGCGAGCAGCGCCGGATGATCGACGGACTGCGTCTGGATAATCACCCGGCCGGGCGCGCGCCGTCCCGCCCGCCCCGCGACCTGCGTCAGCAACTGGAAGGTCCGCTCTGAGGCGCGGAAGTCGGGCAAATGGAGTTGCGTGTCTCCATTGACGACGCCGATCGCCGTGACCATCGGCAGATCGAGCCCCTTGGCGACCATCTGCGTACCGACGAGCACGTCGATCTCGCGCGCTTCGAGCCGCCCGAGGATGCTCTCGTGCCCCCCTTCGGCACGCAGGCTGTCCTGATCCCAGCGGACGATTCGCGCGCCGGGCAGGAGCCGCCGCGCCTCATCCTCGACGCGCTGCGTGCCCACCCCGTACGCGCGCACCTCCGGCTTGCCGCATTGCGGGCAGCGCGTCGTCGGGCGACTCTCGAAGTCGCAGCGGTGGCAGCGCAGCCGCTCGCGATCGGCGTGATAGACGAGCGGCACATCGCATTGCGGGCAGAGGCGCACATCGCCGCAGGCGCGGCACTGGCTAAACGTCGCCATGCCCCGGCGATTGAGGAGGAGAATCGATTGCTCCCCGGCGGCGTGGACCGTTTGGAGTAGATCGGAGAGCGCGGCACTGAAGACGCCGGTGTTCCCGTTGCGGCGTTCCTCGCGCATATCGATGAGTTGGACGGGCGGGAGCTCGAGATTGCCGCTCCCGCCGCTCGCGGACGCGGGGCGCACCCGCTCGGGCAGGCTCAGGTAGCCAATCTGCCCACGCCGGGCGGCGGCGTAGGTCAGGAGGTCGGGGGTTGCGCTGCCGAGGATACAGGTCGCACCGCTCAACCGCGCCAGCTCGCGCGCGACATCGCGGGCATGGTAGCGCGGCAGCGCATCCTGCTTGTACGCCGCATCGTGCTCCTCGTCGAGCACGATGCAGCCGATCTCCGCAATCGGCGCGAAGAGGGCGGAGCGCGGCCCGATGGCGACGGTCGCCTCGCCTCGCCGCAGCCGCTCCCAACTCGCGAACCGCTGCGCGTCGCGCTGCGCGCTGTGCAACATCGCCACCTGACCGGGGAAGCGGGACTGGATGCGATTGACCATCTGCGTCGCCAGCGCGATCTCCGGCACGCAGACGATCGCGCCTTTGCCCTGCCGGAGGCTTGCCGCCACCGCGCGCAAATAAATCTCCGTCTTGCCGCTCCCGGTCACGCCGTGGAGCAGGAACGTCTGACCGTCGGCCGCTCCGATTGCCTCGGACGTGCGATCCCAGACGCGCTGCTGGGCGTCGGTGAGCGTCGGCGCGGGCGTGGTGCGGAATTCGACTCCGGCTGGCAATGCCGTCACCGCGCCGAGTTCGGCCAAGCCGCGATCGACGAGACGGTTGATGATCGGCATGCCGAGGCCCGTCTCGGTGCGGAATTGCGCGACGGTAACCGCGCCAGGCGGGAGGCCGCCGATCGTCTCGCCGGCCAGCCGGAGTTTGCGACGCAGGTAGTCGAGCGCGACCTGCTGCTTTGGCGCGGTCAGCGGCGCTTCGAATTCCAGGCCGCCGATGGCGCGCACATACGGCACCGGCTTGCTCTGCGGCACGCGATCGTGCGTGAGACGAGCGTCCATCGCGATCAGATTCCGCTTGCGCAACGCCGCCACAACCGTCGTTAGCGCGCCGCCCAACGCCGCGCGCAGTTGCACGAGACTGACCGCCGCGTCGTCGTTCAGCGTGCTGAGATGGTCGATAATCCTCGCCTGCGTCGGTGTCAGCGTGCCGGTATCCACGTCCCGCCCGGCCTCGGTGAGGCGATAGACCTCGACCACCCGGCGATCGACTCCCGGCGGCATCATCAGTGAGGCGGCGTGGAAGAGGGAGCAGCAGTAGCGCTCGCTGATCCATGTGGCGAGGTTCATCTCGCGACCGCTCAGGCAGAAAGCGGGTTCGACCACCGCATGAATCGCTTTCGCCTCCGCGCCCGGCGATTCTTCCGAGAGCGCGGCGACGATGCCGAGCACGACGCGGTCGCGCAGCGGCACCCAGACGAGCTGCCCATCCGCGATCTCCCCACGCAACGCGTCGGGCACGCGGTACGTCCACTCGCTCCAGTATTCCGGGATGATGGCGTCGACGCTCACCGTCGCGCTGCGGTAGGCGCGGGCGGGCGGCGCGCATGGTTCGCGAACTGCGGTCAGCATCTTCTCATTCCCGGCAGACGCGGCGGACTGAATGCAATTGCGCTCTCCCTGTCCATGAACGTACAGGGAGAGTATAGGCGGGTTTGCGAGGACGCGCTAGGGCGGCGACGGGGAAATCTCCCCTTCCCCCATTGTGAACGGCGAGGGAAGGGGTCGCGCTTCCCGCCGCGCGCTATGCGGGAGCGCCGGGCGAGGCGATCGGCGTGTCGATGATCGTCGGGCCGGTGCGGCGTTGGGCTGTGCGGATGCAGGCGGCCAGTTCCTCGCCATTGTGGGCGGTGACGCCGGGGATACCGTAGGCGTCCGCCAACTTGATGTAATCGGGGTTGACCAGATCGACGCCGACATACTTCTGCGAGCGATCCATACCGCGCTTGACGGCGGTGTAGGTGCTGTCGTTGAAGATGACGATTGGCAGCGTCACCTCGTGCTGGATGGCGACGGCCAATTCTTCCATCGTGAACTGGTAGCCGCCATCACCGACGACGGCGACAACATCCTTCCCCGGTTGACCGATCTTCGCCCCGATTGCTGTCGGGACACTGAATCCGAGCGTGCCGTAGCCATGCGGCGACATGTAGGTGCGCGGCATGTAGACCGGGAACTGCTGGTGGCACATGTACGAGAGCGAGGTCATGTCGTGCGTGATGATGCCATCACGCGGCAAGGCGTCCCGGAGGGCGTCGATGTATTCGCGGTACTGGTCGCCACGGGGCGGCGCGGATGCGG
The DNA here is from genome assembly GCA_963847195.1 of uncultured Chloroflexia bacterium. Lineage (GTDB taxonomy): Bacteria > Chloroflexota > Chloroflexia > Thermomicrobiales > JALYUS01 > JALYUS01. The sequence continues at coordinate 164,778 of CAWJZC010000013.1, read as the reverse complement.
CGTGCTTGGCCGCCAGTTCATCGCGGGACCAGCGGGCGGCGGGGCCACCCTCGGCGCGCACCGCGTCGAGCAGCATCTCGACGGCGAGCCGGGCATCGCCGTGCACCTTCACCTCGGCGGGATAGTTGCGCCCCAACTCCGCTGCGTCGATGTCGATGTGGATGAGACGCTTCGGCATCGGCAATTGCCAGTTGTTGGTGCTCTGCGCGCCCATCTTGCTGCCAACGACGATGCCGACCTCGCTGCCCGCGAGCGCCTCGCCGACCACCTCGCTCCAGCCGTAGAAGGCAACGCCGAACGAGAGCGGGTGATCCGCCGGGATTGCGCCCTTGCCCGGTGTGGACGTAACGACCGGCGCATCGAGCGCCTCGGCGAGTTCGGTGAGGACGCCATCGACGCCACTCTCCACCGCGCCACCGCCCGCGTAGATTGCCACGCGGTGCGCGGAACGGATCGCCGCCGCGGCCGCGTCGATGGAATCCTGCGACGGGCGGCGCCGAATGCCTTCCGGGCACGCCGTCACCTCGACCGTCGCCTCTTCGGCAAGCACATCGATAGGCACCTGCACATGCGTCGGGCGGGGCCGTCCGGTGCGCATCTGCCGCAATGCCTCATTGATCGCCCAGGGGATGTCCGTCACATCGTCCACCTGCGTGTTCCACTTGGTCAGATGGCGCATCAGGCCTAGTTGGTCGTTCATGTCGTGCAGGTTGCCGCGCATCCGGGCGGCGTTCTCGCGCTCGACTTCCGCGCTGATAATGAGCACCGGGGAGGAGTCCGCGTACGCCTGGCCAACCGGGGTGCTGACATTGGTCAGGCCGGGGCCGGTGATGATGATCGCCACGCCCGGCTTACCGGTGGCACGGGCATAGCCGTCCGCCATGAAGCCCGCGCCCTGCTCATGCCGCGCGAGGACGTGCCGGATGCGGCTCGCGTGCAACGCGTCGTAAATATCGAGCGTGTGGACGCCCGGAATGCCGAAGACCGTATCAACGCCGTTCGCTTCCAGCGTTGCAACGACCGCCGCACCGCCCTTCATACGCTGTGCCATCCCTCATCCTCCCCTGCGTCACGCGCACAATTGCCGCAATGGCGCAGTATAGCACGCGCGATGTGCCGGTCCGCGCGCACATCTCGTTCAGTTACGGAGAATTGTGGCATGGCGGTGGGTGACGCTTTTCTCGGTGATCGTCACTGCGCCGCAATGGGTGAAAGCCCGCCACCAATACGCGTTTAGGCGGACGTAGTGGAGACCTGGGCGACGCCCGCGAGGATGCGGTCGGCGGGGACGGGGCTGTGCTGCCGTTCGAGGACGCGAACGAAGGCATCGACAATCTTCGGGTCGAAGTGCGTCCCCTTGCAGGCGAGCAATTCATCCTTCGCCTCGCGGACGCTGCGCGCGCGCGCGTACGGGCGGTCGGACGTCATCACGTCGTAGGAGTCCGCAACGGAGACGATCCGCGCGCCAAGCGGAATCTCATCACCCTTGATGCCGTCCGGGTAGCCGGTGCCGTCGTAGCGCTCGTGATGATGCCGGACGACGCCGAGACTGTCCTTATAGATCGCCAATTGCTGAAGGATGTCGTCACCCGCGACCGGGTGTTGGCGCATGAGCCAGTACTCCCCTTCATCGAGGCGACCGGGTTTGAGGAGCACGGCATCCGGGATGGCGATTTTGCCGAGGTCGTGGACGCGCGCGGCGAGGATGATCGCCTCCGCCTCAGCGAAGCGGATCGTGCCGAGTTCATCGATGATCTGCTGCGTGTACATCGCCACGCGCTCGGAGTGCTGCGCGGTGGAGGTGTCCCGCCGGTCAACGGTGTCCGCCAGCGCCTCGATCGTCTTGCGGATCTCCATCTGCGTGTCGCGGTGGCCGCGCATCGCCAAATAGGGCCCAACCAGCGGCAGGAGAGCGATGAACAAGGCGAGCGGGCTGAGGTCGCGGACGGTTGTCACCAGCAGGCCGATCGAGAAGAGGGTGATGTTCTGCATCAGCAGGCCGGGGATGTTCGCCGCGAAGACCTGAATGGGCGACTTCCCGATGTCGATGGCGACGATGGTCGAGACGAGCCCCGCATTGATGAAGAGATAGGTGACAGCGGAGAGCAACGCGACAAGGATCGTCGCGGCGCTGCTGAGCGGCGGACGGAAGTCTGTTCGGACGATCGAGTGGTACATCAGCCCCGCGAGGCCAGTCGCGCAGACGTACTGCGCCGCGTTGAAGGCCAGCTTACGCAGCGGTTTTTTGAGGAACATCTCCGCGACCGCCGTACCGATCGCCGCGAGGGTGATGCCGACGATCGCGCCGTAGGCAATGGTCGCGGCGACGAAGACCGTCCCCGATACCGTAAACGAGACACTGAACTTCGACTGGTAGAGCGTCGTACGCACGAGATCCATGCCGATGACGAGTGCGAGCATCGCAACCAGCACCACGGAGTCCACCGGCGCGATCGGACGGAACCACGGCCCCTGCGCCTGGCGGATGCTCAGGGCCGTGACAATGCCCGCCAGCCCAATAACGGCGAGGATCGCGATATCGGCGCGGATCTCTTCCGCTTTCTTCATCTGCTCCCGCATCTCGCGTTCGTATCCCCCTGTCTCCCGCTCCGCCGCTCATAACTGCACGTACGCCTACCATCCGATATTGTACCACAAAAAAGCTTTTGCGCTACATGCATCGCACACCAAAAAAGACCCCAGTCGGGGTCTTTCCGCCATACTGCCGTATGACTTGTTACCTTACTCCCAGGTGATATCAGCCCACTTCATCGCAGCCCTCCAGTCGCGATACGAAACCCTTTGCCCGGTGTCAGTCGCCAGTATCCGCAGTTCCTTGTGCGCCGGGCCTCCACCCGGCGCATCCCCGCAGACACTGGGGCTGAAACAGATTGGAACCCATGATTAAACATGTGATCCCGTTCCACCTACAGGCTAACAACAGTGAGGGCATAAATCAAGTTCTATGGAATATATTCATACACACGTATTTTTCTGATGCACCGGTTATCATTGGATTTCGGCGCAATCCCAGCGCAGGCGCGTAATTGCAGGCGGTGATCGCTCATTGCAGTGTATGCGCGCTCTGAGTTGCTATCTGCTGCCCGCTGTACCCTGCCGCCAGCGCAGCCAGACATGGATGAGGCGTTGGATGGCGGTAACGTACGTGAGGACGGCGAGCAGCCAGAGAATAATGTCCGTCCAGCCGAAGAGGAGGAATGCGCCGAGACCGACGACCCGCTCGGGGCGGGCGAGGATACCGACCTCGTTATCGAAGCCGAGCGCCTCGGCGCGGGCGCGGGCATAGGAGACGAGCAGCGAGCCGGTGGCGCAGGCATAGATCAGCAGCGTCCGCGTCGTCGCGTGGGTCGGGTCGTGCTGGATGTGCCAGAGGAGGCCGAAGAAGAGGATCGACCTCGGAGTAGCGGTCGAGCATCGAATCGAGGAACGCGCCGTAGGCCGAGCCTTTGCCGGTCGCGCGGGCGAGCGCGCCGTCCACCATATCGAAGGGGGCGGCGAGCAGCAGCAGCAGGCCGCCGAGGCCGAAGCGGCCCGAGGCGAGGACGACCGCCACCGCCCCATTGATGGCGAGGCCGAGGATGCTCGCCACGTCGGGCGTCAGGCCGGTGCGCGCCAGCACGCGGCCAACCTGATCCATGCGCGTGCGCACGGTCTCTTTGACGAGATTGGAGATCATCGCAGCGCGACGCTCAAGGAGGCGACACGCTGCTGGATGCGGCCCGCCTGCTCATACTGCGCCACGACGCGCTTGCCCACTTCCGTCCACGAGTAATTCATCGCCGTCGCGCGGCCCGCCTCGCCCATCGCGCGCGCCAGCGGCCGGTCCGCCAGCAGCCGGATGAGCGCCATCGCGAGCGCCTGCGCCGACTCCGGCTCGACGAGCAGCCCCTCCACCCCATTGCTGAGGATGCCCTGGTGACCGGGGATGGCGGTCACGACGACCGGCTTGCCGGAGGCCATCGCCTCCATCACGACCAGCCCGAACGATTCGCGGCCCGTCGCGGGCGAGCAGAAGAGATCGGCGCTGGCGTAGTAGTGGGGTAACTCATCGGCGCTGGCGAACCCGGCGAACTCGATGTTCCGCTCCAACCCGTGATTCTCGATGAAGCGCAAATACCGCTTCGGCGTGCCGCGCCCGACGACGAGCAGGCGCACGTCCGGGTACTGCGCGCGCACCAGGGCAATGGCGCGCGTGAGGTATTTGAACCCCTTGCGCGCGTCGTTGTACCGCCCGACGAAGAGGATCGTCGGTCGTCCGTCGCGGTAGCGGTCAAACGGCTGGGCCTGCGGGCTGAAATGCTCCGGCTCGATGCCGTTCGGGATGACGACCATCCGACCGGGGAAGTAGCTCTGCGCGTAGGCCCGCGCCGCCTCGGAGACGGCGATCCGCCCGTGCAGCATCCGATAGTACCAGCGGAGGTAGGGCCGGAGCGTCGCATAGCCCATATTCGACTCGCTGAAGGCGTGGAAGGTGCCGACGTTGATGCTCGTCGAGTGGCGGAGGATGACATGCGGCAGATGCGGCATCAGCGGCTCGTGCAGGTGGATGACATCGAACTGCTCCGCCTGCAAGACCTCCTTGACGGGCCGGTTCAGCGCGAAGGGCTGCAAGGTGATGCGCGCCGTCGAGCCGTTCGCCGGGAAGCGCACCGCCCGCCCGATGCCGTAGAAGTTCTCACCGACGACGAAATCCTCGTCACCGCCCCGCGCCGAGGGCGCGATCACCGTCACCTGATGCCCCATCAGCCGCAGCACGCGCGAGAGATGGTTGATGTGATCCGCCACCCCGCCGGGGTAACTGACATCGTAGGGCGAGACGAGGGCGACTTTCATCGCTCGCCTCTCGATCTGTCCGGAGAAGGCGCGTCGAGCCGCGCCCCTGCCGGACATCCGCCCGGCGATCTGCCGCGCCTTTCGTACCGGCACCAAGACCCATGCGCGATAGAGACTCTCGCCGGCGATGGCGCGATGCTCGCCGAAGGTCCAGAAGCGGCCATGCGCGCGGGTCGTCCCGGCGGCGAAGGCGGCACGGAGGTCATCAGCGGTGCGGGAGCCGTCCGGGCCGCACGGAAAGGTCGTGTAGGCGGTACCGATCAAGTCGCTGGCGTGCGCGTCGCTGCCCGCCATCACCGGCAGGTGGAGCATCTCACGGTTCACTGCCCACGCCCGCCGATGCGGCGACCCGCCCCGCGACGCTCGGGTTGAGCATCTCGATCGCATCGAAATAGACGCCGCTTCGCCGCCCGGCATAGCCGAGCGCGTGGATGCGCCGCAGATTGCGCTCGCCGATGCTCGTCGTCAGCCACGACATCGGGTGCGGCACGATGGCGATACCGCCCGCCTCGTGGATCGCGGCGAGCGTCGCGTCGATGGACTTCAGCATCGGGAAGGTGCGATCAACGAAGAAGGCGAGCACATGCCCGTGCCGCGTCGTCACCTCGGTGCCGGTGATCACCTGCACGCGACTCTTCCGCCTCAATGCGAGATCGCTGGCCTCTATCGCTCCCCGGATTTCGTCGTGGTCGGTGACGGCGATAACGTCGAGATCGGTCTCGCCATCGGCGTAGTCGAGCAACTGCGCAACGCTCTGCAATCCGTCCACCGTGTCCGTATGCAAATGGACATCTGCCCGCCCGGTCCGGGAAATTGACTGAGGACGCAAGATTAAAGGCTGACTCATCGCGCGCTCGCTCCCACCGTGATCGTCACACGCGCGCAGTATAGCATGTGAGCCCTCGCCCCCAACCCCTCCCGGGCGCGCTCTGGGCCGTATGGAGAAAGGGCTGAGGGTAGGGCTCCGGCCAGGAAAGGAAAAGGCCCCCTCTCGTCTCGGAGAAGGGGCCATCCCGAGCACTCAGCATGCGTTGCTCATTGCTCTTTGCTCATTGCTCGTCTGTTATGCTCCCGCCTCGCGGAACTCGCCCTCGATGGTGTCATCATGGGGCGGCGTGCCGGGAGCACCCTCAGCGCCGGGCTGGGCGTACATCGCCTGTCCGATCTTGGCGAGGGCCGTGTCCAGTTCGCTCTGCGCGGTGGTCATCCTTTCGAGATCGTCGCCGGTCAGCGCGTCGTTGGCGGCGCGGATTTTGTCCTCGACCTCGGTCTTGACCGCCGCGTCCACCTTGTCGCCGAACTCGCGAACCGCCTTCTCAGCCGCGTAGACGCTCGATTCGAGGTGGTTGCGCGTCTCGATCTGCTCGCGCCGCTTGCGGTCCTCCTCGGCGTGCGATTGCGCCTCGTTGACCATCCGCTGAATCTCCTGCTCGCTCAGGCCGCTGGAAGCGGTGATCGTGACGCTCTGCTGTTTGCCGCTCGCCGTGTCCTTCGCGGAGACGTTGACGATGCCGTTGGCATCGATATCGAAGGTCACTTCGATCTGCGGCACGCCGCGCGGCGCCGGTGGGATGCCGTCGAGGATGAACTTCGCCAGCGTCTTGTTGTCGCCCGCCTGCGCCCGCTCGCCTTGCAGGACGTGGATTTCCACCTGCGGCTGATTGTCGGACGCGGTGCTGAAGACCTGACTCTTGCGCGTCGGGATCGTCGTGTTCCGCTCGATCAGCGGCGTGGAGACACCGCCGAGCGTCTCGATGCCGAGCGTCAACGGCGTTACATCGAGCAGCAGGACATCCTTCACCTCACCGCCGAGCACACCGGCCTGAATCGCCGCGCCGAGCGCGACCACCTCGTCCGGGTTGATCGTCCGGTTCGGCTCCTTGCCGAAGAACTTGCCGACCCGCTCCTGCACCGCCGGCATCCGCGTCTGCCCGCCGACGAGCAGCACCTCGTCCACCTGACCGGGCTGCAACTCGGCATCCTTCAGGGCCGCCTCCATCGGCTTCAGCGTCGCGTCGACCAGTTTGCCGACCAACTGCTCCAACTTCGAGCGCGTCAGCGTCACATTGAGATGCTTCGGGCCGGTCGCGTCCGCCGTGATGAAGGGGAGCGAGACGTCCGTCTGCTGCGTCGAGGAGAGTTCGATCTTCGCCTTCTCCGCCGCTTCCTTCAGCCGCTGCAACGCCTGCCGGTCGTTGCGCAGATCGATGCCGTTCTCGCGCTTGAACTCGTCCGCCAGCCAGTTGATGATCTCCTGATCGAAGTCGTCGCCGCCGAGATGCGTGTCGCCGTTCGTCGCCTTGACCTCGAAGACGCCCTCCGCGATGTCCAGCACGGAGATGTCGTACGTGCCGCCGCCGAGGTCGTAGACGGCGATCTCCTCATCCTTCTTCTTATCGAGGCCGTAGGCGAGCGATGAGGCGGTCGGCTCGTTGATGATGCGCGAGACTTCCAACCCCGCGATCCGGCCGGCATCCTTGGTCGCCTGCCGCTGCGCGTCGTTGAAGTAGGCGGGGACGGTGATAACCGCCTTGTCCACCTTGTCGCCGAGGTACGCTTCGGCGTCGGTCTTCAGTTTTTGCAGGATCATCGCGGAGATTTCCTGCGGCGAGTAGGTCTTGTCGCCCATGTGAATCTGCACGTCGCCATTCGAGGCGGCGGAGATCTTGTATGGGACGAGTTTGGCGTCCCGCGCCACGGAGGGGTCGCTGAACTTGCGGCCGATAAACCGCTTGACGGAGGCGACGGTGTTCTCCGGATTCATCACCGCCTGCCGCTTCGCGAACTGCCCGACGAGGCGCTCGCCACCGGGCGTCATCGCCACGACGGACGGCGTCAGGCGGCTCCCCTCGGCATTCGGGATGACCGTCGGCTCGCCGCCCTCCATCACCGCCATCACCGAGTTCGTCGTCCCGAGGTCGATACCAATCGTACGTGCCATTGTTCGTTCCTTTCATTTACGAGTGTCAGTCGTCAGTGCATGACCAGTGGAGTTGATCGGCGTTCGTGACTGACACTGCCCCTACGGACTACTCTTGCCCACTTTCACAAGTGCCGGGCGGATGACATTGCCGTGCAGCGTGTAGCCACGGCGCAGTTCCGCGACAACGAAGTCGCCGCCGTCGCCCTCGATCATCACCGCTTCATGCAATGCCGGGTCGAACTTCTGGCCTGCCGCGGCGATCGGCTGCACGCCCTCGCTCTCCAACACGGAGCGCAGTTTGTGCGCGACGAGTGCGACGCCGTTCAACCACGACTCGTTCTCGGCGCTCTTCGGCACATTCGCCAGCGCGAGGTCGAAGTCATCCAGCACCGGCAGCACCTTGGCGATGACGATCAGGCCCGCCATCTGCGCGTCGCGCTGCTTCTCCTGCTCGACGCGCCGCTTGTAGTTGAGGAACTCCGCGCGGGCGCGCTGCCAGCTATCGAGCAGTTCCGCGCTCCGCGCCTTCTCGGCCTCCAATTGCCCGGCGAGATCGTCGGGGGCGATCGCCGTCGCCGTTTCGGTACTGTCGGTTCTTCGGGCGGCGCGTCGTTCGTCGCCGTCGCCTCCTGATCCACTGCCTGCTCTTCGCTCATCGCTACCATCCTTCTATCGCTCGTTTCCCATGCCAAGACGCGGGTCGCGCGTCGTGTACAACTCCGTCAGCAAGTCGCTCAATACCTGCGAGACGTAGCGCACGGACGAGATCGTCCGCTCGTAGTACATCCGCGTCGGGCCGAGGACGCCGACCAGCCCCGTCACCTCGGAGGGAATGCCGTAGGTCGCCAGCACGATGCCGAAGTCCTGCAAGGCGTCCCACTGATTCTCCGCGCCGATGATCACCTGCACGCTGTTCACGTCGCCGCTCGTCTCGGTGGCGACGAGCAACTGCGGCAGGAGCGCGGTGAGCAGCGCGCCGCCGCGCAGCATCTCGATCAGCCGCCCGGCCCGCTCCTGCCCGCCGAACTCCGGCTGCTGCAGGACGTTGCCGAGCCCATCATGGACGACCTCCGCGCTCATCGCCTCTTCGAGGTTGCGCAAGAGCCGCGCCGCTTCGTCCGCGACCAGCCGGTCGATGCCGCTCATCGCTTCGGCGGACGTCAGCAATTCCGGCGCGGCCCATGTTCGCCAGCCGCGCCGTGACGCGATCCGCCGTCGCGCGCAGCGCCGCCTGCTCGGAGGAAGCCGGCAGCGAGATCATCGCCTGCCGCACCGCCCCCTCGCGCGTGACGAGGACGAGCAGCGCCGTATGCTCCTGCACCGGCACCAGTTCGAGCGTCTTGACGCGCGGCAGCCGGGCGCGCGGCGTCGTGACGACCGAAACATTGCCCGCCACCCGCGCCAGCACCGACGCCGCCAGTTTCACCCATTCGTCCAGGTGGACCTCGACCTGATGGAACTGGTGGCGGATCAGCATCTGCTCGTTCGTGGAGAGCGTCGGCTGATCCATCAACCGCTCGACGTAGTAGCGGTAGCCCGCATCGGTCGGCGTGCGCCCACCGGAGGTGTGCGCCTGGTGGATGTACCCCATCCGTTCGAGCATCGCGAGGTCGTTGCGCACGGTCGCGCTGCTGATATCGAACCCGCCCCGCTCGACGAGCGTCTTGGAGCCGATGGCGCGCATCGTCGCAATATATTCGCGCACCAGCAGGCGGAGAATCCGCTCCTGCCGGTCGCTCAATCGCACGTCAGCCATCCGAACCCCCGATTAGCACTCTCGCCCGACGACTGCTAATATCGGGACAATACCACTTGACACGGCCCGTGTCAAGTCGCTGCGTTACCTTATGTCAAGTTACGCGCTGGCGGAGCGAGGCGCTTTGCCGTACCATAGACGCCGCAATTCGGAGCGAGGGCGACGTTCCCGTATGGAAAGGCGAGCCATGCAATCGATGCCGACGATCATTGACGAACAGCGAGTGCTACCGCAGACCGCACGCCGCACGAAGGCGGGCCTGCTCACGCTCGGCAATGTGCCGCTGACGACCTTCGCGCTCCGCTATGGCACGCCCCTCTACCTCTACGACGAGGAGCACATTCGCGCGGGCATCTGGCGCTTCAGGCGCGCCTTCGGCGAGCGCATGCCCGCGCCGGCGCAATTTACGCTCTCCTATGCCGCGAAAGCCTTCCTCTGCACCGCGCTCGTCCAACTGCTCGCCGAGGAGCGCGTCGGACTCGATGTCAACTCCGGCGGCGAGCTCTTTATCGCCCTGAAAGGCGGCATGGACCCGGCGACGATCCACATGCACGGCAACGCCAAGAGCGCCGACGAATTGCGCATGGCCGTGGAGCAGCGGCGTTGGCCGGATCGTCGTCGATAACCTGACCGAACTGGCGACGCTCGACCGCATCGCGGGCTCCCTCGGTCGTCGCGTGGCGATCTGGCTGCGCTGCAATCCCGGCGTCGCCGTCCATACGCACGCGGCGATGGCGACCGGCCATCTCGATTCCAAGTTCGGCCTGCCGGTCGAGACGGGCGATGCCGCCCGCGCCGTGGAGGCGGCCCTCGCGCGCGGAGCACCTCGATCTGCTCGGCCTGCATTCGCACATCGGCTCCTCGATCGCCGACGCGGAGCCGTACCGCGAGACCGTGCGGCGGCTCGTCGCCTTCGCGGCGGAGATGCGCTCGCAGCACGGCTGGACGATGCGCGAGTGCAGCCCCGGCGGCGGCTACGGCGTCGCCTACCTGCCCGACGATACCGCCCTCGACGCCGACATCGCCGCCGAGGCCATCATCGGCACGCTTGCCGAGGCGTGCGGTCAGGCCGGTATCGCCGTGCCGGACATGACGATCGAACCGGGCAAGGCGCTGATCGCGTCCGCCGCGATCGCGCTCTATTCCGTCATCAACGTCAAGGAGATCGCCGGCGTCCGCCGCTTCGTCGCCGTCGATGGCGGCATGGCGGACAACATCCGCCCCGCGCATCTATGGCGCGCGCTACACGGTGCTCGTCGCTAACCGCGCGCCCGGCGATGACGCCGTGGTGAGCACCGTCGTCGGACGGTACTGCGAGAGCGGCGACATCCTCGCGCGGGACGTGCTGCTGCCGCGCGACCTCGCACCCGGCGATCTGCTCGCCTTCCCCACCGCCGGCGCCTATAGCATCCCGATGGCGAGCCAGTACAATGGCGTCCCGCGCGCGGCCGTCGCGCTCGTCCGCGAGGATGGCACGCACCAACTGATCCGCCGCCGCGAGACGTACGATGACCTGATCCGCAACGACCTGCCGCTCGACGAGGGATAGGGGGCGATCATGCCATTCGCGGACCTCACCGGCCGCATCGCGATCGTCACCGGCGGCGCCGGGGCGCTTGGCCGCGCGACCAATCGCGTGCTGCTCGACGCGGGTGCTATCGTCATCACGACGGAGACGCACGCCCACGGGGTGCGCGACCTCGCCGCGTCGTTGCCAGATGACCTGCGCGCCCGCCTCACCACCGTTGAAGCCGACATCGCGGCGGAAGCGGGCGCGGCGGCAGTCGTCCGCCAGGCTACCGAGGCGCATGGTGGATTGGATATCCTCGTCAATATCGTCGGCGGCTATGCGGGCGGGCCGCACATCGCGGAGACCGACCTGGCGACCTGGCGGCAGCAGTTCGAACTGAACGCGACGACGGCATTCCTGATGGCGCGCGCCGCGATCCCGGCGATGCAAACACGGGGCCGGGGGCGTATCATTAACGTCTCGTCCCGCGTCGCGCGCACGTCGCCTGCGGGGCTGGGCGCATATGCGGTCTCGAAGGCGGCGGTCATCACGCTGACGGAGGTGCTGGCGAATGAGACGCGGGACGATGGCATCACCGTCAACGCGATCCTGCCGAGCGTCATCGACACGCCCGCCAACCGCAGCGCGATGCCGGACGCCGATTTCGCGGCATGGGTGCGGCCGGAACAGATCGGCGCGGTCATTCGCTTCCTCGCCTCGGACGAGAGCGGCATCATCAGCGGCGCGGCGATCCCCGTCTACGGGCGCGCTTAGTAACGAAAGTCGGAGGCGGGGGCTTGAGCCGCCGCAGCGAGAGTTCGCAGGCTCGTGCTCCGCCGCCACCTGGAGAATCCAGTCAGGCGTACGAGGAGGCAGAACGTGTCACTGACGGGTGCATATGGCGGCGAGAAGTGGTCGCCGCGCACGCAATCGCGCCGCGAGGAGATGGCGTCCGTCTGGGGCGAGTGGGGCTCCGGCTCGGAATGCAGCCGCCTACGCGCCGTCCTGCTCCACCGGCCGGGGCGAGAACTGGATGAGATCGTCGATTTCGATGCCGCGCAGATGCGGGCCGACCTCCGCCCCGATATCGCCCGCGCGCAGCACGACGCCCTCGCCGCCGCCTACCGGGCGGAGGGCGTCGCCGTCCATTACGTCGAGGGCTACCGGCCCGACAAGCCGAATCAGATGTTCTGCCGCGACCTGATGACGATGACCCCGGAGGGCGCGATCCTCGCCCGACCCGCGAGCACCGTCCGCGCGGGCGAGGAGCGCTTCGTCGCCGAGACGCTCGGCGTCCTCGGCGTGCCGATCCTGATGAGCGTGCATGGCACCGGCACCTTCGAGGGCGCGGACGCGATGTGGGCCGCGCCCGACCTCTGCTTCGTCGCCGAGGGCCTGCGGACGAACCGCGCCGGGGCGGATCAGGTGGCGTGGGCGCTCCAAAATATCGGCGTCACCGTCGAGCGCGTCGCCCTGCCCTACGGCGCGATGCACCTCGACGGCATGTTGAACTTCGCCGCGCCGGACCTCGCCGTCGTCTGGCCGCGCCGCACGCCGATGAACGTTGTGCGCGTCCTGCATGAGCGCGGCGTCCGCATCCTGCATCTGCTCGATGAACCGGAGACGCACGACTGCCTGCCCGGCAACTTCGTCGCCCTCGCCCCGAATCGCATCCTGATGCCGACGGGCGCCGCGCGACAGCGCGCGATCTATGAGGACGCGGGCGTCACCTGCATCGACAGTCGACGTCAGCGAACTGATCAAAGCGGGCGGCGGTATCCATTGCCTCACCGCCTTCCTCTCGCGCCAGGAAGCCGAGAGAAGCAGATTGAACCGCAGAGACACAGAGGACACAGAGAGCAGAGAAGGAGGAGAGAAGAAAAATAATCTTCCCTTCTCCGTATCTCCTCTGTGTCCTCTGTGTCTCTGCGGTTCAACGTTTTCGATTATCTGGATGAACTGCGATGCTGGTTGAGTTGAACATACAGAATATCGCGATCATCGACCGGCTGCGCATCGCATTTGAGCCGGGCATGAATGCGCTGACGGGCGAGACGGGCGCGGGCAAATCGATCATCATCGACGCGCTCGGCGCCGTGATCGGCGGTCGCACGTCGCCCGATATGCTCCGCTCGGGCGAGGAGCGGGCGCGCGTCGAGGCGGTCTTCGATCTCTCCAACCGGGGCGAGGACGCCGCGCTCACCGCCTTGCTGGACGAAGCGGGCATCGAGCACGACGATGCGACGCTGATCCTCTCGCGCGATCTGCACGCCAACGGCCGCTCCGTCGCCCGCGTCAACGGTCAGACCGTGACCGTCAACCTGCTTGGCCGGATCGGCGAGCGGCTGGTGGACATCCACGGTCAGAGCGCGCATCTCTCGCTGCTCCGGCCCGCCACCCATCTCGAATTCCTCGATGCGTACGCCGGATTGCTCGACCGGCGGGCCGAACTTGCCGGCCTCGTCGGTCAGGTCCGCCGCATCCGCGCCCAGCGCGCGGAGTTGGAGCGCGACGACCGCGAGCTTGCCCGCCGCACCGATCTCCTCCGCTTCCAGGTGGACGAAATACGCGGCGCGGACCTCGCGGCGGACGAAGAGGAAGCACTGCGCGTCGAACGACAGCGCCTCGGCAATGCCGCCAGTCTGCAAGTGATCGCGGACACCGTCTATCGAACGCTCCGGGAGGGCACGCCCCCGCGCGGCACCAGCGTCGTCGAGGGTCTGCGCGATGTCGCGCGGAACCTCGGCGAACTGGCCCGCCTCGATCCGGCGCTCGCGGAAGCGGAGAGCGAGGTGGACGAGATGGTCTACCTGCTCGAAGATGTCGCAGCCACCGTGCGGACCTATCGCGACACCGTGGAGGACAACCCCGCGCGGCTCGCGGAGGTCGAGGAACGGCTCGCACTGATTCGCGACCTTGAGCGGAAATACGGGGGCACCATCGAGGAAGTGCTCCGCTTCGGCGAGGAAGCATCCCGCGAGCTGGCGATGATCGAAGGGAGCGAGGAGCGCCTTCTGCAACTGCGCGAGGAAGAAACGCGCCTGCTGCGCCAGATCGGCGAGCGCGCAGGCACACTCTCGCGGTCCCGCCACAAAGCAGCCACCCGGCTGGCGAAGGCGATCGAGCAGCAAATCGCCCATCTCGCGATGGGGCGCACGCGGTTCACGGTCTACCAATCACAGGAGGAAGACCTGGAGGGCGCGCCCGTCCCCGGTGAGGATGGTACGACCCGCACATTGGCCTTCGATGCACGCGGCGTGGACCGCGTCGAATTCCTCATCGCGCCGAATGTCGGCGAAGCGCCGAAGCCGCTGGCGCGGATCGCCTCCGGCGGCGAGACGGCGCGGCTGATGCTCGCGCTCAAATCCGTCCTCGCCACGGCGGACACGACGCCGACCCTCGTCTTCGACGAGGTGGATGTCGGCATTGGTGGCCGAAGCGGGCACGTTGTCGGCGAGACGCTCTCCGGCCTGGCGCGCAATCATCAGGTGCTCTGCATCACCCACCTCGCGCAGGTCGCCGCCTTCGCGGATGGCCATTTCCGCATCATCAAGCGCGATGTGCGTGGTCGGACGATCTCCGATGTCGAGCGCCTGGATGACGCGGAGCGCATCGACGAACTCGCGGCGATGCTCGATGGCGTTCCGATCACCCCCGCCGCCCGCGCCAGCGCGCACGACCTCGCCGAACGCGCCGCCGCCGAGAGAGCCAACGCCGATACTGCCCGCGCCCCAGCCGCCGACTGAAAGCACGACGCCGGGAGCCGCATCGACTCCCGGACGGTGTACATCAAGACCTTGCTCCACTGTCCGTGATTCGTTACCCCTCTTCGCCAAAGCCGCCATGCCTAATTGGGGCGGTTGCGGGCCGCCGCTATCGGCTGTTGTCGTCGCTGGCGGCGGATGACGACGTAGATCGCCAGCGCGAGGAGAATCTCCAGCCACCATCCGCCGATGCCGATCGCAATCAACGCGTCCGCGACATTCTGCAAACCGTTGACTGAGCGATTCCACGCCTCCCGTACGGAGTGGCTGAGGCTCCACGAGGATACGGGCGTCACGGGTGTCGCCTTCGCGGGCGGCACGGGCAGGATCGTCGCGGTGATCGTGCTGAACGCCGTGCGCTGATCATAGTAGTTCAGTTTCCCTTTGACGCGCTCCAGGTCGCTCTGCGCGTTGTTCAGTTGCGTCTGGACCTTCAGCGTGTCATCGACCGTTGTCGCCTTCGTTAGCAGCGCCTGGAATTGCGCGACGGTCGCTTCGAGATTGCGCTGCCGGGCCTGGAGATCGACGTAATCCTCGGTGACATCCTGCGCGCTGCTCTGCTCCTGGTTCACTTTCACCGCGTAGCCGCGCAGCCGGGCCATCGCGTCCGTATAGCGCTCGGTCGGCACGCGGATGGCAATCTCCGCGCGCACATTGTCGTCCGTGCCGGTCGTGTTCGAAATGAGTACCGTGCCGCCTAATTCGGTGGCGAGATTCCAGATGGAATTCTGCGTCCCGGCAACATCCTTCGCGGTAAACTGGATCGTCGCAGTGCGGATGATCTTCTGATCGATCGCCTGCGGCGGCAGCGGCGCACTGAGGATGCTCGCATCGCTCGAACCAGTCGCCGCCCGGTTCACCGACCCACCTGTTGCCACACTCCCCGCCGAGGCGGGCGCGCTATTGACCGCTCGCACGGGCGCACCGGCGGCGGTCGTCGCTGCGGGTGCCCCATACGCTGATGCGGAGGTGGCGGAGGCGAGGGATGACCCGGTCGTGCCTGTTGAAAGCGCATAGTCGTCCGCACGCGTCGATCCTCCTCGACTGCCGATGGCGATCAACCCCCCGAGGCCGAGAGCGGCGACCGCTACCATCGCGATGCCGACCCGCCAAAAGCGCGCGAGCCTACGGAACGGTGACGTGGCGTTCATCGACATTCTCCTCTCGAAGTATCCCGCGCCCGATGCACGGAACCGCCATTCCAATTGGGGTTGGCGAGAGGACGACGTTTATAGACGGGGTGTTCCGGTGAATCATGAGATGAAATGATGATTCACTGAATGAAGGATGGGTGCTGTAAGTATGAAGGAGGTACGAAGTTCGTATGAAGAAACCCTGGGGATAGCAGGCTCTCTGCCTGGTATCCCCAGGAAAAGGCAATTCTCACGTGCGTAGGCATACATACCGTTGCGCGCTCATGCTCCGCGAGCGAAACCGTCCGCGCCGCCCATCCGTCACGCTTCCCACTGCTCGTCGCTAAGGCGGACGGAATACAAGATGCCCGCCATCGTGAAGCGGAGTTCCGTCGGGATCACCCAGCCGCGCACGAACTTGACCGTGAGCAGGCTCTCCGCCATCTCCACATCCGTACCCCACCGGGTGATGGCAAAGGTCTCGCGCGCGCCGGTCAACCGGCGGTTGATGACGTAGACGGTGGGCCGCGCGGCCATCAGGCCAGCCGAATCCGCCGTCAGCAAGTCCAACCATAGGCACGGACGGCGATGCGGGCCCGGTGACTTGCGGTCGAGCGCCGCGATGTGCAGCCCGTCGAAGATGACCGGGTGCGCCTCGATGGTGTATCCCGGCTCCATGCGAAAGGTCTGCGTGCGCTGGATGCCTCCCTCGGCCTTGCTTGTCATGACGCGTGTCACGACAACCGCGTCGACTTCAAGATTGCCTGAGACGGCGACGGTGTCCGCGCCCTTCGTGACGTTCATCGCCAGCGCCGTCGCCCGGCCGGTGTCGTCGACAGAGAGCGTCGCGCGGTAGTGATGATTGAATTCCGCGACATCCATCGCGTCGCTCTCGGTCTCCAGTAACGCGCCGGTGCGCGCACGCAGGATGCGCCATCGCTCGGTGATCGGCAGCAGGCGACCGTCCGCGTACCAGTGATACGCGCCCGCGCCGATCAGCGCCGTTTCGTGCGGCAGGAGCGGTGTATCAACCATTGTGCATGCACGCTCTCATCATCGGGGCATCCTACCATGTTCGCGGCGCAAGGAAGTAGCCCAGGCCGGGGATCTCACCTCCTGCCCATCGCCATCGCAATGGAAAGGGGTGTCCCACGGCAAATACTCTGGCGTCCCACGGACGGAACACCTTTCCCTCATTGCCTACCCTCGCCACCGCAATGGTGAGGGGGGCCGGGAGTGATACCCCCAGCCCATCGCGGAACGCATATGCCCTGCACGGATGCTTCCCCACCGACCGACCATTAGTGCTTACTGCGGCTCTTCGCTGAGGATGGCGATATCCTTGACGATCTCGATGCGCGGCGGCTCGGGCGGGATCACCGCGTCTTCCGGCGGCAGCGTGACGGTCAGATCGGCTTCCGGCAGCGCCGGCGGCGTATCGAAGACGAGCGCCGCCGCGATCACCTCGTCCATATGGCTCACCCAGATCATATTCATGTCGCGCAGGATGTCCTTGGGAATCTTCACGGCATCGGTACGGTTTTCGCTCGGCGCGATCACGGTGCGGATACCCATGCGGTGCGCGGCGAGCACCTTCTCCTTCAACCCACCAATCGCCATAATCCGACCGCGCAACGTGATCTCGCCCGTCATCGCCACATCGTGCCGCACCGGGCGCTTGGTGAGGGCCGAGACGAGCGCCGTCACCATCGTCACCCCGGCGGAGGGGCCATCCTTCGGCGTCGCGCCCTCCGGCAGATGGATGTGGATGTCCGTGAGGCGCTGGAATTCCGCGTCGATCTTCAACGCGGCGGCGCGCGAGCGGGCATACGACTGCGCGGCGCGCGCGGACTCCTGCATCACATCGCCCGCCCGGCCCGGTGATCGTCATATTGCCGTGGCCCGGCATCGTCGCGACTTCCACCGGCAGGATGTCCCCACCCGCGATCTCGGAGACGCAGAGGCCGATCGGCGACACCGATCTGGCTCTCGCGCAAGTCGTGATCGGTGCCGAAGCGCGGCGGGCCGAGGAATTCTTCCACCTTCGCCTGCGTGATCTTCAATTTTTTTGGCCGCTTGCCGTTGGTGCTGACGGCGATGCGCGCCGCCTTCCGGCAGAGGCTGCCGACCTGCCGCTCCAGCGAGCGCACACCCGCCTCGCGCGTGTAGTGGCGGACGATCAGGCGCGTCATGGCGGGCGACAGGTCGATGAATCCGGCATCGAGGCCGTGGCTTTCCGCCTGCTTCGGCAGCAGATGGCGGCGGCAGATTTCGATTTTCTCTTCCTCGGTGTACCCGCCGATTTCGATGATCTCCATGCGGTCCCGCAGCGGCCGGGGGATATTGCCGAGGTAGTTGCCCGTCGTGATGAACATCACATCCGAGAGGTCGTAGGGCAGATCGAGATAATGATCGACAAAGGCATGATTCTGCTCCGGGTCGAGCACTTCAAGCATCGCCGCCGCCGGGTCGCCCCGGAAGTCGGCGCTCATCTTGTCGATTTCATCGAGCAGGATCACCGGGTTCATCGTCCCCGCCTGCTTGATCGCGTGGATGATCCGGCCGGGGAAGGCGCCGATATAGGTGCGCCGGTGGCCGCGAATATCCGCCTCGTCCCGCACGCCGCCGAGCGAGACGCGCACGAATGTCCGATCCATCGCGCGGGCGACCGACCGCCCCAGTGAGGTCTTGCCGACGCCGGGCGGGCCGACGAGGCAGAGGATCGTCGGCATGTGCCGCGCCACGCCGCGCTCCGCGACCAATTTGCGCACGGCCAGGAAGTCGAGGATGCGCTCTTTGACGTGTTCGAGGCTGTCGTGGTCCTCGTCGAGCACCTGCTGGGCGAGCTGCAAATCGAGGCGATCCGTTGTGCGCTCGGTCCAGGGCAGACCAAGCACCCAGTCGAGGTAGGTACGCACGACCGTCGCCTCGGCGGAGACACCGGGCATCCGTTCGAGCCGGGCCAGTTCGCGTCGCATCCGCTCGTCGATTTCGGCGGGGAGGCCGCGCTCGGTAATCTTCTGGCGTAGCATTTCGATGTCGTTTTGCGTCGTCTCACCAAGCTCGTCGTGAATCGCTTTCAATTGCTCGCGCAGGTAATATTCGCGCTGATTCTTATCGATCTGCTCCCGCACACGATCTTTGATTTTCTGTTCGAGATCAACGACTTCCAGTTCGCCGGAGAGGACCACCGCCAGTTTTTCCAACCGCTTCAGTTTGTTCGGCTCCTCGAGAAGCGCTTGCCGGTCCTTCGCCTCCGTGACGAGCACGGCGAGCACATCGCCGAGGTGGCCGACATCGGTCGCGCTGTTCGCGGCGTCGACCAGTTCGTTCGCGGTGTTGCCGCGCAGTTTGGCGTACTTGCCGAGCAGTTCGCGGATTTGCCGCGCCCATGCGCGATTCTCCTGCTCGAACCCCGCCTGCTCGTACATCTCCTCGACGCCGACGAAGTAGCACGGCTTGGTCGCCTCCGTGCCGGTGATGCGCACGCGGCAGAGCCCTTCGAGCGAGACCTGGATCGTGCCGCCCTGCTCGCGGTCGGATTCCTTGATGCGGCAGAGGGTGCCGACATCGTAGACATCGCTCGGCGTCGGTTCGTCAACGTTCGGGTCCCGCAATGCGGAGGCGACGAGGTAGTGATCGCGCTCCATCGCCTCCTCGATCGCATCGAGCGAGCGCGGGCGACCGACATGGATTTTCGTCGTGCTCTGCGGGAAAACGACAATATTCTTGAGCGCCAGCAGCGGATACCGTGGCGCGAACGACTCGAAATCACTCATCCCCGATACTCCCTCCAGTCGCTACCTCTCCCGTAGCGCCTGGCATCGACGAACGGCCCATAGTCGCCGCTCGTCCCTCTTCCCGATCTACCCTTCCCTCGCCTCGGCAGGCATCCTTCGGCCTGCGATCATCCCGCGGTCGCCCGCTTCGCGGCAACCGCGCGTTTATAACACACGGCCCGATCAAACCCGGTCGCCGCCGCAGCCTCCTTCGCCGCCGCCGCAGGCGATAGCCCCGAATCCAACAACCCCTGTACCAACGCGGCCACCGCGTCATCATCGGCGACCGGGGGCGCGGCGGCGGGCGCGGCAGCGATGATCACCACATACTCGCCCCGCGCGGGCTTCGTCTTCAGTGCCTCAAGGGCCGCCGCGAGCGTCGAAACTTCGGTCTCTTCATGGATTTTCGTCAACTCCCGGCAGAGCGCGCACGGGCGGTCGCCGAGAATGTCGTAGGCATCCGCGAGCATCGCGGCGAGGCGGTGCGGCGCTTCGTAGCAGATGATCGGCTGCGGAAGCAGCCGCAACGATTCCAGCGCGCTCCGCCGCGCGCCGCGCTTCGCGGGCAGGAAGCCGACAAAGGTGAATGCTCCGGGCACGATGCCGGAGGAGACCGCCGCCGCCAGGAGCGCGGACGGCCCCGGTATCGGCACGACCGGGTGCCCCGCCGCGCGCGTGGCAGCGACGATGCGCGCGCCGGGATCGGCGATCAGCGGCGTCCCGGCGTCCGAGACGAGCGCCACATCGTCGCCTGCGTCGAGGCGCGCGAGGATGTCGGCGACGCGCTCGCGCTCGTTGTGCTCGTGCAGCGACAGGTAGCGCGCGGCGATCCCGTGGTGCGCGAGCAGTTGCCCGGTATGCCGGGTGTCCTCAGCGGCCACCACCGCCACCTCCCGCAAGATGCGCAAGGCTCTCAATGTAATATCTTCGCGGTTGCCGATCGGCGTTGCCACGATGTACAGCGTCCCCACAAGCTGCTTCTTCCCTCTTATCGGGCAGTATAGCGGGTCCGCACGCATAATGGGGCTTGGCTTTCGGGCTCGCGTACCTATTGCCCTGACAAAGAGCATTGTACGGACACTTCTGTAGTTTTGCAATACACAAAAAGAGGACCGGGTATTGCCCGGTCCTCATCACCGCGCGGGTCGCGTGCGGTCGCTCGCGCCGCTTACGCGCTGGCGGTATCGGCCGTCTGCCTCGATGCTGTCGTCGACTGGCTGGCCGTGCTGTCAATCGCCGGCTGCGCATTGACTTTGATCGCGCGCGGCTTGGCGACTTCCGCCTTCGGCAGGGTTAGGGTGAGCACGCCGTGCTCAAAGGTCGCCTGCGCCTCGTCCGCCTTCACCTGGCTCGGGAGAGTCACGACACGCTGCACCATCCCATGCCGGCGCTCGCGGACAATCCAGCGGCCACTGGCATTGCCGTTACCCTGCGCCTCCTCGTGCTCTTCCTTCGTCTCCGCCTGGATACGCAGCGTTTCACCGAGCACGGAGATATCGACATCCTCCGGCTTCACACCCGGCAGCGCCGCCGACACAACGAAATTGTCCGGCGTTTCCTTGATATTGACCGCGAGATTGCCGATAACGCCCGCCTGCGTGCCGCGCGGCGCAACCACCGAATCCTCGAGAAGATTTGCCATCGCCTCACGCAGCGTGACCATATCGCGGAAGGGGTCCCAACGTGTGATGCTCATATCAAACCTCCACGTATCGTAGATCGAATACCCGCCTTTCGGCCTCATCCTTATCATACAGTCTTAGTCGCTTTGTGTCAAGTCATGCTATGCGACTCGCATCCACATTCGACATGACAAAGGCCGTGCAAATCTCGCACGGCCCCTCTCGTCGATCATTTGGCGGGCGGTTACGATGTACGCTCCCACATGGTCCGGGTCGTCTGCGCATCGCCGCCGATGAGGTCGAGCATCACATGGGTCTCGTGGCGCCGCAACCGGTGGAAGACCGTCATCGCCTCGTCCGCAGCGTCGTGGAAGCCCATCGCATGGAAGCGGGCGACGATTGCCTCGAGGATGCCTTGATCGGCGAAGGAGCGCGTCGAGCCGAGCCACGGCGCGAGCGTCAGCTGCGCGATCTCCGTGAATTCCGGGCGCAGCCGCCGCACCGATTGCAACCGCTCCTCCGCCGAGCCGACCATCTCGTCAATCAGCACCACCGGGCCGTGATCGGCATCGTGGCGGGTGTCGACGATCAGTGCCTTGCCGACGCGCGGGAAGAAGATGCTCATCACCTCGGCTTCCGCGAGCGCGTTGATGATCTTGGCGCTGGAGATATTGTAGGCGTTATCCATCGGCAGCCGTCCTTTCCGGCGTTGGCGTGATGTGGCACATCGAAGACGTACGCAATCGTATGCACTACTCCCGGTGGGAGCGGGCTATTTGAGCGATGTGCGCCCCAAGACAACGATCATTGTTGCGGCGCGGAGCCGTCCGCGCCCTCGTGCGACAGTTGCTCGGTTTCGGCATTCGGCTTGCCCGCGCCGTGCCCGTTCCGCCCCATCGCGAGGACATCGAGCATCAGCGCATGAAGATGGCCGTTCGAGGCGACGATGTCGTTCCCGTCCACACGATAACGATTGCCGGAGGGGTCAGAGATCGTCCCTCCCGCTTCCTGCACGACGAGCGCTCCCGCCGCCATGTCCCACGGCTGCAGGTTCAACTCCCAGAAGCCATCGAATCGACCGGCGGCGACGTAGCAAATATCGAGCGCTGCCGCGCCATCGCGCCGCGTCGCCTGAGTGCGGAGGACGAAGTTCCCCCAGTTGGTGAGGTTATTCGTCGGCCCGTCGAGGCGGTAGGGGAAGCCGGTGCAGAGCAGGCCGCCGATCAATTCCGTCACGCCGGAAACGCGGATCGGCGCACCGTTGAGCGTCGCCCCGCCCCCTTTGACCGCGACGAACAACTCGTCCATGTAGGGCGCATAGACGACGCCGACGACCGTCTCGCCCGCTCGCTCCACGGCGATTGAGACGCAATAGAGCGGATACCGGTGGGCGAAGTTGGTCGTGCCGTCGAGCGGATCGACGATCCAGCGATAGTCTCCCTCGCCGCCCGTGCTCGTGCCCTCCTCCGCGAGGATGCGATGATCGGGGTAGCGGCTCTGGATCGCGTCGATGATGATTTGCTCGCTGCGCTTATCCGCCTCCGTGACGAGATCGCGCTTGCCCTCGCCCTTGAAGACCACCTCGCGCACGCCTGCCTCGGCCACCGCCCGAATCGCCGCGCCCGCCTCCCGCGCCGCCGCGATGGCGACATTGCGGAACTCGATAAACTCCTCTGGAATTGACACCCGCACTCCTTTACCGGCGGCAGCGAGCGGCCCTCCGCCGCGCAGTCGCAGTATACCCGATAGCGAGAGGCGCGGTGCGTATACCCTGCATGCCCGCTATACTACTGTGATGCGGGCGGCTCTTCGTCATCGGTATGCGGCCCGCACGGCAAAGGAACAAGCGATCTATGCGTGTAGAACGGCGCGGCCGGGCGCAATCGCCGCGAAGAATTCTCATTGGCGGCATCGCCCACGAAACGAACGTCTTCAGCCGCGTGCCGACGGATCTCGACCAGTTCCGGCAGCGCGTCTCCATCACCGGGCGGGAGATGATCGCCGGGTTCTCCGGCACGCGCACCGTTGTCGGCGGCTTCCTCGACGGCCTCGCGCTCCTCAACGCGACGCCGCTCCCCCTCGTCTATGCGTCGGCGACGCCGGGCGGCATCGTGACGCGCGCGGCTTACGCCGCCTTGCGCCAATCGCTCCTGAACGGCATCCGCGGCGCCGGTGCAGCGGACGGCGTGCTCCTGGCCCTGCATGGCGCGATGGTCGCCGAAGACATCGCGGACGTGGACGCGGACCTCCTCCGCGCCGTCCGCGCGCTGGTGGGGCCCCGCGTGCCAATTGTCGCGACGCTCGACTCGCACGCGAACCTCTCCGCCGCGATGGTGGCGGCGGCCGATGCGCTCGTTGCCTACACGACCTATCCGCATATCGACACCTACGAGCGTGGCTTCGAGGCGAGCGAGATTCTCGCCCGCCTCCTCACCCCGACTGTCCGCGCGACTGTCGCGCTGGCGCGACCGCCCATGCTCGTGCCGCTGCCGCCCCAATGCACCGCCGACGAGACGCCGATGCGCGCGCTGCTCGCCATCGCGCAGCGCGAGCGGTCGCGCGCGGGGGTGCTCAACATCAGTATCACCGGAGGCTTTCCCTATAGCGACGTTCGCGACGCGGGCTTGCGCGTGCTCGTCACCACCGTCAACGATCAGCCGCTGGCGCGACAGATCGCCGATCGCATCGCGGCGGCGGCATGGCAGCGGCGCGCACTCTTCGGCGCGGCGCTCACACCGATCCCCGACGCGGTAGCGCGCGTGAAGCGCGCGGTACGCCTCCCGATCATCCTGTCCGACAGCGGCGACAATCCGGGCGCGGGCGCGCCCTGCGATGGCACTGCCCTGCTGGACGCCCTGCGTCGGGGAGGCATTCGCGATGCAACGATTGGTGTGATATGCGACCCGGAGACGGTCGCCCAGGCGTGCGCCGCCGGGACGGGCGCGACGATCACCGTCCGGCTCGGCGGCAAGACCGATGACCGCCACGGCACGCCGGTCGTCGGAGATGCGCACGTCGTACGCATCACCGACGGGATATTCACGAACACCGGGCCGATGGGCACGGGCGGGAGAACCCGCATGGGCACGACGGCCCTGCTCGACCTCGACGGCATTGGCGTGATCGTGACAGAGCAGCGCGTGCAGGCGCTCGATCTCTCGCTGTTCCGCAGTGTCGGCATCGAACCGACACTGCAAGCGTGCCATCGTCGTCAAATCGAGCGTCCATTTTCGCGCCGCCTTCGCGCCGATCGCGGCGGAGATTATCGACGTCGACACGCCGGGCATCAGCAGCCCGCATCTCGAACGCTTCGCGTTCGCCCACGTCCACCGACCGATCTGGCCGCTTGATCCTGGTGTGACATTCGAGACAGGAGAGTAAAGAATGGAGAGCGCGTTGGATCGCCAGACGGATCGCCTGAAGCGGCTGGTCGATGTCGCGGCCCGGCGCACGCCCGCCGACCTCATCCTCGCCAATGCGCGGATCGTCAACGTGCATTCCGGGGAAATCGAGGAAGGCGATGTCGCCATCGCGGATGGCTACATCGCCGGGGTCGGCGCCTATCGGGATGGCGCGAAGGTCGTTGACCTCCGGGGTAGGTATCTCGCTCCGGGCCTGATCGACGCGCATATCCACCTGGAATCAAGCATGCTCTGGGTGACGGAGTTCGCGCGGGCCGTCGTCCCGCATGGGACGAGCGTCACGATCTCCGACCCGCACGAAATCGCCAATGTGCTCGGTCTGGAGGGGATGCGCGCCCTGATCGCGGGGACGCGCGACCTGCCGCTCTCCTGCTACTTCACGATGCCGTCGTGCGTGCCCGCCAGCCCGCACGAGACATCCGGCGCGACCTTCGGGGCCGATGCAATCGCCGAAGGTCTGGCGATCCCCGAGGTGATCGGCCTCGGCGAGTTGATGGCCTTCCCACCCGTCATTGGCGGCGTGCCGGAGTTGCTGGCGCGCGCGGCGGCGGCAGAGGTGGCGGGGCGCCCCATCGACGGCCACGCGCCGGGCGTGCGCGGCGATGCACTCCAGGCGTACATCGCCGCCGGGCCGCGTTCGGATCACGAGTCCGTCACGCTGGACGAGGCGGCGGAGAAACTGCGGCGTGGGATGTATGTCATGATCCGCGAGGGATCGACCGAGCACAATCTCGACGCATTGCTGCCGCTCGTCACCGACCGCACCTGGCCGTCCATCATGTTCTGCTCGGACGACCGCGAGTGCTCCACCCTCGTCGCCGACGGACACATGGACGAGACGCTGCGACGCGCCGTACGCGGCGGCCTCGACCCGGTGCGCGCCATCCAACTCTGCACGATCAACAGCGCTCGCTACTGGAATCTGCGCGACCGGGGCGCGATTGCGCCGGGCCTGCGCGCCGATATGGTCGTCTTCGCCGATCTGCGCGCCTTCCGCGTCCATCAGACGTACCACGCCGGCCAACTGGTCGCCCAGGAGGGTGTCGCGCACTTCGACCGGGCCGCGTTCATCCCGCCGATCCTGCGGCGGACGATGCAGATCGGCGCATTCGGCGTCGCGCGCCTGGGGCTCCCGTCCGACGGTTCGCCGATGGACGCGGTCGGGATCATACCCGGTCAGATCGTCACCGAACGCCTCAGCGTCGCCCCGACCGTGATCGACGGCTACGTCCGGTCCGACCAAACGCGCGATGTGCTCAAACTCGCCTGTATCGAGCGTCACCGCGCCAGCGGCAATGTCGGCGTCGGGCTCGTCGTCGGGCTTGGGCTCAGGCGGGGAGCAATCGCCTCGTCAATTGCCCACGATGCGCACAATGTCATCGTGGCGGGCACGAACGACGACGATATGGCGCGCGCGGTGCGGGCGGTGGAGGCGATGGACGGCGGCCTCGCGCTCGTCGTCGATGGGGACGTACAGGGCCAACTGGCGCTGCCGGTCGCCGGGTTGCTCTCGGACCGCCCGGCCGCAGAAGTCGCGGCAGCGCTCGAACGCCTCTCCGCACAGGTCCGCGCGCTCGGCTCGCCGCTGCCCGCGCCCTTCGCGACGCTCTCGTTCCTCGCCCTCTCCGTCATCCCCGCCGCGCGGGTGACGGATCAAGGGTTCGTCACGCTCTAAGTAGGTGACCACTCGGTTTTGGATCGGTGGTAGCAGGCTTTCCAGCCTGCCTCCCCGGCGATCAAGAGGGCAGGCTGGAAAGCCTGCTACCACCGACAGAAATCGTCGTCCAAGTGCGATTGGCGACCTACCTAGAACCATCCGGGGGTGCCGGTGCTGGGGGCTTCAGCCTGCCGGGATTGGCGCGGGCGGAAGGCCGCCACCACCAGAAGCGCGCAATCAGGTGCTGTCCACACCGCCGATGCGGCGGCGCTTGCGGATCGCTTGCTGCTGCTTCCGGCGGGCGCGGCGATCCATCTTCAGCGCCCAGCGGCTGACGAGGACCGCGAGCAGCCCCGCGCCGACGAGCCCGGCGATCAGTACGATGATCCCGACCTGCACAGACACTAAGACGCTCCTTCTGCCGGTTTTTCCGCTTCGCCCGCTCCCGCGTCGATCGCCACCGGCATGATACCGATGGAGTAGGATTGCGCCACGATCCCCCGCCGCACCAACCCCTCCGCCGCGCGCAGTTGCCCGACGAGCGGACTCTCGGGGCGGACGGCCTGCAACATCTTCCGCACCTGCCGCATGATGTCCAGCGACTTGTTGAAGGCGAGCACGATGTCGCCTTCGCTCAGGCCCAGTTTCTCGACGATTCGCTCCATCACCGTGCCCCGACACCACGCGCGGATCGCGCCGTAGAAGAGCGGGTGATAGCCCGTGGTGATCGCGAGCCCGGCGCGCCGCTCCGCGATCAGGACGCCGTGCGTCAGGTCGTCGAGCCGGTCCCGCACCACGGTGAGATGCCGGGGCAACTCGAAGGTGTTTTCGAACCGGGCGTCGCGGTCGTACGCGAACCAAGAGATCACCTCCGCGACATCCTCGGCGCCAAGGTCGTCGAGCCAGCCGCGATCGACCAGTTCGGCGATCACGAGGCCGTTGGTATCGAAGATGTCGGCGAGGAGGTCGGCTTTCGGCGTCGTGTAGCCCCGATGCAGGTAGCCGAACTGGTGCAGGACCGCCGCAATCCCCCGGATCAGGTTGCGCGTCTGCGCGTCATCCGCCTGCGACTCTTGTGCGGCGCGGTCGGCGAGCGCCTGCCGCTCGCGCGTCATCCGCTCGAGCACACCCAGGTTCCGGCGGTGCTCCTCGCGCACGGGGCAGGCATCGCAGACGTGCCCGCGAATTTGCTGCGTCAGCCGCGCCACCGCGTCGTGCGCCGCCCCCGTGACCGCGCGTGCCGCCTCCAACTCGTCCCGCTGCACGGCCCGCCGCGCCGCCTGGTGCTCGCGCAGCCATGCGTCGAGGTCCGGCAGGCCAATCGCCGCAATATCGGCGCGGAGCGTCGCCCATTGCGCGGGCGTCAGCAGCGGACCCACGTCGCTCCCTGCCCCGTCCGCGCGGAGGAGCACATCGGGCACAGGTATCGCCGCCTCGGGCGACGGGAGATGGTCGATCTGCCGATATTCCGTGACGACGCCGACGGACGGCTGCTGATCCGGCTCGGTCAACCCGAAGAGGAAGCGGCCAATCGTCGCCGCACCGCCGTCGCTCGACCTGCCGAGATAGACGCCCCAGCCGTGATCCCGCACATGGATCATCGCGCCGATCGGGAGCGACCGGAAGACCTGCCGGAGGACATGGCGCGTCGGCTCCTTCCAGGGCCGCTCATCGGTCATCGTCATCACGCGCGACTCGTCCGCGTGCGCGCGCCGCTCCTGCGTCTCCGCCAGCCGCAACCCCCGATTGAGGGCGCGGAATTCATCGAGCAGATCGTCGCCTCCCTCATAGCCGAGCAAGCAGCCCTTGGCGACGTTGGCGATACGCTCCTCGATCGCCATCAGGTCGAGTTCGGTGTCCCGCACGCGCCGGTTCGTCTGGTATTGCAGGAGGCTCTGACTCAACAACTGCCGCACGCGCTCGCCCGATGGCGGGTCCCAGAGGTTGAGCACGGTGGTGTACCGCACGGAAAAGCCGCTCCGCACCGGATAGAGCGGGCCGGTGGCGATCTGCAACGCCTCCGAGAACGAGATGCGCGGGCTGTAGGGGATCACGACATGCCCGAGCGGGTCCATGCCGCGCCGACCGGCGCGCCCGGACATCTGCTGAAACTCGTTCGGGATGAGCGGGCGGCGGCGGCGACCGTCCCACTTGCTCATCCGCCCGATCACACAGGCGCGCGCGGGCATGTTGACGCCAAGCGCGAGCGTATCCGTCGCGTAGACGACGCCCATCAGGCCGCGCGTGAAGAGCGTCTCGACCAGTTGCTTGAGGATCGGCAGCAGGCCCGCGTGATGGAATCCGACTCCCCGACGGGCGACGCGAACGATCTGCGCGACCTGCGAGAGTTGGTGGTCTTCTTTCGCCAGCATGGCGAGGTGGGCATCGATAATTGCGTCGATGGCCCGAGACTTCTCTTCGGTCGTGAAGTCAACGCCGGCCGCTACCGCCTGTTGCGCCCAGACTTCGCAATCCTTCCGGCTGAACTGGAAGTAGATCGCCGGCAGCAGGTCCAGGTCGCCCAGGGCGAGGACGATCTCGGTCGGTGTCGGCTCGTCACGCTCGGGCGGCATGTCGAGCGCGTCCTCCTCCCACGACTGGCCACGAAAGGTGCGGCGCATCTCGCCACCGACCTCCGGGAAGTCGGCCACCTGCCTGCCCGTCCGGTCGATGACAAGATTGAGCGCGCCGTCGAGGTAGTAGTAGAGGGCCAGTGGCACGGCACGCTCATCGTGCGTAATCAGTTGAATCGGGCGGTGCGTGCGCCCGATCCAGGCGGCAATTTCGCTCGCATTCGAGACCGTCGCGGAGAGGCAGACGAGCTGGATATGTTCCGGGCAGAGGATGATCGCCTCTTCCCACGTCGTGCCGCGTTCCGGGTCGGCGAGGAAGTGGATCTCGTCGAAGATGATCGCATCGACCGAGTCCATCTCCCACGGCGCCTGGATCAGCATGTTCCGCACGATTTCCGTCGTCATGACGAGGATCGGCGCGCGCGGATTGACGGTTACGTCCCCGGTCAGCAGGCCGACCGCGTCGCCGTAGCGGTCGCGCAGATCGCGGAACTTTTGGTTGGAGAGCGCCTTAATCGGCGTCGTGTACATCACCCGACCGTGACGCAGATACGCTTCGTGGACGGCATATTCCGCGACGACCGTTTTGCCTGTCCCCGTCGGCGCGGCGACCATCACCGATTCGCCACGGCGCAGCGTTGCGATCGCCTCTTCCTGAAATTGGTCGAGCGCGAAGGGAAAGAGGGCGTAGAAGGACGCGAGCGCATCGCCCTCCGCGCCACCGTCGCCGGTCACTTCATCAATTGCCGCTGGCTGGTTGTGAGGTGGTTCGGATTGTGGCGTCAATTCATCCAAATCAGATTCACTCGCCTCAAATACGATGCACCATGCGCGCGATTGCAGACGCCCCACTTGCAGAGAGTGTAACATAGGCACGTTCCATGCCTTCCGGCGCGCGACCCTACGAGCGAGGGCGACATGCAGCGACAGCCCGACCCCACGCAATCAACCCTGCCACGCGCGAGTGATGTTGTCGTGATCGGCGGCGGCTTCATCGGCTGCTCCATCGCCTATCAACTGGCGAAGCGGGGCGTCGCGGTCACATTGATCGAGCAGGAGCACCTCGCCTGGGGCGCCTCCGGGCGGAATGCCGGGCAAGTCAGCCCGGCCGCCGGATACACCGATGCCTTCCTGCCCTTCACCGTCGCGAACTTCGCGCTGCTCGCGCGGATGGAAGCCGAACTCGCGGCGGACTTCCAGTTCCGACTGAGTGGCGGCTTCGAACTGGCGACGACGCCGGACGCTGCGGCGGAAATCGGGCACAGTGTTGCCGCGCTGCGCGCCGCCGGATGGCACGCGGAGGCATTGAGCGGTGACGACGCGCGGAAAATCGTCCCCGCGCTCGGCCCGGCGGTGATCGCGGCGCGCTATGTGCGCGAGAGCGGTCACCTGATGCCGATGCAGCTCGCCTACGCATTCGCGCGCGCGGCTGTCCGCCACGGCGCGCGCATCTGCACCGAGACGACAGCTACCGATATCGAGCGCGACGCGGCGGGGATTGCATCGGTCCGCACGACGCGGGGCACAATCGCCACGCGGGTCGTCGTCAATGCGACAAACGGGTGGGCGGCGCGGATCGGCGCGATGGTCGGCCTGACCTTGCCGATCCAGCCGCAACGGGGGCAAATCCTTGTCACCGCGCCCGTGCCACCGATCTTGCCCGTCACCTTCGGCTACTGGGCGGAGCATGCCGTCCATTACTGGCGGCAGACGGTCGCCGGGCCGATCGTCGTCGGCGGCGGTCGCGCGTACGATGCGCCCGGCATCGGCTCATACAGCCGCGTGACGACGCGCGATCTGCTCCGCCGCTTCCCCGCCCATGTCGCCGCCACGATGCCAATGGTGGCCCAATTGCCCGTTGTGCGGGCATGGGGCGGCACGATGGGTTTCACGCCCGATTATGGTCCGCTGATCGGCGAGACGGAGCGCGTGCCGGGCTTCTACGTCGCGGCAGGCTTCAACGGCAACGGCACGCCGTGGAGTTGCGTCGCCGGTGTGCTCATCGCGCAACAGATCAGCGGTGAACCGAGCGACCTGCCCATCGAGCGCGTGCGCCCTGATCGCTTCGCACTCGATTCCGATGCGGAGCCGTTGAGCGTTGGCGTATCAATCAGCGCACGCCACTGACGCGGCATCCCCGACCTTTGCTATACTCAAGGGGAGGGCTGGCAACGGCGCATCACGCGCCGATCACACGAAGGACGACCGATGTTTGAGCAACTGAACGACATTCTCGAAGACCTCCGCGACCGCGTCGAAGTCGCGCAGGAGCGTCTTTGACCTCGCCAATAAAGAAGCGATCATTACCGAGTTAGGCGAGCAGTCGGCCGCCGAGGGCTTCTGGGACGACCCGCAGCAGGCGCAGCGGATCATGCAGCGGATGACCGGCTTGCAGACGCAGGTGACGGCGTGGCGGACCCTCGCGGCGGAGATTCACGACGCCTCCGAGATGGCCGACCTCGCCCGTGATGACGCCTCAATCGTGCAGGAACTGAGCGACGATGTCGCCGCATTACGCGAGCGACTCGACCAGATGGAGTTTGATCTGATGCTCGCCGGGCCACACGATAACGCGAACGCGATCCTCGCTATCCACGCCGGGGCGGGCGGCACCGAGTCGCAGGATTGGGCGGATATGCTGCTGCGCATGTACCTCCGCTGGGCGGAACTCCGGGGCTGGCAGGCGGAAATCGTCGATCTCACCGAGGGCGAGGAAGCGGGCATCAAGAGCGCGACCGTCGAGATACGCGGCGAGTATGCCTACGGCTACGCCAAAGCGGAGCGCGGCGTACACCGACTCGTGCGCCTCTCACCATACGATTCGGCCAAGCGGCGGCACACCTCGTTCGCGCTCGTCGAAGTGCTGCCGGAGATCGTCGACGAGAGCGAGATCGTCATCAATGATGACGATATCCGCGTCGATACGTACCGCGCCTCCGGGGCGGGCGGTCAGCATGTCAACAAGACGAGCAGCGCCATCCGCATCACGCATATGCCGAGCGGCATCGTCGTCACCTGCCAGAATGAGCGGTCGCAGACGCAGAACCGCGAGACGGCGATGAAGATCCTCCGGGCGCGGCTGGTGGAGCGCCGCGAGGCGGAACGCGCCGTCGAGCACGCCGAATTGAAAGGCGAGCACGTCGCCGCCGGGTGGGGCAACGCGATCCGCTCGTATGTCTTGCACCCGTACAACCTCGTCAAAGATACCCGTAGCGGGTACGAGACGAGCAATACGCAGGCGGTTCTGAACGGGGATGTGGATGGGTTCGTCAATGCGTATTTGCGCTGGCGGATGGGCGATGCCCCCGCCGCCGGAGACGAGGACGCCGCGTGAATCGCCGCCGGGTCGTCATCCTGTCGCTGCTGATCTGCCTGGCCGCCTCCCCCGCCGGGGCGATTTTCTCGCCGCTCGGCGCGGCGGGCGCGGTCACGGTCAGCGCAAGCACGGCAACGCCGCATTTCCCGGATACCATCGCCTTCCATCTGGAAGCTGCCGCCGCGGCGGGCGAGGTCACCAGCGTCACCCTGCTCTACCACGCCGCGACCACACCGGTCACGATGCGCGTCCGCGTCCCGGTGGAGCGCGGGCAGCGCATCACGGTTGATTACGCGCTCGATACGCACACGGACTTCCTCGCCCCCGGCCTCGATGTCGAATACCGATGGGCGTTCACGCTGGCGGATGGCACGCAGTACCGCTCCGACCCGAAGACACTCTTCTACATGGACGGCCAGCAGCAGTGGAAGAAGACGGCGAGCGGGCAGCTCACGCTCTGGTGGTACAGCGGCGACGACGCCTTCGGCAAGGACGCCATCGACACCGCTGCGCGCGCGGTGGATACGCTGAAGAAAACGTTCAATGTCACGGGCGACCGGCCGATCCGCATCCTCATGTACGCGAACGCCCGCGATCTGCGCGTGGCACTGCCACCGAATAGCGCCGAATGGATCGGCGGGGGCGCCTCGACCCAACTGGGTATCATCCACGCCGCCATTGGGCCGGGGCGGTCGTCCGCCTCGGAGATTCGGCGCATCATCCCCCACGAGATCAGCCATATGATCGTGTATCAGGCGAGCCTCAACCCCTATAACCATCCACCGCTCTGGCTCGATGAGGGGCTCGCCGTCCATAACCAGGAGACGCCCGATGTCCGCTTCCGCCCGCTCGTCAAGGACGCGGTCGACAACGGCAAATTGATCCCCCTGCGCGCCCTCAACTCACCCTTCCCGCTCAATGCCGACCAAGCGCTGCTGTCCTACGCCGAGAGCGAGAGCGTCGTCAATTACATCATCAATACATATGGGAGCAAGACGATCGGCGCGCTCGTCGCCGCCTTCAAAGACGAACTCTCCTACGATCAGGTCGTGCAGAGAGTCTTCAAAGAGAGCATCGACGACCTCGACAAGGAGTGGAAGGCGAGCCAGAACTACAGCGGCGATCAAGGCGGAATCACCGGCTAGAGCACTGATCACACCGTTTCTGTGCGTTCTGACCTGAACACGCCGTTAGGGATGGTCGTGCCGATCTCTATGACTGACTCAAAGCAGCCCCGCACACTATCGCGTATAGTACATGTGGCGCAGATGATTCGATTGACAAATTGTGTCTTTCATGTTATCTTGTCATGCAATGTCACAGTGCATATTCGGTAGCACAACCGCCAAGTATAGATAACGCGAGATGAATCACCGCATCGCGCGAACGGGGGCGCCTCGCCGACGCTGGTCTCGTGGTTCGGATCGGGGGCAAGGACGATGTGGCACCGCAGTTCCCCGTGTTTCGCCCGCGCTCGGCATCCGCCATAACCGGGATGCTTCGGCGCTCGCATACGTTGTCGCATGGGTCGCATGGAAGGAG
This sequence comes from uncultured Chloroflexia bacterium, assembly GCA_963847195.1. Taxonomy (GTDB): domain Bacteria; phylum Chloroflexota; class Chloroflexia; order Thermomicrobiales; family JALYUS01; genus JALYUS01. Next base: position 130,927 of record CAWJZC010000013.1, on the reverse strand, counting down.
CACGCGCGTGACACAACAGACGCTGAGGTCCCCGAACCACGCCCCGATCTCGCGGCGTACGCTGATGAAGGCAGCGGCGATCGCTGCCACGGCGATTATCGGCGCGGCGACTACCCCCGGAATGGATCTGGCGGCAGCGCCAACCAATGTTGCGGGCACGCTCACCGGCCCCGCAGCCGCGCCCCAGGCTCGCGCGGTCTTCCAGGCGACGGCACGGGACGCACCGCCCAACCAGGGCACGCCTCCCAGCGTGATCACCAACCCGCCGCGCCAGTGGGGCCCGGACGCCCCGCCAACGATCTATCCGGACCCGGACATCATCACCATCGATCCGTCATTCGGCCCATACATGCTCGGCATTACGGCGATCCACCGCCTCTGGACCGGCGGGCGATGGCTGGAAGGCCCTGCCTGGTCCAGCGAGGGCAACTTTTTGCTCTTTAGCGATGTTCAGGGCGACATCGAGTATCGCCTGACCTGGGACGACATGCGGGTCACGACGTTCCGTGACCCATCGTTTCACTCCAATGGCCATACCAGAGACTTCCAGGGGCGCGAGATTACCTGCCAGGATGAGTTCCGCCGCGTCGTGCGATGGGAACACGACGGCACGCTCACCGTCATTGCCGACAACTACCAAGGTAAGCCGCTCAACTCGCCGAATGATGTCGTCCCGCATCCCGACGGCAGTCTGTGGTTCACCGACCCCCCATACGGCGATACACTCTCCGAAGGTCAGCCGGACGCGCCGGGCGGCCCGGCCAATTCAGGGCGCGTTAACCCGAAGGTTGGCGATCCGTTCGGAGGTAGCTTCACCAGGCAACTTCCGACCAATACGTATCGGTGGGATCCGAGCGGCAGGCTCGATGTCGTCATTGGGGAGGATCAACTCGCTGACCCGAACGGGATTGCCTTCGCGCCGGACTACAAGACGCTCTACGTTATCAGCACCGGAAAGGGGCCTGGCGATGTCGGAGCCGGCGGTACGGGTGTCATCTATGCCTTCGATGTATCGGCAGACGGCAAGTCAGCCTCAAACAAGCGGCTATTCACCGACATGATGGTCGACGGTGTGCATTGTGGTCCCGACGGCGTTCGACTCGACGTTGACGGTAACCTCTGGGCAAGCTCTAATGCGCCGCTCGGCTATGCGGGCGTGCTTGTATTTAATCCACAGGGCACGCTCATCGGTCGTATTCGGCTACCGGAAGTTTGCGCAAATTTGGCATTCGGTGGCCCCAAGCACAACTTCCTCTTGATGACCGCGAGCCAGTCGATCTACGCGCTACAGGTCAACACGCAAGGGGCGCAACCCGGATAGGTGCGCCGCGTATCTGGAGTGTGCACACCGAGCGGGGACAGTTGCGGTTCGTTGGTGGTTACCTGATTGGCCCGTGCCTGAGACCGATGGGCACGGGCCATCGCACAGACATCTGTATCCGTGGCCCGCTGGGAGTTCGCTGTATCATTCCCGATGAGGCGGATATCATCGCGGGGCGCATTCTTTTAGGCATGGCACCGCTCCTGCATACGGTCAATCAGAGGATGAGGCAGGAGTAGCGCAAAGATGGTATCCGCACCGCCGGTTAAAGGACAAGACCCCGTAACAACGCCGCCGCAGCCGGCGCATCGCCGCGCGAGAATCGTCGCGCTCTGCGGTCTGCTCGCGGTGATTGCGCTCGTCGCCGGACTGGTCGTCGGTTCGGGGCGCCATCATTCCGCTCTTGCCACGGCCACCGCGCACGCGGATGCCGCCATCGTCGCGACCGCGCCCCCCGACGCGCCCACGCCGACGCCGCTCGCCAACAAGCCGACGCCAACGCCCCCGCCCGTGCCGACGGCCACCGCGTCGCCCCCGCCCGCGATCCCGCCGACGAGTCCGCCGGTCGTCGCCGCGCCCGCCGCCCAGCCCATACCCGTGCAGGCCGCGCCGATCCCCCCGCGCGGCAGCGGGGATGAAAACGGCGGCAACGGGAAAGGTAACGGCAATGGGAAGGGGAAAGGCAAAGGGAAAGGCAACGACTGACGGCGACGCCGGAAGGCGAGAGATCGTGATAGCCTTGCATGGGGGTTGCTCCGGCTTCCCGAGGCGCAAGAATCCCCCGCCACAAGCCTGGCGGGGGATTCTTGCCTATGCCGGCTTTACTTGTAGATCGTCTTCAGTTGGTCTTCGCAGAACTTGATCGCGTCCTCGACCTTCGTCCCGTTGACTGCCTTCGCCATCATCTGCGAGATGAGATAGGTGTTGTTGACCTGCGCGGCGTTCGTGTCCGGTGGGCCGGGGAATCCGAAGATCACCGTGCTCTGATCGTTGATCGTATCTTGCAGAATACCGAATTTGGGCACGTCGCTGAGCACCGGCATCGGCTTCTTGAGCCACGCATTCAGCGTCGGCAGTTCGTAGCCCGAATTCGCCTTCGTGCCATTCAGCCAGTCGTCCATGTGATCGACGATGAACTGCTGCGCCGCTCCTTGCTGCTTCGACCAGTTCCAGACGCCCCAACTGTAGGGGCCGGACGCGACCATGAAACGCCCCTTTGGCCCGGCGGGCGGCAGCGAGAAGAGGCTGGCATCCTGAATCTCTTTCTTCGACGAGAGGTACGCGCTGATCGGGTTCATGATGAAGCTGCCCGCGCCCGAAGCGAGCAAGAGATTGTTCCCCGAGTCGTCCCAGCCGAGCACTTCGGGGGTCATCGCATCGTTGTAGAGTTGCACGACGTAGTTGATCGCGTCCTTCGTCTCCTGAGAGTTGATCGCGATCGTCTTGCCGTCTTTCTCAATCCACTTGCCGCCGAAGCCATAGAGGATGGAATTCATGTGGCTGGTCGAGTCGAATGAGCCCTGGTTGATGCCGAGCCCGACGGGGTGGCCCGCCTTCTTGAGCGCGGTGCCCGCCTTCAGCAGATCATCCCAGGTATCGACCGGCTTTGTGATCCCCGCCGCGTCGAAGTAGTCCTTACGGTAGATGCCGGGATAGGGGATGACGAAGTCCGGCACGCCCTTCCAGACGCCATTGACCATCGCCACCTGTTTCGCGGCGTTGATAAAGCCGCCATATTTTTTGTCGAGGTAGGTTGCGGGGCCGGAGACATCGATCAAGTTATCGGCGAAGAGGTGGTCGTCGGTCGGGAATTGCAACTGCGTGAGATCGTGGCCGCCCTTGATCGCCACGTCTGCCGACGCCTTCGTGACGACCGTGTTCGTCGGCACATGATCGACCGTCACCTTCAGGCCGTTCTTCGTGCCCCAATCGGTCGCCCACTTGTCGAAGTAATCGTCATACGCGGGCACGTAATGCGCCCACATGAGGATTTTGAGCGTGCCGCCTTTCTCGACAACCGGGCCGGCGTACTTCGCGTTCGGGTCGCCGGTCGTCGCGGCGGCGCTACCCGCAGCAGCGCTTCCCGCTGCGGGCGCGGTCGTCGCACTCCCACCGGCGGCGGCGCTACCGCTGCCAGTCGTCGCGGCTGGGGCCTTCGTCGCGGCGGTCGTCGCGGCGGCCGGCGCGGTCGTCCCACTCGCGGCCTTGGGGGTATCCGTGGCGCTGCTCCCGCCGCAGGCGGCGAGGATCGCCGTCACCGCAGCCGCGGCCGCGCCGCCGAGAAAGCCACGGCGCGAGAGCGCCGCACGGTGAAACCGAAGATCACGATCGTCCATCCGTCTTCCCTCCGTTTACAACCCGCTACCATAGACGAAGCGACGCGGCGCGCCGTCGGCGATTCGGACTCCCGGCAGACGGTGGCAACGTTGCCGGTCTGATCTTTCCCTCGCGGCGCCTCCTCTCATTCATCCAGACTCGGCGTTCCGCCTTCGTATGCGGAGATTACTCGCCGCCGCCCGCAGCGACGTTTCCGCGCTCCTACTTGACGGAACCGGCGGTGATACCGGCGATGAAGTCATCGAGGAAGAAGTTGTAGAGAATCGCCACCGGCAATCCGGCGATGATGCCGCCCGCCATCAACTCGCCCCAATAGAAGACATCGCCCCGGATTAAGTCCGTCACGACGCCGAGCGTTACCGGCTTGTTCTCCTTGGTCGAGATGAAGGTCAGCGCATAGATGAACTCCTGCAACGCGAGCGTGAAGGCGAACATCATCACCGAAAATATGCCCGCGCGACTGAGCGGCAGGACAACGCGCCGGATCGCCTGGATGCGATTGCAGCCGTCGATCAGCGCCGCCTCCTCGATGTCGAATGGGATGGTGCGGAAGAAACCCATCATCAGCCACGTACAGAACGGGATCGTGAAGGTGGGGTAGATGATGATGAGCGCCCAGACGCGATCGGTCAGATGCAAGCGCGACACGACCTGCGAGAGCGGGATGAAGAGGAGCGACGGCGGCACGAGATAGGTGAGAAAAATGCCGATGGAGAGCGGCCCCGCACCCGGCAAATTGAGCCGCGCCAGCGCATACCCCGCCGGGACCGCCGTAATGACGGTGATGATGACGGTGCCGAACGCAATCAGATACGAGTTGAGCAGCCAGCGCCGGAATTCGGTGCGCTGGAAGAGATACTGCACATGCCCGAAGGTCGGTTTGTCCGTGAACCAGAGCGGGAAATGCGTGAGGTTGTACAGGTCGTCATTCGTCTTGAAGGTCGTGATGACCATATAGTAGATCGGGAAGATGGCGATCACAACGAAGATCACAATACCAATCAGGAAGAAGATACGCCGCAGGATATCGCCGACGGTGACGGGCGCGACTCGCTCCGCGCTCGCCGCTCGCGCGGACGCGAGCGGCGCGGCTCCTTCACGTACCGCCATCGCTAAATCTCCCTCTTGCGCAACTGCCGGAGAAAGACAATCGAGAAGATGAGCAGGACGGGGAAGAGGAAGAGCGTCACCGCCGCGCCCTTGCCGAGTTGCCCCGAGGCGATGCCGACCTTGAAGGCATAACTGGCGAGCACCTCCGTCGAATTGCCCGGCCCGCCCTGCGTGAGCAGGTAAACAATCGTCAAGTCGGTGAAGTTGAAGACGAGATTGAAAAGCAGGCCGATGAAGAGGATCGGCGCGATCATCGGCACGATAATCTTCCGATAGCGCGTCCACCAGTTCGCGCCGTCGATCTTCGCCGCGTCGATGATGTCCTGCGGGATCGAGGTGAGGCCGGCGAGCAGGATGACGGCGGAGAAGGGAAAGTTGCGCCAGACATTCGTCATGATGATCGACGCCATCGCCGGTCTAGGCTGGCCGAGCCACTGGATGCCATATTGCGCGTTGATGATATGCGTATGCTTACCGAGCCAGTTGAGGACGCTGTATTGCGGGTGGAACATCCATTTCCACGCCTGGATGGTCAGGGCAATGGGGATCGTCCACGGCAGCAGCACAAGGTAGCGGACGATCTTTTTGCCCCTGAACCTCGCCAGGAGAATGAAGGCGAGCATCGTGCCGAGGATCGAGTTGATGATCGCCGTAACAACCGAGTAAAAGATCGTGTTCTTCATCGCCGCGATGAAGGTCGCGTCCTTCAGGAGACCGGTGAAATTCTCCAGCCCGATGAAGCCGCGCTCGCCATTGAGATTGCTGACAGTCGCGTCCGTGAGGCTGAATTTCAGCGCGAGAAAGAAGGGGATCGCGACGAGTCCGATGATGTAGATCATCGCCGGGGCGAGAAGCAGGTACCCGAGGACTCTGGAGCGAAAGACGACGCTGCGTGTGCTAGTATGAGTGCGCTTCCGAGCGCCGACAGCTACTGCCACTCATCTACTCCATCTCTATCGAATGTGGCCTGCCCCGAAGACCCCGGCTGGATTGCCCGCAGTATAGCGCACGCATCCAATGGTGTCTATCGGGGACACGATTGGACCCTGTGCAGGCAACGGTAGTCCACATGCCTGCGGCCGGGACACGGCGCGGCGCACCCTTGTTGTGGCCGGGTGACGATGCTACACTCCTCGTATCCTCAGCGTCGCGGCCCACAGCGGGCGCGGGGGCCCATCAGCACACCAACCGGAGCGGACGTATGATGGATATTCTCATTTCAACTGGCAGCCTCGCGCCGCGCGGCATCGACGACAGCGCGTCGATCGCGCGGCAGGCGGGCGCGGACGGTTTGGAGCTTTTGCTGAATAATCAATTGCTCGACGCCGGCCCGGAGCGCGCCGCGCATACCGCCAACGCGCATCAGGTCCCGATCCGCTCCATTCACCCGCCGATTCGCTTCATCAACCCCCATCAGCATCTGCATGATGACATGATCGCCGCCGCCGAGTACGCGCGCGCGATCCCCGACTGCCGCGTCCTCGTCATGCACGCCGTCGGCGGCGCCAGCCTCCACAGCGAGCGGGGGCGGGCATTCTTCCGCACCATCGACGCGGTGACGGCGATCCTGCACGGCAGTGCCGTCCGCCTCGCCATCGAAAACCGGGGGACGCTGCATCCGCGACCCCGGATGGATTTCCTCGATAAACTCCAGAATCTCTATCGTGTCAGCGAGGAGTGGGACCTCGATATCACCTTCGATACGTCGCACGCGGCGTCGTTCGGCCTGAACATCGTACCCGCACTGGACGCCATCTATCCGCGCCTCGCAAATATCCACTTCAGCGACCGGCGAGAAGAACCACCCGCCATCGCCACCGGTCTCGTGAACTCGCTGACGCGGGAGCATCAACTGCCGGGCACCGGGGCACTGCCGCTCGCATTGTTCGTGCAGCGCCTCCGGGCCAAAGGATATCGCGGTGCGATCACCCTCGAACTCTCCCCGGTTGCGCTCACGTCCTGGCACGCCCGCCGCGCGCTCGACAGGACTACCCGCGCGGTTACATTCATCCGTGATATCCTCTCGACCGACGTGCTGCCCGCCACTGATTCGTCCCGCCGGACACACCACGCGCCCGCACCCGCGGAGGGTGATTTCTAACGCTGACGTTTGGACACCCAAATGACAGTGGCAAGGATTGAGGTCCAAACAGGACGTGTGTGCGGCTCACACGGACGAGAAATGCCGCCCCGTTATTGGGCGGCATTTGACATACGTGACAATGATTAGCGCTTGGTGTACTGAGGCGCCTTGCGAGCCCGCTTGAGGCCGACTTTCTTGCGCTCCTTGACGCGCGCGTCCCGCGTGAGGAGGCCCGCCCGCTTCAGCGTCGCGCGCAGTTCCGGGTCGAACCGGCAGAGGGCGCGCGCGATGCCATGCCGGATCGCACCGGCCTGACCGCTCACGCCGCCACCGACGACCTTGACGCTGACAAGGAAGCGATCCGCCGTGTTCGTGATGCGCAGCGGCGTCCCGATCGTGATCTGATGAAGCTCGCGGCCGCCGAAGTACTCGCGCACTTCCTTGCCGTTGACGACCATCTCGCCTGTGCCCGGATAGAGGCGGACGCGCGCGATGGCGGTCTTGCGCCGACCGACGGCGTTGTGATACTGGCCCGTGAGCGGTGTTGCTACCACTGGTTAACCCTCTCTCCTACGCGCTCTCACTACGTACGGCGGCCAGCCGGACGGCGGCCCGAGCGACCTTCTCCGTGATCTCCATCGCGACCGGCTGTTGCGCCTCGTGCGGGTGCGTCGGGCCGGGATAGACCTTCAGTTTCAGGTACTGCTGCTTGCCAAGGCGGTTCTTCGGCAGCATCCCCTTCACAGCAGTCTCGATAATGCGAATCGGGAACTTCTTCATCACCTCGGCGTAGGTCGGTGTCTTGAAGCCGCCGGGATAATTCGAGTGCCGGTAATAGTGCTTCTGGGTCGTCTTCTTGCCCGTCACCGCGATCTTCTCCGCGTTGATCACGATCACGTAATCGCCCATGTCCATGTGCTCCGCGAAGGTCGGCTTGTGCTTGCCGCGCAAGACATGCGCGACCTCCGTCGCGAGGCGGCCGAGTGTATGGCCGTTCGCGTCAACAATGAACCAGTCGTGCTGGACATCCGCCGCTTTCGGCGAATAGGTTGTGGTCGTCATCGTCGTCATAGGTTCGTTTCTCCCGCCCGTCCGGCGGCGTCCGCCGCCACCGTTGTTGCCCGTTCTCCGTCCCACTCGTCGTAGTGTATCCGCCAGAGCGAAAGCCCGTGCGGCGGCGCCATCGGCGCGGCGCAACGGCGATCTCGCCCGCGCAGCAGCGATTCCATCCACGAGACCGGCGCGTCCCCCGCCCCGATCACCACCAGCGACCCCACGACATTCCGCACCATGTGCGGCAGGAAACCGCTCCCCTCAATCGTGAACGCCAGAGCGAGGCCCGCCATCGCCTCCGCGTCTCGCGCTGTCGTCCACTCCGCCACCCGCATCGTCCGCACCGTCTTGGCGTCGGACTGCGGGAGGCCCTTGCCCGCGCCCGCGAAGGCCGCGAAGTCGTGCTCCCCGATCAGTGCCCGCGCCGCCGCGTTCATCGCCCCGACATCGAGCGGCGAGCGCCGGTGCCACGTCGTCCCGCGCTGCAGCGGCAATTGGACTGCACCGTTCCAGATCGTGTATCGGTATGTGCGCCAGGTGGCGTCATACCGCGCATGAAACCGATCCGCAACGATCGCTCCGTTGGTAATGCGCACATCCGGCGGCAGGAGGCCATTCAGGCCTTGCCGCCATTGATCCGCACCGCGCGCGCGACGTACATCCGCGTGCGCCACTTGCCCCAGCGCGTGAACCCCGGTGTCCGTGCGGCCCGCAAAGACGGCCCGCACCGCAGCTCCATCCAGCGTCGTCAGCGCGCTCTCGACGACGCCCTGCACCGTGCGCTGCCCCGGCTGGATCTGCGATCCCGCGAACGCCGCGCCGTCATAGGCGAGCGTCAGCCGGAGCCGGTCCATTGCGCTACTCCATCAACCGCAGCACGACCATCGGCGCGCCGTCGCCCTGACGCTGGCCGAGATGGAACAACTGGGTGTAGCCGCCCGGCTGCCCCTCGAAGCGCGGCCCAATCTCCTCGAAGAGCTTGAGCGTGGCGAGCGGGTTGGCGAGTTTCGCCATCACGAGGCGGCGATGCGCCTCCGTGTCCTCGCGCGCGATTGTGATGATCTTCTCGACCTGCGGCTGAACGTTCTTGCCCTTCGCCTCGGTCGTGATGATCCGCTCGTTGAGGATCACGCTGTTAATCAGGCCGCGCATCAATGCCTTGCGCTGCCCCGAGTTGCGCCCGAACTGGCGCCCTGCCTTGCGATGCCGCACCGTTGTCCTCCCTACCGCACGCGCGGCCGCGCGTGGACTTCTCTCGTTACTGCCCCGCCGCGCCCGCGTCGGCGGCGCTCGTGTCCGCGCCGCTGTCGCCGCCCATCTCGAAGTCATCCGGGATGAGCTTGCGGTTCGCGCCGAGGAAACCATGCACCTGCAACTTCTCCTGCAACTCCGAAAGGGACTTCGGGCCGAAGTTGCGGATGCCCATCAAGTCTTCCGGGTTCATCTTCAAGACCTGACCGACGCGGTCGATCTTCTGGCTGCGGAGCGAATTGAGCACGCGCGAGGACAAGCCGAGCTCGGAGAGCAATTTCGCCTCCGCCTCGGGAGTTACGTACGGCCCGATACCCGCCGGTTCCTCCGCGCCGCCGCTCGCGAAGTCGACGATCAACTGGGCGTGGTCGGTGAGGATCACCGCCGCCTGCCGCAACGCCTCGCTCGGGTCGATTGTGCCGTCCGTCCAGACTTCGAGGATCAGCCGGTCGTAGTCGGTCATGTGCCCGACCCGCGTGTGCTCGACGACGAAATTGACCCGCGGGATCGGCGTGAAGATCGCGTCCACCGGAATCTCGCCAATCGCCAGCCCCTCGGCCGCCTCCGCGGAGCGGTAGCCACGGCCACGCTCGACCGTCACTTCGATGTCCAGCGCGCCCTCTTCATCCTCGACATGCGCGAGCACTTCATCGGGGTTGACGCAGGTAATCTCAAACGGCCAGGCGATGTCGCCCGCCGTGATCGCACCCGCGCCCTGCCAGGAGAGGCGCACGCGCGTCTCCTGCAATGCGTCATCGCTCTGCAGACGGATGCGCTTGAAGTTCAAGACGATTTCCGTCACATCCTCGCGGACATGCGGGATGGTGCTGAACTCGTGCCAGACATCGCTGATGCGAATCTTGGTGATCGCCGTACCCGGCAACGACGAGAGCAGGATGCGCCGGAGCGCGTTCCCGAGCGTCGTGCCATAACCCGGCGAGAGCGGCTCGACGGTGAACCGCGCGTAATTTTGCCCACTCTTGGTGAGATCTACCTTTGGCTGTGCAATGTCAAGCACCGCGTTCAGCCTCCCTTTTGTATGATCAGCGTCAAGCTGCCAGTCCGTTCCAATAGCCTCAACAACGGTGCTCAAACGCGCCGCCGTTTCGGGGCGCGGCAGCCGTTGTGCGGGATCGGCGTCACGTCGGTGATCGACAGCACCTGCAAGCCCGATGACTGCAAGGCGCGAACGGCCGCTTCGCGACCACTGCCTGGCCCCTTGACGAACACCTCGACCTGGCGCAGCCCGTGCTCCATCGCGCGGCGGACGGCGCCTTCGGTGGCGACCTGACCGGCGTACGGCGTGCTCTTGCGCGATCCCTTGAAGTTCGATGACCCCGCGCTCCCCCACGAGAGGACATTCCCCTGCGGGTCCGTCAGCGTGATCAGCGTGTTATTGAAGGTGGACTGGATATAGGCACGCCCGCGCGGGACATTCTTGCGATCCCGTCGCCGCACCCGATTCTTGCCGCCCCGTGTTCCTCGTCGTCGTTGTTCCGCCATACGCTCGTCGCCTCCCTCGCGAGTAGACAGTAGAGAGTGGGATCACCGTCCCGCCGGTCTCCTTCATGCTGTCTACCGTCTACTACTTCGTTGCTTTCTTCCTGCCGGCGACCGCGCGGCGGGGGCCACGGCGGGTGCGAGCATTCGTCTTCGTCCGCTGTCCGTGGACCGGCATACCGCGCCGGTGCCGAATGCCGCGATAGCAGTTGATGTCGATCAGCCGCTTGATATTCATCGCCACTTCGCGACGGAGATCGCCCTCGACGACCATCTCCTTCTCGATCACGTCGCGCAATCGCGTCACCTCGTCATCGGTCAGTTGATTGACGCGCGTATCCGGGTTGACACCCGTGCGCGCGAGAAGCTTCTGGCTCGTCGTCAAGCCGATTCCGAAGATGTAGGTGAGTGCAATCTCCACACGCTTCTCTCGCGGGATGTCTACACCGGCAATACGTGCCATGCGTCTTCCTCTCCTGGTCTATCGATGACGATACACAATACGGCCACGGGTCAAATCGTATGGCGAAAGTTCGACGCGCACCCGGTCACCGGGCAAGATACGGATGAAATTCAGCCGGATCTTCCCAGAAATATGGGCAAGGACCTCGTGACCGCTCTCGAGTTCCACGCGGAACATCGCATTCGGGAGCGGTTCGACCACCTTCCCCTCGACCTCGATGACATCCTTCTTCGCCAAAGGCGCTCCTCATTTCTTTCCCACACCCGCCGCACGCGGGCCGCACGAACACTACCGACTGCACGGCAGCGAACGAATATCATATCACGCCCCCACCTCTAGCGCTAGGGCAGCGTGAGGATTTCCGGCTCACCGTCCGTAATCGCCACCGTATGCTCGAACTGCGCGGCCCGCTTCCCGTCGTTCGTCACGACGGTCCACTTGTCCGCCAGCGTGTGCGTCTCGTACGAGCCGACGGTGAGCATCGGCTCGATCGTCAGCACCATCCCCTTGCGCAGCAGTGTGCCGGTACCCGCCTCGCCGTAATTCGGCACCTGCGGGTCCTCATGGATTTTCCGCCCAATCGCGTGGCCGACGTACTGCCGCACGATGCCATAACCGCGCGATTCCCCGTATTCCTGAATCGCGTGGCCGATGTCGCCAATGCGTCTGCCGGATCGGCACTGGTCGATCCCGGCGAGGAGCGCCGCGTAGGTCGTCTCGACGAGCCGTCGTGCCTCCTCGTCGATCTCACCGACCGGCACGGTGATCGTCGCGTCGCCATGCCAGCCATCCAGCAGCGCGCCGGTGTCGAGCGAGATGATGTCGCCTTCCTTGAGCGCCTTCCTGCCGGGGATGCCATGCACCACTTCCTCGTTGACCGCGACGCAGACGGTGCCGGGGAAGCCGTAGAGACCTTTGAACGACGGTTTCGCGCCCGCCTTGCGGATGACGGCCTCGGCGAGAGCGTCGAGTTGCGCGGTCGTCACGCCGGGCTGCACCGCCGCGCGCATCGCTTCGAGCGCCTGCGCCACGACGCGGCCGGCGGCGCGCATCTTGGCGATCTCCTGCGACGACTTCAGGGTCATCGTCCCGCCGCGCGCCATCTATGCCACGCTCCCCGCGAAGAGCGGCGCGAGCGCGGCGACGATCTCCGCCGTCACCGCCTCCACCGGCTGATCGCCATTGATGCGCCTGATGATGCCGCGCTGATCGAAGAGCGAGAGGAGGGGCCGCGTCTTCTCGTCATAGAGCCGCAAACGCTCCTCGGCCGCCTCGCGCGTGTCGTCCGCCCGACCGCGATTGAACATCCGCTCCACCAGGACCGGGCGTGGCGCGTCGATGTACACGACCGCGTCGATCGCCTCGCCGCGCGTGCGCAGGAATGTGTCCAATGCCTCTACCTGCGCCACCGTGCGCGGGAAGCCATCGAAGATCACGCCGCGCAACTCCGGGTGCGTCCGTCGGAGGGCGACGAGATGATCGTCCAGCATCGCGATAGTCAGGTCGTCGGGCACCAACTCGCCCGCCTCGAGCATCGGGCCGACGCGTTGGCCGAGTGGGGTGTGCTCGGCGATATTCCGCCGGAAGAGGTCTCCCGTCGACACATGCGCCAACCCCAGCAGCGGCGCGACGACCGCCGCCTGCGTGCCTTTCCCCACCCCTTGCGGGCCGAAGAAGAGCACGTTCGTATTCCCCGTCGTCTCGCTCACCGGATGAACCCCTCGTAGTTGCGCATCAGCAACTGCGCTTCCAGTTGCCGCATCGTGTCAATCGCCACGCCGACAACGATCAGTAGCGCCGTACTGCCGAGTCCCAACTGCGTAATCCCCGTGACCTGCCGCGCGATGAACGGCAGGATCGCCACCAGGCCGAGGAAGAGCGCCCCCGCCAGCGTGATCCGGTTCAGCACGCGCGTCAAATACTCGGCGGTCGGGCGACCGGGGCGAATACCGGGCACGAAGCCGCCTTGTTTTTGCAAATTCTCGGGAATGTTCTGCTGATTGAAGACGACGACGGTGTAAAAGAACGTGAAGCCAACCACCAGCAGGAAGTAGCCGATCTGGTACGGATAGTTGTTGGGATCGAAGAGCACCGCCATCTTCCGCGAGGCATCGCGCAGCCAGCCACGATCCGAAGACGAAAGGAAGTTCGCCACCGTGCTCGGCAGGATCATGATGCTCACCGCGAAAATGAGCGGGATCATCCCGGCGGAGTTGACGCGCAGCGGGATCGTCGTCGCCTGCCCGCCGTATTGCTTCTGACCGCGCACGCGTCGCGCGTACTGCACGGGGATCTTCCGCAGCCCTTCGTTGATGAGGATGATGCCGACAATCGTCAGCAGGCCGATACCGGCGAAGAGGATGATCGAGACCAGGTTGAACGACGAGCCGCCCGTTAGCAGGTTCGCCAAACCGCCCGGCAACCCGGCGACGATACCGCCGAAAATGATGATGCTGACGCCATTGCCGACGCCATTCTCGGTGATCAACTCACCGATCCAGACGAGCACGAGCGTCGCCGCGACCGTCGAGGTCAGCAGCGTCATGCTCGGCAGGAAGGTGTGAATGTTCAGGATGCCGAACGACTTGGGGTCGATCACCCCGTTCGCCGTCGCCAGCCGGATTTGTCCGTATGCCTGGAGGTAGCCAATCGGCACGGTCAGGATATGCGTGACGCGGTTGACGCGCGCCCGGCCCGACTCGCCTTCCTTCGACCACTCATCCAGCTTCGGGATGATTGGCGTCAGCAACTGCACGATGATCGACGCGGTGATATATGGGTAGACGCCCATCATCGCGATCGAGAAGGTGCGTAACGCGCTGCCGGAGAAGAGATTCAGCGTGCCGAGGAAGGCGTTATTCTGGAATAACCGGTCGAGCGCCGCATGGTCCACATTCGGCAACGGGATATGTGCGATCACCCGGAAGATCAGGAGCATCCCGATCGTGAACAAGATCTTCTTGCGCAGATCAGGGATGCGAAATGCATTGAAAACCGCCTGCAACATCGTTATGCCGTCCCCTCCGCCGCCTCAAACGATTGGCAACGGGATATACGCGATGAGCCGGAACACCACGAGCGCCCCGATCACGAAGAGGTTTCTCTCCAGTTATCGAGGCTTCGTGTATGCGTGCACCATCGATTATGCCGTCTCTTCCGCCGCTTCTTCTCGCCCGGCAGCCGTCTCTTCAACCGTCCCGCCTGCCGCGACGATCTTCTCGCGGGCGGTCGCCGTCACGCGATGCACGCGCACCGTGAGCGGCTTGGTGATCTCGCCGTCGCCGAGGATTTTCACTTGCCAACCCTTGAACGGGACGACCGGCGCGCGGAGCACCTTGTCCGGCACGAGCCGCCGCGCGACGAGCACTTCCGGCGTAATTTCGTCGCCCGACTCGAAGAGTTCTTCCAGTCGCTCGACGTTCACGACGGCGAACGGCTGCTTGAAGATGTTGGTGAACCCGCGCTTGTAGGGCATGCGCATGTAGATCGGGTTCTGGCCGCCTTCAAAGCCGCGCCGGACGCCCGGCCCCGAGCGGGCCTTCTGGCCCTTCGTGCCCTTACCGGCGGTCTTGCCCTGGCCCGCCGAGATGCCGCGCCCGACGCGCTTGCGCTCGCGGTGCGCGCCCTCCGAGGGCTTGAGGTCGTGCTGCTGCATGGTGAGGTTACTCCTTTGTCGCCGCGCCGGATTCGTCGACCGATACCAGGTGGCGCACCTTATGACACATCCCCCGCACGGACGAATTGTCCGGCAACTCGACCGTCTGATGCAGCCGCGTCAGACCGAGCGCGCGGACGGTCGCTTTCTGATCGTGTGCGTAGCCGATGCTGCTCTTCGTATAGGTGACGCGCAGCACCGCCGCTCCGTTCTCTGCCATGATCGACGCTCCTATGCAGTCGCGGGCGCGGCATTCGCCGCTTCCTCGGCCAGTTCCTTATTGCGGCGACGCCCGAAGTAGGAGACCGGCTTGCCGCGCCGCTGGGCGACGCTCTCGACCGATTCCAGTTCCTCCAACGCCTTCAACGCCGCGCGGACCACATTGACGGGGTTCGTGCTCCCGATCGTCTTCGTCAGCACATCGTGGATGCCCGCCGCTTCCATGACGGCACGCACGCCACCACCGGCGATAACGCCGGTACCGGGCCGCGCCGGGCGGAGCAGCACGCGCGACGCGCCGTACGTCACCTCGATCTCGTGCGGTATCGTCGAGCCTTCGAGGTTAACCTGGATGATGCGCTTCTTCGCATCCTCGACGCCCTTGCGGATGGACTCCGGGACTTCACCGGCCTTGCCCATCCCCGCGCCGACGTGGCCCTTGCCGTCGCCGACGACGACGACGGCGGAGAAGTTGAAGCGCCGCCCGCCGCGCTGCACCTTCGCGACGCGGTTAATTTGCACGACGCGCTCTTCGAGGTCTCCAATTTTCGCCGGATCAATCCGTACCATTCGTCGCTTCGCTCCTTTTAGTAGTCAGCAGCCAGTAGGCAGTAAACAGAATAATACCCTACTGAATACCGTCTACTTCCCTAGAAATCGAGTCCGCCCTCGCGAGCGGCGTCCGCGAGCGCCCGGACCCGCCCGTGATAGAGGAACCCGCCCCGGTCGAAGACGATCTGCGTGATGCCCGCCGCCTGCGCCTTGGTGGCGATCATGCGCCCGACCCATTGCGCGCGCTCGGTCTTCGTCATCCCGTCACCGGTGCCGGCGAGCGCCCGCAGTTCGGGGTCGGTCGAACCGGCCGCGACCAGCGTGTGCTGCCGCACATCGTCGATCACCTGCGCGTAGATGTGCTTGCCAGAGCGAAAGACATTCAATCGGGGTCGCTGTGGCGTCCCGGAGACCTTCGCGCGGACGCGCCGGTGCCGCCGTTGTCGCTGCGTGAGCGCCTTGCGTACTTTCAGTCGTTGCATGGGCATGGAGATTGCCCCTCCTTCATTCCGCGCCCGACATCGCGGGCCGGTGCCAGGGAGACTACTGAATACTGAGTACTGAGTGCTGAGTGAAGTCTTGCCTCGCTCGGTACTCGGTACTCAGTACTCAGTACTCGTCACTTCTTGGCGGCCTTGCCGGTCTTGCCGGCCTTGCGCCGCGTCCACTCGCCGAGGTACTTGATGCCCTTATCCTTGTACGGCTCGCGCGGGCGAACCTTGCGGATGCGGGCGGCCCACTCGCCGACGTCTTCTTTGTTGTTCCCAACCACCGCGACACGGAGCGGCGTGTCCACGACGAAGCTGATGCCCTCCGGCGCCACGAAGCGCACCGGATGGGAATAGCCGACCGTCAGGACGAGGTCCTTGCCGTCCATCGTGGCGCGGTAGCCGACACCGTTGATTTCCAACTCCTTGCGGAAGCCGGTCGTCACGCCCTCGACCATATTCGCGACGAGTGTGCGGGTCAGCCCGTGCAACTCACGCTGGACGCGCGCCTCGGACGGCCGCTTGACATGCAGGACGCCATCCTCGCGTTCGAGGATCATCGACGCGGGGATCGTCCGGGAGAGCGTGCCGCGCGGGCCCTCCACGGTGATCGCTCCCGCCTCGTGGCTGAGCGTCACGCCGTTCGGGATAGGGATCGGACGAATACCGATTCGGGACATCGCAACTCCTCCTAGGAAACCGTGCAGAGCAATTCGCCGCCGACGCCACGCCGGTAGGCGTCGCGGCCCGTCATCACGCCCTGCGAGGTCGTGACGATAGCGACGCCGAGACCGTTGCGAACGCGCTCGATGCCGCCGCGCTGCCGGTAGATGCGCAGGCCGGGCTTGGAGACGCGCTTGATCTCCTGGATAGCGTGCCGCTTCGCATCGTCGTACTTCAGCCGGACCGTGAGCTGATTCTGCGGCTTCTGCTCCGTAACGCGGTAGCCCTCGATGAAACCTTCTTCGCGCAGGATGCGCGCGATCTCCACGAGTACCTTCGTCGACGGCATCGCCACCTCCGCGTGCCGCATCATGCCGGCATTGCGGATTCGGGTCAGCATGTCGCTGATCGGGTCATTGACGCTCATGCCTTCCCTCTCCTACCACGATGACTTCGTGACGCCCGGCAACTTGCCGTTGGACGCCATCTCGCGAAAACAAATGCGGCACACGCCGAATTTGCGCATGTACGCACGGGACCGGCCGCAAAGCTTGCAGCGGTTGTAGCCGCGAACGCGATACTTCGGCACCGCGTTCGCCTTGTTGATGAGTGACTTCTTTGCCATTGTCGCTCCTTATGACGCGATGCGCTGGACGCCGCCCGCCTGGCCCTGTGGCCGCGCGTAGGGCATCCCCAGCATTTCGAGCAGTCGCCGCCCCTCGGCATCGGTCTTCGCCGACGTGACGAAGGAGATTTCCATGCCACGGACACGGTCGATCTTGTCGTACTCGATCTCCGGGAAGATCAGTTGCTCCTTGAGACCGAGCGTATAGTTGCCGCGCCCATCGAACGCATCCGGGGAGAGGCCGCGGAAGTCGCGCACACGGGGCATGGCGATATTGAAAAGCCGGTCGATGAACTCATACATCCGCGCGCCGCGCAGCGTCACCATCACGCCGATCGGCATCCCGGCGCGGACTTTGAACTGCGCGATCGAGCGCTTCGCCCGCGTGACGACCGGCTTCTGGCCGGTGATCAACTGGATGTCGCCCACCGCGTTGTCGAGCGACTTCGCGTTGCCGACCGCCTCGCCCATACCGATATTGATGACCACTTTCTGAATCTTCGGCACCTGCATCAAATTCTTGTAGCCGAACTGCTCAGTCAGCGCGGGCACCGCGACCTCATCATACTGCTTGCGGAGCCGTGGGACGACGCGCGGCGTCTCGTCAGCGCCATTGGTTTGTGCTTCAGCAGCCATTCTTCGTCTCCCTACCGCTCGTCCGCGATGATTTCGATCACCACGTCTTCGCGCTTCGTCACCTTGCCGTCTTTGTCGTGCTCTTCGTGGACGTAATAGCGGACGTTCTTGCCATTATCATCGCGCTTGACATGGACGCGCACGCCCTTGTTCGCGCGGGGCGACCAGAACATCACATTCGAGACATGCAGCGGCGCTTCCATCTCGATGATGCCCGCCTGCCGCGCCCGCCCGCGCGCCCGGTGGCGCTTGACGATGTTCACGCCCTCGATGATGACGCGGTCCTTGTCCGGGATCGCAACGCGCACGCGGCCGCGCTGCCCCTTGTTCCTCCCTGAGATGACGATGACCTCATCGCCACGTCGTATCTTCCGCATCGCTTCCTCCTACAAGACTTCCGGCGCGAGTGACGCGATGCGCAGATAGCCCGCCTCGCGGATTTCCCGCGCCACGGGGCCGAAGACACGGGTGCCGCGCGGGTTGCCCTGCGGATTGATCAGCACCGCCGCGTTGTCATCGAACCGGATCGACGAACCGTCCGGCCGGCTGTACTCCTTCGCGGTCCGCACGATGACGGCGCGGACGACATCGCCCTTCTTCACCGCCGCGCCGGGCTGCGCCTGCTTCACCGCGCCGATGATCACATCGCCGACGCTGCCGTAGCGGCGAAAGGAGCCGCCGAGGACGCGGATACAGAGAATCTCCCGCGCCCCTGAGTTGTCCGCGACCCGCAATCGCGATTCTGGTTGAATCATCGCCGTTCCCTCCGTTAGTCCTGCGAGGCCGAATGCAGGATCTCGCGGACGATCCAACGCTTCTCTTTACTGAGCGGCCGCGTCTCTTCGATACGCACGCGGTCGCCGGTCTTGCAGGTGTTCTGCTCGTCGTGCGCCTTGAACTTGTGCGTGCGCCGCATCGCCTTCTGGTAGATGCGATGCCGCACCGTGAAGTCGACCGCCACCACGACCGTCTTGTCCATTTTGTCCGAGACGACGCGGCCAATCTTCGTCAGCCGTACCTTCCGCCCCGCGTCGCTCGCGGCCGGCGCCGCCTCGTGCTGTTCCGCCACCATCGGCCACTCCCTATCCGAGTAGGCAGTAAGCAGGAGACAGGAGACAGGAAATGCGCTGAGCACTTCCGTATGCAACTGCCTGCTGTCTACTGACTACTGCCTACTCCGTCCCCAGCGCCTGCTGGAACGATTCCGCGATCTCCCGCTCCCGCAGGATGGTATTAATCCGCGCGATGTCGCGCCGAACCACCCGAATCTGCGCGTGGTTCGTCTGCTGGTTCGTCACGATTGCGAACCGCATCCGCATCGTCTCTTCCTTCAAGGCGTTGCGCCGCTCGATCAGATCCGCGTCCGTGAGCGCGCGTATTTCATCGACTCGCATTCTTACTCACCACCGCCCTTGTGTTCGTGGGCGCCGTGATCCGCGCCTTCCTCGGTCGCGGGCACATCGGCGGCATTCTCAGCGCCGCCCTCGATCTCCGGCCCCTGCTCCATCTCGTCCGGCACCAGCGTGCCCTCCGCAGCCATCTGCGCGCGCATCTCGGCTTTTCGTCCGAGCACCATCTCCTCGCCCGCCGCGAACTCGCGCGTGACGATTTTGGTGCCCATCGGGAACTTATGCCCCGCGATGGTCAGGGCCTGCTTCGCCTGATCCTCGCGCACGCCGCCGATCTCCAGCAGCATCCGGCCCCGCAGCACCACCGCGACCCAATGGTCCGGCGCGCCCTTGCCGGAGCCCATACGGGTCTCGGCCGGCTTCTTCGTGACGGACTTATCGGGGAAGACGCGAATCCAGTACTTGCCGCCACGGCGGGTATACCGCGTCACGACGCGGCGCGCCGACTCGATCTGATTGCCGGTCACCCAGGCGTTCTCCGTGGCGACCAACCCGTATTCGCCGAACGCCACCGTCGTCCCTCGTTGCGCCTCGCCCTTGCGGCGACCGCGATGGACGCGGCGGAATTTCGTTCGTTTCGGTTGCAACAACATGCTACGAACCCTCTCCCTTAATCGGCCGCGAGTTCGGCGCCGCGCTGCGGTGCGGGTCGCCGCTCGGGGATCACATCCCCCTTATAAATCCAGACTTTCACGCCGATCCGGCCAAAGGTCGTGTGGGCGTGGACGACCGCATAGTCGATGTTCGCGCGCAGCGTGTGCAGCGGCACGCGGCCATCCTTCTCGGTCAGCGTGCGGGACATCTCCGCGCCGCCGAGCCGACCGCCGAGGCGGACCTTGACGCCTTTCGCGCCGCGCCGCATCGCCTGGGAGACCGCGTGCTTCATCGCACGCCGGTAGGCGACCCGGCGGGTCAACTGATCGGCGATATTCTCCGCCACGAGGCGCGCCTCGAGCTCCGGCGTCTTTATCTCCTCGATCTTCAAATGTACGTCGCGCTTCATCGCCGCCTTGATCGTGTTCCGCAGGCGCTCGACGTTGCCGCCCTGCTTGCCGATCACGACACCCGGCTTCGAGGTGTAAATCGCCACGTCCACCTTATTCGCCGCCCGCTCGATGTAGATGCGCGCGATGCCGGCATTCGGCAGTTCCCGCATCACGAGTCGTCGCAGGGCGATGTCCTCATGCAGCAGCTGCGTGTAATTGCGCTCGGCGAACCAGCGGGATTCCCAGTCGGTGACGATCCCCAGCCGGAAGCCGATGGGATTAACTTTCCGTCCCACAGGTACCTCCCTTATTGCCTTCGCTGCTCATTCAATGCACCACCCTCGTCCTCCGGCTGCGCCACTCCGGCATTCGCGATCTCGTTCGCCTCTACCTCGGCCTGTGCCGCCTCGATCGGTGGAGGCGTCTCGGCAGCCTGCGCGGCCGCCGTTGTGTGCTCAACCGTCTCGGACGGCAACTCGCCGGCAATCGCATCGTCCTCCTTCGGTGCGAGGACCTCGATCTTGCCGGGCGCCTCCGCGCGGGCGGGCACCAGCGGCGCGGCGCCGCGTGAGACCGACGGCGTCTGGCTCCGGCCACGTCCCGTCGAGGACGGTCCACGCCGGGACGCACCCGCCACGCCGCGAGCGGCAGGGCGTTGGCCGCGCACAGGTCGCGGGCGCTCCTCCACCACAATCGTGATGTGGCTGAATCGCTTCAGGATCGCTCCCGGCCGACCGCGCGAGCGGGCGGTGAAGCGCTTCAACTTCATCCCCTCATCCGCATAGGCGAGCGCGATCACCAAATCCTCCGGGTCCATGTCGTTGTTGTGCTCCGCGTTCGCGGAGGCGGAGCGGACGACCCGCGCGACCTCGCGCGCCGCGCCCTGGGGCAAGAAGCGGAGGATCGCGAGCGCCTCGTTGACCCGCTTGCCGCGCACCTGGTCAATGACCAGCCGCACTTTTTGCGGCGAGATGTGGACATCCTTCGCCACCGCCCGCACGCGCGTTGTTGGCTGTACCGTTGCCATACGCCTCGTCTCTCCCTGCCTTAGCGCCGTCGTGATGCCTTATCGGCATCTTTTCCGTGGCCCCGGAAGAAGCGCGTCGGTGCGAACTCCCCCAGTTTGTGGCCGACCATATTCTCCGTCACGAAGATCGGCACATGACGACGGCCATCGTGGACCGCAATCGTATGCCCGATCATCTGTGGGAAGATCGTCGACGCCCGCGACCAGGTGCGGATCGCCCGCCGCTCCCCGGTCGTGTTGAGCGCTTCAACCTTCTTCAGCAGTTTGGCCTCAATAAATGGCCCTTTTTTTGACGACCTCGACACCGAGCCTCACTCCTTCATTTGCGACATTACCGCCGCTTCGTGCGCCGCCGGACAATCATTGGATCGGTGCGCTTGTTGTGGCGCGTGCGGTACCCAAGGGCCGGCTTGCCCCACGGGGTCTGCGGCTGGCCGCCGATCGGCGCCTTGCCCTCGCCACCACCGTGTGGATGGTCGCGCGGGTTCATCACGGAGCCGCGCACCGTGGGCCGCTTCCCTTTCAGGCGATTACGCCCCGCCTTGCCGATAACGACGTTCTCGTGGTCGATGTTGCCCACCTGACCGAGCGTCGCCATGCAGTCAAGCAGGATCAGCCGCGTCTCGCCGGAGGGCATGCGCACCTGCGCGTGCTGCTCGGATTTCGCGACCACCTGCGCGGCCACCCCGGCGGAGCGGACGAGCTGACCGCCACGGCCCGGCTTCATCTCCAGGTTGTGAATGTTCGTGCCCGGCGGCATCTCCCGGAGCGGCAGCGCGTTGCCGACGCGGATCGGCGAGCCGGAGCCTGACTGCACTGTCTGCCCGATCCTCAGGCCGTCCGGCGCCAGGATGTACCGCTTCTCGCCGTCCGAGTAGGCGACGAGCGCGATGCGCGCGGAGCGGTTCGGGTCGTACTCGATCGTCTGCACCCGCCCGACGATGCCGAGCTTGTTGCGCTTGAAATCGATCGTCCGGTAGAGCCGCCGCGTGCCGCCACCCCGATGCCGGGTGGTGATGTGGCCGTGTGCGTTCCGCCCGCTGTGCTTCTTCAGCACCTGCGTGAGCGGCTTATACGGCTCGTTCGTCGTCACTTCCTGGAACGTCGAGACGGTCATGCCACGACGACCGGGAGACGTTGGCTTGTACTTCTTAATCGCCATTGACGCGTATCCTCCAGGTCTCGGACTAGATACCCTCGAAGAACTCGATCGAGTTCCCGGGTTCGAGCGTGACAATCGCCTTCTTGTAGCCGGATCGCTCGCCCATCACGCGGCCACGGCGGCGCACCTTGGCGGGCACATTCATCGTATTGACCGCGCTCACCTTAACGTTGAACGCCGTCTCGACGGCTTCCTTCACCTGCGTCTTGTTCGCGCGGCGATCGACGACGAACATGTACTGCCCGACTTCGTTCAGGCGCGTGTTCTTCTCGGTGATGACCGGGCGGCGCAGGACATCCCAAACGTTCATGCTTTCGCCTCCGTCGTGTCATCAGCCGCCGTATCGCTTACCTCGACCGGCGTTTCCACTTCCTCGCCGTCGGCGACCACCTCGGCGCGTCGTTTCGGGCGCGGCAGTCGCGGCGGCCTTCCGGCTCGTGCGTCGCGCGGGCGCGGCTTTCGATTCCTTCACCTCGACGGTGTACTCGGCGTCCCCCCACAAGCGGGAGATGTGATCGAGCGCCTCGACGGTGAAGAGCAGTCGCTCGTACTTGAGCAAGTCCGCCATGTTCAGGTAGCTCGCGTTGAGCACCTTGACCTCGCCGAGGTTGCCCGCCGCGCGGTGCAGGTTCGCGCCGCGCTCCGGTGCGATGATCAGCGTCGAGCGCGGGTTATCGAGCCCGGCGAGCAGCGCAATCATCGCTTTCGTCCGCCCTTCGAGATCCTCGATACCCCGGAGAACCGAAACCTGCGCCGCCTTCGCGGAGAGCGCCGAGCGGATCGCCAACTGGCGCATCTTGCGCGGCATCGCCTGCGTGTACTTGCGCGGATGCGGCCCCCAGACGGTGCCGCCACCCTTCCACTGCGGGGAGCGCGTGCTTCCTTGCCGGGCCCGCCCGGTCCCCTTCTGGCGATAGGGCTTGCGGCCTCCACCGCGCACTTCGCCGCGCGTCTTCGTGTCATGCGTGCCGTGCCGCCCGTTCGCCTGCTGACGCACGAGCGCCTGGTGCATGACGGCGGTATTCGGCGTGATCCCGAAGAGCGCGTCGTCCAGCGCCACCGTGCCAACTGTTTCGCCTGTGGCGTTGTAGACCGAAGCCTCCATCAGCCAATCCTCTCCCTTTATGCCCTACGCTCGCGCGTTCCGGCGGTTCTTGATCGTCTGGCGGATCGTGACGAGGCCGCCATTCGCGCCGGGCACCGCGCCCGCGACGAGTACGAGGTTGCGCTCCGTGTCCACGTCCACAATGCGCATGTTCTGCACGGTCACGCGCTCATTGCCCATGTGCCCGGACATTTTCATGCCCTTGAACACGCGGCCCGGCGTCGTGCCCGCACCGATGGAACCCGGCGCGCGATGCCGGTCAGACTGACCGTGCGTCTTCGGGCCACCGCTGAAGTGGTGCCGCTTGACCGTGCCCTGGAAGCCCTTGCCCTTCGACTGGCCGGTGACATCCACCTGATCGCCCGGCTTGAAGATGGCGTCCGCCGTCACGGTCTGTCCGACCGTCAGGTCGCCGTTCTCTTCGGTGCGAATCTCGCGGACGAAGCGCGAATTGGCGCCGCTCGCCTTGAGATGGCCCGCCTCCGGCTTGTTCAATCGCTTGGCGGTGCCGAAGCCGAGCTGCACGCCGGAGTAGCCGTCGTTTTCCTGCGTCCGCAGTTGCGTGACGACGCACGGCCCGGTCTCGATGACGGTCACCGCGAAGGCGCGACCCGTCGGATCGAAGACCTGCGTCATTCCGAGTTTCTTACCCAACAATCCGTCCAACATCCGTTGCGTCTCCTAGAGCTTGATCTCGATGTCGACGCCCGCCGGGAGATTCAGGCGCATCAATGCGCTGATCGTCTTTTGGCTCGGCTCCAGTACGTCGATCAGCCGCTTGTGCGTGCGGATTTCGAAGTGCTCCTGCGAATCCTTGTCCACGAACGGCGAGCGCATGACGGTGTACCGCTCGATGCGAGTCGGCAGCGGCACGGGGCCCGCGACCTTCGCGCCGGTGCTCTCCGCCGTCTCGACGATCTTGGACGCCGATTGGTCAAGCAACTTGTGATCGTATGCCTTCAGGCGGATACGGATCCGCTGCCCGCCGACCTTTGGCCGCGCCGCGGCCGCCTGCGCGGGCCGGGCGGGCGCGGCTGTCGCCGCCGCCCCACCACTTCGATTGCGTCGCTCCTCCGCCATCACTGGCTCCTCTCTGGTTTACCGAAACTACTTGACGGCGGTGACGACGCCGGCGCCGACGGTGCGGCCGCCCTCGCGGATGGCGAAGCGCAGCCCCTCCTCGATCGCCACCGGCGTGATCAGCTCCACCCCCATCTGGATGTTGTCCCCCGGCATCACCATCTCCACCCCCTCCGGCAGCTCGATGCTCCCGGTCACGTCCGTCGTGCGGATGTAGAACTGCGGCCGGTACCCCGGGAAGAACGGCGTGTGCCGCCCCCCCTCCTCCTTGCCCAGCACGTACACCTCCGCCGTGAACTTCGTGTGCGGCTTGATGCGACCCCGGCTTCGCCAGCACCTGCCCCCGCTGCATCTCCGCCCGCTCCACCCCGCGCAACAGGCAGCCGACGTTGTCCCCCGCCTGCCCCTGGTCCAGCGTCTTCTGGAACATCTCCACCCCGGTCACGATCACCTTCGCGCCCGCCTCCGCCAGCCCGACGATCTCGATCTCCTCCCCCACCTTGACCTCGCCCCGCTCGATCCGCCCCGTCACCACCGTGCCCCGCCCCTTGATCCCGAACACGTCCTCCACCGGCATCAGGAACGGCTGGTCGATCGCCCGCTCCGGCGTCGGGATGTAGTCGTCCACCGCCTCCATCAGCTCCAGGATGCTGCGCGTACTCCGGCGCCGACTCGGGTCCTTGAGCGTCGACTCCAGAGCGCGCCAGCGCCGATGCCCCGGATGATCGGGATGTCGTCGCCGGGGAAGCCGTACTTGGTCAGCAGCTCGCGCACCTCCAGCTCGACCAGCTCCAGCAGCTCCTCGTCGTCCATCATGTCCACCTTGTTCAGGAAGACCACGATCGCCGGCACCTCCACCTGCCGCGCCAGCAGGATGTGCTCGCGCGTCTGCGGCATCGGCCCGTCCGGCGCCGAGACGACCAGGATCGCCCCGTCCATCTGCGCCGCGCCGGTGATCATGTTCTTGATGTAGTCGGCGTGGCCCGGGCAGTCGACGTGCGCGTAGTGCCGCTTGTCGGTCTCGTACTCGACGTGGGCGATGGCGATCGTGATGCCGCGCGCCCGCTCCTCGGGGGCGTTGTCGATCTGGTCGAAGGCGCGGAACGACGCCTGCCCCTTCAGCGCCAGCGTCTTGGTGATCGCCGCCGTCAGCGTCGTCTTGCCGTGGTCCACATGCCCGATCGTCCCCACGTTCACATGCGGCTTGTTCCGCTCAAACTTCTGCCTTGCCCATGATGTAGTACCTCTCTGTCCTCAATACAATGGGCCGAAGCAGCGGCGCTCCGGCCCGTTTCCATCCGTTATCGTCGGGTCGCCTTCTGCGCCAGTTCCTCCGCGAGGCTGGGGGGCAGCGGCTCGTAGTGATCGAACTCCATCGAGTACGACGCGCGGCCCTGCGTCATCGAACGCAGATCGGTCGCGTAGCCGAACATCGTCGCCAGCGGCACGAATGCGTTGATGATTTGCGCGCCCGCGCGCTCCGTCATCGCATCCAACTGACCGCGACGGCTGGAAATATCGCCAATCACGTCGCCCATGAAGTTGTCCGGCGTCGTGACCTCGACCTTCATGATCGGTTCGAGCACGACCGGACCCGCCTTGCGGACTGCCTCCTTGAGCGCCATCGAACCGGCGATCTTGAAGGCCATCTCGCTGGAGTCCACTTCGTGATATGAGCCATCGTAGAGGCTGACACTGATGTCAACGATCGGGTAGCCCGCGAACGCGCCGCCCTCCAACGCTTCCTTGACACCCGCCTCAACAGCCGGGATGTATTCACGCGGGATCGAGCCACCGACGATTTTATCCTCGAACGTGAAGCCCGCGCCGCGCTCGGCGGGCGAAACTTCGATCCAGACATCGCCGAATTGGCCCTTGCCGCCGGTCTGCCGGACGAACCGGCCTTCCTGCTTGACGCTCTTGGTGATCGCTCTCGCGGTACGCCACCTGCGGGCGACCGACATTCGCCTCCACCTTGTGCTCGCGCAACATGCGGTCGACGATCACTTCCAGGTGCAACTCGCCCATACCGGCGATCAGCGTCTGGCCCGTCTCCTCCTCGGTGCGCACGCGGAAAGTCGGGTCCTCCTGCGCCAAACGCGCGAGGGCCATGCCCATCTTGTCCTGATCCATCTTCGTCTTCGGCTCGATCGCGACCTGGATGACCGGCTCCGGGAACTTGATCGACTCGAGCACGATCGGATTCGCCGGATCGCAGAGCGTATCGCCGGTGAAGGAATCCTTCAGGCCGATGATCGCGGCGATGTCGCCCGCCAATACCTCTTCGATGTCCTCGCGGTGATTCGCGTGCATCCGCATCAAGCGGCCGATCCGCTCGCGGCGGTCCTTGGAGGAGTTGAGCGCGTAGGTGCCCTTATCGAGCTTGCCGCTGTAGACGCGGACGAAGGCGAGGTTGCCGACGTGCGGATCGTTGGCGATCTTGAAGACGAGGCCGCTGAACGGCTCGTCCTCGCCAATGCCGCGCGTCTCCTCCGCGTCCGTCTTCGGGTTCGTGCCCGCCACCGGCGGCACATCGAGCGGCGACGGCAGGTAATCGACGACCGCGTCGAGCATCGACTGGACGCCCTTGTTCTTCAGCGCCGTGCCACAGAGCACCGGGACGAGCAGGTTATTGATCGTCGCGACGCGCAATGCGGCGCGCAGTTCGTCGTTGGAGAACTCGCCCTCTTCGAGATAGCGCAGCGTCAGTTCTTCGTCCGTCTCGGCAATCGCCTCGATCAGATCGAGGCGCGCCTGGGCGGCCCGCTCCTGCAAGCTGCAGCCGGGATCGGCTCGATGCGAATTCGGTGCCCTTGTCGTCGTAGTACATGATCGCGTGCTGCTCAAAGACATCGATCACGCCCCGGAACTTATCCTCGCTGCCGATCGGCAACTGAATCGCCACCGGCTTGGCGCGCAGGCGATCGATGATCATCTCAATCGTGCGCTCGAAGTTCGCGCCGGTGCGGTCCATCTTATTGACGAAGCAGATGCGCGGCACGGAATACTTGTCCGCCTGCCGCCAGACCGTCTCGCTCTGCGGCTCGACACCGGCGACCGCATCGAAGACGACCACGCCACCGTCGAGCACGCGGAGCGAACGCTCCACCTCGACCGTGAAGTCAACGTGACCGGGCGTGTCGATGATGTTGATGCGCACCGCGTCGGGCTGCTTCGCGTCGCCATTGCGCTCGGACTTGGACCAGAACGCGGTCGTCGCGGCGGCGGTGATCGTGATGCCGCGCTCGCGCTCCTGCTCCATCCAGTCCATCGTCGCGGCGCCCTCATGGACCTCGCCGGTGCGATGGATGCGGCCCGTGTAGTAGAGGATGCGCTCGGTCGTCGTCGTCTTCCCCGCGTCGATGTGCGCGATGATGCCGATATTGCGCGTCTTCTCAAGCGCCTGCATCCGTTTTGAGAGTGGTGCCGTCTGTGTTGCTACGCTCATATCCACGTTATCCTATGCAGTTGGAGCCTTCCGCCAGGCTCCCGATTGGTAATCTCATATACGTCCCGGTGACTCGTAGCGCGAGCCACGCCCGCTACCAGCGGTAGTGGGAGAACGCCTTGTTCGCCTCCGCCATGCGATGCGTATCTTCCTTCTTCTTGATCGTCGCGCCCGTGTTGTTGAAGGCATCAAGCACCTCGGCGGCGAGCCGATCGGACATCGTGCGGCCATTGCGGCTGCGCGACGCGCCGAGCAACCAGCGGATGGCGAGCGAGGTGCGGCGCGGGCCCTCGATCGGCACCGGCACCTGCAAGGTCGCGCCACCGACGCGGCGCGGCTTCACTTCGATCACCGGCGTCGCATTGCGCATCGCCATCTCGAAGACCTCGAGCGGATCGCGCCCCGTGCGCTCCTGAATCTTGTCGAACGCCTCGTACACGATGTGCTCGGCGAGCCCCTTCTTGCCGCTCATCATCAGCTTGTTGATGAACTGCTGAACGATCACGCTCCCATACTGGGGATCGGGCAAGGTCTCGCGCTTTACGATCTTCGTTCGCCTCGGCATGTGCGTTCGCTCTCCTCTACCGTCAACAACCACCGTCTGCCAGTCACACGAAAGAGCGGGGGGCTGGATATTCGCCCCTTCCGCTCCTGACGTGCTCACACCCTAGCGGGTCGGTTTTCGGTCCTTGCACAGCCGGGGAGCCCAATGCTCCCCGCGTCTGCAATTACCGACGCTTCGCGGCAGTTGCCGCGCCGGCCTTAGGTGCCTTGGTGCCGTACTTGGACCGGCCCTTTTTCCGATCCTCGACACCACGCGCATCGAGCGTCCCACGTACGATGTGGTACCGCACACCCGGCAAGTCCTTCACACGACCGCCCCGAATGAGGACGACCGAGTGCTCCTGCAGGTTATGCCCCTCGCCCGGAATGTACGCCGTCACTTCGATGCCATTAGTGAGGCGGACGCGGGCGATCTTGCGGAGGGCGGAGTTCGGCTTCTTCGGGGTCATCGTCTTCACTTGCGTGCAGACGCCCCGCTTCTGCGGCGAACCCTTCCCCGCCTTCGTCTGGCCGGCATAGCGACCAAGCGAGTTATTTGTGAACTGGAGCGCTGGCGCTTTCGTCTTCTTCGTCACGGGCGATCGGCCCTTGCGCACCAGCTGACTAATCGTTGGCATCCGTTTGTACTCCTTCAGTCCACACACGCCTGCTGCCCGTGCAACAGCCGCGAAGGGAGAGTATACCAACGCCGCGCAAGGCCGTCAACACCCTTTCTGACGCGTTTCCGTTGGGGGTCATACACTTCAGCAAGAGAATGCGTCCGGGGCAGGCTGGAAAGCGTGTCACCACCGAGATAAACCGTCCATCGACGTACGTTGTTCCGCGCATATGTCAAATCAGGAACTGAGGTCGGGGTATTCCCCGACCTCGTGACGCGCGGCGATGATTTGGTCGTCAGCGCGGCGGTTCCGGCCCGCGCGGGGGTTGCGGCGGATACTGGCCGCCGTATCCCTGCCCTTGCCCTGGGCCGCCGGGAGGCGGGTACTGGGGCGGATAGCCACCCTGCGGCGGTTGCGGCGGTTGACCGTAGCCGCCCCCGTAGGGCGGTTGTGGCGGCTGCCCCGGCGGTGGGTACTGGCCGCCATAGGGAGGCTGCTGCGGGGGCGGTCCCTGCGGCGGCTGGCCGTATCCACCCTGTGGAGGCGGCGGAGCGCCATACTGCGGTGGTTGCCCATAGGGAGGCTGACCGTACGGGGGCTGGCCGTACGGTGGCGGCTGCTGTCCGCCATACGGCGGACCGCCCTGCCCCGGATACTGCGGTGGCGTGAAGCTGGCGGTCGTTGTCGCGCTCCGCTTCGCCCCACGGCCGCGCCGCGCCAGGAGTAGTCCCCCGCCACCACCGAGCAACACCACGGCGGCGACGGCGAGGACGATGAAGATCGCCTTGTTGCCGCCGCCACCGTCTTTCGTCGCCGTCGTTCCGGCGGCGGTCGCCGTGGCGGCGCTCCTCGTCGCCACGGCGGTTGCGGTGGCGGAGGTATTACCGGCCGCGGCCGTCGCGCTGCTGACCGCGCCCGCCGGATTGCCGCCGGCTGCGGCGGTCGCGGTGACCGCGCTCCGGCCGGCCCCGGCCGTCGCCGTCGAGCCGGTATTCGCGGCTGCCGCCGTCGTTGTCGCAGCAGACGTATTCCCACCCGCTGTCGTTGACACGGCGGCGACGGGATTACCTCCCTGACTGCCGCTCTTATCGGACTCGACAAATATCGTTGCTGCCGGATCGCCCGTCTTGAAGCTCCACGAGACGGTGGACTTGTCCACCTTCGCAAGGGCGTCCTTATTGAGGATCTTGCCCGGCATGGTGAAGGCAAGTTGGACGATGCCGTCGGTGCCGCCGAATAGCTTCGGGTCGAGGCCGGGGATCGCCGTGCTGCTCGACGTGTCGCTCAGGCTGCTCAACGGATCGACCTTGCCGTCGATGCGCACGCCGTTCGCCGTCGCCTTCGCGGTAATCTGGAGAATGTCGGAACTGCCGCTGCTGCTACTCGTACTGGCGCTCGCCCCGCCCGTTGTTTGACTGAGCGCGCTGTTGCTGCCGAGCACGGAATTGATCTGTGTCTGCATCTCCTCCAGGCTCTTGAAGGTAAACGAGGTATCGACACCCTGGAATTTGTCATTCTGGTAGGGCTTCGAGGTGCCGCCAAGCTGCGCGACCTGCTTGTTCAGGTCGGCGAATGGGTCTTGTTGCGCGGCGGGCGTGGTGCGCGCCCCCGCCGCGCCCGGCGTACTCAGCCCGCTCGCAAAACCACCGGCGAGCAAGAGGGCCTGCTTGGAGATGCCGACGCGCATCTGTGTCGTCCCCGTGAAATCAGTCTTGATGACGCTCTGCTGATTGACCTCCACACACGCAGAGAGCAGCACCGCGATGATGCCGAGCAGACCGATCGACGCGATGCGCGGCACAAACCGCCGATAGTTCCGCCTGCGAGCCACTGGAATCGTAGACATCCCCCCGTCCCTCCTCACCGCCCGCCATGCGGCGACATCGTGACAACTCACCGCGCATCAACAGATCGTCTCGTCATTTGCTTCCAGATCAACCCTTACGGGGAATGTGTGTGCGACGATCATAACAGATCATTGCTCAAAACACCCGCCATTGATTGAATAGACGCGCGGCAGGCGCGGAGGTTCCGCCGTTCACGCGCCGGTGACCCGTTCGACGCGGTAGTCGTACCCCTGCTCGCTAAGGAAGAGCCGGCGGTGCCGGGCGTAATCAACCTCGCTCGTCCCTGTCGTGACCAGCGTATAGAAGATGCTCGCCGCGCCATTCGCGTTCGGGCGCAGCAAGCGTCCGAGACGCTGCGCCTCTTCCTGCCGGGAGCCGAAATGGCCGGAAACCTGGATGGCCACCGTCGCACCCGGCAGGTCAACCCCCTGATTGGCGACCCGAGAGACGACGAGCACGCGCGTCCTCCCCTCCCGGAAGGCGGAATAGAGTCGGTCGCGTTCGGCGACGGGCGTCTCGCCCGTGATGAGGGGCGCACGCAGACGGCGTGCGAGGCGCGCGAGCATCGCGATGTGCCCGCCGATCACGAGCGTCGCCGCACCGCGATGGCGGGCAAGGAGCGCCTCGACCACGCCGTCCTTGCGCGGATTGATGGCGGCGGCATGGGCATCGACGGCGGCATCCGGGCCGAGCCATCCGGCGGCGAGCGGCACGCGCACTTCCACACACGTTGCGGGCGCGATCCATCCCTGCGCCTCCAACTCGCGCCACGGGCGATTGAAGAGCACCGGCCCGATCAGCGCGAAGACATCCGTCTCCCGGCCGTCCTCTCGAATGAGGGTTGCCGTCAGGCCGAGACGGCGGCGCGCCTGCATCGCCGCGCTCGCGCAGAGACGGAAGCCGTCCGCCGGCACCATATGGACCTCGTCATAAATGACGAGCCCCCAGTCGGTCTCCATGAATGCCCCGAGGTGGCGCGGCATGTCCGCCCCGCGCGCCCGTGCCGTGAGGGCCTGATAGGTGGCGATCGTCACGGGGAAGAGTGCGCGCCGCGTCCCGTCGTAGGAGCCGATCGCCTCGGCGGGGAGATCGGTCCAGGCGCGGAAGGCGCGCTCCCATTGGGCGACATTCGTCCGGCCTGGGCAGAGCACGAGCGTCCGCGCCTGGAGTTGTGCCGCCGCCGCGATGCCGACCAGCGTCTTCCCCGCCCCGCACGGCAGCAGAACGAGGCCGCCCGCTGCCGATCGGGAAAAAGCCGCGACCGATTGCCGCTGATAGGCGCGGAGCGGCGGGGCATCCGACCGGAGTGCATAGGCGATCTGCCCGCCCGTTGCCACAGGCGCATCGTCGACGATTGGATAGCCGAGCGCCGCGAAGGCCAGCTTGGCACGCCCGCGCTGATCGCCGGGAAGGGGGACGGCGCCATTGCCATGCGCGTCACGGCCGACCGCTGCCCGCGCAAGGCCTGCGCGCTCGCACAGCGCGTCGAGCAGCGATGCATCGCTGCTGATGAGTGCGAGGCCAGCGTCCGTGTCCACGAGACGGATCGCGCCAACCCGCCCGAAAGTCTCATGAATGAAGGCGGCGGTCGATGGCGGGAGCGCCATATCGGAAAGATCGCGCAGTGCCGAGGCGACCGCCCGACCGTCAAGCCCGGCAGTTGCGGCATTCCAGAGCGACAGGGGCGTGATGCGGAACATTGCGTAACCACCGCCCAGGCGGATGAGCTCCGCGAACGGTCGGATCGTGTCGCGCACCACCGGCCACCGCGCATCGGTGGTGCGGACGAGCAGTTCGTGATTACGCTGGAGGGCGACGAGCGGCGTCTCCGTGCCCCGGTCGGTCACCCGGCCGCCTCGCTCAACTCGGGTTCGCTGCGGACTTCGGCGCGCGGCCAGACTGCTTGCAGGATCGCCCACTGGTCGGGCGCTTCGTGGATCATTTTTTCGAGCAGCGCGGCGACGGTCTGCGTATCCGCCGCGCGCCGCTGCTCGACGCTGCCGATGATTTCAGGCAGCCGCGCCTCGGGCCATGCGATGGCGACCGAGCGCGTATTGCCGACCCGGTAGGAGTACGCGGGGAGCAGCGCCGCGCCCGTCCGCCGGGCGATCAGCGCCGGCCCGGCGGGGAGCATCGTCCGCTCGCCGAAGAAGGTCACGGCATCGCTGCTCGTGCCGACATTCCGGTCCGCGAGCATCAGCACGACCTTGCCGGCGCGCAACGCCCGCAGGATCGCGCGCACATCCTCCGGCCCGGTCGTCAGCAATTGGACGCCCTGATTGGCGCGCAGGCGGAAGAAGTATTCGTGCAGGCGCGGATCGCGGATATGCTCGACGACGGCGACGGTCTCGTACCCGAGGGCGCTCACATACGACGGGACGAGGTTGTAGCTGCCGAGGTGCGGCGCGACGATAATCACGCCCTTGCCGCGCGCATGGACCTGCGCGAGATGCTCGATACCGCGCACATCGAAAAAGGCGAGCACCTGCTCCCGCGACATCGACGGCAGCCGGAAGAGGTCGTAGTAATTCTTCGCCACGGCGATCGCCGCCCGGCGCGCGCTGTGCGCCACTTGACGGCGCGATGCGCCGGGCAGGAGCCGCCGCTGATTCGTGACGAGCGTTCTGCGCAATTTGCGATAGCAGATGAACATGATAACGCCCGTCACCCGCGCGGTCGCATACGCGGCGCGGCGAGGCAACCACGAGGCAAGCCATTCGCTAAAGCGGTAAAAGCGGTACAACACGGCAGTTACCGTCTTCCCTACACGACACTCCCGCGCGTCGCTCCCCGCCGCTATTGTACCCGTCGCGCGGTAAGTAACAAGTAACAAATCAAAAGGGAACAAAAACGGCGATGCGGCTGCCCTGCCTCCGTGACGTTCGCAGCCTCCACTCGCTACGTGTTACGTCTTTCTGGCGTGGGCCACATCGGCCGGAACATGAACCATTGTGCCGGATGCGCCACGATCGCCTTCTCGAGAATCGAGACGACGCGCTGGGTGAGCGCTTGCGCGTCAGCATCGGGATCGGCGCCGCGTACGACTGGTGGGATCAACTCGGCAAAGCCGTCGTACGTGACGTAATCCGGGCGACGGAAGAGGCCCGCCACCACGACGGGGCAACCGGTGCGGACGGCCAACTGCGCGACGCCCGACGGAAACCGTGTCTGCTCGCCGAAGAAGGTGACGGGGAGGCCCTGCGGGTCGGGCGCATCGATCAGGAGGACGAGCACGTCCTTTCGTTGCAAGGCGCGATACATCTCGCGCAATGCGCCCGGGCGCCCGACCGCGATACCGCTCATGCGGAACTTCCCCCGCATCCGCGTCACCCATTCGTCCAGTTGAGGCGGCGAGAAGGTATCGACCAGGAAGACTCCCTTGTAGCCGTAGCCGGTCACGAGCGCACCCGCCCGATCCCACGAGCCCATGTGGGCGCTGACGAGGATCAATCCCTTGTCATACGCCGCCGCACGCGCCAGGGCATCCAGCCCGAGGACGCTCCCCTGCGCCATGATCTCCGCGTGCGCAAGATACGGCAGGCGGAGAAAATCGACCAGCACGCGCGCATAGTTGCCGAAGGATTGGCGCGCGACCTTGGTGACGACGGGCGACGACTGCGGCTCGTTCAATACCCGCGAGAGATTGTACGCTGCCCATCGGGAATGCGATGGACGAAGCAGGCAATACGCCTCTCCGATCACCCCGGCAAGGGCATAGGAGAGGCGCACAGGGATGATACTGAGCAGCGCCGACGCCCCCCGAACGAGCCAGTACAGCGCCATGTTCGCGGGGGCGGTCACAAGCTAGTCGCTGCTGCCGGCTGGGACCGCCTTGGCGCCCTTCTTCCCCTGAACGGCGTCGCGGGAGTAGGTCTGGATAAATGTCTCGGTATCCTGCCGCGCCTGATCGTCCGTCACTTGCGTTGGTGGCGACTTCATGAAGTACGACGACGGCGCGGTGAGCGCGCCGCTCAAGCCGTGATCGAGCGCCAGTTGCGCGCAGCGAATGGCGTCGATGACCACACCCGCCGAGTTCGGGCTGTCCCAGACTTCCAGTTTCAGTTCGAGGCTGAGCGGCACGTCGCCGAAGGTCGTCCCTTCGATGCGGATGTTCGCCCATTTGCGGTCGGTCAGCCACGGCACATAGTCCGACGGGCCGACATGGACGTTGCCCGGTGCGATTTCGTAGGGCAGTTGGCTCGTCACCGAGTTCGTCTTGGAAATCTTCTTCGATTCCAGCCGGTCGCGCTCCAGCATATTGAGGAAGTCGGTGTTGCCGCCGAAATTCAATTGATAGGTCCGGTCGATGCGCACGCCGCGATCCTCGAAGAGGCGGGTGAGGACGCGATGGGTGATGGTCGCGCCCACCTGCCACTTGATGTCGTCGCCGATGATCGGCAACCCCTTGTTCATGAAGCGCCGCTGCCAGTATTCCTCGCGGCCAATGAAGACCGGGATGCAGTTGACGAAGGCGCAACCCGCTTCGAGTACCTGCTCGACGTACCATTTCGTCGCCTTCTCGCTGCCGACGGGCAGGTAATTGACGACGACCTCGGTGTTGGTGCTCTTGAGGATACCGGTGATGTCGGCGGTCGGGCCGGGCGCCTTGGTGATCACATCGGCGAGGTACTTGCCGATGCCGTCGTGGGTCATGCCGCGATGGACCGGGACGCCGAGATGCGGCACATCGGAGAACTTGATGGTGTTGTTCGGATCGGCCCAGATCGCCTCGGTGAGGTCCTTGCCGACTTTGGTGACGTTCACATCGAAGGCGGCGGTAAACTCGATGTCGCGGATGTGGTATCCGCCGAGATTGGTATGCATCAGGCCGGGGATATGCTCCTCGTCCGACGTTTTCTTGTAGAACTCAACGCCCTGGACGAGCGATGACGCGCAGTTGCCGACGCCGATGATCGCGACCTTGATCTTCCCGTTGCTTTCCACGTTCGGTTTCCTCCACTCGGGGCACACGGCACGCTCCGTCCTCCGGCCGCCGGGTGACCGATTTCCCAGCGAGAATACGCCGCGCGCGTGATTCGTGTCAATCGGGAGACCTGCCAGCCGGCCAATCTCGGGACCAGCCGCAATACCAGAACAAAAGTTCGTACTTCGCGCCGTTCAGGTGCGAACGTACGCACCTTTCCGTTGTTCGTAATTTAAGGTACAATAGGCGCAGAAAGTACTGATTCGTGACCGGAGGGAACGCATGGTAGACGGGAACGAGCGGGGTATCGTCCGCTTCGTCAACATTGATAGCGAAATGCGCAACTCGTACCGCGATTACGCGATGAGCGTCATCGTGTCGCGGGCGTTGCCGGATGCGCGGGACGGCCTGAAGCCCGTCCAGCGGCGCATCCTCTACGCGATGCACCAGATGGGTCTGCGCTCGAACACCAAGCATCGCAAGTGCGCCGGTGTCGTCGGCGAGGTGATGAAGAACTTCCACCCGCACAGCGATACCGCCCTGTATGACGCGCTGGCGCGCATGGCGCAAGATTTCTCGATGCGCTACCCGCTGATCGACGGTCAGGGCAACTTCGGCTCGGTGGACGGCGATCCGCCCGCCGCGATGCGCTACACCGAGGCGCGGCTGACGCTGGCGGCGGAGGAGTTGCTGAAGGACATCGAGAAGGACACGGTCGATTTCGAGGACAACTACGACGGCGAACTGAAGGAGCCGAAGAAGGTCCTCCCCGCGCGCCTGCCGAACCTCCTCCTCAACGGATCGACGGGCATCGCCGTCGGCATGGCGACCAATATCCCGCCGCACAATCTCAACGAACTGTGCGACGTGATTATCTACCAAATCGACAACCCGGAATGCACGCTCACCGACCTGATCGAGCGGCTGCCGGGGCCGGACTTCCCGACCGGCGGCATCATCCTCGGCCGCGAGGGGATCAAGCAGGCGTATTCGACCGGCAATGGCCGCGTCGTCGTCCGCTCCAAGGCGTACATCGAGGAAGGGCGCGCCAACCGCTATCAGATCATCGTCACCGAACTGCCGTATGCGGTGAACAAGGCGACCTTGATCGAGAAGATCGCCCTGCTCGTCAAGGACGGCAAGATCGACGGCATCAGCGACCTGCGCGACGAGTCGGATCGCTCCGGCATGCGCATGGTGATCGAACTGAAGCGCGACGCCCAGCCGATGAAGGTGCTCAACAACCTCTTTAAGCATACCGCCTTGCAGACCACCTTCGGCGTCAACATGATCGCGCTGGTCGAGAACGGCTCGCAGCCGCACACGCTGACGCTGAAGCGCGCCTTGCAGGAATTCATCGACCACCGGCAGATCGTCATCCGCCGCCGGACGGAGTTCGAGCTGCGTAAGGCGCGCGAGCGGGCCCACATCCTCGAAGGGCTTAAGATCGCTCTCGACCATCTGGACGAGGTTATCGCGACCATCCGCAAGTCGCAGACGACCGAGACGGCGCGCAAGAACCTGCGCGCCAACTTCAAGCTGAGTGAGGTCCAGGCGCAAGCGATCCTTGATCTGCGTCTCGCCCGCCTCGCCGCGCTGGAGCGCAAGAAGATCGAGGAGGAATACAAGGAAGTTCTCAAGGCGATCCGGGACTACGAGGACATCCTCGCCCGGCCGGAGCGCGTGCTGGGCATCATCAAGACGGACCTGGAGGACCTCAAAGACCGCTACGGCGACGAGCGGCGCACCGAAATCCGCGCCGAGGCATCCGGCGATTTGAGCGAGGAAGACCTCATCCCGGATGTCGATGTCGTCGTCACGCTGACAAAGTCCGGCTACATCAAGCGCATCCCCGGCGACACCTACCGCACGCAGCATCGTGGCGGGCGGGGCATCACGGGCGTCAAGCCGAAGGAAGAGGACAAGGTCGAGCACATCCTGCATTGCAGCACGATGGACTCGCTGCTCTTCTTCACCGACCGGGGCAAGACGTTCCAGATCAAAGTCCACGAGTTGCCGGACGCCTCGCGCACCGCCAAGGGCACGCCGATTATCCAACTGATTAACATCCAGCAGGATGAGACGGTGACGACCCTGCTCGCCGTCAATGACTACAAGACGTCCGCGTTCCTGACGATGGTGACGAAGAATGGCCGCATCAAGCGGACGGAACTGAAGGCATTCGCCTCGGTGCGCTCCTCCGGCCTGATCGCGCTCGGCCTCGACGAAGGGGACGAATTGCGCTGGGTGCGCGTGACGAGCGGCGATCACCATATGATCCTCGTCACGAAGAAGGGCATGGCGATTCGCTTCAATGAGTCGGACGCGCGCTCGATGGGCCGCACGGCGGCGGGCGTCCATGCCATCTCGCTGCGGGCCGGGGATTCGCTCGTCTCGGCGGACGCGATCGCCGCCAGCCGCGTCAAGGATCACTTCCTCTTCGTCATGGCGCAGGACGGCATGGGCAAGCGCACCAAGGTGGCGGACTTCCCGATCCAGAAGCGCGCCGGCCTCGGCGTGATCGCCATGAAAGTGACGGCGCGCACCGGCGATGTCGTCTGCGCCGGTGTCGTCGAAACGACCGACGAACTGATCTGTGTCTCCGCGAACGGCATCGTCATGCGCACCAAGGTCGAATCCCTCCGCGTCATCGGTCGGGCGACCCAGGGCGTCATCATCATGCGCATGGATGACGGCGACCGCGTCGCCTCATACGCGCGGGTACCCGCCGGCGCGGACGACAACGGGATCGTCACCGAGGGACCGGCCGCGCCGACCCCGGCGGCCGAGCCGGCGGAAGCGCCCAAGCGCCGCAAGGTGGCGCAGCCCGAACCGGAACTCGTCCCTGCGGACGGCGACGGGGACTAAAATCACCCCACAACATGGTACACCGGAAGGGGCATCCAGCTGGATGCCCCTTCCGCTTGACACAGGCGACCGCGGAGGACGCGACGAAGATGATCTATGCCAACCATACCGAAACTCGCCGCCCCGGCCACCGCAATTCCGATCCTATCGCACGAGTGGGGAGCGCGGATGGTTCGTGGTCCAGGAGGAAAATGACCACTGTGCGGGAGAGAACTACTCCGTCCCGACGTTTGCGGGCGGGTCAGCATCGCCGTCGGGGTGCCACCAGGTATCGAACGGCGTAACGGGCAGGTGCCGCTTGTGTTCGGTGGTTCGATAGCGGTCCTCGATGTGTTGTGCCGCCTCCGGGGAGATCGCATGCCCTTCGAGATAATCGTCTATGACGTCGTAACTGAGGCTGAGTTCGTGTTCGTCGAGTTGTCCCGGATTGGTGTCGAGGAGGTCGGCGGTCGGTGGCTTGGTGTAGATGCGCTCATCCGCCCCGAGATATTTCAGTAGTGCGCGACCCTGCCGTTTGGTGAGCCCACTGAGCG
The DNA here is from genome assembly GCA_963847195.1 of uncultured Chloroflexia bacterium. Classification (GTDB taxonomy): domain Bacteria; phylum Chloroflexota; class Chloroflexia; order Thermomicrobiales; family JALYUS01; genus JALYUS01. The sequence continues at coordinate 91,419 of CAWJZC010000013.1, read as the reverse complement.
GCGTCAGGTCCACGCCCCCATCGCCGTACTTCGTAAAGAAACCCGTCACCGCTTCCGCCGCATGGTCGGTACCCGCCACGAGCACGTTGAACTGGTTTGCGAAGCGGTAGTGGATCGCCATGCGTTCCTGCGCCTTCTGATTCCCCTTGTTGAAGTCGGACATCGTTAGGCCAGTCGCCTGTTCGAACGCAGCGACGGCACCATCTACAGCGGATTGGATATTCACGGTAAACATCTTGTCGGGGGCGATGAAGCGCAGCGCCCGCTGCGCATCCTCCTCGTCGCGTTGTACGCCGTAGGGGAGCCGAAGCGCGATGAAGAGATACGCGCGACCCGTTCGTTCCCGCAACTGCTCCACCGCTAACTGGCACAATCGCCCGGCCAGAGATGAATCCTGCCCGCCCGATATGCCGAGCACGAAGCCGCTCCCCTGCGAGTGCATGAGATAGTCCTGCAAGAACTTCAGCCGGGTAGCCACTTCTCCCGCCGGATCAATCGTTGCCTTTGCACCTAATGCAGCAGTGATTCGGTCCTGTGTCGCGGTTCTCATCAGCAAGAATCCTTTCTCTACGCACATCATTGTACGCGTTCTCGCGGCCGTTCGGGATCGGGCGCGTCCGGAGTGGACCCGTCCGAGCCGTATAGGACCGACACACAGATGGAACGTCGCCAAATCAAGCGATCACTGGCACTGATGTCGCAAGGATAGATCAGGACTGAAAGGGCAATCAAGAATGCGCCCACGACAGCCCGGAGACAGCCGGGGGCAAAAGCAGGCTGCGATCTCAATCTTTTCGTTGTTACCTGTTACTTGCTACCAAGGTAAAGTCCGTTCTCCTCGATGTACGCCCAGACTTCCTCGCGCACCTGATAGCGAGAGGGCGCGCCGCTGCGGAGACGCTCGCGGAGTTGGCGGGAGGCGATATCGAGCATGGGGATCGGCACGAAGTCGCAGCAGCGGACGATGCCGGGAATCGCGCTATCGAGCATGGCGAGGTCGGCGACATCGACCTTCCAGCCGGGGCGCGTGACGACAGCGAGCCGGGCGTGCTCGACGATCCGTTCCGGGTAGAGCCAGTTCGGCACATCGAGGAGCGTGTCCTCACCCATCACGAACCAGAGGGCCGCGTCGCGCTCGGTCTCGCGGAGGATCGAGAGGGCATCGGCGGTGTAATGCGGGCCGGGCCGGTCGAGGTCGATGGCGCTGAGCGCGAAGGCGGGATTGTCCTTGATCGCCAGTTCGACCATCCGCTTCCGGTGCCGCGCCGTCGTCACACCATTGGTGCCTTTGTGGGGCGGCTCCCCGGCGGGCAGGAAGAGGACCTGATCGAGATCGAGGACGTACCGGGCCTCCGCCGCCGCGACGAGATGGCCGATGTGGATCGGATCGAAGGTCCCGCCATACACGCCAATGCGGCGCATCGCTCCCCCTTGCTGTAACAAACGCTTCTTTACCACCAAGACACCAAGAGCACCAAGGGATTCAAAGAGTGTCCCCTCTTGGTCTCCTTGGTGTTCTTGGTGTCTTGGTGGTTCATCTTTCCGCCCCCTCAGCCACCACTCGTGATCCGCGCGCCGGGAAACTGCGCGCCGAGCAGCATAATCGCCTCGGCGGACGGATTATGCAGCCCCCGATACCAGAATTCCACCTGCATCTCCGCAGCGCCGTCCTGGAGGGCGACGATTTTCGTCTGCGGCGCCGGCAGGCCGACAATATTCTCTATCTTCTCGAGTGCCGCGCGGGCTTTCGCACCCACCTCGTCCGGCGTCCCCGTCACGTTCGTCAGCGTCAGCGTCGTGTGGCCGATACCGGATGCCGAGCGGTTCGTGACAATCTCGGTGAAGATGATGTTGTTCGGCACGAGGATGATGACGCCCGTGTCCGTCTTCAGCGCGGTCGTGCGGATATCGACCTCCTCGACCGATCCCTCCGCATCGCGCACCTTGACGCGGTCGCCGATCGTGAAAGGGCGCTCGACGAGCAGGTAGATACCGGCGATGAAGTTCTTCAGGACATCCTGAAACGCCAGTACGATACCCGCCGTTGCCAGGCTGAGCGAGGTAATGACGGCGGTGGTCGGCACGCCGAAGATGGTCAGGATGACCGAGGCACAGAAGATCGCGACGAGCACCGTCATGCCGTTGCCCGCCAGCGCGACGACATTGAGCGGCATGTGGGATCGGCTCAGAACGCGGCGCATGGCGCGCTTCAAATAGCGCGCCGCGATGACGGCGACACAGACGGCAATTGCCGACCAGAAACAACTGACGACGATATTCGCCAGCGTGTGCTGCCCCTGGAAACGATGCCGGAGCGCGTCCCAAAAACTCATCGTCACTCCACTAGCGTTCTCCACTTTCCCCGCGCACACCGGCGCGAGTATAGCATCACCGGGCCGTCCGACCGCTGTGGTATCATCCTCAGAGAGAAAGCGAGGATGCCAGCGAATGTACGAGTACCATACCCACACGACGAATTCCCCCGACAGCCGAGTGAGGATGCGTGAATACTGCGAGAAGGCCGTCGCCATCGGCATCAGCGAAGTCGCCTTCACCGATCATATCGACCACGACCCCGCCGAACGCACGCGCGGGCACAACAAATACCCCGACTATATGGCCGACATCGCCGCCTGCCGCGAGGCATTCGGGGACCGGCTGACCATCATGGCCGCCGCCGAGGTCGATTGGAACCGCACGACCGCGCCGGCAGTGGCCGACTATCTCACCGACAAGCCGTTCGACTTCATCATCTGCTCCATCCATTGGATTGACGGCGAATACCTCGGCGTGCGCGCCATGAAACATCCGAGCGTCGATACCTACCGGCAGTATCTCGATGAGATCGAAGCGCTCGTCACCGCGGAAGAGTTCTTCCACGTCATCGGCCACTTCGACCTCGGCAAGCGCTACCACACCGTCAACGGCCGGATCGACATCGACGCCAACCGCGCGCAGTTAGGCCGCATCTTCGACGCGATGGCGGCGCGCGGCAAAGGGTTTGATCTCAATACCTCCGCCGTCCGCACCGCCGCGCGCGAGCCGATGCCAGGGCCCGACATCCTGCGCCTCTTCCGCGAGCATGGCGGCGAGCATGTCACGATCGGCTCCGACACGCACACGCTGGAGACCTTCGGCACGAACATCGATGTCGCCGTCGAGACGCTGCGTACCGCCGGGTGGACGACGGTAAGCCATATCGAAGATGGCCGACTCGTCCAAGTCCCCCTGGAGAGCGCCGTCACGACCGCACGCTCCGCCATCGCGGTTGCCTGACCGTTGCGTGAGCATGCGGTGGATCGTCACCGCCGCGACGGCGTAACGGGGCCGCACGCCGCGCCGACCGTCTCGCGCTGGACCGGCGCGCTGGACGCACTCGCGCCCTATTTGATCGCGGTCTCCGCCGTCGCCGTCGCCCGGCACGCCTTCGCGTCACCCATCCCCGGCACCGTCGCTGCGGTCGTAGCGGTCGCCATACTGGCGACTGGTGCGGCTTTCTGGTTCTTTTGGGATATGTCGGACGCGCACCTCGCCTGGCCCGTCGCCTTCGCGCTCTGCGTAGTGGTTGTGCCGCTGCTCGCGCTGCACGTCAGCCTCGAAAGCGTCGCGCTCGGTGAACCCGTCGCTATCCAACTGCTCCCCCTCGCCTTCACCTGGACGGCCCTGGCGATCGTCACATGCCTTATTATCGGCGCGACGGTGACGGTGGGAGCGGCGCAGCCCGGTTGGGTGGGCGTGGTCATTGCTCCTCTCGCCGTCTTACTCGGCACGATTCCTGTGCTCAGTCTCGATCCGTCACGCTCCGCTGTGCTCACGGCGATCCTGTATATCTTCGCGCTCGCCGAGATCGCTTCGGGCATTGGGTGGCTCGTGCCCGAGCGACGGCGGTGGTATGTCACCGCCGTTCTCCTCATCCTCGCCACATGCGTCGTTGGCCGCGCCTTCGCGACGTCGCCGCATCAGTTCCCCGGCCGGATTCTGCTGGTCGTCGATGCGACACTCGCATTGCTCACCGGCGCTGCCGCGCTCGCATCGCCGCTGCTGTGCCGATGGCTCGCCGGTACGGGTGGTAGGCGCAAAAAAGCCCGGCTATGAGCGAGAGACCGGATACCACGCGTGCAGCGCGGCATCGTAACGGCCGTCAGTGGCCCCAGTCGCGCAGATACAGGAAATCCTGCTCGATGGTGCGTGCGCTGACTTTGGCGATCGGCGGCGTACGGCGCTTGTATTGGGCGGAGCGCACCAAGCGGATGACGCGCTCAACGACCGCCTCGGGGATGCCACGTTCAGTCAGCGCAGCCGCCCTCATGCGACGGTCCACGAGGCAATACAGAATTTCATCAACTGCGGCATAGGTCAGTTGCAGTTCGTCCTCGTCTGTCTGGCCCGGCCATAGGTCCGCGCTCGGCGGCTTGCCGATGATGACTTCGGGCACGCCGATCGCCGCGCTCAGTTGCCGAATCTGCGTCTTATAGAGGTCCGCGATGGGGTGAATCGCAGCGGCGGAATCGCCGTAGATAGTCGAGTAGCCGAGCAGCATCTCCGTCTTATTCGAGGTGCCGATGACGAGCCCGCCGTACTCCTCCGACTGGTCGTAGAGGATCTTCATCCGCTCGCGCGCCATGATGTTCCCCCGGCGGCGCGGCGACATCTCCGGGAACTGCGCGAAATACGGGTCAACCTGCGGCGTGACGGGGACCGTCATATGCCCCACGCCGAGTTGTTCGACACAGAGCATCCCATGGGCGAGGCTGTCGGGATTGCTGGCCCGGTACGGCATCAGCACGGCGAGCACGTTCTCGGGTCCGAGCGCCTCCGCCGCGAGCGCCACAACGAGCGCGGAGTCGATGCCGCCACTGACGCCGACCACACCCCGCCGCACGCCGAATTTGCCAATCTCCTCGGCGATGAACTGCGTCAGGACGCGCTGCGTCAGGTCGGGGTCAATCCAGAGCGAGACGCGCCGCTCGTCCGCAGAGAGAATCGCCTTCGCTCGCTGCCCGGTCGCTTGCATCGTCACGGCCGCCCCCCGATCGTGCATTCCTTCACAAGTCGTACCGGCACGAGCATAGCACGGCGCATCCCTGATCGGCAAATGCATGACCGCACTTCGTCACGCCACAACCGGCCGTGATGCGATCACCGAGCACCGCTTCACCGCCCTGCGCCATCGCCTCGGCGGCTGTACCGAAGCCGATGACGGTGAGGTTGCTGATCGTCGCGAGGTCGAAGGTCACATCACCAATCATCGGCCGGTCGCCGCTGCGTCATCGCGGCAGTATCGGCGAACGCCGCCCGCTTCTCAGCCTCTCTAATACACCGACGAGGTCGTCGGGCAGCGGGCTGACAAACGTCGGGCGCTCCCCGTTCGGCAGCATAATCGCCAACGACGCGGCGTGCAGGAATTGCCGTGTCAAGGCGGGCGGCGGCGCACGCCGCGCCGCGTAGAGCCGATCTCCCGCCACCGGGTGGCCGATTTGGGCGCAATGGACACGAATCTGATGAGTGCGCCCGGTATGCAGGCCGACATCGAGCAGTGTGAATCCGGGCAACTGCTCGGCGACACGCAGCACGCTCGTGGCGGGGCGCCCGGTGCTCACCACCGCCATTCGCGTGCGATGGTGCGGGTCGCGGGCAATGGGCGCCTCGACGGTCATCTCGTGCGCGAGGCGCCCATGCACGAGCGCGGTGTACCGCTTCTCCGCCGTCCGGTCGTGCAATTGGCGCGCGAGGAACTCCCGTGCCGCATCGTTGCGGGCGACGATCAGGACGCCGGACGTCTCTTTATCGAGGCGATGGACGATGCCGGGGCGGATCGCGTCGTTCGTGCGCACATCCGGGGCGTGCGCGAGGATGCCGTGAACGAGCGTCCCCGTCCAATTGCCCGCGCCGGGATGGACGACGAGGCCGGCCGGCTTGTCGATGACGATGACGTCGGCGTCCTCGTAGAGAATCGTCAGCGCCATCGGCTCGGGCACGAGCGGCGTCGCGTTCGCAGCCGGATGCACCGTCACGGCAATCTCCTCGCCGCCGCCCAGCCGGAAACTCGCCTTGCGCGTGCGCCCGTCCACCCGCACATCGCCCGCGTCGATGCGCGCTTGCAGGTAGGCGCGCGTCAGGCCCGGCAGGCGTGCGACAAGGAAGCGGTCGAGGCGGGCGCTCGCATCTTCTGGGAGCGCGCGGAAGACGAAGGTTTCCGGCCCGGCTGGCACGGTCAGCCGTCGCGTTGCGGAGAGCGATCGAGGAAGAGCAGAGAGATGGCAAGGGTAATCATGCCGACCGTGATGCACGAGTCCGCGAGGTTGAAGGTCGGGTAATGCGTGACGTGGATCCAGTCCGTTACATGGCCGAGCCGCACGCGGTCGATGATGTTCCCGATTGCGCCGCCGAGCACCGCGCCGACAGCGACGCGCAGGAGCGGGCTCCCCTGCGGCAAGGCGCGGTAGTAGTAAATCAACACGCCGATCACCACGACGCCGATCAGCAGCAGCGTCGTGCTCCGCCCCTGGAAGAGACTGAAGGCCGCGCCGGTGTTTTCGTCATGGCGGAAGTCGAGCACCTTCGGGATGATCGCCTTCGACTTCCCATCCTCGGCTGGCCCGAAGGCGTTGATGACCAGCGCCTTCGTCAGTTGATCCAGCGCGACGACGATGGCCGCCACGACGAGCGGCCAGAAATCGAATCCGATTGTTCGGGTCCGCGCCTCGGGGACGGATTCGGAGCGTTCGGCGGCCACGACGTTACCGGATGCTCGGCAGCGGGCGGAAGGTCCCCGCCGCCTCGCGCTTCTCGAGCGCCGCGACGGTATAGCGCGCGTACGGCAGCGCCTCCAAGCGCGCCTGGCTGATCGCCTCGCCGGTATCCTCGCAGATGCCATAGGTGCCGTCTTCGAGTTTCTTCAAGGCGTGTTCGACTTCCGCGAGCACCTGCTCGACATTGCCCCGGACGGCGAGATCGTTGTCCGCCTCCTGGATGCTTCCGCCTTCGTCTGCCATGTGGTTCCCGACACTCGCGCCATCGTCGGCCTGCGAGCGTCCGAGTTGGATGAGGTCCTGATCAATTGCGCGCTTCTCCCCGTGCAGCCGCTCCCGCTCCGCCAGGAGCTTTTCCTTCTGAGCCGCGAGGAATTCCGGCGAAAACTCGGCCATTCGTATTCTCCAATCCTCCTGCATCGCACCCGCAGCGCCACGCCGCGCCCGCACCGTCGTGACGGAATAGTGTAACACGCCGCGCAAGCAGCAGGGCGCTACATCGCAGCCACGCCCGCCGGCTCGCGCCGGTGTGCGTGCATGAACCGCCGCAGGAAGTGCCCGGTGTGCGACTGCGCGATGTCAGCCACCTGCTCCGGCGTGCCCTCGGCGATGATCTCACCGCCTTTGTCGCCGCCCTCGGGGCCAAGGTCGATCACCCAATCCGCCGTCTTGATGACATCGAGATTGTGCTCGATGACGAGGACGGTGTTGCCCGTATCGACCAGCCGTTGGAGCACCTGCAAGAGCCGTTCCACGTCCGCGAAATGCAGCCCCGTCGTCGGCTCGTCCAAGATGTACATCGTCTTGCCGGTCGCCCGACGCGAGAGCTCGGTCGCCAGTTTGACGCGTTGCGCCTCGCCGCCGGAGAGCGTCGTCGAGGACTGACCGAGATGGATATAGCCGAGACCGACATCGGTGATCGTCTGGAGTTTATTGGCGATCTGCGGGATGTTCCCCAGCATCTCCAGCGCCTCATCCACCGTCATGTCCAGCACGTCGGCGATGCTCTTGCCGCGATACTTCACTTCCAACGTCTCGCGATTGTAGCGCGAGCCGTGGCAGACCTCGCACGGCACATAGACATCGGGCAGGAACTGCATCTCGATCTGGATAATGCCGTCGCCGCTGCACGCCTCGCACCGCCCGCCCTTGACATTGAACGAGAAGCGGCCCGGCTTATAGCCGCGCAACTTCGCCTCCGGCAGCGACGCGAAGAGCTCGCGAATCGGCGCGAACAGCCCGGTGTAGGTCGCCGGATTCGAGCGCGGCGTCCGCCCAATCGGGCTCTGATCGATGTCGATCACCTTGTCGAGATGGTCCATGCCGACCAGCGCGTCAAACGCCTCGGGCCGCTCCTTGCTGTGGTAGATATGCTGCGCGAGGCGGCGATAGAGCGTATCCGTGATCAGCGTGCTCTTGCCGGACCCGGAGACGCCGGTCACAACCGTGAAAGTCCCGAGCGGGAAGCGGACATCGATATTCTTCAGATTATTGCCGTGCGCGCCCTTCAGGACGAGCGACTTGCCGTTCCCACGTCGCCGCTTCGCCGGGGTCGGGATGGTGCGCCGCCCGCTCAGGAACTGGCCGGTGATGCTCTGCGGGTTATCGCTGATCTCATCCGCCGTCCCCTGCGGCGACGACATGGCCGCCGTGCTCGCCCGCGCCGGGACCGATATCGACGATCCAGTCCGCCGTCCGCATCGTCTCCTCATCGTGCTCGACGACGATCAGCGTATTCCCCTGATCGCGGAGCCGCAGGAGCGTGTTGATCAGCCGCGAATTGTCCCGCTGATGCAGGCCGATGCTCGGCTCATCGAGGATGTAGATGACACCCATCAGGCTGGAACCGATCTGCGTCGCCAGCCGGATGCGTTGCGCCTCGCCGCCCGAGAGCGTCGCCGCCGCGCGGTTGAGGGTCAGGTAGTCGAGACCAACATCGACGAGGAAGCCGAGCCGCTCGCGGATCTCCTTGAAGATCTGCCGCGCGATGATCTGCTCCCGCTCCGACAAGAGGAAGTCGTCCTCGACGAGCAGCAGTTTCACCGCCTCTTTCCCCGCCCCGCCGACGATATACGTCTCATGCGCCGGCCCGTCCGCCCGGCCGCGATGCGCCAGGCCATCGAAGAACCGCTGCGCGTCGCGGACCGTCATCTCGGTGACATCGGTGAGATTGTATCCGGCAATCGTGACCGCGAGCGTCTCCGGCTTCAGCCGCTTCCCCTTGCACACCGGGCAGGGCTTCGCGCCCATGTAGCGCTCGATCTCTTGCCGCACGTTGTCGGAGCCCGTCTCCTTATAGCGGCGCTTCAGGTTCGGGATGACCCCCTCGAACGTCGTGTCATACGTCCGCGCCTTGCCGCTGCTCGTGTGATATTTCACCGGGAAATACTCGCCATTGTTGCCGAAGAGGATAACCGCCAGTTGCTCGGGTGTCAGATTGCCCACCGGCGTGTTCACCTTGAAGCCGTACTGCTCGCCGAGCGCGCCGAGGAGTTGCAGGTAGTACCCCTGCCCGCCCGATGTCGTCCGCACCCACGGCTGGACCGCCCCTTCGCCGAGCGTCAAGTCCCGATTGGGGATGATCAGGTCCGGGTCGAACTCCATCACCGTGCCGAGGCCGGAACAGTGCGGGCAGGCACCGTGCGGGCTGTTGAATGAGAAGGCGCGCGGCTCCAACTCCTCGAACGACTCGCCCGTCTCCGGGTCCGCCAATTTCTCGGAGAAGAAGTGATCGGGCCCATCGACTTCCGCCGCGATCATCACGCCCTCGCCGTGGCGCAACGCCGTCTCCACGCTGTCCGTCAGGCGCGTGCGGAAGCCCTGCGCGGTTTCGGCGTCCTCCTCATGGCGAATCACGAGACGGTCGACGACGATCTCGATCGTATGCTTCTTGTACTTGGCGAGCGTGATCTTCTCATCGAGGTCATGCACCGTGCCGTTGACGCGCACGCGGACGAACCCCGTCCGCTTCGCCTCCTCGAAAATCCCCTGATGCTCCCCTTTGCGGTCCCGGATGACGGGCGCGAGGATGAGGATGCGCGTCTCCTCCGGGAAGTTGAGGATATGCTCGACGATCTGTTCGGCGCTCTGCTTCTGGATCGGTCGCCCGGTCGTCGGGCTGTGCGCGTGACCGATACGCGCGAAGAGCAACCGCAGATAGTCATAGATTTCCGTGACGGTGCCGACCGTCGAACGCGGATTGCGGCTCGTGCTCTTTTGATCGATCGAGATCGCGGGGGAGAGGCCGTCGATGTGATCGACATCCGGCTTCTCCATGAGGCCGAGGAACTGCCGCGCGTAGGCGGAGAGCGATTCGACGTACCGCCGCTGCCCCTCCGCGTAGATCGTGTCGAAGGCGAGGCTCGATTTGCCGGAGCCCGAGAGGCCGGTGAAGACGACTAACTTGTCGCGCGGGATGGTGAGATCGACATTTTTCAGGTTGTGCTCGCGGGCACCGCGGACGATGATTTCATCGTGTGTCATATGCCTTCAGGCCCCCTCACTTACCGCGCAACAATCCCTGTACGTTCACAGCCACATCGCCGCAGTATAGCAGTTCTCCGTATTTTTCGCAAGAGATCGCGTATTCCGCTTTTCCTTGACGACGCTTTGGAAAATGCCCGCGGCGTTTGCTGTCCGTACAGAGTATATACGAACAACCGTTCGTGCGCACTGTCCGGATGTACAATTGGTGCGATAGCCCATCGGAGTATGCGGAAGGGGTCGCTCTTATGCGCCGTAGTCTTGCCCGTCTGGTCGTGTTTGGCTGCACGCTGATCGCGGTCGCGTGCGGTCAATCGCAGGAGGCCGATCTCGCCACCCGCGCCGCCCGCACGATCGGCCACCGACGCCGATCGCGACGCCACAGCCCGCTGCCGGAACGGCGGACGACGCCATTCGCATCGCCCGAACCGCCGTGTCGCCATATATCGCGACCTGGCAGGATGTCGTCGCGACCGAGGAGGCGGGCATCTGGCGGGTCGCCTTCCGCAACTACGACCCCCTGCCACCCGGCACGATCCCGAACGACGACTACTGGCGCGTCCCGCTCAGCGTCTTCATCGATGCCGAGACGGGCGTCGTGCTCCGGCAGGGCTACCTGTAGCGCCTCGCCGTGCTCTGGTACACTGCTGCCGGAGGGATGTCGTCGGTGACCGCGCAACCGTTGAAACTTGTCATTGCGAGCGGCGGCACGGGCGGTCACACCACGCCGGTCCTTGCCGTCCTCGCCGCCCTCCGCGCGCGCACGGCGGTTGAGGCTTCCTGGATCGGCGGGACGTGGGGCGTCGAGCGCGACGCGGCGCGCACCGCCGGTGTGCCGTTCTCCGCCATTCAGACGGGCAAGCTGCGACGCTACCTCTCCTGGCAGACGCCCATCGACGCCGTTCGCATCCCGTTTGGCCTCGCCCAGGCGCATCGCCTCCTGAAACGCATCGCGCCCGATGTCGTCTTTTCCACCGGCGGCTATGTCGCCGTCCCGACCGCCATTGCGGCGGCACGACTCGGCATTCCCGTCCTGACGCACGAGCAGACGGCGCAGCTCGGTCTCGCCACCCGGATCATCGCCCGCTCCGCCGCTGTCGTGGCCCTCTCCTTCCCGCTCCCCTCGTCCGCCCAAATAGCCGGGGATGCGCGGGTGATCGTGACGGGCAATCCCGTGCGCGCCGCCCTCTTCGCGGGGGATGCGCCGCGCGGCGCGGCGCGATTCGGCCTCTCGCGCGATGTGCCGACCATCTATGCGACGGGCGGCGCGCGCGGATCGTCGCCCATCAATGAGCGGATCGAACGGGCGCTGCCGCTCCTCTTGCCGTCGATGCAGATCATCCACACAACTGGACCGACCGACGCGAACGGCGATTATCCGCGCCTGCTGCGCGTTCGCGACGCGCTCCCCGATGAGTGGCGCGCGCGCTATGTCGTCGCCGAGCGATTCGGGGATGAGTTGCCGGATATCTATGCGCTGGCGGCGCTCGTTGTCGGTCGCTCTGGCGCGGGGACCGTGGCCGAACTCGCGGCACTCGGTAAACCCTCGATCCTCGTCCCACTGCCCGGCACCGGCGGCGATGAGGCGACGAAGAATGCGCGCGTCCTCGGCGATGTCGGCGCGGCCATCGTCATTCCGCAACCGGAGGCGTCGCCGGAACTGATCGCCTCTCACATCATCGCGCTGATGAATGACCCCGCGCGGCGCGCGCGCATGAGCGATGCGGCCCGCACCGTCGCGCCGGAGAATGCGGCGGAGAAAATTGCCGATGAACTATTGCGCCTCGCGGGTAGGCTTACGTGAATCCCGCCGCCATTGATCGGCGCTTACGCCCTCTTCACCGAGCGCGGCGGCAATTGCCTCGCGGACGGTGACGGCGCGCACGACCTCCAGTGATTCGGGCGGTTTGCCGCGACCGCGCCGCAGCGAGGCGGGTACAATCGCCCGCTTGAAGCCGAGCGAGGCCGCCTCCACAAGGCGGCGATCGAGGTCGCGGACGGAACGCAGTTCGCCCGAGAGTCCGACTTCGCCGATGCAGACCGCCGTCGGATCGACGCGCACGCTCTTGAATGCCGATGCCAACGGCCGTGCAGATCGCCAGGTCCGCCGCCGGTTCCGCGATTTTCAATCCGCCGACGACATTGACGAAGATATCTTGTTCCCCGAGGGCCAGACCAACCCGCCGCGAGAGCACCGCCGTCAGAAGCAGCAACCGGTTCGTGTCCACGCCGTTCGCGGTCCGGCGCGGCGTGCCGTAGGGCGTCGGGCTCGTCAGCGCCTGCACCTCGACGAGGATTGGGCGCGTCCCCTCGACCGTCACGGCGACCGTCGAACCCGCCGCGTTCGTCACCCGCTCCTGCAAGAATGCCTCGGACGGATTCGTCACTTCGAGCAGGCCCGCGCCCGCCATCTCGAACACCCCCACTTCGTCCGTCGAGCCGAAACGATTCTTGACCCCGCGCAGCACCCGATATTGCCCGAACCGATCGCCTTCGAGGTAGAGCACAACATCGACGATGTGCTCCAGGACGCGCGGCCCGGCGATGGCGCCCTCTTTGGTCACATGGCCGACGATCAGCACCGGCACCTGACTCGTCTTCGCCCAGCGCATCAGCACCGCCGTGCATTCACGCACCTGCGTGACGCTCCCGGCGGTGGAGGTGACGCCATCGAGCGCGACCGTCTGGATCGAGTCCACGACGACCAGTCGCGGCTGCAAGGCCGCCGCGTGCGCGAGGATCGTCTCGATGTCTGTCTCGGCGATCACGTAGAGCGCGTCCTGCGCGACGCCCAACCGTTCGGCGCGCAACTTGATCTGCTGCGGCGACTCCTCGGCGGAGACATAGAGGACGGGCCCATTATCGACACTGAGTTGCGCCGCGACTTGCAGGAGCAGCGTGGATTTGCCGATGCCGGGATCGCCGCCGACGAGCACGAGCGAGCCGGGCACGAGTCCGCCACCGAGCACGCGGTTCACTTCGCCCATCGCCAGCGGCATCCGCCGGAAGCCCTCGCGCGAGATTGATGAGAGCGGCTCCGGTCGCAGCATCCCAACCGGCAAGGCGGCAAACCCGCCGCCACGCGTAACCGTCCCAATTGGCGCATCGGGCAGCGCGACCGTTTCGACCAGCGTGCCCCACGCATCGCATTCCGGGCACCGCCCAAGGAATGCCGGGCTTTCATACCCGCACGCGCTACAGACGTACTTGACGCGGGTTTTCGCCGCCGGTTTCTTCACCATCTGCCGTCACGCTCCCGGAGTTCTGCACGTCCACCAACTATCGGATAGTATACCCGATGTTCGCACATTTGTTCGCCCCGTACGGGAGAGAAAAGGGCGCCGACTGGATAGCCGGCGCCCAACGATTCATGCCTCTACGGTGCTTAGGTTTCGGCACCCGCGATGGCGAGTTCGCCTTCTTCCACCGCTTCGCGATCTTCCTGACTGAGGCGAAGGAGATCATCCTCCACATCGACACGGATGCGCTTGCCGGGCACGAACCGGGCGTCGAGCAACCCCTCCGCGAGCGGGTCCTCGATCAGATTCGTGATGATTCGGCGGAGCGGCCGCGCGCCGAATTGCGGGTCGTATCCGCGCTTCGCGAGGAGGTCCATCGCCTCATCGGTAACGGTGAGATCGATGTCCTGCTCCGCGAGTTGCACGCGAATCCGCTTCAGGAGCAAGTCCGTGATCTGGCGGATGTGCGTGTTATTCAGTGCGTGGAAGACAACAATGGCGTCGATACGGTTGATGAACTCGGGCCGGAAGGTCCGCTTCAGTTCGTCCATCACCTTCGTACGCATATCGTCATACTGGCGCGCCTGCTGCTTCGCCTCGTCGCCGGTGATGGCAAAGCCGAGGCCGCTGTCGCGCTTCAACTGCTCGGAGCCGACGTTCGAGGTCATGATGATGATCGTATTGCGGAAATCGACCTTCCGCCCCTTGGCGTCCGCCAGATTCCCGTCCTCGAGGATTTGCAGGAGGATGTTGAACGCCTCCGGATGCGCCTTCTCGATTTCGTCCAGCAGCACGACGGAATACGACTTGCGGCGCACGGCCTCGGTCAACTGGCCGCCCTCCTCGTAGCCGACGTAGCCGGGAGGCGCGCCGACGAGCCGGGAGACGGCGTGCCGCTCCATGAACTCGGACATGTCGATCTTGATCAGCGCGTCCTCGCTGCCGAACATGAACTCGGCCAGCGCCTTCGCCGTCTCCGTCTTGCCGATCCCGGTCGGGCCGAGGAAGATGAAGGAGCCAATCGGCCGCTTCGGGTCCTTCAGCCCGGCGCGCGCGCGGCGGACGGCACGGGAGACCGCCTCGATCGCGTCCTGCTGCCCGATGATCCGGTTGTGCAGGGCGGATTCCATCTGCAGCAGCCGCTCGGATTCCTCGCCGGCAATCCGCATCAGCGGGATACCCGTCCACATCGAGACGACCTGCGCGATGTCCTCTTCGGTCACGTACGGCTCATCGGTCTGCTTCTCTTCCTGCCACTCCCGCTCCATCTCGTGGATGCGGTCGCGCAGGCGCTCCTCGCGGTCCTGCAACTCCTTCGCCACATCGAAGTCGTCCGCGCTCTTGGCGGATTCCTTCTCGCGCTGCAAGGAGGCGAGCATGCTTTGCGCCTGCTTCAGGTTCGGTGGTGCGACGGAGCGGTGCATGCGCACGCGCGAGCCCGCCTCGTCGATCAGGTCGATCGCCTTATCCGGCAGGAAGCGATCCGGCACATAGCGCGCCGCCAGATTGGCAGCCGCCTTCAGCGCCTCATCGGATATTTTCAACTGATGATGCTCTTCATAGCGAGGCCGGATGCCTTTGAGAATGTCGATCGTCTCCTCGACGCTCGGCTCATCGACCATCACGGGCTGGAAGCGCCGCTCCAACGCCGCGTCCCGCTCGATGTACTTGCGGTACTCATCGAGCGTCGTCGCGCCGATCGTTTGCAGTTCCCCGCGCGAGAGCGCCGGCTTGAGGATATTGGCGGCGTCCACCGCGCCCTCCGCCGCACCGGCGCCGACGAGGGTATGCAACTCGTCGATGAAGAGGATGCTCGAGGTCTCCTTGACTTCGGCGACGATCTTCTTCAGCCGCTCCTCGAACTCGCCGCGATATTTGGTGCCCGCGACGAGCGCGCCGATGTCCAGCGAGATGAGCCGCTTGTTCTGCAGCGGCTCCGGGACATCGCCCGAGATGATCCGCTGCGCGAGCCCCTCGACGATGGCCGTCTTGCCGACGCCCGGCTCGCCGATCAGCGCCGGGTTGTTCTTCGTCCGGCGCGAGAGGATCTGCATCACCCGCTCGATCTCGCTCTCGCGGCCGATCACCGGGTCCAACTTGCCGTTGCGGGCCGCCTCGGTGAGGTCGAAGCCGAGGGCATCCATGTACGGCGTCTTCGTCTGCTGCTTCGATTGCTGATATGAGGAGGATTGGGAAACGACCTGCATGACTTGCTGGCGCACCTTCTCCAGGCTCACACCGAGCGACTCCAGCACCCCCGCCGCGATCCCCTCACCTTCCCGCACCAGCCCGAGGAGCAGATGCTCCGTGCCGATGTAGTGGTTATTCAGGCGTCGGGCCTCGTCCATCGCGAGTTCGATGACTTTCTTGGCGCGCGGCGTCAGGCCGGGGTCACCGACGACGATCCCGTCACCGCGCCCGATGATGAACTCGACGGCGGAACGCACCTTGGGCAACTGGACGCCCAGATTCGCGAGGACGCGGGCGGCGATGCCGTCCCCCTCGCGCACGAGGCCGAGCAGGAGATGCTCGGTGCCGATGTAATTGTGGTTGAACCGCTGGGCCTCTTCCTGTGCCAAAGAGAAAACCTTGCGCGCGCGCTCGGTGAACTTCTCGAACTTGTCTGCCATCTGGCGACTCCCTCATCCGGGTTGCGACGGCTCCGCAGATCGCTGCGTCGATCCCCAATACTGCAAAAACTATACCACACAGCCCCCGCGAATCGCGGGGGCTGCACAGTCAATTTCGTCGTCAGTCACTCGCGTCCGTGGAAGCAGAAATGAGTGGTAAGGAGCGGTCGTCTTGTCAGACGAGAGATTTGAAACTGCTCAGACCGCCTGCCGCAAACGGCGCTCGAACCGCCTCTCACTCAATACTACGTACACTATACCATAACGGATGAGTCGTGCCAGCCTATGCCTTGACACTCCGCTCCGTTGCGGTCTCGCTCCCGGCGCTCGATACTGCGTCGCCCGTCTGGTTCGGCGGGTCCATCGTGACGTTGCCGTGCGCCAGCACCGCGACATCGCCCGACGCGGCATTCGCTTCAACGTGCGACTCCTGCTCCGTGACCGCCGCGGGGTCGGGTGATGCGGTCGGCTCTTCACCGACCTCCAATTCCTCGGCGATCGTCGCCGTCAGCGGCGCGTCATCGTCGCTTTCCGCCGTGGGCGTCGATTCCTCATCGGCAGCCGTCTCCCCAACAGTCGTCGCGGCCAGGGGGGCTTCATCTTCCGCCTCCGGCGTCGATTCCTCGCTCGCCTGCATCTGCTCGCCGATCGTCGCCGTCAGCGGGCCATCATTGGCGCGACTCTCCTGGGCGCGGTCGTTCTCTGCCCCGTCGTCGCCTTGATCCTCGTCATCGTAGAGCGCTGCCTGCGCTTCGGCTGCCTGCATCTCAAGATTGCGCTCATTCTGCGCTTCCAGGTTCTCGGGCTTGACGGGATGGCCCATATTGTCCTGCACATAGCCATCGATCGCGTCCTGCTCGGTGAATTCGAGCGCACGCCGCAGGCTGAGCCCCATCCGCCGCCGTTGCGGGTCGATACGGATGATGCGCAGGGTCATCTCGTCCCCTTCCTTGACGACGTTGCGCGGGTGCGCGACGCGGTCATCGGAGAGTTCAGAGACGTGGATCAGACCCTCGATGCCATCCTGAATGCGGGCGAAGGCGCCGAAGTTGGCGAGTTGCGTGATCGCGCCCTCGACTAACTGGCCGACCTCGTACTGGGCCGCCACACGCGTCCACGGCTCGGCCTGCGTCCGCTTCAACGAGAGGGCGATCTTGCGCTCGTCCTCATTGATGCCGAGCACATAGACCTCGACCTCTTCGCCGATCTTTAGCACCTCGCTCGGGTGGCGCACGCGGCTCCATGAGAGCTCGGAGAGATGGACGAGTCCGTCCGCGCCGCCAATGTCCACGAAAGCGCCGAAGTCGCAGATGCTGGAGACGCGACCTTTGCGGACCTCGCCCTCCTTGAGCGTGCCAATCAGCCGCTCCTTCATCGCGTCGCGCCGCTCCTGGATCGCCTGCCGCTCGGAGAGGATCAGGCGATTGCGGTGTCGGTTGATCTCGATCACTTTCAGAGGGATCGTCATACCAATCAGGCGCGCCATATCGCCCTGCTTGGACGCCTCATCGCCGCCACGGATTTCCGTGACCTGCGAGGCCGGCACGAAGCCGCGCACGCCGTCAAGATCGACGAGCAGGCCGCCCTTGTTGTAGTTCTTGACGATCGCCTCGATGACTTCGTTGGCCTCGTACTTTTGCTGGAGGATGCGCCAGGACTTCTCCTGCCGCGCACGGTCGATCGAGAGCACCGCGTGACCGTCCGCGTTTTCCGGTTGGACGACGAACACGAGGACGGTATCACCGGACGACAGCGCCTTCCGCTCCGCATCGCCGAGACTGGAGAGTTCCTTATTTGGAATGATCCCCTCGGACTTCGACCCGATGTCGACGAGCACTTCGTCGCGGTCCAACTGCATGACGATACCCTCGAGTACGTCGCCGTACTTGAGCGTTCGCACATCCGTATCAGGCTCCGCGAGCAGTTGCTCCATCAGGTTTCGGCCGTTCGGGATCGCCCCCATCCCGGTCTCAGAAATCACTGCCGTGTTTTGCTCCATATACCTTCCCGTGTGTTTCTCTCATCACCGGATCGTCACGACCCCGTGCGAAACCCCTCATACCGCAGCCGCATCATGTACGACCTGCACATGATAGATGGCGCCACGCCCCGTACCCATCAGTATACACGAACTCCCGAAAGTAGCGCAACACCGATATACCTTGCAACGCAAGCGGCGCACGCCTATTCCGAACGATTGCTTCCCGCCGCGAACAATCGCCGTTTACCGAAGGATTATCAGTCGAGGGCAAATCCGGTGGCGGCAGGCTTCCGTCTCGTAAATCCGCGACAGGAAGCCTGCCGCCACCAGGCGTGCGAGCTACACTGCACGCGAATCCGCAGCCGCCGGTGTTGGCTGCGCGCCCGCGATGCGCCCTGCGGCGAGGTCATCGCCGATCAGTTTCGCGACGTCATTGCCGAGCGCGATTGAGTAATTCGTCCCGCGATCCTCCGGGTAAATCTGCGTCGTGTTCGCCAGATAGATATTCGGCAGCGGCGTACGCATCTCCGGGATGAGCGACGAATAGTGGAGCGGCACAATCGGCTGCGCGGCCCGCTCGCGGAAGACGCGAATCTCCCGCACCCATGAGGAATCGAAGGCCGGATTGATGCGTTTCAGTGCCGGGAGGTAGTGCGCGAAGAGCGCGTCCTGCTCCATCGACCAAATCGGGTCGGTCACTTCGAGATATTTCGACAGATAGACGAGATGGCTGCCGCCGTACTGCGCGGGCGGGACGAAGTTCGTCTGCTCGATCACGCCGGTGAACGGAACCGCCGGGTCAGCGATATTCAGCCAGTAGATGTCCGTCAGGGAGCGATCCAGTTCGAGCAACATGCAACAAGCCGCTTGATACCCTGCCGCGTCCAATTTGCGCACATACTCCGCCGGCATCTCCGGCACGAGCCGCTTGAAGACCGCCGACGGCGTTGTGATGACGGCAACGTCCGACGCATGATCGACACCGTCCACCCGGACGGTGACTCCGCCGTCCGATGCGGGCTGTACCGCTTCGACATTCACGCCGAGATTGATTGCCACACCGACGCGGCGCATCTCGGCCTCCAGCGCATCGATGAAGACCTGAAACGATCCGCGCGGGTAGCCGAGCGTTTCTTTCGCGAGCGGGTTGCTGCGATTCGTCGTGCGCAGTTGCACCTTCTTCCAGAACCAGACCATCGGGATTTTGTCCCATGATGGGCCGAATTTCGCCCGCAGTTGCGCGCCGAAGACGCGGTCGAAGCCGTTCTTCCCCGAGGCGCGCGCCAGCCACGCCGCCGCCGTCTGCCGCTCATACGCCGCATAATTCTTCTTGAATTGCAGATAGGCAGTGAGCGCACCGACGCGCAGGCGCGCCAGCGGGGAGATGTAGCCGAGTTTGAGCAGGTCCGTCGCGCCGTCCAGCGGCCAGATTTTGCCGTCGTAAAACATGCCGACCGTGCTCGGCAGCCACTGCAGGCGGTCCCCGACGCCCAACTCGTTCATCAGGTCGATGATCGCCGTGTCGGAATGGAAGAGGTGATGGTAGAAGTATTCGAGGCGGGCGCCCGCGATCGGGAAGGTCGCCGCCTGCCCACCGAGGGTCTGCATCCGCTCCCAGAGGACGACATCGTGACCGGCCTGCCGCAACCGCAGCGCGGCCGCCATACCCAACATCCCGCCACCGACAATACCGACGCGCATAGTACTCCTAACCCCCTGCCCCCTTCCCTCGGCGGAAAGGGGGGAAATTACGGCACGAGAAAGGGCGACCGGAATGCCGCCCTTCCACGTCTATTCGCTATGATACCAAGTTGCGTACCGCCGCGCGCCTAGATGAAGAGAGGCGCCAGCACCAGCGTCAGCGTGGCGAGCAGCTTGATCAGGACGTGCAGCGATGGCCCGGCGGTATCCTTAAAGGGGTCACCGACCGTGTCACCGACGACCGACGCGGCGTGGGGGTCGCTCCCCTTGCCGAGCACAGTGCCGTCCGCATCGCGCAGCCCGCCGGCCTCGATGAACTTCTTGGCGTTGTCCCACGCGCCGCCGCCATTATTCATCACGTTCGCCATCAGGATGCCGCCCATCGTGCCGACGATCAGCATCCCGGCGGCGCCCTCCGCGCGGAGCAGCAGGCCGATAATGATCGGCATACAGACCGCCAATGCACCCGGCGCGATCATCTCACGCAGCGCGCCGCGCACCGAGATGTCCACGCAGCGGGCGTAGTCGGGGATTTCCGTTCCGGCCATGATGCCCGGCTTCTCGCGCCATTGGCGGCGCACCTCGCTGATCATGTCCTGCGCGGCGCTACCGACCGCCCGGATGGCAAGTGACGAGAAGAGGAAGACGAGCATCAGGCCGAGGAAGCCGCCGATAAAGACCTTCGGCTGCGCGAGGTCAACGATGTGCGACGCGACCCATTGCGGGCTGTTCGGCGCGAAGCCGCGCGACTCCGCGACGACATCGAGATAGGCCGAAAAGAGCAGGAAGGCAGCGAGGGCGGCGGACCCGACCGCGTACCCCTTCGTGAGCGCCTTCGTCGTGTTGCCGACCGAGTCGAGCGCGTCGGTCACATCGCGCACGGCTTCAGGCTGGTTACTCATCTCCGCGATGCCGCCGGCGTTGTCCGTGATCGGGCCGAAAGTATCCATCGCGAGGATGTAGCCCGCGCTCATCAGCATACCGACCGTCGCGCAGGCCGTGCCGAAGATGCCGTCCTGCAAGTTATTGCCGGTAACGTGCGTGCGCGTGCCGAGGAAGAATGCACCACCAATCGCCAGCGAGATCGTGACCGCCGGCATCGCCGTCGATTCGAACCCGATCGCCAGGCCGGAGATGATGTTCGTCGCCGACCCGGTGCGGGACGCCTCCGCGATCGTCCGCACCGGGCGATAGTTGCCCGCCGTGTAGAACTGCGTGATGTAGACGAAGGCAACGGATGCCGCGATACCGACCAACCCCGCCAGCGCGAAGTAGAACCATTTGTCGCCGACGTTGAAAATCGTGCCGTCCGTGTTCTTGCGCGACGTGTTGTGGAAGAGTACGTAGGTCACGAAGATCATGAAGATCACCGAGAGCCCGGCGACGACGTAGTAGCCGCGATTGAGGAGCGCGAGCGCGTCCCGCGCCTCCGCCGTCGGTCGGACGACGAGGACGCCGATAATCGAGGCGAGCAGACCGAAGGCCGTGATGACCAGCGGGAAGATGATCCAGTTGTTGTTGTTCGTGATCGTCGCCAGCGCGACGCCGAGGATCATCGCGCCGACGACTTCCGCCGCCGTCGACTCGAAGAGGTCCGCGCCACGGCCCGCGCAGTCGCCGACGTTATCGCCGACGAGGTCCGCGATCACCGCCGGGTTGCGCGGATCGTCCTCGGGGATGTTCGCTTCCACCTTGCCAACGAGGTCCGCGCCGACGTCGGCGGCCTTCGTATAAATACCGCCGCCCAGTTGCGCGAAGAGCGCGACGAACGACGCGCCGAAGCCGTACCCGACGATGTAGAACGGCGCGTCGCGCGGGCCTTGCGTCAGCCCGGTCGCGGAGAAGAGCGCGAACATCGCGGTGACGCCGAGCAGCGAGAGCGCGATGACGAGCAAGCCGGAGACCGCGCCGCCATGGAAGGCGGCCGTCAGCGCCGCGCCGAGGTTCCTCCGCGCGCCCGCCGCCGTGCGCAGGTTCGAGCGGACGGCGACATTCATGCCGATAAAGCCGGACAAGCCGGACAGCGCCGCGCCGATGAGGAAGGAAAAGAAGGTCAGCAAGGCATGTCGGCCCGGATGCTGGTCGGACTTGGTGATGAAGTAAATCAGGATGGCGATGATGATCGCGACCACCCCGGCGATGCTGAAGATCGTCCGGTACTGCCGGTTCAGATAGGCGCGCGCACCCGTCAGAATACGACCGGCGACATCCTGCATCTCCGGCGTGCCCGTATCACTCGCGAGCACCCCGCGGGCAAGCGACAGCGCGTAGAGGACCGCCACGATGCCGATAACGGGAACTGTCCACACAAGCCAGCTCACGCACTCTCCTCCTCACGGCCCCGACGAGGAAGCCGCACCCCTTAGATCGATTGGCCACTCCGTGTTCGCAGTCCGGCGCGCCGGCCGGGACAGGTGGAAAGACGCGGCACGCGCTCCCGCCATGCCGCGATGCGGCGCGAGTGTACCATTCGCCCATTCCGCCTGCAACGGCCGTGCGTCCGTACATCGATGTGGTGGCGACCTTCAGCCCTATTCGGTTCAGGTACGATGCCTCGGAATCGTCCGGACAGACATAGCCGACTGCTCTTTGTCCCGGTGGCAGCAGGTCGAGAGCCTGCTGCCACCAAGAAAATGCATGTCCATCTGTGTACGCCGTGCGGGCTACCGCATAGTCCTATGCGTGCGGGCGCATCTCCGGTGGTGCATCCGCGACCGGCGGCGACGCATTCGCGGCGGCCTCGTTCTCCGGTTCGAGGTGGATCACGACGTCGGCCTGCGGCAAGACATCAGCGATCTCGTCTTCGAGGTGCGAGGAAAGGTCGTGGGCGGCCGCGACCGACATGTCACTCGGCACGACGAGGTGCAAGTCAACGGCGTGGGTACTGCCGACATGGCGCGTGCGCAGCCCGTGATACTCAATAAAGTCCTCGGAATGGTCGTCCAGCACGGACCGGATGGCGTACTCCTCGTCGTCCGGCAGGCGGTAGTCCATTAGGCCGCGCACCGCGCCCCGGAGGACGCGAACGCCCGCGAAGACGATGAAACAGGAAACAACGATGCCGACGAGCGGATCGATGGTGCGACGGCCCGTGATTTGGACGATGAGCAAGCCGATCACGACGCCCGTCGCGGTGATAACGTCGGTGCCCAATTCGATGCCGGTCGCTTCGAGCGCGGACGACTGCTCCGAACGCGCGACGCGCAGCAGATACCGCGAGACGCCGAGGTTGATGGCCGCCGCGACCGTCATCACCGCGATGCCCCACCCGACGTGCGAGACCGACGGGCCGCGCATGAGAGCGGCGACGGCGTTCCAGACAATCGAGGCGGCGACGGCGAGGATGAGCATGCCCTCGCCGAAACTCGTCAGCGTCTCGACCTTGCCGTGTCCGTATGGATGGGTGGCATCCGCCGGGCGCTGTGCGTAGCGAATCGCCGCCCACGCCAGCACCGCGACGAGGAGATCCACGCCGGAGTGCGCCGCCTCGGAGAGGATGCTGACCGAACCGCTCGTGATGCCGACCGCCAGCTTGCCGGCGACGAGGAGGCCATTCGTGAAAATAGCGAGGAATGCCACGCGATTCAGGTGGCGAGCGCGGGTATCCATCCATGACATCCATCGGTGAAAGCGAGACCGCCGGCATCGCGTGCGGCGGTCTTGACCAAACGAGATCTCGGGCCGAAAGCCGCGCGCCTAATCTCCCGCGCCACTGGCAGCGGCACGCGGAGTGCCGCGCCGGCGACGCCAGAAGGCGAGCCGCTGGATCTCGCCCCGCTCCCAACTGACGAGCAACTGGCTCGCGTTGAAGATCGACGAATAGGTGCCGCTGACAACGCCAATGAGCAGCGCGAGGACGAATTCGCGGATCGTCGCGCCGCCGAAGAGATAGAGCGCCAGCAGCGTGAAGACGACGGTCAGTGATGTGTTGATCGAGCGTACGAGCGTCTGGCAGAGGCTGTAATTGACTACCTCATCGAACGGCATCGCCGGGCGGCGGATCTGATTCTCGCGGATGCGGTCGAAGACGACGATCGTGTCATGGACCGAGAAACCGATCACCGTGAGCAGCGCCGTGACGAAAAGCGAGTCGATCTCCGTGCCCACCACTTTGCCGAGGATCGCGAAGACGCCGAGCACCACCAGAACATCGTGGAGCATGGCGACGATCGCGCAGCAGCCGTAGAGGAAGGGGCGCTTCACCTTGCGGAAGGCCCACGCCAGATAGAGCAAAATACCGACCGACGCGGCGATGACCGAGAGGATCGAATTCTTACTGACCGATGCGCCGACGGTCGGGCCGACGGTATCGAGCCGCAACTCCTTGTAGTCGCCGTAGCGGGCCTTGAGCGCATTGGAGAGTTGCGTCTTCTCCGGAGACCCTTCAGTGAGCTGCTTCAGGTGGATGAGCGCGGTCTGCGTGTTCGGGTCCGTGCCCGTGGCGATCTGCACCTGCGGGTCCTGCTGCCCCTGGTCGATGAGCAGTTGCCGAACATCGAGCGAATTGATGTCCGTGCGCGGGAATTGCAGTTCCCAGACGGTGCCACCCGTAAAGTCGATGCCCAGGCGCAGGTGAAAGACGGCGAGCGCGAGCAGGCCGGGGATGATAATGATCATCGAGATCGTGTACCAGATACGACGACGGCGTACGAGATCAATCACGGCGGTTCCCCCTAATACCCTGCGGTTGTGGTCGTCGCGGAGCCGCGCGTCGCGCCGGGTGCGATCGATTCGGCATTGAAGAGCCAGCGGTTCCTTGAGAGGTCTCGCCAGGAGAGGAGGCAGCGGAGGAAGGTCCGCGTCACGGTGATCGCGCTAAAGAGGCTGACCAGCACGCCGATCAGCAGGGTCAGCGCGAATCCCCGGACGACCGATGTCCCGGTAATGCCACCGAAGACGTAGAGAATGAGGCAGGTGATCGACGTAGACGCATTGGAGTCGCGGATGGACGGCCAGGCGTGATCGAACCCGGCATCAATCGCATTGCGCAACGTACGACCGGAGCGCAACTCTTCTTTCATGCGCGCGAAAATGAGCACATTCGCGTCCACGGCCATGCCAATCGAGAGGATGAACCCGGCAATGCCCGCGAGCGTCAGGACGACGCCGAACAGTTTGAAGAGCGCGAAGGTTAGCACGGTATAGACACCGAGCGCAAGCACCGCGAGCACGCCCGGCAGGCGATAGAATACGATCATGAAGAAGGCGACCGCCGCGAGGCCGATTGCCCCGGCTACAAGACTCTTGTTGATCGAATCCTGCCCAAGCGTGGGGCCGACCGTACGCGTCTCGATCAGATCGAGCGGCACCTGGAGCCGACCGGACTTCAGGACGATGACGAGGCTCTGCACCTCGTCGCGCGTGAGGCCCTCGATCACACCGCTCTGGTCGATGCGGCTATTGATGACCGCGCTGTTGATGACGCGCTTGTCGACGATGACATTCAAGTACTGACCGACATGCGAGCCGGTATAGTCACCGAACTTGCTCGCGGCGCTGGAATTCAAGGTAAACCCGACGACGAGGTTGCCCGTTTGCCCCGTCTGCGGGAAGGCGTCGCTGAGATCCTTTCCGGTGACGATCGTCTCGTATGCGGGGCCGGCCGGAGCGGTCGCGGTCGCAGGCGCCGTAGCGGAAGCGCCGGGGGTGCTGTTCGGGTCCGGGGTGCTGCCCGTTGCTCCGGCGGCGGTTGTGCCAGAAGGGGTACTCGCCGGGGTTCCGGCTGCCGGCGTCTCGGAGGCGGCCGCCGATGGGGTGGCGCCCGGCGTGCCCGCCGGGGTCACCGTGCCCGTCGTCGTTGTCGTCGTCGCGGCGGAGCCGCTGCCGAGCCCCGCCGTTGCCGCCGCCGCCGCCGGATCATTGGCGCTGGCGGGAGCGGTGCCGGGGGATGGCGACGCAGTACCGGCGCCCGGCGTCGCCGTGCCAATCGGGGAGCCGTCCGCGTTCAATCCGACGGTCTCCGGGCCACCGAGCGAGGTGCTCACAATGCTGCCAACCGGCAGCGCCGTCTGACTGCCGACCAGTTCGAGGAGCGCCGTCTGCTTGAGCACACGGACCGCCGCCTCCGGGTCCTGCACGCCGGGGAGTTCGACGACGATTTTGTCGCTCCCCTGCGTCTGGATGATCGGCTCGCTGACGCCAAGGCTGTTCACGCGCCGCTCGATCGTATCACGCAGGCCGGAAAGCACATCGGAGTCGACCGTCTGGCCGGGCGCGGGGCGCGCCTGAAGCACGGCATGGACGCCGCCTTTGAGGTCGAGGCCGAGTTTCGTCTGGGTGCGGGTCTTAACATTGAAGAGATTGGGGGTGTTGCTTGGCACCGCGATCCACGTCGCGAGGACGGCGAGTACGACGATGCAGGCGAAGACGTACCACGGATGACTGCGCACGTACGGATCCTCCCGAGCGAAAAGAAAAAGACGTTGGCGGAACCGCCGCCCACGCCATTCGCAAGGGTAGCACCCGACCGTACGGGTGTCAAAGCGGATGTCACGCCGATTTCTCCTCTGCTATGCTATGGCCGATGAAATGGTGAAGGAGAAAGAACGTGATGGCTGAGAATCCACCGACCACCCCGATGCGCGTCCGCTTCGCGCCGAGCCCGACGGGCTATCTCCACGTCGGCGGCGCGCGTTCCGCGCTCTTCAACTGGCTGGCCGCCCGGCAGTCCGGCGGCGCGTTCATACTGCGTATCGAGGACACCGACCAACGGCGGCTGAACGAGGACTCGCTCGACGCGATCACCGACGGCCTGCGCTGGCTCGGCCTCATCTGGGATGAGGGGCCGGCAGTCGGCGGCCCGTATGCACCCTATATCCAGAGCGAGCGGCTGCCACGCTACCAGGAGCAGGCGCGGTGGTTGCTTGCGAACGGCCACGCATACGAGGATTTCGACCCGCCCTCGCCGCCCGGCAAGAATGCCGCGCCCGACACCACGCACTCTTTCCGCAAATACCGCGACTGGACGCCGGCGCAGCGGGATGAAGCGCGCGCCGCGAGCGAGGCCCCGCCCGCAATCCGCTTCAAGACGCCGCTCGACGGCGAGACGGTCGCGGTCGATGCCGTGCGCGGCGAGATGCGCTGGCAGAATCGCGACATTCCCGCCGATCCCGTGCTACTGAAGCGCGACGGCTATCCGACCTACCATCTCGCCGTCGTGGTGGACGATCACGCGATGGAGATCACCCACGTCATGCGGGCGGTCGAGTGGATTCCAAACCTACCGATCCACGCCTTACTCTACGATGCCTTCGGTTGGGAGCGGCCCTCGTGGTGCCACCTGCCGCTCGTCACGCGCACGGACGGTAAGAAATTTTCCAAGCGGCACGGCGATTCGGCGCTCCACGAGTACCGTGAGCAGGGCTTTCTGCCCGAGGCATTGGTCAACTTCTGCGCGTTACTCGGCTGGTCGTTCGGCGACGACATCGAAATCTTCACGAAAGAAGAGGCCGCCGCGCGGTTCCGCATCGAGGATATCCGCCCCGCGCCCTCCGCATGGGACAAGGACAAACTGCTCTGGATGAACGGTCAGTGGATCAATCATCGCCTGACACTGGACGACTTCGTGGAGCGGTCGCTCCCCTTCCTCCATGATGCGGCTCTCGCGCACGACGCGCCGCGCGACTATGTCAGCCGTGCCCTGTCGCTCGAAAAGGAGCGCGTCAAGACGCTCGCCGAGGTGCCGGAGGCGACGCGCTTCTTCTTCGAGGAGCCCATAGCGAACGCTGAGATGGCCGCGCTCCTCAGTCAGCAGGGTGGAGACCGGGCGCGCGATGTGCTTGAAGCGGTGCTGACCGTCCTTGCGGATGCCGACTGGCGAAGCCGGGAGGCGCTTTTTGCGGCAATTGACTCCGTGAAGGAGTCCGTCGGCGTCAACCGCTCGCGGCTGTTCGGCGCGGTGCGCGTCGCCACGACCGGGCGGAAGGCCGCGCCCGATCAGGCCGAACTGATGCTCGTCCTCGGCCCTGGCCGTGTCGACCAGCGCCTCCGGGCGGCGATTGAGGCGCTGAAAGCCGCTGAGGAAGCGTAGCCGTGCGGCTCGAAAGTCGGCAGTTGGCAGCAGATAGCGGGCAGCGCGAGAGCATCACGCACGATGCACGAGCGGACGCTGCTATTGCGGCCGCCTTTGCACTCGCGACGATTGTCACACGCTTCCCCTTTCGTTCACACCGCGTCTTTAACTGGGACGCGGTGAACTTCGTCCTCGCGCTGCACGACTACGACGTGCGTCTCCATCACCCGCACCCGCCCGGCTACCCGGTCTTCGTGGCGATGGGCCGCGTCGCGCAGTTGGCGATCCCGGATGCGAACAATGCACTCGTCGCGGTGGCGATGCTCCTCAGCGCGGGCGCGGTTGCCGCGATATTCCTGCTCGGGCGCGAGTTGTTCGGGCGAACGACCGGCATCATCGCCGCGCTCTATCTGCTCTTCAGCGTCACCTTCTGGACGAACGGCGCGGTCGCCCTCGCCTATCCGTCGCTGGCGCTCTTCACGACGCTCGTCGCCCTCTTCGCCTGGCGATGCCGCCGCGATGGACGGGTCGTGCCGCTCTGGACGCCGCTCGCGCTCTCCGCCGCCTACGCAATCGGCGGCGGCTTTCGGCCCGATCTACTGCTCTTCCTATTGCCGCTTTGGGTCTTCGCCCACTGGCGTCAGCCGCTCCGCGGGATCATTCTGAGCGGCGCGGTCGTGTGCGTCATCGTCCTCGCATGGTTTGTCCCGACCATCACCCTCTCTGGCGGCTGGTCAGGGTACTGGGCGGTTTTCCGCGCCTACACGAGCGATGATGTGCTCAAACGCTATTCGGTCGCGGAGAACGGCCCGCGCGCGTTGATCGTCAACCTTCGGGATACCGCAAAGTACACAGGTTATGCGCTCTATGCGCTCGCCCTACCGGTCGCCGGGGCGGCGATCTGGCTCCTCGCCCAGCCGTGGGTAGCGCGCAAAGAGCGGATGGCGATGCGCCCGTACATCGTGTTGTTTGCGCTGTGGGTGACGCCGATGCTGCTCTTCTACGCGTGGGTGCACATCGGCGATCCGGGGTATGTCTTCACGTTCGTGCCCGCGCTGCTGCTGATCGCGGCACGCTTCACGAAGGAATTGCCGCGCATCCTCACGGCGCTCCGTCTGCGACCGCTCGCTCGCGTGGCGATTCCGGCGCTCGTGGCGCTGGTCATCGCCGCCAATAGCGGCATCTTCCTCTTCCGGCCCCTGGCGCTCACCGCGCACGGCATCCGCCAGCAGGACCGCACGATCGACGGGAAGATCGCCTATGTGCGCGCCCACGGCGATCCGGCGACGACGCTTCTTGTCTCGTACGAGAGTTACCGCCACTGGCTCCTCTATCTCCCCGAGTACCGCGTGCAGTTCGTCGATGTCACCTATGGAACGGAGCAGGACCGCACCGTCACCATGCCGCCCGGTACGACGCGCACGGTGGTGATGGACGCGACGCTGCTGCGCGCGCTCGACGGTAGTCGCGCCGAGGACGTAGCGACCGTTGAAGCGGACCGGATCGGCGTTGTTTCCCCCCAACCCGGAACGCCGTTGCGCTTCGCGCCCGTCGCGTCGCCGCTCGGCAGCCCACCGCCGAAGCCGTAGGACGCGAACGCGAAATACTCGCGCCCTGCTTGACACGACAGGTAGATCGCCGTACCGTGCCGGAGGTTGCCGGCGGTCGCCGTGGATCATACTGAGGGTGGGAGGAGAGCCGATGCCCGATACGCACGACCGTATCGCCGGGGAGATACGCGCGCTCATTATGGACGCAAACGACAACGTCGCCGTCGCCATCCGGGAATTGACGGCGGGCGAGCATCTTCGCATCGCCGTCCCGGACGGGACGATGCGCGAAGTCGCGACCGTCGAACCGATCCCGTTCGGCCACAAGTTCGCGACCGCTGATATCGCGGATGGCGACCAGGTGATCAAGTATGGCGAGCGCATCGGGCGCGCGACGCAGGCGATCCGCGCGGGGTCGCACACCCACATCCACAATGTCACCAGCCAACGGGGCCGCGGCGATCTGGTCGGCGCCTCTGCCAGTCATGAGGAGGATCAGCGATGACATTGACCGCCCCCGCCGCGCGCGGGACATCATCAATCGGCGACGATCTGACGCAGCGCACCTTCATGGGCTATCGCCGCCACAATGGCCGCGCCGGGGTGCGCAACCTCGTGCTTATTCTGCCGTCGGTGGTCTGCTCCAACACGGTGGTGCAGCGGATCGCCCAGCAGGTGCCGGAGTGTGTGTTTGTCACCCATCAGCACGGCTGCTCGCAGGTCGGCGACGATGTCGAGCAGACGCGGGCGACGCTGATCGGCTACGCGACCAACCCGAACGTCTCCGGCGTGCTCGTCGTCTCCCTCGGCTGCGAGACGATCGAGGGAGACCGCGTCGCGCAGATGATCGCCGAGACGGGGCAGGACGTGGAATTCCTCGGCATCCAGGAGGAAGGCGGCATCAAGGCGACGGTCGAGAAGGGCG
Source organism: uncultured Chloroflexia bacterium (assembly GCA_963847195.1). Taxonomy (GTDB): domain Bacteria; phylum Chloroflexota; class Chloroflexia; order Thermomicrobiales; family JALYUS01; genus JALYUS01. Next base: position 61,147 of record CAWJZC010000013.1, on the reverse strand, counting down.
TCGAGCGGGCGCACGCGCTCCTCGAACGCGCCAGCCGCCACAAGCGCGAGCTGGTGCCGCTCTCCGAGTTGATCCTCGCCGTGCAATGCGGCGGATCGGACGCCTTCAGCGGCATCACCGCGAACCCGGCGCTCGGCATCGCGTCCGACATGCTCGTCGCGGCGGGCGGCACAATCATGCTGGCGGAGGTGCCCGAGTGCCTCGGCGCAGAGCACCTCCTGGCCGCGCGCGCCCGCACTCCCGAGGTCGGCGAGCAGCTTGTCGCTGCCGTCCGACGCTATGAGGATGACGCGCTGCGGATGGGCGTCGACCTCAACAAGGGCAACCCTGCGCCCGGTAACATCAAGGGTGGGCTGACGACCATCGAGGAGAAGTCCATCGGCGCGATGAAGAAAGGCGGCAGCACGCCGCTCAACGAAGTGCTCGCCTACGCCCAGCCACCGACGCGGAAGGGCCTCGTCATCATGGACACGCCCGGCAACGACATCGAAAGCGTGACGGGAAACCTCGCGGGCATGGCACAGATGGTCGTCTTCACGACCGGGCGCGGCAGCGTCACCGGCGCGGCGATTGCGCCCGTCATCAAAGTCGCCACGAACACGCCGATGTACGAGAAGATGACCGACAATATGGATATCAACGCCGGCACCGTCGTCGATGGCGCCGAAACGTTGCAGGAGGTCGGTCGCCGCCTATTTGAGAAGGTGATCGCCGTCGCGAGTGGCGAACAGACCCGCTCCGAGGAGTGGGGCTGCAATGAGTTCGGCATCAACCGTATCGGTCCATCGCTCTGAGAGAGGCCTCAGGGCTGAGTGCAGCCAAGGCGCACGCGATGCGCCTACATTTCGTATTGCTTCCCCCTTTCCATCGCGGGCGCCCATCGGGCCGATGAGAGGGGGCCGAGGGGTGAGGTTCCCATGAGCGCACAACTGCCGCGAGTCACGCTCGGTGCGACGGGTTTGCGGGTGACGAATCTCTGCCTCGGCGCAGCGCCGCTCGGGGATATGCCGGAGACATTCGCCTACGGCGTGCCCGAGGAACGCGCGCTCGAAACCGTCCGCGCGCTGCTCAATAGCCCGATCAACTTTATCGACACCGCGGCGTCGTACGGCGACGGTGAGAGCGAGCGGCGCATCGGTATCGTCCTGCGCGAGCGGGGCGGCTTGCCCGCCGGTTCCGTGCTCGATTCCAAGGCCGACCGCGACTTGCAGAGCGGGGACTTCAGCGGCGACCAGATGCGCCGCAGTGTCGAGCGGAGTTTGCGGCTTCTCGGGCTGGAGAAGATTCCCCTGATGCACCTCCACGACCCCGAGCATACGACCTTCGCCGCGGCGATGGCGAAAGGCGGCCCGGTGGAGACGTTGCAGAAACTGCGCGATGAGGGGTTGGTAGACTCCCTCGGCGTCGCAGGCGGCCCGATCGACATGGAGATTCGCTATGTCGAGACGGGAATCTTCGATGCGGTGATCACCCACAACCGCTACACGCTGCTCGACCAGACCGCCGCCCCGCTCCTCCAGATCGCGCACGAGCGCGGCCTCGGCGTGCTCAATGCCGCGCCGTATGGGAGCGGGATGCTCGCAAAGGGGCCGGATGCCTACCCGCGCTATCATTATCAGCAGGCATCGCCCGCGATGATCGCGCAGACGAAGCGGCTGGCAGCAACGTGTGAAGACCACGGCGTCTCCCTCCGCGTCGCCGCACTCCACTTCTCACTGCGCGATCCGCGCATCCACAGCACGATCATCGGCATGACGCGACCGGAGCGCGTCCAACAGGCCGTTGAGGACGCTCTCACGCCCGTGCCGGACGCCCTCTGGGACGAACTCATCCCCATGATCGCGGAATACAACGCCGCGCACGGCACGTTCCGCGACACGCGCTATGATTTCCCCGAAGGTCATTGATCCGGTTCGAATCATCAAGAAGGTACGAAGTTGAGCACCGACGGCACGGTTGGGACGGAGTGCACGAAGAGGAAGCAGTTTCTTGTTCTCCGCGCCCTCCGTGCCGTCGGTGTTAGCGCGTCCTCTTGGCGTCCTCGGCGGTTCGAGCGTTGTTGCAGCGTGATGCATAAGGAGGCTCTACCCCATGCCACTCTGTCATTTCAGTACCGCGATTAACACGACGCCGCGCCTCGGTTGGGTCGATCTCGGCGGCGTCTATGATCTGTCGGCGTGGGAGGGCGCGGGCCTCCACTCGATGCGCGATGTTCTCGCCCGGCCACTGGCCGAGGTGCGCCAACGGTTGAACGACGCCCCGTTCGATCAGTTGCCGGTCTGCACGCACCCGGAGGCGACGCTGCACAAGCCGCTCGACGCGCAGGAGGTCTGGGCCTGCGGCGTCACCTATCTCCGCTCGCGCGATGCGCGCATGGAGGAGAGCAGCGAGCAGAGCGTCTACGACCGTGTCTATGGCGCGGAGCGGCCCGAGATCTTCTTTAAGGCGACGCCCTCGCGCGTCGTTGGCCCCGGCCAGCCGCTCGCGGTCCGTGGCGACAGCACCTGGGATGTGCCGGAGCCGGAGCTGGCCCTGGTCGTCAACGCGAGCGGCGAAATCGTCGGCTACACGATCGGCAATGATATCAGCTCCCGCTCGATTGAGGGCGAGAACCCGCTCTACCTGCCACAGGCGAAGATGTTCCGCGACTGCTGCGGCCTCGGGCCGTCGATCGCGCTCGTCGATGAAGTGACCGATGTCGCCAATCTCGCGATACAGATGACGATTACGCGCGGCGGCAATGCGGTTTTTCAGGGCGAGAGCAACACCAATCAGATCGCCCGGCCGCTCGAACAACTCGTCGCCTACCTCATGCGCGCCAACGAGTTCCCGAGTGGCGCGGTACTGCTCACCGGCACGGGCATCGTCCCGCCGTCCGACTTCACGCTCGAAAGCGGCGATGTGGTCGCAATCACGATTGATGGCATCGGCACGCTCGGCAACCCCATCTACCGGATCGGGGGATAACCTCCCGCCCCTGTGGTACAATCCGGGCACATTTTGCTGCCAATGCGCGCACACTTCTGTGTGCCCGGATGATAAGGGGACGACAAATGGGGCGGATTGCCTTCGATCATGTGACCAAGAAATACGGCGACGTCGTCGCGGTGAAGGATGTCTCCTTCGAGGCCGCCGATGGCGAGTTCCTCGTCCTTGTCGGCCCGTCGGGATGCGGCAAGACGAGCGCGCTCCGCTGCCTCGCCGGACTCGAAGAGGTGACCGACGGCACGCTCTACATCGGCGACCGCGATGTGACGATGCTGCCGCCGAAGGACCGCGATGTCGCGATGGTTTTCCAGAATTATGCGCTCTACCCGCATATGGATGTCTACGGCAACCTCGCCTTCGCCCTCCGGCTGCGCAAGCAGGAGATGGCGGCGGCGGGCGCGGATAAGCCGGATGAGGCGGCCAACGGACACGGCTCCACGGGGCTGATTGGCCGCATCCTCGGCAAGAACTCGACCCTGCGTGGCGCGGACGCCGAAATCGACCGCCGCGTCCGCCACGCGGCGGAAATCCTCGATCTCTCCGACCTCCTGAAGCGCCGCCCGCGCCAGCTCTCCGGCGGGCAGCGGCAGCGCGTCGCCCTCGGCCGCGCCATCGTCCGCGAGCCGCAGGCCTTCCTGATGGACGAGCCGCTCTCCAACCTCGACACGCAACTGCGGATGCAAACGCGCGCCGAAATCCTCAAACTGCACCAGCGCCTGAAGGTGACGACGATCTACGTCACGCATGACCAGCAGGAAGCGATGACGATGGGCGACCGCCTCGCGGTGATGAAGGCCGGAGAAATCCAGCAACTCGACACGCCGCAGCGCATTTACGATCACCCCGCCAGTCTCTTCGTGGCAGGGTTCATCGGCAGCCCCGCCATGAATTTGATCCCGGTCACCGTCCAGCGGAGCGGCGATCAGATCATGCTCGCCAATGGCGAATTCGCCCTGCCCGCCCCGCCGCGCGTCAGGATGCGGCTCGCGGAGGCGACGGGCAAGGAGATGACGCTCGGCGTCCGCCCCGAACATGTCGTGCCGCTGCCGATGAGCAGTAACGGCGCGGAGTCGCAGGATCGCATCGCCGTCAATGTCGATGTCGTCGAACCGCTCGGCGCGGAAATTCTCATGTACATGTCCGGCGCCGGCGGCAAGCAAGTAGTTGGCCGGTTCGACCCGAGCCAGCGCGCCCGAACCGGCGACCGCCTCTACATCGGCTTCAAACCCGAGCACCTGCACCTCTTCGACCCCGAAACCGGCAACGCACTGATCTAATATCGGCGGGGCGGGTTGAGAACCTGCCGATCACGGGCTATAACCCGTGCCACCGCATACACGGAGGCCCGATGCTCTACGAACTGCGGCACTACACGACTCCGGACACGTCCAGCCTCGGTGCGCTCGCGCGCTGGTGGGGAGAAGAGGCGATGCCGGAGGCGCAGGCCCACGGGATGCGCGTCGTCGGCTGCTGGACGGTCGCACTCGGGCAGCAACCGCGCATGACGGCAATGCTCGCTTTCGACGACCTGCATCAACGGCAGGAGCAGTACGCGGCGATGTACGCCAGCGACAACTGGCCGCGCATCATTGCGCTCGCCTCCCCGCATGGTGCGCCGCTCATCACCGGCATCGACAATGCGATCCTTCGCCCGACGCCCTATTCACCGGATCCGTTCCAGTTCATGAATGCGAATGCCCCCGGCATTTTCGAGGAGCGCATCTATCGCGGGAAGAGCATGCGCGAATTCGCGGCAATCAATAAACGATTCAACGACCATACGACGCGCATTTTCGCCAATCACGGCATCACGCCCGTCGGGTTCTGGACGGTGGAAATCGGCGCGGATCAGCCATCGCTCTATTATCTGCTCCGCTTCGATGCACTGGGCGACTACGATCCGAAGTGGGGCGCATTCCGCAATGACCCGGAGTGGCAGCGCGTGCGGGCGGAGTCGGAGAAAGACGGCAACTTGCTCTTGTGGATTCGCAGCGCCATCCTCGCCCCGACGGCATTCAGCCCGATGCGCTGAACGCTCGCACAGGCCGTGCGACGCGGAGTGCTCGCCTTACTGCATGAGCGCCAGGACGCGCCCGAACTCCTCGATCGTCCGCACACTGATGGACGGGCGGAAGGTGATGTGCATGTGACGCACGCCGACTGCAGCGAATGCCCGCAGCTGTGCCGCGATCTCCACATACGTCCCACTGATGGCCTTGTCGTCGTCGGCGGGCTGACCATGGACGGGGAGTCGGACGAACGTGCCTGCGGTCAGATCGAGGGTCGCGGGATCCCGCCCCACCTCGTGGCAGGCGACAACCATGCGCTCCCACTGCTCTGCCACCTGTGCCGGAGTGATCGGCCAGATGGTGATGTAGGAGTCTGCGTGCCTGGCGATGATCCGCAGCATCCGTTCGCCCCGCGCGCCCGCCCAGATCGGTGGGCCGGAGGGGGACGGACCACGCGGGCGGAGGACACAATCGGTCGCCTCGTAATACCTCCCGTGGAAATCAACCGCCCCCTCGCGGAGCAGCGGAGCGATGATCTGTATCGCCTCCGCGAACCGGCCGGCGCGGTGATCGAACGGATAGCCGAACATGGTGTGTTCCGGCTCCCAATTGCCCGCACCGAGGCCGAGCAGGAAGCGTCCGCCCGAGATCTCGTCCAGGGCGTCCACCATCTTGGCGAGGAGCGCCGGATTGCGGAACGACGTAGCGGCGACGAACGTCCCGAGCGCGATCTTCGTGGTCACGCTGGCGAGGGCGCTGAGAAAGGTAAATACTTCCCAGACGCCGAGCTGGTCCGGTTCGTGGGGGCGATAGATGAAGTGATCCGGGAGCCAGAAGGAGTCGAGGCCGACCGACTCGGCAACGACCGCCAGCTCCTTGATGTCATTGAACCGCACGCGCTGCCCGTCCAGCGTCCGCTCGGCCTGTTGAGCGATCACGCCAATCTTCATCCTCCGCTCTGTCCCGTTGTGCGTCATCAACCCCTCCCGCGAGCAACCAACGAGGCGTACTAGGTAGGTCGCCAATCGCACTTGGACGACGATTTCTTTTGGTGGTAGCAGGCTTTCCAGCCTGCCTCCCCGGCGATCAAGAGGGCAGGCTGGAAAGCCTGCTACCACCGTTCCAAAATCGAGTGGTTACCTACTTAGGGGGCCACCGTTTGCGTGAACGTATGTGCCCAGCGATCCGCCGCGCGGATGCTCTCTAGCGTGAGCGGGCCGTCCGGTGTGTGCATGTCGAGCGCGCGGCTGACTACGGCGGGGATGTCGAGAAAGCCGATCTCGCCCTTGAGAAAACGATCGACCGCCACTTCATCCGCCGCGCTCAGCACCGTCGGATAGGTGTTGCCCGCCTCGCCCGCCTGCCGCGCGAGGCGAAGCGACGGGAAGCGAGCCGTGTCCGGTTCATCGAAATCGAGACGACCAATCGCGGCGAGGTCGGCGCGACGGAAGGCGTTGGGCCAGCGTTCCGGATAGGAGAGCGCGTACTGGATCGGCAGGCGCATGTCCGCCGGGCCGAGTTGCGCGATCAGGGAGCCGTCTGCGTAGACGATCGCGGAGTGAATGACGCTCTGCGGATTGATGATAACGTCAATCCGCTCGTATGGCATGTCATAGAGCCAGCGCGCCTCGATGACCTCCAATCCCTTGTTCATCAGCGTCGCCGAATCGATCGTGATCTTGCTCCCCATTGTCCAGGTCGGGTGTTTGAGCGCATCGGCAGCGGTCATCGCGCGCAGTTGCTCCATCGAGGACGTACGGAAGGGGCCACCCGACGCGGTCAAGATAATGCGCTCCGGCTCCGCCCCCGGCCGTGCTGTTTCGAGGCACTGCCAGATCGCCGAGTGCTCGCTATCGACCGGCCTTAGACGATTCCCGGCGCGCCGCACTTCCCGCATGACGAGTTCGCCCGCGCAGACGATCGTTTCCTTATTGGCGAGCGCGACGACCTTCCCCGCCCGGAGCGCGGCGAGCGTCGGTTCAATCGCGGCATGTCCCGAGGTGGCGACGACGACAATGTCCGCGTCGGGATGCGTTGCGACGGCCAGCAACCCCTCCGTCCCCGCAAGCCGTTCCGTGCCGATCGGTCGCCATTCCGATGCCACGCCATCATCGAGACTCACCAGCGCCGGGTGGTAGCGCGCGGTCTGTTCTCGGAGCAGCGCCGCATTCCGGCCCGCCGCGAGCGCGACGACGCGCAGTCTATCGGGATGCGCGTCAACGACTTCAAGCGTACTCCGCCCGATAGAGCCGGTACTGCCAAGAATCGCCAGACGTAACGGCATACGTGCGTACTCCGATGGAGGGATGGCAGGAGGGTCCAGCCCCATACGATGGAGCCACGCGCGAAAGTGGCGCCTTCCTCATACTTGTCGCGCATTGGGCCTATCACCCGCCGCCACCAGGGACTATGAGCCCACCGCCAGTGCGAGGTAATAGACGACGATGAAGACGAACAACTGGCTGTCGATGCGGTCCAGCACGCCGCCGTGACCGGGGATCAGCGTGCCGCTGTCCTTGACGCCCGTTTGCCGCTTCAAGAGCGATTCCGCGAGATCGCCGGCGGCGGCGGCGAGGGCAATGACGATGCCTGCGACGACTGGCGACGGCGACCCGCATGCCGACACCGAAGCACCAGTTTGCGATCACCGCCGTCAGTATCCCACCGGCGACCCCACCGGCGAAACCCTCCCACGTCTTCTTCGGGCTGAGCACGGGTGCCATCAGGCGCTTCCCGAAGGCGCGACCGGAGAGGTACGCGAAGGTATCCGTGAGCCACGACGTGAGCGAGCGCGAGGAAGAACCAACCGAGGCCGAGGGCGTTCTCCGGGAAGCCCAGATGCACTTCAAACCGGGTCAGCCACGCGCCATTGCCCGTCGTGACGCCCGCGATCTGTCGCACCGCGACGAGGTGCCCGAGCGGGACCGCGAGATAGAGCGCCGCGAATCCGGTCGCCAACCACGCCCGCAAGGCGCCATCAATCGTCGGACGAAGCATGAAGATACACGCCGGGGCGAGGAGCGTTGCCGCCACCAGCGCGCTCAAGGTCCATGTGGGCCAGTGTGCCGCCACCGCGATCAACGTGAGGAGGAGGACGGGGGCCGCGACGATGAGGAGGATTTCATGGTCGATCCGCGCGAACATCGCCCCGCAGTTCGGCCAAGCCGATCACGCCGAGAGCGGCGAATGCGACAGTGACGCCCCAGGCGTCGAAAAACGCCGGGATGACGCCGATGAGGACAACGGCGACCGACGAGAGCGCGCGCGTGCGGAACATCGTTCAGGTGGATTCGGTCGTGGCGGGGTCGGGGTCGGGGATCGCACCGAAACGGCGCTGGCGCCCTTGGAAGTCCGTGACGGCATCGCGCAAATCGGCGGGGCCGAAGTCCGGCCAGAGGATGTTCGGGAAGTAGAGTTCGGCGTACGCGCCCTGCCAGATGAGGAAGTTGGAGAGCCGGAACTCACCGGAGGGGCGAATAATCAGGTCCGGGTCGGGCATGTCCGCCGTGTAGAGGTAGCGATTGACCGTCTCTTCCGTCACGCTATCGGGGTCGAGACCGTCGCGCAGCATCTCCTTGATCGCCGCGACGACTTCCGCCCGCCCGCCGTAGTTGAATGCCAGCGTGAGGGTCATCGTCCTGTTATCGGCGGTCAGATCGATCGCGGCGCGCACCGCCCCGGCGAGGTCTTCGTCCAGCCCTTCGAGGCTGCCGATATGCCGGAGCCGCACACCCGCCTCGTGCAATGCACCGGTCTCGACGGCGATACGCTCGCTGAGGATTTGGAAGATGCCCTCCACCTCGTCCTGCGGGCGGCGCCAGTTCTCCGTCGAGAAGGCCCAGAGTGTCAGATACTCGATGCCAAGGTCCGGGCAGGCGGAGACAATCGGGCGGATGTTCTCCGTCCCCGCCTCGTGCCCCTTGTTGCGCGGCAAGCCCCGACGCTGCGCCCACCGCCCATTGCCGTCCAGGATGATCGCCACATGGCGCGGCGGCCTGCCGCTGACGACATGCGTTTGCGCGGTCGCGCCTGCGGGCGAACCTTCGACGCTCTTGCTGCTTTCCACGGTCGGATTCGTCATTGTGCGTGCGCCGTTCTCGCGATATGCGTCAAACTTCGAGGACCTCGGCTTCCTTATCCCGCCCGACCTTGTCGGCCTCCGCGATGGCACGGTCGGTATACTTCTGGACCTGCTCCTCGCCGCGTCGCCGCTGGTCCTCGGAGATGTCGCCGCTCTCATCGAGTTCTTTGAGCATATGCATCGCGTCGCGCCGGATATTCCGCACGGCGACGTGCGCCTCCTCGACATTGCGCTTGACGATTTTCGTCATGTCGCGCCGCCGCTCCTCGGTCAATGCCGGGATGGCGATGCGCAGCACTTGGCCGTCGCTGTTCGGATTGAGGCCGAGGTCGCTGGCGCGGAGCGCCTTCTCGATCGCCTTCATCGAGCCCTTATCCCACGGCGTCACGAGGAGCAGGCGCGCCTCGGGCGCCGCGATACCCGCCAGTTGCTGCAACGGCGTTTCCGCGCCGTAGTAGTCGACGATGACGCGTTCGATCAACGCCGGAGAAGCACGGCCCGTGCGAATGCCGGCGAGATGGTCGCGTAGCGCATCGATCGCCTTGTGCATCCGGTCGTCGGCGTCGCTCAGAATGTCTTCATACATGCCCGCGCCTCCTCCATGCACCGCTACCGCACAACGGTACCGAAACCTTCCTCGCCGCGCAAGACGCGGGCAATCATGCCCGGTTCCGCGACATTGAAGACGATGATCGGCAGATTATTGTCCATACAAAGCGCGAATGCCGTGCTATCCATCACGCGCAATTCGCGCTGCAACGCCTCCGCGAAGGAAATATACGGGAAGCGCACGGCGTTTGCATCCTGCTTGGGGTCGCGGTCGTAGATGCCGTCCACGCCGTTCTTGCCCATCAAGAGGACTTCGCATTCGAGTTCGATGGCGCGCAGCGCGCCCGTCGTGTCCGTCGTGAAATACGGGTTGCCGTTGCCGCCCGCCAGGATGACGACGCGCCCCTTCTCCATGTGCCGGATCGCGCGCCGCCGGATGTACGGCTCCGCGACTTGCTGCATCTGGATGGCGGTCATCACGCGCGTCTGCACGCCCGCCCGCTCCAGCGACTCCTGCAAGTGCGAGCGCGTTGATGACGGTGCCGATCATGCCCATATAATCGGCGGTCGCGCGGTCCATGCCGAGCCGCTCCGCATCGCGACCGCGCCAGAAGTTGCCGCCGCCGACGACGAGCGCCATCTGCAAGGCGCCGTCCGCGACCGCGTCGCGCACCTCCCCGGCGAGCGCGTTGACGATCCCCGGATCGATGTTGCGGCCACCCGCGCCCTCGAATGCCTCGCCGCTCAATTTGAGGAGTACCCGCTGATATTTCGCGTCGATCATTCGGGCTGCCGTCTCCTACTCTGCCGCTGCCGCCGCACACACAACGGCGGCGAGGAAGATTCCTCGCCGCCATCATTTCGCACCGTTATGCCTCAGCGCCGTCGTCGCCCGTGTCGCTCCCGTCGCCCATCACGGCCTCACCGAGTTCGTACCGCGTGAAGCGTCGGATGACGATATTCTCTCCAAGTTTGCCGATCGCCTCTTGAACCATCCCGCCGATCGTCTGCTTCGGATCGCGCACGAAGGGCTGCGCCATGAGAACCATCTTGCGGTCCACCTCTTCATCCGAGCCGTCGTGGATGCGGCGCTCGCGCTCGCGAATATCAGCGGGCACTTCCTCGGCGCGAATGTATTGCGGCGCCATGCCGATGATGTGCTGCGCGATGTCGCGGCCGAGCGTCTGGAAGTCCTCGGTGCGCGCGACGAAGTCCGTCTCGCAGTTCAGTTCCAGCAGGCAGCCGATGCGCCCACCGTGGATGTATTGGAAGATGAGACCCTGATTCGCGGCGCGGCCCGCCTTCTTCGCGGCGGACGCCATGCCCTGCTTGCGCAGGATGTCCTCGGCGCCCTGAAGATCGCCGTTCGACTGCTCGAGGGCACGCTTGCAATCCATGATGCCCGCGCCGGTCTTCTCGCGCAGTTCCTTGATTTTGTCCATCGGTACGCTCAACGCTCGGTTCCCCTTTCAATGTTTCCTCTGATATGAGCCGGCCTCTGCTATTGGGCTGCCGGAGTATCGCCCTTCTCGGCGATCGCGGCGTCCAGGTCCTCGGCGTCGAGTTGGTACTCCTGCTGGCGCGGCTCCTCCCGGCGCGCGGTGGCGGCGTAGTATTGGCCGCGCCCTTCGAGGGCGGCATCCGCCATCGTCTTGGTCAGCAAGCGGACGGAGCGGATCGCGTCGTCATTCGAGGGGATGACGTAATCGACGACATCGGGATCGGAGTTCGTGTCCACCATGCCGATGATCGGGATTTCCAGGCGGCGCGCTTCCTTGACCGCCAGTTCCTCGCGGCGCGGATCGACGATGAAGACCGCTTCCGGCAGGCGGGTCATGCCGCGCATCCCGCCGATGGTCTTCTCCAACTTCTCTTTCTCGGCCGCGATGCTCGTCTGCTCCTTCTTCGGCAGGGCGAAGATCGTGCCGCTGTTCTCCATCTCCTCGATCTCACTGAGACGGCGCAACCGCGAGCGGATCGTGACGAAGTTCGTCAGCAGGCCGCCCATCCAGCGGCGGTTGACGTAATTCATCCCGGCGCGGCTCGCTTCCTCGGCGATGATCTCCTGCGCCTGCTTCTTCGTGCCGACGAAGAGGACCTTGCCTCCATGGGCGGTGATGCTCGTGACGAAATCCTGCGCGCGGCGCATCGACTCCGCCGTCTGCTGGAGGTCGATGATGTGGATGCCGTTGCGCTCGCTGAAGATGTAGGGCTTCATCTTCGGGTTCCAGCGCTTCGTCTGGTGCCCGAAGTGGACGCCCGATTCGAGCAACTGACGCATCACCTGCATCGTGCTCGCGGGGTCATACTGCGTCTGCAATACCGTCGCCATGCCGTCTCCTCCTGTGATACGGTTGCTTCCTCCGCCACCCTCGTCTCCCGGCGGCACCCGCGAACGGGACCATGCGCCGGCCAGATGGCGTGTGTAATCGCCGCAGGGTCGCCCCCGCGCCGTCCGGGGAGTATAGCACACCAAATTGCGCGACGCATCTCCCGCGCGAGCGGCGCGGCCCGGAACCGGACGCCCGCTTTTTCGTTGCATCTGCAGCGGCGCGTCGCTATACTCCGCGCACGCGACAATGGTCACGGGGCCGACAATATTCGGTGGGGTTCGAACGGCGCCGTGACGTGTGACCGATGTGTCCCAATCAAACGGGGAAGCGAGAGGAGTGCAGCGTGAGTTATCAGCAACCACCGGGCGACCAGAATCCGCCCAATCAGCCGCCGTACGGCCAGCAACCGGGTCAGCCGCCATACGAGCAGCAACCGCCGTACGGTCAGCCGCCCTATGGCAGCCCCCATACGGCCAACCCCCGTATGGGCAGCCGCCCTACGGCCAGCAGCCCAATCCCTATGGCGACCCCTACGGCGGTTACTCGGACAAGGATTGGACGACAGCCCTCGTCCTGAGCATCCTGCTGGGCAGCCTCGGCGTCGATCGTTTCTATCTCGGCTACACCGGCCTCGGCGTCGTCAAGCTGCTGACGCTCGGCGGCTGCGGCATCTGGTCGATCATCGACATCATCCAGATCGCGACGAAGAAGATGCCCGACGCGCAGGGGCGACCGCTCCGCGGCGGATGATCGCCCGGTGAGGGGCCTTTTCTGGGAAGCGGCATCCGGCTCGACCCCACGGGGGCGGCTGGGTGCCGCATTCTGTCCTTGCGATCGTGCTCGCCGCGCTCGGCCCGGATCGCGTGGCGCGCGGGCCGCGCCTCTGCCTGATCAGCGCCATCATCCGCCGCCCTTGCCCCGCCTGCGGCATGACGCGCGCGGCAGCCGCCTTCCTGCGTGGAGACGTGCGCCGCGCCATCCGCACCAACCCGCGCATCATCCCCGTTGCCGCGATTGGCGTCAGCGTGATCCTGAGCGACGCGCGGGCGGTGATTATCGCACCGCCAAGACGCCAGGGACGCGAGTGGGGAAGAGAGAAGATGATGATGTGATTCTTCTCCGCGTTTCTTGGCGTTCTTCGCGTCTTGGCGGTTAGGAGTGCCCGATGCCCACCCCGTTGCACCTTGTCAGCCCGGAGACGGGGAAGACGTATCCGCTCGATGATGTCCGGCTCCTCGCATACGGCGATCCGGAACTGCGCGCGGCGGGGTACATTCGTCAATCTGGAGCCCGTCTATCCGGATGGGACGTTCACGCGGGCCGCATTCGAGGCGGCCTTCGCGCGGCGGCGCGGCCTGTGGGATTTTCAAGCGCTGCTCCCCGTCGCCGCCGGCGACTGCGCCGGTGTCGATCGGTGAGGGCAATACGCCGCTCATCTCGATTCCGGTCGAACAGCGGCACGCTCTTTCTCAAAGACGAATCCCGCAACCCGACGTGGAGCCACAAGGACCGCGCGATGACGGTCGCCGTGACGGTCGCGCAAGGCGCTGGGGCACCGCACGGTCGTCGGCGCATCCACGGGCAATGCCGGGGCGTCGCTCGCCGCCTATGCCGCGCGGGCCGGGATGCACTGCGTGATGTTCACGGGTACCGATGTCCCGCGTACGATGCAGACCTTCATGGGCGCATACGGCGCGCTGCTCTGTCTGCTCGAAGGCGGCGCGAACCGCCGCGCCCTCGCCGCGCTCGGCATCGAGCGGTATGGCTGGTTCCCCGGCACGAATGTCACCGACCCGCCCGTCGGCTCGAACCCCTACGGCGTCGAGGGCTACACGACGATCGCCTATGAGATCGTCCGCGATCTCGGCGAGGCGCCGGCGGCGGTCGTCGTGCCGACCTCGTACGGCGACAATCTCACCGGCATCTGGCGCGGCTTCAACCGGATGCGCGACGCGGGCGTGATCGACCGATTGCCGCGCATGATCGCCGCGGAACCGGCCAACTCCGCGCCGTATGGCTATGCGCTGGCGCACGATGGGCCGGCGCAGGTGCCGGCGAAACCGACCGCCGCCTTCTCGATCGGCGGCGGCACGGCGAGCAGGCAGGGCGTGGCAGACGCTCCGGCATTCATCGGGCGATGCGGCCGCCGTGGCGGAGCCGGACATCCTCCCCGCGCAAACGCGCCTCGCGCGCGAGACGGGGCTCTATCTGGAAGCGGCGTCGGTTGTCGGTGTGGAGGTCGCGCGCGTCGATCGCGCGGGATGCGGCGGGACCGGTCGTCGTCATCGGCACATCGAGCGGACTCAAAGACCCGGCAACGACCGCGACCGCCCTGCCCGACCCACCAACCATCCCGGTCGATCTCGACGCACTCGCGGACGCGCTCATGCACGCCTACGGCGTCCGGCTCGACGATCTCTCCGCACGCTGATTGATCGGGGTTGACGGGGCTGACGCAAATGAGATGTAAGACGCCAGGAAATGGTGAGGAAAAAGAATGATCTCCCGTTCTTTATCGCCCTTGGCGTCTTGGCGGTTGTACGCTTTTAGTAATAGCGGCGCTGCGGGCGGGGAGGGTTAACGGGTACCGGGATGCGCACCGGCACGCGCTCGGGCTGCGCGGCACGGGGAACGCCTCTTCGACCGCCTCGCGGATGCGCTGGCTCGCGGTCTTGATCCATTCTTTCATTGCCATCGTCGACAACGCCTCTTCATTGTATCGAGTACACGACGCATTTACGCCGCTATGAGCTTACCATAATCATCGTGCGCTCGTCGAGCAGATCATTCGCGCTCGACGATGGCGGTCTGCACGACGACGCGGATGCGCGCCTTGAATTCCTCGCTCGCGGCGGTCGAACGGCCACACCGCCCGACGACGCGGAGGATGCCCGCCTCGAAGTGGAAGGAGTCGGCACAATGGCCGCAGGCCGCGAGGTGGCGCTCCACCTCCGACCGCTCGGCATCCGTCAACTCGCGGTCGAGGTATGGCTGCAATTTGTCGACACATTCCTGGCACGTCATCGTCATCATCTGCACTTCCCCGTTTACGTAATCGTTATCCCGTCGCCGCCGGATGCGCCGCCGCCTCGCGTCCCGCGCGGCTGCTGACCGCGCAACGAATCGAGATAGCCGGACGCGACCGCATAGTCCCACAATTCCTTCTGAAGCCGCCGCCGCCCGCGGTGCAGGCGCGACATCACCGTGCCGACCGGGAATACCGACGATGTCGGCGATCTCCTTGTACGCGAACCCCTCGACGTCCGCCAGCAGGACGACCTGACGGAACTCCAGCGGCAACTGCTCCAGCGCCGCAATGACATCCGCCTCCGCGAACTGATCGATCACCGTCGCTTCCGGGTTCGGCGATTCGGGCTGCACACCGCTGTCAACCAGATGGTTGTAGAGATAGAAGTCCTCGACATCATCGAGCGAGGTAGACTGCGGGTGCCGCGCGCGCTTCCGGTACTGGTTGATGAAGCTGTTCGTCAGGATTTTGAACAACCACGCGCGCAGGTTCGTGCCCGGCTGGAACTGGTGCGCCGACCGAAACGCCCGGTAGTAGGTCTCCTGCACGAGGTCTTCCGCATCCTGCGGGTTCCGCGTCATGCGCAGCGCCGTGCGATAGAGCGAATCGACCTGCTTCAATGCCTCCTCTTCGATCGACGCAACGTTTGCCGCGCGTTGTCCCTTCCGGCGCCGTGCCGTCCGAGTCGCGCTCCGGCCGCGCGCCATCCGCACCCTGTTGTTCAACCATCCACAATCCTCGAATTCTGTGAGCCACCCGCGCCGGTGCGTCCACCGACCCGTTGGCTCAGTATACCTAACCAAACGATGGAACATCCTTATTCCGTGACGCCCGCGCGCGCCCGCATCTTGCGGTAGAATGCGCACGATCGTCGCGCACGAATCCGCGTATCCGGGACGGACGATCATGAGGAGGAATGCTGTGCACGTCATCATTCCGGCCGCCGGTTTCGGCACGCGGCTCCGGCCGCATACATGGAGCAAGCCGAAGCCGCTCGTCAGTGTCGCGGGGAAGCCGATCCTCGGCCATGTCCTCGACAGTATCGCCCCGCTCCATCCGGAGAAGGTCATTTTCATCACCGGCTATCTCGGCGACCAGATTCGCGAGTACGTCGAGCGACAGTACACCTTCCCCTCCGCCTTCGTCCATCAGGGCGAGATGAAGGGACAGGCGCACGCGATCCAACTGGCGCGCGACGAGGTGAGCGGGCCGGTGCTGATCGCCTTCGCCGATACGATCTTCGCCACCGATCTCTCCATCCTCGAGCAGACCGACGCGGACGGCGTCATCTTCGTCAAGGAAGTCGATAAGCCGCAGGCATTCGGCATCGTCGAACTCGATGGCGACCGCATCCGCCGGATCATCGAGAAGCCCGCCGACCCGCCAACCAACCTCGCGGTGGCGGGCATCTATTACTTCCGCGATTCCGCCCGCTTGCTCGCGGCCATCGACGAGATCATGGCGGCGGGCAAGCAGACGAAGGGTGAGTTCTACCTCACCGATGCCATCCAGGTGATGATCGACGACGGCGCGCGCATCGAGGCGGCGACGATGGACCTCTGGCTCGATTGTGGCCGACCGGAGACGCTGCTTGAGACGAACCGTGTCCTCCTCGCCCGGATGGACGGCGACATGACCGCGCCGCGCTATGCAGGGCAGTGTCATCATCCCGCCCGTCGTCATCGCACCCTCCGCGCGTATCCATCACGCCGTCGTCGGGCCCAACGCCAGCGTCGGCGAGAATGTCACGATCACCGATGCGATTGTCCGCGATGTGATCCTCAATCACGACAGCGAGATCGCCAATGTCATGCTGATGAACTCGATCGTCGGCGCGGACACCGTTGTGCACGGCGATTTCCACAGCGTCAATATCGGCGATTCGTCGGAGGTCAATCTCGGCGGCGCGAACAGCACGGCCACGTCGACTGGGGGCGCAATGATGCGCTGGCTTGAAGATGCGCGTGCAGGCGGATCACGAGGCGGTCGAGGCGGTGAGTGAGCTGTTCGCCCGCTACGGCTATCAGGGTGGCGTCGCCATCGAGGAGCAATACCTCCAGGACCGCGACGGCGACAACCTGCGCGTCGATCCGAACGGCTCCGTCACCGTGGCGACCTTCATCCCCGAGACCGCCGACGCGCAGGAGACGGTTCACACGCTTGGAGCAGGCGCTCTGGCACCTCTCGCAGATGCGCTACGTCGGCGAACTGACCGTGCATCCGCGCGAGGAGGAGGACTGGGCGAACGCCTGGAAGGAGCACTTCCATGTCCATCGCGTCGGCCGCTCCATCGTCATCCGCCCGCCGTGGCGCGCCTACGAAGCGCAGCCGGACGACGCGGTGATCACGCTCGATCCCGGCATGGCGTTCGGCACCGGCCTGCACCCCTCCACCCAACTCTGCCTGATCGCCGTCGAGGACCTCGTCGCGCCCGGCGACCGCCTGCTCGATGTCGGCACCGGCAGCGGCATCCTCGCCATCGCCGCGCTCAAACTCGGCGCCGGTCACGTCCTCGGCCTCGATGTCGAGGAGGTCGCGGTGCAAGCCGCGCGCACGAATGGCGAGGCGAACGGCATTGGCCGCGACCGTTTCCCGCTGATCGTCGGCTCGCTCGGCCCGGACGAGCATTACGGCCCGTTCGATGGCATCTTCGCGAATATCATCGCCCGCATCATCCGCGAGCTCGCGCCCTATCTCTACCAGAGCGTCCGCCCCGGCGGCTGGCTCGTCGCGAGCGGCATCATCATCGAGCGCGAGGAAGAGGTGCGCATGGCGCTCGAAGCGGCCGGCTTCGTCGCGATCACGCGCGGCCAGATGGGCGATTGGGTGGCGCTGCGGGCGCGGCGAGGGTGAGGAATAATCGCCGATGCACCGCTTCTTCGTCACCGCCGATAGCCGCACAGGCAATAACGTGGCGCTCACACGGCGGCATTGCCCACCAGATTGCCCGCGTCCTGCGCCTGCGGCCGAATGAGGAAATCGTCCTCATCCCCACCGACGGCGAAGATGCGGTAGAATGGCGGGTACGCCTCGGAACCGTCGAGGCGCGCGCGGTGACGGGCACGGTCATCGCCGAGCGGCCCGGACTGCCGGAACCGCGTGCGCGGTGACCCTCTGCGCGGCGGTGCTCAAGGGCGAGCGGTTCGACTGGCTGGTGCAGAAGGCGACGGAACTGGGCGTCGCGGTTATCCAGCCGGTCATCACGGCGCACACGATCCGCCGGGTCGGGCCGGACGACACGAAGGCGCTGGAACGCTGGCGCCGGATCGCCACCGAGGCGGCGGAGCAATCGGGGCGGGGCCGAGTACCAGTCGATCGGCGCACCGGTCGCGCTGGCGCGGATTCGCTGGCAGCGTGCCCGTGCCGCTCTTCGTCGCGCATGAGACGGTCACGGACGCGACGTTGGTGCAGCGTCGTGCCACTGGAATGCGCGATACGCTCTCGGTGATTGTCGGGCCGGAGGGTGGCTTGGCTGAGGGCGAAGTGGAACGCCTCGTGACGCACGAGCAGGCGCCATGCCCGTCTCGCTCGGGCCGCGCATCCTGCGCGCCGAGACCGCCGCGATTACCGCCGTGACGCTGGTGATGGCGGCAACAGAGAATTTGGCACCCGCGCGCGAACGCGTGTGGCAGGAGATACGGGACCGATAGGAGCAGCATGACAGCCGCACCCGAGCACCGATGGAAGATCGACCTGCACGCGCACACCTGGCATTCGCGCGATTGCCCGGTCAGCCCGGAGCGGCTCGTCCAGGCGGCGAAGCGACACGGATTGGATGGCATCGCGATCACGAATCACGGGCGATTCGCGGGCCATGCGGCGGCGCAAGCGGCGGGCGGGCCGGACTTCCATGTCATCCCCGGCGAGGAGGTCTACTCGACCGCCGGGGAGATTATCGGCCTCTTCCTGCACGATGAGATTCCCGACGGCCTCTCGCCGGAGGAGACGTGCGCGGCGATCCACGCGCAGGGCGGCGTGGTCGTCGTGCCGCATCCCGTACGACCGCTACCGCAAGGGCGCGATCGGCGAGGCGGTGCTGGATCGGCTCGTCTCCGCCGGGTTGGTGGACGCGATCGAAGTCTTCAATGGCCGGATGATGGCGCCGATGGATAACTGGGCCGCCCGGAAGTACGCCGCCGCGCACCATCTGCCCGATGACCGTCGGTTCGGACGGGCACAGCACCTGGGAGTACGGCGGCTCGTACATCGAGATCGAGCCGTTCACCGATGCGGCCTCCTTCCTGCGACAATCTGCCCTTCGCGCGCGCTCCACCCGCATCGCAGCCCGCCGTGGGTGCATTTCGTCTCCAGTTTCGAGAAGAGACGGCGCAAGGCGCGCGCCGCCCGCAGCGACAGCGCGGCGCCGCCCGGAGAGACGCCGGACGCGCACCTCTTCGCGGCGGTCGCGGCGGGAGAGGAGCGTGCCGGATGAGAAAGCTCTTCGGCAAGGGCGCACTGGTGGACGCCGTCAGCCCGGACGGCATCGCCGCCCGCTACGACATCCAGCCCGGCGATATGATTCTCGCCATCGACGGCGACGAACCGACCGACCTGATCGACTATCAATTGCTCACCGCGTACGACGCGTTCACGCTGACCATCCGGCGCGGCGACGAGCAGTTCGATATCGAGATCGATAACGAGGATTACCAACCGCTCGGTATCCGCTTCCCCTCGGCGGCCTTCGATGGCGTGCATGTCTGCGACAATCACTGCACCTTCTGCTTCCTCAAGCAGGGCATCCCCGGCCTGCGGCAGACGATGTACATCAAGGACGACGATTACCGGCTCTCATTCCTCTACGGCAACTTCATCACGCTGACGAACCTCAAGGACGCGGATTTCGAGCGGATCGGCGAGGAGCGGCTCTCGCCGCTGCACATCTCCGTCCATGCCACCAACCCGGTCGTCCGCGAGCGACTGGTGCGCTCGACCAACGGGCGCGGCGGCAAGATCATGGAAGACCTCCGCCGCCTCGCCGCGATGGACATCGAGTTCAACACCCAACTCGTCCTCGTCCCGGAAGTGAACGACGGCGCGGAACTCGACCGCTCGATTAGCCGATCTGCTCACGCTCATGCCGCATATGCAGTCGATCGCGGCGGTGCCGGTCGGGCTGACGCGGCGCGGGCTGCACCGCGAGGAATGGTACCGCGAGCAGCATCGCATCCTCGATGAACCCGCCCTGCGCATGTTCACGACCGGATGAGATGCGCGCGCATTCTCGCGCAGATTCGCGGCTGGCAAACGCGCCTGCGCGCCGAGCATGGCCGGAGCATCGTCCATGCCGCCGACGAGTTCTATCTCAATACCGGTACGCCGCTACCGCCCGCCAGCCGCTACGATGGCTTCCCGCAGTTGGAGGACGGCATCGGCCTCACCCGCCTCCTGATCGATGAGTGGGCGCGGGCGAAGAAGCGGAAGACGCTGCCGCGCAATCTCCATGGCCGCACGCGCGACGATCGGCTGCGCGACGCTTGATCGCGCCGACGATGCGCGCGCTCGTGGCCGATGTCAACGCGGAGACGGGCGCGGCTATCGAGGTCCGCGCCATCGAGAACCGCCTCTTCGGGCCGGACATTACCGTCTCCGGCCTGCTCAGTGGCAAGTGCCTGCTGGAGGAGTTCGGCGGCGAGCAGACCGACGCGCCGCTCTTCCTGCCCCGCTCGATGTTCGATGAGCGCGGCCTCGTGACGGTGGACGATATGACGCTGCCCGCCCTCTCGCAGCAACTCGGGCGGACGATCGCACCGGCGGGCCAACTGCTTGAAGTCGTCCAGACCCTGGCGCGGATGCCCGCACACGCACCGGCACCGACCTTTATTCCCGTTACGGCCATCGAGGAGGCATCACATGTCGCACACGGGTAGTCACGACGCGCATCTCGCACGCGAGGGATACGTTGACCTGAATGGCGACGAGAACGTCACGCGCCTGCGCGAGCATCAGGCGTATCTCGTCGGGCTCGGCATCCCGGCGGAGGTCGCCACCACGCTCGATCATATCGGCGTGCAGGCGGCGACGCACGCCCGCCTTCGAGCAGATGCTGGACCTCTACAAGGAAGACGCGCGCGGCTCGTACGTCGTCGATCGTGGCGACCGCCGGATCGCCATGATCGACCGGGGCGAGGGGCTCTATCGCGTCGAACTCTTCGAGCCGCGCGCCGAGCAGGAGGCGCGGCCCGGTTTCGTCCACTACGCCTTCATCTGGCCCGACTGGAAGCCGCGCGAGGACGAACTGCGCGGCATGACCGAGATCGTCCGCACCGGCAATCTGAACGGCAACTGGCTCGCCTTCCTCGCCACGCCGGATGGCTACGAAGCGGAGATCGTCTCCGATACCCGTCAACTTCGACTGATTGGACGACCTCGACCGATTGCATCTCACCGGCACGGACGGCGCGGCACGCCTCGCCGTCCGCGTCGTGCCGCGCGCCGACCGGAACGCCGATTGACGGCGTGACCGAGACGGGCGCCCTTCGCGTCCGGCTCACCGCCCCGCCCGTCGAGGGCGCGGCGAACGCGGCGCTGATCGCGCTCCTCTCCGACGTCCTCGGCATCCCGAAGCGCGACATCGCCATCGTGCGCGGCGAGCAGGGTCGCGAGAAAGTGCTCCAGATCGCCGCGCCGGCTGACGCTATCCGGGCACGGCTGCGGGCTGCAACAAGTCGCAGACGGCGCTGACGAGCAGCGGCATCCCCTCGGGCGTGAAATAGCCCGGCCAATGGTCGCACGGGATCGTCCGATACACGGTGTGCGCCGGTAACGCGGCGACAATGCGCGCGCGGTTCCGGTCGCGCAGCGCGCCGTGCCACGGCCGCGGCAGGCGCGGATAGACGCCCTGAATCCAGTCCCGCTCGCCCAGCACACAGCCAACCGACGCATCGCGCCGCCCAATCGCGCGGCACCTTGCCCGGCAGCAGCGCGGGGCCGAAGAAAACGAAGGCATCGACCGGCAGCGCGGGCCGGAGCAAGGTCGCCGCCGTCTGGACAACCGGCACGCCGCCGCTGTAGGCGACGAAGGCGAGCGATTCGCCCGGCCCAGTGGGGCGGCGGCCAGATCGGCGCGGATCGCTCGGCGAGAAACCGCGCGTACCCGTCGATCGCTCGCCGCGTGATCGTCGCGAAGGCGGGGACGCCGAAGACGCGCTTGTCCCGGTACGGCCAGAGCGCCCACGCGCGCCAACCCGTCGCCTCGGCGATGCGCTCCGCGAGCGCCGTGAACAGATGCGGGCGGCCGCACGCGCCCGTCGTCACCAACGCCACCGGAGACGAAGACGCCGTTGACGACACAGAGGCGATAGCGTCTGCACATCCCCGGCATTACATCGGCCACCAACGGCTACTCCCGTCGCTCGTTCCCGACACTACCCGATCGGACTCGTCTCGCCATTGTAGCGGCACACGAAACAGAGGAGCGGGCCATGCGCCCACCCCCTCAGTTCTCAGCTCTCAATCCTCATTTCGGCATATTCTTCAGCGCCGTGTACGACGGTCGCGGCGAGCCGTCGCCGTGCAGGACGCCCCAGCCGAACTTCTCGTCATTGACGGCGTCGCCGCCCTTGGCCGCCTGGAGCGTGAAGGGGAAGTTGAGGTTCCAGACGAACATCACGCCCATCCACGGATAGGACTTGCCGAGCGCGAACGCCTGTCGTCAGGTATTGCGCCTGCTGGTCCTCCGAGACGTACTGCGCGTACTGGTAGTTCGGCACGAGCACCGCCGAACTGTCCCAGCCGAACTCGGTCAGCCACATCTTCTTGCCGGACTCGCCGTTCTGCTCCATCACGTTGCGCAGTTGCAGGATGCGCTTGAAGTAGAACGAGTTGTCCTTGGTGTAGCTCCGCCCACCGTCCGGGTCGGTGCCGCAGGCATTCGTCGGCGGGTTATCCGGGTAGGAGTTGTCCGGCGGGTTGCAGTTCGAGCCGGGGTGCGCGCCGAGCACGTCGTAGTAGTTCTTCACCTCGCCGCCGTTGATCTGGTAGATCTGCTGGAGATACTGCACCTCGTCCAGCGCGACCTCGGGGTGCCCGGTGACGCCGGTTGGCGTCATGCCGCCGAAGACGACGGTGATGTTCGGGTCACTCGCCTTGAGCGCCTGATAGCCCGCCTTGAGGACGGGGATATAGGCGCCGACATTGACCTGCCCACCCGTCTCGTCGGCGTAGTTCTCCTCGTTCCAGACCTCGTAGGCCTGCGACCTTGCCCTTGTAGCGGTTCGCCATGAAGGTGATGAGATCGCCGATGTCCTTCGGGTTGTTCGGCAAGCCCCTCATTCGTCCCGGCCCACTCCGGCGAGCTCTCGATACTGAGGAGGATCTTGACGCCCTTCGCGGCGGTCGCATTGACGAGCGCATCGACCTGGGCGACGTAGTTATTGCCGAACTGGCTCTTGGACGGCTCATAGGAACTCCAGCGTACTTGCTGGCGAATCCAGTTGAACCCGGCGCCACTGACCTGGCCGAACATCGTGTCTTTGCTCCCGGCGTCGAGGCCGTTCGCGTCCACATTGAAGCCGTAGCCGTCCGCGCCGTCGCCGACATGCAGGCCGGCGTAGCTCTTCGGCAGCGGCTGGACGGAGGTCGCGCCGCACGGCCCCGTCCCGATGCAATCGGGCTGCTGTCTGCCCCGCCGGTTCAACGGCGGTCACCGACGGATCCAACTTGTCCGCCTGCGCCTGCGAGGTGCCGAGCAGACCGAGTTGCACCTTGTAGGGGTCTGGATTATCGGGGTAGTACTCGAGGCGATAGCGCTCGAAATACTGCACGCGGTGCGTCTTGCCATCACCGGCGGGCGGCGGCGCCACCTGCTCGTCGAAGGGCTCCGAGATCGGGAAGCCGAAGATCTGGATGCTCTGCGTCAGGTTGCCGTTGCCCGCCGCCTCCCAGTAGGCGCGGATCGCGCTGTTGCCGGCATCGCTCCCGCCGATCGAGTGATTCGTATCGGGGAACCAGAGCCGCCCGTCGCTCGGTTTCGGCGACGGCCTGGAAGTTCGGATCGGTCTGGACTGCGCCCGCCCGCGAAGGCGGTACCGAGCAGCCGACCGAGCACCTCGTACTGCGTCCCCTTGTTCTCCGGGTGCTGCTCGAAGACGGCACGCTCGAGATACTGCGTCGGATAGGTCTGCCCGTTGGTCGATTTGGAGTTGAAGACCTTGGTGATCGGGAAGCCGAATCGGCGTCAACCCGCCATTGCCGTTCCAGTAATCACGGAACTGACCATAGAGGTAATGCCCGGTATCCTTGTAGTAGTCCGATGCCGCGCTGACGGACGAGCCCGCTCGTCGCGAGCATACCGACAAGCATCATCGCCACCACACCAGAGCTCAGATAGACGACGTCAATCTACGCATGTCCGCTGCCTCCCTCCCATACGCATGTCCCATCATCTCCTCAGCATAGCGCATTGTGTACGTACAGTCTAGCTCTTCCCACTGCACCTTACCATACGTCAGAGCAAAATCGCACGCCCGCTACCAGATTTGTCACACGATGCAAACGCCGCCTCCGGAGAAGCGGCGAGAGTCAGTCGTGGCAGATCACGAATCTACTTCACGGCTTCTTGGTTGCGGACTCACCGTTGTGCGGTTGCCTGCCGGGGTCGGCGTGCGGCTTGGTCGGCAGCGTCGCCTGCGCGGCGGCGGGCGATTGCGCCGGTTTCGTCGGTTGCGTGGGCGCTTTCGTCGCCGCAGCCGGTGTGTTCGGCGCGGTCGTCGCCTTGATCGCCTTCGGTGGCGTGACGTCCTTGGCTCAGGAGAAACTTGTTCGGCCACGCCTGATAGTGCGTATTGAAGACCGCCTGCCGGACGACGTTGCCGTCCTTGCGCCGTGACGGTGCGCGTGATCGCGACATCCTCGCCACTCTTGGCGAACTCGACCTGCTTCTTCGTGCCCGGCGGCAGCGTCGGGTCCACCTGATACTCGTCGTCCGGCGCGGCTTCGCCTTGTTCTTGATGACCGGGTCGCTGATATCGACTTTGTAGCCCAGGTCCGGGCCATAGATGCTGATGTAGAGATTGCCGCTGTCAATGGAGGTCTTGACGAGCATGTACTTGTCCGTCTCATTGCGGAACTTCAGGTCCACGCCCGGTGAGAAGACCGCCGCATCGAGGCCGACCGGATAGCCGCCCTGCGGTATAGTAGCTGACGAGATAGGCATGCGGGTTGCGCTCCTCGATGGGCAGGCCGCTGTACATCGCGGCGCGGAACATCGTCGTCGCGACCTGACAGACGCCGCCGCCGATGCCGGGGACGGTCTGCTCGGCGAGGATGACATAGCCGTCCTTATAGCCACGGGCGGTCGAGATTTCGCCGATCGAATCGAGGAACGAGAAGACCTCCCCCGGCGCGATGACCGTATCATCGAGATACCCCGCCGCGACGGCGATATTGTGCGCGCGGGCGGCGTCGGAGCCGGAGAAGTTCGAGACGCCGCGCGCGATCCGCGTGGTGATGCCGAGCGCGCCCACGTCATCCGTGATGCGCGGTTTCTGCACCTCGACGACGAGCGGGATCGCGCGAACATCGCCCTTCCATGCGGTGAGATGGGCCAGCGACGCCTCCACATTCAGACGCTGGCCGTTCTTCGCCGGTTCCCGCACGACGAGTTGGTTGTCCCAGCCGATGACGGCATTCTTCGGGTCCTGCTTCAGTTCGCCGGCGATCGCGTTGAGGCGCGTGGGTGAAGGCGCTGCCATCAATCCGCACGTCGAGGTTCGGCCCGAATCGCAGCGCGCTCACCAGTTCATCGTGCGAGAGGTCCCATGTGTGGTCATTGAAGGTCAGCGAGAGCGGCGCGGAGACGAGCGCATCGGCGCGCGCCTTCGCCTGCTCCGCCGCGTCCGTCGTCACCGCCGGCGCGGCGAAGGTGACGGGCAGCGCGAACGATGTCCCGTTCAGATGCGCCGTGCTATCGAGCAGTTGCTGACGGAGCGTATCGCGATCCAGTTTTGTGCCGTCCGCGCCGGGCGTCACGACGACCTGATTGCCCTTGACGGCGACGGTGGCATCGTGCGGCGGCGTGCCGAGTTGGGTCTGCAAGCCATCCAGATAGGCTGTTAAGCGCCTGATCGTCCACGCGAACATAGAGCGGCACGTACTGTTTCGCACCATGCTGCATCTCGAAGGCGCGCCACAACTGCCCGACCGGGCCACCCGACCGCCCGGCCCGCGATACGCCTCGTCTCACCGTCCGGTCGAGATCGATCGTGCATGCCGAGGTCGGTCAGTTTCGGCGTCCACTGCTTGCCATTCGTCGTCAGCGTGACCGGGCCGTTCAGGTAGGGATCGAGCGTGTGCGCCAACGCCCCGCGCGCCGCATCGGGCGTCAGGCCGCCGACATTCTGGTCGTTGACATAGACATTTTGATAGAGTTTGCCCTTCGAGCGACTGGTGAAACGCGAAGCCGCCGACCGCCAGCAGGCAGGCAACCAGCGCCGATCGCACCGGCCGCCACCGCCACGCGGCCCGACATTCGCCGCCGGTCGCCGCCACCGCGTTGGCCGCCGGAGGCATACGGCCCGTGCCCATAGCCATCACATCGAGCGACGATGTTGCTCCCACGGCGGGGTCTGCCGGTCGAGTTGCACATCGGTCGCGGACTGAGCGTAACGCGGGCGGGCGATGAACCGGATAGCCGTCGCTGTTGAGCCATGCTATGTCCCTTGGTTCTCGTTGGCGCGACAAAGTTGACGTACCGTGTCCGTTCGTCATCAGTATAACGAGTGAGGGGCAAAAATGGTGCGCTTTTGCGCGGCCCAAATTCTGACAGCGCACCGATAGGCGGCGCCGATCACTGCGATAGCGACTCAGACAGGCGGGCGAAGGGCGAATTGCAGCACCACCCGCCCGAGTTGCACGGTATCGCCATCCGCCAGCGGTTGGCTGCCGCGCACGCGCTGGCCGTTGATGTACGAGCCGTTCATGCTCTCCAGATCGTCCAGCATCCAGCGCTCCCCGACTTGCCGGAAGCGCGCATGCTCACTCGATGTATAGGCATCCGCGAGTGATATGTCCGTGCCCGCCGCCCGCCCAACGACATTGCCGGACCGCACATCGAGCGCCGTGCCGCGCAGGATGCCCGACTCCGCGCCATCGACGACCGACGAGATAGGCGACGCCCGGCGTGACTGCGCCGCGCGCCTGCGGCCGCCCCGGCGCGCTGACTGGCGCGCCCGCCTCAACCGGCGTCGTCAACTCCCGGCTCAGGACGCGGGCGACCATGATGATGAAGAAATAGAGCGCGAAGATGAAGACCACGCGGAGGACGAAGAGAACGTATTCAACCGACAACGGGTGCCGCTCCCCCGGACGGGCGTCACGGCGACGCGGCGGGATCGCCGACCCGAAAAAGCAGTGGCGTGCTGCCCAGTTCGACCAGATCACCATCCCGCAGCAGATGCTCCGATACGCGGCGACCATTGACGCGCGTGCCGTTCGTGCTGCCGAGATCGATCAAGCGCAGCAACGTCCCGGCCGGTTCGACGCGCACATGATGGCGCGAGACATCGTTGCTCTCCAGCACGACATCGTTATCGAGCGCGCGGCCGATCGAGATATCCGCGAAACGCAGAGGGAAGCGTCCGGCCGGCTGAGCGGGCCATGCGGCACCGAGAAGTGGGCGACGACCCCCTGCGGCAGTGGCCCGGACGGCGCGTGCGGCGCGGGAACGCCCGCGACCGGCGCGACCATGCGCGGCCGGGTTGCGGCGGCGGGGCGAGTGAGGTCCGTTCGTCGGCGGCGTACGCGCTGCGGTGGCGCGCCGTAATCGCGTTGCCGCTGCGGGCCGGGATAGCGCAGGCGCTCCGCCGGCGAGCAGGCCGCTGCGACCCACCGGGCGCTTCGAGCGCCGTCTGCACCTGCACATCCCGCCGCCCAACCTGCGGGTCCTGCACGATCTGCACACGCACCGGGCCCATGAAGCGATAGCCGCGCTCGGCGGCGATCTCGCCCAGCCACTGCTCGAACGACTGGCAGAGCGGCGTCTCGATCTCCTTGAAGGTCGCGCCATCCTCGGGGTTGAGATGGACGCGGTACTCATTCGGCACAATCGTCCCATCCACCGAGACGAGCGGGCGGGCTTCCATCGCCCGTTCGAGCCGCCTGCCCGATCTCCGCCGGTTGGATCTGGCTGCGGAACATCTTGCCTACCGACCCTTCTACCGCCCGTTCCATCATCCGCTCGAACCGGTCAAGGCCGCTCAAGGCGCCCCCCTCGCGCGTTGCGCAATTATAGCGACGCGCCTGCCCATCCGCAATTGCCCGATCGCGTGCACCACCACTGCATCCGGGCAACGCACGCAATATCCTGTGCCGCATCTGTCCACCTCAGGTGCCGAAGGCATCTTTGATGCGGCCGAAGAAGCCCTTGCCGTGCTCGTGGACCTCGACACCGAACGATTGCGCCAACTGGCGGAGCAACTCGCGCTGCTCGTCCGTCAAGTCGGTCGGCGTCTCCACGCGCACCGTCACGACCTGATCGCCGCGCCGGCTGGAACGGAGATCCGGCACGCCCTTGCCCCGGACGCGGAAAGTCTCGCCCGTCTGCGTCCCGGCGGGAATATTGATCTTCTCCGGCACGCCATCGACCGTCGGCACCTCCACCTCCGCACCGAGGGCGAGTTGCGCGATATTGACGGGCAGCGTCATCTGGATCGTCGTGCCGTCGCGCCGGAAGACCGGGTCCGGCTGCACGCGCGCGACGACGTAGAGATTGCCGGGCGGGCCGCCGCGATACCCCGCGTCGCCTTGCCCGGCGATGCGAATCTGCATCCCGTCGTCGATCCCGGCGGGGATGGAGACGGAGAGATTCTTCGTCGTCCGCACCCGGCCCGCACCGTGGCAGGTCGTGCACGGGTCGGTGATCAATACGCCCTCGCCGCCGCAGCGGTCACAGGCCGTGGCGGTCATGAACTGGCCGAGGATCGTGTTCTGCATCCGGCGGATCTGGCCGCTGCCCGCGCACTTCGGGCACGTCTCCGGCTGCTTGCCGCCCTCCATGCGCGTGCCGTGGCAGGCCGGGCAGGTATCCTGCTGCGTGAACGAGACTTCCTTCTCCGCACCGAAGACCGCCTCCGCGAAGGTGAGCGTCGACCATCGCGCGCAGGTCGTCGCCGCGCATCGGCGCGCCGGGCGCTGCACGCGCCCCGACCGCCGCCGCCGAAGAACGAATCGAAAATGTCACTGAAATCGAAGCCCACCGAACGGGCTTCCGCCCGCGCCGCCATTGACCCCGGCATGGCCGAAGCGATCGTACGCGGCGCGTTTCTCGTCGTCCGAGAGCACCTCGTACGCCTCGTTGACCTCCTTGAACCGCTCCTCCGCGCCGGGCTCGCTGATTCACATCGGGATGATACTGGCGCGCCAAGCGGCGATAGGCGCGCTTGATCTCATCCACACTCGCGCCGCGCTCAATAGCGAGCACCTCATAATAATCGCGTCGGGTTTGCGCCATCCCTCAGTTTCCCTTACCGTGCGAAAATGCGCGGCAGCGACTCTCCGCGCAACCGATCAAAACGCGTACTAGTATACGCGGAAATCGCCCATTTCGTGACACGCGGTGCGCAGTCCCGATTGATATGCGATGAGCACACCGCACCGAGGAGGCTATCTGCAGATGATCGTCGGCACGACGCGTCACGCTTCGGCCCTTTCCAGCCGACGACCTCGCCGCCCTCCGGCGCTGGCACGACGACCCGGACGTGATGCGCTATTGGGGCGACCGCTTCCCGATCCTTGCGGCGCACGCCTTCGAGGCGGACCTCGCGCCGAATGGCCGCTTCACGCAGTTCGGCGAGAATGGCTATTTCTGCATCTGCGACGAAACCGGCCGGGCGATTGGCCGCATCGACTACGAGGGTTTCGATCTGCCCGCGCGGCAGGCGGAACTGAGCATCCTGATCGGCGAGAAGGATGCCTGGAGCAAGGGATACGGCACGCGAGGCGATCACGCTGCTGCTCGAATGGCTCTTCAGCGATCGCGCGGCGCACCGCGTCTGGCTCGAGGTCTTCCCGGAGAACACCCGCGCCCATACGCGCCTACGAAAAAGTCGGCTTCGTCCGCGAGGGGACAAGCGCGAAGCGTGGTTCATGGATGGCCGGTGGCACGACGAGCATCTCTACAGCATCCTGCAGCAGCGAGTTCAATGCCCGCTATCACCCGGACCGGCCACATTCCGATTGACGCGACCTGCCGTTCCATGTACCATGAAGCGCTGCGGATTGCGATCCGCGTTTGCGGCGTGCGATTGAGATTGAGCGCGTCAGGGAAGGAACCGAACCACGTGCTGAAGATGCGTTTGACCCGGATGGGTGCGAAGGGCCAGCCCCATTACCGTATCGTTGTCCAGGAAGCGCGCTCGAAGCGCGATGGTCGCTATCGTGGAGAACCTCGGCCACTACAACCCGCTCACCGAGCCGAGCACGATCGTCGTCAATGCCGAGCGCGTGCAGTATTGGCTCGAGTGTCGGCGCGCAGCCGACCGAATCGGTCGCGTCGCTCCTCAAGCGCGCCGGTGTCACGCCGGTGCGCCAGCCGCCCCCGCCACCGAGGCCTAAGATGGTAGATACCTCCAGCGAGTCGATGGAAGACCTCGTCCGCTACATCGCCGGGTCGCTCGTGTCCAGCCCGGACTTGATCGGCGTGCGCTCCAACCGCTTCGGCAATAACATCGAAGTGCGCCTGACCGTCGCGCCCGAAGAGATGGGCAAAGTGATCGGCCGGCAGGGCAAGATCGCCCGCGCGATCCGCGCCGTGCTCGCCGCCTCCGCCGCCAAGCAGGGCGTGCGCGTCTCGCTCGACATCGACGATTGACGATGACCGAGGAACGCCGCAGGCGAGCGCGAGCGCGCCCGCCACGCCCGCCGCCGGCGATACCGCGCCCGCCGCCGACCAACCGCCGGAGCGCCTGATGATCGGCATCATCGGCGCGCCGCACGGCATCAACGGCGCGATGCGGCTGCGCATCGTCTCCGACTTCCCGGAACGCCTCGCCTCTCTCACCCACGTCTATCTCGGCGATGAACCGCAACGCCGCCGCCTCCGCTCGCTGCGTGGCGCGAGCCCCTCGACGATTCTTCGAGGTCGCCGGCGTCTCATCGCGCAATGAGGCGGACCTCTATCGCGGCATGCCGCTCTATATCGACATCCGCGACGCGAAGCCGCTCGACGAGGACGAATACTTCTGGCACCAGCTGATCGACATGACGGTCGTCACGCCCGAGGGCGAACCGCTCGGCACCCTGACGAGCATCCTGCAAACCGGCGCGAACGATGTCTACGTCGTCACCCGCCCGGACGGCAGCGAACTACTCCTCCCCGCCCTCCGCGATGTCATCCTCGAGATCGACGCGCCCATAAGCGCATGGTCGCCAAGCCGCTGGAATATCTGTAGGGCGATGACGGCACAGACGTAGTCGTATCAAGGGTCGATGAACCATTTTTTGAAACCGCAGCAATGGCTGTCGTCCATGCCGACCTGCCGGTAGAACCGAATTTGTTCCTCCGCAGGGCCGCTCAACAGCTGCACTTTGTAGCAGTCCCGCTCTTGGGCAAAATCGAAGGCATATTCCATCAGTGCGGTTCCGAGCCCGTGATTCTGGTATGCCGCCGCAATGACCACACTTTCGATGATCGCCCACGGTTGCCCATAGGTAAAGTTGGGCACGATAACCACCATGCACGAGCCAACCACCGCGCCAGTATCGGAGAGCGAAGCGAGAATGATGTGGACATTTCCGTGTCGGCTGCATCTGGTCAAAAATCTCATATCCCCGACGCGAGGGACGGGAGCTTGGAGCCGGACTTCTTCCGGATCGGGCGAGAGATCAGGCAGCACTGGGAGGATAGCCGGTACATCGTCCCGCTGTGCGAGCCGGAAAACGACATCTGTAGCGATCATCACACCCCAGATCGCACCATGCCCGAACGTATTCATCGCCCAAGCAGGCCGCCACACAGCGATTAGCCGAGGTTCGGCTTCGGGGGGCGCGGCGGCGCATCGGCCGGTTTGGCCGCGCCGCTTGGCGAGGGCACGCCAGATCGCGTCGTCCGGCAGGTTCGTCGGCGCGGGCGAGCACGAGGGCGTGATAGAAGAGGTCCGCGACTTCGCCCGCCAGCAATCGTCGCGGCATCGCGCATCGCCGCGCTCGACGTTTTTCGCGCCGATCACCACTTCGGTCGCTTCCTCGCCGACCTTCTTGGCGATCTTGTCGATACCCTCGCGGAAGAGATAGGTCGTGTATGAGCCCTCGGGCATCTCGCGCTGGCGCTGCGGCGATCACCGCCGCGACCTGACGCAAGACCTCCGGCCCCAATGCTCAGCCTCGTCCTGCGTCTCGCTCGGCGGCGATATAGCCCGGCTCGGTCATCGGGCGGTGGAAGCAGGAGTTCGCGCCGGTGTGGCAGGTCGGGCCGTGCGGGCGGGCACGGACGAGCAGCGCATCGCCGTCGCAGTCGGCGGTGACGGCGACGACATCGAGGAAGTTCCCGGAGGTCGCGCCCTTCTCCCACAGTTCCTGCCGGCTGCGGCTCCAGAACCAGACATGCGGCCCCGCCAGCGTGCGGCGGAGCGACTCCGCGTTCATATGGCCGACCATCAGGACGGCGTCCGTCGTCGCGTCCTGCACGACGGCGGTCACGAGGCCATTTGCGTCCCAGGTGATCGCATTCGGTATCGAGTGTCACTGTCGCTGTCACGCTCTTCAGATGCCCTTCCTCCGGCCCGTGCGCCGTGCGCGCACGAAAGATCACATCGCAATGCTATACTAGCACGAGTGAATGGTCGCGGAGTTCGCCATATCGCACGGAACGCCGGATACGGCGCGCTCGCTATCGGCGCTGGTCGGTCGCCGCGGTGGCGCTCGGGGCTTATCGGTTCGTCCGGCGGGGCGAGCGGGAGACGGTGCACGGAGCGGCGGACGCGATCATCGTGCTCGGCGCGCAGGTACACCGCGATGGCCGACCGTCCGCCGCGTTGCGGGGCAGGGTACGGCGCGCGGTCGCGCTCTATCATGCGGGGTACGCGCCACGCCTGATCGTGACGGGCGGAGTCGGCGAATCCGGCATCGCCGAAGCGGCGGTGATGGAAGCGATCGCCGTGGCGCACGGCGTACCGGCAGACGCCATCGTCCTCGAAGCGCGCGCGACGCGGACGCTGGAAAGTGCGCAGGCGGTCGGCGCGCTCGTGCGCGCAGCCGGGTGGCGGTCGGTGATCGTCGTCAGCGACCCGTTCCACCTCTGGCGGTCGGCGCTGCTGTTCCGCGCCGAGGGGCTGGCGGTGCAGACGGCGGCGACGGACGATGGGTACTTTTCGGCCCGCAGCCGCCGCTATTATCGGGCGCGCGAGATGGCGGCCTTGATCGTGCAGACAGCTGAGCGGGGAGATTCCCCTCCATAGCATGGCGGCAAGTGGCAAGTAGGAGGAGGAGCGCACATGACCATTGAAGAGGCATATGCGGAGCCGGTGACGCGCAAGAAGCGCCGGGATCGCGCATTTACGATCGGCATCCTCGTCGGCATCGTCGCCGGGGTGATCGCGACGCTGCTCCTCAACCGCGCCGCCGAGGACGATCTGCTGCTGGACGATGAGCCCGTCGTCGAATTGCAACCGGCGATCGTCCCGCCGGTAACGACCAGCCGACCGGCCCGATCGCCGACGCGCGGAGGCGACGGCATGAGCGGGCAGACAACGCGACGACCGCCGCCGCATCGCGGTCAAGTACCTGACCATCGGCCTGATTATCGGCTTGTTCTTCGCGCCGCGCGCGGGCGCGCAGACGCTCAAGGCGTGTATCGCGTCGCTGCAAGACCTTTTCGGCGGGCTCGGCGGCAATGAGTTCATCGAACCGTCCTGATCGCCAGCCTCGGACAGACAGAATTGAAGGTACCGTGGTTCCATCACCCGCGCAGATGCAAGCGCAGATGCGCCGCCCGACCGCGACGTATACGATCATCGCGATCAATGTCGCGGTCTTTCTCTACCAGCAGACGCTTTCAGCGTGCGGGCTGGCGACCAGTTCCTGCTCAACTGGTCGCTGATTCCGGCGCGCTTCACGCACGCCGCCGAACCGATCTTCGACGGCTTTCTCGGCCCGAGCAGCCCGCGCACTTGTGACGCTCGTCACGAGCCTCTTTCTGCATGGCGGCCTGACGCATATCGGCCTGAATATGTTCCTCCTCTTCGCCATCGGCCGGACGGTGGAGATGATGATCGGCACGCCCCGCTTCGTCCTGCTCTATAGCCTCGCGGGGTTGGCGAGCAGCCTCGCGGTCATCCTCCTCTATCGCAACTCCTATTCGCCGTTCATCGGGGCGAGCGGCGCGGTCTACGGCGTGCTGGGCGGCTATTTCCTCCTGCTCCCCGCCGGGCCCGGATCGGACGAAGACGATCATCTGGACGCTCGCGCTTATCCTCATCCCGGCGCTGATCCCCGCGCACATCATCCGCAGCATCACCGGCAGCGATTTCCTGGCGAACATCGCCCATTGGGGCCATGTCGGCGGCTTCCTCGTCGGTATCCTGACGATGTATCTGATGATCCGCATGGCGCGCCGCGCGCGCCGCGCGTGCTACGCAACCGCGCCGACCAGCTGCCGACCGAATCCGTCGCCGTAGCGATCGTGAGGCGACGCGATGTTCCCGATTGGCGACGACAACCGCGACCGCCTGCATCGCCCGGTCGTGACCTATCTGCTGATCGCGGCTCAACGTCGCGGTCTTCCTCTACATGCTCACGCTGCGCGGGGCGGCGAGCCAGAACTTCTTCGTCGATAAGTGGAGCGTCATCCCGGCGCGCTTCATCCACTACGCCGCCTTCCAGCGAGCGAACCCGGAGATCACCTCGCCGCTCTATCTGACGCTCTTCACCGCGATGTTCCTGCACGGCGGCTGGCTGCATATCGGCGGCAACATGCTCTTCCTCTGGGTCTTCGGCGACAACGTCGAGGACGCGATGGGGCCGGTGCGGTTCCTCATCTACTATCTGCTCTGCGGCCTTGCGGGGAACTTCGCGCACATCTACTTCAACCAGACTTCGCTCGCCCCATCGCATCGGCGCGAGCGGCGCGATTGCCGGGGTGCTCGGCGGGTATATCATCCTGCGAGCCGCGCGGGCGGGTGCGCAATGTCATCTGGCTTGGCATCATCTTCATTCCGTTCGTCCTTCCCGCATGGATCGTCATCGGCTACTGGTTCGCGCTTCAGGCACTCAATGGCTTCGCTGACGCTCGGCGCGAACTTCCGTTCCGGCGGCGCGAGCGGCGAGCGGCGTCGCGTACTGGGCGCATATCGGCGGCTTCATCGCGGGCGTCTGCTCATCAAAGTCTTCACCGTCGGTCGGCACGGCTCGCTGGCTACGGCTACCGCCCAGTACCACGATGACGGAAATGGGCGCGGTGGCAGCGGCCTTCGGCCTGCCGCCAGCCTGAAAGCCCTCATGCGGCCCGGCCCGCCATCGTCTCGATGAGGCCCGCCAGCGCGGCGCTGCCGGCCCGCCAGCGTGGGAATCGTTGAGAAGCGCCGCCGCCTCGATATGGTATCGCTCGACGCTCTCCTGGCAGGCATCGTGAATACCCGCCGCGATCGAGCATCGCCAGCACCGTCGCGATTTCGCTCCGGCGCCACTTCCTCGCCGACATAGAGCGATTCGAGGTAGGCGCGATCCGTCTCGTTCGCCTGCTCGTGGAGCATGATGATCGGCAAGGACTTCTTGCGGCGGCGGATGTCGTCCGCCGTCTGCTTGCCGGTGACGGCCGGTTCGCCCCAGATACCGAGCAGGTCGTCGCGCATCTGGAAACCGAGGCCGAGCGCCGTGCCGAACTGCTCGAATGCCGCGACGCGCGTTCGGGTGACGCGTCCGGCGAGCAGCGCGCCGGCGCGGGCGGCATAGGCGAAGATCGCCGCCGTCTTGCCGCCGATCATGCACGGTAATCAGTCGGCGGTGATGTCCCAGCGGCCCTCGAAGCCGATATCCTGAAACTGCCCCTCGCAGATCCGCAGCACGGTCTCATCGAACCCGGCCGTCAAGTCGAGCACATCGTCCGCGCGGCACGCCGCGTTCGCGCAGGCCGAGCAGCGCGCGATGGGCGATGGCGTGCATCCCGTCGCCGACGTTGATCCCCTGCGCCATGCCCCAGATGCTCCAGACGGTGCGGCGATTGTGGCGATAGGCGCTGTTGTCCTGGATGTCGTCGTGGACGAGGGTGAAGTTGTGCAGCAGTTCGATGGCGGCGGCGGCGGGCATGGCGCGCTCCGGGTCGCCACCGGCGGCGGCGCAGCAGAGGAGGCAGAAGAGCGGGCGCAATCGCTTCCCCGCCTTCGCGCGCTCGGGTGCGAAATCGGCCGTCGCCCAGCCGAGGTGATAGCGCATCATGCCGTAGAGCGGCGCGACGGCGGGGTCATCGTTGTCGAGATAGCGCGCGATCTCCCGCTCGACCGCATCGATCGCCGCAGCCGTATCGAACGCGACGATGCGCTCCGAGTGCTGACGGTGCATGCGCGGTTCCTTCCTTGCCTCCGTGCCGCCAACGGCAGGATCGTACCACAGCCGTGACCAGGGCTTGCGCGATCCGCGACAGGCAAGGTGAGATCCCCACACCCTGGGCTGTGGCCGGAATGTGCGGCATCTTTCGCACGTTATGGTACGATGAAGGCATACGGAGCATGGGCGAGCGGCAATGCGTGATGCAACCGCCATGGCCAGCGACAACGTATGTATGAGTGCAGCCGGACGCATTGGAATTGGCTGGCCCGGCGGCACACGCGACGAGGCGCGGCGAGGGCCTTGCGTCCGGTCACAACGGCGTCGCACAGCACCTGTTGTTGGAGGGACCGACAATGTTTTTCAGCCCACTCTATTTCGCTTTCCTCTTGCCGGGGTTGGCGCTCGCGCTCTACGCGCAATGGCGCGTCAAGAGCACCTACGCCAAGATGTCCCAGATCCCCTCGGAGAACCGGCTGACCGGCGCGCAGGTCGCGCGGCGCTTGCTCGACGCGCAGGGACTCTACAATGTGCAGATCGAGCGCGTTCCCGGTGAACTGACCGATCACTACGACCCGCGCGAGAAGGTGCTTGCGCCTCTCGGACGGCGTCTACGGCAGCTACTCCGTCGCGGCGCAGGGCATCGTGGCGCACGAGACGGGCCATGCCGTGCAGGACAAGGAGAATTACGCCTACCTGAAAATCCGCGGCGCGATCGTCCCGGCCGTCAATATCGGCTCGAACTTCGGCTGGGTGCTGCTCCTGATGGGCATCTTCACCGGGGCAATCGGCATCGCGTGGCTCGGCGTCGCGCTCTTCTCGCTCGGCACGGTCTTCGCGCTGGTGACGCTGCCGGTCGAGTTCGATGCATCGAACCGGGCGATGAAGTTGCTCGCCAGCAACGGCCTCGTCTCGCGCAGCGAGTACGGCGAGGCGAAGAGCGTCCTCGACGCGGCGGCGCTCACCTATCTGGCGGCGGCGGCGGGCGCGATCCTGCAACTGCTCTACTACATCATGCTCGTCTCGGGCATGGGTGGCGGGCGCCGCAACTAAGCGCGGTGCGGCGGATTCGCGATGAATTGCGGCCGGTCCCTCGGGGCCGGTCGCGTTGTGTGAGGAACGATGATACGAACAGAGCTACGGCGGCGGCGCTGCCGGCCGTCCCCACCGGCGCGCAGATTTCCCTCTATGATCTGCTGCCGGAAGAACTTGAAGCATGGCTCGCGGCGCACGATCAACCCGCCTTCCGCGTCGAGCAGCTCTATGCGGGCATCTACGGGCACTTCGCCGCGCACGCCGCGACGATCCCGGCGGTGCCGAAGGCGCTCGGCGCGCTGGTCGATGCGCAGTTGCCACTCGCGATCCTCGCGGAAGTGACGCGGACGACGAGCGCGGACGGGCGGACGACGAAGCTGCTCTGGCGCACGGCGGACGGCTGCCTGATCGAGGGCGTCCTGATGCATTATCGGGAGCGCTCGACCGCCTGCATCTCGTCGCAGGCGGGCTGCGGCTACGGCTGCACCTTCTGCGCGACGGGCAAGATGGGCCTGACGCGCAACCTGTCGGCGGGCGAGATCGTCGCGCAGGTCGTCGCCCTCGCCCGTTTGAGCGCGGAGCAGGGTCACCCGCTGACGAACATCGTCTACATGGGCATGGGCGAGCCGCTGGCGAACTACGATCAGGTGATGCGCTCGATCGCCATCCTCAACGAGCCGCAATGCCTCAAGCTCGGCGCGCGGCGTATCACGCTCAGCACCGTCGGCCTCGCACCGCGCATCCGGCGGCTGGCCGACGAGCCGTGGCAGGTCAATCTCGCGGTTTCCTTGCATCAGACGACCGACGCGGCCCGCTCCGCGCTGATGCCCGTCAACCAGCATTACCCGATCGCCGAGCTGATGGACGCTGTCCGCTACTACACCGCGAAGACGCATCGGCGCGTCTCCTTCGAGTACGCCCTGATGGCGGGCGTCAACGACACGGACGCCGTCGCGAATGAGCTGGCGGCGCTACTGCGCGGGCACCTCTGCCACGTCAACCTCATCCCGCTCAATCCCGTCGCCGAGGCAACCGGCCCGGACGGCGCATTGCTCACCCGACCTACCCAGGCGCACGCGGAAGCATTCGCGGCGAAACTGGTGGCGCGCGGCATCGCGGCGAGTGTCCGCTACTCGCGCGGCACGGACATCGCGGCGGGGTGCGGCCAGTTGCGCGCCGAGACCGAGCGGGCACGAGCATCGGAGGCGGCATGACGCGGATCGCCTATTTCGACATGCCCGCCGGGATCAGCGGGGATATGACGCTTGCCGCATTCCTGCACGCCGGCCTCTCGCTCGAAGACCTCACCTATGCGCTCGATCCGCTCGGGCTGACCGGCTACACGCTACGCGCCGAATCGACCAGCCAGCACAGCCTCGGCGGCACGCGCGTCGTCGTCGATGTCCAGGACGGGCCAGCCGCAACGCGATTGGCGGTCGATCCGCGCGATGATCGAGGGCTCCGGCCTGATCGGACCGCGCGAAGGAACTCTCCCTGCGCATCTTCGGCGCGCTGGCGGCGGCGGAGGCGTCGGTGCATGGCGTCGCGGTCGAGGATGTCCATTTCCACGAGGTCGGCGCGGTGGACAGCATCGTCGACATCGTCGGCACGGCGGTCGCGCTCGATCTGATGGGCATCGAGCAGGTCTATGCCTCGCCCTTCGCGCAGGGGACGGGCTGGACGCAATCGCAACACGGGCTGATCCCCGTGCCCGCCCCCGCGACGCTCGCCCTGCTGGCGCGCGCAAACGCGCCAACCGTCCCGCTGGATACCGATAAAGAGACGGTCACACCGACCGGCGCGGCGATCGTCACCGCGCTCGCGGAGGGGTTCGAGCGGCCGCCGATGACTATTGAGGCCGTCGGTTACGGGTTTGGCGCGCGTCGCATGCCGTGGCCCAATTGCCTCCGCGTCTGGATCGGCGCAGCGGTCGCCGCGCGGCTGGAAAACCACCCCTTCGCGATGACCGACACGGCGCAGCGCGGCGATCATCTCGATGCCGGAAGCGAGGCCGAAGCGCTCCTCGCCGCCAACATCGACGATATGACACCGGAAGCGCTCGCCTACGCGCTGGAAAGGCTCTTCGCCGCCGGCGCGCTCGATGCCTGGTTCACGCCGATCACGATGAAGAAGAGCCGCCCTGCCGTGCAAGTATCGGCGATCTGCCGCGAGGCCGACCGTCTCGCGATCACCGCGACCCTGCTGCGCGAGACGACGACCTTCGGGGTGCGCGCGGTGCCGATCACGCGGGAGAAGACGAATCGTCGCTGGGAAACGGTGACCACCCAATGGGGCCCCGTGCGGGTGAAGATCAAAGAGTGGGAAGGCGCGGTGCTCGACGCGGTACCGGAGTATGAGCAGGTCGCCGCGCTCGCCCGTGCGGCAGACGTCCCCTTCCGGGAAGTCTATGCGGCGGCGGCGGAGGCCGGCCGGCAATTTGTCGGCGTCCAGCCGGCGGAGGTCTACTCATGAGCCACCAATCGCTCACCCTCACCGGCGACCTCGACGACACACTGACCCTCGCCCAGCCGCTGCCGATTGTCGCGGAGTGGCGGGACGAATACGTCACGATCACCGCCCCGTCCGTCGGCCTGCGGGCGATGGGCCAGTCGCCGGAAGACGCTTTGGAGGACTTGCGCGCCGCCATCGCTGAACGGTACCGTGACCTCGATGGGCGCGGCGCCGCGCGCGTTGCCAGCGCCGAGGACGAATTCGATACGCTGCGTCTGTACGTGACCGCACGCACATCCACATAGCGGGGACGGCCCCCAGGCCCCTAGTGGCGGAAGTGCCGCCGCCCGGTAACGGCCACCACCGCGCCCGCCGCGTCCGCCGCCGCGACGCTCTCGGCGTCCCGGATTGACCCGCCCGGATGGGCAATAGCGGTCACACCGGCGGCGACACAGATTTCGACCGTGTCGGCGAAGGGAAAGAAGGCGTCCGATGCCATCACACTCCCGCGCGCGCGGTCGCCCGCCTTGGCGATGGCAATCTTCGCCGCGTCGATACGGCTCGGCTGACCGCCGCCGATGCCGACCGTCGCGCCATCCTTGACGAGGACGATGCTGTTCGACTTGACATGGCGAGCGGCGCGCCACGCGACGCGCAGGTCGCGCAGTTCTGCGTCGGTCGGCTGGCGCCGCGAGACGACGTTCCATGTCCGCGGGTCATCGACGACGGCATCCTGCGTCTGGAGCAGGAATCCGCCTTGCACCGAGCGCACTTCCCACCCATCGGGCGCGGGCGCGGGCGCGCCCATCGCGAGCAGGCGAACATTCTTACGACGGGCAAAGGCCGCCCGCGCCGCGTCGTCGAACGAGGGGGCGAGGACGACCTCGACGAAGAGTTCAGCAATCGCCTCGGCAACGGCGGCAGTCGCGGGCACGGTGAGCGCGATCACGCCGCCGAACGCGGAGAGCGGGTCGGAGGCATACGCGCGCCGAAATGCCGCCTCAGGGTCCGCGTCGACGGCGATGCCGCAGGGGATGTTGTGCTTGACGATCACGCAGACCGGCTGCTGCCAGCCGAGGAAGTCGCATGCCGCCGTCCACGCCGCGTCGGCGTCGAGGATGTTGTTGTAGGAGAGTTCTTTGCCGGCCAGTTGCCTCGCGCCGAGCAGCCCACGCGCCGGTCGCCCCGGTTCGTGGGCACGGTAGAGCGCCGCCGCCTGGTGCGGGTTCTCGCCGTACCGCATCGCCTGGTGCATCGCGCCCGCGACGCTGAACTCGGCCGGGAAATCGCGCATCACGTCGCGCCGTCGTTGCCACGCAAGTATGACGCGATGGTCGTGTCGTAGGCGGCGACATGCGCGAATGCCTTCGCGGCCAGCGCGCGTCGCTCCCCTGCCGGGACTTCGCCCGCTCGGACGAGCGTCCAAGCACACGGGCATAGTCGGCGGGCTTCGGTCACGACGAGCACGGACGGGTAATTCTTCGCGGCGGCGCGCACCAGCGTCGGGCCGCCGATGTCGATCTTTTCCAGAGCTTCCATGTGCGGCACGGCGGGGTCGGCGACCGTCTGCACGAAGGGATAGAGGTTCGAGACGACCATATCGACCGCCGTGATGCCGTGGCGCGCCAGCGTCTCGACATCGTCCGGCATTGTCCCGGCGCGCGAGGATGCCGCCATGCACGGCGGGATGCAGCGTCTTCACGCGCCCGCCGAGGATTTCCGGAAAGTCCGTCACGGACGGAGATGCCGGTGACCGGCACGCCCGCCTCCGCCAGCGTCCGCTCAGTATTCCCCGTGGAGACGATTCCCACCCGAGGTCCGCGAGACCCCGCGCGAAATCCACCAAGCCCGTCTTGTCATAGACACTGAGAATTGCCCGCATCGTCACCCTCACTCCCGTGCAGAATGACGCCATTCGTGTGATATGCGGGGCGAGCGGAGCATCCAAACGACCGCTGCGCCGCACGTCAACGGAATGACGCGGCCCAGGCGAACGGCCTTCTTCTCTGCACTGCGGCTCCCCCGTGGTCGCCCACGTTTCTTCGCCAGTCGCCGCCGCGCACAGTCATCACTGACTACGATGGACTATACACACCTCGCGGCGGCGCGGCAACGGTATGAGTTCGCTGTATCAAACCAGTATACTGACGCAATGATTACCGCATCCGCTTCTGCAATGAAACGTCGCCCACGCCGCATATGGCGTGTCTGCGGGCGAAAGCCCATCGTTCCGCATCTGGCCGTCTTCGCGCTCTTCGTTCTGCTGGCGACGATGTGGCTCCGACCGTTGCCGTGGCAGATGGCGGATCACGCTACCGGACCCGGCGACCCGCTGACGACTGCATGGCGTCTCGTCTGGCCGGCGCAATGGCTGATGCATCGCGATGTGCCCTTCTGGCAGACGAATGTCCTGTACCCGGCGTCCAACGTCCTCGCGCGCGATGAACTGACGCTCGGTGATTCATTGATCGCCGGGCCGCTCTACGCACTCACCCGGAACGCCCTCGTCGCCTACAACCTGTCCCTCCTGCTCACCCTCGCCCTCTCCGGGTTCACGATGTACTGCCTGGTGTGGCATTTCCTCCGCCATCGCACGGCGGGGATCATCGCGGGGATCATCTTCACGCTTGCGCCCTATCATCTCGCCCAACTGGACCACGCGGGGCTGCTCGCGGTGCAGTGGTTGCCGCTCATCGTCCTCTGCCTTGACCGCACGCTGCGCACCCGACAGTGGCGCGATGCGGCACCGCTCGCGATCGCCGTTGATCTCCAAGGGCTCTCCGCCGGCTACTACGCCTATTGGTCCGCCGCGATAATCCTCCTCTACCTGGGATATATCGGCCTGACACGTCGCCGGTTGCTGTCGTGGGATGCGTTGCTGCGGATCGGCGCGTCACTGGCGGTCGCGTTCGCGGCGCTCCTCCCCTTCATCCTCCCATTCCGAACCGTCGCGATGGCAGAGACGTTCGCGCGGCCAATAGCGGAAGTCGAATATTGGTCGGCGCGCCCGCAGACGTGGTTGGCGGCGACGCCGCACAACGTCATCTACGGAGGCCTCGTGCGCGCGCACGCATGGACGTGGTCGACAGAGATGTATCTCTTCCCCGGCGCGCTCGCTATTGCCCTTGCCGTCGTGGCAGTCGTGGCGGGCAGGCCCGCTCATCTCCGCCGGTATGCCTTCGGCCTTGCATCTGTCGGATTTGTCCTGACACTCGGCCCGTACCTCCATCTCGCGCGGCACGACGCCCGGCGCTTCCCGTTGCCCGCTCTCCTCCTCTACCGCTTCGTGCCCGGCGGCGATGCATTGCGCGCCCCGGTACGAGCCGCGCCCATCGCGATGCTCGGCGTGGCCCTGCTTGCGGCCATCGGTTGGAAGCGCCTCGCCGCGCTCGTGCGGAGGCGCATGGCCCATCGCCGGGCATCATCGCTGCTCG
This sequence comes from uncultured Chloroflexia bacterium, assembly GCA_963847195.1. GTDB lineage: Bacteria > Chloroflexota > Chloroflexia > Thermomicrobiales > JALYUS01 > JALYUS01. The sequence goes on along the minus strand of CAWJZC010000013.1, from coordinate 17,765 downwards.
CTATCGTCGTCTGTGTTGCGCTCTGCGGCGAATACGCTGTGACACCGCTGCACACCGACCGCGTGCCGCAACTGGGGAATGGGCCATCGTCGCTCGTTGCGTGGCTACGGGAGCAACCGCCCAGCGTTGTCGCGGTCTTGCCGGATCTCCGTGCGCCCGTGACGATGGCGGTCGCGACGACGAATCGTCACCGGTTCATCAACGGCGACGCGGAAATCATGCCCCCGGCGACCCGCGCGCTGTTTGGCCTGCTCGATCAGTTCCCGTCGCGGGAGAGCGTCAGCGCGCTGGAAGCGATCGGCGTCGAACTGCTCGTGCTCGATCGCTCGCTCTCCGCGCCGGTCGATTGGGACCGTACCGTCGAGCGCATCGGCGCCTTCACCGCTGACCTGACACCCGCCGCAACGCTCCCGGATGCGCGTATCTATCGTGTAGCGTCACCGCGTACCCGGTTCGGCCCGTTATTGGATGCCCTTACGCCATCGTCATCGGTATGCATCGGTGGCGTGCCGGGAGATGCCCCGACCTATGCAAGGCGCGCGGTGCTCGCCCATCTCCTACGCGACCGCGAGGTGCGCGGCAATCTCAAGACGGGTTGGACGAGCGAGCCGATGCCGTTGCGCGAGGGCGAACGGTGCGATTACGGCATATTCGCCCTCAATGAAACTGTCCCAACGGAATTTGACACCACCGGACCGATTTGGAGCGACGAGACGCTTGCGCTATTCCGCGCACGGACGAATGAGGGGGATGCGCCCTAGCCCCACCCCCATGGGCTCATCGCTTCGCACCCCGCTTCAGGCGATCACGCCGTCAATCCGCACCGCCCCGCCATCGTCACGCGGGAGAACCTCACCGATGACCTGCGCGTCCGGTATCAGCGACCGCACCTCGGTCACCTGTTCTGGCGACACGACCGCGACCATGCCGATGCCCATATTGAAGACACGATACATCTCCGCGTCCGAGACGTGCGCGGCGGTCTGGATGGCCGGAAAGATCAGCGGCACGCCCCATCGTTCCGGCTCGAATCGCGCGGCGAGGTGGGCGGGCAGCACGCGGGGCACATTGTCCACGAAGCCGCCACCGGTGATATGGGCGAGGGCATGGATCAGCCCCGCGTCGAGCGCGGGCGCAAGTGCCCGGACATACGAGCGATGCTCCGCCAGAAGCATCGCCTCCAATGGCTGGTCGCAACCGGGCGGGATGGTTGCCAGACGGGTACGCACATCGTCTGGTGGGCCATCGAGCCCGAACGCACGACGTGCAAGCGAATAGCCGTTGGTGTGCGGCCCGGTTGATGGCAGCCCGATGAGTACATCGCCCGCTCGTACCGCGCTACCAGTGATGATGCGATCCCGAGCGACAGTGCCGACGATGCAGCCGGCGAGGTCGTAATCGCCCGCCGCATACATGCTCGGGCAGTTCGGCCGTCTCACCGCCGAGGAGGGCCATCTCGTGCGCGGCGCAGGCGTCCGCGACGCCGCCGACGACGGCGGCGATCAGATCGGGATCACTGACACCGAGGGCGAGATAATCGAGGAAGAAGATCGGGCGCGCGCCGCAGCAGAGGATGTCGTTGACGCAGTGATGGACGATGTCCCGGCCAATGCCCGCGTGCGCCTCCGGTGTGCCGACGGCGATTGCGAGCTTCAGTTTCGTCCCGACGCCGTCAACGGAGGCAACGAGCGCGGTGTTGCTCGCGCCCGGAAGCGCATAGATGCCGCCGAAATGCCCGACATCGGCGAGGACGTTCGGCCCATGCGTCGCGCGGATGCGCGCGCCGAGCGACGCGAGTGCGTGCGATTTGACGTCGATATTGACGCCCGCCCGCGCGTAGGCGCTCTCATTGCTCATGATGCTGCGCGGGGAACTCGTACTGTTCGGTCTCCTGCTCATCGTGGTGTTCGGGCGACGCGGCGACATCCTCCCCGCCCGTGCCCGGCCAGAGCACATACGCACTGACCGCGCGGAGCAGCTCGCCGCGCGCCCGCCGCGTGAGTAAGCGCAACCGCCCGAGATTGGCGTCCGGGCGGGCGAGGATGAGCAGGGCAACATCGGGATCGAGCGGGGTGAGGAGGACGAGACCCTGCTCGTATTCCAACGTCGTCTGCGTGATGCCGCCACGCTCCAACTCCCGACCGAGCGCCTCCCCGACGAGCAGTCCGCTGGCGGAGACCGCGCCGACGGCCTCGGCATCGATCCCCTCGGCGGCGCTCCACGCCAGCATGAGGCCATCGTTGCCGACGACGGCGGCGAGGTCGATGCCGTCCACGTCCCGGAGTTGTTGGATTAGTTCGTTGAGTCGCGTGCCCGCCGCGTCGTTACTTGCCATCCCCACCACGCCCTTTCCGAAGGTCGTTTCGCCACCACGACGGCGAGTATAGCCGATGGACGCGGCGCGCGGGAGCGGCGCAACTAACCGATCCGATAGGGCGCGAGCCACGCCGCGTCCCGCTGCGGGAGACGCCCGATGACGGTGACGCCCTGCTCACCGTACTCCACGGAGGCGACGCGGCCGTGCCGGTGGAAGCGATCGACGAGCGCCGAATGGTCGTACGGGATGCAGACGGTCATCTGCGCCATCTGGTCGGTCAATGACGCCTCGACGCGGGCGAGGAGTTCATCTAACCCTTGCCCCGTCAGCGCGGAGACGGGCACGAACGCTTCCGGCAGTTCGAGCGCGGCGCGGATGTCATCGGGCACCTCGCCGCCGAGCTCGTCGATCTTATTGAGCGCGATGACGGTCGGCTTGTCAGCGACCTTGAGTTCGGCGAGCACCGTGCGCACGGTGGCCGCTTGCTCCTCGGCGTTCGGGTGCGTCAGATCGACGACGTGAATGAGCACGTCCGCCTCGCTGATCTCCTCTAAGGTCGCGCGGAAGGCGGCGACCAGTTGCGTCGGCAGGTGGTTGATGAAGCCCACCGTATCGGTCAGGAGGGCGTCCCGTCCGCTCGGCAGCGCGATCTTGCGCGTTGTCGGATCCAGCGTAGCGAACAATTTGTTCTCCGCCAGCACGGAAGCGTCCGTCAACCGATTCAAAAGCGTTGATTTGCCGGCGTTCGTGTAGCCGACGAGCGCGACAACCGGGATCCCTTCCTTGCGTCGCCGCTGGCGATACTGCTCGCGATGCCCGTGTACCTCAGCCAGTTCCTCTTTGAGGAGCAGTCACGCGCTCCTGCGCGCGGCGGCGGTCGACCTCCAACTGCGTCTCGCCGGGGCCGCGCAAGCCGACGCCGCCCATCGTCTGGCGGGAAAGGTGCGTCCACATGCGCGTGAAGCGGTTCATGCGGTATTCGAGTTGCGCCAGTTCCACCTGCAAGCGCCCCTCGTGGGTCTGGGCGCGGCGGGCGAAAATGTCGAGGATCAGCGCCGTCCGGTCGATCACCTTGACATCGAGCGTCTCTTCCAGGTGGCGCAATTGGCTCGGCGACAACTCTTCATCGACCACGAGAACATCGTAGTTGAGTTCTTCCCGCGCCGCCTTGACCTCCTGCACCTTACCCTTGCCGAGATACGAGGTGGGGTTGGGCCGCGAGAGATTCTGTTGAACGGAGCCGACCACTTCGAGGTCGGCCGATTCGGCCAGGCGAGCCAGTTCTTCGAGCGAGTCGTCGGTCGTCCAGCCATTCTCATTCCACCGGACGGCGGCCAGCATGGCGCGTTCCATCGGTGGTTTCGTCGGATGCAATAACGTGGGAATGAAGATACCCTCCGTGAGCGTAGCGACGCGCATCAATTCATGTGCGCGAATCTATCAGTATAGCAGGAAGCCCGCTGCCGTTTCGGTTGCGGCACGCCCCAGATCATCGCCGTCCGACGCATCAAGCCACACGATCGACGCGTCGCGGCGCAGCCACGTCATTTGATGGCGCGCGTAGCGATGAGTCGCCTGCTTGATCCGTTCGCACATTTCATTAAACGTCGTCACCCCGGTCAGGTATTCCCCCACCTGCCGGTAGCCGATGCCGCTCATCGCGGGGAGATCGAGGCCGTACCCTGCAGTCACCAATACGCGCACTTCATCGACGAGTCCCGCCGCCAGCATCGCATCGACACGTTCGTCGATGCGCCGGTACAGCACGTCGCGCGGGAGCGAGAGACCGATCCGCAGATCACGATACGGCGCCTCACCCTGCCCGCGTTGCGGGCTGAATGGCTGCCCCGTCGCGCGGATCACCTCCAGGGCGCGGATGATGCGGCGGGGATTCGGGCCGGTGCGGGTCGCCGCGTCGGCGTCCTGTGCCGCCAACTCCGCGAGGAGCGGCGCGACACCCTCGTCCCGCACCCGTCGCTCCATCGCGGCACGGAACGCCGGATCGGGCGGCACCGTGGGCGGCTCCCAGCCATCCAGGAGCGCGGTCGTCCATTGCGCGGTGCCGCCGACGAGGAGCGGGATATGACCGCGACGATGAATGCCCGCGATTGCGGCGGTCGCGTCCGCTTTCCAGCGCGCGAGATCGTAGGAGCTCATCCGGCGGGACGATGTCGATGAGATGATGAGGAGATACGCGCGCGTTCGGCGTCCGTCGGTTTCGCGGTGCCGATGTCCATGCCGCGATAGACGAGCCGCGAGTCGGCCGAGACGATCTCGCCGCCGAACTGCTCGGCGAGCGCGAGCGCGAGCGCCGATTTGCCTGAAGCAGTGGGGCCAAGCACCGCGATCAGCGGAAGTTTCTCACCTGAACAGGGCAGATTCACGGTACATTCTCTCGCTCACTCACAGCATTGTGCAATTGCACAGAAAGACGATGGGAATGTTCAGCCGATCGTACGTAGAGACGCGGCATGATCTGGTCGGTATGCTCGTTTCGGGCACGGTATCGCGCGCGCCACGGTCGTATTAGCATGGAGGGGTTGATGCGATCCGCTGATCGGTGCTCGAGCACAGCGACCGGGCAGATGCCCAACGAGTGACGATGCGCGGCTCTGCTCAACGCGTGCATACTGTGCACTGGCGAGCGAGAGGAAGGAGACACGATGACCGGGAATCTGCGCGAATTCCTGGAGATTTCGTACGACGAACTGGAGGAGCTCAATCTCCAGGCGAAGGCCGAGCGTTCCGCACGGACCGACCCGGACACGATCCGCGAGTCGCGCATGCGCTATCTCACCGATGAGAAGCGCATCAAGGCGGTCACGGTCTGCTTCACCGACCTCGAAGGCCGGTTGCACATGCTCGACTACGACAAGAAGTTCCTGCTCAAATCGGCCGATAACCTGACCTTCGACGGCTCGTCGATCCGCGGCTTCACCGCGCAGCAGGAGTCCGACCTGCGCCTGGGGATCGACTGGTCGGCATTCTACTGGCTCCCGTCGGACATCTTCTGGCCGGGGAAGGTGCTCGTCTTCGGCGAGGTGCAGGAGCGGGACGGCACCCCCTATCGCTCCGACCTGCGCGCCCGACTGAAGGACTACACAGCCAAACGCTTCGAGGCACGACGGCCTGACCTGCTACGTCGCGAACGAGACCGAGGGCATCCTCGTTCAAAGGGCGGCACGCCGAGCAGCACTACATCGAGACCGACCAGTTCGAGTTCATCAGCACCAGTGGCTACTACACACTCGCTGCCGGGCGATCCGCTGCGCGCATTCATCGATGCCGCTGCGGAAGCGCAGCGCGCGCTCGGCTTCGCCAACGAGAAGGATCACCCCGAGGTCGCCCCCTCGCAGTTCGAGATGAACTACGGCTACGTCGAGGCGACGATCGGCGCGGATCAGGTGATGCTCTACAAGCTGATCTGCCGCCAGGTAGCGAACCGGCTCGACATGACCGCCAGCTTCCTGCCCAAGCCGGTCACCGGCGTGAACGGGAACGGCATGCACACCAACATCTCCATCGGCCGCGAGGGGACACCAATCTCTTCTACGACGCAGCGGGCAAGGAAGAGCCTCTCCGATTTCGCCTGGCAGTTCGTCGACCGCATCCTGACCAACGCGCTCGACCTCTGCCTCGTCTACAACTCGAGCGTCAATGCCTATCGCCGGCTCGACCCGCACTTCGAGGCGCCGAACCAGATCAAGGCATCGCCGATTGATCGCGGCTCGATGGTGCGCATCCCGATCGGCAACAAGCGCTCCGCCCGCATCGAGATGCGCTCGATCGCGCCCGACTGCGAACCCCTATCTGGCGATCTACTCGCTCCTGCGCACCGGCCTGGAAGGGCCGCTGGCTCCGAACGCTCGCGCGCGGGCGGCGATCCTGCCCGACAACATCTACGACGCCATCGATGCGATGCTGCGGCAGCAGACTTCGCCGCCGAAGCGCTCGGTCACGACGTGCGCGACAAGTACGCCGACCTGAAGCAGGCCGCCGCCGACCGCTGCCCGCGCAAGCTCGGCTCGCTCATCAAGCCGGCGGAGATCCAGTTCCACCACGAGGTGACGAACCAGTATCTCTGGAACCGCTTCTAACAGTGGCGGAACCTCACCCCCGGCCCCTCTCCTTTGCTTGAGCAAAGGAGAGGGGTGACTCATGTGACGTGCCGTGGTTTTCCTTGAACATGGATGCTCCCCGATATCGCTCCCCCTCTCCTTTGCTTGTCAGCAAAGGAGAGGGGCCGGGGGTGAGGTCCCCCGTCTCCTGTGCAACGGCACAAAGCCGATATGGGCGCGCTATGCAGACGTACGGAGTTCGCCGGACCGGATTGACAGCTATCACCAATCGGTGATATTACATCGTTACCGTTTTCACACACCCGTGCGAAAACGGCCACTGATAACGACGCAACCCGCGTTGAGTGGGAACAGTAGGTGGGTATTCCCCGCCAGCGATCCGGCAGCAGGTGGAAGGCCGGAATCGGGGCACGACCCATCGAAAGCAGCCCATGAGCGGAAGGTGACGATGCGCGGTAGGGACTCGCCCCGCCAGGGGTGAGAGTGCATCGAGCCGGTGGGTGGCTGCCACGTTGCGCGTCCTCCAGCCGTGAAGTGGTCGTATGTGATAGGCATGCGGCAACGAGGGTGGTACCGCGGGAGAACGGACACGGCGTCCGGCTCTCGTCCCTCAGCGGGGACGGGGGCTGTCTGCGTTAAGCGGCCCTTGCGTTCCTGCATCCGAGCGTTCGCGTCTTCGGGAGGGAACACTATGGATAGTGAGCCGTGGGCAGTGGGCAATCAGCAGCCCCAATCACTCAGCACTCAACACTCAGCACTCGGTACTCCGCTTGATCCTTTGATCGACATCGGCGCCTATGTCGGGCCGACGGAGCACGATGCATGCGGCCTCGTCGCGATGGTCGAACGGCATGGCGCGGCGACGCGCGAGAATGTGACGCGCGTCCTCCATGCGCTCGCGACGATGCACCATCGCTCCGGCGAGATCGACGGTGAGGGCGATGGCTGCGGCATCCTCACGGACATCCCCCGCGCGTTGTGGGCGCGTGATCTTGCCGCCATCGGCAAAGAACCTGCGCTGGCGGATGATCGACGCTTCGCGGTCGGGCATTTCTTCGTGCCGCCCAGTGATCGCGAGCAAGCGGTCGCGATCATGGCGACGGTCGAAGCGGTGCTCCGCGATGCCGGTTGCACGGTCCTTGTCAGCCGCCCAATGGCCGTCGTCTCGGACGCGCTCGGTCGGCTAGGCCGGAGGGAAGAACCAGCGACATGGCAAATCGCCTTCCTCACGCCGCCCATGGAGGCGGTCGCGCGGGACGCGCTCCTCTTCGATCTCCAACTGGCCGTCGAGGCACGCACCGCCGCGCTGACCGTTTCGCTCAGCGCGGACTCGGTCGTCTACAAAGTACGCGGCACCGCCCAGGTGCTCACTGCCTATTATCCCGACCTCGGCGACCCTGCGTTCGTCTCGGCGATCAGCATCGGCCACAACCGCTACAGCACGAACACGACGACCGCCTTCGAGCGCGTCCAGCCCTTCTCCCTGCTTGGGCACAACGGCGAGATCAATACCATCGCCAAGTTCCGCACCGAATCGCAGATGCTGCACATCCCGCTCGTGCCCGGCGCGTCGGATTCGCAGGACGTTAACCGCACGCTGGAAGGGATGATCCATCGCTATCATCTCTCGCTCTGGGAGGCGCTCGAACTGATCTTCCCGCCCATTGTCAACGAGATTAAGCGCGTGCCCGCCGAGATGGCGGACGTGCTGATGTACTTCCGGCAGGCGTGGGGGCCGTTCGCGCAAGGCCCGGCGGCGATGGCGATCCGCGCCGGCGACGAACTGGTCGGCACGGTGGATGCACTCGGCCTGCGACCGCTCTGGCTCGTGGTCGCCCGAGACCGGATCGTCTTCTCCTCGGAGAAGGGCGTCGTGCCGGTGGCGGAGATGGACGAGGACCCGAAGCCACTCGCGCCCGGCGAGAAGATGGCAATTGTCCTCAATCGCGGCCGCGGCACGCGCGTCATCACCTACGACGCGATGCAGACCGACATCCTCAAGCGGGCAGTGGCGCGCGGGATCGAAGCAACGAATTACCGACGATTTCTCCTCTGCCAGAGTCCCGAGGCGGAGCAACCCGCCGACGTGCCGGCACCTTCCGCCTCGTGGCAGGAGCAGCGCGACCGATTAATCGCCGCGTGGGCGTTCGATGGCGAAGAATTGAAACTGACCGAGGCGATGGCCGAGAGCGGCAACGAGCGCGTCGGCTCGCTGGGGTACGACGGGCCGCTCGCCGCCCTTTCTCGCGAACGGCAGAATCTCGCGGACTACTTCAAGGAGTCCGTCGCCGTCGTCACCAACCCGGCCATCGACCGCGAGCGCGAGATCGAGCAATTCTCCACCCGCGTCGTTCTCGGTCCTCGCCCACCGATCGGCGTGGCGGACCATAACCGCAAACTGCCCTGCACCGAATTGATTACCCCATTGCTCACCGGCGGGCTGCGCTCCGGCAGCGGCAACGAGGATGCGCGACTGCAATTACACCGTGCCATCGCACATCAGATGGGCACATGGACGCTCGAAGACTTCATGACCTTCGAGGGCGACACGCGGCCCGCCGTGCTGGCGATGGCCCAATGGCCCGGAGAGCCGCTCCGTGCGGCCCTCCACCGCCTCGGCGAGGAAGCAGTCGCCGCCGCGAGTGGCGGCACACCGCTGATCGTCCTCGATGACGCGGGCACGCTGACGCACGGCAATCGCCCCATCGACCCGCTTCTGGCCATTTCCGCCGTCGATACCGCCCTCCGTCGCGCCTCGGGCGGGCCGGACGGCTACGCGCTGCGGCGAGGCGTCGGGCTCGTCATGCGCGCGGCGGGGATTCGCACGCTGCATGACCTCATCCTGACGCTCGGCATGGGCGCGGACGCCGTCTGCCCCTACCTGCTCTGGGAGATCGCGGACGCCGCCGCGCCGGACGGGCTGTACAACCTCATCTCCGCGCTCACCAAGGGGATCGAGAAGGTGATCAGCACGATCGGCATTCACGAGGTGCGCGGCTACAGCCGCCTCTTCGCCTCCATCGGCCTGCATGTCGAAGTGGCGCGCATGTTCGGCGCGGAAAACTACGGCGGCAGCGCCACCGGCGGTTTGACATGGGGCCAACTGGAACATCTGGCCAATGAGCGCGTGCAGATCGCGGCGGGCACGCTGAAGGCGAAGCCGACGCGGGTCGCGCACTTTTACCCGAAGGTCTGGAAGAGCGTCCGCAATGTCGCGGCCGGATTGGAGACATACCGCGACTACAGCGCGAAAGTGACGGCGCTCGAGAGCGAGAATCCGGTCTCCATCCGCCACCTGCTCGCCTTCCGCCTCCCCGGCAGTGGTGGCGCAGGCTTTCCTGCCTGCGCCACCATTGACGCGGCGACCGTAGACGCAAGTATCGGCGACCACGACTTCCCGTTCGCAATTAGCAGCATGTCCTTCGGCTCGCAGGGGGAGACGGCGTTCCGGGCCTACCCGGAGGCGGCGATGCGTCTCAACATCGTCTCGCTCAATGGTGAGGGCGGCGAAATCAAGGATATGATCGGCAAATACCCGCGGTGGCGCGGCCAGCAGATCGCCTCGGGCCGCTTCGGCGTCAATGCGGAACTGGCCAACTCGTCCAACTTGCTGGAAATCAAGATCGGGCAGGGCGCGAAGCCCGGTGAGGGCGGCCACCTGCCCGGCTCGAAGGTCTCGGAGAAGGTCGCGAAGGCGCGCAACGCGACGCCGGGTGTGGACCTCATCTCGCCGTCCAACAACCACGACATTTACTCGATCGAGGACCTCGCGCAACTGGTGGACGAACTGAAGACGGCGAACCCGATGGTGCGCGTCTCGGTCAAGGTGCCCGTCGTACCCGGCATCGGCACCATCGCCGTCGGGGTCGCGAAGAGCGGCGCGGACATCATCACCCTTTCCGGCTACGACGGCGGCACGGGCGCGGCCCGTACCCACGCCCTCAAGCATGTCGGCCTACCCGCCGACATCGGCATCGTTGAGGCGCACCGGGCGCTCGTCGCGGCGGGCCTGCGCGAGCAGGTAGAACTCTGGGCGGACGGCGGCATGAAGACGGGCGCGGATGTGCTGCGAATGATCCTGCTCGGCGCGAACCGGGTCGGCTTCGGCACGTTGCCGATGGTCGCCATCGGCTGCACGATCTGCCGTGGCTGCCAATTGGACACCTGCCACGTCGGTATCGCCACGCAGATGGACTCGCAGGAGGAGGCGGAGAAGAAGGGCGTCAAGCACTTCGTGCCGCGCATCTACGAGGAGTCGGTGCAGCAACTCGTCCGCCTCTTCGCCGCGATGGGCGAGGAAGTCAAGGAACTGACGGCGGCGCTCGGCTTCACGCGCACGCAGGACCTCGTCGGCCGCTCGGACTTGTTGGTGCAGACGCACATGCACGACCGGATCGATCTTGCCCGGCTGCTCGCCCCGGCGGAGCAGGCCGCATGGCTGGCGGAACTGGGCAGTGAGCGCACCTTGCGCGTCCTCCGCATCGACCGCTCGCAGCACGTCGCCGCGACGGTGGCGAGCCATGTGGCGCGCGGTAGCCAGCAAGTGGCGTACGCGGAGCCGACCGTCCTCCCCGACCACCGCGTCGTCGGGACGGTACTGGCGGGCGAAATGACGCGCGCGCGGCTGTACGACTCGAACAGCACCCCGACGACGGCGACGCTCTCATTCGACGATGGCTCGGTGGTCGGCAACGGCTTCGCCTGCTTCAACGTCGAGGGCGTCGATCTCACCGTCGAGGGCGGCGCGCAGGATGGCGTCGGCAAGGGCGCGTTCGGCGGCACAATCGTCATTCTCAAGGGGACGAACGCCGACGGCAGGCGGGTGGACGGCAGCGTCGGCAAGTCGTTCGCGTATGGCGCGCAAGGGGGCACCTTCATCGTCCAGGGCAACGCGGACAGCCGCGCGGGTATCCGACTGTCCGGCGCGGATGTGGTGATTGGCGGGGAGATTACCGAGCCGATTGACGATAGTCGCGGCGGCATCGCCACCCGCGCGAACATCAAGGGATTCGCCTTCGAGTACATGACCAATGGCCGCGCCGTGGTGCTCGGCGACCCCGGCCCCTGGCTTTGCGCCGGGATGACGGGCGGTGTGGTCTATCAGCGCCTCGTACCGGAGATGGGCCTCGACCGCGCCGCCATCGACCGCCGCATGGCGAAGGGCGCGAAAATCACGATGGCCGACCTGACGGAGCACGACACCCGCGCCGTCACTACGCTCCTGACCGTCTACGCCGATCGCCTCGCGACGAGTGGGCAGCACGCCATCGCCGATCGCGTCCGCGCCATGACGGCCAATCCCAGCGCGGAGTTCATCAAGGTCGTGCCCGAATCCCAGCAGGTCGATCCGTCCATCTCGACGGAATGATGCGGACGGCCCGGTACGAGTGGGCGAGCAGGATGAGTAAGCTAAATGGGGTTGATTGACGAAACGTCAATCAACGTACGCTGAGGCCGCGTCGCGGTGCTTGACGACGCGAGCCTCTGCGTAGCATCGCTCTGGCTTCCGGAGGATGTTTGGCCAACTGCCATCGGGATAGGTCCGAGAGGCTGGAACCGACCCGTCAGGAAACCGGATCTCTCGCCGTACTCTGACACTCCTCGCGCGTAGAGATTAACATCTGGGTAAAGTGTTTCCCAAGCTGACAGATCGTGGCATATCTGCGCGGTGCGGCGGGGCGGCATCGTCGCCCCGGATGGATACTTGTTAGCACATCCCGCGATGTGTTCTCTCAGTGAAGGCCGATAAGTTCCTTCTTCCTCCCCGTTCGATACGTTGGCGATGTATCGCGGTACTTATGGTCGCGGCGGGGGTGCGGGAGCGGGTGCCTGGCCCGCTGGCTGCCCCGCCGGTCGCTGCACCGGAATCGCGGCGGGCGGGTTCGCTGCGGGCGGTCCGCTCGGCTTCTGCGGCGGGATGGCATCCACCCGCAGCTCGTACGCCCCGACGTCGCAGGCGGCGCCCGCGGGCCTGCCGATGGCGCGCTGGTCGGTGGCGGGGCAGTTGGCGGCGGGGGGTACGCGGTCAACGGCGGGCGATCCCGCCAGGATGGCGTGGGTCTCGGTGGGGCCGCCGTTACTCTGCAGCGGGCCGAGCTTCGGGTTGGTATTCACGAGATCGGTGCCCGAGAAGCCGCAGGAGTTGCCGTTCTCGATGTTGTAGCCGCCGGAGGAGATCGCGCCTGTGCCGGAGCAGTTCGCCAGGGTGTTGGAGAGGATGGTATTGCGGACGAGCACCGGCCCATACCCGGTCGGGGCGTTGTTGACGATCCCTTTCTCGTTGTTCGCGATCGTGACATTCGTAAAGGTCAGCGGGCCTTGGTTGTTGCCCATGTACTGATCAACGACGACACCACCGCCCGCGTTGCCGCTGATCGTGCTGTTCGTCATCGTAAACTGGCAGGCGAAGATGCCCGTTGATCCGCAGCCGGAGACGTACAGCCCGCCGGTGGTCGCGGGGCCGCTGTTGCCGCTAATCGTGGTGCCAGTGATGGTGACTGTCTGACTCGCGTCTGCGCTAACCAAAAGCCCACCGCCGGATGGGGTGAGCGGGTCTACCGGTGCGTCAATCTGATTGTCGGCGATGGTGGTGTTCGACATCTCGAGCGGGCCCGTCACGCCGACGCCGCTCGCATTGGTCCAACCCGAGTGCGCTGCCCGGTTCCCGCTGATCACGCTGTCGGCGATGGTGGTGAGATCGCCGCTGCCATTCACGCTCAGGCCACCGAACCCTCCACCGGTATTGCCGGTGATCCGGCTGCCGGTGACAGTCGCGCCGTAACTCGCCTCGATGGGTACGCCGTCCCGCCCGGCGTCGTTCCCGCTCACGACCGAGCGGGTCAACTCCAGCCCGCCCTCGGCATCAATCGCAGGGTTGGACGCCGTGTGGTTGCTGACTGTGCTGTCGCGAATGGTGAGGCGCCATTGTACGGTATGAATGGCGCCGCCGCCGACTAACTGGTTGCCGAATGTAGTATCCGTATAGCGCAGATTGCCGTTGATCGAGCTGCTCGTGATCGTCAGCGGCGCGGTGACACTGATCGCATAATAGTAGGCGGTGTTGCCGCTGATCGTGCTGTGGTCAATCGTGATGGTGTTCGATCCCCCAATGTAGGGGGTGCAGATCGCCCCGCCGTATGCGAACCCCGCCGAATTGTTGCTGATGGTCGTGGCGGAGATAGAGAGCGTGCCCCCGGAGTCGTTCCGGATACCCCCGCCACCAGGCTGTCCACCTTTCTGCGTGCCCCCCGGTGGACTGCCGTGAATATCCGTCTCCGCCGTGTTGTTCGTAATCGCGCTATTGCCTTGGATAACGAGCGCGCCCGCGTTGTAGATACCCCCACCGCCGATAGATCCCCTGATGTCCGTCGCATCGGAGGGATTCTGGGCGGTGTGCGCGGTGTTGCCCGTGACGGTCGTCGCGGTTATCGTCAGCGTGCCGGCGCTCGTATTGGCGATGCCGCCGCCGCGCCCGCCGGTCACCACGTCCCCCGTGGACCAGAGCGGCGTGGCGCTGTTGTTCTGCACAACGGCGTTGGCGAGCGCGAGGGTGCCCTGGTTCAGGATGCCGCCACCGTCGTCTCCGGCTGCCACCGCGCCATTCTGGATCGTCACGCCGCTGATCGTCGCGGTCACATTCTGGTTGACGGTGAAGACCCGTCCGGCCTGGCCGCCGTCAATCGTCGTCGTGGCCGCGCCCGCGCCGGAGAGGGTAAGCGATCTATCCACCGTGACATGGTCCGTATAGGAGCCCGCCGCAACGGCGATAGTGTCGCCCGCGGATGCGTGCGCGACAGCGTAGCTGATCGTGCGGCATGGATTGGCAACGCAGTCGCCCGCATCAGCACCTGTCGTCGCCACCTGGCGCGTGGCCGCCAATACTTGTCCGGACGCAAGCGGCAGTGCCACCCACAGGAGCATCGCCACCGCGAAGCACCGTAACCGCGTTCCCCAGCGTCTCTTTGCCATCCCTTGATCCTCCCTACAGCTGCTGAAAGTGAACGAGGGCCCGCCGGGTGCGGGGCCGCATGGCGGCGAGCCGCGTTCGGCGAACGCTCGGGCCGCACGCAGGATAGGGGGCGGGGAGCGTCGCGATCATCCGTGTAACTACGTAGATATCGCCCGCGGGACGCGGCGCGGGAACGTACGTAGTCGCGCGGGGACTACGTAGATGACGGGCGCGCAAGGTCGTGTCTAACGAGGCTGACCCGAATCGAATCGGCTACGTGGGGTCTATCTCATCCTGACATGTTCGAACATCTTCCGAAACTCTTTCTCGTACAAATCGTTGCAAACCTGTGCCGACAGAGATCGAGCTACACCTGGGAGTACAAACTGTCTCATAACCCTGACGCGATAGCGCCACGCACGGAAAAGGCCGTCCAGCGGCGCCGGGCGGCCCGTCATGATCCGCGTGCGCGGTCAGCCACATAGCCTACGGCTGCATCGTATTCACGACCTGAAAGAACCTCGGCTGGAAGTTGATGTTCGCCTGCTTCAGCGCGGCACCGAGCTTCTGCTGGAAGAATTGATCTAGCATCTCTTGCGACTCCCAGACCTCCATGACGCACCAACCGTTCTCGGTCGGCCCGGCGGCGTGGTAGAGCAAGCCGGGTGGCTCCTTGTTGCCCGGCGACACCTCATTCGTCACCTGCTCAGAGCTTGTTTTGGAATGCTGAAATAGCGGTAGTTCGGTACGCTGCCATGCATGAATGCGATCTATCCGACCGATCTGTCCGACGCCGAGTGGGAATGCCTGACGCGGCATCTCCCCGCCAAACGACCGCGTGGGAGGCCGTGTGGCCACCCAGTGCGGGCTATCCTCGACGCAATCTTCTACCTGCTACGGACCGGATGTCCGTGGCGTTACCTTCCCCGGGATTTCCCGCCTTGGCAGACGGTTTTCTGCCATTTCCGTCGCTTTCGCCTTGATGGCACCTGGCACCATATCCTCGCGGCACTGCGCACAGCGGAGCGGCGCAGAGTCGGCAAGCAGCCGCAGCCATCGGCGGCGATCATGGACGCGCAGAGCGTCAAGACGGTCGGGGAATCGGCGTCCATCAGCGGCTACGACGGCCACAAGCGCGTCAAAGGGCGCAAAAGACATCTCCTTGTCGATACATTGGGGCTGCCGATCTCGATCTTCGTCACACCTGCCGACACGCACGACAAGGTCGGCGCATGGCGACTGCTCGCCGGGCTCAAGCCGCTCGTGTCACGACTCACCAAGATCTGGGCGGGCGGGGCGTACACCAGTAAGAAGTTGGCGCGCTGGTGCAGGGAATACGGCGGCTGGGACCTGGAGATCGTCGGGCGCGACCCGGGGACACAGGGATTCGCGGTGCAGCCGCGGCGGTGGGTCGTGGAGCCGGGCGCCCTCTGGGCAGTATTCGCCTGGCTGGTGCGCAATCGCCGCCTGCGCATCGACTATGAACGCAAGGTGCAGACCAGCGAGACGCTCATCGAGGTGGCATTCATCCGCTTGCTCGTGCGACGACTTGCGAGGAGCGGATAATGAATCAACTAACACGCTCTATGCGTCGGCGCTCGTCAACCCTCGAGCAGATCTACCCCAAGTCAGCGACGTGCCTCTGCCACCACTTCAACGATCGTGAGCGACTCGTTGCGCACCCCCGACTGCTCCTGATTGGCCCGCGCCTCGTCCCCGCTGACGAACGCCTTGAAGCCCTCTGCCGCCGCTTTGTCCTCCAAGACGATCGTCGTATAGGTCTTGCTGGCAGCGCGATCGCCCATCCAATACCCGGCAACGAAGCCCGGACTCCGGCTCACCATCGGGACGAGTTGCTCGTGCAGCACCCGCTGCTGCTCCTCCCAGCGACTTGCATCCATGTTCCAGACACCGATCACCGCATACCTGCCCTCGGACATCGCTCCCCCTATCGGCTCACTACTCCCACAAATCCCATCTCAGGCTGCTATTCTGTGCCATGGCAGCCCCGCAGTCAAGGTGAGTATCGGCGACACTCTCCGGCATCAACGCGCAGTATCCCTCTGACCTGATTGGCGCAGCGGATGGCCGCATGGTCTCCCACGCGGTCGTTTGGCGGGGAGATGTGGTTCCAAGGACTTCCATTCGACGTCGGGTACATCAGTCGGATAGATGCACCCATGCTGAACAACGTATCGGATCGCTACCATTCCCGCATTCCAAAACACGCTCTCAGAAGCCCGCACGCAGCACGCTTTCTTGCGACATATGAACAGCAGGGACTATGGCTCGTACTCCCGCCCTCGCTGAGTAGTCGCTTGAATAGTTTGAATAACGGAATCCGTACTTCCTTCATACAAAACCCCTCCATTTTGAGACGCGAGGAGACAAGCCAAGTACAGGGTCAGAAACCCAGTGAACGTGGTTTCATACGTCGCCTCACAATCAACCTCTCGCAACCCGCGGCATTGCGTGCCTTATGAGAATCGTTCGTTCTCTCCTTGCCGCCAGTCGCGCGGGCTTCGCGTACGCTGATTGACGTTTCGTCAATCGACCCCAATTGTGGATGGTCACCCTCACTTACCCACTTGCCATCGCAGAGAGTAACGCGCCGGATGCGTGTGCCGTATCGGCCGCCCCTCGGCCGCGCACTGATCGGCTCCGTATATCGGACGGCGCGCCAGCCCGACAGTGTCGTCGTAATCCTGATCGTTGTATGTCACCGGTTCCAAGCGACGAGGCAGTGCGGTAGCCGCAATCTGAAGATCGAGCGCACGCGCTCGTGTCCGGGTGCTGTACTGCCGCACATCTGCGCCACGATGTGCGCCGCGTTTGGCGATGGCGCTATCGAACGGGATGATAACGATGGAATCGAAGAACTCCTCGTACTCCGCGGCGAACGTCTGCGAATCGCTGGCACGATAGACGCCTTCCCAGACTTCCATTTGCGTGACCGTGCTCACGGCAATCCCGTCCGGCGTCAGATTTCCGCTCACCTGAGTGATGCGGACACAGAAGGCGAGTGGGTGGTTAGGGTGGCCAAGCAAATAGTGGATGACCACCCTGACCACCCACTGCGCCCTTCGCCGCTAATAGACTTCGAGGTAGTGGTCGATCTCCCACTGGCTGATGCACTGGCGGTACTCCTGCCACTGCTGGCGGAGGGCGGCGACGTACCGTTCGTAGACATGGTCGCCGAGCGCCTCGCGCATCACGCCGTCCAATTCCAACTCGATGATCGCCTCGCCGAGCGTCATCGGCAGCGTGCCGACGCTGCGCGAGCGCAACTCCTCATCCGAGACGCTGTACAGGCTCTCCTCGAACGGCTCCGGCAAGGCCAGATTCCGCTCGATGCCGTCCAGCCCGGCGGCGAGCATCACCGCGAGGGCGAGGTAGGGGTTGGCGGCGGGGTCGGGGCAGC
>CAWJZC010000012.1:0-3611 GCA_963847195.1 uncultured Chloroflexia bacterium | reverse complement strand
CCAGGGAACGGCGATGAAGCGACCTCCGGTGGCTGAGCGATGCCGGTTGTGCGCTGCTGCCTAGCTCTTCCTGCGGGGTGGACGGGCGTGCTCGGGCACTCGGGCAGTCGGGACGATCGTTCCGGTCGTTGTAGCCCGTGACGTTGTTGGCGAGCGTGTCGCCCTGCGGCGGAGGCTGCGGCGTGGTGTCATTCTTGATATGCGTATGATTGAATTATCGGGTGGGTGCCCCGCCCCGCGCGGCGCGTGTTGCATCGCGCGGGGCGTGTCTTTGATGCACGCACGGTGCGGAGCGAAGCGAGGCAGCAATGGCGGACACCCTCACTATTACCGTCAATGGGGCGCAGCATCCGGTCGCGGCAGCGCCGGATACGCCCCTCCTCTATGTATTGCGCAACGAGTTGCAACTCCACGGGCCGAAGTTCGGCTGCGGGTTGGAGCAGTGCGGCGCGTGTACCGTCCATGTCAATGGCCGGGCGGTCCGCTCGTGCCAGATGCCCGTTTCTCAGGTCGCGAACGCGCAAGTGACGACGCTGGAAGGGCTCGGCACCGCCGAGAAGCCGCATCCATTGCAGCAGGCATTCATCGCGGAGCAGGCCGCGCAGTGCGGCTACTGCATCTCCGGCATGATCATGACGGGCGCCGCGCTCCTCCAGCAGAACCCGCACCCGACCGACGCGCAGGCCCGCACGGCGCTGGCGCGCAACCTCTGCCGCTGCGGCACGCACCTGCGCATCCTCCGCGCCATCGCCCGCGCGGCGGGGAACCCGCAATGAGAGGGGAGCCGGCAACCATGATGACGCACACAATTTCTCGCCGCACGCTGCTCAAGGGCACCGGCGCGCTCGTCGTCAGTTTCAGCCTCGCCGCGTGTAGCACGTCGCAACAGCGCGCCGACGTCGACCGCGCCCGCTGCCACGCCGCAAGCGGTGCCCCCGACACCGGCATCGCCCGCGACTGCGGCAGCGACCGCACGCGCCGAGCAAGCCCCGACCGCCGGCGCTACCGCAGCGCCCGCGGCGTCATCGCGTCGCTCGTCGACCGACCGCCGCCGGTTCGTCGACGACGGAAACGATGGCCCCGAATGCCGCCGATCAGGTCGATTCATGGCTGGCGATCATGAGCGACGGCAAGGTGACGGTCTTCTCCGGCAAGGTCGAACTCGGCACCGGCGTCCAGACCGCCCTCGCGCAGATCGTCGCGGACGAACTCGATGTCCCCTTCGCGCGGATCACGATGGTGATGGGCGATACCGCGCGCACGCCGGACGAGGGCTACACCGCCGGGAGCGCGACGATCCAGACCAGCGGCGTCGCGCTCCGGCAGGCGAGCGCCGAGGCCCGGCAGGCGCTCCTTTCGCTCGCCTCCGACCGTCTCGGGGCGCCGGTCGCGCAATTGACGGTGAAGGATGGCGTCGTCAGCGTCGCGAATCGACCCGACGAAGACCGTCACCTACGGCGCTTTGATCGGCAATCAACGCTTCAATCGCAAGGTTTCCGGCAAAGCGCCCATGAAGAACCCGGATCAATACACCATTGTCGGCACCTCCGTGCCGCGCGTGGACATCACCGCCAAGATCACCGGCGGCGCGGCCTATTTGCAGGACTTCTCCGTGCCGGGGATGCTGCATGGCCGCGTCGTCCGCCCGGCGGGGGTCGGCGCGACGTTGCAAAACCTCGATGAAGGATCGGTGACGAGCCTGCCCGGCATCGTCAAGGTCGTGCGCAATGGCAACTTCGTCGGCGTCGTCGCGGAGCGCGAGGAGCAGGCGATCAACGCGGCGCGCCAACTGAAGGTGACGTGGCAGAGCGCGACGACGCTGCCGAAGATGGAGGACCTCTTCACCTCGCTGCGCGCCCAGACCGCGACCGACAAATCCCTGAAGAACGACGGCGATGTGGACGGCGCGCTCGCGAGCGCCGCGAAGACGCTTGCAGGCGACCTATCAGCAGCCCTATCAGATGCACGCGGCCATCGGCCCCTCGTGCGCGGTCGCGGATGTGCAGGCGGACAAGGCGATGATCTGGTCGAGCACGCAGGGCGTCTATCCAGCTGCGCGGCGCGCTCGCCCAACTGCTCGGCATGCCCGCCGACGCCGTGCAGGTCGTCTCATATGGAAGGCTCGGGCTGCTACGGGCACAATGGCTTCGACGACGCGGCGGCGGACGCGGCGCTGCTCTCCAAAGCGGTCGGCAAGCCGGTGCGCGTGCAGTGGATGCGGCAGGACGAGCACGCCTGGGAGCCGAAAGGCCCGGCGATGGTGATGGAGGTCAAGGGCGGGCTGGACGCGCAGGGCAATGTGGTCGCGTGGGACTACGGCGTCTGGACACCGACGCACAGCACCCGCCCCGGCGGCATGGCCGGCAACCTGCTCGCCGGTCAACTCATCGCGCCGCCCGCGCCCGCCGCGAAGAACGGCACGACGGGCGGCGACCGCAACGCGCCGACGAACTACACCTTCAAGAATAACCGCGTCGTCGCGCACTGGCTCGCGACGTCACCCTTGCGCCCCTCGGCATTGCGCAGCCTCGGCGGCATCGCGAATACCTTCGCCAATGAATCGTTCATGGACGAACTGGCGGCTGCGGCGGGGAGCGATCCCGTCGCGTTCCGCCTCCGCCACCTCAACGATGCGCGGGCCATCGCCGTTGTGCAGAAAGTCGCGGACCTCGCCGGGTGGCAATCGCGCCCCTCGCCGGGGCCGGATGCGGGCGGCAACGGGCGCGGCGAACGGGCGCGGCGTCGCCTTCATCCGCTACGAGAACAACCTCGCCTACTGCGCGGCGGTGGCGGAGGTCGCGGTCGATCGGGGCAGCGGGCAGGTGCAGGTCAAACGGGTGAGCGTGGCGCACGACTGCGGTCTGATCATCAACCCGGACGGAGTGAAGAATCAGATCGAGGGGAATGTCATCCAGGCGACGAGCCGCGCGCTGAAAGAGCAGGTGACCTTCGACCAATCGCGTGTTACGAGTGTGGACTGGCGCTCCTATCCGATCCTCACCTTCCCGGAAGTGCCGACGGTGGACATCGCCCTGATCAACCAGCCGCATGAGCCGGCGCTCGGTGTCGGGGAAATCTCCAGCCTGCCGATGGCCGCCGCGATCGCGAACGCCATCTTCGATGCCACTGGCCGTCGTCTGCGCACCATCCCGTTCACGCCTGCGAATGTCAAAGCGGCGCTGACGTAGCGCCATCGCCGCATGCCAGAAGATGGTTGCGGAACCGCCCCTCCCCGCTAAATAGCGGGGAGGGGCGGTTCCATGCGTGCCCTGTTCTTAACCGCGTGGACCGACGGGTGCGAATTCCACGACCGTTGTGCCGCCATTGACGGTCCCCGTAGCGATGTCCATCGCATTGATTGTCGGGATCGTCGCGCCGGCAGTGAGCGGATTGCTCGTTGCCGGAGTCAAAGCGCCGCTCGAAGCGACCAGTGTATCCCCCGTTCCCGCCTTGCTAACGGAGACGTTCGTGAAGCTTGCCACACCGCTGACGGCGTTGACCATCGTCGTGCCGCCGAGCGTGGCGGAACTGGGGTTCGTGCCGAGTGCGAGCGCGATGGGGCCGGCGAGGTTAATGCCGCCGCCCGCCGCCGATTGACACGATTTCTTCCC
>CAWJZC010000011.1:0-62681 GCA_963847195.1 uncultured Chloroflexia bacterium | reverse complement strand
AGAGGGTGGCGTCCTAGGCCGCTAGACGAACGCGCCACGTCGCATCTCGCGAGGACGGAGTATACGGGGTGCCGGCTCACCTGTCAATTCGGCGCGTCGCGTCACGGGGATTGCTCTCGTCGGGCGGCGGCTCATCGTCGGGGCCGGGGCGACCGTGCCAGATGTCGGTCATCGTGCGGCGCAGGCGGGAGCCGATGCCGCGCTCGGCGGGTGGGGCGGCGAGGTTCGGGCCGCCCCGCTCGGCCAGTTCGCGCTCCAGCCGCTCCGCGTAGGTGCTCGTCTGGTAGAGGGTGCGCTCCAATTCGTTGACGCGCTGCTGCAAGTCGGCGGCGATGAAGCCGGGCACGCGCGCCCCCTTCATCGGCTGCCGACAAAAGGCCAGCAGCGGCTGCGCGACCGCATCCCAGGTGAATGATTGGCCCAGCGCATGGCCGCGCGCCGCCAGCAACCGGCGCTCGTAGGGGTTGTCGATCATGTTGGCGAGCGTCACGGCGAGCGCGGCGTCGTCACCGGGCGGCACGATGCGCCCCGCGTCGTAGGCGCGCAGGAGGTCGGCGGTCGCGTCGCCGTCGCTGACGACCGGCACAATGCCCGCCCAGAGCGCGTCGAGGACATGCGCGCGGGCATCCGAAGCGCGCGTCGAGCGTCGGCAGCAGGAGGCTGACACTGGCGTCCGCTTCGAGCAGGTACTCGGCGCGCTCGACGTACGGGATGCCCCCCTCCGGGAAGAAGAGATGCGTGCCCGTCAGGTCCAGTTCGTCGCCGCGTTGCCGCACCGCATCGAGCGGTGGGGCACCGCGATGACGCGTCTCCAGAAAGACGGTGCGAATCGGGTACTCGACATCCCGCAGGCGGGCCGTCGCGTGGACGAGGGCGAGCGGATCGGTCCCCCCCGCCCAGAGGGCGACGAAATCGTTCGGCGCGATGCCCGGTATCACCCCTTTGAGCACCTTGCCGCGTTTCTGGGGCGGCATTGTCGGGATGCCGAACGGCACGACATCGATCAGTGCCCGGCCATCCTCCGCGCGGGCGTAGACCGTCTCCGTCAACCGCCCCGCGTGCGCGAGCGCGCCGAGCCAGAAGGCGCGCTGCGGCTCGCCGGGGCAGAGGAAGAAGTCTCCCGCCGCGAGCAGGCCATTGATCGCGATCAGATCGTGCGCGAGCCCACTAGTCTCGTCCCCGCCGATTCCCGGCCCTGACGCGCCGCCAAATGCGCGAGGATCGACGGGCGGCAGAGATCGACGACGAGATATTTCGCCGCCATCTCTTCGGCGGGCAGCGCGGGAAGCGGCAGCGCCTGCGCGACGATGATCTCGTGCGCGCGGATCAGCTCCGCCAGGCGGCATATCCCTCGCTCGCGGGTGGGATGCCGGCGAGGGCGAAGCCGGGCGCATCGGGCGGGTGGGCAAGGGAGCGGCGAGCGTCGTCGGGAAGGCGCGCCCGAGCAGCGCGGCAAGTTCCCATGCGCGGGCCGCCAGCCTCCCCCATGAAGGGGCCGACCGATTCATCCGTGACGATGAGGAGGCGGGGCAGGGATGCAGTCATCGCGCATTCTCGATTTCCATCTTCAGCGCGTAGCGGATGACGCTATCCGCCGCGCTGTACTCAATAACGCACACTACACATTCCGTGCCGCCCCGTTAGCCGCGTCCCATCGTGCCGCCGTCGCGCTTGCAGCTTCCGGTGTGCGGCCGGAAGAAGGCTCGACGCCGATAGTGTCACAGGCCGTAGCCGCGTCGCCCTCGTGTCGCGGGCGAGAGGATAGGATACCCTGTCGAGGAATCAGCGGGGAAAGATGTTGCGATAATGTAAAAGAGTGCCGTTCGCTCTCCATCTCAACCATAGCGCGCCGCTTGACAGGTATGCGGCCAGACGGTACTACCACGCGAGTGCGCCGACGCGAGCGGCGATCAGGGAAAGAAGCGTGCCCGTGCAGCCATCGTCCGTGCCCCGGTTCAGCATCATCATCCCGCTCTATAACCGTGTCCTCTTTACGCACCATCTGCGCCCGCGCCCTGATTGCCGTGGCGGATCGTTGGGACGAGAGCGAAGTGATCCTCGTCGATAACGGCAGCACGGATGGCACGGCGGCCTTCCTCGCGACGCTCGGCGCTCCGTTCCGTGCCGTCAGCAATCGCGCGAGAATCTCGGCTTCGCGCATGCCTGCAATCAGGGGGCGGCCGCCGCGCGGGGCGAGTATCTCATTTTCCTGAACAACGACACCGTCCCGCAACCCGGCTGGCTGGCCGCCCTCGCCACGGCGATCACGGGCGCCGCCGCGCCCGCGGTCGTCGGTGCGTCGGCTCCTCTTCCCAGACGACACCGTTCAGCATGCCGGGCTCGGCTTCAATGCGCGGCACGAGCCGATCCATCTCTTCTACGGCGAAGCGGCGGATGGCCGCGCGCGGCATCTCGCCCGGTTCCCGCCGTGACCGGCGCGTGCCTGATGGTCGCGCGCGAGCGATTCCTCGCCTCGGGCGGCTTCGACGAAGCGATACATGAACGGCTTCGAGGACCTTGATTTCTGCTGCCGGATGCGCGAAGCGGGCGGCGTCGTCTGGTACGAGGCGGGGAGCGTCATCTACCATTTCGAGTCCGCCTCCGATGGCCGCTATCGGTCGGATGCCGCGAACTACGAGCGGTTCCAGGAGCGCTGGGGGGACTGGCTGGCCGACGATCCGCTCGCGCGCGAGACCATTGTCGCGGCGCAGATGCCGGTGCGCTTGAAGCGGCATTACGCGACGGGCGCCGACATGCGTCGTGAACTGGACCGTGTGATCGACGATGCGACGGCATATCGCGAGGAATTCGAGCGGCTGCGCGAGCTCTATGACCGCTCCACCGAGGCGTTCGCACGGCAAGCGGAATGGATTCATGCGCTCGAGGAGGACGCCCGACGAGTCCGCGACCGCACCCCACTCAAGCGCCTCGTCGGCAGACTGCTCCACATGTGATAATGGAGTCTATGGATCAGGAGACTGTATGCGAATTGCGGTGACGGGCGCGAACGGGCAGGTCGGGCGGGCGGTGCAGCGCGCGGCGGAAGCGGCGGGCGGGATCGACATCATTCCGCTTACGTCGGCGGCGCTCGATGTGTCGGATGTGGGCGCGGTCCACGCGGCGCTCGTCCCGCTTGCGCCCGACTGCATCATCCACGCGGCCGCCTTCACCGACACGGATGCCTGTGAGGCGGAGAGCGAGCGGGCCTACGCCGTCAATGCATTCGGCACGGGATACGTCGCGGCGGCGGCGGCGGCGATTGGCTGCCCGCTCATCGCGATCGGCACCAATTACGTCTTCGACGGGGCGCGCGAGGCCCCATACGACGAGTTCGATGCGCCGAATCCCCTATCTGTCTACGCGCGTAGCAAATGGGCGGGCGAGATCGCCGCGCAACGAACCGGCGTACGCCTGCTGATCGTGCGGACGGCGATGGTCTATGCCGAGGAGGGGCGGAACTTCGTGCGCACGATGCTCGCCCTCGCCGAGCGCGGCACGCCCCTCCGCGTCGTGGCGGATCAATGGGGACAGCCGACCTACGCCGCAGATCTCGCCCACGGACTCCTCGCGCTCGCCCGCCGGCCGCTGCCCGGTGTCTACCACCTCACGAATACGGGCAAGGCGTCATGGTTCCAGTGGGCACGCGCCATCTTCCGCATCGCCGGTGTGCAGCCGGAGGTTACCCCGATCCCGGCAGCCGAGTTCCCCCGGCCCTGCACGCCGCCCGCCAATGGCGTCCTCGTCAACCGGGCGGCGGCGCACCTTGGCATCGTCCTCCCGCCGTGGCAGGACGGCCTCTATCGTTGCCTTACCAGCATGGGCCGAATGGTCCAGGTCCCCGCGCCCATCGAGGACGATCTCCTCGCCGAATAGCGATCCGAACGGCGCTACTTTCGGCGCACGCGATTAGCGAGGTGTCGCAGGGGAGTGGTGCGTACACGCGCCGCGACGAACCCTCGCAGCGACAGCGAGCCGACGCGATGTTCGAGGTGCGCGACGTAGGCACCGGTACGCGCGATATGGTCGTCCCGATTGGCGATCTCCCGCTCCAACCGCTCCGCATAATGGCTGGTCTCATCAATGGTTGCGCGCATCTTCTTCATCTCGTCGTAAATTGCCGCTCCTGCCATGCGGTCGCCCTGCTGACCCTTCCACGGCGCCCGGCAGAAGTCGATGATCGGCTGCGCAGCCACCTCCCAAGTATGTGACCGTGCGAGGTCACGGCAGCGCGCGGAGAGCGTCTCCCGTTCGGCGGGAACGTCGATCAGCGCGGCGATCGTCTCCGCCAGCGCAGTGTCGTCGCCGATCGGCACGACACAGCCAACGCCGTTGCCGCGGACAAGATCGGCGATCGTGTCGCCGTCATTGACGACGGGCACGAGGCCGGCCCAGAGGTAGTCGAGGACGCGCGTGCGGAAGGCGAAACGGGTTTCGAGCGTCGGTTGATGGAGGCTGATGCCGACATCCGCTTC
The DNA here is from genome assembly GCA_963847195.1 of uncultured Chloroflexia bacterium. GTDB lineage: Bacteria > Chloroflexota > Chloroflexia > Thermomicrobiales > JALYUS01 > JALYUS01. Next base: position 58,209 of record CAWJZC010000011.1, on the reverse strand, counting down.
GAGCAGGTAATTCACCCGATCGCCGTACGGCACCCAGCCATCCTTGAAGAAGACGTGCGACCCGGTGAGGCCGAGTTCATCGCTCAATTGCCGGGCCCTATCGACCATCATCGGGCGGATCGTCGCCACCTCGGTGACGGACGGGCGCTGTGTGCCGAGGAAGAAGGAGCGGATCGGGTAGCCGCGATCGCGCAGGCGCGCCGTCGCGCGGATGAGCGTGAGCGGATCGAGCCAGTTCCAGATACCGCCGCCCCAGAGCGCCACGAAATCGCCCGGCCCGATACCGGGCACGACACCCTTGAGCACGCTCGCCGTCTTGTACGGCGACGCTGCGGACAGCCCGAACGGGACGATATCGATGAGGGCCTTGCCGTCCCGCTCCCGCGCGTAGACCGCTTCCGTGAGCCTCCCGAAGATCGAGAGCGCGCCGAGCCAGTACGCCCGCTGTGCGTCCCCGGCGCAGACGAAGAAATCGCCGTTCGTGAAGAGGCTGCTCATCGCTTCGAGATCCCGACCCATCCATGACGGATCGCGGTGATCTTCCAGCCGGTAATGCTCCAGGTTCTCGATCAGCCACGGGCAGTAGAGGTCGGCGATGAAATATTTGTCCTTCAAGATGTCGTCCGGCAGGAGATGGAACGGCAATGTCTGGGCGATGATGATGTCGTGCTCGCGGATCAACGCCCGCAGCGCGGCCTGCTCGATCTGTTCGAGCGGCAGTTCCGCCATCGCGAAATCCTCGACATCAACGGGGATCGGGGGCGGTGCGGCGAGCGTCGTCGGGAACAACCGGCCGAGGACGCGGGCGAACTCCCACGCGCGGATGCCCGGCCCCGCCATCGTCGGGCCGATCACGTCGTAGGTAACGACGAGGACGCGCGGCGGGGTGGTCATCGCACTCTCCTTGCGGGCGGAAGGGCGGGCACGATGACGTCCCCATGATTGGGCGGCCGTGTTCGCCGCGAGCGGAGTCGGGTGAGGTCGGCACCGATCAGGTTTGTGAGACAACAAGTTCCGATAAAGCGGGCTCCGTATCGTCGCTGCTGAGTTGGTCGGCGGTGGATTGCCGGTACTGGCGGGCAACGTGATCGCTGCTACCCGCCGCGCGCACCTTGCCTTGATCCAGCCAGATGGCCCGGTCGCATAAGGCGAGGACTTGCGCGAGGGCGTGGGAGACGAAGAGCATCGTCTTCCCACGCTTGCGGAAGTCGGCGATGACGCCCTCGCACTTGGCGCGGAAGGCATCGTCGCCAACGGCGAAGACCTCATCCGTAATCAAAATATCCGGATCGACATGGATGGCGATGGAAAAGCCGAGGCGCATGTACATACCGGAGGAGTAATGCTTGACCGGCACGTCGATGAAGTGCTCGAGCTCGCTGAAGGCGATGATTTCCGGCACGATGCTTGCCAGCCGTTTCTTGGAGAGGCCGAGAAACGCGCCATTCAGATAGATATTCTCGCGGCCGGAGAGGTCGGGGTGAAAGCCGGCGCCGACTTCCAGCAGGGCGGCGATCGAGCCATAGACCGCGACGGTGCCGTCGCTCGGCTGCATGAGCCCGGCGATCAACTTGAGCAGCGTGCTCTTGCCCGAGCCGTTGCGCCCGATGATGCCGACCGAGTCGCCGGGGTAGACGGTCAGGTTGACATCCCTAAGCGCCCAGAAATCTTCCCGCTCGCCCTTCTCCCGCTCCAGCGTGCGCACGAACAACTCGTGGAAGGTCTTAGGCCGCTCGTAATGCAGCACGAATCGCCGTGAAACGTTGGTCACTTCGATAATGGGCGTCGCGCTCGTCTTCTGTTCGGTCATCGTTCCGTCCTCACCCGCCGGCTCATTGCCAATCGCCGCGAGTATACTTCGCGCCCGTCATCTGTCAATCGCGCCGCTCAATCGTCGAGGGAGCGCGAGAAGAGGGAGAGGCCCCCTACCGTGATCGCGATCGCAACGATCAGGACGACCTGCCAGAGGGGTGTGAGGAAAATGGTGGAGCGGCGCCACAAAGGCAGGATCATCGCCCCGACGCGGCCCGGGCGACCAGCATATTGCACATGAATCCGTGCCGTCCCCGGCTGTTCCTGACCATTATAGAGCAGCGTATATCCCGCCGGGCGCCAATTTGTGTTCGTCACCCATGTGATCGCATTCCCGCGGTCGCCGTTCGCCTGTACGCTGATGCGCACGGGTTGGTGCGGCGCGACGGGGAGCGGTGGCGAGAACACGAACGTGTAAAAGCGGTTGTCTTGCAGGGTCATTTCGTCGACCGTCTTTGTACCGAGCGTCGTCCATTGATCGCCGTTCAGGGCAGCGACCGTCACGAGTGCCGTGCCCCGATTCTGACGTTGGGAGGTCGAAAAGAAGATCGAGGCTGTATGGATATCGCTGCCTTCAGCAGAGAACTGTTGGGTCTCAGTCGCCCCATCGTAGAGTAACCCCACCGTTTGCGGGCTCGATGTGGCGGGGACATTTGTCTCCGGGGTCGGCAACGTGACAGGCAGCAACGCGATTCCGCCGAGGATGATGGCTGCGATGGCAATGCGGGCAATGACCTGGCCGCGTCGTGCGTTCATCCGGTGATTCCATAGTGGACGGTGAGGACATCCGCGAAGGCGGCAATGTCCAGCAGGAGCATGGCAATCGGCGCGATGCGCAACGCGATAGGGTGGCTGCCCGCCAGATGATCCCAGCCGGAGAGGAGGAGGTAGAGGAGTGGGGCAAGCATCGGCATGAAATAACGCCCCTGGATACCGAGCGGCGCGCCCGTGCGCGCGAAGCTCTGGTAATAATCCACACCGACGAAGATGAAGGCTATTTGTAGCAGGACAACGCCGACAAGGGCGAGGAATGCCCGCCGTTGCGACCGCCGTGCGATGAACTGGGCGATCAGGCCGATGATACCGACCGCGTAAAAGACTTTGATGGCGGTGAGCGCCTTGTCGGGCAGGAGCGCTCCTCCCCAGCCGAAAATACCCCAGAAACCTTTGATCAGCAGCAGGTCGAAATATTGCCCACCGAGCGAGTGCAGAAAATGGAGATACGCCCCGAGCGAATAGCGCAAAACTCCAAAAGGGGTCGGCGCAATCGGCAACACCGCCATGCCACTTGCGGAGACATGCGTCGCTGAGAATGGCGCTTGGAGGACGCGCGCGAGGTGGACGACGGTGCCGGTACCTACGCCGATATCGCCATAGTGGGAGAGGCGGAAGAGTAGCCACGGCCCATAGGTCAATGTCCCGCCCGCTACGTACAGCGCGATGACACGGAGGCGATCGGAGGAGATATGGGGCGCATGGCGATGGAGCGGAAAGGCACGTATCAGAACGATCACCCCCGCGACTGCCAGGATCGGCACCGCGTTCGGCTTTGAGAGCAGGCTGAGGCCCGATAGCGCGCCGAGTGCGAACGCGATAGGCGCGGAAAGGACCGCGCGGCGGTAGAAGCGCACGATTAGCCATATCAGGACGATTGCGGATGCATCGACAGCGGCATCATTGTTGACCGAGGCTGTGAGGTGCGCATAGGTTGGCATGAAGGCGATGCAAAGGCCCAGTGACCAGCCCCAGAGCCTCGTGCGACGCAGTTCATAGGCGAAAAGATAGGCGAAGACGCAGCTCAATGCACCGATCAGGGCCGTTATCGCGCGCATAGCGAAGAGTCGGGAGACGATCGACTGATCGTGGAAGAGGGCATCAGGCAGCGCTGTAATGAGATAGTAGAGCGGCGGGTAGGGGGCGGCCCGCGCAATGCCGGAGTCGAAGCGGTCTTCACCCGTGGCGGTATATGATCGGGCGGTCGCGAAATCATACGAGGCGGGCAGCGGGCGGGCAGCCAAACCGAGCAAGTCGAGGTCGGCCACGATTGCCGGATAGAAGAGTGTATTGCTGAGGCTCGATGTTAGCTCAACTGAGTATCCACCGTACTGTGGTACAACGGGCACGCCTGGGAGTCGATGTTGCTCGACGATATGGTTCGTATAGGCAAAATGCTCCGTCTCATCAATCCCCATCCAGGGAGGGACGAGCACCGCCCAGATGAGCCGGATGCCAAGCGCGACGATAAAGACCACGCGCAGATCCCACAGAATTGCCCGGCGCGTCGCGCCCGCAGGCGATTCTTCGTGGATAAACCGCCCGAGCGCGACCACGCGCGCATATGGCCGCCCGATCATCGGGCGGGCCATGGACCATGTCAGTCCACGCCGGGCGAGGCTGCGCGCCTCGCCCGGCCCGAGCGGGATGAGCGTCGCCGCGACGAGGAACAACGCGCCGAGATATGCGGACGCGATAATCCATACCTCATAGACCCGCGGCGTCACCACGCCGGCGCGCATGACGAGCAGGGTGATGGCGAGCGCGCATGACCCACCGACGATGCACGCGCCGAATGCCGCGTAGCGGCCCAGGGCCAGGCCACGCCGGCGTCCGATCCAAGCGCCGGCGACCGCAACAGCCGCACATATCGCCAACATACCGATGAGCAAGCGCCGCACGCCGGCACTCGGCCACGCCGCGCGCATGTCGACGGAAACACTCTTCAGCATCGTCCCGAGGACGCGGCTGTCGCCTTTACCGGGGCGAAATGTCTTCGGAACGAGTTTGATTTCCATCTGATGCCCGCCCCAGTCGTAGGGGGTGAGCCGGAGCGTGATCGGCTGGAAGGTAGGGTTGGCAGGATCGGGTCGCAATTGCCCGGCTGCGACCCCATCGATCTCCACTTCAACCGGTGCGTCCGGGCCGCCCGCGACCGCCGCGCTCCGCATCTGGAAGGTGATGGTGATCGGCCCGTGGACGAGGGCGTCGATCAGGAAGGTGATGTGATCCTGAGTCCAGACGAATCGATCACCCGCAGCGTCGCTTTCCGGTGGATACGCACCGTGCGTCAGGGTCAGATTGGTGGTCGGATTGTCTCGACCGGGTGAATAGTCTGCCCGCAACGCGGGCTGGACGATGATCAGGCCGAGAAAGGCGATAGCGGCAAGGGAAGCGGCGACAGGGAGAACGGCCACCCGACGCCTACAACGGATAAGGGCGGCGAGGAGGAAGACGAGCGGGATGATACCAATGAGAATGAGGGAGCAATCCAGGAGGATTGTCGGCAATAGCTTCATGATCGCTGATTATGTCTTTTCACGAGACTCCGCTTCACCGCAGGAATGTCATTCGCGTCACCGGGTGGATGATAGCATAAAAGGACAGAGCGCATCCCGGGAAATCCTCCTACGCGCCCCTATGACCGCTCAAGCGCGAGAACGGCGCGACGGGAGATTGCGAAAGGGATGCTCGTGCAAGAAACGACGGCATTCGCGAATACACCGGAGTGGATGAGCGCGATAGGCAGCCGTGGTGTCGCGAGAATAAGGAGCGCCCGGTCGCTCACCGTGCGAGTCATCTGCACGTACCGCCGCCGCTCAAGAATCTCACGTCGGTGCCGGACGATCCATCTCGCGGAGGCTGCTTTTGCCCGGAGGTAATCGGGGCCTTGCAGCGCCGCGTACACCCAGGCGGCGAGTTCACCGAGGGCGAGGGCGGGAGCGAGCAGGAGCAGCGTCCTCGCCCGATAGCATTTCAGGAGCATCTGCATACGGTTCCGCTCCAAATGAAACGTCTTCTCCGCGCCCAGCGTCAGCGCGTACCGATGGGCGACTACCGATGCCGGGACGAAGCGGCAGCGTGCCCCGAGAAGGAGTGCCCGCCACGAGAGGTCCGTATCCTCCACATACATGAAAAAGGATGCATCGAAGCCGCCGAGTCGCTCCATCAGCGCGCGCCGGATGATGAATGCCGCGCCCGAGACGGCGACGATCTCCTCCGCCTCGGTGTAGTCTGCGGCCGGTGCGTCGAGCCCCCGGCAGGTGGCGAACCCGGCGATGTGGACCGTATTGCCGCAGGTATTGATCCTCGCGCGGTCGTGTGTCAGGACAATCTTCGAGGTGGCGAGCCCGGTGGACGCATCGGCCTCCATTGGGGCGACGAGCGCCGCGAGCCATTCCGGCTCCGGCTCGGTGTCGGGGTTGAGGAGCGCGAGATAGTCGCCGTGGCAGTGCGGTAGCGCGGCGTTATTGCCGGCGGCGTAGCCCCCGTTCGTTGGGAGGCGGATCAACGTCGCATCCGGCATCTCCCGCACGATAAAGTCCGCCGATCCATCGGTGGAGGCGTTGTCGACGACGACGGTCTCGATGCGCGGATAGGTCTGGCGTGCGAGCGCGGCGATAAGTGCGGGCAAGTACGGTAGCGCGTTGTATACGACGATCACGATAGTGACGAGCGGCACGCCGTCGCGTCCCTCAATCGTTGAACCATGTTGCGTCGCCGTCGCGCCGGCCATGTGCGCACCTTTCCGGGCCACCATAGCGTGGCGCCGACCCGGCATATTGACCTGAACCCGAGACTGGTCCACCTGATTGGTTAGTCCGCCATCTCTTTGACCGGAGCCCCGAAACTGGTCCAACTCAGACGCTAGCGGTTACTAGCAATTCTTCCACCATGGCCGTCGGTGTCCGCTGTCCCAGCGCCCGGTGCGGCCGCTCCGGGTTGTATCGATCCGCCACGCTTCGATGATCTGCCGCGCCTCTCCCAGCGACACGAACCAGTGCTGATCCAGGCACTCCTCGCGGAAGTGTCCGTTGAACGATTCCACGAAGGCATTGTCGGTCGGCTTGCCGGGCCGGGAGAATTCGAGCGGATCCGTTGCCGCAGCGGCGATTGATCGCGCGCCTGGCTGCGATAGCGCATCGTCGTGCGGTGCATGCCCGCCACCCGACACGCCCGCCGCTCACTGACCTTGAAGCCGACCCGGAAGAACCGCACCACGGTACGCCGCCGGGCCGGCGTCACCGGTTTTTTCGGAGCGCCTCCCGCAGCATCTGCCGATCAAGGGTCATGCCACCCGCTGCGCGGGTACCCGGGCGACGAGCTGCTTGAGGCGCCGATTCTCGTCCTCCACCTGGCGCGGTCGCCGCAGCTCGGCGACGCCGATCCCGGCATATTTCCGCTTCCAGCGATAGAACGTCTGCTCGCTGACGCTCAGCTTCCGGCAGACTTCGCCGACCGGGGTACCACCCTCTACTTGCCGCAATGCGGCGACGACCTGCTGCTCGGTGATCTGGCTCGTGCGCATTCTGCCCCTCCTCGCATTACGTTAGTCCTAACGTATCACGGTGGACCAGAATTCGGGGAGCCGGTCAACGGTGAGCGTGCTCCCGCATTCCTCCTTGCCCCTATCTCGTCTGGGCCACGACCTCCCGCAGGGCGGCACCCTCTTTGCCGTAGAACTGGCGCAGGATGGCGATGTCGCTGGAGAGGTTGAAGTCTTTCACCCCGAGATTCAGGTAGTATTCGGCTTCCGCCGCGCCGTTGATCTCGGCGCGCGGCCGCACGCCCATCTTGAGACAGGTCTTGATCGTCTGCTCGCGCGCCTCCCGCACCTCGGGGTGCAGGCCGCTGGCGTAATCGCGGTTGGGCTTGCCGATGCTCAAGCCGTAGTCGGCCGGCCCGAACTGGACCATGTCGATGCCGGGCACCTTCAGGATCGCCTCCAGATTCTCCAAAGCGCCGCGCTTCTCGACCATGATCGCGATCACGGCATCGTTGTAGTACTGGACGTAGTCCGCAGCGCTCTCGACCCGGATGCGCCCGCCGGCCATCCCGTGCGTGTAGTCGTTGCCCGGCCCCTCCGGCCGGACCAACCGGACGATCGCCTCCGCATCCGCCGCCGTGCGCACGTCGGTGAAGAGCAGGTTCTGGATACCGGCGGACATCGCTCGCACCGCCAGATGCCATTGGGCCGACTGCTCCATCTTGATCATGCCGGAGAAGTTGGGGGAGAGTTCGATGGCCCGGCCCATGTGGTCGAGGTCGTGCAGGTCGTACGGGCCATATTCGGCCAGGAATTCGACGTAGTCGAACTGGCCGCTCCGGCCAATCGCCTCGATCAGCGTCGGCCACGAGCTCTGCACCCGTGTCCCAAACGTCGGCTTGCCTTCATTAAGCAAGGTACGTAGCCAGTTCTCGCGCATGTGCTCATCCCTCCCAGTGGTACGCCCACCCCCTGCGGATGCAGGTAGTACCAGGTACTCCCGGTATCGGCGACCACGCAGAACGGGGCACGCGCCCGTTCGCAGTCATCGTCTGGCGCCGATCCGTTGCCGTGGCATGTACTATACCGCAGAAGGCCCGGTGCGGAGTTGCCCCGCCTGCGTGGGCAGGCGACGATAATCCAAGAGCCGAACTGGTGCGGGATGATCTCCGCTTCAGAGGAGGCGACGCCGGGTGACGATGGCGACCGCCTGGGTCCGGCTCGCGGCGCCGAGCTTCGTAAAAATCGCGCTGACGTGGAAGCGGGCGGTGCGCTCGGAGATGGAGAGGGTGCGCCCGATCTCCTTGTTGGCCCGTGCCAGGCGGGTGCTCTCCATCGCAGGCAGATCGCGGTACGCTTCGGTTTCGTACAGCGATGGAGAGGGGGTAGGGGTGAGACTTCCGCCCCTTATCCCGCTAGTTCTACCAGTCGGCTGACCGGCCACGGGAAGGGGAAATCGTGCCCGGCGCGCAGTTCGAGGAGGACCGGGCCGTCAGCGGCGAGCGCCTCATCCCACGCCGCGCCGATCTCGGACGGCTCCGTCACGCGGATGCCACGCGCCCCGAACGCCTCGGCGTACTTCACGAAGTCCACGTGGCCGATCTCCGTCGCGTAGGGCCGCCCGAAGGTCGTCCGCAGCGCGTGATGGATCATGCCGATTTGCCCGTCCGCGTGGACGGCGATCACGACGGGCAGGCCGAGATTGCAGATCGTGCCGAAGTCGCTGCACGCCATCTGGAACGAGGCGTCGCCCGTCACGCCGACGACCTTCTTGTTCGGTCGGGCGAGCCCCGCCGCCAGCACCCCCGGCACGCAGTAGCCCATCGCGCCCCACGAGCCCGGCTGGAGATGCGACTCGGGATTGGAGGCGGGTATCTGCAACGGCGTCCACAGTTTCACCTGGCTCACGTCGCTGACGACGAGGATGTCCGGCGTCATGCGCCGCGCCAGCGCATCGAGGGCGGCGCCGATGTGCCACGGACGGCGATCCCGGTAGCCGTCCAGTTCGATGTCGATGCCGCGCTGCTGGAGGGCGCGTGCCCGCGCGCAGCGCGCGAGCGTCGCCGCGTCTTCCGGGTGAGGGCGGCATTCTTCCGCCAATGCGCCGACCGCTTCGGCCAGCGCGGCGACGGACGGTGCGGCGACCGCGAGGGTCGCGTCCGGCTCGTCGACGGCGTCGAGGAGGATCAACCGATCGCCGACTTGTTCGGCCAGTTGCGCGGCGGTTTCCGTGCCGGGGCGGACGCCGATGCCCAGGACGAGATCGGCGTCCGCGACCTCCTGATACGCCGCCGGGTGGCTGCCGCCCGCGCCCCGGTAGACGCCAATCGAGAGAGGGTGGACGGTCGGCATCGCCGCGTGGCCGTCCCAACTGTGCGCGACCGGCGCGCCGACCCGCTCCGCGAGGCGCACGACCTGCCCGCTGACGGCGGGCCACCACGCGCCCTTGCCGACGACGATCGCGACCTTCTGTGCCGCGTCCACACGCGCGATCGCCGCGTCGATCCCGGAGGCGGTTGCGCGCTCGTCCGGCGCCGGTGCGAACGCGCCCACCGACACGTCGAAGGCGTCGCTCTGCAAGGTGCTGAGCGGGATTTCCACATGCACCGGCCCCGGTCGCCCCGCCGTGGCGAGCGCGAAGGCGCGGTTGAGCACGGCGGGGATCTCCTCCGCGTTCTCAACCCGAACGGACCACTTGGTGACGGGCGTGAAGGCGTGCTGCAAGAAATCCACCGTGTCCACGCCGTGGAACGCCTCTTTGTAGGAATCCGTCGGCACCCCGCCGGAGATGTGGACGAGCGGCGCGCCCGCCGCGTACGCCCCCGCCACGCCGGAGAGGGAGTGCGTCGCGCCCGGCCCCGCCGTGACGATTACCACGCCCGGTCGCCCACTCAGACGGCCATATACCTCGGCGGCGATGGCGGCGTTGTTCTCGTGCTTGACGGTGATTGGCCGGATCTCCGGCGCGTCCGCCAGCGCATCAAACAGGTAGATGACATGGTCGCCGTCCAGCCCGAAGACCGTATCTATGCCCTGCGCCTTCAGGCTCGCCACCACTGCCTGACTCGGACTCATCCGCGTTGCCATCGCTGCGCTCCCCCACTGCTCGATCAATCCACCCTCCGCGCCGTTACTATAGCGCATCCGCGCGAGACGATCAGCGCGGTGCGCGCTCATCGTCCAGCGGTATTTGCGCGGCGTAGAGGGGGCATTCTGCGGGCGACCATAGCGCGTTTGGCAGGGCGGCGATCTGCTCCAGGGGGATGGCGCGGTCGGCGGCGAAGCGCGACGCCGCAGGCGCGAGGACGAGCAGCGCGCCGACGGCGGCGATATTCGCGCCGCATCGCTGGAGGTCTGCCGCGGTGCCATGCAGCGCCGATCCCGCGTTGATGGCATCGTCCACAATGGCGACATTCGTCCCACGGGCTGCGGTGCGCAGCGCGTGCGGGATGCGATACTCCACCGACGGGGAGGTGGCTCCCCGCGCTCGCAGGGTGCGTTCCGCATGGAAACAGGCGAGATCGAGTTCGGCGGCAATCATCTGCGCCACGAACGCGCCGCCAGTCAGCGGGCCGCATACCGCGTCGATCGCGTGCGCGGAAAGCCGCCTCGCCAGTGCCACGACGAAGGGCCGCAGGGCAGCCGGTCGGAGGAAGAATGCATCGATGTCGAGCCACAGGTCGCCGTGATCGAAGGCGCTCAATGGGCGGAGACGAGCCGGTCGCTCTTCTCCGCCGCCCACGCGACTGCCGGGGAGGCGCGGAGCGATTGGTGGAGCGCCGCGACAGCGTTCGGATCGAACTGCGTGCCCGCCCCCGCGTCGAGCAACGCCAGCGCCTGCTCGCGGGACCACGGGCCGCGATAGGGACGGGGCGAGGTGAGGGCGTCGAAGACATCGCCGACCGCGATGATCCGAGCGATCAGCGGGATGGCATCGCCGGTCAGTCCGTCGGGATAACCGGAGCCGTCGAGCCGTTCGTGGTGGGAGCGGATGCCGCCCAGTTCCGCGTGCAGCGAGCGGATATTGGCGATCATTGCGTGGCCGCGTCCGGGATGTTCCTTGATGACCGCGAACTCGTCGTCGGTCAATCTGCCCGGCTTGTTGAGGATCGCGTCCGGCACGCCGATCTTGCCGATGTCGTGCAGGAGCGCCGCCCGGTTAAGGACGCGCAATTGCTCGGAGGAAAGGCGCAACTCCCGCCCGATCGAGAGGGCGATCTCCGCGACCCGCTGCGTGTGGCCGCGCGTGTAGGGGTCCTTCGCTTCCACAGCCTCCACGAGGGCAACGATTACATCGGTGTAGCCGCGCTGTACCTGGGTGATCGTGTCGCGGAGCAGCAATCCCTCGATGACGCCATGCACGCTCCCGGTGTCGGCATACTCCTGCACGAGGCCGAAGATCGTCGTGCCGAACGCGGCGAGCATCAGCAGATGGTATTCCCACCAGCTGGCGTGCCAGACCGTCGTGAGGGCCATCGAAACCTGCGCCTGGGCCAGGAAAATCGCGCTGACGAGCAGGGCGGCGATCAGCGGCGACGCCGCCCGGCAGTACATCGCGCGATAGCGGACGATCACCAATGCGAGGAGAGTCAGAGTGAGCAAGGCCGCGATTTTGCCGACGACGGGATTGGCGAGCGGGCCGAAGCGGCTGATCGCATTTCCGGCGACGGTCGCCGCCCCGCCATAGCCATATGCGTCCGCCGGATGCGCGCCGTGATCGAGGGTCGGCGTCCCGCTGCGCAGGGCGTCCGTGACGGCGATCGCCCCGTAGGCGACGAGCAAGAGGAGGAACGCACCGAGAAGGAGATGCTGCCGGTCGATGATGGCGCGTTGCTGCGCGGTGCCCCAGGGCAGGGTGGTCAGCGCGAAGAAGAATGCACCGGCGGCGAGGCTCGCCCACGCCGAGAAGCCGACCCACGGATTATTGCCGACGAGCGCCCCCGGCGTCGTCAGCGCGTGGACGAGGAAGATCCCCGCGATGCTCAGGTAGGTGAGCGAGAGGAAGAAGACGCGCACGTCGCGCAACTGCGTCGCCGCGCGCACCATGAGCAGGGCCATGCCGAGGGCGAGCAGGGCGGTGAGCGAGACGACGATAAAATGGAAGCGCGGCCCGTCCCAAGTCGGGTCGGGCAAAAATCCGCCGAGCAGGACAACCAGCGTCGCCAACGGGAGCGCGACCACCCCGCCCCAAACCGCACTTTGTCGCATTTGCGTGCGCCTCGCTCGAAAATAAGCACGACAATCCACATTTGTGATAACGTCTAAACGATCACTTTTGATACGGTCGGCAGGTGGGGATCGGATTAATCTTTGCGTTCCGCGCGCGGCGTGATAGGGTGTCTCCGGTGCGGCACACTACGTGCGCGGGAGTGCGCGGCCGGTTCTGCGGAGAACGCCGACCGGCTGCCCTGGGTCGATCACGGCATAACGAGGGGTCAGGTATGCGAAGAATCGTTGCACTTGCCGGCAGTTGCGCCATTTTCTTGTCACTCTTCTCCGGCGCGCCCGCAGGGGCCGCCTCGGCATTCGCGTCCCCCGCCTTCCAGCAGCAGTGGCAGCAGGGCGAAGCGATCACCGCCAATTTCTGGGGCCCACTCGCCACCGCGCACGACGGGCGGCAGGAGTCATACACGGAAGCGCCGGGCGGCCAGCGCCTCGTGCAATACTTCGATAAGGGGCGGATGGAACTGCGCGGGACTGCGGTCACGAATGGGTTGCTCGCGACGGAGATGGTCACGGGGCGGATGCAAATCGGGGATAATGCCTTCGAAAACCGCCCGCCGCCTGCTCTCCCGATTGCCGGTGACCCGGACAATCCCGGCCCCACATACGCGGCGCTCAATAGCAAAGCGAAGGCACTCTTCGATGCCGCCCCCGCGCGGACCGGCGCCGCCACCCAGGCGGTCGTCTCGGCTGTTGGCGACATATCCGTCAGCACGGCGAGCGCGGACAGTGCCACGACCTTCACCGTCTACGACACTGCGACCAAACACAATGTGCCGAAGGCGCTCGCGGAGTATCGCACCCGGGCGGGGCTTCAGACGATCGGCTACGCCCTCGCCGAGCCCTTCTTCGCAACCGTGAAGATTGGCGGCGCGCAACGGCAGGTGATGGTGCAGGTCTTCGAGCGGCGGGTGCTGACCTACACCGCGACGAACCCCCCCGCCTTCCAGGTGGAGATGGGCAATGTCGGCAGCCACTATTACCAGTGGCGGTATGGGCCATCGGGCGCGGCCCCGCCCGCCGTGAGCCCGTCGCCCGCCGTCGTCACGGCGACGCCGACGCTGAACTGGTCCGGCTATGGGGTCAACGGGAAAGCGATCACGACGATCCACGCCGCGTGGATCGTCCCGGCGGCGGTCGCACCCCCCGCGACGGGCTACGCCGCCACCTGGGTAGGGATCGGCGGACGAGATACGGCGGACCTGATTCAGGCGGGTACGGAGCAGGATATCGAGAACGGTGTGCCGACCTCCTACGCTTGGGTCGAGACGCTGCCCGACGATACGCTCGGTGTCTCGCCACGCCGTCTCCCCGCCCGCCCCGGCGATCTCTTCAGCGTCACAATTGCCAACACCGGCGGGAACAATTGGAGCATCGTGCTGGAGAACCGGACGACCGGTCAGCATCTCTCGCTCACGGTAACCTACCCGTCGTGTACATGCTCGGCGGAATGGATCGAGGAGGTCCCTGAGATCTACGACGTGAGCGATCCGGCGTTGGCGAACTTCGGCACCGTGACGTTCACCGAGGCGACCGCGACGGTCGGTGGCGTCCTCCGAACCGCAGCGGACTTGCACCCGGAGCCGCTGGCGCTGAAGCAGGGCGGGAAGGTGGTCGCGCAGCCCGGCATGTCGGCGGACGGGACGAGCCTCACGGTGATCTATGTCCCGTAGACGGTGCATGCCGGGCGGCCGGATGCCTACGCACGTATCAGGGGGCGGGGCCGCATGATTCTCGATGTTGCCCATGTCGTCAATGTCGCGTTCGGCATCATCGTCACCGCCTGTTTCGTCGCCGGCATCATCGCCGCGCTCGTCGCCGGCAGCGCGGACGCCGAGACGCCAGAGATCGACGTCCCCGACTGGCGCGAGGATTGGTGAGTAGGCAAGGAAAAGCCGTGGCGCGAATGCCAACCCGCCGATTTTCGTGCGGGCTGACATCTGCGCCACGGCAGTTCTGTACGCCGCTCGCCCATTCACCCGGCGCGAGCGGCGTACGATCCGTCTAGCGGACGCCGATGAGGAGGGGCTTGTTCACGTTCAGCGCCGTAATCGCCCCCGCGCACGAGACCGTAAACAGTGTTGACGTTGTCGGGTCCCCCGTCGGCCCCGCCGCGAAGGTCAGCGCCCCCGCCGCCGTCGGCGACATCCCGGACGGTACCACATTCACCGTCACCCCCGTCGGTGCGGCCCCCGTCGTCGCCACCGTCACCGGCAGGATCGCCCCCGCGTTCCCCTGCGCGTTCGTCGTCAGCGTCCCCGCCGGCACGAAGCCGCCCACCGTGCCGTTGTTCGGTCGGATGAAGACATCGTAGGCGGCGTTCGGGGCCAGATTAACGATGTTGGCGTCGACGAGTTCTCTCCATGTCCCGCCACTCCCCCAGGGCAGCCCGTCTGCTCCTGGACGATCTTCGCCAGCAAGCGCGGCGTCAGCGTCGACACCGGCAGCATCGCCCCGGCCGTCGTGCAGGCAAGGCTACCGGCGATCGGGCTGACAAACGTTGCTGCCGTCGTGCCAGTGCCGGCGACATTGACCGAGACGGTGACGCTGGTCGTGCCGAAAGGGATCGCCGGGCCACCGGCCACGGGGAGGGAGATAGCGCCGGGGAGTACACCCTCGGCGTCGGCATTGAAAGTACCGAGTAGGAAGGGAGCGGCGGCGGTGTTCGGCTTGGCAAAGACATCAAAGGCGGCGCCGGGGAAGACACCGAGCAGCAGGAAGTCTTGTACGAAGGTGAGGCCGGCGGCGCCGCAGGCGATGACCGGGCCGGGCGGCGGGGAGGCGCCGACATGGCTAACCAGCGCGCTTGCCGAGAGGACGACGGGGGCGGCATAGGCCCCGGCCTTGAGCGCTCGCGCCATCGCCTCGCGCCGCGTCAAACCGCCCCGCTGCTTCTGCTCCGTCGTCATCTCGCCGCCCTTTCTTCGCGCGTCGCCGCGTCGACCGCATGCCGTACGTACATCATAGCAAGAGGCGCACTCATTGTCAGCATCCGTGTCGCGGGGCAGGGGCCGATGCAGGCGGGACGGCGAATGATCGAGTCGGCCCGGAGCGCGCCGGGAAGAGCGACGAGCCCGCCGGCACACTCCAACGGACACGCATACATACGAGTTCCCCCATGCCCCTCCCGACGCTATCCGTCTCGACGACGCATTGCTATCGTGGCATCAGCGTACACGCCCTGCGGCAATCATGCAATACCTGTTTGAATAGCAGCGATCATTATGTGAAGCGGGAGGATATATCTTGTGAAATACGGATGCACTCGGCTACAATGGGCGGCACATGGGAGACCATCCGCGAGCCAACGAGGCGCAGCCGAGGAGCCGACGAGGGATTGCCCGAGCGGCCGCCCGCTCGTTGGTACGACAGCCGTCCGGGACGACCGGCGGCGTAGCGGATGATGCGATAGAAACGCCCGCCCTCATCGATCGCTGGTTGACCCGCGGCAATCTCCGCTACTACTATCGCGTGGCGGAGCCACCGAGCGAGGGCGGCATCCCGCTCGTGCTGGTGCACGGCCTCGGCGTCTCGGGCGCGTACTGGCGGCGCGTCCAGCCTCTGCTGGCGGCGCGGCGGCCCGTCTACGCCGTAGATTTGCCCGGTTTCGGCCGCACGACGCGCCCGCGTGCGATCCTCGACAGCAGCGGGCAGGCGCGGGCGCTCGCGGACTGGCTCGCCGCGCTCGGCCTGCCGCGCGTCCACCTGATGGGCCATTCGGCGGGCGGGCAGGTCGTCGCCGCCTTCGCCGACGCGCACCCGGAGCGCGTCGCCCGGCTCGTGCTCATCGCCTCGACGATTGGGCGGGAGAGCCCGCAATTTCTCCCCCACCTGCCGGAGTTGCTGCACGATCTCCTGCGCGAGCGGCCCTCGCTGCTCCCCGTCCTCGTCGCCGATGGGCTGCACGCCGGCCCGTGGCATATCCTCCGCACCGATACGGCGATCACGCGGGACGACACGCTGGCGGCGGTGGCGCGCGTGATCGCCCCGCTCCTGGTCATCCGTGGGACGCGCGACACGATCGTCTCGGATCGGGAGACGCAACACCTGCTCCGCACCGCGCCGCACGCGTCCTACGTCGCCATCCCGCGCGCCCCGCACGTCGCCCAGTGGAGCCACCCCGAAGCCGTCGCGGCGGCGGTCAACGCTTTCCTGGACGGTGCCGACGACCCTGTCACTGCCCGCGCCGGGCACTGACGAGGCGCACCGGGGGTACGAGTTTCTGCCCCTCCGCCGGGGCCGCCTGGATAGCGCGCACGACCTCCATACCACGGATCACCCGCCCGAACGCGGCGAACCCTTGCCCGTCGGGGTTGCGCGCCCCGCCGAGATCGAGCGACGGCTGCTCGCCGATGCAGATGAAGAAATCGGAGACGGCGCTATCGGGCGTCGAACGCGCCATCGAGATCACACCGTCGCGGTGGGCAAGTCCGGTCGCATTTGTCCGTTCCAGCGGGATCGGCGCAAAGCGCTCCTCGGCCCGGCGCGGATCAATGCCCGCCTGGATCACCTCGATGCGCACGTCGTTGTCCGGCTGATTCGCCATCGTCACCGTGCGATGGAACTGCCCGCCGTCGTAGTAGCCGCCATCGACATAGCGCAGGAAGTTAGCCGCCGTGCCCGGCGCCCGCGTGGCATCGACTGCGACCTCGATCACCCCGCGCTCCGTCTCTATCATCACGCGTACGTCACTCTCGTTCGTCTGGTCAACCATCGTGATCCCTCTCCCTCATTTTTGATTGCGATGGCGGCGGCGCTGCCCCGCCGGAGTGTCGCACAATTCGTGTCGGTTGTTGCACGGGGCGCGGCCCGGTGGTGTGGTACTGTGTACGGCCCCGGATGAAGCCGGCAGACGGGGTGTACGGAGCGGGAGGGAGCAAATGGCGCATGAACTGGCGATCGGCTTCGACTTCGGCACCTCGAACTCCGCGATGGCGGTCGTCGAACCGGGCAGCGCCACAGCGCGGCTGCTTCCCCTCGACGCTTCCCGACCGCGCGCCATGCAGATCCCGACCGTCCTCTATCTCGAACGCGACGGGACGGCGCGGATCGGCTACGACGCGATCGAGGCGTTCGTCGCCGCCGAGGCGGGGCGGACGATTATCCGCCAGCGGCAACGCTCGGGGCTGGAGATCGACACCGTCCTCGGCGTCCACAAGGTCTGGACCGATGTGGACGCCAACCAGCCGGGACGCTTCTTCCAGTCGCTCAAGAGCTTCCTCGCCGACCGCAGTTACCGGGGCACCAACGTCTTCGGCCGCTACTACACGATGGAGGACCTGATCGCGACGATCATGCGCGCGATGCGCGAGCGCGCCGAGGAAGCAATCGGCGCGCCGATCACCCGGGCAACGGTCGGGCGGCCCGTCCATTGGGCCGAGAACGACGCGGCGGGGGACGCGCGTGCGCTCGCGCGGATGGAGACGGCGCTCGCGGCGGCCGGGTTCGCGGCATGGCACTTCGTCCCGGAGCCGATCGCGGCGGGGCTGCACTTCGCCGCCACCCTGCCCGCGCCGCGCACCGTCCTCGTCTTCGACTTCGGCGGCGGCACGCTCGACGTGACCGTGATGCGCATCGGCGGCGACGAGCGCACCGTCCTCTCGACGACCGGCATCCTGCTGGGCGGCAACACGCTCGACGAGGAGATCATGGATGGGCGGCTGCTGAAATACTTCGGCGAGGAGCTGCGCTGGGGCCCGCAGCAATTACCGATGCCGAACCACATCATCGACTCGATCCGCCGCTGGTACACCATCCCCGATCTCAACGAGCCGGGCACGGTCGCCTTTCTGCAGAATCTGGAGCGCGAGACGGACGGTGCGGCGCGGCGTCAGGCCCGCGCGCTGATCGGGCTAGTGCGCGGCAACCACGGCTGGCCGCTCTTCCGCGAGATCGAGCGGGCGAAGATCGGCCTCTCGACCCGCCGCGACGAGCGGATCATCTACACCGCCGACGCGATCATGATCGACGAGCCGCTGCCGCGCCGCGATTTCGAGGCGCTCATCGACGGGCGCGTGCGGCAGGCCGCGCGCTGTGTGGACGACGCGCTCGCCGCCGCCGGTCTTGGCGCGGAGGAGATCGACGTTGTCGTCCGCACCGGCGGTTCCTCCGCCATCCCGCACTTCCAGCGGCTGCTCACCGACACCTTCGGCGCGGAGAAACTACGCTTCCAGGACGCTTTCACCTCCGTTGTCACCGGCCTCGCCCTCAGCGCCGCCGGTCAGGCCGCCCTGCCCGCCGCCTGATCGCCCGCCGAGAGACCTCATTACGCCGTCAGTTGCTCCAGTCGCTCCACGTATCCGGCGAGGATATCGAAGGCGGCCTGCACGGGGGCGGGGTCGGTCATATCGACCCCGGCGATGCGCAAAGCATCGATGGGGAAGGCGGCATCGCCAGTCTTAAGGAAGGTGAGATACCGTTCGGTGGCCGGTGCGCCCTCCTCATGCACGCGCCGTGCCAGTTCCGCCGCCGCCGCGATGCCGGTGGCGTATTGAAAGACGTAATAGGGCGTGAAGAGATGCGAGAAGCGCGCCCAGGTGACGCCCATACGCGGCGCGTCGAGCTCCACCTCGCCGCCGTATCCCTCCCGGTAGAGACCGACAAGCGCCGCGTTCATGCTCTCGGCGGAGAGCGCCTCGCCGCGCTCGATGCGCGTATGGCATTCCAACTCGAAGCGCGCGAGGATCGGCATCGTAAACAGATAGCGCAGATGATTGTGCATTCGCTCTTCGATCAGTTCGATCAGGAAGGCGGGGTCGTCGTGCGTGGCGAGGAGGTGCGCGCCGACCAGCGCCTGGTGCATGTTGGACGCCGTCTCCGCCGCGAACATCGTGTACCGCGCGTAAACCATCGGCTGTGTCTGCCAGGTGTAGTAGGAGTGCAGCGAGTGGCCGAGTTCGTGGGCGAGGACGCTCATGCTCGGCAAGGTATCGACGTAGTTCATGCTGATGAAGGGGTGCGTGCCCGGCGCGCCGCTCGAAAAGGCGCCGCCTCCCTTGCCGATGTTCGCGCCCCGGTCCACCCAGCGCTCCGCCGCCGCCCGCCGCACGATGGCGACATACTCCTCCCCCAACGGCGCGAGGCCGTCCGCGATCATCGCGACCCCCTCCGCGTACGGCACGCGCGGCGTCTCGCGCTGCAAGGGGGCGGTGATATCCCAGCCGTGCAGGCGGTCCAACCCGAGCGCCTTGCGGCGGACGGCGAAGTAGCGGTGCCAGGTCGGGAGATTCTTCCAGACGGTGTCGAGCAGGTTGTGGAAGACCGCCGTGGGGATGGCGTTCGGCGCGAGCGCCGCTTCGAGGGCGGAGTCGTAGCCCCGCGCGCGGGCGTAGAAGACATCCCGCTTCACCGAGCCGATCAGCGTGCCCGCGAAGGTATGCTGCACGCGCAGATAGGCATCGGCGGACTGCTCCCACGCGGCGCGGCGCACGGCGCGGTCGTCGCTTTCGAGGAAGCGCTCCAAGTTGCCCTGCCCGAGATGCGCGGGCTGCCCCGACGCGTCAACGATCGTGCCGAAGTCCATATCCGCGTTTTCGAGGGCGCCGTGGATGGTGCGGAAGGCGTCCATCGTCTCCTGCGATTGCGCGAGCAGCGCCTCCACCTCGGCGGAGCGGACATGCGCGCGCATCCGCCCCAGTTTGGCGAAATAGTGCGCGTAGGTCTCCAGCCCCGGCGTCTCGGTGACGAAGCGGTCCAGCACGGCGGGATCGAGCGCGAGGATTTCCGGCCCATAATAGGCGGCGATGCCGTTGGCGCGGGCGGAGAGACCCTGCGCGCGGCTGGAGAGGGCGGCGTAGGTCGCGTTCGTCGCGTCCTCCGAGCGGCGCAGCGAGGCATAGACGACGATCCGCGCCACCTGCATCATCAGTTCGTCGCGCAGCCGCAGTGCCGCGAGCAGCGTCTCGCCCGACGCGCCGAGCCTGCCCTGATTGGTTGCCAACTCAGGCAAGCGGGCGGCGAGTGCGTCGTACGCCGCCTCCCACGCCGCGTCCGTCGCGAACAGACTCTCAATATCCCACCGCTCTTCTTGCGGCAGCGCATCGCGCGTCGGGAGCGCCGTCATCGTCGCCATCGTCTCGCCTCCATTCGTCGTTTCCTCGATCCCGTGTCTGCAAGCGGCGATCATGATCGCACAATTCGGGCGACAACCGCCGTATCGGGTATGCTCTCCTCCGAGGGGATGCGGTTGGAAAATGGGAGACGATTGATGGATGTGTCTTATCAGCATCTCGGGCCGTTCAGCGATTGGGTCGGCGCGGCGCGGGCGCAGCGGGTGCTCTATCCGGTCGCCCCGCCCGGAGAAGAAACGCGGCGGCGGGTGCGGGAGGTGCTCGGATTCAGCCTCGGCACGGAGATGCCGCTCGATGCCCGCAGCGAGTACACCTGGGAGCGCGACGGTGTGGCAGGCGAGGCGATCAGTTGGTCGGTCGGCTACGGGCCGCGCACGCAGGCGTGGCTGCTCAAGCCCGCAGGCACATCGGCGCGGTTGCCGGGCATCGTCGCGCTGCATGACCACGGCGGCTTCAAGTTCTTCGGCAAGGAGAAGATCGCCGACGGGCGCGACGATCCCTCGGCGGTGGCGATGGCGCTCCGAGCACGCTACTACGGTGGCCGGGCGTTCGCGAACGCGCTGGCGCGCGAGGGCTTCGTCGTGTTGGTGCATGACACCTTCCTCTGGGGCAGCCGCCGTTTCCCGCTGGAGACGATACCGGAGGAGATTCGTCGCCTCGTCGCCGCCTCCCGGAGTCTCTGGGCTGCGGAGAGCGCAATGCCCGAGGAGATTGCCGAGTACAACGCCGCCGCCGGTCATCACGAGCACTGGGTCGAGAAATATTGCACGCTGCTCGGCACGACGCTGGCGGGCGTGGTCAGCTACGAGGACCGGGTCGCGGTGAACTACTTGCGGTCGCGCCCGGACGTGCTGCCGGAGCGGATCGGCTGCATCGGGTTATCGGGCGGCGGCAATCGCGCGGCGCTTCTGCAAGCAACCTGCGAGGGGATCGCCGCGTCGGCAATCGTCGGGCTGATGAGCACGTACGAGCAATTGCTCGATCACAATATGGCGCACACCTGGATGTTCTTCCCGCACGGCTGGGCGCGCTACGGCGACTGGCCCGACCTCGCCGCCAGTCGCGCGCCCGCGCCGCTGCTCGTCCAGTACGATGAGGACGATCACCTCTTCCCATTGGAGGGGATGCGCGCGGCAGATGGGCGGATCGCGGCGCGCTATCGTGCTGTCGGCGCGCCCGACGCCTATACCGGCGCATTCTATCCCGGCCCGCACAAATTCGATCTGACGATGCAAGGGGACGCATTCGCGTGGCTCGCCCGCACGCTTACCCCAGGCGAAAGAGGCTGAGGCGCCGCCGCGTTCGGTGTGGGGCCGTGGACTAGGCCATATGATGTCGCACGTATACCGTCAGTGACGGCTATCAAACGCCGCGCCGTCTCCCGCCATTCCACCCCAAGCGCGACGTTCATTGGCTGTTGCATCGGTTCGAATCGTGTGTACCGTGTCTCGGTGTCCTTGTCGTCCTTGGGGCGACCTGCTATAACCGCAGACATGGCACGAGAAATCGGCAGCGAAGCGTTAATCCCAAATCCGGCGCTGCAAGTCTTCCGGGATTTCGTGGGCGAATGGCGGACGACCGGCTCCCATCCCTCCCTTCCCGGCACCACCTTGCATGGCCGTGCAGCCTTCGAGTGGATCGAGGGTGGCGCTTTCTTGATTGTGCGCTCGGAGATCGACGAGCCTGGGGTCCCGAGCGGTGTCGCCATTATCGGCAGCGATGATGTGGCGCGGCGCTATTTCATGCTCTACTTCGATGAACGCGGTGTCTCGAGGAGATACGATGTGACCATGACCGGGAAGACGCTGGAGTGGCGGCGCGACGACCCCGGTTTCTCGCAGCGTTTCACCCTCGCGATCGAGGATAACGGCGAGACGATGGTCGGCAAGGGCGAGATGTCGCGAGACGGAGCGGCCTGGGAGCAGGACATCACGCTGACGTTCGTACGATCGGGATAACGTATCCTCCCCTCTCCACCGCACCAATCTGCGATGCGTCGCAGCGACGCCGGTCTGGGGACGTGCGCGCGGGAGCGGCCCTTCGTAGATCCCGGTGCCTTCATGCGCCAATGCGGGCGAAATAGGAGACCGCGTAGCGTCCCGGGCGCGATCGCGCGAACAGAATCAGCCGTCTTACCTCTGATTGCCAATTTCCATGCAACATCATTGTGGCCTAGTCCATGGGGCCGTGGGCCGCATGGTCTGATCGATGGGCCGCGCTATCGCCGCTTCCGTGGCGGTCGTCCCCCCTTTCTCCTCACTGCCGCGCAGACTGGAGCAAACGATGGCGACCGCGCTGATGGCGGCGCTGAACACGAACACCTTCTGGAATCCTTGCATGAATACCTGACCATTGATGCTCTGCGCGCCGGTCGCCGAGCCGGTGAAGAGGCCGGCGAGCAGTGAGTACGACATGACGGTCGAGAGGATGACCATCGCCGTGGCGATCGCCAGCGTCTGGCCGCTATTGAGCAGGAGCGTGCGCATCCCGGCGGCGACGCCACGGCGATTCGGCGGCACGCTGCCCATCACCGCGCTGGTGTTCGGCGAGTTGAACAGGCCGTTCCCGGTGCCGAGCACGGCGAGCGCGACTCCCAGCGTCGCGTACGGGACGGTCACGGAGAAGCTCGCCATCCAGAGTTGGGCGACGAGCGTGCAGGCCAGCCCGATCGTGCTCAGCCAGCGGGAGCCGTAGCGGTCGGAGAGGCGGCCGGCTATCGGCGCGATCACCACCATCGTCGAGACCATCGGCAGGAGTTTCAGCCCGGCGATCAGGGGCGAGTTGTTCAGTACGGTCTGGAAATACCAACTGAGGATGAACATCGTCGAGCCGCGCGCCAGCGAATTCAGGAGCAGGCTGGCGTTGCCGGCCCAGAAGAGGCGGATGCGGAAGAGGCTGAAATCCATCATCGGCTGGGGCACGCGCCGCTCGATCAGGGCGAAAAGGACCAGGATGAATGCGCCGACGGCGAAGAGCGCGAGGGTGGGCGGGTCCCCGGCTTGACCGCGCACGACGAAGGTGAGCCCGGCGAGGATGCTGGCGATACCGAGTGGGAAGGTGACCATGCCGCCGATGTCGAAATGCGCCGTCCGTTCCGGCTCGATCACCTCGTGCAGGCGGAGGAAGGCCCAGACGGTCGCGAAGACGCCGAACGGCACGTTGATGAAGAAGATGTAGCGCCAGTTGAGGAACTGGATGATGATGCCGCCCAGGAGCGTGCCGAGGATGAATCCGGTGGTGCCCGCCATCATGTTAAAGCCGAGCGCGACCCCGCGCTGCCGCGCCGGGAAGGCGTCGATGACCAGGGCGGTGCTGTTCGCGAAGAGCAGGGCGGCGCCGATTCCCTGAATGAGGCGGAAGGCGACCAGTTGCGGCCCCGACTGCGCGAAGCCGCACAGCACGGAGGCGAGCGTGAAGACGGCGAAGCCGAGGGTGTAGGGCCGCACGCGCCCCTTCATGTCCGCCAGTCGGGCGAAGGGCAGTAGCAGGGCGGTAATCACCAGTTGAAAGCCGAGCACGACCCACATCACATCGACGACGGAGGCGTGCAGCGAGCGGGTGATGTCGGGCAGGGCGATGGTGAGGATCGAGCCGTCGATCGATGCCATCAGGATGCCGATCGTCGTGTTGATCAGCACGACCCATTTGTATTCGAGCAAGCCTCTGGACGTTGTGGCGGTCCTCATTGCTCCCGATTCCCCCTCGTTTGTTCTTTGCCATCTCCCGTGTCGTACGGGTAGGCGTATCACTAGGGCATCGTACTATTAGCCCTTCTAAGAATAAGACGGGCGGCCTATCCCGGCAAGGGGAATGATCGAATTGCCTGTATTGCGCGGTTTCATCCGCGCATGGCGGTTGCCTCCCTGCGGGCGGATGCGCGGAACCGGTCTCTGTTTGCGCCCCGTCGGGCGAACGACTAGTATTGCCGCTCGGGATGCCGGGCGATCGGGAGGCAGCGCGATGACGATGGACGCGGCATCGCCGCCCGGCGGGCTGAATCGGGATATCCTGACGCCGCCGGTCCGCCGGGCGCTCGCGGACGATGCCGCAAAGATTGTCGATTGGCGGCACGAGCCGTTGGGCTATACCGTGCGGACGCCGGTCGCCGGCGGGGTGTACCGCCTCACGGGGCACGCAGATGCACGCGGCGCGGTGCATCCCTGGTCGCTCGTCCTCAAAATCTGCCGCTCCCCCGCCGGGCGGACGTGGCCGGACGGCAGGATCGCCCCGCCGGGCTGGGGGATGAGCCCCACCCACAGTCAATACTGGCGGCGCGAGGCGCTCGCCTATCGCTCGGGGCTGCTCGACGCTCTACCGGGCGGCCTGGTCGCGCCGCGCTGTTTCGGCGTGGACGAGCGCGGGGACGACACGATCTGGCTCTGGTTGGAAGAGATGCACGAGGGCGAGCAACGACCGTGGCCGCTGGCGCGGTACGGTGTGGCGGCGCGTCACCTGGGACACTTTAACGGGGCCTACCTGGCGGGGCGACCGCTCCCGGCCGCGCCCTGGCTCAATCACGGCTTCCTGCGTGCCTGGACGGCAGACCCCGCCCGCGCCGCCCTGACCGGGGAAATGATGCGCGCGGAGACCTGGGCGCACCCGCTCGTGCGCCACGCCTTCCCCGATCCCGCAGTCGGGCGGCTCCTGCGCCTCCATGCCGAGCGCGCGGACCTCCTCGCGACGCTGGAACGGCAGCCGCAGACCCTCTGCCACCTCGATGCCTTCCCCGGCAACCTCCTCGCGCGCCGGGATGCCATGGGGCGAGAGCAGACCGTCGCGCTCGATTGGGCATTTGCGGGCCTCGCCGCCGTGGGCGAGGAGATCGGCCATCTCGTGGCGTGGAGCCTGCTGCTCGGCGAGATTCCTGTCGATGAGGCGGAGGAATTCCGCGCGGTCGTCCTCGCGGGCTACGGCGCGGGGCTGCGGGAGGCGGGGTGGCCGGTGAGCACGGAGGAACTGACGCGCGTTGTCGCGCGGGGAGCGGCGATTGCGGCAGCGCTGCGTTGGGCGTTCAGCGCGGCGAATCGCGTGGTGCGCCCCGCCTTCGATGAGCGCGCCCGCGCAGCGATGGAACAGGCCACCGGACAGCCCGCCGCGGAGGCCATGGCGGCGCGCGCCCGCCTCGTCTCCTTCCTGCTCGACTGGCTCGACGAAACCCGCGCCGCCTGATCCTGTCCTCACCGCTCACCGCTCGTTACGTGCTACTCGCTGAGCGTCATGAGGTGCGTGACCGGGCAGGTGGTACACATGCGCGCCTTGCAGCGGTCATTATAGACGGCGATCAGGCCCTGCTGAAGCCGCCCGGTGCGGACGCGCAGGCCACCAGGGCCGCCGAGTTGGTCGGTCATCGCGCGGGTGATGCTGTTCCCGCGCGTGGCGGGATAGGCGTCCCATGTTTGCTCCGCCGCGCGCACGAGGGTCTCGTTCTCCGTCTTGAGGCCATAGATGAGCGCGAAGGGGAGGACGACATTGACGGCGATCTCGCCTGCCCGGTCCGCGCCGATTGGGCTCGCGTCGCCCGCGAGCAGGCGGGAGGGCGGACGCAAGGTCTGCCGCAAGGCGCGGACGATCAGTCGCGGCTCATCGGGGGAGGCGAGCAGCGGCGCGAGGCAGACGGCGATCAGCCCCTCCGCCGCGCCGCCATTGGCGAGCAGCGCGGCGAGGGCGAGCAACCGCCGCGCCGGATGGTTCGCCGGGCGGACACGGGTCGTCTCCCACGCGGCAGGCGAGAGCGCCGTCCGCCCGGTCGCTTGCCACATATCCCGTAGGTGATTGCCCCTCAGGACGAATGCAGGCGGAGCATCGCTCAGGAAGCCGCCCGTGCCGAGCAGGAGCGCGGCGGCGGTCGCCTCGCGTGTGGCGGCGGGGGCGGCAAGGAGGCTGGTTTCGAGTGTACGGAGCGGGAGCGCGGCGGCGAGTGCCGCCATCGGGGCGCGGTTGGCGCTGTAGCCGAGGGCATCGAGGAGGGCGGCGTAGAGCACGTCACCGGGCGGCACGGCGGCGAATCGTGCTTCCATCGCCGCCGCTTTGAGGGCGAGCCGTTCATCGCCTGCCCGGCCGAGGACGCGCAGGAGGTCCGCCGTGCCGGTGGCGAGGAAATCGCGGGCGCACGGCGTATCGCCCAGACCACCGAGGGGCGCCGCCCCGGCGGGGAAGTCCGCGAGCGACCCCGCAAGCAGCGGCGCGAGGGCGAACGTTGGCAGGGTGCGGCCGTCGCGCGTCCGGCACGGCATACCGTCGTCTTCCAGGACCACATGGAGCACAACGGCGTTGTAGGCGGGGTCGAGATGATGGCCGTGTGCCCGCCAGTCTGCCGCGCGACGGTGGATCTCCACCGCCCCGCTCTGCTCCTGCTCGCCGATCACGATGCGCGCGTCCGCGAAATCCGGCCCGAACCCGGCGGACCACCGCCCCCGGTACCGCACCACGAGCGACCGACCGTCCGTCGTCCGCCACGGCCCCGGCACGAACCACTGCGCCTGCCACACCTTCGCCAGCGTCAACTCCGGGATCATGGGATTGAACCACGGAGACACAGAGCACACGAGAAAGAGAGAAGGAACATTGACAATCGCCGGGAATCCCTGCGCGTATCATCTCCCGAAGTCCTCCATTTCTCCGCGTTTCTCTGTGCTCTCTGTGTCTCTGTGGTTCGCTGTATCTCCCGTCAGCGGCGGTACGGAGGGACGGCGGGGAAGGAGTCGGTGGTGCGGGTGATGACCGGGAAGGCTTCGGTGCGGCGGATACCGGGGCCGAGGGCGCCGGAGCGGCGGAGGGGGCGGCGCGGCTCGCGCAGGATACCGCCGAGGAGCACCGTCAGCAGGCCGAGGGCGAGCGCGGTGATGAAGAGGGCCCGGAATCCGCTGCGGTCCATGATGATGCCGCCCGCGAAGAGGGAGAGGCTGCAGACGGCGAGCACGCCATTGGTGAACGCCACGCCGTCCGCGTAGGCATTCGGGGGGAGGATGTCGAGCAGCAGGCCGCTCTGCGCGACGGCATTTGCGCCCATCGCCGCACCGATGCAGACGAAGACGGCGATGAAGACGCGCGCACGCGCGAGGTCGCTCGTGAAGTGGCTGGCGATGGGGTCCGTTTCATAGAAGACGGGCAAGGCGATGGCGATCACCGCCGCGAGCGCGCGGCAAAGCGCGCCGAGTTGCAGCAGCAGTTTTGTCCCGGTGAGGCGGGCGAGGGAGCGCCAGAGATAGATCGTCACCGCGCGGGTGGCGATCACGGCGATGACGTAGATGCCGACCATGTCCGCCGCAACGTTGAAGGTGCGGAGCGCGTAGACGACGAAAAAGGGCTCGGCGAGCGTCGCGGTGAGCGCGATGATACGGAAAATCACATAGCGCCGGTAACCGGGCAGGCGGAGCAGGGTGGGCGCGGCGCGCAACCCGGCAAGCGGCGGGCGCGGCACGAGCGCGACGCGGCTGCTCCGCTCGGTCAAGGCGATGCTCAGGATCGCCACGCCGAGCAGAGCGACGAAGGCGATAAAGAAGAGATACAAGTATTCCCGCGGGAAGACCGGCCCGCGCGTGAGCACGCGGCGCACCAGCACCGCCGCAAGGACCGTCGCGACCGCCCCTGCCAGCGCCTGCCAGCGGACGAGCCTGCCCCGGACGCCATTCGTCGCGATCCGCCCCGGCAACCGCTGACCGACGAGCGTCGCGAACCCGCTCGCGCAGCCAGCCAGCCCGTAGAGGATGAAGAAGGTGATGAGTAGCCGTTTCGCCGCGCCGTCGACGCGGCCCGCGCAGGCGAAGGCGAGCAGCCCCATCGCGGCGGCGCGCACCGCAGCGCTTGTCACCGCCAGCGCGACGGTCCGCGCGCGGTTGGCAATTGCGCCGCCGGCGATCGCGCCCGGCAGCGCCCAGGAGAGTGCTGCGACGACCGGGACGAGAGCGACCAGTTTGTTGGAATCGCTGACGCGGGCGACAAAGGCGGCGACGACCACCGAGGGGAGCAAGAGTGCGTCAGCGAAACCACTGAGCGCGGCGATTGCCACGCCGATGGGCAGGTTGCGGCGGAGGTCGGCGTCCCGCAGGTCAGGTCGGGGCTGGAACCACGCCTGGATGCCGCCCCAGAAGTCTCCGAATGGATCGCGAGCAGGCGGGCGCTCGATCGCGGGTGCTGCCGATACGGGCGCAAATTCCCCTTCCGGCGCCGCAGAGAGCGGGCCGGGTATCGGTGCATGGCCGTTCAGCGTAGCGTCAGCGGGGGCAATGGGGGCCGGGATGCGAGCGGCCTCAGGCACGGGCCATTCGCCGCCCGCTGCCGGATACAAGGCGTTCGCGACGGGGGGGCCGTCGCGCGGCACAGGCGGTAAAGCGCCAACCGGTTCTCCCGGTATCCCGGTATCCGCAGGGCCGTCGTTCATGCGTTGCTCATGCTCCCATACGCACGCGTAGTGCGGGAAAACCGCCTGGGCTGGCTCGCCGCAGTATACGTGCCGCGCCGATGCCGCGCAATCGCGCCGTCTATGGCGTCGCGCCGATCATCACCGCGACGGTCGCCTCGCGCCGGTTGCCCGCCCGATCGGTCGCGGCGACCCCGACGGTATGCGGGCCGGGCAGTAATCGGCCATCCCAAAGACCGAGCCAGCTATTCGGCGCGAGGTCCGGGCGGGGCATCAGGTCGCCCTGCTCCTGACCGTCCGCCAGCAGCACGACGCGGGCGACACCGTTCGGGCCGCTGTTATCCGTCACCGTCGCGCGCACCGTGAGCACCGGACGTGGCGCGTCCCCACTCGCCGGGGCAACGAGGGTAACGTCCGGCGGCGCGGTGTCGAAGCCGCCCGCCGCCCAGTAGAGGTCTGCCGCGAGCCGGTGACCGGCGTTGGAGAGATGGACATCGTCGAAGCGGACGAGCGTCAGCGCCTGCTCCTTGCCGCGCACCTTGTCCGCCAATTCGACGACCTTCACGGCCTGCTGTGTCGCGGCGATCTCGCGGATCGCGCCATTGAACCGCTCGACCCACCATGCATCGCTGCCCACGGCTGCCGGATCGCCACCGAAGGGATCGTAGACCGTCTGGATGAGCAACGTGCGCGTCTGCCCGCCCTCGGTGAGGCGTGTGATGATCGTCGCCAGGTTGGTGCGGAAAGTAGCGAGCGCCGCCTCGCGCGTCTGCGCGTCCTTGCCGGCCAGCCGCTGCAAGTCATTGCCGCCGATACTGAGGAGGACAATCGCCTGTTGCCCCGTCGATAGCCGGCCGAGTTCATCGAGCGCCTGGGCGATTTGCGGCTTGACCGGCGTCGGAGTCGGCGCACCGGCGGCGGGCGCGGGCGGCTGCGCGGGCGCAAGCAGCGTCCCGCTCGTCTCGCCGGGAATGGCGACATTGACCGCGCGCAGGTTCGGCCCGTACCGCCCGCGCATCAGGTCCGCCACCAGGCCAAATTCCCCCCGCCCCTCCGGCAGACTCGCCCCGACCCCCGCCATCAGTGAGTCGCCGACACCTAACAGGAGCGCGGGCGCCTCCGGCGCGGCGAGTATTCGAGTACTGAGTACTGAGGACTGAGCTGATCGGGTCAATGAGTACAGCAGCTGTAATGAGGAAGAGCATCGCGACCCCTGTCGCCTCTCTTCTGTATCGCGCTGACGCAGTGGTCGAGTGCATTGTCATGACGTTCCCTCAGTCCTCAGTACTCGTCGCCCCAGCGCGCGTTCGAGGAGGGTGCGGGATTCGTCGTGCGAGAGATTCGCGGCGGCATCGGCGGGGGAGAGGAGGACGGTGTCCGTGCCGAGATGCGACCTGCCAATCGTCCGTTTCGCCGGTTGATTCCATCAGGAACCAGGTGACATGGCGCATTTTCTGCTTGAAGGGGAAGAGATGCGTGCCGAGCGGCGCGACGATGCGCGTCTCCAGCCCCGTCTCCTCCCGCGCCTCGCGGATGGCCGTCTCCTCGAACGTCTCGCCCGCCTCGACATGTCCCTTCGGGAAGACGACGGAGCGGTCTTTGGCCCGCCGTAGCACGACGTGATCGTCGTGGAAGATGACGCCGCCCGCCGCCTGCACGGGCGGCGTCGCGAGGAGGCCGAGCATCGGCGCGGGATCGCGGGCCATCGTGGCGCGCAGTTTCGCGTAGGTGTCCGGCAGCAGTTCGGGCATCACCGTCGTCCGGGCGATGATCGGCATGAAGTTCGCGTCCCCCTGCCAGCGGGGGACGATGTGCCAGTGCAGGTGCTCCGCGACGCCCGCGCCCGCCACCGCGCCGAGATTCAGGCCGATGTTCAATCCGTCGCACCGCAGCGTCGCCGTGAGCACGCGCGTCAGCCAGGGGAGGAGCAGGCCGATCTCGGTCATCTCCCCCGTGTCGAGCGCGTCGAGCGTCGCCACCTGCCGGTACGGAACGACCATGCAGTGGCCGGTGTTGTACGGGTAGAGGTTCATCACGACAAAGGCGCGCGTGCCGCGATAGAGGACGAGGTTCTCGGCGTCCCGCGCGGGATCGGCGGCAATCGCGCTGAAGATGCTCACCCCCGGCGGCGTCGGGCGACGTTCCCCGCCGACATAATTCATCCGCCACGGCGTCCAGAGTCGCTGCTGTCCCTCGTCCGTTTCCGCCATCGTCCCCGCGCGTCGCTTCCCGCTTTCGTGCCGCAGCCATCCTCCGGGCGAGTATAGCACGGGGGCGGTGGGCAGTCGGTGCGGTGCGAAACAGACGCGCATCGCGCATCCGCTTTCAACTGCCCACTGTCCGCTGCTCATTGCTCACTGCTCGTCGCCCACCGCCCGCTCCGAGAGGAGATAGCAGCCGCATTCCGGGCGGTGGAAGCGGGGGGCGCGGTAGTCCGTCACGCGGAAGCCGTGTGCGAGGGCATCGGTGAAGGCGGCGCGGCTCGCCATGCGCCAGGCGAGCGCCCGGGCGGGGTTGGCTGCTTTGATTGCCTGGATGTCGGCGGGGATTTCGATGCGGAGGCGGCTTAACCCCCCGGCCCCCTTCCCGTCCGAGGGAAGGGGGAGAAGATGGGAAGCCGTCGTCATCCATGTGGAGCAGATAGGGCGCATCGAAGGACTCCGCGCTGACGAGCAGGAGGGCGGACGCGCCGGACATGCCTGACTGCGCGGTGGCGAGGCGGCCGAGGACGTGCGGGGCGCGCAGGAGCCATGTGACGAGCAGGCGGTCGCTCGGCATGCCGGCATTGAGCGCTTCGGGCATCGCGCCGTAGAAGTCGGGCAGATAGGTATCGCTGATCACGCCGAGCTTGGCGAAATTGAGGTGTGCGTTTGCCGATTCGAGCGGGTCGAAGGTCCAGGTGATCCGCTCCAATCCCTGTGCGAGGACGGCGTCGCGCTGCGCCATCTTCAGCCGCCAGCCGACGCTCGAGCGGCGATGCTCCGGCAGTACGCCGAGCAGGTGCGAGTGGTGATAGGCGCCCTCCACGCCCCAGGCGACGAAACTGAGCGCCATCCCGACGATCCGCGCGCCGTCCCACGCGCCGAGCACCGTCCCGCCCGCGTGGCCGATGGCGCGCAGGATGTCGTACGGGATGATCTCCCGCTCTCCCCCGCCCCAGACCGCCGTCTGGAGGTCCTCGCACGCATGGCACTCCGCGACGCTCTCGCACATTGCGATACGCAGGTCAGGTGGAACGGATTGTGTCATCGGACGGTCTCATGCTCGGTCGCGCAGCGGGAGACGCGCTCCTCGTCCACGGTGATGCCGAGGCCGGGGGCATCGGGGTCGATGTGGAGCGCGCCGTCGGCGTAGGTGAGGCCGGTGGCGAGGTCCTCGCGCAGCATGACGGGGCCGACCAAGCCATTCGCCACGACTGCCCGCCGCGCCAATGCGAGTTGCACGCCCGCCGCTGTGGCAATCGTGCTCTCGACCATCGAGCCCACCATGCAGCGCAACCCCGCCGCCTCGCAGACTGCGATCAACCGCGCCGCCTCGCTGATGCCGCCCGTCTTCATCAGTTTGACGTTAATCAGGTCCGCCGCCCGCAGCTCGACGATCCGCAGGCCGTCCCGCGCGCTGTGCACGCCCTCGTCCGCCATCTGCGCGATGCCGGTAGCGCGGCGTACTTCGGCGAGTCCGGCGAAGTCGTCGGCGCGGATCGCCTGCTCGATCCAGATGGGCGCGGCGGGCGCGATGGCCTCAATAGCACGGATGGCGGTCGCAGGATCGCGCCACCCCTGATTGGCGTCCACCATCAGCGCGACCTCCGGCCCGACCGCCGCGCGCACCGCCATGATGCGGTTCACATCGTCCGATAGCCGCGCCGCGCCGACCTTCATCTTGATCTCGCTATGCCCCGCCGCGACCGCCGCCCGCGCCTCCGCCGCCATCTTCTCCGGCTCGCCGATGGAGAGCGTCGCGTGCCAGACGAGCGCGTCGCGCACCGGCCCGCCAAGGAGCGCCGCGACCGATACGCCTGCGTGCCTGCCGGCAATGTCCCACAGGGCGAGGTCAATCGCCGCCTTCGCGCTCGGCGCGCCCGTCACCAGCCCGTCGAGGCGGGCATGGATCGCCTCGCGGTGCAGGGGATTTTGGTCGCGCAGCAGCGGCAGGAGGTCATGCCGGAGCATGGCGTAGGCGCCCGCCCACGTTTCGCCCGTCACGTACGGGTCCGGCGTTGCCTCACCCCAGCCGACGAGCCCGTTATCGGTCGTCAGCCGCACGAGGATGCTCTCGACGTGCGAGTACGTGCCGTACGAAATGATGAACGGCGTGATGAGCGGCAGCCGCACCGCATAGCAGTCGATCCCGGTGATCTTCATCCGGTGCGTTGCTCCTCCCGGTGCATGACGACGAAGGACGGTTGCCCTTCACTGAAGACGAAGCCAGGGTGCAGGTATCGCCAGCCGCGCCGCTCGTACAGCGCGCGGGCGCGCAGGTTCGTCACCTCACTGGAGAGGAGGGCGCGCGGGCAGGGATGGGCGGCGAGCAGTGCGTCGTGCAGCCCGCCGCCGATGCCGCGCCCGCGATAATCGGGCAGGACGGCGAGTTCGACGAGTACCCAGGCATCCCGCAGCGCCGGGTGATCCACGCCGACCTGGGCGGCGACCCGGTCATGCCACCACTGGCCCGGCTCCGTCCGTGCGCCGAACCCCATGCCGATCACCGCACCGTCGCCGATCGCGACGCAGCCCCGAAAGTCCGGGTAGCCCGCGTAGCCGCTGATGAAAGCATGGGACATTTCCCACTCGCGCTCCCACGTCTCGGTGTAGACCCGCACCGCCCCATGCAGGAGGAACGAGCCGGCATCGAAGGGATGAATTGTGTAAGGCATGGTCGATTCGATGGCCGCACCTCCCGATTCTGCATCGTGCGTATCGTAGCAGAGGGGAAGGGGAGCCGGGAAACACTTCTCGGCGCGTGACCGGTACGATGCCCAGCATTCTTTCCCTGTCTGGCTCCCCTTTTCCCTATGGGGAAGGAGGCGGGGAGGTTAGGGCTTCTCGCTCCATCCTGATAGAGTATGCGTGGTGTGTGGCCTGGGTAATCGGAGGGGAAGGGATAGCGATGGCGAAACAGATTGTAGCGATTGGCGGGGCGGGTCTCTCGGTGGAACCGGATGGCGTGCTGTTGGAGAAGTACATGTTCGGGCTGGCGGGCGTGCCAACGCCGAAAGTCTGCTACCTCGGCACGGCGACCGGCGACCGGCAGGAGGGGATCGACCGCTTCTACGACGCGGCGGGCCGGCTCGACTGCACACCGACGCATCTCTCGCTCTATAAGCCATCGACGAACGACCTCGCGGGCCTGCTGCTCGATCAGGACGTCATCTATATCGGCGGCGGCAGCACGAAAAACCTCCTGGCGCTCTGGCGCGACTGGGGCGTCGATCGCATCATGCGCGCGGCGTGGGAGCAGGGGATCATCCTCGGCGGCGTCAGCGCGGGCTCGATCTGCTGGTTCGCGCAGGGGACGACCGACTCGCTCTTTGGCCCGCTGACGCCGATCGACTGCCTCGGCTTCCTGCCCGGCAGCAACTCCCCGCACTACAACAGTGAGCCGGAGCGCCGCCCGACCTATCACCGTCTGATCGGCAGCGGCGCGATGCAGGACGGCTATGCGGCGGACGATGGCGTCGGCCTGCACTTCATCGACGACCGGTTGCACAAAATCGTCAGTTCCCGCCCGGATGCCCGCGCCTACCGCGTCGAGCGCAATGGCGACGGCGTGACCGAGACGATGCTCATGCCGACAATACTGAGCCTTGAGTAGCGAGTAGCGAGTAACGAGGGGTCAGATACTTCTCGTTACTCGCTACTCGAGTTCTTGCCGTGCTTCCGTTGCGCCCGCATCTTCTTCAGGCGTCGTCGGCTCATCGTCGAGCGGCGCGTCCATCAGCATCTGCATGAATGGATCGCGCTTCGCGGCTTGCATCATTTCGAGATGATGTACCACGTTCTCCACATCGCTCTCTGGCAGTTCATCCACCAAACGATGCACGTCCTCCTTGATACTCATATGCATTCCTCCGGATTGCTCCCCCTCTCCTTTGCTGCCAAGCAAAGGAGAGGGGGCCGGGGGTGAGGCTCCCTAATCCGCCGCCGCACTCCGGCTTGCATTGATGGCGTGCCAGACCTTCTCCGCCGTCAGCGGCAAATCGAGGTGCTGAATGCCGAAGGGCTCCAGCGCGTCCATTACGGCGTTGGCGATCGTCGGGGTCGCGGCGACGGTTGCCGCCTCGCCGATGCCCTTGACGCCGAGCGGGTTCAAGGGAGAGGGCGTCTCCGTCCGGTCCGTCTGGAACTGCGGGAAGAAGCCCGCGACCGGTACGGTGTAGTCCATCAGCGAGCCCGAGATCAATTGCCCCTGCTCGTCGTACACTACTTCCTCCCAGAGCGCCTGGCCGATGCCCTGGGCGAGGCCGCCGTGTACCTGCCCGGCGACGAGCATTGGGCTGACGACGCGGCCGCAGTCGTCCACCGTGAAGTAGCGTTGGAGGGTGACATCGCCCGTCTCCGGGTCCACCTCCACGACGGCGATGTGCGCGCCGGAGGGGTAGGTGAGGCCCGGCGGCTTGAAGAAGTCATTCTCTTCCAGACCGGGGTTGATGTCGTTCGGCAGTTTGTCGCTGTACGCCACGGCGGCGACTTCCGCCAGCGTCTTGGAGCTATCCGCCGCGCCCTTGACGCTGAAGCGGCCGCCGGAGACCTCGATGTCCTCGGGGGCGGCTTCGAGCATATGCGCCGCGATGCGTCGCGCTTTCGCCTCCACCTTGTCGAGTGCCATGACGAGCGCCGAGCCGCCGGTGACGAGGCCGCGGCTGCCCATCGTACCCTGCCCGATCGGCGTGTTCCCCGTGTCGCCGTGGCGGACGGCGATCTTATCGAAATCGACGCCGAGGCGGTCGGCGACGATCTGCGAGAAGGTCGTCTCCTGCCCCTGGCCGTGGGGCGAGATGCCCGTCATCACGGTTACCGCGCCGGAGGGCTCGACGCGCACCGACGCGCTCTCGTATGGCCCGAAGCCGCACATCTCGATATAGGAGGCAATGCCGATGCCCATGTAGCGCCCCTGCTGGCGCAGTTTCGCCTGCTCCGCGCGCAGCCCCTTGTAGTCGGAGATTTCGAGCGCCTTATCGAGCGATCGCTCGTACTCGCCGCTATCGTAGGTGAGGCCGGTCGGCGTCTTGTAGGGGAAGGCGTCGGGCGGGATGAAGTTCTTGCGGCGCACCTCGGCCGGGTCCACGCCGGTGGCATCCGCGACGCTGTCCATGATCCGCTCGATGTAGTAGCAGGCTTCCGGTCGCCCCGCGCCGCGATAGGCCGCGACGGACATCGTGTTGGTGTGCACGCAGGTAACGTCGACGGTGATGTTCGCGATGTTGTACGTGCCGACGGCCATCTGCGCGGTGAGGACGGCGAGGCCCGCGGCGAGCGGGTACGCGCCGATATTGCTGGTGATCTTCTCCTTCAGGCCGAGCACCGTGCCATCCTTGCGCGCGGCGACCTGCACCTGGATATTCTGATCGCGCCCGTGATTCGTCGCCAGCATATTCTCCGCGCGGGACTCGATCCACTTGACGGGCCGCTTCAGTTCGCGCGCGATCGCGGAGATGACGACATCTTCCGGGTAGGCGCCGATTTTCACGCCGAAGCCGCCTCCGACTTCCGGCGCGATGACGCGCACGTCCGACTCCGACATGCCGATTACTTTCGCGATCGTCGAGCGGACGCTGTGCGGGTTCTGGTTGGAACTCCAGACGGTCAGCGCGCCCTGCCAGGCGTCCCACGCGGCGGCGACCGCGCGCCCTTCCATCGGCACGGCGGCGAGGCGCTGGCTGACGATGTGGAGATCGAGGACGATGCCGTCCTTCTCCGCCTCGGCGAAGGCGGCATCCACGTCGCCACTCGTCTTCTCCCAGTGCAGGCCGATGTTGCCCGGCTTGTCCTCGTAGAGTTGCGGCGCGTCTGGGGCCATCGCCGCTTCGAGGGTCGCGGCGACCGGCAGCGGCTCCCAATCCACCTCGATCATGTCCACGGCGTCGCGCGCGGTGTACATATCGGTGGCGACCACCACCGCGACCTGCTCGCCGACGTGGCGTACCTTGCCGAGGGCGAGCGGGTACTGGACCTCCATCTCCGTCTGTCCGGATTCTCTTTCGGCTTCCTCTTCCTGCACGTCCTCTTTGATGTCGCCGCCCTCGCCGCCACCACCGACCATCGGGCCGGCCATCTTGCGCATCTGTTCGCCGGTGAAGACCGCGACGACGCCGGGGTGGGCGAGCGCGGCGGAGGCGTCGATGCCATTGATCCGGGCGTGCGCGTACGGGCTGCGGAGGATGGCGCAGTGGAGCATCCCCGGCATCTGGATGTCGCCAACATACGTGGATGCGCCGGTGATCAGTCGCGGGTCTTCCTTGCGCCGGACCCGTGCCCCAACATAGTGTGAGTAAACCACGTCACATTCCTTCCTGTTCCCTGTGCGGGTACGCCGATCACTGGTGTCGATGCTGCGGGCAGTATACTACGGCCCGCGCCCGTCGACCTTCTCCTCACGCTCGATGCGATGCATCGGTTGCGCGTTTGGACGTTACGCAGTTGGATGTGTCTTTCCTTGGGATGAGACCCGCTGTGCACGTATCAGGTATCAGTCGGTATCTTCCGAGCGATGCCGAGGCCCGAGCCATACCGGCCTGGGATCCGCCGCCCTTCCTCTTTGGTCCTTCCCGTATGCGTGAAATTACTCGCGTAACGTACGATTGATACGGGTATGAACGGGCGATCCATTTGACCAAGGAATCTTCGCAATCAGAGAGAAAGGTCTTATCGATCGTCCCCTTGACCCTCACGCAGCGTGAGGGTGTACGGTGCTCCCGTGGCTGATCGTGGCCCGAGGGAAAGGAGGTGCGCAGATGCGGCCCGAAGCCATCAGAGTGGGCGAACTGGCGAAGCGGACAGGTGTATCGGTCCGCACGCTCCACTACTATGAGGAGATCGGCTTGCTCGCGCCATCGCGGCGCAGTGACGCGGGGTACCGGCTCTACGCCGATGCCGATGTCGTCCGCTTGCAACAGATCATGTCCCTGCGGCAACTCGGCTTCTCGCTCGAGCAAATCCGGGGTTGCCTGTATCGGGACGATGTGCCGCTCCTCCGCGTGATCGAGATGCATCTCGCCGGGCTGCGGGAGCAGATCGCGCTGCAAGGCCAACTGTGCGACCGTCTGGAGGTGATCGCACGCGGGCTACAACGGGCGGAGCAGCCCTCCGTCGCGGACTTGCTGCATACCATGGAGGTGATGAACAGAGTGGAGAAGTATTACACACCTGAGCAAATGGAATGGCTGAAGGAGCGCCGAGAGACCGTCGGCGAGGAGCGCATCCGCGAGGTCGAGGCCGAGTGGCCGCGACTGATGGCGGAAGTGCGCGCGGCGATGGACGCGGATACCGACCCAGGTGATCCGCACGTCCAAGCCCTCGCCGCGCGCTGGCGGGGGCTTGTGCGGGAGTTCACCGGCGGCAACCCCGGCATTGAGAAGAGCCTGCGCGCAATATACGCGAATGAATCGCCGCAGGACATCCATCCCGCGATTGATCCCCAGGTCAAGGAATACAACGCCTATATCACGAAGGCGATAGCGGCGGGGAAGGGATAGCCCACCCCCGGCCCCCGGAACGGGAGGGGGAGCAACGCAAACGAATTACCCGCAGTTCCCCCTCCCGCGCCAGGGAGGGGGAACTGCGGGTGGGCTATGCGCGCTTACCCTTGATGCAGCGCCGCGAAAACATCCTCGGCGTTGATTGGGACGGAGGCGAAGCGATGGCCGGTGGCGGCCTTCATCGCGTTGGCGACGGCGGCCGGGCCGGGGATGATCGGCGGCTCGCCGACGATGCGCGCCCCGAACGGGCCGTCCGGCGCCGGCACCTCGACGAGGATCGTCTCGATGTTCGGCACCTGCGTGGAGGCGGGCAGCGCGTAGTCCATGAACGAGCCGGTGAGCAACTGGCCGTTATCGTCGTAGACCATCTGCTCGAAGAGGGCGAAGCCGAGCCCCTGCACCACGCCGCCCTGAATCTGCCCGATCACGGCGGGCGGGTTGAGGGCGTGGCCGACATCCTGCGCCGCGACGTAGTTGAGGACCGTCACTTCGCCCGTCTCCGGGTCGACGCGGAGGTGCGCGAGGTGCGCCGTGAAGCCCGCCGCGATCACCTCCTGCGCGCTCGCGCCGTTGCCCCAGACCGGGCTTGTACTTGCTCGTGCTCATCCGCGCGACATCCGCGAGCGTCACCTTGCGATCCGGCACGCCCTTGACTTGCACATTCTCGCCGACGATTTCGAGGTCCTCGACCGACGCTTCCAGTTCCTGCGCGACGATGGCGAGCGCCTGCTTGCGCGCCTCGACCGCCGCTTCCAGCACCGCCTTGCCGACGGTGTAGGTGATCTGGCTGCCGCCACTGCCGGGGGAGTGCGGCGCGGCCTCGGTATCGCCGATCACGACGCGCACCTTGTCCGCCGGGATGCCGAACGCCTCGGCGGCGATCATCGCGAAGGTCGTCGTCTGCCCGGTCAGGTCTACCGCGCCGACGCTGATCGTCAGCGTGCCACCGGGGTCCATCCGGCAGGCGGCGGCGGCGGGACCCTTGCCACCGGGCCAGCCGCCCGCGCCGACGCCGACGCCCTCGTTCGCCGGGAGGTTGTGGCGGTTCTGCCAGAGCGGGATGCTTCTTCAGCGCTTCCAGGCACTCGACGAGGCCGATGCGCGGCCACGGGTTGCCGTCCGGCCAGAGATCGCCCTCGACGATCGCGTTCTGGAGGCGTAGATCGAGCGGGTCCATGCCGAGCTTCTCCGCCAGATCGTCCATCTGCGATTCGATGGCGAAACTGGCGTGCGGCGCGCCCGGCGCGCGATAGGCGCCGACACCCGGCTTGTTCGTCACCACCTCGTAGCCGCGGATGTCGAGATTCGGGAAGCGATACCAGCCGCCGATCAGCAGGCAAGCGATGCCGAGCGCGGAGCCGGCGTACGCGCCGGTATCGAAGACGACGCGCGCCTGCATGGCGGTGAGCGTGCCGTCCTTCTTCGCGCCGGTCTTGCACTCGATCACGGCGTACGGCGACGGGTTGGCGGCGAGGAAGTCTTCGCTGCGCGTGTACTGCAAGTGGACGGGCCGGTTCGTCTTCTTGACGAGCGAGGCGACGAACGGCTCGATGACGACGTACTTCGCGCCGAAGCCGCCGCCGACGGTCATCGCGACGCAGCGCACCTTGTTCGATGGCAGGCCGAGCGCCTTCGCCACCTCATCGCGCGTCATGAACTGCGCCTGCGTGCTCGTGTAGACGGTCACGCCGTCCGTCACGGGATCGGGCGCGATCATGCAGGACTGCGTTTCGAGGTAGCCCTGGTGGACGCCGGCGATCTTGTACGTGTCCTCGACGATCACGTCCGCCTCGCGGAAACCCTGCTCGACATCGCCGCGCTTGAAGTGCAGCGTGTTGGAGACATTGTCGTGCAGGTCCTCGTGCTCCTCCTCGTCCTCGCTGGCGCTGACGGCGGCGTGCAAATCCTGCTCCTGCGCGCCCGCCGCGAGGTGCTCGCGCACGCGCGGCGCGCCGTGCTGCATCCCCTTGATCGGGT
The DNA here is from genome assembly GCA_963847195.1 of uncultured Chloroflexia bacterium. Classification (GTDB taxonomy): domain Bacteria; phylum Chloroflexota; class Chloroflexia; order Thermomicrobiales; family JALYUS01; genus JALYUS01. The sequence goes on along the minus strand of CAWJZC010000011.1, from coordinate 17,812 downwards.
CAACGACCGCCGCACTCGGCTCGTAGGAGACCTCGACCGCGGCGGCGGCATCTTCGGCGCGTGCCTCGGACTGCGCGAGGACGACCGCGACGGGCTGCCCGGCGAAGACGACGTGCCCCTTGGCGAGGAAGTTGAGCCGCCGCGACCCCGATTCGTAGCCCAGCAGCGTCCCTTCCAGATCGTCGGCGGTGTAGACGGCGGTGACGCCCGGCATCTGGCGGGCCGCTTCGGTGTCGATGCTCGTGATTTTCGCGCTGGCGTGCGGGCTGAGCACGAGGCGGGCATAGAGCATACCGGGCATCCGGATATCGCCCGCGTACTGGGCGCGGCCGGTCAACTTCTCGGGGCCATCGCGACGGAGAACGTCGGAACCTACCACTGCCATCTGTGCCATTGGTGCTCCCTCTCCTGATGATCGAATCGGTCGGTGCAATGTGGTGACGATATGCGGGCCGCGCCGGAAGCGCAAGAGGGATTATACGGGAAATCCCTTCGCAATACGTGATATCCGGCAAGCAGATGCAATAATTGACGTGGGGTCTCACCCCACCTGCCCAAAGGGCACCCGCTCCCCCGCTTGCGGGGGAGCGGGGCCAACCGAGGCGCGTTCCGCGCTAAAACGAGATCGTTTGTGCCTGATCCTGATTGGCGCCGGCGAGGGCGAGCACGGCATCCTTCCCGACCGCGACGCCGGAAGCGATCATGCCCTTCGCGTCAACGAGGACCGCCGAGGGGGTACCGCTGACACCGAAAGTCGGCGCGATGCTGAAGGTCTGGTCGAGCAGGACGGTCGCGCGCAGGCCCATCGCCGTGTTCGTCTCGGCGGCGCCGGTCGAGACGACGAGCAGTTTCGGCGCCCCCTTCGGCGCGCTCGCCTCCCACGTCTTCAGGTCATCGAGCATCGCGCTGCAGAAGCCGCAGCCGGGGTTCCAGAAGAGGACGAGCGTGTTGCTCCCCCGGTACGAGTCGAGCGTCACCGTCTTGCCCGTCAGATTGGGCAAGCGGATGGCGGGGGCGCGCTGCGCCGATCCCGAGCGCGGTCGGCCCCATCTGCTGCTGACCGCAGTTCGGGCACGGCGCGTTGCCCTGCGCCGCGACGACCGGCAAAGGAATCGGCGTGGGGGCAGCCAGCCGTGTCTCCGTGATGCCCGCGACCAGTTGCGTAATCGCGTCCGCGCCGATCGCGATGGGGCTGCCGATTGTGCCGTCCGGCTGCACAAGGACAGCGGATGGGGTCGCGGTCGATTGGTAGGACTCCGCCACCTCGCGATCCCGTTGCAGGAGGACATGCGTCAGGCCGTGCTCGGTGCTCTTCGCCCGGTTCGCCTCCGGCGCGCCCCGGCTGATCAGCGCCAGCGTCGCCGTCATCTCGCGCTGCCAGCGGCCAATCGTCGGCAGGAGCGCGTTGCACGGGCCGCAGTTCGGGTCCGTAAAGAGGAGCAGCGTCGGCTTACCGCTCGCGCGCAGGGCATCGAGCGTCAGCGTCTCGCCGTAGAGACCGGCGAGCGCGAACGTCGGCGCGGGCGTGCCTACCGGCAGCCCGACGGTTGGCACAGCGGGGATGGCGGGGGCGATGCCGCCCGCAGTGCCGCGCGCCTCTATCTCATCGAGATGGATAAGGAGCCGCCCGTGCTGTTCGAGCAGATGGAGGAGCAGCCAGCCTTGCGCGACGAAGAGCGCGAGGGCGACCAACCCGCCGATCAGCACGGCGCGCTCGAAGCCCGTGCGGTCGGTGAGCCAGCCGGTCGTGCTCAGGCCGGCATCCGTCCGCCCCCACCACGCGACGAAGGCCGCGATCACGACGAGGACACCGTTGCGCGCGAGGGTCCGCCAGCCGACCGGCTCGGAATGCAACTGTCCGAAGCAGTGGCAGTCCGGCGCGCGCCCGCGCGCCATGTTGACGCTGATGCCCGCGACAAAAAGGAGGAGCAGCAGCAGTGCGCCGAGCGCGCCATACCAGGCGGAGGCGCGGACGAGCAGCGCGACCGCGACGGCCAGTTCGGCGATGGGCAGGAGGATGGCGGACGGGCCGGCGAGCGCGGCGGGCACGCCGAAATCCTGTACCGCCTGGCGCGAGCCGGGGCGGTCGATCAGTTTGGCGATGCCGGAAACCAGAAAGACGGCGCTGAGGACGAGCCGTGCCAGCAGAAGCGCGAGAGCCATGCCTGACCTCCGGGGTTCGTGCGTACAGAACCAGTGTGGCCCGAGTGTACCATGGAACGCCGCGCTCTCACCGTGCTGGTCGACCACAGGATTCGTACCACATAACCAATGAAGAACAAAGACAGATATTCTGAACTCGGGGGAATCCTTCACGGCAGTTATGTACATGGAATGGTATGCTGTTTTGCAAGGCAGCACCAGTCAAGCACAACACGATGTCACGATCTATGGACGAATGTAGGTTCCGTATCGGCATCGCCGGAGGCAGATGGACCAGCAACGTTTCGACGATTGCGGTTCCTGCGGCACCATTTGCCCATCAGTGGCGAACGGCACGGCTGTCTGCTCCAATGGACAGTGCGGCATCGCGTGCGCCCAGGGTTTCACGAAGTGCGGTGGCACCTGCGTCAACCTCTCCACGAGTAACGCCAACTGCGGCTCTTGTGGCCTTCAATGCCCCTCCGGGAAGTCCTGCTCGAACGGGGCGTGCGCGTGAGTGAACTTCGCGCGGGTGCGTTCTAACGACCCTTGCGCCATCATGGTATCGGCTTTGCCGACGGTCATTCGCGCGGAGCGCCTTCCGATAATCCCTCAACGATGACGTGGAGCGTCGAGCGTATCGATGCGCCTTTATTCCCCGACCATGGCGACCATGACGCGAAATACAGCCGGTCTGTCTTCGCCTCGATTACCGTGCGCACGCGCCGCCCGGCCTCGGTGAGCGAGAGTACGTCGCCATCGCGGGTCGCGTACCCTACGTCCGCCAGTGAGGCAATCCCGTGCGTGACGTCTTCCGCTCGCTGAGAGTCCCGCACCGCATCCGTCAGCGCGGCGACGGTCGTCGCCTCGCCGGACCAGATGCGGCTGAGCAGGTCGAAGGCCGGGCCATCGAACCCCGCCGCGCGCCAGGCGGCATTGTGGCTGTCGTCGCGCGCCATCCAGAGGGCATACATCGCGCCGTAGAGCAGGGCCATCGGCGCGGCGTCGGCGGGCGGCATGACGCGCCACGCCCGCGCCTGATGCGGCTTCCGCGCGGGCTCCGGCGCGTCCCGCAGGCATCGCGCGATTGCCATCAATCCGTCGGCGAGCGGGGCGAGATCGGCGGCGGGGATTGGCGCGAGGGAGGCGAGATAGCGGTTCTTCGCGCCCTCGGCACACGCGAATAGCACCCGGCCGTCCCGCGTGACGGTGTATCGGTTGCCTTCGCGCGCGACGTATCCCTCCTCGACGAGCGTGGGGAGCGCGGTGAGGATCGGGCGGATCGTGCTGTAGGGGTTGAAGAGGTCCGCCTGCATCTCGTCTCGCGTGATGCCCTCGCCCGCGTCTCGCTCCTGTACGAGCGCGCGCAGCAGGAAGTAGGCGGGCCGCTCCAACCCCGCCGATGCCAGGAGCGATGCGAGCCCATCCCAGCCACGGAGCGCGCCCGTCAGGAACCGCGGCAAGAGATCAACGAGCGCGCGACGGTCGTCCGGTGTCGTAGCAGTCATCCAATTCCTCGGATAGCCCGCAGCACCACTACGGGGCCGATGCCATCGGTGTGATCGCGTATCCCGGCGGCGGGGTCGCGCCGAGCAGGTGGGTGACGAAATAATCCCACCGCCTGCGGACGAAGTACGGGTGGCTGAGCGAGACGAAGCGATCCGCCTCCGCCAGCCCCCAGCGGAGATCGAAGAGGCTGTGGTTCGTGAAGGGGATGATGAGCAGGTCGAACTCCTTGTTCGCGGCGATCAGTGCGTCCACCAACTGCATCGTCAGCGAGGGGTGGACATTGTCGTCCAGTTCGCCATGCACGAGCAGCAGTTTGCCGCGCAGATTGCCCGCGAGCGCGGCGTTGATCTGCCCGGCGTAGATTGTCGCCCTCCGGCATACCGATGTACCGCTCGCCCCAACCCGCGAGGTAGCCCATCTGATTGTGGTTGCCCGCCGATGAGACGGCGACCGTGTAGAAATCCGGGAAACTGAGCATCGCGTGGGCGGAGGCGAACCCGCCGCCTGAGTGGCCGTAGATGCCGACGCGGGCGAGATCGAGCGAGGGGTCGCGCGCCGCCAGTTGCCGCAGGCCGGCGATATGGTCCGCCAGGCCGCCCGCCTCGCCGAAGTGCGCGCCGTAGGCGACATCGACGAAGGCTTTGGAGCGGTACGGCGTGCCCATGCCGTCGATAGTGACGACGATGAAGCCGAGTTCCGCCAGCGCCTGATCCTGCCAGAAGTTGCGCCCGCCCTCCGTCGCCGCCGCCGAACGTCTTCGGCGTGTGGATGATCTGCGGCCCCGGATAGATGCTGTCCAGCACCGGATACGTCCGGCTGGCATCGAAATTGCGTCGGGCGGAAGATGCAGCCGTAGAGGTCGGTCACGCCATCCCGCGCCTTGACGGTGAAGCGTTCCGGGGCGCGCCAGCCGATCTCCGTCAGCGCGGCGATATCCGCCTCTTCCAGCGTGTCGACCAGCGTGCCGTCCGCCCGGCGCAGCACCGAGATGGGCGGCAGATCGACGCGCGAATAGGTGTCCACAAAATAGGCGCCGGAGGGGGAGAAGGTGACGGAGTGATCGGCCTCCTCGGGGGTCAGCAGCGTCAGGTCCGCGCCGTCCAGGGTGCAGCGATAGAGGTGGCGGTAATACGGGTCGCGCCCCGCCTCGCGGCCCCCGGCGGTGAAGGAGAGCCAGCCGCCCTCGGCATCGACGTGCAGCGTGTCGCGCACCGTCCACGCCCCGGCGGTCAGTTGCTGTCTTCATCTCGCCGGTCGCGATGTCATAGCGATAGAGATGGCCCCAGCCGCTCCGCTGCGAGAACCACGTCACGGCGTCGCCGGCCTCATGAACATTCGTATTCATCGCCGGGACGTGATGCGGGTAGACGTGCGACGGGCCGTGCTCCTCCAAAATCGTGCGCGTCTCGCCCGTCGCGGCATCGGCGACCTGCAGGGCGACGGAGCGGTTGCCGCGCCGCTGGCTGATCGCGTAGACGCGCGCGCCGTCGCTCGCTCCACCAGACATTGCGCTGCTCGAAGGGCGTCGTGCGCGTCATGGCGGCGAGCGGTTCGGTCTGCAATGGGGTCGTCGTGCCATGCGCGACATTCACGACGACCAGATACGCCAGCGGCACATGCGCGTCGCCGGGCAGCGGATAGCGGTAGGGGTGGAGCGTCGGGCGCGACGTGCCGTCGGTCGGGACGGATTGGAGGAGGTACATATCGCGCACCGCGCGCTCATCGAGGCGGTAGGTGACGAACTGTGTCGAGTCCGCCGACCATTGGAGCGCGGGCGTCGCGGGCCTGCCGATTACCTTGTCCGTCACCGCCGAGAGCGACGAACCCGGCAGGGCGGCGTAGGCGTTGTATGGCTCGCCATCCGTCGTCATCTGCCGCTCCGCGCCGGTGGCGATCTCGCGCACGAAGAGATTGTTCTCCCGCACGAACGCCGCCCATCTGCCGTCCGGCGAGCGCACCTCGGTCTTCGGCGGCTCTTCGTGATCGGTCAGCGCGCACACATAGGTTGTCAGGTCGCATGTCCAGTGCTTCTCCAATGCGTCGAACTCGACTGCCCGCTCGTCGTTGACGAAGGTGAAGGTCTCGAAGGGGAGCAGCGTGTGGACCACGTACGCTCCCGACGCCTGAGAGAGTGCGGCCGCCAGCCGCACGTGATCGAAGGCGGGCTCGCGCGCGCCGGACGCCGGATCGACGCGCAGGAAGGTCGCCCCATCGCGCCCCGTGCGCCGGTACCAGAAGCGGTCGCTCTCGCCGATCCAGTTCGGGCAGCACCTCCGCATGGAAGATCCGCTTCGTCGCGTTCCAGGGCAGGAACTGCTCGGCGCGCGCGTAATCCTCCCAGGTGACGAGTGTGTCGGTCATCGGTGCGATGCTCCTTTGCGGGCCTCACCCCCCGTCCCCCTCTCCATCGCCCATAGCCGAGGAACAGAGAGTCTTGTACGGCGATGGAGAGGGGAGAGATACGGGAGGGATGGGAATGGAAATGAATACAAGCGTCTTCAACAAATTCTCCTCTCCATCGCTGCACGGAACGAAACTGTATCGTGATCTTCCTGCGATGGAGAGGGGCCGGGGGTGAGGACTCTCTCCGTCGCGATATGATACCCTCAATCGCGCGGCGACCAGCATCGCGATGCGCGCGATATGCACCATCGAACAGCGGACGACGAGGAGAGGAAGGGCGGATGGCGACGGAGACAACGGCACCGGCGGTCAACTATGCGGATGTGGAGGCGGCGGCGCGGCGGATCGCCGGGCACGCGCACGTCACGCCCGTCATTACCTCGCGCACGCTCAACGAGCAGGTCGGCGCGGAACTCTACCTGAAGTGCGAGAATCTGCAGCGCGCGGGCGCGTTCAAGTTCCGGGGCGCATTCAATCGCCTCAGCGTCCTGACGCCGGAGGAGCGGCGGCGCGGGGTGGTCGCCTTCTCCTCCGGCAACCACGCGCAGGCGGTCGCCCTCAGCAGCCAGTTGCTCGGCATCCCGGCGGTGATCGTCATGCCGCACGATGCGCCCGCGACCAAGGTCGCCGCGACGCGCGGGGTACGGCGCGGAGATCGTCCGCTACAACCGCCTGACCGAGGACCGCGAGGCGATTGCCCGCGCGCTCGGCGAGGAGCGCGGCCTGATCGTCGTGCCGCCCTACGACGACCCGTACATCATCGCGGGGCAGGGGACGGCGGTCTATGAGATGCGCGATCAAGCGCCGCCGCTCGATATGCTCGTCTCGTGCGTCGGCGGCGGCGGGCTGATCGGCGGCAGTTGCCTCGCCGCGCGGGCGATCTGGCCGCAGATCCGCATCTTCGGCGTCGAGCCGGAGGACGGCAACGACACCTACCTCTCGCTTGCAGCAGGGCAAGATCGTCAGCGTGCCGCCTCCCGCCTCGATCGCGGACGGTATCCGCACGCTCTCGCCGGGCAAACTGACCTTCCCGATCGAGCAGGAGAATCTCGAGGCGGTCGTGCTCGTCAACGACGCGGAGATCAAGGCGGCGCTCCGTTTCCTCCTCTTCCGCCTCAAGGTGCTCGTCGAGCCGACGGGCGCGGTCGCCGTCGCGGCGATCCTCGCCGGGAAGATCCCGGTCGCGGGCAAGCGCGTCGGCGTCATCCTCTCCGGCGGCAATGTCGATCCCGATGTCCTCGCGGGCATCATCCAGGAAGGGTGAGGGCGACGGATGAACCACAGAGACACAGAGGGCACAGAGAGGAGAGAAGAGAAAATCCACAGTGTCCTTCTTCTCGTTTAGTTTCTCTCCTCTCGGCTCTGTGTCCTCTGCGTCTCTGTGGTTTCGTTCCCATGTAGGAGGCGATGAATGGGATACGGGGAGTTGGATACGCCGAGTGTGATCGTCGATCTGGACGTGCTGGAGCGGAACATCGCCGAGATGGCGGCGGTGGCGAACGGCGGAGGGGGTGCAACTGCGGCCGCATTTCAAGACGCATAAGACGCCGCAAATTGCCCGGATGCAGATCGACGCCGGGGCAATCGGCATCACCTGCGCCAAACTCGGAGAGGCGGAAACGCTGGCGGATGCCGGGATTACCGACATCTTCGTCTGCTACCCGCTCGTCACGGAGATCAAGGTGCGGCGGCTCGCCGCCCTCGCGCGGCGGCCGGGGATGACCGATCTCCACCATCGTCGATAGCCCGGAGGGGATCGCCGCGCTCTCGTCGGTCTTCGCGCATGAGCCCGCGCCGCTGGAGGTGCTCGTCAAAGTCGATACCGGGCTCGGGCGGGTCGGTGTCGCGCCCGGCGCGCCGACGGTCGCACTGGCGCGGCAGGTGGCGGACGCGCCCGGCCTGCGCTTCGGCGGCATCTGTATGCACGAGGGGCAGACGTACAAATACCCGGACCCGGAGAGCGCGCCGAGGCCGGGCGGGCGGCGGCGCGGACACTCGTCGGCACGGCGCAGGCGTTGGCCGCCGCCGGGCTGCCCCCGGCGCGCGTCAGCAGCGGCTCGACGCCCGGCGGGCCGGCGGCGGCGAGCGTCCCCGGCATCACCGAGATGCGCCCCGGCAACTACGCCTTCTACGACGCGATGCAGGTCGGCCTCAATGTCGTGCCCGCCGAGCGATGCGCCCTGCGCGTGCTGACAACGGTCGTCAGCCACGGCGGCGCGGGACCGGGCGGTGATCGACGCGGGCTCGAAGACGCTCACCTCCGATACCGGCGTGCATGGCATGACGAGCAGCGGCGGCCACGGCATCGTCGTCGGCAGGGGTGACATCCAGATCGTCGGCCTCTCCGAGGAGCACGGCTGGCTCCGGCTCGACCCGCACGGCGGCGATGTTCGGATCGGCGAGATGCTGGAAGTGATCCCCGTCCACTCCTGCCCGGTGGCGAATCTCGCGGACGAACTGGTCATGGTGCGCGGCGGCGACATCGTCGACCGCTGGACCGTCGCCGCGGCGGGGAAGGTGATGTGAGCAGTTCGGAGAACGAGGATACGGGCCACACCGAACATCGGACTCCGAATCTCGAACTTCCGTCTCCCTCCGGCATCCTCGTCATCGATAAGCCAGCGGGGTGGACGGCGCACGATGTCGTGGCGCGGGTGCGGCGGTTGACAGCGGTGCGGCGCGTCGGGCACGCGGGCACGCTCGACCCGGCGGCGACGGGCGTGCTGCCCGTCTGCGTGGGCGAGGCGACGAAAGTGGTCGAATACCTCTCCGCGCATGGCAAGACCTACCTCGCCGCCGTCCTCCTCGGCACGACGACCGACACCGACGACCTCGATGGCTGGGTGATCGCCGAGCGGGATGCGTCTGACATATCCTCCGAGATGGTCGAAGGGCAGTTGCCGTCCTTTGTCGGGGAGATCACGCAGATCCCGCCCGCGTACTCCGCGATCCACATCGACGGGCAGCGGGCGTACGCCTTAGCGCGGGCGGGGAAGGTCGTCGCGGTCCCGGCGCGGCGGGTGACGGTCCACCGCCTGACGCTCGTCGCCTGGTCTCCTCCGGTCGCGTGGCTGGTGGTAGACTGTGCCGCGGGCACGTATATCCGTGCGATCGCGCGCGATCTCGGCATCGCGCTCGGCTGCGGCGCGACGCTGGCGCGGCTGATCCGGCTGCGTTCGGGGCCGTTCCGGCTCTGTCAGGCGTGGTCGCTGGATGAACTCGCGGCAGAGCCGGATCTGCGGGCCGCGTGGCCGCATGTCGCGGTCCATCCCGATGCCGCGCTCGCGGACTGGCCCGCGCTCCTGCTCGATGATGCCGCCGCGCGCGATTGGGCGCAAGGCAAGGCGATTGCGGACGGGGCGGCGCGTGACGGCGTCGCCGTCCGTGCCTATGGCGCGACGGGTGATTGGCGCGGCATCGGCTTCGGAACGGACGGCGCGTGGCGACCGAAGAAAGTAGTTGGATGAGCGAAAGCCCTAACCCCCCCGCCCCCTTCCCCACCGGGGAAGGGGGGGCGAGCCGCCGATGTATCGAGGCGCGAGCAAAATTGCAGCGGCGCGTACCGCGAGTTCCCCTTCCCGAAACGGGACGGCGGGTGCCCGCCGGACAGATGGGGGTGGGCTAGGTGCGCGTCGCTCGCTCGCTGGAAGATGTGACGTCGGCGCCGTCCGTGCTGACGATCGGGACGTTCGATGGCGTGCATCTCGGCCATCAGCGGCTGATTGGCGAGGTTGTCGCGCAGGCGCGGGAGCGCGGCGTGCGTGCCGTCGTGCTGACCTTCGATCCGCATCCGCGCGCCGTGCTCGCGCCGGAGTCCGCCCCGCCCCGCATCACGACCATCGATGACGAGGCCGCGCTGATGGCAACGCTCGGCGTCGATGCGCTCATCATCTATCCCTTCACCCGCGAGACGGCGAATACCTCCGCGCATGACTTCATGGCGATGGTCGCTCGTGCCGTCCATCCCGTCGAAGTCTGGGTGGGCGATGATTTCGCCTTCGGCAAGGGGCGTGAGGGGAATCTTGACGTGCTGCGCGCGCTCGGCGGCGAGTTCGGCTACACGCTCAATGTCCTGCCGCGCATTCATCTCGACGACCGGCCGGATGGCGAGATGATCGGCAGCACGAATATCCGCGACGCACCTGCTCGCCGGGGAGGTGGCGGATGCGGCGCGGCTGCTCGGGCGGCCGTATGCGCTGCGCGGGCCGGTGGTGCGCGGGGCGGGGCGCGGGCGGCAGATTGGCTTTCCGACCGCCAATGTGCATGTTGCCCAAGGGGCGCCCACGCAAGGGATCGTCGTGCCGAAAGACGGCATCTATGCGACATGGGTGACGATCGAGGATGACCCGGCCCGCTACCCCGCGATGACCTATATCGGCCCGCGTCCCGCAGTTCGACAACGGCCCGCGCTCCGTCGAACCGAACCTGATCGACTGGGACGGCGACCTCTACGACAAGACTATCACCGTTCATTTCGTCCACTGGCTGCGCGGCGACGCGAAGTTCGCCAGCGTGGACGACCTGATCGCCCAGATGCGCCACGATCAGATCGGTACAATGGAGGCGCTGGCGAGCGAGGGTTGAGAATCTATTCTTACACCGATATGGTCCGTGATACGGTGATAGAGTGGTGAACGCTGAGCAATCGAAGAGAACGATGGCACGAGCAGAGGAAAAAGCACGTCAGCACACATCGTTCAAGGCCGGTCCGGGCGAGCCGTTGATCGCTGCACCTAGCGAAGATGGCGGCACCATCTACTATACCAGTGCGGCAGATGCGGATGCCGCGATCACGGAAGAGATGATCCAACGGCGCTGAATCTGGCGGATAAGAATGTCGAGGGGGATCTCGAACGGATGCGGCACGAAGCGCCGCTCCGGCAGTGACGCCGCTCGTGCGTAGCGGCGAACGAGTCAACGGAGCCCTCACACCCGGCAGCGGTAGAGCCCGACATCCTTCGGGTCGCGCCAGACGCCGCCCATCGCGGCCAGTCGGCGCGTCGCTTCGCGCTGGAGCCAGTCATGGATTGCGTTGTACCGCGCTCGGTCGTCCGCCGTCCGCTGCACCGCGATCATCGACAGAATGTACGCGACGATCGGTTCCGGGGTGGTGAAGATGAAGGCATTGGTGAGGATCGTTTCGTCCACCTGCGGATAGACCGCCCCGCAGGATGCCCGGCGCATTTTCGATGCTGAAGGGCAACGACACAGAGGAGATGATCGGCAGCCCGAAGTGGGCACATAGGTCGTCTGCGAGCGCCATGATGTGCGGCATGCTGCAGTGGCTGTTCGTCGTGGCGAAGACCGTCCCGCCGGGGCCGACGACGCGGGCGAACGCGCGGAGCGCGGCGGCAATATCCGGGACGTGATAGAGCATATGCCGCGCGGAGATGACTGCGAATGAGCTATCAGGAAAGGGAAGTGCGTCCGCCTCGCCGGTGAACCATTCGATGTCCAATCCCTCGGTCGCCGCAGTCGCCGACGCGATCATCGCGGGGGATTGGTCCAATCCGGCGAGACGGCCGGTGTGGCCGTGCTGGCGCAGATAGCGCGTCCAATCGCCCGGCCCGCAGCCGACATCGAGGAGCGCTTCGCCCCCGGTCAGACCGAGAGCGGCGCGGCATTCGGCGTTGAGGTCGATTTGCCGCTCGCCATAGCGGTTGTGTGTTTCGATGCGTGTCCGCAGCGGGTCCGTCGTCTGATACTGCTGCCGCACCTCCGGTGCTACCATGCGCCACCTCATTTCCGGCCGGCGGGCATCTCCCGCGCGCTGGGCAGTATGCCGGGCGTGCCGGGGGGATGCAAGGCGAGGATCAGACCGACGCAGGCGCCGAGCAGGGCGAGGGCGGCGCCGACCGCCACGATGGTCACCGGCCAGCCTGGGCCGCCGGAGACCGCAGGCGTGCTCCCCATTGCGGCGAGCGCCTGCGCGACGAGTGCGTTGCCTCGCATCGCGTCGGCGATCCGTGCCGGGAGGGCGTCGATGCGGGCATTGATGTGCATGACGGCGACGGCAACAATGCTGACGGCGAGGCTGCTACTCAGGCAGGCGGTCGCCCGTGCCAGGGTGCGCCACCGCACCGGCAGCGCCGGTGCGAGCAAGGTCGCCGCCGCGACGAGCAGGAGGAGCGCGAAGAGGCCCTGGAAGAGATGGCTCGGGTACTGCCAGAGTGTCGGGGAGATCGCCGCGTTGACCTCGCGCGCGGTGATCGCGGCGATCTGCGCGTCCACCTCCGTCTCCGAGGCGACCGAGCACGCCGCCCGACGGATTGCGCGGCGGGAGCAGCACCGCGATATGCACCCAGCCATGCACGACGAGCGGCACGCTGCCCGCTATCGCCCCGATCAGGGCCAGCGCGTCACTGGCGACGATCATCCACCTTACGCTCGATTTTTCTCGCCCGCGCTGCTCGGAAGGAGCCAGTATCGCCATGCTTCTCCGCGCTCTCCAAAGGAGTGCTTTGCTACCGACCCGATCCGGTACAATTTATTGAAGAGAAGACGACGGGCAGGAAGGAATGGTTGCATCAGGAAAGCACGCATGAAAGGTGGGTGATGGTGCGCGCCGCCGAGCGAATACATCTCCGGGCCGTGCGATGAGGCCGCTTTTCGGCGGGCAGCGGGAGCATGATATACGTACTATGCGTTGCGGCGATCGTTGTGCGACGCCCCACTCGCACGATAGGCACTCCACATACACTGCGCGGGCGTGCGGCCCCGGCTCCTATCAGCAGAGCGCCGGGGCCCCATCGTTTCCTCCGCGCGCCCTCTTCTGGCAGTCCCGTCACATTTCATTGTCATCTGACGTTCTACTTGATGAGAAGTATGGTCTAGAATGTATATATCGACACGAGAAGAGTCCGAGTTCTACAGCACGTCGCGGGATTCAGGCGTATCGGCACCATGATGTAGGTGGGCCGCAAGGCTAGCAGGACGGTGGAGAATGGCAAACGAAACGACGAAAACGCACATCCTCATTGTCGAGGACGACCCGTTCATGACCAAGATGCTCGTATTCCTCCTCGCGGACAGTGGGTACGAGGCGACGACGCTCGCCGATCCCCGGCAGGTGAGCGACTTCCTCAAGGAGAACGCCATCGACCTGGTCCTGCTGGATGTGATGTTGCCGTATATCGACGGCTTCACGCTCTGCACGACGCTGCGCCGCGAGCACCCGGACGTCCCGGTCATCTTCCTTTCAGCGCGCGGCATGGTCGGTGACAAGGTGGACGGCTTCGGCCACGGCGCGGACGACTACATCTCCAAGCCCTTCGAGCCGACGGAGATGCTCGCCCGCATTCAGGCGGTGCTGCGCCGCTATCGTCGTGCCGAGCGCAACCTCTTCGGCATGGTCATCAAGGTGGGCGATACCGCGCTCGACCTCGGCGAGTTGCAGTTCGCCGCGCCCGGCAGACGGCCCGCGCTGCTCACGCCGACCGAGATGAAGATCCTCGAATGCCTGATGCGCAACGCGAACGCGGTGATCTCCCGCGAGACCTTGATCGAGCGGACCTGGGGCTACGATTACGAGGGCGGCAGCAACCGCGTCGATGTCTACATCCGCCGCCTGCGCAAGAAGATCGAGGCGGACCCGGACGATCCATCGTTTATCCACACGGTACGGGGGCTTGGGTATGTCTATCGAGAGGGCCGCCGCGCCGCGTAGCAGGATGGCGCCGGAGCAGTACCCGGCGGCGCGCGCGGCGATTCCGCACCGGCCGATGGGCGAGGCGGAAATCCATACCCTGCGGCCGCTGCTGCTGCAATTCGTCCAGCACGTCGCCGCTTCCTTCGCGGAGTGTCGCTGCTCGGTGCAACTGTTCGAGACGACCGATTCGCTCCGCACGGTCGTCGTCTCGGACCTGCCGCTCGGCATGATCGGGCAGGCATCCTTCCCGCTCGGCGTCGGCATCGCGGGGTGGGTCGGGCAGACCGCCGCGCCGCTCCTCATCCACGACGTGACGAAAGAGCCGCGCTTCCTCTCGCTCGGCCGCGAATCGGCGGGCGCGATCATGTGCGTGCCGATGACGGACGGCACCTCCTTCTATGGCACGATGACCGCCTGGTCGCCGCGCACCGGCGCGTTCCATCGCGGCACCCTGGCGACCATGCGGGCGTACGCGCAGGGCGCGGCGCTCGCGGTCGCGCAGGCGTACCGGGCGATGGAGCAGGAGGCGACGGCGCACCGCGCGACGATGCTCCTCGCCCTTACCCGTGCGGTGACGGCCTGCGAGGACCCGCGCCACGCGCTCGAAATCGTCATGCCCTTCGTCTGCGATGTCGTCGATTACACCGTCGGCATCCTCGTCACCGAGGAGGAGGAGCGCGACCCGGACGCGCGTCTCTTCACACGGGCCCTCCAGACGGTCGGGCAACGCGAGCAGTTGCGGCAGTGGGCGCTGGACGCCTATGCCCGCCAGCGCGACCGCGCCGGGCAGGGGCCGCGCATCCAGCCGCTGACGGACATCGTCGCGGGCCACATGGTCTTCGCCGTGCCCTTCCGCGCCGCCGGGGGACTTGTCGGTCTCGCCTGCTACTTCCATACGGAGCCGTTCGATCCGGCGGAGCAGCAGACGCTCGTCGATTGCAGCTCCGTCATCGGTACCGCCGTTTACAACGTCGCGCTCTTCCGGCAGATGCTCCACGGCAAGGAGCGGTTCGAGGCGGTCTTCGCCTACACGATCGACGGCTTCCTGCTGCTCGACGAAACAGGGGCGACGGCGCTGGATGCCAACCGCGCGTTTTATGATCTGACGAAGATCGACCCCGCCGCCGTGCGCTTCCCGATGCCGGTTGCGGCGTTGGAATCGCGCTGGATCGCGGAGCGGGCGGCGGCCGCCGATCCCTCCGACCTGCGGCGGTGGCATCTCTCGCCCGACGCGACGCGCGACCGCTATCTGGAAGTGACCGAGTCGCCCATCATGATCGGGGGGACGCCGCACCGCCTGCGCGTCTTCCACGACGCGACGGCGGTCTACCGGGTGGAGCAGACGCGCGCCGAGTTCATGAGCGTCGTCTCGCACGAATTGCGCAACCCGCTCGCCTCGATTTACGGCTTCCTGAATATCCTGGCGCAGGGGAAGGCCGGACCGCTGACGGCGATGCAGAACGATTTCCTCCAATCCGCGTCGCTCAGTGTTCAACAACTCTGGCGGCTCGTGGACGACATCAACGACCTCGTCCAGTCGGATTTGGACCGGCTGGTGCTGCAACGGGAGCCGGTCGAGATCGGCGGGCTGATCCGCGCGGCGGTCGCGGCGATGCAGCCGCTCCTGGCGAACGCCGGTATGCGCGTGGAGACGCGGATCGCCGCGGGGCTCCCCACGACGCTGGCCGACCCCGCCCGCCTCCATCAGGTGCTGAACAACCTGCTGACCAACGCGATGAAGTTCTCCGAGCCGTCGACGACCATCCATGTGAACGCCTGTCTCAAGGATGGGATGATCCGCGTCAGCGTGCGGGATACCGGGCCGGGCATCGCCCCGGAGGATGCCGAGCGCATCTTCGAGCGGTTCGCCAAGGGCACGAACATCCCGCAGCAGGACGCCTCCGGCCTCGGCCTCGGCCTTGCCGTCGTCCGTCAACTCGTTGCCTGCCACGGCGGCCGCGTCTGGGTTGAGACCAGCGGGCAAGGGGCGGGGGGCAGCACATTCATCTTCACAATTCCGGTCACGGGCAGCGCCGAATAGCCCGCAGCACGCGGCCTCCTTTTGCGTACTACTCGCTATTGGCTACTTGCTATTGGCACTCTTGAACGAATCGTCAGAACATCCGCCGTCGTTGATACACTCCGTGACATCTCACGTTGATACTGTTCTCTGCGTACGAGGGGAGCGTGGCGATCTGGATGCCACGCTCATGTGCGGCGCAAAGGACGGAGTGATTAATCGTGAAAGCGGCCCATGCGACGGAGGAAACAACGGTCACGGTGATTGGCCGGACGAGCGCGATTAGTACGGGCTTCGTCTCGGCGGTCGAGGCGGAGGGATGGCGGTGGGAGGAAATACCGGACCTC
Source organism: uncultured Chloroflexia bacterium (assembly GCA_963847195.1). GTDB lineage: Bacteria > Chloroflexota > Chloroflexia > Thermomicrobiales > JALYUS01 > JALYUS01. The sequence continues at coordinate 1,743 of CAWJZC010000011.1, read as the reverse complement.
CTGACGCTTTTCGCGCTGCCACTCCCGGCGCGCACCGTTATCGCCTTGCCGATCGCCGCCTTTACCGTGACCTCATACGCGCTGATCCGGCACCTGACGAGCAGCCTGACGCTCGCCCGTCGTCGTCTTCAGCGCGGAGTGCCGCCCGGACGTCATCGAGACGCGCCCTGCAAGCGGGCGCGGACGACTTCCTGCCCATCCCCGTGACCATCGAGGAGATGATCGCGCGCCTCACCGCCGTCATCCGCGTCCGCTTCGGCACGCAGGACGAACTGCACCGCAGCGATTACCGCCTCGATGAAGCGGCGCATCTCGTGGCGATCGGCGGCGGACCGCCGATTCGCCTCTCGGTGAGCGAGTACCGGCTCTTCCGTATGCTCTTCGCCGCCCGCAATCGCCCGGTTGCCCGCGAGCGGCTGGCGACTATCCCGCTGCCGCACACCGATCTCGACGGCCAGAACGCGCTCGACGCGACCGTCAGCCGTCTCCGCCGCAAAGTCGGCGTGGACCGCATCGTCACGATCCGGGGGATCGGCTATCAACTGATAGATAACCGGCAACTACCGCCCAATGTCTCCTACATGCACGAGGCGCTCGGCGCGCGGTAATCCGCGCGCCGCCCATTGCGGCGGCGCTCCGCGACCGTTCAGAACTTGGGTTGCAGTTGGCCGCTCATCACCCCGGCGGCGAGGCCCGCCCCGGCGAGCAGGAGCGCCTTGTTCCCGAGCAGGCTCCGCAGGACATTCGGCTGGTTCTGGTACTGCGCCGCCGTCGCCGCCAGCGCGCCGGGGTTGTTCTGCTGCGCGTGCGCGGCCAGTTTCGCCACGTCCTGCTCGCCCATCTGCTGCGGATCGGTGTGGTTGAGGCCGAGCATATTCGCGAGGCCGCCGATGCCGCCCTGCGCCGCTTGCCCGCCCATCACGCTGCCCGCCAGCGAACCGGCGAGGCTGCCCATGCCCCCGCCCATCTGCCCGCCGATCAGATTGCCGACGAGGCTGCCTGCGAGCGAGCCGAGCATTCCCTTGCCCAGCCCGCCGAGCGGATTGGTGCCGCCGACGCCCGGTGTGACGTGATTCTGATACTCCTGCGGGTCCACCCGCGAGAGCGCGTTCGCCGTGTGCTGCTGGAATTGATCCTGGGGCACCCCGCCCATCAGTTGCCCCATGTTCCGCTTGTCATTGGGTTGCGCGGGGTCCATATTGCCGCCAGCGAGCCGACTGAGGAAGTCCCCGCTCAGGCCATTCAAGAAACTCATCACCGACCATCCTTTCTCATCTGCCATAATGCGCCACCGCATCTGTCGAGTGACGCTACTGCAATGATGGTGCCAGTCGCACTATCAGTAGACTTTCATATTCTTCGGGGACCAAAGCTTCCAATAGTATTGCTATAGCCTGGGGAAAATAGAATTGAAAAATGTCGCTAGATTACCTCGGCTGTTGGTTGGCACAACCATTGCCTCCGGTGTTTCCCGGAATACCGTTCAACTGTGAATGGTAATGGATTGATGTGCGAAGAGCGAAAGGAATTGGACATGGGTGCGTCAGCGATGCGGAGGGCAATCTTTGCTTGCTCCGTGGTTCTCCTCCTCGGATTGTCGATGGTCAGCGTGGCCGCGCAAACACCGACCGCCGCTCCGACGACGGGCGGCACCTTCACGGGCAAGGTCACCAAGACAAGTCCGCTGACGGTCAACTCCAATGGGCAGGATCGGCAGATCAATGCCGCGCCGAACGTGGTCGT
>CAWJZC010000010.1:0-797782 GCA_963847195.1 uncultured Chloroflexia bacterium | reverse complement strand
CGTGCTACGTCGGGTTGGCCGACGCGAAACAGGTTCGCCGCGCCGTCGGGGTGGTTGGCGTAGAACGTTTCGGGAAACGGCGTGTCGACGAGCAGGCGCCCGCGCCGCGAGAGCATCGCTGTTCGCAGACCCTCGCGATCGACCGCGCACTGATCACTCGCGTCGCCGGCAACCCGCATGCGCTCGGCCGTGTGCAGGTGGGCCACGCGTGTGCCGGCCCCCACCTTGCTCTCGATATAGCCTTCCAGCATCAGATACTCGTACGCAAGCGCGGTGGTCGTGCGCGATACTCCCAACTCGCTCGCGAGGCCGCGCGTCGAGGGAAGGCGGGTATCCGGCCTCAGTTGTCCCGCCAGAATCGCCTCGCGCAGCCGCTCACAGATCTGCTTGTAGAGGGGCGTGCGCGCGTGTTGATCGAGGATGATATCCGGTTTCGTGATCGGTGGCGCGCGTTTCGGCATCTGCGGGTCCCCCCTCGCATCTCATAAATGGCATTGCAATGTACAGATAGATTGGCTTTTGTGGCAAGTCCACCGTCGCGCTATGCTGCGGATGAGAGTGGCAAGCCGCTGATCCATGGAGATCGCCGGGGCGTCGCGCTCGCACCGGGCGATCGGAGTCGGTCACCCGCTCGTCAGCAATTGCAGCGATGAGAAAGGATACAGACGATGCCCGATCATCCTATTTGCCATGTGGAGATCCCGGCCAGTGATCCGGCGGCTCTCAGCGCGTTCTATGCCGAGGTGTTCGATTGGCAGATGCAGTCCGATCCAGCGTCCACCTATCATATGTTCCAGCCACAGCGCGGTCCGGGAGGCGCATTTGTCAGGGCGGAGGGGTCAACGGGGAGCCGGAACGGTCACGTCTTGATCTACATCTCGACCGATGATATCGACGCCACGCTGGCGACGGCGGAAGCGCACGGTGCGACGACGCTGACGCCGAAGACGGAGAACCCTTTTGGGTGGTTCGCGATTTTCGCTGATCCATCCGGCAATCGCATCGCCTTGTATACCGCGCCGTCGCACCCATCCTGATAGACGATAGGCGCGAGGACACATGCCTCGGGATGTTGGCTCGCGCTCCATGGGATCACGCAGGGAACGAGCACGCGGAATAATCCCGGCGCACCTGTCGAGTGTAGCTATGGATTAACGAGTCTCGCGTTGCGATTTACGGTTTCTGCCACACCATCGCGAAGCTGACGGGATGATGCCGATAGTTGCTCCACTTCGGCTTCTTCGCTAGCCACTCCTCGTCGATCAACCCCTCATGCATCTCGCGGAGGGACCAGCCCGCTGCGAACGCTGCGCGCACATGATCGCTCAGCAGGTGGACATAGCATTCGAGGTGACCGAGGAGGAGGTGGGGATCGAGAGCTTCGCCGAGCGGCTGCGCGCGGCGGTGACGAGTCAGGAGGGCGCGATGACGACGTGGGGTTTCGTCACCGCATGGGCGCGCAAGGAGTGAGGCGCGGCGGGCAGCGGACGGATTTGACTGGCAATGGAATTTATCAATACGCAGCACCCTTATAGGCGCCAAAAGCGGCCGCTGTACGACTCGTGATTCAGCGCCTGACCGGAGTAAAGGTCACTCCTTTGAACGCCGATAGGGACACCGAGCGAACCGCACTCGCAGTGAAGATTCGACCCGCGAAAGCGGCGGACCTGGACCTCCTCGAGCGGCAGTTCTCCCCCAATAGTCGCTCCCGGTATCAGCATCGCCGCTATGCGGCGCAGAAGCGGGGCGAGGGGGCCTTCCTGATCGCCTGGCATGGCAGCACGCCGGTCGGCCATTTCTTGCTGCGCTGGGATGGCCCCGAGCGTGACCCTTCCGGCCTCTACCCGCCGCGCACCCCGTGCCTGGAAGCGGGCGGCACGCGCGAGGAATATCGCAGGCAGGGGGTGGCGACGCGCATCATCGAGGAAGCGGAACGATTGGCGCGCGTGCGCGGATACAGGCAGATCGGCCTCGCCGTCGGCAGCACGGACAATCCGCTCGCCAAACGACTGTACGAGCGACGGGGCTACGCGGATTGGGGCAAGGGCGAGTTTGAGATAGGCTGGGATTACGAGACCACGGACGGCAGGAAAGGGAGAGAATCAGAAGTCTGCATCTACATGTTCAAAGCGCTGTAGACCGCTCGATGCCGTTCGGCAGATAGATTGATGGCGGGTCGGCCACGATGGGCCGGATTTGCAGCAGGCGGGGCAGGGCGGTATCATTTTGCCACTGCTTCCCCATGACCGCTGAAGCGTCGGAATGACCGCCATCGCGCATCTCTTCGAGGGAAAGGAGCACCCGATGTTCGATACCTTTATCGGCACGACCGGCGGCGTCTACCGGCTGTGCGATGACGCGGTCGAACCGCTCGGACTCGCCGCTGAGCGCATCTGGGCGATCGACGCCTGGCGCGAACACGGCGATCTGACAATCCTTGCCGGGAGCTACGGCAACGGCCTCTCGCGCAGCGCGGACGGCGGGCGTACCTGGTCGCCTGCGAACAGCGGGCTGACCGCTTCGGCATTCCGCTGCATCGCCCCCGATCCATTGCAGCCCGGCGCGATCCTCGCCGGCACCGAACCGGGGCGCCTCTTCCGCAGCGCGGACGGTGGCCGCACCTGGCAGGAGTTGGCGGGTATCCCGCGCATCGCAGGACACGAGCAGTGGTTCCTGCCCTATTCGCCGCGCGCCGGCGCCGTACGCAATGTCTACGCCCCGCCCGGCAGCACGAGCATCCTCTTCGCCTCGGTCGAGGTCGGCGGCCTGCTGCGGAGCAACGATGGCGGCGAAACGTGGGCGTGCGCGCCGGTGATCGAGGACGACGATATCCATTTCATCACCGGCCACCCGCGCGAGCCCGATCTCCTCTATGCCGCGCTCGGCTATGCGGCGCTCCCGCACCACCGGCGCGACGACGGGCAGCGACGCTTCGGCGGCATCGCCCGCTCGCGGGACGGCGGCGCGACGTGGGAAAAAGTGGAGACCGATTACACGCGCGCGGTGCTCGTCCCGCCGTTGCGGCCCGATCTCGTCTTGGCCGGGCCGTCGCCGCAGGTCGGGCGGGGCGGACGGATTGTCGTCTCGTCGGACGGCGGCGACCATTGGCAACCGGCCGGCGCCGGCATCGACACGCCAATGCCGGATATGGTGGAACTGTTCGTCGCCGCACCCGACGATACCGTCTGGGCCGTCTGCTCCGGCGGTCGCTTGCTGCGCGCCACGCCCGGCGAATGGCACTGGCGCTCCGCGTTGCCCGCCGATACCGCGCTCGATGTCCAGTCGGTCACATTCGTCCCGCGAGACACGTAATCGTTTTCGCGGAAAAGATGGCGGCCCCAGCCGGTGTCCGGAACCGGCTGGGGCCTTTACCCCCACCTCTCGCACGGTCATGTCAGATGCATCGCGGAAGAGTATAAGAGATCTGCTTACCGTCAGGGTCGGGACGGCGGGAGCGGGTTCGGCGCCCCGCCCGCCCCGACCGGCGCGCCCGACGGTTGCGTTCTCGGCAGCGGGATCGGTCCGCCGCTTCCTCCCCCGCCCGACGGCTGCGGCTGCGGCACGGGATTCGGCGGCGACACTTGCACCTCGAACGCGCCGATATCGCACCGCAGCGACGGCCTCGGGCGCGTGAAGCCCCGCTCGTCCACGCTGTTCACCGGGCTCGCCGCGCACAGCGCGGAATCGCCGCTGTCGATCGGGCAGGCATTCGCGGGGCTGCACGTCGTCAGCAGGGCGCGCGTCTTCGGGTGCGTCCCGTCCGGGAGCACCGTCGTCCCGCCATTGTCGGCGAGCGCGGCGACCACCGTGGCGGTGTTCCCGTCGATGTCGCCCGCCGCCGTCCACGACTGACCCACGCTGGCGCCCACGAAGTTGTGGCCCGCGTCGGTGCGCACCCCGCTCAGGTAGATGTAGTCCGCGCCGTTCGTCGCAATATTGCCGCTGAGCAGAGAGTTGCCGATGTCGAGGTCTCCGGCAGACTGGTACAGCCCGCCGCCATTGCCGAATCCGGCGGTGTTGCCCGCGATGGTGATATTACGCGCTCTGAGGAGGCTGAAGCCGCCCGCGTTCATGATGGCGCCGCCGTCGCCGAATGTGGCGGAATTGCCGGAGAAGGTGGTGTTCGTGAGTATCGCCTGCCCCTCACTGTAGAGGCCCCCGCCACCGGCGGAGGCTGCGGCGTGATTCGTGGAGAGGGTGCTCCCGGTGATCGTGACCGACGATTGGTAGCCGTTCCAGATACCGCCACCAAAGGATGCGGTATTGTCGGAGATGCTGCTATTCGTCACTATCGCCAGGCAGGTGAGATAGAAGCCGCCGCCGTTGCCGCCCGTGCCGGTGGCGCCGGTACTCCCGTCATTCAGCCCGTGGCCACCGCTGCCGCCGCTGCCGCCGCCGCCAGTAGTGTTGCCACTCACCGTGCTGCCACTGATGTTCACCGTGGGCTGACCATAACCATAGGAGGTGATGCCGCCGCCATTGCCGCCGGCGCCACCATTGCCACCGTTGCCACCGTCGCCTCCGTTGCCGGGAGGGTAGCTATATAAATCCCCCCTGCCGCCATCACCACCGTTCCCACCGGTGCCGCCGGTACCCGCTATGTTGCCACTGACCGTGCTGCCGCGCACCGTCAGCAGTGAGTCGGGACTCGGGTAGGCGCCGTTGATGCTGAGGATGCCACCGCTGCCGCCGTTGCCGCCGTTGGTACCCTTGCCACCGGGGCAACCGTCGCTGCCGTTCGTGCCACAAAAACCGTTGGTACCGTCGTGACCGTTGACACCGTTGCCACCGTTGCCGCCGACGTTGCCGCTCACCGTGCTGTTGCTCACCGTCACGATGCCCGATATATTGAAGATACCGCCATTGCCGCCATCCGCAGCCACCGAAGGTCCCACGCCCCCGCCACCGGCGCCGCCGGTGTTGCTGCTCACCGTGCTGCTTTCCAACGTGAGTGTGCCGTAATTGGCGATCCCACCGCCGTCGCCTCCATTACCGCTGCGCGTCGAATAGCCCTGCGCGAAGCCGAGTCCGCCCGTTCCGCTCCGGTTGCCGCTGACCGTGCTGTTGCGCACCGTCAACGTGCTGCCTGCGTCGTTGAGGATGCCGCCGCCAACGCCGCCGCCGCCGCCGCCGTTGCTACTGTACGTGCCGTTCGCGCCATCGGGGGCTTTGCCGCCGCTGATCGTCAGCCCGTCCAGCACGACCGTCGCGCTATTGCCCACCTTGAATACCCGGCTCGCGTTGTTCGCGCTGATCGTCAGGTGCGTCGCCCCCGGCCCGGTGATCGTCACGCTGCGGCTGAGCGTCAGTTGCCCGCTCGTCAGGGTGATCGTCAGCCCATTCGGGAGCGCGAACAGGATGGTGTGGTGCCCGCCCGCGCCGGGATCCAGCGCGTTCGCCTGGTTCACCACCTCCCGCAGGCTACCTCCGCCCATGTCCGCGGTGGAATTCACGGTGAAGGTGACCGGGCTGGCGCCCACCTGTGCCACCGGGAGCGCGAGCAGGCAGAGGGCGGTCACGATCGCCGCTGCCAGGCCCCGCCGCATCCCAAATCCAGCCCGTCGTGCCGCGCCCATGTGTCCCTCCCGCTTTCACCGTCTCCGCGCCCTGCATCAATGTGTTTACCTGTTCTCAGCGGGATTCAGTATAAGGGAGGCAACATGCTGCCGCAACTCTCAATACCGCGTATGCCCGAGAGGCGACGAAAGGCGATTCCTCTTCAGGAACCTGATTAAGGAGACCGACACGATGACCAGAGAGGGCGAGCTCACGTGCGCTCGTGCAGATCACCGGTCACGTCGGCCCGCCCGATTGCTTAACGTGGCCGTTCGGTGCAAAGTACGTGCGATTCGAGGCCAACGAGAGGAACCTGGTAGCGTTCGGCGGCGCAACTCGCCGGGTCGGGCGCTGACAGCGAAAGTCGCGGGAGAAGAAGAGATGTCCGACATGCGACAGCAACCGACAGAAGCCGGGGTGGAGCGGGCGAGCGCCTTCGATGCGGTGATCGTCGGCGCCGGGCTGGCGGGACTGTACATGCTGCACCGCCTGCGCGGACTCGGGTTCTCGGTGCAGGTCTACGAGGCGGGCAGCAGCGTCGGCGGCACCTGGTACTGGAACCGCTATCCCGGCGCGCGCTGCGATATCGAGAGCATGGACTACTCATACTCGTTCTCGGACGAACTGCAGCAGGAATGGCACTGGACCGAGCGGTACGCCGGCCAGGCGGAGATTCTGCGCTACATCAATCATGTCGCGGATCGCTTCGACCTGCGCCGGGATATCCAGTTCGATACGCGCGTGACCGCCGCGGTGTTCGACGACGCGACGCATCGGTGGGCGATCCAGACGGACGGCGGCGCGCGTATCACGGCGCGGTTCTGCATCATGGCGGCGGGCTGCCTCTCCACCGCGCAGGTGCCCGATTTCGCGGGCCTCGATACCTTCGCGGGCCGGTGGTATCACACCGGCAACTGGCCGCATGAGGGTGTCGATTTCACCGGCCAGCGGGTCGGCGTCATCGGCACGGGCGCCTCCGGCATCCAATCCATCCCGATCATCGCGCGGCAGGCGGCCCATCTCTTCGTCTTCCAGCGAACGCCGAACTTCACGATCCCCGCGTGGAATGCACCGCTGGACCCGGCGATCGAGCGGCAATGGAAGGCGACCTACGCCGAGCGCCGGCGCAAGAACCGCGAGTCGCGCGCCGGCTTCGTCGTCCCGGTCGGCGACAAGCCCGCGCTGGAGGCGACGACCGACGAGCGCGAGCGCGCATACGAGGAGCGCTGGGAGCGCGGCGGTTTCGGCTTTAATTCGGCCTTCGCGGACCTTAGCACGAATACGGACGCCAACGAGACTGCGGCCGAGTTCGTCCGCGCCAAGATCCGCGCGATCGTCCACGACCCGGCCGTCGCCGACGCGCTCTCGCCGAGGGATCACCCCCTGGGCACCAAGCGTCTCCCCCTCGACACCGACTACTACGAGACGTTCAACCGCGATAACGTCACCCTCGTCGATATTCGGCGTGCGCCGATCGAATCGATCACCCCCGACGGGGCTGCGGACGCGAGCGGCGGCGTACGAACTGGACAGCATCGTCTTCGCCACGGGCTTCGACGCGATGACCGGTACGCTGCTCAGCATTGATATCCGCGGCAGGGGCGGCCAGACGCTGAAGCGGAAGTGGGCGGAGGGCCCGCGCACCTACCTCGGCATCGCGACCGCCGGCTTCCCGAATCTCTTCCTGATCACCGGCCCCGGCAGCCCTTCCGTGCTCAGCAACATGATCGTCTCCATCGAGCAGCATGTGGACTGGGTCGCGGACTGCCTCGCCTACCTGCGCGCCCACGATCTCACCGGTATCGAGGCGACCGTCGAGGCGGAAGATGCCTGGGTGGCGCACGTCAACGCGGTGGCCCACACCACCCTCTATCCCCGAGCCAGCTCCTGGTATATGGGGGCGAACATCCCCGGTAAGCCGCGCATCTTCATGCCCTACGTCGGCGGTGTCGGCGCCTACCGGCAGAAATGCGATGCAGTCGCGGCGAACGGCTACGAAGGGTTTACCCTGACCGCGTGACGATCGAGGTAATGGAGCGCCGAGCAATGCGTGTGCCGACGCCTTGACACTCGTTCTACGCGCGCCCTATCCTCCTGCTATGAAATTGATCAACGGCATCCCCATTCTCGGTTTCGGCACATGGCCCCTCAAGGGGCAACAGTGCTTCGCATCAGTCCGAACGGCGCTCGCGCTGGGCTACCGGCACATCGATACCGCCGACGGCTACGCGAATCACCGGGAGGTCGGTCAGGCGATACGCGATTCCGGCGTGCAGCGCGAGGAGATTTTTCTCACGACGAAAGTCCGGCGAGACGATCTCCACCGCGACGATGTGATCGCCGCCGGCGAGCGCTTCCTGACGGAACTCCAAACGGATTACCTCGATCTGGTACTCATCCACTGGCCCAATGACGACATCCCGATGGAAGAGACGTTCGCGGGATTCCAGACGCTCAAGGATCGGGGCGTGATCAAAAACGTCGGTGTCTCGAACTTCGCTATTCCGCGTCTGGAAAGGGCAGCGACGATCACCGACAGCATCATCGCGAATCAGGTCGAATATCACCCGAGCCTGAACCAGCAACCGTTACTGGACTATTGCCAGTCGCGAAACATCGCCCTCACCGCGTATTCGCCCGTCGGGAAGGGGCAGGACCTCAGCCTCCCTGTCATTGAGGAACTGGCGACGAAGTATCAGCGTTCGGGATCGCAGGTGATCCTCAACTGGCTGATCAGCAAGGGAGTCATTGCCATTCCGAGTTCGGGGACAGCCGAGCATATCGAGGATAATTATCGCTCGCTCGACTGGGAATTAGACAGCGATGATGTACGTAAGATCGATCAGTCGCATCGGAACAACCGCCTCACGCAACCCTCATTCGCGGAATTCAATGCCTGATTGATTGTCATACGCGATTGCCGGACCACGGCTCGCCCGCGATCCAGGTCGTGCCTTCCTGCGGCTTGAGGCGATATGGGGCCATCCGGTCGAGCAGTTCCTGCCGTTCCGGGCTGGCGACCCACGCCTGGGCGTGCGCGGGTGCATCGAAGGCGAGCAGGAAGAAGCAGCGCTCCGGCTCGTCGCGCCGCGCCATCTGGCGGATATCGGAGAAGCCGGGGAAGCGACTGGCGGCATCGCCAATCGCGCGCACCCATGCCGGGAATCGTTCCCGGCCTTCCGGCGTAAAAAAGTGTTCGACCAGCAACATGATCATCGCATTGCCCTCCTGAAGGCGCGGTCGCCCAATGTCGGGGCGCCGACCCGTCACGCTGCGCTTGCGTAGAACTCCCACGCGATGTCGTCAGGGTCGTAGAACGTGATGGACTCGGCACCCGAGCGCTCGTCGCGTTCGATCCCATTGTTGCGCACATTCGCCGCATCGAGCTGCTGTTTCAGTGCCGGCAACGCCGACGCCGGGACCGAGAGGGCGAGGTGATCGAGGCCAACGCGGAAGGGATCGAAATGATCGTGCGGCGTCTGCTCCGTACCGGCGATCAGCGCGAAGAATGCGCCGCCGACCGTGACGAAGCACGCCCGCTCGCTCTCCCCCGCGAGCGCGAAGCCGAGCGACTCGGTGTAGAAACGCTTCGCGCGCTGGAGATCCGTCACGCGCAACGCGATGTGCCCGATGCCGGTAACTGGGAGTGTCATGTCTGTCTCCTTCTTGTTGCTCACGCGTCGCGCCGTGCGGATGCTCCGCCAGCGACAGGTGTCATCTGCTGTTGTCCGTCGTTCGTGGCCCCTGCGTCCGCAGGAGGAGCGAAGGCCGTCGTGTAGAACTGCCGGCAGGCTTCGAGGATGCGGTCGCTCAATGCCGGGTCATCGACTGCCCGTGCGAGGAGCACCGCGCCCACCATGCCAGAGGCGAGGATCAGCTCATGATCGGCGCGCTCCCGCGCGTCCTGGTCGGGGAGGAGCGGCGCGAGCCGGTCGAAATAGCGCCGGAGTTCCTCCGTGAAGGCATGGCGCACCTCGGCCGGCTCGCGCCGGACCTCGCCCGCGAGCGCGGGGAGGACGCATCCGCCCGCCGGGTCATCTCGATGCTCGGCGCTGAGGTAGCGATCGATCACCGCGTTCAGTGCGCGCCCCGGCGGCGCGCTCTCCGCGCGATGCAGCAGTCGCTCGACGGTCTCGTTGAGTCCCCGCGCGTATGCCTCCGCGACGAGCGCATCCTTGCTGTCGAAGTGCGCGTAGAACGTTCCATGTGTCAGGCCGATACTGCTCCATCAGCGTGGGGATGCTCGTCCCCGCCACACCGTTGGCGCGGAACTCATGCGATGCCGCCTCCACGAGACGTTCCCGTGTTCGCGCTTTCTCCGCCCGCGATGTACGTGCCATTATCGTCTCCTTTCCTTGCGCTGACGCGCATCATCGGCGCGCATTGCCATTCATTCAGCGCAGCGGTTGCGCCGCCGGTATCCCTTCCTCGGCCCCGACCGATACAATGCCGGGCCGCGCGGGTTGATCGACATTCCCCGGAATGCCCCGACGGGCGGAGCGCAGCGCACGAACCGCGAGGCCATCCAGCACCGCGACGGCGACGATGAAGAGCCAGCCGTGCCGGAACAGCACGATCGGCGTGTCGCGCCCGGGCGTGCCCAGGATCGCGACGAGGATCGCGATGCCGAGGGCCGTCCCGATCTGCCGTGCCATACCCAGCACTGCCAGCCCCGTCGCGGAGCGATCGAGCGGGAGTACGGCAGCGGCCACGGTCGTCAAGGGCGCCCACGTCAGGCCGACGCCGACGCCGGTGAGCAGCATCCCTGGCAGCAACTCCCGCGCGTAGTGCGGCTGTTGCCCGACAAAGATGACCCACCATGCGGCCCCAGAGCCGAAAGCGAGCGCACCGATGGTGGTGAGGAGACGTGGCGCAACGCGGTTGGCGAGCCGGCCGCCGAGGATCGAGAACGTCCCCGCCATCATCGGGCCGGGCGTGATGCCGAGGCCGGCGCGCAGGACGGAGTAGTCCCATTTCGTCGTCATGAAGAGGATCAGGCTCAGCAGTACGGCCGCCAGCCCCGCGCCAATCATCGCGGTGCCGAAACAGGCGATCACGAATGCGCGGATACGCAGCAGCGACAGGTCGACGACCGGCGCCGTATGACGGGCGGAGCGGGAGACGAAGGCGACGAGCAGGAGGGCGGCGGAGAGCGCCGCGCCGACCGTGCGGGTACCGATCCAACCCCAGCGCGGCCCCTCGACGATGCCAAGGGTGAGCACCGCGATACCGAGAGCGAGGAGGATTGCGCCGAGCAGATCGGGCCGTGGGCCGGACTCGGCAGGGCGCGACTCGGGGACGACGCGCATCGTGGCGATCGCGCAGACGAGGCCGATGGGTACATTGACGAAGAAGACCCACCGCCAACTCGACTGGACGAGCAGGCCGCCGACTGTCGGCCCGATCGAGGCAGCGATACCGGAGATTGCCGACCAGATGCCGACCGCGAGGGCGCGCTGACCGCCTGGGAACGCGGGGAGGATGAGCGCGAGCGAGGTCGGGGTGAGCAACGCGGCTCCCGCTGCCTGGACAACGCGCGATGAGATGAGCATTGCCGTCCCCGATGCGACTCCGCACAAGGCAGACCCGGCGGTGAAGACGAGCAGACCGACAAGGAAGGAACGCCGATGGCCGATCCTGTCCGCGATGCGGCCAGCGGGTACAAGGAAGGCCGCGAAGACGATTGCGTAGCCATTGAGAACCCACGAGAGCGCGGAGAGACCCGTGCCGGGGAAGTCGCGCTGAATCGCCGGGAAGGCGACGTTGACGATGAAGACGTCGAGGCTACCCATGAATGTCCCGAGTGAGACAATGAGGAGAATCTGCCATTTCCGCGCCATAGTCCATACCCCACTGTCGCACGAAGCATCGCTCCATGCCCGAAGACAGGCTCCGTTGGCCGATCTATTTTATATGATGATGATACTATAAGAAACGCGCCCCGTCAATGGCGTTGACAGCGGAAGGCGCGGGGCATACCATACCGTCAATCACATAGCCGCTAGGGGTGCCGGATGAGTCCGGCTGAGAGCGAAGCCCGCCAATGCTTCAAACCCTCGGAACCTGACCTGGGTAATACCAGCGGAGGAAAGCGCGCAGATGGCTCCCATGCCGCCGTATGCCGACCTCTCCTGGTCGCACGGCGGCTTTTTTCTTTACTCCCCTCTCCATCGCGATGGAGAGGGGTCGGGGGTGAGGTTGTCATGGACACCGTCAACGTCAGTTTCCAAATCTTGCCGCGCGTCGAGGGGATGCACGTCTACGACGCCGTCGATCGCGCCATCGCCGTTGTGCAGGCGAGCGGCGTGAAGTACGAGGTCGGGCCGATGGAGACGACGATGGAGGGCGACTACGATCAATTGATGGGGATCGTCAAGGAGGCGCAGGAGGCGTGCATGGCGGTCGGCGCGTCGAGTGTGATGACGATCATCAAAGTCTCCTGGGTGCAGGGCGGCGCATCCATCGACGCGAAGGTCGGCAAGTACCGCGCCGGCTTCCGCGCCGACCGGCAGGAGCGGTGAGGATGCGGAGCGTGCCCGCCCCCCGACCCCCCTCCCGCGGGCTCCCTCCGGGCAGGAGGGGGAGCAATACGGGAACGCGACTTTGCCGCGCGTTCCCCCCTCTCCGCTCGGGGGAGGGCGGGTGCGCTCTGGGCAGGAGGGCGAGGGGTCCGCCGCCACGGGCTGCCGCTGGCGGTGCTGATCGCGCTGGTGGCGATCTGGGAAGCGTATGTGCGGCTCCTGCATGTCGACCCGCACGAATTGCCCGCGCCATCGCGCATCCTCGGCGCGTTCCGGGGACAGGGGAGCCTCTACGCTGATAATACGTGGCGCACCGTGCAGGAGACGGCCGTCGGGTTCGCGGTCGCGGTGCTGATTGGCTTATTCTTCGCCTTCGTGATCGACGCGACGCCATTGCTCCGGCGCGCAGTCTACCCGCTGCTGATCGGCTCGCAGACGATCCCGATCATCGCCATCGCGCCACTGCTCATCATCCGCCTCGGCTTCGGTCTCGCGCCGAAGGTCGTCATCATCGTCCTCTACTGCTTTTTCCCGATCGTCGTCAGCACGGTGGACGGCCTGCGCTCCGCCGAGCCGGAGATGCTCAACCTGCTGCGCGCGATGGGCGCGAGCCGCTGGCAACTCCTGCGCGTCGCGCGCATCCCCGCCGCGCTGCCGAGCATCTTTAGCGGCGTGAAGATCGCCGCGACCTACGCGGTGACGGGCGCGGTGGTTAGCGAGTGGCTGGGCGGCAGCAAGGGGCTGGGCGTCTCGATGATCCGCGCGCAAAAATCCTTCGCCCCGGACAAGGTCTTCGCCGCCGTCCTGATCGTCATGCTGCTTACGCTCGCCTTGTTTCTCATCATCGATCTCGCGGCCCGCTGGCTGATGCCGTGGTATGTCTCGGCACGAAAGGAGTACTCGGAATGATTGCGCGGACCATCTCGCCCGGTATCGCACGGTTGAATCGCCGCCGCTTCCTCGTCCTCGCGAGCGGCGCGACCGTCAGCGCCATCCTCGCCGCCTGTGGGGGGAGCAGTAGCCCGACCGCCACCACCGCCGCATCGACCAAAGCGGCCGCCTCGACCCGCAGCCGCGACGACCGCCCCAGGCGCGGCGGCAACCACCGCGCCCACCACTGCGGCAGCGAGCGCGGCAACGGGCAGTGCGACGACTGCGGCGAGCGGGTCCGTTGCCGCGCCGACACGGGCGGCGGCCTCGGCGGTCACAACGACCGCATCGTCGCCAGTCGCGGCATCGACCGCACCCGCGGCCTCGGCGAACGCAGCCGCCACAACGACCGGCGCGGCGCAGAAAGTCAGCGTGATGCTGGACTGGGTGCCGAATACGAACCATACCGGCCTCTATGTCGCGCAGGAGCGGGGGTATTTCAAGGACCAGGGGCTGAATGTCGAAATCCTCCCCCTCGCGGAGGGCAGCAGCGTCGAGGCGGTCGTCGCGGCGGGCACGGTACCGTTCGGCATCTCCGCCTCCGAGCCGCTCGCGAAAGCTCGCTCGGAGGGCGTCGCGATCGTCTCTATCGCGCCGATCATCCAGCACAACACCTCCGGCTTCGCCTCATTGAAGAAGGCGAACATCGCCCGCCCGAAGGATTTCGAGGGCAAGCGATACGGCTCGTTCGGCTCCGACACCGAGAAGGCGCTCGTCACCAAACTGATGCAGGCGGACGGCGGCGATGTCAGCAAGGTCGAGTTCGTCGAGATCGGCGACGCGGATTTCCTCACCCTCGCGCAGAAGGGGCAGGTCGATTTCGCCTGGGTCTTCGAAGGGTGGGAGGTGATCGACGGCAAACTGCGCGGCCTCGACTTGAGCTACATGCCGCTCACCGCCTGGCAGAAGGTCGTCCCCGACTACTACACACCGATCTACATCACCAATGAAGAGATGACGCAGAAGCGCGGCGACATCGTCAAGAAGTTCCTCGCCGCGACGAGCAAGGGGTATAACGACGCCATCGCCGATCCGAAGGCGGCGGGCGACATCCTCGCCAAGGCGACACCGGAGACGAGCAAGGACCTGATCCAGCAGAGCCAGGCATATCTCGCCAAGCAGTACACGGCGGACGCGCCACGCTGGGGCGACCAGAAACCGGCCGTCTGGCAGACCTTCGGCACCTTCATGACCGAGCAGAAGCTGCTCGCCAAGCCCTTCGATCCGAGCAAGGCATTCACAACGGCGTTCTTGCCGTAGGGAGCGCTAACCCCCGGCCCCTTCCCCGGTGGGGAAGGGGCCGGGGGGTTAGGGCCTATCCCGCTTTTCCATCTCGCGGACGGCGAGGCGTTTCATGTGGCCGAGGAGGGCGGCGCTGCCGTTGAGGCGTTGCGGCGTGAGTACTTTGTGCAGTCCCATCTGGAAGAAGATGTCGCCGGGGGTCGCGAGCACCTGCTCGGGCGTCGCGTCCTTGAGGCCGAGGCCGAGGATAGCGGCGAAGCCGCGCACCGTCGGTGAGACCTCCGGCACATCGAACCCGTAGGCGATCTTGCCGTCTTTCATCTCCGCGTGGACGAAGAGCGGCGTCGCGCACTCGTGGACCGCCTCTAGCTCCTCGTGTTTGCCCTTGAGGGCGTCCGGCACCTTCGGCATCGAGGCAGAGTAGTCGAGCAGCAGTTCGAGCTTATCGCGCCCCTCCGCCGTGCCAAACATCTCGACGATCTTCTGCATACGCGGTGGTAATGGCGCAGGCGCATCATTCATTCTTCGTCCTTTCTCTCGTCCAGATGCCGCACGACACGGGCCGGATTGCCGGCGACGATGACATTGGCGGGCACATCGCTCGTGACGACGGCGCGGAAGCCGATCACCGAGTTCTCGCCGATGGTGACGCCCTTGAGCACCACCGTCTGCCCCGCAAGCCAGACATTCTCACCGACCGTAATCGGCGCGCTCTGCACCGGCGCATCAGGATTCGTGGCCCGGTCCTGCCGCACGCTATGAAAATCGGTATCCACCAATAGCGTCGAACCGAGGATGCAGTAATCGCCGATCGTGATCCCCCGCTTCGCCATCAATCCAGCGCCATTGAGCCGGACATACGCGCCAATGCGGACCGTCACATCGGGGTCGTAGGTGATGATGACATTCCGCTCCGCGTGCGCCCAGGCGTTAACGTGCGCTCCAATGATGACGCGGCCCGGCCCCTTGATGACGAGTTTCCGGTTCGCCTGGAAATGCGGACCGAGTTGAACGCGATCGCCATAAAGGAGACGGTACTTGGCGCGGACGTAGGTGGTCAGCCCGTGAACGGCGATCCACTTCGCGAGCGGCCGGTATCGTCGCAACATCGCACGTATCCCTTACAATCGACGCGTCATGCGGCGGCCTGACAATCCGGGCAGAGGCCGAAGAGTTCGAGCCAGTGCCCCTGGATGCGGAACTGCGTCCGCTCGCTCAGTTCATCCGCGATGTCGTCCACGGTGCAGCCATCGAACTCGATGACGCGATGGCACTGCGTGCAGATCAGATGGTGATGATGCCCCGGCGTCGTGCGGATGTACTGGCTACACTGCTCCTCGCTGTGCAAGCGGCGCAGGTAGCCGAGCCCCGCGAGCGTATCCACCGTGCGGAAGACCGTCGCGCGGCCGATGCCCGCCACGCCGCGCAGTTGGTCATAGAGGCCGTCCGCCGTGAAGCCGCCGGGTGTCGAGAGGATCGCTTCGACAATCGCCATGCGCGGCTGGGTGATGCGGTACCCTTCCTCCCGCAGCAGGTCAATAATCTGGTCCCGATCCGCGCTACCGGTATCGAGCGTGATACTCATAGGACGCTCCTGTTGCCCACGCCGAGAAGCGGCGTGTCAGTCAAGTGTATCATTTGCCATCATCTGCACCTCATCTATCGGCGGTGGATTGCTCCGGCTTGGATCGGGAAAGGCGCGCGGCGCGGCGGCGATGCATCGCCCAGGTGGAGATGTATCCTTGCCGGGATGAGAACAAGAGCGCGAGGAAGAAAACAACCGTCGCGACGATGACGATGGTCGCACCGGGGGCGAGTTCCATCGGGTAGGAGATGAAGAGCCCGGCGACTGCGGAGAACGCACCGATCGCCGCGCCGAGCGCCATCATCGTCGGCACGCGGTCGGTGAACAGGCGCGCCGCCGCGCTCGGCGTGAGGATCATCGCCACGACGAGCACATTGCCCACCACTTGCAGGCAGACGACGATGGTCAGGGTGAGGATGCCGAGCAGGAGCAGATCGAGCGCCCATGCCGGGTAGCCGAGCGAGGCGGCATAGGTCGGGTCGAAGGAGATGAGCAGCAACTCGCGATAGAAGACGCCAACGACGACGAGGATCAGCGCGCCCATCAGGCAGATGATGACGAGGTCCGACGCCGAGACGCCGAGCACATTGCCGAAGAGCAGCGAGGAGAGGTCCTTGCGGTAGGAGCGGATGCGGCTAATCAGCATCACGCCGAGGGCGAACGCCCCCGCGAAGAGGACGCCAATCGCCGAATCGTTCGACACCCGCCGGTTGCGCGAGACGCCGCCGATCAGGAAGGCGGTGATGAGCCCGGCGACGAGCGCGCCGCCGAGGATGCTCGTGCCGAGCAGATAGGCGACGGCGACGCCGGGGAAGGTCGCGTGCGCCAATGCGTCGCCGAGGAAGGCGTAGCCGCGCAGCACGACGTATGTGCCGACGACGCCGCATAGGACGCCGATCAGCACCGCCGCGACGAGCGCGTGCTGGAAGAACTGCTTGTGCAGCACGGAGGCGTAATCGCTCCAGAGGCTCGCAGCGACGGTCGTCACGGTAACATCACCGCCTCGGTGCCGTGCAGGTGGAAGAGCCGCCCGCCGTAGGTGCGTTCCAGCACATCGAGGCGGAACGTCGTCTCGACCGGGCCGAAGGCGATCACCGTGCGGTTGAGGCAGAGCAGGTAATCGCAGTGGCTGCGGATGCTCGTCAAGTCGTGCGTGGAGAGGAGCACCGTCCCGCCGTTGTCGCGGAACGCGCCAAGCAGATGGAAAATCGTCTCCTGTGAGGCGGCGTCGATCCCCGCGAAGGGCTCATCGAGGATGAGCATTTCCGCCTCCTGCGCGAGCGCGCGGGCGAGGAAGACGCGCTGCTGCTGCCCCCCGGAGAGCGTGCCGATCTGCCGCGCCGCGAACGCCGCCATGTCCACCCGCGCCAGCGCGTCCCGTACGCGGGTCTCATCGGCGTCCGTCGGGCGGCGGCCGAGGCCGATCGCAGCGTAGCGGCCCATCAGCACGACATCGCGCACCGTGACGGGGAACTGCCAGTCCACCGCCTCGCGCTGCGGCACATAGGCGATGCGGCGGCGCGCCCGCCGGATCGTCGTGCCGAAGAGCGTCACGCTGCCGCGTTGGTGCGTCTGCATCCCCATGATCGTGTGCAGGAGCGTCGTCTTGCCCGCCCCATTCGGCCCGATGATCCCCGTCACGGCCCGCGACGGAAACGCAACGGTAATCCCTTCAATCGCCGCCGCCCGATGATAGGCAACCGCCACATCCCGGACCTCGATCACCGGGCCGTTACCATGCGTATTGAGTTGCTCCCCCTTCCCCAATGGGGAAGGGGGCGGGGAGGTCAGGGCGGCTTCCATCACTTCAATGCGTTCGCAATCGTCGTCGCGTCGTAGACCATCATCTTCAGGTACGTCTCCCCGTCACTGCCGGGCGGGCCGAGCGTATCGCCATACAATGTATCAACAATCGTGATGCCCGTCTCCTTCGCCACCTGCCGCGCCACATTGGGGTTCGCGGAAGTCTCGGCGAAGATCGCCTTCACCTGCTCCTTCTTGATCGTGTCGATCAGATCGTTCACCTGTTTGGCGGAGGGTTCGGCGGTATCGGAGATGCTGGGGATGACCGCGCCGACAATTGTCAGCCCAAAGTGGTTGGCGAGATATCGGAATGCGTCATGGTTGGTGACGAGTTTCTGCCGCGCTTTGGGCACCTGATCGAAGATTCCCTGCACCTGCGCGTCCATCCGGGTGAGTTGCGTCGTATATGCCTTGGCATTCTGCTGATAGACGTTCATGCCGGCGCTATCTACCTTCGCCAGCCCATTCGTGATGTTCGCGACCATTGCCTGCACCATCGTCGGGTCGAACCAGACATGGGGATCGCCCTCCGGTTCGCTCTCATCACCTTTGAGGACCGTGATGCCGCCAGTCGTCGTGATCACCGGCGCCTTCGGATTCGCCGTCTTGATCGTCTTGTCGATCCAGCTATCGAGGCCAATTCCATGCACGAACACCACATCCGCCCTCGCGATGCTGTTCGCGTCGTCCACCGTCGGCTCATAGTTATGCGGATCCGCGTTCGGCTTGAGTATCCCGTACACATTGACGCGAGTACCGCCGACATTCGTGACGAAATCCTGAATCTGCGTCGTCGTGGCCGCCACGTTAATCTTCTTCGCTGGCGCTGCGGCAACGCTCGACCCGCTCACACTCGTCGTACCGGCGGGAGCGACGCTCCCTGCCGCCGTTGTGGCTGCCGTGGTGGCGGTCGCTTGGACGACGGCGATCGAAGATGTCGTCGCTCCGGCCGTCGGACTCGCTTGCGCAGCCGCACTCGCCGCCGGAGGCGAGGTGATCGTCGGTTTCGGCGCGCTGGCATTCGCGGTCGCGGTCGTGTCGCTACTCTTGGCACCACCGCATGCCGCGAGGATCGAGGCAACCGCAGAGCCGGCGATTGCGTGGAGCACACTGCGCCGGGTGAGGTGTCGTTTGTCCGTGCCGCGATCCATCATGGCCCCTCCTACAGTTCCGTTGAAGAGATCGTGTCTCATCATGCATTATCGAGACGGTATATCATCAATCGCCGTCTGTCAACGGGCCTACTCGTATCTGCTCGCGCGGTTGCCCCGGATTCTCGGCACTACCTCAGCAAAGAGCCGAGGGCACAGCGTGTTTCGCATTCGGCGAGAAGGAAATTGCTACGAGAATACGTTGACGCTCCATTTGCATACTACGTAGCGACGAAATGCGGTAGAATAGGGGTAACCGTGGGTAGCAGCGGAGGCGAAGGAGGCGACCATGGCGCGAAAACGCGATCAACGCGAACGTGACGGGGGCGGGGCGGCGGGCGAGATGGGCGCCACGCTGGCGCAGATGCAGGAGCGACTGGCGCGGCTCGAAGGGCAGGTATTCGGGCAGAGCGCGGCCGGCGGCAATAGCGCGGCCGCCGAGCGGGACGGCAATGCGATCTTCGCGGTGCCGCTCGATGGTAGCGTGCGCGTTCTTGCCGCGCTGGCGAGTATGCCGCGCCTCGCCCTCTACCGCGCCGTGCTGGATCACCCGGCGACGAGCGGCGAATTGATGAAGGCGGCGGGGCTGAACACGACCGGGCAACTCTATCATCACCTGCGCGAACTGATGGGCGCCGGGCTGATTATGCAGGAGGGGCGGGACCGTTACGCACTCGTGCCCGAACGGCTCCCCGCCGCGCGCACCATCCTCGGGGCAGCCCTCGGCGTCGCGCAAGCGCCCGCACTGACGTCCGGGATGCCCGCGTGACCACCGACGCCGTAGCGCTGGCGGATGTCACGGTTACCTTCCCCGCCGCGCGTCGGGATGTGCCGCCCGTGACCGCCGTCCAGGACCTCTCATTGGCCGTCCCGGCGGGCAGATTCGTCACGGTCATCGGCCCTTCGGGTTGCGGAAAGAGCACGCTCTTCGGGCTCCTCGCGGGGCTGATCGCGCCGGAGACGGGCACCGTCGCCGTGCATGGCGACTCCGTGATCGACCGGCCGGGATACGTCGGCTACATGCCGCAGCGGGATCTCCTGCTGCCGTGGCGCACGGTGCTGGAGAACGTCACACTCGGCCCGGAACTGGCGCGACACGGCGCGATGCAGGCGGCGCGGCGCGGCGCGCGGGAGCGACTGCCGATCTTCGGGTTGGAAGGCTTCGCCGATGTCTATCCCGCCGCCCTCTCCGGCGGGATGCGCCAGCGCGCGGCCCTCCTGCGCACGGTGCTGATGGAGCGAGATGTCCTGCTGCTCGACGAGCCGTTCGGCGCGCTCGACGCCCTGACGCGCGCCGCCTTGCAGGAATGGCTGCTCGGCGTCTGGGCGGCGGAGGGCCAGACCGTCCTCTTCATCACGCACGATGTTGATGAGGCCGTCTTCCTCGCCGATCGCGTCGTCGTCATGACGCCCCGGCCGGGCCGCATCCGTGTGGAGATCGACGTGCCACTCCCTCGCCCGCGCACGCACGCCGCCCTCGTCGCGGACCCGACATTCAATGCCCTGAAGGCCGCCGTCCTCGCCGCGCTCGGTGAGACGTAATCACGTAAGGGCCTGCCATGCGTTTCGCCGTCCATTACTCGCGCCCCGCCGCCGACCTCGTTGATGCCGGGCGGATCGCCATCGATGCCTTCAAATGCCCGGCGTGGCCCGGTCTCGTCGCGGCGGTGCAGGCGAAATACCCGTTCTATGTCCACTTCCCCCTCCGTGTCGGGCAGGGCATCGGAGGCGCGGTCGATACCGAGACGCACCAGCCCGCCGACTGGGGGAAGGTTGAGGCGCTGCTGGCCCAGACCGGCACGTCGTTCGTCAACGTCCACCTTGAACCGACCGTCGCTGACCACCCTGATATTCCCACCGACACGACGGATCCCGGCGACATCGCACGGCTGACCGACTGCCTGATCCGCGATGTGCGCGCCGTGGTGGAGCGGTTCGGGCCGGAGCGGGTGATCGCCGAGAATGTGCCGAATGCCGATGGTTGCCTGCGCCCCGCGTACCTGCCGACGGTCGTCCGCCGCGTGGTCGAGGAGTGCGATTGCGGCCTGCTCTTCGACATCTCCCATGCGCGTCGCGCCGCCCGCGCCCTCGGCATGGAGGCGAAGGAGTATATCGACCTGCTGCCCGTCGCGCGCACCCGCGAGATTCACCTCACCGGCATCCAGCAGTTCGATGATCGATGGGTTGCGGTCATGCGCAACGCGGATCTGAGCGACGCGGTGATCGCGCAATTCGCCGATCGCTGGCAGGACCACCTACCGCTGACCGAGGTGGACTGGCAGTTCACGGCGTGGTCGCTGGAGCAGATCGCGCGCGGCCGCTGGGGCCAACCGGGGGTTATCGCGCTCGAATACGGCGGCGTTGGCCCGCTCTGGGAAGCGCTCACCGATCCCGCCATCCTGGCCGAGCAGGTACCGCGACTCTCCGCGATGGCCCATGCTATCATTCCCGCGAGCCAGCCATGAAGGAATGCAGAGGGACGCCATGGATCATCTGCTGACAATCGGGGGATTGGAAACGATCGCATTGATCGTCTTTATCACCGTGGGAGTCGCGCTGCGCACCTGGCTGATTCGCGCGGAGCGAAACGGCGGGCTGGACCGCTCGCGCTGGGTCTTCCGCAGAGGGGCGGTTGCGGATACGAAGGGGCTGTGGGCACCCGCGCACCAGCGCAGTGCGGCAGAGCGCAACCAACCGGAGCAGGAACTGTCACCCCTGCCATTCCGCGATCCATCGCCGCCTGTAACGCCGCCGGCAGACCGCGCGATTTGACGATCGCTCATGCCGTATCGCGTATACTACAAGGAGGAGGTGCGTATGTTCAGCAAGTATGTCGCCGCTGCGATGCACCATGCCGCGTATACGCTGCTCGATGATGGAACATTCTTTGGCGAAGTGCCGGAGCTCGATGGCCTCACGATCAACGTCGGCGTCGCCGCCTGATGCCTCCCTTTGGGGGTGATATCACGATCAGCCTCTCGCAACAAATCCCGAGAAAAGCGGGAATTAGCCGGGCTGATTGGGAGGCGCTATGAATTGCCTCGCATTCCGGAGGAGTCGCGCGTGCGTATCGATACCATTGCCGATCACCCCGATCTTGTTGAGACGGTCGCCCGCTGGCAGTGGGGCGAGTGGGGCCACGATTCGGACGACTCACTCGGCGCGCGGATCGCGAGCATCGGCGCGCAGACCGACCCCGACCGCATCCCGACCACCTTTGTCGCGTTGGACGGCGATGAACCGCTCGGATCGGCGAGCCTGGTTACGGACGATATGTCCACGCACCCGGAACTGACGCCGTGGCTCGCCAGCGTTTACGTCGCGCCCGTTGCACGGGGGCGCGGGGTGGCGAGCGCGCTCGTGCGGCGGGTGGTGCAGCAGGCTGCGGCCTTGGGCGTCGCGCGGCTCTATCTGTACACGGAGAATGCGCGCGGACTCTACGAGAAGCTCGGCTGGCGAGCGATCGCGACGGAGCATTTCGAGGGCTCGCCCGTCACGATCATGGCGATTGATCCGCCGACGCATCATCCCCACTCATAAAGGAAGGCGGAGGGATCGGCCCGCCCGCGAGGTAGCGGGCGAGGGATTCGCCGTGCCGGTGCAGCCAGCGGACGAGCGCAAGATCGCCGGGCGCGAGGGCATCCGTCGGTTGAGGGCCGCGCTCGTCGTGCCAGCGGTATTTGGCGAGGTTATGCGCTGTCCGCCAGAGATAGAGCGCGATGCCCGCCGTCAGCTCGCCATCCGGCAAGGCACGGACGTCACGATATGCCGCGATGCACCGCCGCGCGGCGGCGAAATCGGCTGGCTCGCCATGCACGCCGAGGAAGGTGAAGGCGACGGCACGAGCAATATCCCAGACGCGGGGGCGGACGGTGGCGAACTCCCAATCGA
This sequence comes from uncultured Chloroflexia bacterium, assembly GCA_963847195.1. Classification (GTDB taxonomy): domain Bacteria; phylum Chloroflexota; class Chloroflexia; order Thermomicrobiales; family JALYUS01; genus JALYUS01. The sequence continues at coordinate 775,103 of CAWJZC010000010.1, read as the reverse complement.
GCACGGCGACGGGCACGCCGGACGGATCGCACAGCACGTTCGGCGGGTAGAAATCGCCGTGGATCACCTGTCGCGGTAGCCCCGCGAAGGCGTCCGGTGATGGGGCGTCATCGAGTATCCGCCGGAGCAATGAGAACGCCCGCCGCGTGAAGGCGTCGAAGGCATCGGCTCTCCCCGCCGCCTCACGATCCGCGATATGTCCCTCGATAGTCGCTATCTCCGCGCGTGTCGCCGCGGTATCCCAGGTAAGCGGCCCCTCCGCGAAGATCAGTCCGTCCGTCGGGCAGGAGGCGAGAGCGTAGTGTGTTGCCGCGAGCAGGCGACCGAGCGTGGCGGCCGTCTCCGGCCCCGCCAGCATCGCCCCGGCGACGAATGGGAAGGCGCTCCACGGCGTCCCATCCACGACGATCACACGCTGCCCATCGGGCGCGACGAGGGGGAGCGGCGTCGGAATCCCCCGCGCGGCGGCATGGCGGATGACGGCGTGCTCCGCCGCGACGACGCGCGGATCGTGGTGGCGCGATCCCTTCAGGAAGAGCCGCCGCCCGTCTCCCAGCGTGACCGCCTCATCGCGATTCAAATAGCCCGCCGCCACGCGCTCGACCGCGATGGGCGCGCCGAGCCCGAACCCCGCACAGACCGCCGCGACCGTCGCATCCCCATCGTTCATTGCGGCAGTATCGCACGGTGCGCGCGGCGGTGTCAGGCGGTCATCCGCCAGGATCGGGGGAATATCGGCGCCATCCCAGGGTTCCCAGACATAACGATGTACGCATTCATCACCGATCGAGGAGGTAGAGATGGCAACATTGCGCGCGGGCCTCGTCATCCGCAGACCCGACCCCGTGAGCACGATCGACGCAATCGTTCGGGCCGAAGAGCGGGGCGTCTCCGCGGTTTGGTCAACGGTCGGCGGGGCGGCGCCGGATGCCGTGACGCTCTTCGCGGCGGCAGCAGTACGGACGACGCGCATCGGTCTCGGCACCGCCATCGTGCCGACCTATCCGCGCCACCCCGTCGCGCTGGCGACGCAGGCGCTGGCGATTGACGGCCTCGCGCCGGGCCGCTTCCGGCTCGGCATCGGCCCCAGCCACCGACCAACGATGGAAGGTGCCTTGGGCCTCCCCATGGGCAAGCCGCTCGATCACCTGCGCGAATACGTGACGGTGCTGCGCGGCCTGCTCTGGGAAGGAAGCACGGACTTCGAGGGCGACTATTTCCGCGTCCACGCGAAACTGCCGCCCGGCGTCACGCCGCCCCGCGTCCCATTGCCGATCTCCGCGCTGCGGGCCAATGCGTTCCGGTTGGCCGGGGAGATTGCCGACGGCGCGATCTCATGGGTCTGCCCGGTACCATATCTGATCGGCACCGCACTCCCTGCCCTGCGCGCCGGGGCGGAGGCGGCGCACCGGCCGACGCCGCCGCTGATCGGCCATGTCCCCGTCGCTATGCATACCAATCGAGAAGCCGTCCGCGCGGCGGCCCGCACGCAGTTGGCGACCTACGGACGCCTCCCCTTTTACGCGGGCATGTTCGCGGACGCTGGCTTCCCCGTTGGCCCCGACGGCGCGCTCTCCGACGCGCTGCTCGACGAACTGGTCGTCGCGGGCGACGCGCGTACCGTGCGAGCGCGCTTGGAGGCGATCCAGGCGTCGGGCGTCGATGAATTGCTCGTCCTCATGCTCCCAATAGACGATGCGGCGACCGAAGAGACGGAATTAGCCGCCCTCCTCGCCAGCAGATGACCTGGCGGATGCTACTGATCGGCGGGAGTTCAGCCACCGGTAAGACGACGGTCGCCCGCGCCCTCGCTCGCCGCTACGGGGTATCGCTGCTCCTCGCGGACGATATTCGGCTGGCAATTCAGCAGACGGTCACTCCCGCGCAACATCCCGCTTTCCATGCCCTGACGACGCCCGAGGCCGCGAACCGATTGCCGCCCGAGGCCGTCCGCGACGCGCTGATCGCGGTCAGCGAGGCGATGGCGAAGGCGCTCGCGATTGTCATCGCGCATCATGTCGCCGTCAGGGGCGTCGGCCCGATCATCATCGAGGGAGACAGCATCCCGCCCCGCATCGCGACGCAGCGCCGCTTCCCCGAGTTGCGGTATTTCAGCGGGCTCGCGCTCACGGACGAGGTGTGCGCTGTCTTTCTCTATGAGCCGGACGAAGCGGTCATCCTCGACAACATGCACGAGCGCGGCCGGGGCTTCGACGCGCTGACCGAGGCGGAGCAGCAGACGGCGGCTCGGGCAAGTTGGCTCCACGGAATCTGGCTGCGGGAGCAATGCGCGCGCTACCACCTTCCCGTCGTGCTCTCACGCCCGCGCGATACAACGATCGAGCGCGCCCTGCGGGCATTTGCCGAAGCACCTCCCTCTGCGCGGTAACGCGACGCTCCGAGCACGGAGTGGCACCCGTCATGCATACATGAGGGAGGGTGCGGGAAATGGGTCACAGAGCAAGGAGTGTGCTATGACAGGTTCACGACTGAAAGGCGTTCTTTTCTGCGCGCTCGTGCTGGGTATCGTGCCCATCCTGGCGGCGTGCAGCAGTTCGAGCGCGACAGCGACGACGAGCAGCGTGACGACACAGGTCACGGGCGCCGCGACAAGTGCCGCCCCGACCGCCAACGCGGCGGTGAGCAGTGCGGCGGGCGTCGCCACGAGCGTCGCTCCGACGGCGAACTCCGCCGCGAGCAGTGTTGCCGCCCTGGCAACGAGCCTCGCGCCGACGGTGAACGCGGCGAGCAGTAGCGTCGCCGGCCTCGCGACGAGCGTCGCGCCGACCGTCAATGCGGCGAGTAGCAGCGTCGCCGGCGCGGCGACCAGTGCCGCGCCAACCGTCAATGCGCTCTCTACCGCTGCCGCAGGTTCGGTGACTGCCTGCCTGACCGCGACCGCCCGCGCCCGCGCGACGGGCACGCCGACCGTCACGGCCTCGCCGACACCGACCACAGCGGCAACCGGTACGGTCACGGCGACGCCGATCTGTTAAGCAGGGATGATTGAGGAGGCGAGGTCCGTGAGCAAGCTACCAATCCGCGCGCGTTTCTCTCTGCTGACGGCACTCGGCCTTCTCCTGTTGCTCGCGGCGTGCGGCGGCGGTTCGGACGCCACCGCGACGATCGGCGCGATCGGGACCTCGTTCACGGCCGCGCAGACACAAGCGGTGGCGAGCGGGGCATCGGGCACGGGGACCGGCACGGCATCGACGGCAGTTGCCGGTAGCAGCGTTGCGGGCGGGGGCGGCAGTGTCGCCGCGACGACGAGCGCACTCGCTACCGCCGGCGCGAACCCCGCCAATCGCTCGCAGACCGCTGCGGCGACGGGCATCGTCACCGCCATCGCGAACTTGAACACAGCGGCGGCGGGCGGCGGCACGCCAACTGTCGCCGGTTCCGTCACGACCGGCAGCAACGGCCCTGTCGGCGACTTCGCTTGCATGACGGCCACGGCGCGCGCCCGCGCAAGCGGCACACCGACGGCCACGACATCGCCAACGCGGGCCGGTACGACAGTAACGGCAACACCGAGCTGCTAAACGATCCAGTCCGGCCCCGCTATCACGCTACCTGGTAGGTATCGATGCCCATCTACCCGCATCGGGAGGAGAACTCGCGTTACACCTCGCGCTCGCGCATGACCGGCATGGCTTTCGGCAGGCGGTCGGGGACGACATCACCACCGCGTCGCCAGAGGCGCGCGAGGAATTCCGGGGAGGCGCCGAAACGATAGAGGAGCCGGATGAGCATGACGCGACCGATCAGCCGGTACGGCCCCTGGGCCTTGTGTCGTCGCGTGGAGGTCACGGCGTCCGCGTCGAGCAGGACGACGCGCCCGACACCGCGTAGTCGCTCGGAGAAGGCGACATCCTCCATCAGCGGCCAGGTCGGGAAGCCGCCGAGCGCCGCGAAGACCGACCGCCGCACGAAGATACCCTGATCGCCGGTGTACGCGCCCGCAAGCGAGCGCCGGTCCGCGCGCGTCGCCATCATCCGGTAGACGCGCGCGTCGTCATCGAAGCGCAGCCGGTACGCGCCGCCAACCACGGCGGGGTCCGCCATCGTCCGTTGCACGATTGATACATCCGCGAGATAGGTGTCGGCATGGACGAAGAGCAGGACATCCGCCGTCGCCTCCGCCGCCGCGAGATTCTCGTTCGCCCCGAGCGATCCCTTGCCGGTCACGACCCGCGCGTACGGCATCGCCTCCCGCGCCGTCGCATCCCGGCTCGCCCCGTCCGCGACGATGAGTTCGGCCTCCGGCAGCATCGCGCGATAATGCTGCAAGACCGCCGCGATCCGCTGCGCCTCATTCCGCGCCGCCACCACGACTGCAAGCGTCGGGAGGGCTGAGGGCTGAGGGCTGAGGGCTGGGTCGGACATGCAGATTCACCCCACTTTCTCGGATGCATGTTGAGATGAATTCAGGCAGTGGGGATTTGCGAAGCAATTCCCCACTCAGTCCTCGGTCCTCAGTGCTTAATCTCCGTCCGCCATGACGAGTGCGGGCTGCGGCAGCATGATGACGTCGCCGAAGGCCGAGGCGTCCACGGTCGTCGTCGGGCGGATTAGGGCATTCAGGTGGCAGAAGGAGTGCAGGCCGCGCGGCGAGGCGTTGTGGAAGCAGCAGCGGTCCACCCGGTCGAAGTCGAGGTCGTCCGCGTCCATGAAGGGCTTGATAAAGACGGTGACGTACTGCGTATCGAAGATGATGCCGGGGTTCCTGCCCAGATACGGCAGCAGGACACGCATCGCCGCGAAGCCCTCGCGCGAGAGCAGCCGCTTGGAGAGCGCGCCTTTGCCGCGCGTCACCGTGCGAATGAAATCGACCGGGTCGTCGCCGAGGACCTGGCTGTACTTGTTCCACTCGATGCCCGGCGTGGTCGGTACCCAGGCGGCACGCTTCTTGTCGTGGCGCAGGATGGCGATGGAGTTGCACAGCGGCGAGCCGAAGCCGAGTGGCATGAACTCCTCCGGCGCGATGCCGAGCTGCTCGTCGACCAGTTGCAGGATGTCGGGCAGGCGAAGTTTGCGACCGAAGCCGCGCGTATCGATATGGTCGCCGTCGCGATCCTCATCCACGTCCCAGCGATTGCCGAATGGCGTCGCCGCCTGGAAGGAGACGGCACGGATGATCGGATGCTGGCGGCAGACCTCCAGAATCGGCCCGATCTGGTCGGTATTCAGCCCCGGCAGGAGCGAGACGGCCAGCGTCGTGTTCAGCCCCGCCTTCTCCAGTTGATCGAGCGCCTTCATGCGCACGCTGAGCAATTTCTCGCCGCGTAGCAGTTCGATGTCCGATTCGCGCAGTGAATCCCACTGCAAGTAAACGGAGGTGAAGCCCCACGCCTTCAGGCTTTCGGCGAAGTCGGCGTCCCGCGCGATGCGGATGCCGTTGGAGATCATCTCGAAGTTCGTGAATCCCTTGGACTTGATAAGCGCCGCCAATTCCTTGAGGTCCTTGCGCACCGACGGCTCGCCGCCGGAGATTTGCAGGCTGACCTCGGCGCTCTCCGCCGCGACGATCTCATCGAGGCGCTGCTCGATCTCGGCCATCGTGTAGTGGCGGCCATCCGGGTTGCTGCCCGCGTAGCACATCGGGCAGGTGAGGTTGCATTTCTCGGTCACTTCGAGCATGACGAGGCCGGCGCGCTGCCGCCCTGGTAGGCCGGGCCCGCCCTTGGTCGGACCGTCGCCATCGCCGTACTTCGCCTTGATCTGGTCATCGAGCGCGAAAATCCGCTCGTAGAAGGCGGCGTGCGGCCCGAGGTCCGTCTCCGTCACCGACCCGTCCCCCTCGAACCGGCGGAAGACGGCCTCACCGCTCGGCAATGCGACATACTGCGCGGGGACACGCTCGTGCGTCCGCGATAGCCCTTCCGTCTCTTTCAGCACGCGCTCGCCGATTACCGTGGCCATGCGAACATACTCCTTCGCGAATCGCGCAATCTCTCTCGTCGTATACGGATGGACTCGCACATTGGATGTATCGTCTCGGCCAGAGCATAACACGCAACGGGGCGGCGTGCGACGTGCCGCGTCGCCTGATTTGACCGGATGGCGGTTCGCTGGCGAGCGGAATACTTGACAGGCCGTGGCGCTTCGCGTTTACTGTGCTGCGGCTTCTTGATGAGTTTCTCACGCGAGTTACTTAACAATCGAAGGACTGGCCGATGACTTCACTTTTGCGCGATCCCCACGCGCTGCACGAGGCGATACGCGCGGATATCAATGGGCGTGGTCACGCGGCAGCGGTGATCTTCAATAGTCATATCACCGGGCTGGCCGTCGCCCGCTCGCTCGGGCGGCGAGGCGTACCGATCATCGCGCTCGACCGCGATCCCAAAGGATACGCGCTGGCATCGAAATATGTCACCGTGGCCGCGCTCTGCCCGAATGTGCTCGCGGACGAGGAAGGGTTCATCCAGTATCTCCTCGACCTCGGTGCGGCGTTGGATCGCCCGGCGGTCCTCTATCCGACGAACGATGAATGGGTGCTGGCGGTGAACCGCCACCGCGAGCGGCTGGCGCGCTTCTTCATCGTCCCATTTTCCGGCCCCGATATTGTCGAGCCGGTGCTCGACAAGGCCCGCCTGTACGGGACCGCGCGCGCACTCGGCATCCCGATCCCCCGCACCTGGGACTTGACGCGCGAAGACCCCGCGACGGTCGGGGCGGCATTGCCGTATCCATGTATCGTCAAGCCGACCGAGCAGCGTTCGTTCTACGATGTCTACGGAGACAAGGCGTGGCGCATCGAGTCGCCGGCGGAGTTCCGCGCGGCAATCGACCGCGCGGCGGGGCATCCGCTCGTCGCGCAGGAGATTGTCGGGCAAGGGCTGACGGACTTTTACTCGGTCTGCTCCTACATCGGCAACGATGGCGAGGCGCACGGCGTCTTCGTGGGGCGCAAGTTGGAGCAATATCCGCCGGATTTCGGCACCGGCTGCCTCGTCGCGGCGGAAGGCCCTGCGGCGATCGCGGAGCGTGGCGTGCACATCCTCAAAGCGTTCGGCTATCGCGGCATCTCGGAGGTCGAGTTCATCTATGACGCGCGCGACGGCGAGCACAAGCTGCTCGACGTGAACACCCGCGTCTGGAAGTGGATTGGCCTACCCATCGCCGCCGGGGTCGATCTGCCCTGGCTGGCATACGCCGATGCGACCGGAACGCCCGAGATCGCGCCGCCCGCCCGCGCGGGGCTGATCTGGACATACGCGAAGGATTACATCGCCCTCCGGCTTGCCGGGAAGGGCACGGAGACCGCCGCATACCTGCCCGAGGAAGCCTGGGCGGCGCTGTTCGCGGGGCAGACGCGCGATGCGATCGACGCGGTGATCGATCCCGACGATCCCGCACCGGCGGCGCGCATGATGGCGAATCTCTTCAATCCGTCACCCTATTTCTGCGCGTGCTGACCGGCACGGCGGACACATGAAGGATGTATACATGACCGAAATAACGACACCACGGGTGGGATTCTGGCTGCCGATCTTCGGCGGCTGGCTGCGCAATGTCGATGACGAGGGAATGCCGCCGACCTGGGAGTATTGCCTAAGGGTCGCCCGCCGCGCCGAGGCGCTCGGCTTCTCCACCACGCTCATCGCGGAACTGAACCTGAACGACATCAAAGGTCCCGCCGAGCCGGTACTGGAGGCGTGGTCAACGGCGGCGGCGCTCGCCGCCACCACCGAGCGACTGGAAATCATGGCGGCCGTTCGGCCCGGTTTCCGCAATCCCGCCGTCGTCGCCAAGATGGCGGCGAATATCGACCGCATCTCGGGGGGCCGGTTCACACTCAATGTCGTCTCCGCGTGGTGGGCGGAGGAAGCGCGCCAATACGGGATGGAGTTCGTCGAGCACGACGCGCGTTATGCCCGCACCGACGAATTCCTCGCCGTGCTCAAAGGGATGTGGACGCAGGAACGCACGACGGTCGACGGGAAACATGCCCATGTCGCGGAGGCATACCTCGCGCCGAAACCCATCCAGCAGCCGTGGCCCCGTCTGTATGCCGGAGGCGAGTCGCCCGCCGCGAAGGAACTGATCTCCCGCGAGTGCGACGCATACCTGATGCACGGCGACGACCTCGAGACCGTACGCGGCAAGATCGCGGAGATGCGCGAGCACGCTGCGGCGCACGGCAAGGCGATGACCTACGGCATGGCGGCGTACATCATCTGCCGCGACACGGAGGAGGAAGCGCAGGCCGAACTGGCCCGGATCACCGATGTCAAAGAGACGGCGGGCTACGCGGGATTCAAGGACTTCACGACGATGTCGCAACTCGAACGCGAACTGACACTCCGCGATTATTCGGTCTCGAACCGAGGGCTCCGGCCGAATCTCGTCGGCACGCCGCGGCAGATCGCCGAGCGGATGCGCGCCTACGCGGGCGCGGGGGTTGATCTCTTCCTCATCCAATGCAGCCCGATGCTCGAGGAAATCGAACGGATCGGCGCGCAGGTGCTGCCCCTGCTCCATGGGACGGAAGCGGGCCGTTCGCTGGTCGGGGCGCATGCCGACGCACGCGGGGAGAGCGGCCGGTGAGTACCGCAATAATGACGGCACCGGCGGCCGCAATTGCCGCACTCTTCGACGCGCGCCGCTCGATCCGAAAATTGGACCCGGCGGCTTTTTCACCGTCGCTGATCGCGGACCTGGCTGCGGCGACCGATTCGATGCCCTCGGCGTTCAATGCGCAGCCCTGGCATGTCATCGTGCTTCAGGAGCGCAATGCGGCCTTCTGGGACGCGGTCGAAGAGACCTTCATGGCACGGCTCGACGGTGATCGCCGGGCGCGCTACCTCACCCGCGCGGCGGGGATGCGCGATGGGGGAATGACGCTGCTCATCTTCGAGGATTGCGCCCGCACCGCACCGCGCGACGGGCTCACCGCCGAAGAAGCGCGGGACCAGGCGAGCCAGAGCCTCGGCATGGTTCAACTCGCGCTCTGGCTGACGATCACGGCGCACGGGCTGAGCACGTCGTTGCAGCATTGGCACGCAATCATCGGGGATGTTGCCCTCGCTTTCGTCGGCCTTCCGCGCGATGCATATCGGCTCGTCTCGTTCATGCCGGTCGGCGAGCGCACCGAGCCCCTGCCGCCGCGCGAAAAAGCGGTCGGACGCTTCTCGGTGGATAGCGCGACCCCGGAACAGTAGGGCGTAGTGCAGCGACGCTGAGCCGCCATCGACGCAATCACGCTGAAACCCGCACATGTTCAGCGTCACGACCGCGACGGCGCGGAGACACGGTGGATAGCCGCCATCTCCTCCTCGGTCAAGCGCCAGCCGAGCGCGCCCGCGTTCGCCCGCGCGTGGGCGGCGTGCCGCGTGCCGGGAATCGGGATAATCCGTTGGTCCTTGCTCAGCAGCCAGTTGAGCGCCACCTGCGCCGGTGTCCGAGCGCGTACCCGCGCGATCTCCCGCAGCGTGGACGCCATCGTCTCGATCGCCTGCAACCGCGCGCCGCGATAGGCGGGCAGGAACCGGCGCGGGCCGGTGACACGCACCGGCGCGGCATCGGCGAGCACGCCGTGGACAAGCGGGCTATGGGCGATCAGCGCGACATCGAGTTCCCGGCAGGCGGCGAGCACGCCGTTCGTCTCCGGCTGCCGCGCGAGCACGTTGTACCGCACCTCATTGGCGGCGAGCGGGATGCCATATCGCGCGAGGCGGTCGTGGGCGCGGCGCATGTTCGTCGCGCTGAAGTTGCAGACGCCGACGGCGCGCACCTTCCCGGCGCGCACGGTCTCCGCCAGCGCGTCCATCATCCCCGCGGTCGTCAGCGCGGTATACGGCCAATGAATCAGGTACAGATCGACGACGGCGACGCCGAGGCGGGCGCGCGTGCCGTCCAGCGCCGCGAGGATCGCGCGCGACGAGAGCCGGTAGGGGTAGGGCGTGAACTTGCTGGAGAGCACGACGGGCCGCCCGGCATCCCGCGCCAGCGCGCCGAGCACGCGCTCGGACCCGCCCCCGCCGTAGAGTTCCGCCGTGTCGAAGAAGGTCACGCCGGCGTCGATGCTCGCCCGAAACGCCGCCGCGAGTTCGCCCTGATCCGGCACACCGCCATAGCCCCAGAACGGCCCGTCCCCCCAGGACCACGTCCCCGCACCGAGGGCGGATACGGTGATCCCACTCGCGCCCAGTCGCCGGGTCTCTTCCATCCGGCCCTCTCTCCCGGCACACAGCCGCGCCTACCGGCGACACGATGACCCGGCGCGTAGCATACGCCCCATCGCCGAGGCATAACCAGCCCCCGCCTGTGCGGGTATACGCCCGTGGCTATCATGCTGGTGTAATGCTCTCCTCTATCCATTCAAGATGGCATCGCTATTGCAGGATGCGATATAGTCTACCTATCAGGGAAAATCGCGGGATTGGTCGTTCTTCTCAGGGCACGAAAGAGAGGGGTTCGCGGATGCGACGCATGCTCTTCGGCATCGCAGCGGCCGGCTTGCTGCTCGTCTCGTTCCTGGCATACACCGTCCAAGGGGCGTCCGGGTATGCCGATCCCGCCTTCCAGACGCAGTGGAAGGCAGGCGAGGCGCTGACACCGAACTTCTGGGGGCCGCTCGAAACGGCGAAGGACGGCAAGCAGGAGCCGTACAAGGAGGCGCCGGGCGGCAGCCGCCTCGTCCAGTATTTCGATAAGGGGCGGATGGAACTGACCAACGGCACTGTCACCAACGGTCTGCTCGCCAGCGAAATCGTCAAGGGGCAGATACAAGTCGGCGATGCGACCTTCCAGCCGAAGGCGCAGCCCGCCATCCCGATCGCCGGAGATACCGACAATCCCGGCCCCACCTATGCCCAACTCGGCGGCCCCGCCGCCGGCTTGCTTGCCCCCGCCGTCTCGCAGCCCGGCGGCGCCTCCCTCCCCTCGGTCGGGGCGGACGGGACAGTAAGGGCGGCGAGCGTCAACGCGAACGGCCGGGCGGTGATCGGCGCGTTCGACGACATCACCAAACACAACGTGCCGGGGGTGTTCGTCGATTACCGCAACACTGCGGGGTTGCAGACGATCGGGCTGGCAATCTCCGAGCCGTTCACTGCGAACGTCAAAGTGGCGGGGAAGCAGAAACTGGTGGAAATCCAAATCTTTGAGCGGCGGGTGCTGACCTACACGCCGGACAACGACCCGGCTTTCCAGGTGGAGATGGGCAATATCGGCCAGCATTACTACACCTGGCGCTATACCGGCGCGCCCGCAGGCAATCCGCCTCCCGCCGCAAGCGCGTCGTTGCAAGCGCCAACAAAGCGACCCTGATCTACACCGCAAGGGAAACGCGAATCTGCCACTGCCCCGATATCGACAGCGACTATGGCCTCACCTCTGACAACCGGTTTGGTCAATCCGGCACGGGTAGGTCGTTACGTGGGTAAGATAATGCCCATACCGATGTAATGCGTTCGTACCTTTATTTCGTTCACTTCGCTTCGCGGGGGCGTGTATTCGGCATGAACGCGACTACATTATTCACCGCCAAAAACGCCATCCTGCAAACAATTTGACAAGGTGCGGCGACCTCTGTATCATGCGCCGCTGGCACGGACGTTATGTTGACTGTCCGTGCATTTTGTTGGGGCAGCCTACGCTGTTGTGGCGCTGCTTTGGTCTCGTAGGAGGGTTCGTCCGTTTTGTTGTGTCCCAAGAAAACCCGTGCGGCATATCGCGCACCGGAGCAACGCCGCTCCCCCGCCCGCCGCCTCACCATCCCCCTGTTCTTCCTCTGCTCCATCTGCCTGATCGCGGCGCTCCCCTTGAGCATCGTGCAGGCGAACGACGAGGGTCCGCAGACCTACCCGGCCACACCGGCCCCCACCCAGCCGCCGCCACCGCCCACGGCGACACCAGCGGCCCCTGTCGTGCAGGTGCGCTCCGTTGCTCCCCCTCCCGCGCCCGCCGCCCCGGTCAGCCCGACCGCCGGTCTGTCCGTGGTCGGTGAAGGTGGCGCGGCCTTCTATTCGCCGCAATATGACAACGGCGGCTGGGACGCGATTATCCGCACGCACATGCGCGGCGGCCAGGGGAGCCCGGATACATTCCCGTACTCGCCGAACGGGTACTATTGCGTCCACCCCGATTTCGTCTTCGGCAACGTCCTGACGATCCAGAATACGGATACCGGAAAGACGCTCCGCTGCACCGTCGCGGACGCCGTCGCCCCATGGGATCAGCCATTCTGGCGCAGCCATTTCGTGATCGAGATCAGCTACGCGCTCTTCACCGATCTCGGCCTGACCAACGGCAATCATGTCCGCGTCTGGGCGATGCAGCCGTAACCCCGAGCCCCTTCCCATCCCGGGAAGGGGCGACTCTCCGCGATTGCCGCGCCCTGCGAGACAACGCACCGAGACAGATGATGGTTCACAGGTGTTTGTCCTCCCGTGAGGACTTGCCGTGGTCCGTCGCTCTGCTCGCGACTGCGGATTGCTTCGTGTGGCGAATTGCGTATAATCCCGGCCCTCGCGTTGCATGCCGCGAGCATTCTTCGCATAATCGACTTCTCGATAGCGTGATTTCCTCATTGCGGCCCCGGGCGAGGAGAGAAGGATGCAGCGGTGGCGGCTACACGGGCTCAGACGCGGTTTGGCAGGCGGCCCGCGTGCGCTCATCACGCTCGGCGTTCTCAGCCTGTCTCTTGCGGATGGTGGGGGCAACAGCGCCGCAACGACCCAGGGAGCGAGCCTGACACCCCCGTCCACCTATGTGTTCGAGTTGCAAACCGGGAGCACCGGGGAGTGCCAGGGCACCAGCGCCTACATCCCGCTTATCTCCGTGAAGACAGGGGATTATGTGGAAGCTGACACCAAGTATTGGGCATACGCCACGCCCCTCGAAGATGCAGATATTGCCCTGGAACGTGACGCGGGGAATCACGCTACCATCTGGAACCCGACCGAAGCGGCCAACGCTACGCTCCCTGTACCGATGCCGTATCTGCCATACCAAGGCAGGATCCATTCGAGTCTTGTCTTTGAAGACAGCACGTTTATGGCGTGTGCCGGTAGCGCGGGTTACCCATACGTGCATTTGACGTTCACGTTGCGGATAAACCGTCCGCCAAAGCCGGAATACTCGACCGATTTGGCGAGGCAGGCCACATTTGATTACGCGGAGCAACTGCACGCGCAGGGGGCCTTGCTGGCGCAGGAAAGCGCTGTACAATCGGCCTCCGGGCGAACCGAGCAGGCCAGTCTCCTGGCCGCGCAGGCCGCCGAATTTGAAGACGAGGGGGATTCGATGGGCTATGTCGCGATCGATCCGCCGAACACGAACTACACGGTCATCGCACCGCCCGTGGTGCGCACGCTGCGCCAGCAGCCCTATACGACCGCGCATGGGCTCACCCAGTTGGAGGTGGACGCCATGAACGCACTCGCGACCAATCTGGACCAGAGCCTCGCGCTGACGCAGGCGATATTGACTGCGCAGGAGCGCGCCTGGGGCGCGCATGATGCGAGTGACTCTGTATGGGAGGGCAGGCAACGTACGGCGCGGACTTCATATATGGCGCAGCTATCGCCGCTCATGGTAGTGCTTCCGGGCCTGCTCGCGAACCTGCAAGCCGCGCTGCGAGCGGACGGTATCCAGGGTACCGTCACACAGACCGATATCGCAAACTTTGAGTCGTCGGTTACGGGAAACGGTTTGCCGATCGCGATCGCCGATGCGCTGACGGACCTGGGCGCGGACGCGACAACGCAGCAGAGGGTGCGCTCATACTTGCAAACCGAGAATCCGGCCGCCGCCGCTGCGCCGGGGGGCGGCAATTTCCCCGAGGGGCTGAGTGATCCCAAATTCATCAATGCGATCTCTACAACGGCACAGATGCTCGTTCCTCCACCCCCCTCCCCTTACCACAGCCGACCGTACCCGTGCAGAACGTCCCTCAACCGTTGCCGCCGCCGCGCCCCACAGCGTTACCGGTGCAGAGCCGCCCTGACCCTCTCCCGGCACCACGACCGTAGGCGGATGCGGGAAGCGCAAATCGAAGACGAACTCGCACGGCGTGTATTCGCAAAGACGAGCATGCTTCGCGGACGTTTATTCCCTTTTTGCCGATCTACCCCGAGCGTCGCGCCGAACTCGGCATGGTCGCAAGACGCGACAAATATGTGTAAACCATCCGCTGTCTCTGTGTGAGCAGATTGCTCCCCTTCCCGCCTCAAGAAGGGGCTGGGGCTAGGCAAAGAAAGACCCCCGCTGGGGAGGCGGGGGTATGGGGAGGGGGGAGGAATAAACATTGTTAGTCGCCCGCTGCGATGTCCATCTCGTAGCGGGGTTCGCCGGACGGCATCGTGAAGATGCCGCGCGGCGCGGCGAATGCGGGATACTGCCGGGCGGTGCGCACCGGCGGGGCGACCGGTCGGACATCACGCATCGCGCGGGCGCGGAGGGCGACGAGCGTCCCGCCATAGGCGATCAGCGCAGCGACCACCAACCCCGGCACAAGGAAGAGCGTGCCACTATTGGCGAGATGAAACGCCATCCAGCCGCCGAGGGCGGTGAGGAAGAGCGGCCCGAAGTGGGTGAGAACGGGGGTGCGTTGCGCGTTCATCGTCATACTCCCGATGCCTACTGTACGTCCCGATCCTGTGCCATCAATGACGTTTGCCGGTGCCGTACGGTTCCGCACGTTGGACCGTGCCATACGTACGCATTATGCAGAATTCATGCCACGACGTTGTTGTGACTCCGCGAGCGTCTTCGCGCCGGAGTAGAGACCGCCCGCCGACAGACCGAGGACGATACCGCCACCCGCCGCCTCATACCAGATATGCACATGCGGTGCCACCGCCGCCAGTTGCGCCAGCACGCCGCAGAGCAGCCCGAGGCAGACGGCCAGTAACGGCGCCCACCGCACCGGCAATCCGAGCCGCTTCGCGCCCTCCACGAGCGCGACGATCACGCCGCTCGCAGGCAAACCCGCGATCAATACATCCATCCCGCATCCTCGCTTTCCCGTGCTATACTTGACGAATAAACCGATTGATCTCCCCCTTCCCCGATGGGAAGGGGGCTGGGGGTTAGGGTCATGTTCAACTGGGGCCGTATCGTCGAGGAGCAGATCCGCGAGGCGGAGCGGAAGGGTGAGTTCAACGATCTCGCCGGGCAAGGCAAGCCGCTCGACTACAACGACGAGGAGACCGCGCTCGAGGGTGATCTCAAAATGGCGCACCACATCCTCAAGAACGCGGACGCCCTACCGTTTTGGATCGAACTGGATAAGGAGATCCGCGCCCGGCAGGAGCATTGCCGGGTCCTGCTGGAGCAGGTGCGCGCCGCCGCGTCGCCCGCCGTCCGCCGCAGACTGATCGCGGACTACCGCGACGAGGCGAAGGCGGTCAACGACCACATCCTTCATTTTAACTGCATCTGCCCCGCTCCGCATGTGCTTGCCAAAGCGCCGATCGACGCGGAGGGGAGCGTCGCTGCGCTCCTTCAGGACTGAGGACTGAGTTGGCTCAATCCCGCTCGGTCCTCAATCCCACCTTCAGATGAGAAGCAACTCGAAGCCGAGGTGGGTCTGCCGCAAGCCGAGCTTGCGATAGAGGCGGTGCGATTCGGTGCGGCTCTGGTGGGCGGAGAGGACGAGCTTGTAGCAGCGCGCGCCGCGTGCCCGCCGCACCGCTTCCTCCATCAGCAAGGTGCTGATTCCCTGGCCGCGCACGCTCTCGTGGACGGCGACATTCTCGACGATCGCCCAGGGCTGCCCGCAGTGCGCGAGGTTCTGCACGACGACGAGGACGAGAGTGCCGATGACGCGGAGATCGCACTCGGCGACGAGCAGGGCCTGGTTGCCGTCGGCGTCGATGCGATCGAAGATGGCGTCCGCCTCGCCGGGTGAGAGGCCATCCGACTCGTCGCCATCATCCCCGGTGAAGGGTCCATAGAGGCGCAAGAGGGAGGGAATATCCCGCCGTGTCGCCCGCCGCACTATGATCGCGCCCCGTTCCACCCATACCCTCCGTCCGCACCGCGTCCCGGCCCACAGCATAGCACCATCGTGATATGTGCTGAACAACGGCGCGCGATAATCGGCAGTCGATATGGCCCCTGAGTCGTCGGCTCAGACGGGCTCCAGGGGCCGGTGAGGCGCTGCTGGCAGATCAATCATCACCGCATCGCCCGGCCGGACCGGACCGCCAGCGACGACCACCGCCATCACGCCCGCCTTGCGGATCAGATTGCCCCGCGCGTCGCGACCGAGCACCGCCGCCATCAGGCCGGGCTGAATCCCGTCCAGTTGCGCGCACGGATTACGCAGGCCGGTAATTTCGACGACTGCCTCGTCGCCGAGCCGCAGTCGCGCGCCGGTCGGCAGGCCGAGCAGATCGATCCCCTCGGTGGTGATATTCTCGCCCATCTGCCCGGCGGCGAGATCGAACCCGGAGCCGCGCAACGCATCGTGCAGTTCGGCGTGGATCAGGTGGACCTGACGGAGATTCGGCTGGCTGGGGTCCCGCGCGACGCGCGAGCGGTGCTTGACGGTGATTCCCTCGTGCGCATCGTCCTCGACGCCGAGCCCTGCGCGCAGTCGGATCACTGCCTGATTGCCTTTGCTCATCGTGTGGGTGGCACTACGGCTCACCGCCGCGACTCTCCCCGTCATGCTCCCCTCCTCGTATTGATCGGTCGTTCGCCGCAGCCATGATAGCCGATCGAACCAGATTGGGCGGAGATAGGACCGAGGGCTGAGGGCTGAGACGAGAGGAAGAGGGAGATGCGAGAAGAGAACGGGCGTGTGCCGCGTTTCTTCTCGGCCCTCAGCCCTCAGCCCACAATCCTTACCCGACGGCGGTGAGGATGAGCGCAATGTGCGATTCAAGGAAGTGCGTGCCGTCGCCTTTGCGCTCCGCCTCCTTCAACTCCGCGACGCGGACGGTGCGTGCCGCGGGTGCGAGGTCGTCATCGAGGTCGTGGAAGGTCGCCGTCCGCCCGGTCTGCGCGAGGGAGCGCAGCGCCTGGAGCATCGTCTCGCCGGAGCGGCCGTCCACCGAGCCGTCGCGCGTGACGAGTTTATCCGTCACTTTGAGTTTCATCGTCCAGTTCTCGCGGTGCGGCGCGTCCGCAATCGTCCAGCCGGTGGCCCAGATGCCGTCGATCTGGAAGGCCGCGTACGCGCTCGTCGGCGTCCAGGTGACGCGCACGAGCAGCCGCTGCGCTTCGAGGCCGACCGCGCCGAGCGCGACCGCCTCCTGCTTGCTCGTCGCGCCCGCCGCGATAGTGACGGCGCCCTGCGTCGTCCACGTCCACCCGTCATCAACGCTCGTCTCGACGAGCAGCGCGCCGCCCGGATTCGCCGCCGGCGCGATCTGGCTCGGTTGGAGGGCGAGCGACCAGTCGATGACAACCCGCGTCCATGTCTTGATCGCGTCACCCTCGCCGCCGTCCAGCGGGCCAACCGTCACGGTGCCGCTCGTCGCGGGCGTCGCAGCGAAACCGGAGACCGGCAACCCCCAGCGGGAGAGAACCGCACTCCCCTGCGCGAAGGCGAGCAGGTGCCCGTCGCCGATGACGCCATTCGTCCCCGCGAGGTTCGCCCAGAGCCGGCTATTGCCGCGCGCGAGCGTGAACCAGCGCAGGCCATCATAGCAACTGATCGTCGTATATCCGGTTGCTGGATCGGCGGTAGAGACGCAGAGCGTGCCACCGGCGGCGCAACCTCCGTATGTCACGCCGCGCGGCGCACCCGGCACCGGCGCCAGTCGCACGCCGTCCCAGCGGTGGACGCTCCCGGCGTACCACGTATAGACGAGGCCGCAAAACTCGATGAGCCACTTGAAGTCGTCCAGGTTGCCGCCGCCGAGACCCGTAGAGAGCGGGCTGACGGTGCCGCTGAAGATGGCGGGCGATCCCGCCCATTGCCCGGCCAGTTCCCAGAGCATGAAATTCGTGGCGACCAGCATCACGCCGCCGCCCGTCGAACGCCCGCGCCACGGCACGACGGAGCGCACCGCCGAATCGAGTTGCCACTGCGTCCAGGTCGCGCCGCCGTCGATGCTGCCGCTGATCGTCGTCGGATCGTTGCCCTTGCTGCGCCAGATGCCCTGCGCGTACTGCCAGATTGTCGCCGCCTGCACCGCCGGAGCATTGGCGATCGCGCCCGAGCCCGCGTAGTTGCTCATCGTCGTCGCCGGGGGCGCGCACGCCATCGTCAGCAGGTTATTGATGACGGCCATGCTCGTGATGACGCCCGCCGCCGCGCCGATGAAGGCGATGGCGCTCCAGTTGCCGCTCGCGCGCACAACCTTATAGAGCGACGACCCTTGCGAGAAGTAAACCTCCCCGCCGTAGATAATCGCCTGCGAATTCGCATCGAAGGCGCTCACGCCGAGCGTCGGCGCAACCTCGCCCGCCGCCAGGATCAACCGCCCCGGCTCGTCTCCTAGCCCGCCGGGTACGGGCCGCATCCCTATCGCCGCCCAGCGGGCAGCGTCGCGATCGATCACCGCCGGGGAGCGTTGGCTCCCCGCATATGCCTGCGCGAACGAGGGAATCCCTGCCCGCACTGCCACGGCCTGCGCGCCCGCCACCGCGTACGCATAACTGCCCGGCACGATCATGTAGCCCACCCCGTCGAGCAGGATGTCATGCGTCTGCGCCATAGCCTCGCTCCTTTCAGTCGCTCGGAGTAGCGAGTAACGAGTAACGAGTAGCGAGTAACGAGCCGGATGCGGACTCTCGTTACGCGTTTACTCGCTACTCGCTACTGCAACGCCTGCACCGTGCGGCTGACGACATGATCGCGGCGCACCCAGACGGCGGTGCTGTAGCGCAGGAGATAGCCACCATCGTCGCGGGCGTCGGCCCATGCGCCGGGTGCGCCCCGCTTCACCGCGTCGGTATGCGCCGAGCGGACAAGCCGGTCGCAGGCGTACAGTACGGGCAGTTCGATATCCGCGTCGGGGATGGTGACGGCGGTCACATCGTCGCCCGGCAGGATGTGCCACGAGTGCGAGGCGACGGTGATCGTGCGGCCCGCCGCCAGACCGTAGCGGAAGTTGACTGACTGATCGAAGAAGGCCCATGCCTGCCCATGCGTCGCGGCCGCTCCATAGGGCGTCACCGGCTGCACGACCGTCTGCGACACTTGATTGCGGAAGGCGGGCTCGAACAAGGTCGCCTGATCGGGCACCTGCGGCACCGTCACGCCATCGATGATCACCGCCGATACGCCGAGCACCGCCCCGCCGAGGAGCAGCACCGTCTGATTCGCCCCGCTGGAGAACGCCGCCGCCGTCGGATACGGGAAGTATTGCGAGTATGCCTGAAAAGCCGCCTGGAGATCATCGTTCAGTTGCGTGTCGCTCCAAAGCGGCGGCGAGCCGGTATCCTGCACCTCCCGCCGCACCAAGTTGCGCACATCGAGCCGGGTATATGCCATGCGTCGCTCCTTTCAGTCGCGAGTAGACAGTAGTCAGTAGTCAGTGGGCCCTACCTCTGCTGTCTACCGACTACTGTCTACCGGGAGAATGGGCGCCCAGATGGCGCGGAGGGGGAAATCGTCGAGGGTGTAGGGGCCGAGGTCGAGGGCGTGGTGTACGAGGAGGAGCCGGAGGGAGAGGGCCGCGCGGCGCTCGATGGCCGCGCCCCAGATCAGCCGCTTGCGGTTCGTCTTCTGCACGACGGGCTGCAACTGCACGGTGAGGGCGATGCCGCTGCGCGCCTGCCCGGACTCGCCGAAACTCATGCGCGGCATCTCGCCGAGGTCGTCCATGATCCGGTAGAGCGCCTCGATGTACCGCAAATGCTGATCGACCGAGCCGCCCGCCAGCAAATCGAGCAGGTATGCCTTCGAGTTCTCCGGCAGTTCCCACAGCGCGCCGGGCGCGACATTGACGCCCTGCGCGCCGGTGACATTTTCCAGCACCGTTACCGGGTTGCCGGAGAGTTCGAGGATTTGCGCGAGGATGGAGAGGCGGCGATCGAGCGCGCGGTTCACCTCGAGGATATCTGCCAAATCCGAGACACCCCAGAACTCGTGCGGCCGGGGCGTATTCGGGAAGATCACATAGGGGATGAAGCCGTACGGGTTCGGCCCGTCATGCACCGGCACATCATCCACGAGCACGCGGTAGGCCGCATCGCTCCACTCCTCCACCACGGTGACGTTCTCGGTCGTGCCCGCGATCAGGGCGACGTTGTATGTTACCTCCGCCGCCGTCCGGGGCACGACGCGCACCTGCCGCACCACCCGCATCCGCCGCACATCGTCCGGCGCGGACTCGACGAAGAGCGTCTGCACATCCACCGGCACGATGCGGACCTGACCGGTGAGCAGTCGCGCGTCTTTCTCTCCGCCCACCGCCCACCGCTCACTGCCCACGAATTGCCATGTCACCTTGAATGCGCCGTCGCCGAGCACGCCCGCATCGATGGCCGTGGCGAGATCGGCGGCAGCGAGATCGTTCTCGCGCGCCACATGCATGAGCGCCGCCTCGATCCGCTCCCTCACCGTCGCCGCAGCGGGCGAATCATCGGGCGCCGCGACGGCAACCGTCACCGGCTCCGGGAAGAGGTAGCTCGCGCCCTTGCGCACAAAGACCCGCGCGTAATTTGCGACGACGGGCGCCTGCCCGAAGCCGAGCCGCCCGACATCGTGCTTGCCATTATCGAAGTCCACGAAGCGCCGGTACCGTTGCAGCCGCACATCATCGTCGGCGGTATGCCATGCCGCCCGATGCGCCCCGGCAATCGCCGCATTCGCCGACGATCCGACACCCGCAGTCACGATGGAGAGAAACGGTGAACCCATCGAAGCCTCCTCCAAAGTAGCGAGTAGCGAGTAGCGAGTAACGAGAGGGATACGGGCATCGTCTCGTTACTCGTTACTCGCTACTCGCTACTCGCTAGCTGCCGTTGACGCCGATCAGCCGCGCCGTGCCGATGGGGTTCATCAGCGCGATGCTCGTGTACCACTTGATGCGGTTCCGACTCGCATCCTTGGTCTCCAGCGAGCCGATGCGGTCCACCTGGATGCCGCCGGAGTGGATGCCCATCACGCCCGTGTTCCAGCCGAACTTGAGCGCGTAGACGGTTGAGCAGATGTTGCCCGAGGTCCCGACCGCCTTGCTGTCCGGGATGTTGTCGTCGATCTCCACCGGGATGCCGTCGTACCAGAGCACCATCCGGCCAAACTGGTCGAGGTCGGACTGCAGGATATTCCCGGCGCTGCGCCGCAACTGATTGAGGTTGCGGCGGCTGCGACGACTCATGAAGAGGACATCCGGTCGCCCCGGCTTCACCGCGTCGATCAGTTGATCGAGCATCGGCATGGTGAGCGCCGCGCCGTTCGCCCCGGCGGTGATCGTCTGCGCCGCAGCCGCCGCGCCGATCCGCTTGTCGATGCCATCGAAGGAGTTGGCATCGATGCCCGTGTCTCCCGTGAAGAAGGATGCGTTGAACTGATAGGCGACCGCCTTCGCCTTCTCGTGGAGGATGACCGCCTGAATGTCGTTCTCTTGGGTGAACGACCGCTCCAGGTAATTGTCCACGTCCGCGTCGCCGCCGAGGATCTTCAGCGTCTCCGTCGCCTGCACGAAGGTCGGCGCGCTCTCCGCCCAGGTGCCGCCAACCGCGTTGAATGCCACCGCCGGCAGCGCCGTCTCCTGCGGGAAGGCGAGCGAGGAGCCGACCACCTCCATGAACGGCAGGTAGTTCAGCACCGCCGACTCCGACACCACCGTCTCGATCACGCCCCGGATCAACATGCTGTTCGTCAACAAACTCGCCTGTGCCAGTGTCACCGCCATAGCATCGCTCCTTTCAGTCGCGACGAGTAGGCAGGAGTCAGTAATCAGAAGGAGCGCCCTCCGCATTCAACTGTCTACTGCCTACTGCCAACTGATTACTGCCCCTTCAGTCCCATCGAAATCTTCGCCAGCGGGGAGAGGGCGCGGATGTCCACGCCGACGGGGCGGCCACCGCCACCGGCGGCGACGGGTAGCGCCGCCTTCGTCCGCTCGATCGTACGCTGATAGGCGGCCTTCGCCGTTTCCAGGCTGGCGACGATCGCGCCGACCGTCTCGCCGCCGATCAACTCCGGGATCGCGTCCGGGTGGGCCGCCGCGAGCGTCGCGCGCAGCGTCTCCCGCTCGGCGTCGTTCAGCACGGCGTACTGCGCCGCGCCCCCGGTGCCCGCCTCCGCCGTCGCCGCATTGCCGATCGCCGCGACATGCGAGGGCGACGATTGCGCCTCCGCCACCATGATCTCGTCCATACCGCCCTCCTTCGGGAATACACAATGGGGCGGCTCGTCGCCGCCCCACGCTTGTTCTGTCTCCGCTGCATTCTCTTCGCCGGTCTCTTGCTGTTTGCCATCACCCCCTCTCTAGTGGCGAGTAACGAGACGAAGCAAAACCCCTCGTTACTCGCTATTCGCTACTCCGCGTGCAACGCGGCTCCGAAAGTCGTGATCGTCGAGGGCGCCGACGAGGGCGGCGCTCATCAGGAGGTCGTCGTGCGTCTCGGGATCCGGGACGCTCCACGCCATCTGCCGCCCGACGCCGGGGCGGACGGTGAAGGTGCAGGCGGCCACCTGCCGCCAGAACCAGCGCGTATCGTCCGCGCCGTCGTCGAGATATTCCTGGTAGCGGCCCGCCGCGATCGCCGCGAGGAGCCGCCAGCCGAGGTCGCTCTTGCTCGCCGCCGTGAACAGGAAGGGCGTCACCGCCTCGGGCGGCAGCGCCGCGCGGAGCATCGCCGCCAGCCCATGCCCGATCCCCGTCGCGTCCACAACCAGGTGGGCGCAGGTGGGAGTCGCCCAGACGCGCTCCGCGAGGTCGACGATCTCCTCCGCCAGGATGACGTGATTCGCGCCCGTCCAGACGCGGCGATCCACCACACGGTAGGACGGCAACTGCCGCTGCCAGCGGCGCGGCACGAGCGAGAGATTGCCCAAGTCGGGCGGCACGATCTCCACGACGGTGAGGGCGGTACTGTCCCGCCGCGTCTCGCGCGGGGCGATGAAGCCGTGCCGCCCGGTCGCGGCCTGCGCGCCCGCTTCCTCCGCCTCCCCCGCGACATCGAGGAGGAGCGCGTATCGCGTATCGCTCCCCAGTGCCGCGCGGCGCTCCCGTGGGATGGGTGCCGCGCATCTGCGCCTGCTTCCCCGCGTCGAAGAGCATCCCCGCCTCATCGAGCGGTTGGAGGCAATATTCCGTGCGGATGAACGGATGCCCCTCGCCCAACTCCGCCATCCGCCGCCGCACCCGCGCCCCGTACGCCGGCACCTCGCGCGCCACCGCGCGCCAATCCGCTTGAGAACACGTGCGGAGGCCGATCCGACCTCATTCCTCGTCCTCGAGCACTCGTCATTTGGCGGGCCAGCAGAGTGTTGCGCGTCCAGACGGTGCCGGCAAAGACGGTGGTGGCGTCGGTGCTCGCGCCCATCGGGTCGAAGACGGCGTCCCACCGCTCCGGCTCGATGTCCTGCGCCTCGTTGGCGACGAGTAGTAGCGAGGCGGTCGCGCCGCGCGCCTGCGCCATCGGCCCTGCCGAGACGAAGCGCACCGCCGCCCGCCCGACGCGGATGATGTGCCCGCCTTCTATCTCAACCTCCGGCGCGAAGAGCGCGGCGGACGCCAACCGGTCCGCGATGCGGCGCAGGGTGATCTGCCCCTGTGGCACGAGCGACGGCGCGGCGACGACGATCTCCCCGCCCAAACGTTGCCTGCGGATGAGCAGGAAGGCGATCACCTGCGCCAGCAGTTCGTCCTTGCCCGCCTGCCGCGCGAAGACAACCGCGAAGGATGCACCGTCACCGGCGAGCGCGGAATGGACGATCGCCCGCGCGGGCCCCAGTTGGTAGGGTCGCAACGCAGTCTCCTGCCAGACGGTCTGCGAGCACGCCCCGATGTCGCGCAACGGCCAGCGGAAAGCGCGTTCGTCCCGCGATTCGTCGGTTGGCGCCGGATCATTATGCGGATCGGCTATGCGCAGCATCAGCGCCCCCCGATCCGCGTCAGCACGTCGATCAGGACGCTCCCGGCGATCAGAAAGAGGAGATTCATCATCCGGTCGCGCATGTCGCGGACCTCGTCGATGACATCCTCCACCAGCCGCCGCGTGACGGCCTCCTCGATGTACAGGGCTACTTCCGGGCGCGGCGCGCGGCCCGGCACGATCGGCGCGCTGTCGCGCTGCCGCCGGTAACGCGGCCGGGTCAAACGCCCGGCCGGTGTGCGAAATGGCGATTGCATGGCAGGCCCCCAGATGTGCGTTCCAAATATCAATGATTCATTCCCGCTGCTCGGCTGCCGTGCGCACCGCCGCTTCCTCGCGCGTCATCGCGTCCAGCGAGCGCCGCAGCATCGCTGTCAGCGCGCTCTCCGTCTCCGTATCGTCCCCGCGATCCAATGACTGCTGCGTCTCGACTGCGCGGATCAGCACCGCCGCCACCCGCGCCACATCGGTCGCATGGGTCGCCGCCGCCTGCTGCTCGGTCTCGTCGTCCGACGCCAAACCCTGGAGGATAGCGCGCAGTTGCTCGATCTCCACATGCAACGAGACGCGCTCATGCGCTCCGCCCATTTCTGCCCCCTTGATTTGGAACGAATGTTCGTGTACTTAAAAGCCGTGAGACGGAGAAAACGGACAAATCTCAGCAAATCTGTACAACTTCATGATGCAAAGTTTCTGCAGCAAAGTATCAAAAGGGCTTCAAGTCTAGGCTAGCAGTTGACACCAGTATTTTCATCGAGTACAGTATCAACCAATAGTCCTTGGATGTGACGATCCCGCGCCTGCAATCTGGTCACCTCGGCGCGTGGGGAGCAAATGGTGAAACCGGCCGTGCATCGCGCATGGGTCGGTTTTTTTTGTAAGGAGGGGGACGCGAGGGAGAAAGGAGCACGATTCCCGCCTTCATTCGATCATGATGTAGTGATCTATCTCCGGCCAGTTTTCGTATTACATGATACGTTTCGAGCAGGGACTTTGTTTGTACAAGTAGGAAGCGATGATCCGGCGCCTGCAATGTGGTCACCTCGGCGCACGGGGAGCGAGTGGTGAACCCGGCCAGCAGCACGAGGCGCAGGTCGGGTTTTTGTTTGTCTCAGGGACTCTGCGCAACGATTTTTCGGCCCCATCGGGGCGGACGCATCGCCCAGCCGCGCGGCATTGGCGGGCAATGCGGGAGGAGGAAGAGGAATGTATCAGACAAGCGCACGGCGCGGGACCTTTCCCCGCCCCTCCCTGCGGGAGCGAAAGAAACTCCAGACCCGCTCGGCGATCATCAACCGGGCGGTCGAGCTCTTCAACACGCAGGGCTTCTACAACACCTCCATCGACGACATCGCCGACGCGGCGGATGTCAGCCGGGGCACCTTCTTCAACTATTTCGGCTACAAGGAAGCGGTGATCGTCGAGTTCGGGCGCGACCTGATGATCAATCTCACCACGCAGGTCGAGGAGCAGATTAAGGAAGACGTCAGCCCGGAGCGGATCATCTTCCGCATCTGGCTCGAAGTCCGCTCGCTCCTCGACGAGCACGGCGAGGCGGTCGTCGTCCTCTCCCACGAGCTGCTGAACCCCGATGTCGAGCGTGCCGTCCGGGCCGCGCAAGCCTTCACGCTCGCGGAACTGGTGGCGAAGGTCGCTACGAACGGGCAGCGCTCCGGCCGCTTCCGCTCGACGCTGGACGCGAGTCAGTTCGGCCAGTTGCTGGCGAACCTGATCATCGTCAGCGTGGCAACGCAGTACCGCACGAACGACCTGGAGGCGGCGGATGCCTACATGCGCCAGAGCCTGAACGTCATCTTCCACGGCGCGATGCCCGAAGGCATCGCGCGCGGCGACGATTGGGCCAAGTAGCCAGCAGCGAGTAGTCGTAGCCAGTAGCCAGTGAAACGAGCATCGGGGTAGCGACGCTGCCTCGATGCTCGTTCATTGGTGACTGGCTAGCGGCTACTCGCTACTGCAAAGCGTACGTAACATTGACCATGACGGTGACGCTCGTCTCGCCCGGCTGGATTTGCGTGGGCGGCGCGGCAGCGCCGGCAGCGGGGGCGGCCGCCGCGACCGGCACATCGCGCGGCGGGGCCGGCGTGACGGATTGATCGCTCACGGTGATCACCATGCCGAGCTTCGCGCCGCCCGCCTGGGCGAGCGCATCGGCCTTCGCTTGCGCGTTCTTCATCGCCGCATCGCGCGCCACCGCGCCCGCCTGCTCCGGGTTGGAGAGCGTGAAGGTGATGTTGCCGATATTGGTCGCGCCCGCCTGCACTGCGGCGTCGATGATCGGGCCGACCTTGTTGGGGTCCTTATCGAGCCCGCGCACGGTGGCATTCACCGTGTTCGCGACCCGATAGCCGCTCACCACGGGCGCCTTGTTGGTCGGATAGTCGTACGTTGGTTGGACGGAGTAGCCGCTCGTCTTGAGGTCCTTGTCCTTATCCAATCCCGCCTTGACGAGCGCATTGAAAATTGCGTCCGTCTGACGCGCGACCGTCCCCTGCACTTCCGTGAGATTCTTGCCCTGCTCCTGCACGCCGACGCTGAAGCGGGCAAGGTCTGGCGCGAGCGTGGCGATGCCCGTGCCGCTGACGGAGACCGAGCGCTTGTCCGGTGCGCTGGACGGATTGAGCGTCACCGTTTGACTGTGATTGCGCGTGACCGCGACGATTGAGAGCGTCGCGGCGACGAGCGCCAGGATGAGCGCGGCCGTCGCCGCGATGAGACCGAGAGATGCGCGACGCATGGCCTACCTCCTGACGTACAACGAAGATCGAAGACGATCCGGCGATGTCCATGCCGCATCTGGTATCGAAACGATACGATGCATCAATTCGTTCCGCCCCGCCGCGAGGGAAATTCTGCCGGGAGGACGAGAGCGCGAATCGGGACGATGGTGAGGCGACCCATGTCGGTGACATGCGCGAGCCGGTTCAGTGCGCCCTGCATGGGTCGTTGCGGGTGCGGGAGAGGTCATTCGCTCGATCTCGACGCGATCGAGCGCGATCGCCGCGTCCCGTTGCGCCGACCGCGCCGCCCGATGCCGCTTAGCTCCAGGCCCCCGCCACCTGCCTCGTGGTGGCGTTGATGCGGTTGAAGAGGTTGGTCATGGCGATCATCAGGACCAGGGCCGCAAGCCCCTGCTCGTCGTAGTGCCGGGCGGCCTCGTCCCAGATCGCGTCGGGTACCGGGTCCGCCCGGTCGGCGAGCCGCGTGGCGGCCTCGGCGAGGGCGAGGGCGGCGCGTTCGGCGTCGGTGAAGAAGGGCGCCTCCCGCCAGGCCGCCACCGCGAAGAGGCGCTCGTCGGTTTCCCCTGCCTTCTTGGCGCTGGTTGCGCCCCCATACACGCAGGCGCTGCACCCATTGATCTGGCTCGCGCGCAGGTGGACGAGCTCAAGTGTCGCCGGCGGCACGCCTCCCTTGCGCGTGGCCTTGATCAGGGCGCCGATGGCATTCATGGTGTCGGGATCATTGCGGAGAGTCATTCGTGCTTGCATGATTACGCTCCTCCAGAGGTCTTCGGCTCTCGTTGCTGAACCGGGGTGCGGAACGATCCATTCGCTCTCGATCGCTGTGTCACATCTTTGCTCTCCTTGTCACATCGGCTCGCTTTCGTCCGTCACTCTATTGACGGAACGCAACGACGGGATGTGACCGATGAATGAATACCGTCACTACACTGACGGATCGCAACGAGGGAATGTGACCGATGGACGAACACAACGGGCTGGCGGAGCAATTCGAGGCGCACCGCGCCCATCTGCGGGCGGTCGCCTACCGGATGCTGGGCTCACTGAGCGAGGCGGACGATGCCGTCCAGGAATCCTGGCTGCGCCTCAGCCGCGCCGACACCAGCGGCGTCGCGAACCTGGGCGGGTGGCTGACCACGGTCGTCGCGCGGATCTGCCTCGACCTGCTGCGCGCGCGCACCTCGCGGCGCGAGGAGCCGCTGGACGCACATCACGGCCCGATCGTGAGCCGCGCGTGCGCGATCGACCCCGAACATGAGGCGCTCATGGCCGACGCGGTCGGCCTCGCGCTGCTCGTGGTGCTCGAAACACTGGCCCCCGCCGAGCGGCTCGCCTTCGTGCTGCACGACCTCTTCGCCGTGCCCTTCGAGGAGATCGCGCCGATCGTCGGGCGCTCCCCGACAGCGGCACGGCAACTCGCCAGCCGGGCACGCCGCCGGGTGCGGGGGGCGGCGACGGTTCCCGACGCCGATCTCGCCCGCCAGCGCACGGTGGTCGACGCCTTCCTCGCCGCCTCGCATGGCGGCGACTTCGCCGCGCTGCTCGCCGTGCTCGACCCGGACGTCGTTTTCCGCCTCGACCGGAGCCTCGTGCCCGCGGGCGCGGCGCTCGAGGTGCGCGGTGCGGCGGCCGTGGCCGCGCGGTTCGCGGGGCGTGCGCAGATCGCACGACCGGCGCTCGTCAACGGCGCGGTGGGCCTTGTCGTGGCGCCGGGCGGGCGGCTGGCGATGGTGATGGACGTCACGTTCGCGCGCGGGAAGATCGCGGCAATCGAGGTGATCGCCGAGCCAGCACGCCTCCGCCACGTCGATCTGGCCGCCCTCGACGACTGACGCGCCGACCGCCGGTGTAGCATGGGCCAGCCGCTACCGTGGTGGCCGCGCCATCGTCCGCCGTCGGCCGAGCACGGCCAGCGTCACGCCCGCCACGGCGAGGAGCGCGAGGACGATCTCCCCAGCCCGCACGAGGGCAACGGGCACGCGATGCGTCCGCGTCGTCACGACCGCGCCGCCGGGCGATGGGGCGCTCGCGGCCGGTGGCGGCGCTTGCACGTTCGCAACGGTTGTCGGGGTCACCGGGACGAGCGCGGTCGGCGTGATCGCTTGCGACGCCGCGCTATTGGCGGACGATGCGCCGGAGGCAAAGACCGCAGTGCCCGTCGGCAGCAGGATCGCGCCAGCAGCGGCGGTAGCGGGCGCCAGCGGGGCCGCAGCCGGCGGCGGAGCGCCCGCGCCGCGCGCCGAGGCGGTGGTTGCCGCCGGGGCGTGCGCATTCGCTGCCGCAGCCGCCGGGGCGGGAGGGCTCGTCGGGGCGGCCGGGAGCGCGGCGGTCGTGGCCGCCGGCGCTGTCGCCAGTGCGGCCGCGCCCGTCGTCACGCGCGTGACGACGGCATTGCTGACCGATTCGACGGCGGGGCGGGCGGTGGTCGTCTGCCGCTGCGTACTCGCGAAACCGCCCGTCGCCACATCCCCGGCGACGAGCATCAGGCAGAGCACGGCGGCGACCGCGCTCACCGCCGCGACAGCGGGGAAGAGCCGCGTCGGCCACGGCCCACGCACCGGGCGGATCGATGCCGCCTGCTCGGGTGTGAGGATGAAGGTGCGGCGCGGCACAGGCTGGGGCAATGCCCGCAGCAGCGCGACCGTCGCCCGCAGGTCGGTGACGCGCGCCCGCACGGCGGGGTCGGCGGCGATGGCTGTCTCGACCGTCGCGCGCTCATCCGGCGAGACCTGTCCGTCGAGATAGGCTGAGAGCAGTTCGTCATCGATTGGCGGCGTCCCCCGGTAGGGAATGGTCATGGAAAGAACTCCGTAATAATTGTCCCCCGCGCCGTCGGCCCCCCAGCCGACTGGCGCATCCGCCCACCGATCACGGGCTATCAGAAAAGGAACGAAGGTATTCCGCGAATTGTTCCTGCCCCCGCAGCCCGTCCCGGAGCGCCGCCCGCGCCCGGCTGAGGCGCGACTTAACCGTGCCGAGGGCGACGCCCGTGATCCGCGCCGCTTCCTCGTAGGCATAGCCTTGCACATCACAGAGCAGGACGGTGACGCGCTGATCGTCGGGCAGCGTGGCGAGCGCCGCTTCGAGCAGCCACCCCAGCTCCGCCTGCGTCGCGCGCCGGACCGGGTCGTCCGGCGCGGCGATGCTGCTCCAATGCGGCTCCGCCTCGAACATCTGGTCGTCGAGCGAGTCGGCGGCGCGGCGATTGGCGGCGCGGAGCATGTCGTAGCAGCGGTTCGTGACGATCCGCATCAGCCAGGCGCGGAAAAAACCGCCCCGGAAGGTATCGAGGGCGCGATAGGCCTGGATGAATGCATCCTGCGTGGCGTCTTCCGCCAGCTCGGGCCGACGCAAGAGGCGGAGCGCGACCGCGTACGCCTGCCGCTCATGTGCCCGCACGAGGCGATTGTAGGCGTCGAGGTCACCTCGTTGCGCCGCCCGGACGAGCGCCTCATCGTCCCCGGCCTCCGGCACGGGCGCATCCGCGGGCACGGCAGGCGGGCGGTTACGGCGCCAGGACATCGGAATCCGCGCCTCGCGCGCCGCACACCGTCATCCCCCACTCCCTTTCCACCGTCCTGTCCATCAACGGTAGCAAGTATCGCACGGCACCGAACGGCGTCGCAACGCGGCAATCCACGCGGACCCGCAGGGCACACCGGTCGCGGCTGCACGCCGGAGCCGAAGGTGCGCGGAACGGAATATCCGCATATACAATGTATTGGTAATATTGAAGGATGTCTGCTACACTCTTATGACAAATTGGGGGCGCGACAGCATAGGAGGTGGGGACAGTATGTCCGAACGACGACGATCCGGTCAGTTGACATTGCTTGGGCTTGGTTTGGTTATTGCGCTCGTGCTGGCGCTACCGGTCGGGGTGGCCGCCGCGCCGACATCGGTCGCAGTTGGTGCATCGACTCTCTTCGTGGGCAACGGCTTCAGCCCCAATGAGTCTCTTTCCTTCTGGGAGACGGGCTCAGACGGTACATCGAACGTGCTCCCGGGCGTGCAACAAGCAGACGCTAACGGTGGCTTTAGTATACCAGTCACCTTCCCGTCCGCCGGGACCTGGCAGGTGACTGCCTATGGCATCGCCAGCCTTCACCAAGCCAGTACAACCTACGCCGTGGGCGGCACGACAAGCGTCACCACCGCGCCGGCATCATCGACGACATCAGGCCCTTTGCCGGCGGGTACGTTGCCGGCAGCCATCGGGGCGGCGGTCACCTTCTCCGGCACCGGCTACACCGCGAACGAGAAGATCTCCCTCTGGGAGACGGCGCCGGATACCACCGTGACCGGGCTGACCGGGACGCAGGCGGACGGCACCGGCGCGTTCACCGTCTCGGTCACCTTCCCGTCTGCGGGGAATTGGCAAGTGACCGCGCAAGGCAACACGAGCGGTGTTAAAGTCATCGGCAGCTACGCCGTCGGCACGACGAGCGTCACAAGCGGGTCCTCCCCCGCGGCATCCACGTCAACCGGCCAGGGATTCTCCTCCGTGCCGCCGGTGGCGCTGGGATCGGCGGTCGCCTTCTCCGGCACCGGCTACACCGCGAACGAGGAGATCTCCCTCTGGGAGACGCCCCCGGACGGCGCCCCGCCCACGGCGCTCACCGGGACGCGCGCGGACGGCACCGGCACATTCACCGCGACGGTCACCTTCCCGAGCGTCGGGAACTGGCAAGTCACGGCGCACGGGAAGACATCGCTCCACGAGGTGATCGGCCGGTATACCGTCACGAGCGACGGCACGGCGACCGGATCGACGATATCCGGCACCACCAGCACCAGCCCGGTAGCGGGGACAACCATCAGTACGACGACCAATACGACGATCAGTTTCATGCCCAGCGGGTTCAACTCGGGCGAGTTCGTCTCGGTCTGGAGTACCGGCCCCGATGGGACCGTCACCACCCTCGATTCCGCGCAGGCGTCGAGCGCCGGTCGGGCCATCATCACCGCCACCTTCGGGTCCGCGGGTCTGTGGCAGATCACGGCGCAGGGGCGGACTTCAGGCCACATCGTGATCGGTCAGTATCAAGTTGCGGATCGGACCACACCATAAAAGGCGAGGCCCTCGCACAAAAGGAAACCCCCGGCGCAATGCCGGGGGTTTTTCTTCGCCGTATGTCGCCGCGATTAGAATCGGCGGCTAGACGGCGTATAGTCGCTGTATTCTTCCATGCCGCTCACGTCGCCCCAGTCCTCGGCAGCGCCGTTGCCACCGCTCTCGCCACCGCCCTCGGCGGTTACGTTGCGGGCGGCCGGGCCCTTCTGGGTGTCGATCGTGTCGAGCGAAACGCGGTCGCCCTCGCGCAATGTGCCGCCCCGGATATGGTCCCGGTGGACGAAGACATCCTGGCCGCCGTCGAGCGTGATGAAGCCGTAGCCCTTCTCCGGGGAGAAGCGCCGCACGACGCCCTTCAGACCCGCCTCGCGGTTGCTGGCGATTCCCTCGCGTACGACGTTCGATGCCGCCGCGCCGCGCGGGGTTTCCGTCTCATCAAAGGATACCTTGTCGCCCTCGGTGAGGATGCCGTCGAACGGTTCGCGCACTTCGCGCCGGTGGACGAAGAGATCGGCGCCGCCATCATCCTGCGTAATGAAGCCGAAGCCCTTCGTCGGGTTGAACCACTTGACCGTACCTGTACCCATGCCGTGCATTTCCTCCTGGCGCGCGAACCCTCTCCGCACCCATGAACCAACCAAACCACCGATCTGTCGCATCCCAATCACGAGACGCGATTTCAGATAATAAACGGTTTCGCCCTGCTGTCAAGACGAATCCTAAGGAGTGAAACGATGTTCCACTCCTTTCTATTCCGTGCTGCGTACGTACATCAGCCGGGAGCGGCATGGCCTTGACATGGGGGGAGTTTAGCACTAAACTCTCCATCATGGATGAGCAGACGCCAGGCGCGGCGAAAAGCGCCGAACGAACCGCCGTGCTGGCATGGCTGCGGCTCGCCCGTGTCTTTCAGAAAGTGGACCGCGCCTCTGCGGTCGCATTCGCGGCTGCCGGGTTGAGCGTGGCGCAGTTCGATGTCATCG
Organism: uncultured Chloroflexia bacterium; assembly: GCA_963847195.1. Lineage (GTDB taxonomy): Bacteria > Chloroflexota > Chloroflexia > Thermomicrobiales > JALYUS01 > JALYUS01. The sequence continues at coordinate 742,326 of CAWJZC010000010.1, read as the reverse complement.
CCCAACTCGGCCGGGGCGAGGGCATCTCGCAGCAGGAACTGGCGGACCGCCTGCTCGTCACCAAAGGGAATATCTCGCAACTGATCGGCAAGATGGAGCGCCGGGGGCTGATCGCCCGCCGCCCGCAGGGGCGGGCGAATGCACTCTCCCTCACGCCAGAAGGGGAGCGAATCTTCGCGCGCGTCGTCCCCGCCCAGGAGGCGCATATCGCGGCATTATTCGGCGCGCTCTCGCCGGGCGAACGGCGCACGCTGCTCCGCCTACTCCGCACGCTGGATCACACGCTGGAATAAACCGCCATCGCCATCAGTTTAGTTCTAAACACGAGCGATCACGTACGAGGGAGAGAGGCAATGACCACCGACACACGAAACGACTCGGTATCGTTCATCCACCAGTTTATCCCCGGCGCCAGTGCAGCCGGGTCGCCGACCCTGCTCCTGCTGCACGGCACGGGCGGCGACGAAACGGACCTGCTCGGCCTCGGCCGCGCGCTCGATGGCGGAGCATCGCTGCTCAGCCCGCGCGGCAAGGTGCTCGAACAGGGGATGCCCCGCTTCTTCCGCCGTCTCGCCGAGGGCGTCTTCGATCTGGACGACCTCACCCGGCGCACGCATGAACTGGCGGATTTCGTCGCGGATGCCGCCACACGCTACGGATTCGACCCACAGCGGGTCGTCGCGGTCGGCTTCTCGAACGGGGCGAATATCGCGGCGAGCATGATGCTCCTGCGGCCGGGGACGCTCGCGGCGGCGGTCCTCTTCCGCCCGATGGTGCCATTCGTCCCCGCGACGCCGCCCGATCTTTCCGGCGTCCCCGTCTTCATCGGCGCGGGGCGGCAGGACCCGATCGTGCCGGCGGCGGAGACGGAGCGGCTGGCGGCGCTCTTGCGGCGCTCACATGCGCCGGTGACGCTCCATTGGGAGGCGGGCGGCCACGGCCTCACCCAGGGCGACCTCAGTGCCGCACAGCAATGGATGGCACAGGCACACAGCGATAGATCGGTAGCGTAGGCTTCGGCGTGCGAAGTGTGTTGCCAAGACGCAGCGTACGGGACGCAGGCCGACGCCTGCGCTACCACGGATAATTCGGGACCGATTGGAGGAACGACATGGAACTCGGCGGCATTCATCATGTGACGGCGGTGACGGGGGATACCTCTCGCAACGTCGCCTTTTACACGCAGGTGCTCGGCATGCGCCTCGTCAAGAAGACCGTCAATCAGGACGACGTCTCGGCCTACCACCTCTTCTACGCGGACGGCGCCGGCAGCCCCGGCACGGATATGACCTTCTTCGACTGGCCGCAGGCCGGCCCGACCCATCCCGGCGTCGGCACAACCACGCGGACCGCGCTCCGCGTGCCGAGCCGTACCGCGCTCGATGCGTGGGCGACGCGGCTGGATGACTTCGGCATCCCGCACGGCGACATCACGGAGCGGAACGGACGCGCGACGATCACCTTCGCCGACCTGGAGGGACAGCCCCTCGCGCTTGTGGACGATGGCGGCGCGCCATACGACGGCGCCCCGTGGGCGGAAGGCCCCGTCCCGACGGAGATGGCGATTCGCGGCTTCGACGCCGTGACACTCGCCGTCCGCACCCTCGCGCCGACCGCCCGCGTGCTCACCGATGTGCTTGGCTTCCGGCAGACCGGCATCTATGTCGCGGCGGACGGGAGCGGAGATGTCCACGTCTTTTCCACCGGCGCGGGCGGCCCCGGCACGGAGGTCCATCTCGTCGAGCGGCCGGGCCTGCCGTACACGCAAGTGGGCATCGGCGGCGTGCATCACGTCGCCTTCCGCACGCCGAACGAGATCGAGCACGCCGCGTGGCGCGAGCGGATCGCGGCGGCGGGCTTGCGCGTGACGCCGGAGATCGACCGCTTCTACTTCCGCTCGATCTACTTCCGCGAGCCGGGCGGCGTCCTCTTCGAGATCGCCACCGACGGCCCCGGCTTCGCCACCGACGAGCCGGTCGAATCGCTCGGCGCATCGCTCGCCCTGCCGCCCTTCCTCGAAGGCCAGCGTGCGGCAATCGAAGCGGGTCTACGCCCCATCACGCCAATCGATCTCGCCCGCGCCCACCGCTAACCCCGCCGAACTTCCCTTGCCTCCATCGCCGCACAAGGCTGAAGCGCACCATGATCTCGCCGCGATGGAGAGGGGGTAGGGGTGAGGAAGGGAATGCGCCGCCATATCGCGCGGTTATCGGAAAGACTGCGGCCTCGCAGCCTCGAAAAAAGGAGTTGTCCATGATCCCGTCCGGTTACGAAGACCTGCTCGAATCGACCGCCCTCGCGGACATCGCCACCATCGGCCCGAATGGCGAGCCGCAGGTGAACCCCGTCTGGTTCGGCTGGGACGGCACGCATGTCCGCTTCAGCCAGACCAAGACGCGCCAGAAGCTCCACAACCTCCAGCGCGACCCACGTGTCGCCCTCTCCATCGTGGACCCGGCGAACCCCTACCGCTACCTCGAAATTCGTGGCCGCGTCGTCAATGTGGAGGAGGACCCGAACCTCGACTTCATCAACTCGATGGCGAAGAAATATCTCAACCAGGACAAATACCCCTGGCACCGCCCCGGCGACGAGCGCGTCGTCATCGTCATCGAACCCGAGCGCACCACGCAAATGGGCGCCTAAGTAGGTGACGACTCGGTTTTGGAAAGGTGGTAGCAGGCTTTCCAGCCTGCCTCGCCGGGGATCGGGGCAGGCTGGAAAGCCTGCTACCACAACAGAAATCGTCGTCCAAGTGCGATTGGCGACCCACCTAGGTACGGCATCGTGAAGGCACGAAGCGAGGTATATTCGCCCACACTTCGTGCCTTTGTCGTTCCAAGCTGATTCCTCTTTATCGCGATGTGCGGAAGGCGTTGCCCGATCGCGGCGCCGCCCGTAGGGGCAGAAACCCTCCGCGAATCGCTGCGGTATCTCTCTGTCCTCCGTGGCTCTGTAGGCCACATGGCGTCACCACGTCTGGGTGGCCTTTTGCAGGCCGCGCGGTTGGTCGGGGTCAGCGCCGCGCTGGCGGGCGAGATACCAGGCGAACTGCTGCATCGGCAGGATCGTCAGCAGCGGCGTGAGCACCTCCGGCCCGGCGTCCGGTAGCGCAAGGCCGACGGTGCCGAGGCGCGCCGCATCGGGGTCGCCGATGATGAGCGTATCCGCCTCGCGCTCGCGCAGCCGTTCGAGCACGGGCCGCAAGGCCGCGCCGCCCGGCCCCTCCGGCACGATGGCGATCACCGGGAAGCCGCGCTCGATCATCGCCATCGGGCCGTGCAGGAGGTCCGCGCCGGAGAAGGCGTGGGCGACGAGGTAACTCGTCTCCATCAGTTTCAGGGCGATCTCGCGCGCCGTCGGGTAGTTATAGCCCCGCGCCGTGACGACCATCTGCTCCGCGAAGCGGTAGCGCACGGCGAGCGCCGCCACCTCCTCCCCGCGCGCCAGTACGGTCGCCGCCCGCTGCGGCAAGACCCGCGCCGCGTCGCCATCGCCGCCCGCCAGCGCCTCGATGAAGAGGTAGAGCGTCAGCAACTCCGCCGTGTACGACTTTGTCGCCGCCACCGCGCGCTCGGGCCCAGCCATCACGCCGAGATGGTATTCCGCCGCGCCCGCGAGGGGCGAATCCGGCGCGTTCGTGACGGCGACGGTGATCGCGCCCGCCGCCCGCGCCCTCGTCAGCGGGTCGAGCAAATCAGGCGACGAACCGGACTGACTGATGGCGAGCACGAGCACATCGCGCAGCGCCGGGCGCGCGTCGTAAATCGTCATTGTGGACGGCGAGGCGAGCCCGGCAGGCAACCCAAGGCGCGTCTCCACGAGATACTTCGCATAGAGCGCCGCATGGTCCGATGTGCCCCGCGCCACAAAGAGGACGAAGCGCGGCTGGCGCGACCGGACCGCCTCCGCGACCGCGCGGATACGCCCGTGACCCTCCCGCAGGATACGCGCGTAGACCTCCGGCTGCTCCGCGATTTCCGCCGCCATCAGCGCGCCATTCATGCCGCCCCCCGCTCGTAGACAACCTCGCCCTTGATGATCGTTGCCCGCACCCGGAAGTCCTCGTCAAGGAGGACGAGGTCGGCATCCGCGCCGATGGCGAGCGATCCTCCATGGCCGATGAGGCGGGCCGGTATCTCGCTCGCCATCCGCAGCGCATCGACCGGCGTTGCGTCGGTCCATTGCACCATGTTCCGCACTGCTTGATCCATCATCAGCAGCGACCCGGCCAGCGTGCCGTCCGCGAGTCGCGCCGATGCGCCATCGACAAACACGTCCCGCCCGCCGAGCGCATACACGCCCGGTGGCATTCCTGCCGCAGCCATCATGTCGCTGACGAGCGCGACGTGCGACGCCCGCTTCATACGGAAAGCGAGCCCAAGGCTGGCGGGATGGCTGTGCACGCCGTCCGCGATCAAGCCGACGGTGACGCGATCATCGAGTAGGGCCGCGCCGATCGCGCCCGGCGCGCGGTGGCCGAAGGGCGACATCGCGTTGTAGAGATGCGTCGCCATCCGCGCGCCCGCGTCGATACCGGCAACGAACTGCTCATAGGTCGCGTCGGTGTGCCCGAGACTGATGAGGACGCCACGCGCTCGCAATCCTGCGGATCAGTTCAGGCGCGTCCGGTCGTTCCGGCGCCAGCGTGACGAGACGCACGGCGTCGCTTTCGAGCAGCACGTCGAGCAAATGGGGATCGGCATCCTCAATGAGATCGCGACGGTGCGCCCCGTGCCGTTGCGGCGAGAGGAATGGTCCCTCCAAATGCAACCCGAGCGGTCGCGCGCCCGGTGCGCCCTTCACCGCCTCAAATGCCGCAATGACCTTCGGGTAGAATTGCGGCGGCGAGGTAATGACGGTTGGCAAGAAGGCCGTGACGCCCGTCTCCGGCAGCCGGGCGGCGAGCGTGCGGATCGCCTCGGGGTCTTCCCCCACCTCGACGCCGAAGCCGCCATTGACTTGCAGATCAACGAACCCGGGCGCGATGTATGCCGCCTCGTAGCGCGGCGACTCGCGCATACCGCCGGTTGGCTGCCGTTCGATGCCGGCGATACGGCCTGCCTCGATGCGCAATGCACCGTTCGTGAAGCCATCCCCGAGGAGGATCTCGCCGCGAACGACGAAGGCGCTCACGGCGCCGCTCCCGTCAATTGGATGGCGGCCCGTGCCGCGCTCAGCGCGGGCTCCGCAACGAGCGCGATCTGCCCGACCGGCCTGCGCCGCCGGATGCGCCGCAACATCATCGCCCGGTACTCCCCCTCGTGCAGCAGCAGGCCACCGGCAAGGGCGAGGGGCAGCCTGCGGTCGGGGAATTCCAGCATCTCCCCGACCGCCAGCGCCGTCAGGGCCAGTTCGACGGCGGAGTCATGCACGATCCCTTGCGCAACCGTGTCCTTCTCGCGCGCCGCCGTAAAGACGAGCGTTGAGAGGCGGGCGATCAGCCCTTTGTCGCCCTCCGGGTAGACGCGGTCGATCATTGCGTCCGGGCGGGCAAGGTGCCATTCCGCCATGATCGCCGGCAGGAGCGCCGTCTGCGGCCCGCGTCCGTCCGCCGCCCGCGCCGCCGCTTTGAGGGCGAGCCGCCCCAATTCGTAGCCGCTCCCCTCGTCGCCCATGATGTGCCCCCAGCCGCCGGAGCGCGCCATCGTGCCCGCCGCGTCGCGCCCGACCGCGATGGAGCCGGTGCCCGCGATCACCGCCACGCCGACCGCGCCGTCCAACCCGGTGAGCGCCAGTTCCGCGTCGTTCGTCAGGCGCACCAGAGCGGCCAGCGCATCGAGATGGGGCAAGAGCCGGTCGCGATCATTCGGGCGATCCACACCCGCCAAACCGATCCACGCGGCGCGGAACGGAGCGTCCGCCCCCGCCTGCCGCGCCGCCTCGCCCACCGCGTCGCGGATGCTCGCCACGGCCCGTTCCAGCCCGACCGCCGCTTGATTGCCACTCCCCGCGACGCCCCGCCCGACTTCGCGCCCCCGCGCATCGACGATTACCGCCAGCGTCTTCGATGCGCCGCCGTCCACACCGAGGAAATGGTCCCCGCCCCGCATCACGGTCATGCACCACGCTCCACCGCGGCGCGCACAACGCCGCCGACCGCCGCGAGCCGTTCGCGCGCCTCGGTCGGTGCGATGCCCGCGAGCGCGGCGACGATGGCGGTCTTGACCTCATCGTGCGCGGCGCGCAGCAGCGCTTCCGCCTCCGTGTCGGGCAGGCCGGTCGCCTGCGCCACGATGGCGACCGCGCGGCGGCGCAGTTTGCCGTTCGTCGGCTGCACATCGACCATCAGGTTGCCGTAGGTCTTGCCGAGCAGGACCATCGTGCCGGTGCTGAGCATATTGAGGACCATCTTCTGCGCCGTCCCCGCCTTCAGTCGCGTCGAGCCGCCGATCACCTCCGGCCCGACGATGGGCGCGATCATGATGTCCACCGCCCGCGCCAACGGTGTGCCGCTGTTGCAGGCCAGCCCGACCGTCAATGCGCCCTGCTCCTTCGCGTAGCGCCACCGCGCCGAGGACATAGGGCGTCCGCCCGCTCGCCGCGATGCCAACCAGCGCGTCCGCGCTCGGAGATGCCAAGCCGTTCGGCGTCCGTCCCGGCCCGCCTCGGCGCTATCCTCCGCGCCCTCGATGGAGCGGGTGAGCGCCTCCGGCCCGCCCGCGATCCAGCCGACGACCAGTTCCGGCGGCGTGCTGAATGTCGGCGGGCACTCGGACGCATCGAGCACCCCGAGCCGCCCCGACGTGCCCGCGCCCATGTAGAGGAGTCGCCCGCCCTGCCGCAGCCGCGCGGTGATGCCCTCAATCGCGGCGGCGATTTGCGGCAATTCCCGCCCCACCGCGCCCGCGACTGTCGCGTCCTCCGCGTTCATCGCCCGCGCGATCTCCAAGCGCGCTCATCCGGTCAATCGCCTCCGTCGCCGGATTGCGCTTCTCCGTCTCCAGCGCGCTAAGATCAATTATGGGGTCAGTCGACATTCACTCTCTCTAGCACGCGCCCACGACACAAAGTGCACCGCCGCAGTGTACCCGGAGCGGAACATTCCTGTCGTATCACATCATCTATCAGGATATGATGCTCAAATACGATCATCTACCGACGACTGCTCCTATAGAGAGAAGAGGAAAATATGCGACTCGGCCTGGATGTGCTGCTCGATGACCCGCGCGCGACGCTTGGGGATGCGCGGGTAGGGCTGATTTGCCACCCCGCCTCGGTGGATCATCGCTATCGTCACGCCGCCGATCTCTTCCACGCGCGCGACGATATCAACCTGACGACCCTCTTCGGGCCGCAGCACGGTATCTGGGGCCAGACGCAGGACGACATGATCGAGTGGGAGGGCTTCACCGACGCGCGCACCGGCCTGCCCGTCTACTCCCTCTACGGCGCGCACCGCACGCCGACACCGGAAATGCTGACGGATGTCGATGTCCTCGTGGTGGACTTGCAGGATGTCGGCACGCGTATCTACACCTTCATCTATACGATGGCGCTCGCCATGCAGGCCGCGCGGGAGACGGGCAAGCGCGTCGTCGTGCTGGACAGGCCGAACCCGATCAACGGTGTCCAGATCGACGGCAACCTGCTCGAACGCGGGCACGAGTCCTTCGTCGGCCTCTACTCGCTGCCGACGCGCCACGGCATGACGATCGGGGAACTGGCGCGCCTGTTCAATGAGGAGTTCGGCATCGGCTGCGACCTGACCGTCGTGCCGATGGAGGGGTGGCGGCGCGCGATGTGGCACGACGAATCGGGCGCGCCGTGGGTCTTCCCCTCACCGAACATACCGACGCTCGACAGCGCGACCGTCTTCCCCGGCGCGGTGCATGTCGAGGGCACGACGATCTCCGAAGGGCGCGGCACGACCCGCCCCTTCGAGTTGATCGGCGCGCCGCATATCGACCCGCACGGTCTCGCTGTCGCCCTCGCGCGGGAGGAACTGCCCGGCGTGATTTTCCGCCCCTGCTACTTCGAGCCGACCTTCCAGAAACACGCCGGGGCGGTCTGCGGCGGCGTGCAATTGCACGTCACGGAGCGCGACCGCTTCCCCGCCGCCCTCGCCGGTATCGCCGTGCTCCGCGCGATGATCGCCCAGGACCCCTCCACGCCGATCTGGAAGGAGCCGCCGTACGAATACGTCCACGACCGCTTCCCCTTCGACGTGATCGCCGGGACACGCACGCTCCGCGAGCAACTGACCGAACAAATTCCTCTCGCCGATATCGCCGCCAGCTGGCAGCCCGGTCTCACCGCCTTCGCCGATCAGCGCCGCCCGTACCTACTCTACGAGTGAACGTACCCTCAGTCCAGATGGAAGATCTCTTCCAGCCGCAGGAAACCCTCATCAGGGCGGCGGTCGCCGAGGTCGACGAAGAAGGGTGCCATATGCGCCTGCCATCGGGCATTGATCTCGCGCGCCGCCATGCCAGCGAGCGCGGCTTGCAGATCAGGCGTCTCGAAGTAGCCGACAAGCAGCCCGTCATCCCGCAAAAAGAGCGAGTAGTTCCGCCAGCCCGTTTCGCGTAACGCCTCCTGCATCGGCTCCCACACCGCCCGATGCTCCTGTTTGTACTCGTCCAACCGCTCCGGCCGGACCTGCAAGAGGAAACAGACACGCTCCACGGGGGGCTCCTTTCAGTCGCGCGTAATGAGCAACGAGTGATTGCTGCCGTCGTCTCGTTACTCGTTCCTCAACGGCCATGAGGGCGATACCGAGCACGCAGCGATCAATCCGCGCGGCAAGCGTTTCCCATGGCAAAGGCGCAATGGTGGGCAATCCGTGGCAATCTGCCTCGTGCTGCTAACCATTGGCTGTACAGCGCCTTCGCGCGCGATTCGGAGTCCGCAACTAGGGCCGGATGCTGCTCCCGAGCAACGAGACCGCTGAACTGCAACGCCAGGCGCAGATCATCGGCTTGCAGCCACGGAATACCGAGTTGCCGCCCCAATGTCGCGCCCACGACCGATTTCCCGGCGCCGGATGGCCCCCCGATCAGGAGAACCCTGCATGGCATGGCATCCTGTGCCGGATCGGGCAGCGGCAGCACGCTGCTACTCCACGACCGCGAGTTCGAGGCCAAGCACGCGGCTCAGTTTGCGCAGGGTGCTCGTCTGATGGCCGAGGCCGAGGGCGACGTGATGGGTCGGGCCCTCGGCGCACCAGCGTTCGATGAAGGCGGCGGGGCCACCGGCGAACTTCAGGCGCGAGTTCGTGTTGCCGGTGCGGAGAACCGGGCCGGGGACGCACTCGCCTTCCGCCGCGAGCAGTTTCAGGTGGCCGTCCGCCGTCTGCGTCAGGCCGAGAATGGTAATCGGGCCCGTCTTGACGGTGAACTCGACCGAGAGGCCGCCGCCCCGCTTGCCGTGGAAGACTTCCAGCGCCCGGAGCGTCGGCGGGGCGTCGCTGATCGCGAGATGGCCGGGGCCATCGTGGCCCATCAGCAGAATGTCGTCATTGAAATCCATCGCCATGAACTCCGTGAACGAGCCGCCGACGCCGAGGCGGTCCAGCATCAGCATCGCGACGCAGGTCTGCAAATCACCCTCGCCCGCCGCCGGGATGCCGCGCGCCGTCAGGAGCGAGTTGCCGACGATCAGCCCCGCCGCCAACTGCTCGAACGGGCCGTTATCCAGCCCGCGATAGTAGTAGGCGAGGCCGTCCAGCGCGAAATCGTCCGCCATCCGGTCGAGGCCGCAGGCGATCCGCGCCGAGCGATTCAGCGCGTCGTCCGTGACGGGCGCGGCAATCGCGTCGCTGCCCGGTTCGGCGAAGGTGAAGATGGCGCGAATCTCCGCCTCCTTCGCCGCCACCTCGGCGTCCGATGCCGCCTCGACGCGCGTCTGCAAGTCCTCCATCTCCAGCAGTTCGATGTGCGTGCCGAGTTGCGCCTGATGCATGGCGATGTCGGTGTACATGTCGAGCATCCCCGGATAGGTGTGGCCGAGGAAGCCGAAGCGGGCATGCCGCACCGTCCGCGCGACGCCCGCCGCCGCCACCCATTCCGCAATCGCGCCCCACGCACGCGTCATCGTCGTACAGCGTGCCGGTGACGACATTGAAGGGGATGCGGGCGCGGGCGAAGAGCCCGGCCAGTTCCGGCACCGAGCAGGCGGTGCAGTTCGCCAGCCACTCCGCCGTGTCGGTGTGCGCGTAGTCGAGCGCCGCGACGGGTTGCAGATTGAGGACGAGTACCGGCGCGCGTTGCCGCTGCACGACGGGCAGCACCTGCGAGGAGGTCGCGTAGGTGCCGATGGAGCAGACGAGCAGATCGAGATTCTCCCGCGCGAACCGCTCGCCCACCTCCCGCCCCGCGACCGGCGTGTCCACCAGCCCGCCGGAGATCACCTCCGCGCCGAGTTGCGTCAGGTGCGCCTCAACGTCGCGCTGATAGCCCGCCAGTCGCTCGCGCAGCCCCGGAAACTGCGGCCAGTACGCCGCCAGCCCGATCCCGAACACCCCGACCCGCGCCGCCAACCGCTGCTTCCGCTCCATCGATCCCCTCCTGCTCCACCCGCACACCGATACGCGGCATCGTATCATGGGCAGGATGAACGAACAGAGACAAAAAAGCCCCACACATATCGCTGTGGGGCCGGAGAGGCGCGGAACAGGCATCACAGATTAGACAACTGCCGCCTCCGGCACTTCGACGCTTACCGCCAAGACGGAATACGGATGAGGAAGCGCCTCATGATCCCGCATGATCGCCTCCAGATGCACCCGTAATGCTTCCTGCATATGCTCGATGGTCTCCTCGATGGTATCGCCCGTCGCCGCGCAGCCAGGCACATCCGGTGCATAGGCGGAGTAATTTGTATCGGCCTTCTCGACCACAACAAGGTACTGCATCTGATTCTCCTATTTCCAACCCGCTTGCTTCTGGATATTGTTCCATGTGCCGGGAGCGAGCGTATCGCTTGGCTTACCTGCAACAGTCACCTTGCCGGGCTTTGTCGGATGCTCGAACTGACGGTGGCTGCCCCTCTGATCGGTAATCGTCCATCCGTCCGCAATCAGCCGCTTGATTGCGTCCGCCACCTTCGTCGCCATGTCATGCCTTTCAGTGTATCACCCCATTGTTCACATGGTACGTCGCGCCAATGGAGAGAGTCTGGACGGAAAGAGGGGCCGCTTCGCCAAACATTCTCCGGCATCGGTTCGATGCCCTTGACGAAGCCCTTGGCAATCAGACTGTCCACGTCAATCCGTCGTGTTCCTACGATGACAAGACCAAGACGATTGATGTCATCCGTTGCCCTGTAGTCGATGGTATAGGTGTGATCGGCCAACCAACCGAGAAACTGCCGACTCGGACGCAAGTCGATATAAAAATCCTCTACTGAGGCGCGCGGCGGGGGCTGGGCGAATGTTTCCGGCTGCGGTGCCGATCCGAATATGAGAAATCGCCAAATACGGCGACCGTAGGACGGAAGTGCGAAGGTCTTTTCGATGCTGGCAGCAATTCTTCGTTGCTACAAGCAATGCGTCATCGTGGAATATTGCCCAGCCTTCTTCACCAAACTGCTTTATGGCCGCCTGTGACGCCGCTTCTGCTTGGCGGGCATGCACCTCAATATCAGTATCCGCTTTCATGTTATGTCTTTGCCGGAACGCGACGATGCCTGCCACACCTTCGCCTGATGGAAAGTAGCGCCGCGCTGTTACCCATGTGAGCTCCGTATTCCACTGGTCCAGGATCGCCGAGAGGAGTTCGGCGCTCACCCCAGAGAGCCGCTCATTGTACGCGTAGAGCATTCCGTTGGCTTGAATCGGTTCTTCACGCCCGCACAGGAACATTAGCTTCCTCACTGCTACCAATATTCATTGTTGACCAACCAGCCCCGCATTGGCTCCGCTCTCCTAAGGGGGCCGATATTTTCGGGTACGAGATTCCGATAATCCGTCATAATGACGCTGGTGTCAGTTATGATTGGTACCGTGTCACCATTGTCGCGGCGTCGGGGATGCCGCTGGCGAGGGTGGCGCGGGTCCAGGCGGCGACATCGAAGGGGACGCGGCAGAACTCGATGCTGAATCGCGCGTCGTCCGCTGAGACAATGGCGTATTCCGCCCACGGGTCGGCGTGCATATTCCCGCCCGGTTGGCGGGTGTTGTAGACGAAGCCGACGCTGCCCGGATTGAAGAAGAGCGAGTCGTCGAGGCGGCGTATCTGCTGCAAGTGCGTATGCCCGCCCGTCAGGATCGCGGGCAGGAAGGGGCCGAGCATCCCGCGCACCTCGCCTTCCGGGGTATCCGGGAAGATGATGTCGTGGAACGAGGTCGGGGAGCCGTGGAAGCAGAGCAGTCGCAGCCCGCCTGGTAAGGCAACCTCGACGGTCGGCGCGAACGCCGCGATGAAGGCGCGGTCCGCCTCGGAGAGTTGCGCGAGCGACCATTCCCGCACGGCCTTCTGCTGTGTCGATACGGCTTCGCCGCCGTCGTCGCCACTCAGGAGGAACGCATCGGCGTTGCCGGAGACGACCGGGCAGCCCAGCTCCCGCAGGCGCGCGACGACTTCGGCGGGTTGCGGCCCGCCCTGCACCGCATCGCCGAGGCAGACGATCTGATCGACGGCGTGCGCCTGTATATCGGCCAGTACCGCGTCCAGCGCAACGCAGTTGCCGTGCATGTCAGAAATCACCGCGATGCGCATGTCACTTCCTCCGTTACAAGGGAATTTCGGTGAGCCCGTGCCCGACAGGATAGAGCGGCCCGACACTGACCGGCAAGTGGCCGCGCGGCGCCTGTGCGCCCGCGCAGATGGCAGCGGCGACATCCAGCGAGGCGGGGAGATCGCCATAGGTGGCGATGCGCGCGGCAGCCCACGGGAAATCCGCGAGATCGTACGGGGCGCGCATCGAGACGAAGATCGTCGGGCGGTTCGCCGCTTGGAGCGCGTCAATCGCCGCCCGTTGTGCCGGGAAGAGATTGGCGTCTCGCGTGCCGATTATCACGACGCGCGCCTCAGATGCCAACCGGAGCGCGGCGGCGCGGTCATCCGCCGCCGGATTCGCGGCATCGAGCGCGATACCTTGCACGTTCGCGAAGCGCGGCTGGAATGCATCGCGCAGGGGCGACGGCGCGGCCTGCCCTTCCTCGGCGGCGTGCATCGATTGGAGGGCGAACTCGACCACGGCAACCGGCGTATCGGCGGCAAGCCGGAGCGCGCCCGCCCGCGCATCGAGTAGCGTGACGCTCGCCTCCGCCGCCTCTCGGACGAGCGTGCCGTGCGCGCCGACCGCCGCGATCCCGACGCCCTGCTGCTCCGCGAGCCACCGCTTCAGTCGCAGGATGCGGCGGACAGAGGCGTCCAACTGCGCCATCGGCAGCCGACCGTCGCGCACGGCGGCGCGCAACCCGGCAACGACGGCGGGCTCGTGCGTGAGGTGCAGCGGCTCGACGAGGTCGTTCCCGGCGATCACCGCCTGCACGCTCCCCGCGACGATGCCGTAGTAGTCGTCAATCGCCTTCATCACCATCGCGTCGCTGATGATGACGCCATCGAAGCCCATTTCATCGCGCAGGAGACCGGTGAGGATGCGGGGCGAGAGCGTGGCGGGGAGGCCATCCGGCTCCAACGCGGGGAAACGGATATGCGAGGTCATCACCAGCGGCACACCGGCGCGGATCGCGGCGGCGAACGGCGGCAATTCGACCGCGCGGAGACGGTCGAGGTCGTGCGGGATCGTCGGCAGATCGAGGTGCGAATCGACCTGCGTGTCGCCGTGGCCGGGGAAGTGCTTCGCCGTCGCCGCGACGCCCGCGCTCCGCAGCCCCCGCGCGAAGGCCACAACCATCTCGCCCACCCGCTCCGGCGATTCGCCGAACGAGCGCGTGCCGATCACCGGGTTGCGCGGGTTGTTATTGACATCGGCGACCGGCGCGAAATCGGTGTTGATGCCCAAGGCGCGCAGTTCCCGCCCGACCGCCTCGCCGATCCGCTCCACCAGCGCCGGGTCGCCCGTCGCGCCCAACGCCATCGCGCTCGGTGTGGCGGTCGCCTCCGCCATCAGCCGCCGGACGCGACCGCCCTCCTGATCGACACCGATGATCGGCGGCAACCCTTCCAGCGTGCAGCAATCGCCAATCGCGGCCGTCAACGCCAGCGTCTGCGGCACGGAGACGATGTTCCGGCTGAAGAGCACAACGCCCGCGTAATGACCCTCTCGCAGCCGCGCGGCGGTCTCCTCGTCCATCTCCGTGCCGGGCAGCGTCGCCATCACCACCTGCCCGGTCTTCTGCTCAACGGTCAGCCGCGAAAGGATGTCATTAATTGTCGTTTCTGTTCCGACCATATGCGCCTTTGTGCGATTCATTTCCGTCATTTTCGCAGGGGCGGCACAGACGGACATACCGACTAGTTCTTGCTGAGTGTTAGGCCCACAGGGTACTTACAGTAGCGTATTCCGCATCATTACTCCCAAGTTGTGCTCGATGGCAGCGAGGAGTTACACATGTGAGGTGGTTTTCCTGGTAGTGGCAGGCTTCCAGCCTGTTCGAAACGCAGGCTGGAAGCCTGCCACCACTCGAATTTCTCCTGACGAATGGCGTCATCTATACAGGCGCTTATTCAAGTGGGTCTGTCCGGTGTACCTTGTTATCGAGCATCATAGATTTCCTGCAGAAATGCTTCGACATCCACGCCTTTGAGCGCACCGGCACTTGCATGAATGGCGGCGATGGCTCTCTCCGGGTCGTAATTCGCCCACGGATCGTCGGTCGTCTGTATCTCGTCCGCCTCGCGCACGGCACGGAAACGGACCCCCTCGTTTTCGAGGATGACCGGATGCTGGCCCGCCTCCCTGAGGCGATGACCAAGTTCGCTATCGGGATCCACCTTGTATGGTTGCGGTTGTGCGCTCATTGCTCTCCACTCCTTGCTACCGGCCGATTATCGCACAGGAGCAAACGGATTACCCACCCCCAGCCCCTCCCGAAACGGGAGGGGAGCGCGCGTGGCAATCGCCATCAGGCGATTGCCGCTCCCCTTCCCTCCGAGGGAAGGGGGCAGGGGGGTTAGGATTCCTTATCCCTTCACCGCGCCCATCCGCACGCCCTCGATGAAGTAGCGCTGGAAGATGAGGAAGAAGACGATCATCGGCAGGGCGGCAAGGGCCGCGCCGGCGAAGATCAGGCCGAAGTCGGTGCGGAATTCCCCTTGCAGGCTGGCGACACCAACGGGAAGGGTGTAATGCTGGCTCTTCTGCAAGACGATCAGCGGCCAGAGGAAGTCGTTCCAATAGCGCACGAAGGAGAAGATCGCCAGCGCGCCGAGCGCGGGCTTCGAGAGCGGCACGATCACGCGCCAGAAGACGCCCGGCTCCGTGCAGCCGTCCATCCGCGCCGCCTCCTCCAGTTCGGAGGGCAGGGTCTGAATGTACTGGCGCATCAGGAAGATGCCGAAAACATCCGCCGTGCCGGGGAGGATGACGGCGAGGATGTTATTGATGAGGTGCAGGTGGCGCGCGACGATGTAGAGCGGCACGAGCGTGACGTGCGAGGGGATCATCAGCGTGCTGAGGATCAGCCAGAAGCAGAAGTTGCGGCCGGGGAAGCGCTTCTTCGCGAAGGCGTACCCGGCCATCGTGTCGAAGAGGAGATGGAACGCGGTCACGCTCAGGCTAATAATCAGGCTGTTGAGCGCCCAGTGCCAGTAATCCTTCGCCTGATGGAAGAGGCGGGTGAAATTCGACAGGCTCGCGTGGATCGGGATGAGGTCCGGCGGCGTCTTGACCGTATCCTGCGTCGGCGTGAAGGCGGTGATATACAGCCAGTACATCGGCCAGAGCGCGATAATCGCCACCACGATCAGGATGACCCACGGCAGAATGCCGGGCCGCTTCAACCCGGAAGGAGTCGTTTCTTCTTCACGCGCGACACGAGCCACGACTACCAACCCCTTTCAAGCAGAAATCGACGAAACGAGTGAACCACAGAGGCACAGAGAACACAAAGAGAGAAATAAGAGAAGGAATTATCTTCTTCTCATCTCCTCCGTGTCTCTGTGTGCTCTCGTGCGCTCTGTGGTTCAATCACATCTCCAATACTCCACGTTGCTGCGGAGGAAGCGGAACTGCAAGGCCGCGACCGAGGCGATAATCAGGAAGAGGATGAACGCCTGCGCCGCCGCGACGCCGTAGCGGAACTGCTGGAAGCCGTTCTGGTAAATCTGCGTGACGATCACCTGCGTGCTGTTGCCGACGCCGCTCGGCACCATGATGAAGATCTTCTCGAAGACCTCGAAACTGGCGATCGTGTAGAGCACCGTCAGGTAGAGCGTCGTCGGCTTGATGAGCGGCACGGTGATGCTCCACCAGCGGCGGATCGGGCCCGCGCCGTCCAGTTCGGCCGCCTCATAGAGTTCGGTCGGGATGCCGCCCATCGCCGCGCTGAAGAGCACGACCGCCGTCGCGGGCACGGTGAGCACCGTCGAGAGGGTGATGCTCCTGAGGGCAATTGCCGGATCGGAGAGCCACTTGACGGGTCTGATACCGACGAGCCCGAGCAGGTAATTGAGGAAGCCCCACTGCGTGTTGTACATCCACCGCCAGATCATGGCGATAATCACCGCGCTCGTCACGGCGGGCAGATAGAAGGCGGCGCGGAAGAAGGTCTGCGCGTACTTGCCGAGCGGTTGGATCAGGCTGGCGAGGATCAGCCCGACGAAGATATTCGCCGTCACCGTGAAGACGGTGTAAGAGAGCGTGTTCTTCAGCGCCTCCTTGAAGACGCCGCTCTGCGTCGTGAAGGCGTCGCGGTAGTTCTGGAAGCCTACCCATGTCGAGTTTCCGCTCAATCGGAAGTTTTGCAGCGAGATCAGGAAGGCATAGACGACCGGCCCGAGCCGGAAGACCGCGAAGACGATCATGCTCGGCAGGATGAAGGCATACCCCCAGCCGTACCGCTGAATGAAGCGCCGCACCGGGGAAAGTGCCGAGTGCCGAGTGCCGAGTGCCGAGTACGATTGCTGCTTGGTTGCCATTGCACCACCCACCGAACGGGTGTGCCGAATGCTGGATGCCGAGAACTGGCAGGGGTGTCGACCCCTGCTCAGCGATCAGCATCCAGCACTCGGCACTCGCTACTTCTTCTTGGCGAGGATAGCGTTGATTTCCGCGGCCGGGTTGTTCATCGCCTGGTCGGCGGTGATCTTGCCGAAGACGGCGTTCTGGATATTCGGGTGGATGATCGTGCGGATCTGCGGCCAGTCCGCGATGATCGGCGTGATGTAGCAGTTCGGCACAAAGGGATCGAACTTGCTTATCGGGTCCGCGACTTTGACGGATTTGCGCGCGCCGGGAGCGAGATAGAAGCCGGGCACGTCTTGGCCGACCTGCGCGCTCGTCAGGTATCGCCCGAGATCCATCGCCGCCTGTAGCTTCGCCTTGTCCTTATTCGTCGCCACGGAAATCAGGCCGATGCCGCCCGCCGTGCCCGGCTTACCCGTCTTGCCCGTCGGCATCGCCACCACATCGAAGTTGAGGTTCGCCGACCGATACCCGGAGGACGAACCGCTCGGCTCGCTGTACATCGCGACGAGCTTTTTGTCCTGGAACGAGGCGGTGATGTCGGCCACCGACTGCGTGCCGAAGTCCGGCGGCGTCACCTTGTGCTTCTGCGCGAGATCGACCAGTTTCTGCAGGCCGCTAATCCCCTCCGGCGAGTTGAAGGTGTACTTCGTGTTGTCCGGGCTGAGCGGCAGCGAGCCATCGTTGAGAATGAAGGGCCAGGTGTTGACGAGGCCGGGGTCGATGCCGCCCGTGTAGCCGTAGACTTTGTCGCCGTTGGCGCGCTGGAAGGTCAGTTGCTTCGCGATCTCGACGAACTGATCGTAGGTCCAATCGCCCTTCGGCGGGGTGACGCCCTTCTCCTTGAAAATGTCGAGATTGAGGTACATGCCGACGGGCGGCACCCAGAGCGGCCAGGAATATGCCTTCCCACCGACCCGCACGGAGTCGAGCAGGCTCGGGAAGATGTCGCCCTTGTCGTCGGAGGTGAGGAAGTCGTCGATCGGGGCGACGAGGTTATCTTGCACCAGGAGCGGCAAGATGTCCGAGGGAAGGCGGAACATGTCGACGCTCCCGCCCCCCTGAACGGCCTGCGTCAACTTCGTGAAGCCCGCCTGATCGCCGGTGTAGCCGGTGATTTCCACCTTGATATCCGGGTTCGCCTTGGTGAAAATCGCGACCGCTGCGTCCATCAGTTTCGCGGTCGCGTTGCCCGGGACGTAGCCCAGCACCCAGTACTGCAAGGTGCCCTTGAAGCCGCTCTTGCTCACCGTCAGGTTGCCGCCCGTCGCACTCGTCGCCGGGCTGCCGGCGGCGGTCGTCCCGGTCGTTGCGGGTGCGGTCGTGCCACTCGCGGCGGCGCTCCCAGCCGGTCGCGTGGCGGCAGCGGCGGAGCCGACGGCCGTTGTCGCCGCAGGCGCGGTCGTCGCGGCGGAGGATGTCGTCGCGGCCGGGGCGGCCGTACCGCTCGGGGCAGTCGTGCCGGCAGGCTTCGGCGTATCCGTTGCGCTGCTCCCGCCGCAGGCGGCGAGCACCGCCGCGACGCTCGCGGCCGCGGCCATCCCCAGCACATGACGCCGTCGCATTGGTGACCCGGCACGTTTCTCGCGCATGTCGTCTGAACGGTTCATCGTTACTCCCTATCCTTCCCCTTATGTACGATGGGCACATTATCCGCTAACGGAGAGCAAATGCACAATGCGTCGGGCGAACGTCTCCTCAATACACCAAGAAAGGGCGCCGCAGGCGATGGAATGCCGCTTCATCGCCATCCCAGGCGGAAAAGAGCGGGACGAGCGCGGCGGGGTCGCCCCCGGTTGCCGTGAGCAGGTGGCGCGGCGCATCGCCGCCGATCAGGCGGTCGAAATGCGCGGGGAGCCAGGCGAACGCTGCCGGATAGAGGCGGCGCACGGCGGCGACGATCTGCAGGCCGCTCCGCACGATGCCCGGCAGCCCGGCAGCCCGGCCACCCTCGGTGATGTGCATCTGCACGCCGCCGCAGACTTCACCCGCGAAGCGGTCGAAGGCGGGCTTGAAAGACGCCTCCCGGAAGGCGAGACCGGGGAGGGCGAGCGCGCGAAGCGCATCCGCGAGCGCCGATGGATCGATCCACGGCGCGCCGACCACCTCGAAGGGGCGCGCCGTGCCCCGACCGAGGGAGAGGTTCGTCCCCTCGATCAGGCAGGTGCCGGGATAGAGCAGTGCCGTCTCCGCCGTCGGGATATTCGGCGAGGGCGGCACCCACGGCAGGCCGGTCTCCGTACATTGCATGTCCCGCCGCCAGCCCTCCATCGGCACGACCGTCACGTCCGCCGCGCCAGCGAGGAACTGCCGGTTAATCAGCGTGGCGAGTTCGCCGAGCGTGAGGCCATGCCGCACCGGCACCGGATACCGCCCGACGAAGGAGCGGAAGGCGGGATCGAGCGTCGGCCCTTCGACGTGCATGCCGCCAATCGGATTTGGCCGGTCGATGACGATGATCGGCAGCGGCGCCGACTCCATCAGGATGCCGAGTGTCGAGGGGAAGGTGTAGTAGCGCGCCCCGACATCCTGAATATCGAAGACGAGCGCGTCCAATCCATCGAGGCTGCCGGGCGGCGGGCCGAAGACGTGCGCGTCGCCGTCCCTCGCCTGATAGAGGCTGTAGGCCGTCAGCCCAGTCACCGGGTCGCGCTCCCCGCCCGCGACGGGCACGCCCGCCTGTTCGACGCCGTGATAGCCATGCTCCGGCCCGAAGAGCGCCACTACCCGCGCGCCCCGCTCGGCGAGCACATCCGCGGTGCGCCGGAACGCGCGATCTACCCCCGTCGGGTTCGAGACCACCCCTACCCGCTTTCCCCGCACGATCTGCGCAGGCAGCCGGTCCAGCCCACTCCGCACCGTCATGAAACCAATTGAACCGCAGAGACGCAAAGGACGCGAAGATCGCAAAGATGACCTGATGGAATGAGAATCACATGTTCTCCTCTTCTTCTCTTCTTTGCGTCCTTTGCGCTCTTCGTGCCTTTGCGGTTCTCCCCGGTTTACGTTTACGGCGAGGGGTCGAGGTAGACGGTCTTCCATTGGGTGAAGAACTCGCGCGCCGCCTTGCCCTGCTCGCGGGAGCCGGACGAACTCTCCTTCATGCCGCCGAAGGGGACGTGATATTCCAGCCCCGCGCTCTCCTGATTGACCTTGACGACGCCGGTGTGAATCTCCTGGGCAAACTGCAGCGCGCGGGAGAGATCCGTCGTGAAGAGGCTGGAGGTGAGGCCGTACGGCGTGTCGTTCGCCAGTGTGACCGCCTCGTCGTATGACGTGGCAGGCACGATGGCGGCGACGGGGCCGAAGATCTCCTCCCGCGCCACCGTGCTATCCCGGCTCAGGTCGGTGATCACCGTCGGCTGGATGTAATAGCCGTCGCCGAGGTTCGTCGCGCGCTTGCCGCCGGTCAGGACGCGCCCGCCTTCCTGCACGCCGGCATCGAGATAGCCCGTCACCGTCTCCATCTGATCCCGCGAGACGACCGGGCCGACCCTCGTCGCCGTATCGAGCGGGTCGCCGAGTTTCCATCCCTCGATGAGCGCCACGAGGCGATCCTGGAAATCCTCGACGACGGCCTGCTCGACGATCACGCGGCTCGTCGCCGTGCATTTCTGCCCCGCGCTGAGGAACGCGCCGCGCGCCACATGCTCGGCGGCGTGATCGAGGTTCGCGTCGGCGAGCACGACGGCGGGGTTCTTGCCGCCCAGTTCCAATTGCACCTTCTTGCCGTGCTGGATCGCCTGCATCTGGATCGCACGACCGACCGGGTTCGAGCCGGTGAAGGTGACGGCATCCACGCCGTCATGCGTCGTCAGCACATTGCCGACCTCCGAGCCCCGGCCGAGGACGAGATTGAGTACCCCCGGCGGCAGCCCGGCATCGACGAGCGCCTGCAAGAAGTGAACAGCCGTCAGCGGCACGATCTCGGCGGGCTTCCAGACGACGGTATTGCCGTAGGCGAGCGCCGGGGCGATCTTCCAGGCGGGGATGGCGATCGGGAAGTTCCACGGCGTGATCGCCGCCACGACGCCGACCGGCTCGCGGCGGGCGTAGAGGAAGGTGACGGGCGAGATGCTCGGGTAGGTCTCGCCGTCCGGTTCGAGCGTCTGGCCCGCGTAGTAGCGCAGGATGGCGACGGCGCGCTTCGTCTCACCGATTCCCTCGGCGAGCGTCTTCCCCTCCTCGCGCGTCAGGTCGCGCCCGACCGCCTCGGCGCGCTGGTCGAGCAGTTCCGCCGCCTTGCGCAGAATCTCGCCGCGCGCCGGGGCGGGCATCTTCCGCCACGCCGGGAAGGCGCTCCGCGCCGACTCCACCGCCGTCGCCGCCAGCGCCGCATCGCCCATCGACACGTCCGCCACCACCTCGCTCGGGTTCGCCGGGCTGATGTCCTGCGCCGTCCGCACCCCGTCCCGCCACTCCCCGCCGATATACGATTGCAATGTCGCGCTCATCACACACCTCCGAAGATGCACGAACCACAGAGACACAGAGGACACAGAGAGAAACAGAGAGAAGAAATCAGATAAATTTTTGTATCTTCTTCTCCCGCCTCTGTGTCTCTGTGTCTCTGTGGTTCAATCGTTTCCTGTCCCGGTACGGTACCATAGGTCGCGACAAGGGTGCCACGCGGGATGTATGAGTCAGCGTGATACCAGAGGGTTGCGGCGGTGACGAAGCGGGAGAAGCGGGAATACCGGGACGGGGGTCAGGCTCTCTGTTTGCTACCACCGGGGGTTCCCGGCGAACTGCGCAACCTATTGCGCTGGTTATCGCGAATGCGATGCGGCGCGGACACACGGTACCGGGGCCTCAGCGTGTGACTGCATTATCGTTTTCCATCTCCGCTCCCCACCATCGCCGCATGGACTGCGGGTTAGCCGGAGATGAGGCGCTGGCTCATTAGAGCCCGGCGCGGCGCTCACGCGGACTTCCGGCCAGTGTACATAGGCATAGTGACCTTCCTCCGATGGTGATATAGGCGTCGTCGGACCGTGCGTCGTGTCCGCTACGCGAAATCGTAGTCGAGCGCGAGAGGATATGGCCCCGCGCCGGAGATGGAGAGATTGCCCCCGCCGCGCAGCCCGCGCAGGTCATCCGTACCGGAATCCGGCACGACGAGATAGGTCCCCGTCACTCCGTCCGCCGCGAATGTGCCGGCGTGCTGGAGCACGAAACTCCCTGCCCGCCCGTCGATGCTGCCCGCGATGCGCTCCAACCCGATGTACACGCCGGTGCCGTCCGGCCGGTAGGTCATCAGGTATTCCATGATGCTCTCACCCTCGATGGCGCCGTGGTAGAGGAAGGAGACGTGCGCGGCGGTCATCTTCGCGCCGTCGCCGGACTCGTGATACGCCTGCTCCTCCCACTTCTTGATCTCGAACATGCCCGTCACGGATGTGCTCATACGTGTAATCTCCTCTCGATCCTTTCCATTGACAAGAACGTATGTTCTCAGGGATCATCCTAGCATGGAGAGGGTGGGAAGTATTGTAAAAACGCGACAGGGGCGACGCGACATGCCGTCTTTTGCGGGAGTGGTCGCGCTATTCGCTGCCCACGCGGCGATGCACTCCGGCGATGATAGGCGGACCGTACGCTGGTGTGACCGATGGTGAAAGCAATGGCCGAGAAGCCGAGAGGTGTCTTGAACCGCAAAGCGGGCGAAAAGAAGTTCCGGCTTTCGCTCCATCCCCCTGCGCCGGACCTCGATTGCTCCGTGGACCATTATTGGGTCGTCCGATGGGACTTGCGCGGCCAGGAACCCTACCTGTCGGAAACGCTCCCGCATCCTTGTATTCATTTGGTCATCCAGCAAGATCAATCGAGGATCGTTGGCGTGACAACCGGGAAGTTCTCTGTTCTCCTCGAAGGCGCTGGCCGAGTCTTTGGTATCAAATTCGAAGCCCGGAGCGTTCTACCCCTTCGTGAAAACGCCGGTTGCCCGGTTCACCGATACGTCACTCGATCTCCGGCACGCATTCGGCATCGACGGCATACGTTTCGAGGAGACGATGCTCGGCCTTGAGGAAGACGGAGCGATGATCGATCTCGCGGAACAGTTCATCCGCGCACGGCTGCCAGAGCGAGACGAGAATGTCGCGCTGATTAGCGAGATCGTTGACCGGATCATCGCCGACCGAACGATCACCAAGGTTGACGATGTGATACGTCGGCTCACGATCAACAAGCGAACGCTGCAACGGCTCTTCAGTCAGTACGTCGGTGTCAGCCCGAAATGGGTGATCAGACGCTACCGGCTCCACGAAGCAGCCGAACAACTGGCGGACGGCCACGTTTTGGATTGGTCGCAGATGGCGGTGGACCTCGGCTATTTCGATCAAGCACACTTCATCAATGATTTCAAAGCAATCGTCGGCAGCGCGCCGGCGGAATATGCGAAGAATAGCAACCGAGGTCTCTGATTTCGCGGGTAAGGAGGTAATGACGGCACCGGACGGATTCTCACTGGAAGGTCATTGTGCGATATGTAGCGTGCAGTGGATAAGGCAAAGCATGGATCGGCAAGAAGATTGTCATATCGCTAACATGTGCTACGATGGCGGCGCGTTACTCACCGCCCATCGAGAGTGCAACCCGGTGTGAGAAAGGGGCCCTCTTTCGATGCGCCGTGGGCTTCCTCATATGTCCGGATAACGCGGCGGTATGGATGGTGTAGGAGGGTGCAATGCGACGCTGGCTTATCAGTGTAACGACGATACTTCTCTTGTCCACATTTGCGACCATACCGGGTCAAGCAGCGGGAGGCTTTGCTGATCCCGCGTTTCAGACTCAGTGGCAACAAGGCGAGGCGATCACGCCGAACTTCTGGGGGCCGCTCGCTAATGCGAAGGACGGTCAGCAGGAGCCATACAAGGAAGCGGCAGGCGGTCAGCGCCTCGTGCAGTACTTCGACAAAGGGCGAATGGAACTTACGAACGGGAAGGTGACCAATGGCCTTCTCGCTACCGAGATCGTCAAGGGCCAGCTCCAGGTGGGTGATGCCGCGTTCCAACCGAAGGGACCGCCGAGTATCCCGATTGCGGGCGATCCCGATAATCCAGGCCCGACCTATGCCCAACTCGGCGGCAAAGCACAGCCACTTTTCGTCGCCGCTCCATCCCAGACGGGCAACTATGCGCAGGCAGCACTCTCGACGGCGCGGAGACATCTCGGTAAGCAGCGCGACACGCACCGATGCCGCCACCTTCGCCGTCTTCGATGATGCGACGAAGCACAACGTTCCCAAGGCGTTTGCTGATTACCGGAACAAGGCGGGCCTCTCCACGATTGGCTTTGCGATCTGCGAGCCCTTCTATACGACCGTGAAGGTGGCGGGCCAGCAGAAGCCGGTGATGGTACAGGTCTTCGAGCGTCGCGTCCTTACCTACACGGCGAGCAACGACTCCGCCTTTCAAGTGGAGATGGGGAACATTGGGCAACATTATTACCAATGGCGCTATGGGAGCGGATCGCCTGCGCCGCCTATTCCGCAACCTGCCCCGGCGACAAAGCCACCGACCGCCACACCGCCTCCTACCCCTGCGCAGTCTGGCGACGTGCAGACATTCTCGGGTACGGGCACGAAGGTCACGCCGAAATTTCAACTCAAGGCAGGTCTCGCCGTTTTCAAGGCGACATCGCGTAATGGCACGAGCAACTTCATCGCTGAGTTGAAGGATGCACAGGGGAATTTCGTTGACCTCGCAGCGAATGAAATTGGCGCGTCGTCATCTAGCAGGCTTACCGGTATCAGGAACGATGGAACGTTCCTGCTCGCAGTCGAGTTCGATGGTGCATGGACGATTGAGGTGAGCAATCCAGGAAACGCACTCGCGAGCCCTATTGACGTGCCGACCACGATTACTGGCTCGGGTACGATGGTCACGCGCGCGTTGTCATTGCCAAAGGGATTGTTGACGGTCACCTATTCATCGTCTGGCGGATCGAGTAATTTCATCGCAGAATTGCGCGACATCAACGGAGAATTTCGTGGATCTCGGCGCAAACGAGATCGGTACGAGCAGCGGCTCACGAGCGATTCTTGTACCATCGGATGGCGTCTATATCTTCGCGGTCGAATTTGACGGCAAATGGACGCTTAATCTCGCGTCGGGGTAATAGCCTCTATAGCCTTGATGTCAGTGAAAGGAAGGACCATGCCCCGACCGGATGAGATTGGCGTACCGAGCAATTGGGGAAGATGGGGAGATGAAGATGAGCGGGGGACGGCGAACCTGCTCAATGCCGGGTTGGTGAAGGCGGCGGCGCGGCTGATCGAGAGCGGCACGGTCTACTCGCTCGCCGCGCCGCTCTCGCCGGACGGGCCGAACCTGCCGACCCGCCGCCCGACGTGGCACGTCGTCACGACACGCCGCCGCCCCGATAATGTCCTCTCCGGCGCGGACGACGTGGTGATGATGCACACGCACGGCACGACGCATATCGACGCGCTCTGCCACATCTACATGGGCGACACGCTCTACAATGGGCACTCGTCGCACAAAATTCTCCCCTCCGGCGCGCAGAAATGCGGCATCCAGAATGTCGGGCCGATGGTCGGGCGGGGCATCCTGCTCGATATCGCCGGCTTCCGGGGCGTCCCGCACCTGGATGACGGCGAGGCCATCGAGCCGGACGAACTCGACGCCTGCGCGGCGAAGCAGGGCGTCACCATCCAACCGGGCGATACCGTCCTGATCCGTACCGGGTGGTGGCAACTCTTCACGAGCGGGGACGCGGAGCAGCGGCAACGCTTCTACGCCTCGGAGCCGGGCTTGAGCGGGGCATGCGGCCAGTGGTTCAAGGAGCACGACATCGTCGCCCTCGGCGGGGACAATCCGGCGGTGGAAGTCGTCCGTTCCTGGGCGGATATGCTCCCGCTCCATCAGGCGGTGATCTGGGGCTGCGGCGGCTACCTCGTCGAATTCCTCGATCTGGAACGCCTCGCCGCCGACAAGGTTCATCAGTTCCTCTACGTCGCCACCCCGCTCCGCCTCGAAGGTGGCGTCGGCAGCCCCATCGTGCCTCTGGCGATCATCTGAAGGTGAACGTTCCCTTCCCCTCTCCATCGCCATACAAGCCTATCTTTACCGTGATCTGTGAGCGATGGAGAGCGGGCGCCCTTCGGGCAGTGGGGGTGAGGGCTAGAGCGCGTACTCCCCCGTATGCGCCTCCTCCAGATAGCGCGCCAGGAGGTCAATGCAGGCCTGAATGTCGGTCGCGCTCGCCATCTCGTTGACCGAGTGGGCATAGCGGCAGGGGATAGAGAGCGTGATTGCGGGCATCCCGCCGCGCTGCCGCTGCACGCCGCCCGCGTCGGTGCCGCCGAAGGGCAGGATTTCCATCTGATGCGGGATGCCCTCGCGCTCCGCGATGGCGCGGAAGTGGTCGACCAGTTTCGGGTGGCTGATGAACGAGCCGTCCATGATCTTAATCGCCGCCCCGGCGCCGAGCGTCGTGATGGCGTTCTCCGGCGGGCCGCCGGGGTGATCGCGCGCCGGCGTGTCATCGACCGCGATGACGACCGTCGGGTTGAGGGCGTAGCCGCTCGCCGTCGAGCCGCGCAGACCCACTTCCTCCTGCGTCGTCGCGACGGCGTAGATCGTCGCCTCGCTGGAGCGCATCGCCCGCAACGCCTCGAACATCACGAGCAGGCCGACCCGATCATCGATCGCTTTGGAGACATAGTTGTCGCCCATCTTCTCGAAGGCGCGGTCCATCGTCACGAAATCGCCGATCCGCACCGCCGCCCTGACCGCGTCGGCGGCCATGCCGAGATCGACAAAGAATTCCTCGTGCTTCGGTACGGTCGGCGTCTCGCCGGGCCCGGAATGGCGCGCCAGTTGCAGCGCGCCGCGCACGGTTGCGCCATTGGCGGTCGTGATGACGACGCGCTGCGCGACCATGTTCAGCGGCATGACCCCGCCGCCGAGTGGTTGCAGGCGCAGGAAGCCCTTGTCGTCGATGTACTTGACGAGGAAGCCGATCTCGTCCATGTGCGCGGCGAGCATCACCCGCACGTCGTCGCGCCCCTTCTTCGTGCCGATCACGTTGCCGAGCGCGTCGGTGCGCACCTCGTCGGTCAGTTCGCCCAGTTGCTCGCGGGCGATCACCCGCTGCTGCTCCTCGCGCCCCGCCACGCCGGGCGTCTGCGTCAATCGCTCGAAAAGCGCCTCATCCAGAACCATCGTTCCCTCCCTCCGCGCTCGTCCATCTATACCGCCGAGCCTAGCAGGGGATGGCGCGACCGTAAAGCGAAAACCCGTCTGGCACGCATCATGCACGCCTTTCTCGTGTATAGACAGGGGTGTGAGTTCACCCCATGCAGAAAGGATATACAGATGGATCGTGTACATCAGGCGAATGCCGCGATAGCGATTGACTACTTGATTATCGGCGGCGGCCTCGCGGGGGCGATGGCGGCCGAGGCGATCCGCGAGCGGGGCGTCGGCGGGCGCGTCGTGATCGTCTCGGAGGATCACGAACGGCCCTATCATCGCCCGCCGCTCTCGAAGGAGTATCTGCGCGGCGACCAGGAGCGCAAGGATGTCTTCGTCCACCCGGCGGAGTGGGCCAACGAGCAGGGCGTCGAACTGATGATGGAGACCCGCGCCACCCGCCTCGATCCGCAGGCGCACGAGGTGACGCTCGCTGACGGCCGGACACTGCACTACAAGAAACTGCTGCTCGCCACCGGCGGCACGCCGAAGCATCTCGACATCCCCGGTGCGGAGTTGGAGGGCGTCCACTACCTCCGCTGGCTGGACGACTCGGATGGGCTGCGCACCGCCGCCGCGCGCGCGAAGCACGCGACCGTGATCGGCGGCGGTTTCATCGGCGTCGAGGTCGCCGCCGCGCTCGTCCACTACAACGTCGAGACGACGATGATCGTCAAAGGCAAGACGATCTGGGATTCGTTCATGCCCGAGCACATCGCGATGTTCTTCCAGCAGACGCTCGCCGATCGCGGCGTGACATTCCTCACCCAAGACGAAGCGGTGCGCATCCTGCCGCAATCCGGGCAGATGCGGGCGGGGCGGGTGGCGACGAAGCAGGGGCACACCGCCGGCGGCGACCTCGTCGTGGCCGGGATCGGCATTAACCTGAACCGCGATCTCGCGGACGGCGCGCTGCTGAAGTATGACAATATGACGCAGGGGGTCGTCGTGGACGAGTACCTCCGCACCAGCGACCCGGACATCTACGCCGCCGGTGACATCGCCACCTTCCCGGACCCCGTTTTCGGCCCACGACGCGTCGACCACTGGGATACGGCCCTCTCGCAGGGGAAGGCGGCGGGCGCGAACATGGCGGGCGCCAATGAGCCGTACGACCATGTGCAGTATTACTTCTCGGACCTCTTCGATCTCGGCATCGAGGTGCTCGGCAATCCGAAGCCGGACGCGCATGTCATCCTGCGCGGCGCGATGGAGGATCGCTCCTTCGCCGCTCTTTACTTGGACGGCTCGCGCGATACCGTCATCGCCGCGCTGACCGTCAACCGCCCGCCGGAGGAACTGGACCAGTACCGCGTCCTCATCCGCCAGAAGGCGTCCCTGCATGGCTTCCTGCGCGAGGCGGAGCAGCACCCCGACGAAGATCTCACCGGGCTCGTCCCGGACCTCGACGCGGCGAACGAGATGCTGGAAGCGAGCGAGCAAGGGTAGACATCCGCTTCGCCTATCCCTGCCGTATACGGCGCCTATGCGGCCTTCGGGCACCGCATAGGCGCCGTCGCGACCGTCATAATGGAGTAATGAGGGGGAGGCGGGGAAGTGGTATGCATCTTGCTACCAAAATTCTTCGAGTGTTGATTGGTGAATGCCACTAGTCGATTTGGAACTGACCATCGGTATCACGAAGTAATTGCGGGGATTCAATTACTCAGCGGGTGGCATGGCGGCACGAGGCCGCGCCATCGAACCGGCGTTTCACAGAACGAGGGAATCGGCGGTGCCGCAGGGTGTATTTCGTTGTGCCCGCTGCTCGGGACGAGAAGACAAGGGGGCTCGATCATGGCAGATCACGAGAAGGGTATCGCGGAGGAAAGCCGGGCGGTACTCTCCCGGCGACTGCTCCTCCGAGGGGCGCTATCGGTCAGCGGCGGCCTGGTCGCCTCGGCGCTCCTCGCGGCGTGCGGCGGCGGGACGGCCAAGCCGACCGGCACGCACGACGTCGCCGTCACTGGCACGACGACCGGCGCGGTCGGTTCCGTCACCACCGGCGCGACACCGGGGAAGAGCGCGGCATCCGCGCCCGCGTTCACACGCCAGACATCGATAGCCGAATGGGGCTTCGGCGTGGAGGAGACGAATCCGCTTGCCTTCGCGCGGGTGGACGCCTTCAAGAAGGCGTACCCGAGCATCAAGCTCGACATCGTGCCGAAGGTCGACGATCAGAAAATCCTCACGGGCGCCGCGTCGAAGCAGCTCCCCGATCTGCTCTGGCTCGACCGCACAACGCTCAGTAGCTGGGCGGCGCGCGGCGTCCTCAAACCGCTCGATGCGTACATTCAGCGCGACGCATTCGATCTTGGCCGGTTTAATGCTTCCGCCGTCAGCGAGGTACAGTACAACGCCAAGACCTACGGTATCCCGCAGTTCATGACCGTCCGCCCGCTCTACGTCAACACGGACGCCCTGAAGGAAGCGGGCATGGACGCCACGCAACTGGACACCGGTAACTGGGACAAACTGACCGATGTCGGCACGCAACTGACGAAGCGGAGCGGCGACAAGGTCGACCGCTGGGGCTTCGATCCGAAGGTGTACACGCAGACGGGCGGCGGTTTCCTCTATCTGTGGGGTCTCGGCAATGGCGGCGCCTTCCTCAGTAGCGACGGCAAGAAGGCGACATTCAACGACCCGAAAATCGTCGAGGCGCTCGACTGGGGGGTGAAGAGTTACGCGGCGCAGGGCGGCTTCACGCCCTATCAGGCCGTCTCCTCCACCTGGCAGAACGACGAGCAGTTCGCGCGCGGCCAGGTGGCGATGACGCTCTACGAGAACTGGATGCTCGGCATCATCGCCCGCGTCGCGCCGAACCTCAACTTCACGGTGCTCCCGGTGAAGAAGCGCGCCGGCAGCGACCCGATCTCCTTCACGAGCGGCAATGCGTGGACAATCACGGCGAGCGCGAAGGACCCGGACGCCGCGTGGGAGTTCATCAAATTCATGAACGACCTGAACACCTGGCAGATCGGCGCGAACGCGGTCAAGGAGTATCAGAAGACGAACGGCAAGCCGTACATCCCCACCCTCACCGGCGACAAAGCGGCGGATCAAATGCAGATCGAGAAGGTCTACGAGCCGATCGCCCCGAAGTTCGACAGCGCGATCAAGCTCTTCCCGCAACTGCTGGACACGAGCCTGCAATCGCCGATCTCCGCCTCCCCCGTCAGCAGGCAACTCGACGACGACCTTGGCAATGAGGGCACCAAACCGGCACTCTCCGGCGGCAAGAGCGCCAAGGAAGCCCTCGACCGCGCGAACGACAAGGCGCAGAAGGACATCGATTCCTTCAAACCATAGCCGGTGGGGTGGGCTTCGCGCCCACCCCATCACAAGGAGTCGCTCATGGCCGCCATCGCACAACCGGCGCGCGCCCGACGCCGCCGCTCCTCGGAGGAGTGGGCTGCGGGGTACCTGTTTATCAGCCCGTGGGTGATCGGCTTCCTGATCTTCACGGCCGGGCCGATCATCGCCTCGATCTACTTCAGTTTCACGAACTATGATGTCGTGCGGTCGCCGCAATGGACGGGGTTGGACAACTATCGCGCGCTCCTGACGGACGATCCACTCTTCTGGACGTCGCTGCGGAATACGTTCGTCTATACCGCGCTCTACGTGCCGCTCCATGTCTTCGTCGCCCTCGGCCTGGCGATGCTCCTCAATCGCGCGTCGCGGGCGCAGGGCATCTTCCGCACCGTCTACTACCTCCCCTCACTGACGCCGGTGGTGGCGAGCGCGTATCTCTGGCTCTGGATTCTCAACCCGAACGACGGCCTCGTGAACCGCATGCTGCGCTTCGTCCACCTGCCCGCGCCCGCCTGGACGGTCGATCCCTTCTGGATGAAGCCGACGATCGTCATCCAGAGCCTCTGGGGATTCGGCGGGGCGATGATCATCTTCCTCGCGGGCCTGAAAGGCATCCCCGCCTCGCTCTATGAGGCGGCGGAGTTGGATGGCGCGAATAGCTGGCAGCGATTCCGCAACGTCACGCTGCCGATGCTCTCCGGCGTCACCTTCTTCGTCACGACCATCGCCATCATCAATGGTATCCAGGTCTTCACGCAGGGGTACGTGATGTTCGACAAAGACGGCGGCCCGCGGAACGCCGCGCTCTTCGCCGTTATGTATCTTTTTAAGCAGGCATTCGAGTACTTCCATGTCGGCTACGCTTCCGCCATCGCCTGGGTGCTCTTCATCGTCATCGTCGCCCTCACCATCATCCAATTCCGCATCTCCAGGCGATGGGTCACCACCGAAGTCGATTAACTCCCCCTTGAGAAGGGGGCCGGGGGTAGGGTCTATGGCAATCCGCGCCACCACACAACGCGTCACAATACCCAACGCTGCCGCCCGGAGAGAGCCGCGAACGACGGTTCACCCCGGCGGGAAGCCGCGACGGCGTGCGGCGGGGAGCGCGGGCCTCTATCTCGCGTTGATCGCCCTCTCCGCCCTCTTCAGCATCCCCTTCATCTGGCTGGTGCTCACCTCGCTTAAGCCGGAGAGCCAGGTCTTTTCGCCCGGCTGGATACCGCACCCGATCGCGACCAAGAACTATGCCGATGTCTTCCGCTACGCGCCGGTGCTGACCTGGCTGCGCAATTCGCTGATCGTCAGCACGCTCGCGGTCGTCAGCGTGCTGCTCTCCAGTTCGCTCGTCGCCTACGGGTTCGCGCGGCTGCGCTTCCCAGGGCGCGCGCAACTCTTCGCGCTCGTCA
Source organism: uncultured Chloroflexia bacterium (assembly GCA_963847195.1). GTDB lineage: Bacteria > Chloroflexota > Chloroflexia > Thermomicrobiales > JALYUS01 > JALYUS01. The sequence goes on along the minus strand of CAWJZC010000010.1, from coordinate 710,345 downwards.
TCGGCACCTATCTGCTGCCCGGCGCGGCGACGATGGTGCCGACCTTCCTGGTCTGGAACAGACTCCACGCGGTCAATACGTGGTTCCCTCTCTGGGCGGGCAACCTCTTCGGCTCGGCCTTTTATATCTTCCTGCTCCGGCAGTTCCTGATGAATATCCCGCAGGATATCGTCGAGGCGGCGCGGATCGACGGCGCGAGCTACTTCACGATCTTCTGGCGGATCATGCTGCCGCTCATCCGGCCGGCGCTGATCACCGTGGCGATCTTCGAGTTCGTCGCCAAGTGGAACGACTTCATCACGCCGCTCATCTACCTGAACCGGCAGGACCTCTACACGATGTCCCTCGGCCTCGCCACCTTCAAGACGGAATTCGAGACGCAATGGGCGCTCTGGATGGCCGCTTCGGTTATCCTTACGCTGCCGATGGTCGTGCTCTTCTTTCTCGCCCAGCGCTTCTTCATCGAGGGCATCGCGACGACAGGGAGCAAGGGATAGGGGGCCGCTCCACTCGGCGGACGGAGGGGCCGACGGAAGGGGCAATCCCATGCCCGTCGATAACGCGATCTACGATACCGCGCCGTGGCGGGACGAGCGCGGCTTCCTCTCCACTCTCGCCGCGCTGACACCCGTTCGGTTCGGCTATCTGCGCGATGTGCTCGTCGACACGCTCCACATCGACCCCAAAGGCCGGCGCGTCCTCGATATCGGCTGCGGAGGCGGCTTCCTCGCGGAGGAGTTCGCCGCCCTCGGCTGCGCTGTGACGGGCATCGACTCCTCCGCCCCGACGATCGCGGAAGCACGGAGACACGCGGACGAGACCGGATTGAAGATCGCGTATCGCGTCGCATCCGGCGAGGCGATCCCCTTCGATGACGCGACATTCGACATCGCCTACTGCTGCGACGTGTTGGAACATGTGCGTGATCTGGATACGGTCATCGCGGAGGCGGCGCGCGTGCTCAAACCGGGCGGCGTCTATCTCTTCGACACGATCAATCGCACCGTACTGAGCAAACTAGTCGTCATCACCCTTTTTCAGGAGTGGAGCGCGACCCGCTTCGTGACGACGAACCTGCATGACTGGCACATGTTCATCAAGCCCGCCGAATTACGAGCGGTACTGGCAAAACATGGCTTCGATTGCCGTGCGATCGTCGGGATCAACCCGACCGGGAATCCGCTCCGTGCCCTGCATGCGCTGTACCGGCTGAAGCGCGGCGCTATCTCCTATGCCGAGATCGGCACACGCATCCCGATGGCGGTCGGCAAACGGACGCCGATCCAGTACGCAGGGTATGGGATCAAAACTTTCTGAGCCGTAGTACACTCCGTCCGTCGATATCCGCGCCGTGAGGATGGACCGGACGATGGAGGTGATCCCACAACTGAGCGAGCAAGAGATTCGTGCCCGCTTCCAACAGGCGGAGAAATGAATCGCCGGGCGTCATCGCGAGAGTTACCGGCAGGCGTGCGGCTATCTCGTCATCGTGCGGGAGCTGTACGACCGATTGGACGAGTATGAGGGGTGGGAGCGCTCTCTCGCCGGATTGCGGGAGCAATATCGCACGCTCCGCGCACTGCAAGAGGAGATGGCCGCCGCCCGCCTCTTGGATTGAAAGGAAACGCACCGATGACGAGCACCGCACCGGCCACGGCAACAGAGAGCGCGGATTCCCCCTGGCAGATTCCCACATTGCACGATGTCTACCTCGCCCGGCAGACCATCGCCCCCTACTTCACGCCGACGCCGCTGATCGAGCCGTGGCTGCTCAAGGAAGAACTGGGCTGCACGGCCTACGTCAAGTGCGAGAGTCTGACGCCGATCGGGGCGTTCAAGCTGCGCGGCGGCATCAACCTGCTCGCCCGGATGGGCGCGGAGGAGCGGGAGCGGGGCATCGTCACGGCGAGCACCGGCAACCACGGCCAGTCCATCGCCTACGCCGCGCGGCTTTTCGGCGCGCGGGCGATCATCTACGGGCCGGAGGCGGCGAACCCGGACAAGGTGCGCTCGATGCGCGCGCTCGGCGCGGAGGTCGTGCTGTACGGCAAGGACATCGGCGAATTCCTCGGCGAGGCGCAACGGCGCGCGGCGGCGGAGGGGATGCGCTTCGTCCACCCCGCGAATGAACCGCTCCTGATCGCCGGGGTGGCGACGTACGCGCTGGAGATCGTCGAGGCAGTGCCGGACCTCGACGTGCTGATTGTCCCGCTCGGCGGCGGCAGCGGCGTCTCGGGCGCGTCGGTGGTCGCGAAGGCGATCAATCCGCGGATCCGCGTGATCGGCGTGCAGGCGGCGGGCGCGCCCGCCGTTTATGAGTCGTGGCGGGCGAACCGCCTGCTCTCCTTCGATTCCCAACGCACCTTCGCGGAGGGATTGGCGACGCGCGAGGCGTTCGCCCTCCCCTTCGCGATGCGCGCCGGTGTCGATGATGTCGTGCTCGTCTCCGAGGAGGAGATGCGGCAGGCGATCCTGCTCCTCCTGCGCGCCGGGCGACTGCTCGCCGAGGGCGCGGGCGCGGCGGCGACTGCGGCGGCCGTCAAACTGCGCGACGAACTGGCGGGCAAGAAGGTCGCCGTCATCCTCTCCGGCGGCAATCTCACCCTCGACACCCTCCGCCATGCCCTCACCGACCCCGAAGCGTGGGACTGAAAGGGACCGGTGGCAATTACTTCGCGTGACGTAGTACCATGCCGCCCGTTGACGTGGACGCCCGATGGGAAGGAGAGGCCAATGAGGGCACACGCGATACGACGGGTGCTGGCAAGCGCGCTCCTCGCGGGGCTCTGCGCCGGGATCGGCGGCGCGGTGCAGGCGGCGACGGATTTCGCCGCGCCCGTCTTCCGTTTCCAGTGGGAGTCGGTCGAACTGAACTCGCCGAACTTCTGGGGGCCGCTGCCGAATGCCAGCCCCGGCACCCAGGAAGCCTATCTGGAAGCGAGCGGCGGCAAGCGGCTCGTCCAATACTTCGATAAGGCGCGGATGGAACTGGCGGGGCCGAATGTAGTCACCAACGGTCTACTGACCGTCGAACTGAAGACCGGCAAGATGCAGATCGGCGACAATGCCTTCGAGCAGCGCCTCCCCGCAACGATCAGCATCGCGGGCGATCCCGGCCAAGCCGGGCCGACCTATGCGGACCTCGCGAAACTGCCGGAACGATCGCAGCAATCGCCACAGGTGCCCGCCGGCGCGGTGACGACGATATTCAGCAACGGCATGTTCGCCCTCTCCAGTGTCATCCCGACGGACCCGCAACTTGCGCTCGTCCAGTATGTCGGCGATCCGGGCGGGCGATACGGCCAGTATGTGCCAAAGGCATTTTGGGATTACCTGAATAGCCTCCCGTTGCCGTGGCAGAGCGTGATGGGCTTCCCCATCAGCGGCGCGTTTGGCACGCAATTGGTCGTCGGCGGCGTCGCGCGGCCCGTCTTCGTCCAGGCGTTCGAGCGGCGCGTGCTCACCTACACGCCCGGCAACCCGGCGGGCTTCGCCGTCGAGTTCGGCAATATCGGACAGCATTACTACCAATGGCGCTACGGGCAGGCCGCCCCCGCTCCCACGCCCGCCCCGGCACCGATCCCGCAGCCGCGCCCGGTCGTCACCGCGACCGGGATCACCGGCGCGGCGCCGACCTTCGCGACCGGCGTGACGAATCTCGTCGCGAAGGGTTCCAGCGCCCTGCCGCTCGGCAACGCCACCGGCGCGGCGTACGACGAGACGCTGACCTTCCAGCCCTTCGAGAGCGGATTCATGTACTACACCAAGAGCTCGCGCGTCATTTACGTCCTGAGCAAGACGGGCGTGCAACTCTCGGTCTATGCGAGCACCTGGAACGACGGCGACCCGAACGGTGACCTCGCGCCCGGCGCGCGCCCGCAGACCTCCATCCCCAAGCGCGGATTCGGTAAGGTCTGGCGCGAGAACCCGGTCGTCCAGCAGGCGCTCGGCTTCGCGACCGCCGACGAGGAGCCCTATACCGGCACGGTGCAGTTCTTCGACCGTGGCCTGCTGATCGACGACCCGGCCAGCGGCCTCGTCTGGGCGCTCAATACCGCCATCGGCGTGTGGGATAGCGCGCCACGGTAGTAACGAGTAGCGAGTAGCGAGTAACGAGAAGAGGTATTGAACTCCCTCTCGTTACTCGCTACTCGCTACTGGATGTTGAGCATCCGCGCGAGGTTGCCGCCGAAGATGAGGGTTTCCGCGTCCGAGCCAAGATTACCGCGCCGGAGGGACTCCATCGCGAGATCCGGGTAGCAGGCGGGCATGTTGGAACCGAAGATGATCCGTTCCGGGCCAACGACCTGCATGGCCGCCGCGACGAAGCCCGGCTCGAATGCGGCAATCGTCGTGCCGAGGGAGATGTTCGGGTTGTCCTCCGCCGCCGCGATGGCCGCGCGCCCGTCGTTGCGGTAGCCCATGTGGTCCATGATGATCGGCACGTCGGGGTAGCGATGGGCAATCGCGCCGATTTCCAGCGGATCGCTGTTGTTGCCCGTCGAATGGATATTCACCGGGATATGTAGTTCCCGTGCGAGGTCCATCAGCGCCCGCACCGCCGCGCCGAGCGGGGGTGCATTATAGAGGGCCGGCATCACCTTGAGCATCCGGCAGCCGAGCGTCGTCACCGCGTGGCGCGCATCGTCTACCGCACCCGGCGCGTTCGGGTTGACCTGCGCGCAGGGAATCCAGCGCGGGTTACCGGCGAGCGTCTCATGCAGCGCCCGATTGTTCGGCGCGGGCGACGGCGACGGCATGACGACCGCCATCGCGATGCCCGCCACATCCTCCCAGTGCGCGAGATCCGCCAGTGCGGCCCGCCGCTCCTCCGCGCTCGCCTCGCTCGGCACATACGCCTCAAAATCCATCGTCGGCATGAATGTCCTCCCTCCGGTCGTAGCAATGGGCAATGAGCAACGAGCAAGGAGTAGTATGCCGCATCAAGTGACGCATTGCCCATTGCCCTTTGCCATTGCTCACGTCAGCGGTCCACTTTCTCTGTCCAGGGGTAATTCCAGAGCGATGGCACGCGCCGGTAGATTTGCACGCCCTGAATGATCGCGGCCAGTTGGTAGCGGCGCTCCAGGACCGGGCGGAGACGGTCGTGTGCGTATTGGAAGCGGGGGGCGTCGAGATCGACGATCAATGCCGGCCCGGCCGGGGTGTCGAGCGTGGCGATCAGGCGGTCGAACGTGGCGGGGTCGTTGAGGATCGGCTGGCGCCAAACGACGGGGAAGGCGCTCTGCCGCTCGCTGAGATAGTAAATCTCCGGCGCCTCGAAAGCGATGTAAATGCGGTCATTCGGGCGCGTGTTCGCCTTCAGATACTCCACCAGCGGCCCTTGCGCCTGGTACGCGCGGTCATGGTAGAGGTCCCACGAGATTTGCGCCGGCTCGGCAACGAAATAATGTCCCGCGTAGGCGGTGGTGAGCATCATACTCACGCTGAGGAGCGTGACGAGCCGCACGCGCCACAGCGCGGCATCCTCCCGGCCGAAGGCAGCCCGCACGCCGATCGCCGCATAGATCGCGAGCGGTGGCAGCAGTTGGAAGTAGTAGTGCGTGAACCAGTTGCCGCCGAGCGCCATCCCGCCGACACTGGCGAGAAACCAGAGGGGCGCAAGGCGCCGCACATCGCTGGAGAGGGTCTGCCGATACGCGGTGAGCGCGAGGATGGTGAGTATGACGAGCGGCAGCAGATCCCCACCGACAACGAGCGTGTTCCAGAGCGAATGCCCGAGCCGCCCAACGGCGTGCGGCGAGACGATCGACTCCGTCGCCCCGCGATAGAGGAGTACCTGGCGGATATAGGCGCGCCCATCCCGCGCGAAGCCGTCTACGATGGCCGGTAGGACGCCGATCACGACGCCGATGGCCAGGAAGGACTGCCGCCGCAGGCGCAATCGCCACGGCAATCCTTCTTGGCGCGCGGCGAGGAAGAGCAGCAGCGAGGCGACGACGACCGCCGCGACCGCCGCCGGTTTGATGACCACGGCGATCCCCGCCAGCACACCGCTGATGAGGATACGCCGCGTCGCGTCGGCATTGACGCGAGAGAGCACCCCCACCTCGGGCTCCATCCGTGTCCGCTCTGTGGGCAGGAGAAGCGCGAGGCTGGCGAGAGCGGGCAGGGTCATAAAGAGTTCGGCATTCGCCGTAAAGCCCTGCACATGCGGCATGACGGAAAAGAGCGCGAAGAGCGCGGCGGCGATCAGGCCCGTCCGCTTGTCCGCCAGCCGCCGACCGATGACCGAGACGAGCAGCGCGGAGACCGCATTGTAGAGCGCGGCGAAGAGGCGAATGGCAACGATACTCCGCCCGAGCGTCTGGAAGATGACACGGTAGACCCAGAGGATGCCCTGCGTGCGGTCGAACCAGAGCAGGCGGTAAAGCGTCCTGCCACTCAGCCCGTAGTGCGTCGTATAGGCGTAGCCGCCCTCATCGGCGACCAGCGGCACATGCAGAAAAGGCATCCGCACGAGCACGGCAAGCAGCACGATGACGCCGAGCGCCACCCGCCACGTCAGAATCCGCTGCCAGGACATCGGCATGCGGTATCGGTCGGTCATGCTCCTCACCGTGCTCCTGTCGTTGCCATGCTTCACCGACGATTGATGCAGACCGTGCGCCATGCATGGGATACCGCGCCGTGCATGAACAGGGCATGAAGATACGGTCACGTATGTAACGAATACGCGCGTCAAAACCGTACGGCATCGGGGAGAACGCCCGGTACCCCGCGGAGGTCCCGTCCCGTATACTCAGCGGGCGACATTCGGCGCGATCGAGGAGGGCGAAGAGATGCGTACACACCGGATTGCGGTCATGCCGATGGACGGCATCGGGCGGGAGGTCATCCCGGCGGCGGTGCGCGTCCTGCGCGCGGCGGAGCGGGCGGTCGGCGGCTTCGCCTTGGAGACGACCGATTTCGACTGGTCGGCGCGGAAGTCGCTCGAAACGGGCGCGCCGATCATCCCGCCCGGCGGCTTCGACACGCTACGCGGCTTCGACGCCATCCTCTTCGGCGCCCACGGCGGCACACCCGGCATCCCGGACGAAGTGGCTTTTGCCGATACGCTCTTCGCCTTCCGCCTCGCCTTTGACGAATATATCAACCTCCGCCCCTGCAAACTCCTCCCCGGCATCGCCAACCCGCTGGCGCACGCCAGGCCGGAGGACATCGACTTCGTCATTGTGCGCGAGAACGTCGAGGGCGAACTGGCCGGGCCGGGCGGGCGCACCGGCGTCGGCACGCCGTGGGAGACCGCCTCGCAACTGACCGTCATCAGCCGGGGGAACACCGAGCGCGTCGCCCGCTATTCGTTCGAGCTCGCCCGCTCCCGCCGCAAGCGACTGGCGAACATCACCAAGTCGAACGCGATGCGCCACGCCTACACCCTCTGGGACGAGGTGATCGCAGAGGTTGGCAAAGAATACCCGGATGTCCAACTGGACAAATACTACGTCGATGCGGCGGCGGCGCGGATGGTGCAGCGCCCGCAGGACTTCGATGTGATGCTCTGCACCAACCTCTTCGGGGACATCCTCTCCGACCTCGGCGCGGCGCTGGCGGGAGGGCTCGGCGTGGCGGCGAGCGGCAACCTCAATCCCGAGCGGGTCGCCCCCTCACTCTTCGAGCCCGTCCACGGCAGCGCGCCGGACATCGCCGGGCGGGGGGTCGCGAACCCCGTCGCCTCCATCGGCGCGGGCGCGCTGATGCTCCGCCACCTGGGCGAAGCGGCCGCTGCGGACGCCATCGAAGCCGCCCTGGGCCGCGTCCTGCGCGACGGCGAGTTCCGCACTCCCGACCTCGGCGGCGGTGCCACCACCGACCGGATGGCCGACGCCATTGCCGCCGCAGTCGTACCCTAAGGCGAATGCCGCTCGCTATTGACCAGTGGTATCCTCCCGATACGGCGCACAACGGCGTGCGCGCAGGGAAAGGGTCACCACAGATGAGCGCGATCACAGCGGTACGCAATCTCGGTCTCGGGCTGTGGGTGGGCGGGACGGCGGCGATAGATTTTATCGACGCGCCCGCCCGCTTCAAGACGCCCGACATCGACCGGAATGCCATCACGGCGGTCGGGCGGTCAGTCTTCGCGGCGTGGAGCCGGTACGAACTCGGCGTCGGCACCATCACTGCGGTTGCGGCCCTGCTCGGTGCGCGGGGCGAGGGCAATGGCAAGCGGACGGCCGCGCTCGTCGCGCCGATGTGGGCGCTCTCGGTCGTGCAGTTCGCCCTCCTCCAACCGAGGATGCGCGCCGCCGCCGAGGGGCTGGACTTCGTCAACCGCGACGAGAACGAGCCGCGCTACGCCGAACACCGGAAATACCACAGCGCCTACATGGCGGCGGACGGCGTCAAATTCCTGCTGGGGCTGGCAGCCAATGTGACGAGCAACGGGTAAAGGGTTGTTCCTCACCCTCGGCCCCTCTCCATCGCCCCAAAAGCCGAGACATAGAAAGATCAGGGCGGCGATGGAGAGGGGAGGGGGAAGGACCCTCTATGGAATATCACGGCGTTTTTCGCTCCATGCATCCCGTATTTCTCCCCCTCTCCATCGCTGTGCAAGACTGAATTGTACCGTGACCTGCCTGCGATGGAGAGGGGGCCGGGGGGTGAGGAATGGCCCCTACTTCTCGCCCGGTAGATACTTCTGGAACCAGCCGACGATGCGCTCCAATCGCTCGCGGCGGTGGCCCGGCTTACCGGAGCGGGAGAGGCCGTGGCTCTCGTTCGGGAAGCGGACGAAGACGACCTCGCGCCGCAGCCGCCGCAGGGCGGTGAACAACTGCTCCGCCTCGCTGATCGTGCAGCGGTGGTCATTCTCGCTGTGGATGATCAGGAGCGGCGTGGTGATCTTCTCGACGTGCGCGATTGGCGAGCGATCCCAATAGAAATCCTTATCCTCCCAGTACGGCCCCTTGAACTCCCAATCGAGCGCGCGCCAGATCATGTCGCTCGTGCCGTAGGAGGAGATGCGGCTGAGCGTGCTCCGCTCCGTCACGCCGACCTTCCAGCGGTCCGGGTAGGCGCCGATGAGGAAGTTCATCAGGTAGCCGCCGTACGAGCCGCCCGTGATGCCGACGCGCTCGGCGCTCAGATAGGGACGCTGGAGCACGTACTCCAGCCCCGCCATGATGTCATGCACGTCCACGTCGCCCCAGTTGCCGGTCAATGCGGAGGTGAACGCCTGGCCGTAGCCGGTGCTGCCGCGCGGGTTGAAGTAGGCGACGACGTACCCCTCGGCGGCGTAGCGATGGAACGCATGCATGAACGACGACCCGTACTGGCCGCGCGGCCCGCCGTGGATGTCGAGGATGAGCGGGTAGTGGCGCGCGGCATCGAAGCCGGGCGGGTGGAGAATCCAGCCGTCCATCTCGATTCCCTCGCCGATCGGCACGCGCACGCGCTCCGGCTCGGGCAGCAGCACGCCCGCCAGCGCCTCCTTATTGATGTCCGTCAGGCGGCGTTCATCGGCGCCGTCGAGATGCGCGACGAAGAGATCGTTCGGCATCGTCATGCTGGAAACGACCGCGACGAGCGTGTTCCCGGCCGCGTGGAAGCCCGCACAGTTTCGGTCGCCGCCGAGCACCACACCAACGCCGCCCGTCAGCGAGGTGCGGGCGACCATCGCCGTACCGCGATCCTCGGAGACGAAGAGGATGCCGTTGCCGTCCGGCGCCCACTGGACGGGGAATTGCCCGCTGCCGCCGCCGATGTCGCCCATCACGCCACCCGTCGCCGAGCGGTCGAAGTCGCGCGTCAGGGCCGTCGGCGCGTTGCGACCGTCGGCGGGGACGATCCAGACCATGTCGTTCGTCGTCGGGCCGGTCTCCGGCGGCGTGTCGTGGCCAAGGTAGGCGATCCGCGCGCCGTCCGGCGACCAACACGGCGCGCTCGAGGGCCCCACGCTCTGCGTCAACTGCGTCACGTCGCCGCCGTCCGCCGGGACGGTGTAGATGTCCGCGACATTCGTCCACTCACGATCCGGCGTGCGGCGGGAGACGAAGGCGATCCGCGACCCGTCCGGTGACCAGACGGGCTGGGTGTCGTCCCACGGGCCGTCGGTAATTTGCGTCGCCTCACCGCCACGGGTGGGTACCGTGAAGAGGTGCTTGTACCGCCCATCCCAGAAGCCCTCGCCATCCGCCTTATAGCCCAGTTGGGTGATGACGCGCACATCGCTCCCCTCCTGCGGGGCGTGCGTCGGGTCGTCCTGCGCGGGCCGCTCGGTCTTGGCGACGTAGACGAGTCGGTGGCCGTCCGGCGACCATGCGGGCTGGCCGGCATCGCTCGGCCCGCGCGTCAGGCGGCGCGCCTCGCCGAAATCGGCGGGGATCAGCCAGACTTCCTTCCGCTCCTCACGGTCGGAGACGAAGGCGATCGTCTTGCCATCCGGCGACCAGCGCGGCGCGCTGTCGTTCGCGTACGCCGTCGTCAACTGCCGGGGGTCGCCGCCCGCCACAGGGACGACCCAGAGATTCGCGACCGTCCGGTCCTGCTCCGTATCGGTCCGCGTGACGACGAAGACGACGCGCGACCCGTCCGGCGAGACCTGAAATTCCCCGATCACCCGCAACGCGAAGAGATCGTCATTCGTGATCGTGCGGCCACCGGTGATATGTGCCATGCCAGCCTCCCCCTTGAGTGGACAGTAATCAGTGTCGGTAGTCAGCGGAGCCAAATCCCGTTCCGTCTACTGTCTACTGTCTACTGTCTACTGTCTACCGCCTACTGTCTACCGCTACTGCCTACTGCCGTAACAATACCGTTATGGCAAGGTATGTTGATGTTATGGCAACATAGGGTACAATGCAGCGAACGACGAACCGCATTGACGCGCGCGGAATCCGGGACCCGCGCCGGGGATGTCGTGACGGAGAGGGCATACCAGTGGAAATGCGGCAACCCGACCCACGGCAGGACCCGCGCGCGATGGATGCGCGGCAGGCGATGGACGCCCGCGCCCGCGACGAAGAGCGGCGGCGGCGCGATGCGGTAACAATCAACAATCTCCAGCAGCAGATCGACGAACTCCGTGCCGTCGTGCGCGACCATGTGGCGCGCGTTGGCCGCAGCGACGAGATCGTCAAGAATGTCGAAGTGATGGCCGCCGATGTCCGCGCGGACCTCGACGATCATCGGCGCGGCCAGGTGCAGTACGCGCAGGCGCGGCAACTCGACGACAACCGCATCCGCGCCGCGCTCGCCGACATGCACGGCGGCATCAGCGAGGCGCACAGCGCCATCCGCAACTTGCAGGCGCAGACCGCCGAACTGATCGAGCAGACCCGCGCGCGACGCGACACGACCGATGTGACCAACCGCCGTTTCGACGAACTCCAGGCGCAAATCACGCGCACCTTCGCCCAGCAGGAACGCCTCGTCGATGTGATGAAGGGCCTGCGCGAGAGCATCGAGGAGGTGCGCGTCGAGGCATCGCAGGCGCGGCGCGACTACCAGCGCGTCGAGGACGCGATCCGCATCGTCGATAGCGAGGCGAAGCGGCGCATCGTCGAGGTGGATCAGCGCATCGATGTCATCCCGCCGCGCGTGGAGGAATCGCTCAAACGCATCGCGGTGATCGAGACGGCGTTTAAGAGCCTCGGCGACGAGTTCGCCCGCATCCACAACAGCCTGAACAATCTCGCCGCGATCGACGTGCGGCAGGAAGAAGTCGTCGTCACGTTCAACGAGCAGGCGCTCGAACGACACGATCTCGTCCTCGAACGACTGGAGGAAGTCCGTCAGCAGGGCGACGCGGTCGACCGCGATCTGCGCCATGCCGCCGAGGAGCGGGACGCCTATCTCGCCGGTCGCGTCGATCTCGCGGACGAGGCGCTCCGCGATGTCGCCCACCGGGTCAGCCTCGTCAACACGCGCGTGGATGAGGTCGGCCAGCGCATCGCGGATGTGCGCAAGGAACTGGCCCGCGCCTCCGAGCAGCAAGTCCGCGCGCGCTTCAAGCAGGTGCAGCAGGAGTTGGAGGAGGTCGTCGAACTGAACCGCCGCGTGGTGACCTCGGACAGCACGCCGGAGGAGCCGCCACCGACGCGCGGCAACCTCCGCTCGCTCGACCAGCGCGACTACATGACCGGCCAGGGCTCGTAGAGGAGCGAGACGAACCGCGAATACTGCCCAGAGGGCGCCCTCTGGGCAGTATTCGCGGTTGAATCCCCAGTCTCTGAAAGAGGGTTGATGATGGTGACTGCCGCTCCGACAACGACGCTCACGCGGCGTATTATTCCCTGTCTCGATGTGACGGCGGGGCGGGTCGTCAAGGGGACGAAGTTCGCCGCGCTGCGCGATCAGGGCGACCCCGTCGAACTGGCGGCGCGCTACGACGCGGCGGGCGCGGACGAACTGACCTTCTACGACATCACCGCCTCCAGCGACGACCGCGCGACGATGATCGATGTCGTGCGGGCGACGGCGCGACAGGTCTTCATCCCGCTCACGGTCGGCGGCGGCGTCCGCACGACGGACGACATCGCCGGCCTCCTGCGCGCGGGAGCGGACAAGGTCTCTGTCAACTCCGCCGCCGTCGCGAACCCGCAACTGATTGCGGACGGCGCGCGACGCTTCGGCGCGCAGTGCATCGTCCTCTCCATCGACGCGAAACGCCGCCCGGACGGGTCGTTCTGGGAGGTCGTCACGCATGGCGGCAGGCGGCACACCGGCATGGACGCGCTGGAATGGGCGACACGCGGCGTGGCGCTCGGCGCGGGCGAGATTGTCCTCAACAGCATCGACGCGGACGGCACGCGCGACGGCTACGACCTCGCCATTACGGCGCAGATCGCCGCCGCTGTGGATGTGCCGGTGATCGCCTCCGGCGGCGCGGGCACGCTCCAACACCTCGCGGACGCATTGATCGTGGGCGGCGCGCACGCCGTCCTCGCGGCGGGTATCTTCCACGACGGCGTGTTCACCATCGCGGAGGCGAAGGCGTACCTCGCCGCGCAGGGCCTCCCGATGCGGCCCGTTACATTGGCGTAACGACCGTGAACCAATGGTGGCGCGACCCCGTTGAGGCGCGTCGCGTCGCGCGCTGGTCATTCCCGGCGATCTGCGCGCTCGGGGCATACGCCGCAGTCGGCCCCGTCGGCGGGCTGATCGGTTTCCTGCTCATCTTCGCGATCTTCGCCGCCGCCTTCTTCGAGGCGCGCGGGTCGCTCTTCTTCCTGCAATTCGCTCACCTACGGACAACGGGGCGCGGGCCGGCCTGGCTGCCCTGGCTGGGTATGCTCCTCGGCGGCATCGCCCTGCTTATCGCTGGCAGTTGGCTCGGCGGCATCGCCCACGACCATCTCGGCCATACCGCCGGGCAGGCAATCAACGGCGCGGCGATCGCGGGGTCGGGCGCGCTCTTCTTTGCGGGGCTCTTCACGCTGCTCGGCTACTGGATCGACAAGGAACTCGGCGACTGGGTCGACCGCCAGGGCGAAGACGAGATGCCCGAGAAGTACCGCACGAAGCCCACGAAGCCCACGAAGCGCGACCGCAAGCGCCGCTCCTGACACCGCTCCGGAATCCTACAAAGCGTCTCAAAACCTCGAATGGGCGACTATTCTGCTCCGGCGCGCGCCCGTAGCTCATCGAATCGCAGCACTGTGATCCGGTCGCGCTCCCGGCTGAGATACCCTTGCCGCTCGTAATACCCCAGCCACTTATTGACACTCTCCCGCGTCGCACCGACATGCGCGGCCAGCGCCCCTTGTGTGATCTCCACCACCTGCGCAGTGCCCGCCCGTTCCTCGCCTATCCAGCCCCAGCCCCAGCCTCCGCTCTCCACCAGCGTCACCAGCGCCCGCGCCAGGCGGGTGGGGACGTCCAAGAACGCCAGGTCGCGCGCGAACCGGGCATTGTGCCGCAGCCGTCCGCAGACGATGGCCAGCAGCCGTCTGCTGACGCTCGGATAGGCGTCGAGCAGCGCGAGGAACTCCCGCTTGCCGAGCAGCAGCAGTTCGCAGTCGTCGAACGCGATCGCATCGCCGTACCACGGCTCGTCGTCCACGAGGGAAATCTCGCCGAAGAAGTCACCGCGCCACAGCAGCCGCAACGTCAGCTCCTCACCGCGCTCGGAGGGGAGCTGGATGATCACTCGGCCGGAGGCGATGATGTACAGGTCGGCGCCCATCGCCCCTGCGGCGTGGATCAGGCTCCCCTTCGCGTAGCGACGGCGGCGCATCGCCCCGCCCACGCGCGCGATCTCCGCGGCGGGTAGGTCGGCGAACAGGGGCAACCGCGCGAGCACCTCGCTGACCATGCACCACCCTCCCGAGTGTGACCCAGTTCACACAGAACCGGTGAACCCGTTTATAGACCGCGCGCGGGGGCTGCGTCTAGAGTGGTGGCCGGCGTTCGACAGCGAGCGAAGGAGGCCCGAGATGGCGATGGAGCAGGCATATCTCGCACCGGGTGAGGGCGAACGGGTGTCGCTGCGCGGCACCGAGGTGGTGTTCAAAGCGGCCGGGGAGCGCGCGGGCGGTGGCCCGACGGTGCTCGAATTCATCACGGCGCCGGGGTTCGCGACGGGTGACCACGTGCACCGCACCATCGAGGAGATCTTCTGCGTGCTCGATGGCGAGTTCGCCCTCCGCGCGGGGGAGTGGAGCGGCCGGGTGGGGCCGGGCGGCGTAGTGCGTGTGCCGCCGGGAATGGTGCACGGGTTCGGCAATCCGGGGAGCGCGCCCGCGACGTTACTGCTGCTGATCTCGCCTGCGGGGGTGCACGAGGGGTATTTCCGCGAACTGGCCGCCATCCTGGCCAAGCCGGGTGCGCCGGACGCGGCGGCGATCGGCGAGCTGCGCGCCCGGTACGACACCGAGCAGGTCTCGGCGCTCACCGCCTCGTGAGCGTGGCCGATGGACGGGCGCGGGCCATCTGATCGCGACATTGGGCCATGCATGAAGGTGCATGACGCTGGTGGTACGCCTCCCGAGTAGCACAACGAGCGAGGGGCTCAAGGCGCGTGGCGGGCGCCATGACGATCGATCTCGGGTTTGGGGCATCTGCCTCCTAGCGATGCACCGATGAGCCGGTTGACTGCGATCCGGATGCAGGCAATCGTATAGAAGGCGTGGAAGTTCGCCGCCGTGTGCTCGTGGCGTACCAGCAGTCGGCGCTGGTGCCCCAGCCAGGCGAATCCTGCCCGGAGGGCACCCGGCTCCACCGGCCAGCGGTTCCGGTACTCCTCCTTGTACTGTTTGACCGGGCGTCCCTGGCGCGGCTTCCAGTTCGCAGGCCTTCGCGTCGGTGGCGAGCATCAGCCGCGAGCCCTTCCCCTTGCCGGTCAGGCCGACGGCATCGCTCCCTTTTTGGCGGCTACGAACGAGCCGTCCAGGAGTCCCGATGACCAGTCGATCCGCTTCATGCGTTCGAGCATCCCGAGGAGCGTGCGGTGGATGCGCTGCCAGACGCCCTCTTGTTGCCAGCGCTGCAGGCGGCGGTGGGCGGTCGAGTCGTCGCCGTATTTCTCCGGGATGCTGCCCAGAGGGCACCCGCGCCACGCGCAGCCGGTGCGCAGGATGTAGAAGATGGCATTGAGCGTACGCCGGTCGTCGGCACGCGGGCGACCGGCGCGGTTACGGGGCGGGAGGAGCGGTCGGAGGATCGCCCATTGGGCGTCGGTGAGGTCTCTCATGCCCCCAATGCTACCCGATTCGGAGTTTGAGACAGTTTGTAAGAAACCTAAAAGTAGGCGATGGGGGAGACATAAAATTCTCTGCTCCTTAGCGTCCTTGGCGCTCTTGGCGGTCCAATCCCATCCTCTTTGACACGCCCCGACCCCTCCGGCATACTGCGGCGGGTTGGCGGCGGGATGTGGCGGGAGGCAGTGAGCGGTGGGCGTGGTTCGGGTGATCGTCGGGATACCGCTGCTCTTGCTGCTTGTTGGCATCCCTGGCTGGCTGATCCTACGATTGCTGCTCCTTCCTACCCCCTCCCCGCAGGAGAAGCAGGGGCGATACAGATTCGCGCGACCCCGCTCCCCCTCCCTCACCGGGGAAAGGGGCCGGGGGGCGAGGGCAATCCTCCCCGCCCGCACCATCACCGACCTCGCGCCAGTCGAATGTATCTACCTCGCTGTCGCGATCGGCGTCTTTGTCGTCGGGCCGGTGGCGCTGGCGCTGGCGATGTGCGGCGTCTACTCGCTCTGGCTGCTGGCGCTCATTGTCGCGCTCGGCGCGGTGGCGCTGGGGGCGGTGGCGCGTCGGAAGGCGCTGCCGGTTATCGCGTGGCGATGGGAGCGGGCGACCTGGGGCTGCCTCGCGCTGCTCATGATCGCTGCGGCGCTCTTCCTGCGGCCCGGCGAGACGCTGATCGGTGGTGAGGATCCCGGCATCTATTACAATAGCGGCGTCGCGATGGCGAAACAGGGGGGTATTCTCCTCTACGATCCGGTGCTGGCAGATATCGACGGCGACGCGGCGACCGTCCGGCATCTTTTCGGGAAGCTCGATACGACACGCTATCGCTTTTATGGCGATATTCGGCTCACCGCCTTCTATACGACCGATACCAGCGGTCAGATTCTGCCGCAGTTCCTCCATCTTTGGCCGGCGTGGCTCGCGATCTTCTACGGCTTCTTCGGCGTGCTCGGCCCCGCCTACGCGCCCGCCATCTTCGGGCTCTTCGGGCTGCTCGGGCTCGTGCTGCTGGCGCGGCGGCTCTTCGGCTGGCCCGTCGCACTGATCGCCGGGCTCTTCCTCACCCTGAATGGCATCGAGGTCTGGTTCGTCCGGCAGACGTACACGGAGGCGTACCAGCAGTTCGCGATTATGGCGGCGCTGATCGGGCTCGTCCTCCTCGAGGAACGGCGCGATCCGGCGGTGATGCGGCTCGGCGCGGTCGTCGCGGCGCTCGCCCTCGGCAATGCCGCCCTGACGCATGAGGAGACGATTTTCCTCCTGCTGCTCGTCGTCGCGTACGGCGTCGCGCTCGTCCTGCTGCGGGCGTGGCGGCGGGCGCACACCTGGTTCTTCACCCTCCTCGGCGCGATGCTCGCCCTCACCATTGTGCAGGCGGGCGTCTTCGCGCTCGGCTACACCGAAGGGCTCTGGCACCACGTCTACCGGAACATCTGGGATCAGCGCATCCCATTGGCCGCCGCCGCGCTCGTCGGGCTCCTGCTGCTCGTGCTGATCGACCGGCTGCGCGCTCGCTGGCTGCGGCTGATTATCCAGCCGCGCGCCGGGCGGTGGACGCGCTACGCGCTGGCGGCGGCGACGGCGCTCTATGCCGTCTACGGCTACATCCTCCGCCCCGGCATCCTGACCGGCCACGCCGGGTCGCTCTCCTCCTACATCGGTGCGCCAACACCGGCGGGCCATAACGCCAATCTCGTGCGCCTGGGGTGGTACTGGTCGCCATTGGGCGTCCTGCTCATCGCCCTCGGCGCGACGCTCCTGATCGGGCGCGACCTCAACCGACTGACGGGCGGCCTGCTCGCCTTCGCGCTCGTCCACACCGTCATCTTCGTCAACGAGACGTACACGGACGACCGATATATCTACGCCCTGCGCCACTACGTCCCGGTCGTCACACCCGTCTTCGCCCTCTTCGCGGCATTCGCGGTCTGGAATGGCGGGCCGATCCTGGCGGGCGCGGTGCGGGGGCTGGCCCACCCCCGGCCCCTCCCGACACGGGAGGAGAGATCACGGGCAGCATCGAGGCAATTTAGTCAGGTACAAATGCCTGACGCGGGTTCCCCCTCCCATGTCGGGAGGGGGGCAGGGGGTGGGCTCCCTCTCACCCGCGCCCCCGGTCTCGTCTCCGCCGCTGCACTGATCCTCTTCTTTATCGCCACACGCGCCGGGACATGGACGGTGCAACGATACGCGGGCGTGGAGGGCCAACTGCGTCAGATCGCCCAACAATTCCCGGAGAACAGCCTGCTGCTCTTCAGCGGCGAGCGCGACCAACCGCACTTGCTGGCGACGCCCCTCCAGTTCGTCTACGGTCGCACCGCTTTCGTCATCAGCACGAACAATCCGCGCGGCGATTTGATCGAGGCATGGCTGAATCGGGAGAGCGCGATCCATCCCGTTTATGTGCTGATGGGCAACGACGGCGGCAAGCTGTTCCTCCCGCACTCGCGCCTGACGCCGCAGCCGCAATTCGGCCCCGCCTTCACGGTGACGTTGCACGATTTCGAATCGCTCCAACTGCAGAAGCCGCACAACGCGCAGGAGAACGCGCTCCGCTACACCGTCTATCGCTTCGAACCGGCGGGCGCCGACCCGCCGCTCGGCACCGCACCGCTCACGATCACGACGGGCCAGGCGGACGAGCAGTACGATGTCGCGGGCTTCTATGGCGTCGAGCGCGACCCCGGCGACCTGGCGCCGTACCGCTGGACCGGCCCTGTTGCCCTCGTCCGCGTGCCGTGGACCATCTCTCTCGCGCAACGCGGCGGCACCGTCACGCTCCGCCTCGCCGGGGGCAAGCGGCCCGCCGCGCTCGCCGCGCCCGCGCACGCCCGCATCGCCCTCGACCCCGGCCTGAACGAGCCCGGCCCGGTCCTCGCCGAGTTGGACCTCACTCCGGGGGCGGCGGATTACGTCGTGACCATCCCGCCGAATGCCCTGCCGGTCGGGGGCGATGGCACGGCGCTCTTGCGCATCGAGAGCCGCGCGCCCTGGTCGCCGCAGGACTACGCGCCGCCGAATGCGCCGCTCTACGACTCGCGCGCGCTCGGCGTGCAGGTGCAAGCGATTACGCTCGCGCCGCGTTAGCCGATGCGGGCGATCGGTTCCTTCGTCGGCGTCGGGGATATACGATGCGGCAAGATGCCCTCGTGGACTCCGGGTTCGTCCGGGATGGTGGTCGGCATCATCGCGTTCAGAACGAGGCCGAACGCGGACCAGCGCACCACCTCCACCGCCAGTAGCACTTCGTCGCGCTGCCGTGTCAGTCGCAGGCCACCCAGTTCGAGGAATGGATAGAGGACGAGCGCCGTCAGGATGAGGGGCGGCCCGGAGAGCAGCGCGACGCGGGCGAGGGCGGGCCAGCGATGCCAGTCGAAGGCGTGATAGGCTGCACCGATGATGCTCGTCAAAAGCAGGAAGATGGGCCAGCCGAACAGCAGACGCCAGCCGCTGCCCACGGCCGTCGATGACAGCACCGTCGCGCCACCGAAGACGCGGAAGCCGAAGCGGAGCAGCCCGATGATGCCATTAGTGGCGAGGAGCGCCGCCACCCCGGCGATCACGCCGAGGGCAAGGCCGCGCTCCTCGCGCAACGCCCCCCGCGCCTTCCGCACGACGAAGAGGAGCACACCGAGGGCGGCGAACGAGCAGAGGGCCGCCACCGGCAGCGAGAGCCGCTCGAAGGCACTGAGCGCCGCCGGGCCGACGAAGACGCCGACCAGCGTAACCGCCAGGACATAGATGAACCCGCCGGCCGCGAGGGCAGGCAGGAAGACGAGGAACGGCTCACCGAGTACGCCGGCGACGATCGGTGTGAGAATGCGCAGTCCCGGAATCAGTCTCCCCGCGATCACCGACCAGCCGCCATGCTTCTGGATCGGTGCCTCCACCCGCGCCAGGCGCTCCGGCGTGAGATGGATGAAGCGCCCATAGCGGACGACGAAGGGGCGGCCAACCCTGCGGCTGAAGAGGTACAGGCCACTCGCCCCCGCGATGGTGGCGAGCATCTGCACGAGCAGGACAACCCAGAGATGCTGCCGGTGCTGGGCCACTTCCACCCCGGCGAGCAGCATCATCAAGTCGCCGGGGACCGGGCTGGGGATGCCCAACTCCTCAATGAAGATAAGCGCCGCGATCACGAGGAGCGGATGCGTGGCGAGGAGGAAGTGGAATGTATGGCTGAGAATAACACCTTGCACGATCATGCACTATCCCCTCGTCACATCATACGCCGCGATAGCGGCACTTATGCGAATGCAGGATCGTTGCCGGGATCATCGCGCGCTCAGCCGAACAGCAGGCAGACCGGCGTGGGCGTGTGCGCGACGGCCCCCGTCGCGGCGAGCAAACCGCTGGATGGATCGATGCGGAAGGTAACGATACTGCCGGAATGCTGATTCGCTGCAAGCAGGAACGTGCCGGTCGGGTCGATGGCGAAGCTGCGCGGCTCCTTCCCCCCGGTCGGCTCATTGCCGAGCGCGGTCAACAGCCCGCTCGCCGGGTCGAGGGCAAAGATGGCGATGCTGTCATGCCCGCGATTCGAGGCGTAGACGAAGCGACCGGAGGGGTGGACAGCGATCTCCGCCGTGGTGTTCGCGCCGGTGAAACCGGCAGGCAGGGTGGTAACCGTCTGGAGCGGCGCGAGCGTCCCGGCCGTCGCATCCCAGGTGAAGGCATCGACGGTGCAGCCCAGCTCGTTGAGGACGTAGGCGTAGCGGTTACTGGGGTGGAAGGCGACGTGGCGCGGACCCGCCCCCGGCGCGGATGGGGCGGAGGCTTGCTGCGTAGCCCCGGATGCCGTGGCAACCTCGTGCGGGCTAAGCTTGCCGGTATCGGTATCGAGCCGGTAGACGAGTGTCCGATCGATGCCGAGGTCAACGAGCAGCGCGTAGCGGCCCGAGAGGTCGAAGGTGACCATGTGGGCATGCGGCCCGTCCTGGCGCCGCGAATTCGGCCCGGAGCCGGTGTGCTGCACAACATCCGACGCCGCGCCGAGCCGCCCGTCGGCGCCGATCGGGTGGACCGCGTAACTGCCGCTCCCGTAGTTCGCCGACAGGAGATATCGCCCGGTCGGGTCCGTGCAGAGATGGCACGGGGAGGCGCCGTGCGTCGGCTGTGCATTGAGCGGGGTGAGATTCCCCGCGCTCGCGTCGAGGCTGAAAGCGCTCGCCCCGCCGCCCGGCTGCCCCGCGAATGTCTCCGTTTCGTTGACGGCGAAGAGGAATCGCCGGGCGGGGTCGAAGGCCAGGAAGGAGGGATTCGGGCCGCCCGCGACCGTCCGCACATGCGCCAGCGCGCCGGACGCGGCATCCATCCGATAGACGGAGATGCCCTCCGCCTTGCCATTCTGGGCGGCCTCGGTGTAGGTCCCGACGTAGACGAAGATCGTTCCGGCGGCAGTCATTGGCATCTCCCTGTTTCTGGTGATCGTCTGGCGGCGAGACAGCGTAGGACCGCATTCTTCCTGTTCCGCACACCAACGTCAACAAGGCGGGGAGGTTCGGGGTTCGGGGAGCGGGTTTCCTCGAACCCCGAACTTCTCCGATGGCACAACTTATGCAGATTTCCTCCTTCGCCACCGGACATTCGGCGGCTGAATGAGGAGGAATCACCCATGCAGCATCAACGTGGCGAC
Organism: uncultured Chloroflexia bacterium; assembly: GCA_963847195.1. Classification (GTDB taxonomy): domain Bacteria; phylum Chloroflexota; class Chloroflexia; order Thermomicrobiales; family JALYUS01; genus JALYUS01. Next base: position 689,051 of record CAWJZC010000010.1, on the reverse strand, counting down.
GTACCCGGCCCGACGACCACGGGCGGCGACCGCACGGAGGAGAGTGCGCGGCCCGGTCAGCGCGCCGCTACTGGTCAGGCATCCCCGCCCGCGCCGCTCGGGTATGGCGAGGAGGCGAGCGAGAACACCGGTCGCAGCGAAACCGCCCCCGATCCGGTACCGGAGAAGTTCTACAACCCGAGCGAGGGCGAATCCCCGACGCGGACGGACGCGCCGAAGAGCGGCGGCGGATACATCATCCTCCCCGGCGAGGACTCCTGACGAGGTTTCGCGGCACGGCATTTGCCAAGACGAAGAGTGGTCGGCCGGCTCATGGAGAAAGCTCCAGAGCCATTCGCATCAGGGGCCATGTGCTCACGAAAGGGGTCAGAAATGCAGCAGGAAAAGAGTGGCGGGACGCAGGGTCAGCAATTCCACGGTCAGGGGATCTATCCCGTCTCCGACCACGACTACAACCTGATCTCCGCCCTTGCCAGCGAGTTGCAGGGTCTGGAGAAGTTCCAGCAGTACATGCAGGACAGCAAGAGCAGCAAGTTTTGGCAGGATGCCTTGCAGTTGAAGAAGCAACTCGCCGAACTCTTCACGCACGAACTCGCCGAGCACGCCAGGGAAGGGCATTTCGGCTCGGGCGCGAAACGGACGATGCAATAGACACATCGCCGTACGGCGACCACAAGCCTGGATCGGCCCCTACCGTCTCCGGTAGGGGCCGCTGTGTGAAAGGATTTGCGCGTGGATGAGAGAACTGACCGCGACACGATACCCGGCGACGCCTACGCGGATACCCGCACCCTGCCAAGCGAGACCGACCCCGCCACCGGGGAATCGGCGGACGACGCGCTCGAGGCGACGCGCACGGTGAGCGAATACCTGATGCCCGCCGAGGACGCGAGCCCGCAGCCCGTCAACTGGTCCAGCAACGCAACGCAGGACAGCACACAGGAGTCCGAATGGGAGGAGCCGTTCGATACGCCCACCAATAACGCGACCGGCGGCGACGATGAAGACCTGCTCGCCGCCGAGGGTTCGAGCGGGAGCGGCATCGACCGCGTGGTCGACGAGTCGTATTTCGAGAACGAAGCGGACGACCTGAACGACGCGGAGGAGGAGCCGCTCCTGCGTGCCGCGACGCCGGACGACCCGCACCCCGGATCGAATGTGCCGGATGTCGCGGACGAGGATATACTGCCCACCGACGATGAGACGACGCGCGGGGAGTCCGCCCGCCGTTGAGCCTGTACGGAGAGGATGCGACGCCAGATGCCAACCGCCGCCCGCGACGACCAGTTCACGCTCCGTGGCACATTCACCGAGCGGCTGACGCTGGCCGGGCCGCGCGCCTCCGTCTATCGCTTCCTCGCCGACGCGGAGACGCTGCTGCCGCTCGTGCCGGGCGTGGACAGGATCGTCGCCCACGGGGACGGCGCGTACCGGCTCGTCTTCGCCTCCGTCGGGGCGGGCGGCTTGCAGTTCACGCTCGAACTCGAACTCGGCGTCAGCGGGGACGGCACGCGGAACGTCATCCTCCAATCCGTCCCGACGGACATCCCCCCGCTCGAAGCGAAAGGCGCACTCGGCGACTTCACGGCGGTGCTCACGCTCAATGAGAGCGGTAATGAAACGACGATCGACGGCAAGGCGTCGCTCTCGGTGATCGACACGATACCGCCGATGCTGCGCCGGATGCCCCGGATGCTCCTCGAAAAGACGACCTCGCTCGCTGTCGGCAAGCAGATGGAGACCATCGGCCGCGACCTGATGCGCAATGTCGCCGCCGCCTACCCGGACTGGCGGCGCACCCACCCCGACGCCTAGACCTCGAGATTGCACGACTCCCAGGTAGCCTCCCCTCCCGCAGCACGTCAGATGCAAGGAAAGGAAAAGGGCCAGCAACGCGCGCCAATGTACGCATTGCTGGCCCTCTTGTCCGTGCCGCGCTACCGCGAGGGCGGCACCGGGTTAGGGGGCGACCCTCCGATCACCTGCCCCGGCGGCTGCGGCGCACTCGGCGCGGGCGCAGGCTTCGCTCCCCCGCCCGCTGGTGGGCCTCCCGGCTGCACCATGGGCGGCCCCACCCCCGTCGGCGGGATATACGAGAAGCCCGTGTATACGTCAGAGTACTGCCCGTCCGGGTTCGCCACCGTCACGTTCACCGTCCCTTCCGCGTGCTGCGGCGTCGCCACGACGATGCTGGTTGCAGTAACCGTACCGACGATGGTGCCGGCGGTGTCGCCGAAGAAGACGGTTGCGCCCGCCTGGAAGCCGGAGCCGGTGACGGTGACCTCGGTACCACCGGCGACGGGGACCGAAAGGGTGGAGAGGTGAGTGACCCTCGGCGGCGCGGTGGTACCGGCGCCCGAGAGGGCGACCGTCTGGGTACCGCCACTGGCGTTATCGGTCACCGTCAGCGTACCGGAACGCGCGCCGAGTTGCGCCGGGGTGAATGTGATGTTGATGGTGCAACTGGCACCCGCCGCGAGGCTCGCGCCGCAGGTGTTCGATGCCACGGCGAACTCGCCGCCCGCCGCAATGCCAGCGATAGAGAGAGGTACGTTGCCGCTGTTGTGGAGGGTGACTGTCTTCGGGCCGCTGGTCGTGCTCACAGGCTGATTGCCGGCATCGAGCGACGCGGGCAGACTCGCCACCGGCGCCCCCGTCCCATTGACGTACAGGTTGTAGCCATTGTTGTCGACGTTGCCGCGATGTGGGCTGGCGCTGTCATTCGTCTCCACCGTCAGCGTCCCCTTCTGCTGCCCCAAGTGCGTCGGGTCCACCTGAATATTGATATAGTGGGTCTCTCCCGGCACCAGCGTTCCATCGCAGCCATTCTGCACCACGAAGTCTCCAGTGGTCGTGCAGCCGATAATCGTCAGCGGGGCGGTGGCGTAGGTGGCGTTGCCGACCGCCACGGAGCCGACGCCGATGCCATAGACGGGCACATTGCCGAAGTCGAGTATCAACGGGTAGGCATAGTTCCAGGACGGGGCCCCTGCGGCGGCCGTCACGCCGGTACCGGTCAGTTGCAGTTGCTGCGGGCTGCCGCCGCCATTATCCGCGATCGTCAGCGTCCCGGAGCGGAACCCCGTCTGTCCCGTCGGCGTGAAAGTGACATTGATTGTGCAACTCGCTCCCCCCGCGACGCTCGTGCCGCATGGAGGGGGATTCGTGCTGGTATTGGCCGCCACCACGAACTCGGTCGAGTCGGGGATGGTGATGCTACTGATACTCAATGCCGCCGCGCCCGTGTTCTGCAGCGTCACAGTCGACGCCCCGCTCGTCGTGCTCATCGTTTGATTGCCGAAGCCGAGCGACGGCGGCGAGAGCGTGACTGCGGGCGTGTTCGGCACCACCCCTGTCCCCTGCAGGAAGGCGAACTGCGGGCTGTCCGCCGCACTGTCAGTGACGACCAGGATCGCCTTGCGCACCCCCGCCGCCCCCGGTCGGAAGGTCACCGAGATGGCGCACTGCGCGCCCACCGCGATCGGCTGGCCGGTACAGGCAGTCGCGTCGGGGTTGAAGTCGGCGCTATTCTGGCTGTTGCCCGCGAAGGTGACGCTGGTGAGGGTGAGGGGCGCATTGCCGCTGTTGAGGAGGTAGAGCGTCTGCGGCGCGCTCGTCGACCCGACATTCTGGCTTCCGAAAACGGTGGAGTCGCTGCGCAGATCGACGAGCGCGGCGGCGCCGCTGATGCCGGAACCGGAGAGCGATACGGTGGTCGGCGTCGTCGGATCGGCGTTGGCGTTGTGTAGATGTTGAGGGTGGAGGAGCGCCCGTTGGTCGCGCCGGGGTGGAACGACAGGTAGATCGGGCAGTAGTCGTTCGGCGCGAGGGTGGCTCCCTGGCAGCGATAGTCGGTGATGCCGAAGTCGTCGGTGTTGCCGCCGGTGATGGTGAGCGAGGAGATAGAGAGCGGCTGGCTGCCACTATTGGTGATCTGGAGGGCCTTGTAGGCGTTGTACGTCGTACCCATCGGGGTGTTGCCGAAGTTGATGAACGAGGGGGTGAGGGCGAGTGCGGGGCCGCCGGAGGTCGAGCCGGAGCCGGAGAGTGTTACCTGCTGCGGCGAGCCGGCGGCGTTGTCGGCGAAGGAGAGGGAGCCGGTGTAGGACTGGGCGGCGGGCGGCTGGAAGCGGACGGTGACGCCGCAGGCGCTCCCGGCGGCGACGGTCTGGCCCGAGCACTGGTCACTGCTGACCGAAAAAGCGCCGGGCGGGGAGGAGGAGAAGGGAACGGCGGTGACCGACATCGGCACGGAGCCGAAGTTGCGCAGCGTGATGAACTGCGTGGCGGGAGTGCCGACCGCCTGCGCTCCGAAACTGAATGACGACGCGCTCAGTTGGGCGATCGGCGCCTGGGAGTAAAGATGCACCGCCTTGAAGGGGGTGCTGAAGTCTGATTGCTCACAGCAGCCGCCGGTGAGGAGTACCGCCCCGTTCGCCAATTTCGTCAATCCACCCGGCTTTTCACCATACCCGACAGTGCCCGCAGGGTACCAAGCGCCGCTGCCCGGATCGTATTGCTCGACAGCGCCGTTTGCAGATGCAGAGCCAGCCACCATCAGCACATTGCCGTTGTCCAGCCGGATGGCAGCGGCATTGTAGCGATCTCCGATCGATCGAGCCCGTCATCGCCCATGTGTTCGTCGCCGGGTCGTACAGCATGGCATCCCGCTGCAAGTCGTGGGGATTCGCGTTCGAGGAACTGTTCCCGCCGCCCGCCACGAGGACCCGGCCATCGGCCAGGAGGGTCGCGGTGTGATCGTACCGCGACCCTCCTGGCAGCGGGGCGATGTCGGACCACGTCCCGGTGTCAGGATCGTAGACCTCGCGATTATCATAATAAGATCTCTCCGCCTGTGGCCACGTCATATCTGGCACCACCCGCCCAGAGTAGGCGACCATCCTGCAGGAGCGTCGCGCCCGTGGTGCCGCGCAGATGGCGCATCGTCCCCGTCGACTGCCACGTCCCGCTCACAGGGTCGTACAGTGCGGAGGGTCCATCACTATAGACAGCGAGTACCTTGTTGGTTCGCAAGGTAAACAGTGCATCCGGTGTCGATCGCGGGACGGGGCTTGCCGCTGTCCAGGTGCCCGTACCGGGATCGTACAACTCGGTGGCAAGGAAATCGTTGCCCGGGTCATTGACGATTCCGCCGACCACGAGCACCTTTCCCGTCGGAAGAAGGGCGGCCGATTGGAAGTCACGTTTGCGCACCATGCTCCCCGTTGGCGACCAGGCTCCGGTCGCCGGATCGTACAACACAGCGCTATCAGTACCGCATGGAGAGCAGTAGGTGCCCGTCGGGGTGCCCCCCGCAACGAGTACCTTCCCGTTCGGCAGTAGTGTGGCGGTATGGTCCAGTCGCGGCAGGCTCATGTCTGGCAAGGAACGCCATGCACCGACGGGTGGCGTCGCACCCACCGGCTGCCCTACGGTGGTGATGGCGAGCGCTGGGACGAGCAGCCCCCAGACGAGCAGCATCCGCAGCCATCGCCCGTCCGGTCGTCCGACACATCCGCGCACCCATGCACACATCCGCTCTCCGGTCATCATCTTCTCCTCCACAGCGACCACTATGTGCCACTTTCAAGATTAGACGCCAACATATAGTTTTTTTGCTTCCTTAAACATTTAACTTCGTCGTTCTTTATAACGGATTTACGATGCATTCTGTGATGGCTACCGTTGCGAGTATGCTCCAACCGGTGACCCGGCGCGAATCGTCCGCTGCAGCAATCCGTCAGTTGTCACATCGATCGGCGCAACATCCGGTGAAACCCGGTTGCCCGCGAGCGTAGCGGGCCGACGTGAATCATTCAGGTGATTGCACGGACCCGAGGCTATGTGCTTGACGCGGGAATGCGCTCGCGTTTCACTGTATAGACAGACTGCTCCCCTTCCCGAGGCGGGAAGGGGTTGGGGGGTTTAGGCACAAAGGAGCATCAGCATGGCGAACCGTCTTCCCACCATCGGCATCGAGTACTGCCACGAATGCGGCTACATCGGCTTCGCGACGAAGCTCGCGGAGGGATTGCTGCGGACCTTCGAGGGACAACTGGGCGGCGTCCTCATCATCCCCTCCACCGGCGGCGCGTACGAGATCACGCTCGATGGCCGCTCGATCTACTCCACCTTCGAGGAGGGGATGCCGACGCAGGACGAGGCGATCGAGCGCGTCCGCGCCACGCTGGCACAATCCGCCGTGACCGCGTAACGGCGCGGCGCTCATGCGAATCGACATCCTCACCATCTTCCCCGGCATGTTCGCGGGGGGCGGGCCGCTCGGCGCGAGCATCATCGGCCGGGCGGTGGAGCGGGAGGCCGTCGATTTGCGCGTCCACGACCTGCGCGACTGGACGACGGACCGCCACCGCTCGATCGACGATTATCCCTACGGCGGCGGCGCGGGCATGGTGATGAAAGCGCCGCCCGTCGTCGCGGCGATCGAGACGGTGCTGGGCGAGGATGCGGGCCGGGAGCCGCGCGTGCCGGTGCTACTGATGTCCGCCGCCGGTCGGCCGTTCACGCAGGAGATGGCGCACGACCTGGCGCATTGCGGGCGATTCGTCCTGCTCTGCGCCCACTACGAGGGCGTGGATGAGCGGGCCATCGCCCTCGCCGTCACGGACGAGGTGAGCATCGGCGACTATGTACTGACGGGCGGCGAACTGCCCGCGATGGTGATAACGGATGCGGTCGTGCGCCTCCTGCCCGGCGTGATCGAGGCGGAGTCGCTGGCGGAGGAATCGTTCGCGGAAGGGTTGCTCGAATACCCGCATTACACGCGCCCGCCCGAATTCCGCGGCCTCACCGTCCCGGAGGTGCTGACCAGCGGCAACCATGCGCAAATCGCCCGCTGGCGACGCGAGCAGGCGCTCCTCCGCACCCGCGCCCGCCGCCCCGACCTTCTCGCCCGCGCCCCACTCACCCCCGCCGACCGCCGCTTCCTCACGATGCACCGGGAAGAAACGGACGATGCATAATCGTCGCTGATTGCCCGACTGCCCGGTCCGGGAAAGGAACATCATCGTGCAAGGGTCGGAATCCGAGCCGCTGATTCGGAAAGTTGATTGCCTACAGATTCCCGTGCCGGACCTTGATGCGAGCTTGGCGTTTTACCGCGATAAGCTAGGCCACGGCCTCATCTGGCGAACCGAGACGGCGGCGGGTTTACGAATGGCTGAGAGTGAGACCGAGATCGTCCTCCAGACAGCACGCCCGGTGATGGAGCCGAACCTGCTCGTCCATTCAGCCGATACCGCCGCCGCTCTCTTCGTGGCAGCAGGTGGCACGATCATCGTACCGCCGTTCGATATTCAGATTGGCCGCTGCGTGATCGTGCAAGACCCGTGGGGAAATCCGCTCGTCCTGCTCGATATGTGCAACGGGCCGCTCATCACCGACGCGGAGGGCAATGTCACCGACACCGCGCCACCGCAGGACACCGGCGATGACGCCTGATCTCCGCATTTCGCCCCCTTCCCGACACGGGAAGGGGGCCGGGGGGTTAGGACTCCTCCCGCCCTCTATCACGACCGGCGACATGCCGGACGCGGTACGCATCGCGACGCCGGAGCAGGTGACGATCACGCTGCCGCTCGCGGGCGTCGGGACGCGGATGCTCGCCGCACTGCTCGATGCCCTGATCATCGTTGGCGCGGTCCTCGCGGCCATCCTCGTTATCGCGCTGGTCGGTGGCATCATCGCCCTGCAACCGCACGGCCTCGCGGCGGGCTCGGTGCTCGGCGCATTCACGCTGCTCTTCCTCTTCGGGTTCGTTTTCGCGTACTACGCCGGGCTGGAATTGCTGTGGGACGGGCGGACGGTGGGCAAGCGCGTGCTGAAGTTGCGCGTCCTGCGCGATAACGGCATGCCGGTGGACGCCGCCGCCGTGCTGGCGCGCACCGTTGTGCGGCTCGTCGACTTCCTGCCGCTCGGCTATCTCGTCGGCCTCGTCAGCATGATCGTCGATGGACGCGCGCGGCGGCTCGGGGACATCGTCGGCGGCACGATTGTCGTGCGCGAGTGGGATAGCGCGCCGACGCTGCGGGAGATCGCCATCGGCGCGGAGCCCGCCGTGTGGGGGCCGCCCGCGCCGGGCTACGAAGCGCCAATCGCCCTGCTGACCGGCGACGAGATCGCGGCGGCGCGGGAGTTCCTGCGCCGCGCGGCGACCTTCCCGCCCAGGGAGCGCGCCGCCCTCGCCTGGCGTGTCGCCGCCACCCTCGCCCTGCGCATCGGCTATGCCGGCCCCCTCACCGACCCCGAATGGTTCCTCACCTGGATCGCCCGCAGCGCCGCCGTCCCAACGACTTGAATCACTATCGGTCGTAGAGCGGGATGCGCCCACACCCGCCCCTATCCCACCTGCCCACAGGGACGATCACTGCACAAATCGCGCTACCGTGCTGAACTGCGGTTGAACAGTTTTTTCGCCCAGAGGTATCCGACCAGTGTAATGCCGACGCACCAGGCAACGGCGAGGGCCGCGCTGTTGCCGATCGGGGTGCCCAGCAGCAGCCCCCGCAGCGTCTCGATGATGGGGGTGAAGGGTTGGTACTCGGCGAACTGGCGTAGCCCGGCCGGCATCGAATCCGTGGGGACGAAGCCGCTGCCGAAGAACGGCAACAGCATCAGGGGCATGGGGGTGTTGCTCGCGGTCTCGACGCTTTTGGCGACCAGGCCGAGGGCGACCGATAGCCAGATGAGCGCGAAAGCGATCATCGCGAGCACGCCGATCGCCGCGATCCAGTCGACGGGGCCGGCGGTGGGCCGGAATCCGACGAGCAGCGCGACACCGATGACGACGGCGATGCTGAGCATGGTCTGGATCATGCTGGCAAGGACGTGGCCGGTCAGTACCGAGGCACGGGAGATCGCCATCGTGCGGAATCGGGCGATGATCCCTTCGGTCATGTCCATGGCGACCGCAATCGCCGTCCCTTGCACCGCGCCGACCACGGTGAGCAGAAGAATGCCGGGAGTGACGTAGTTGACGTACTCGGCGCGACCGCCCGACACGCCGCCAAGTCCGGCGCCCAGCGTGCCACCGAAGACGTAGACGAACAGCAGCAGCAAGATGACCGGAATACCGATCACGAACAGGGTCAAAGAGAGGTAGCGCAGCATGTGCCGCAGGTTGCGCCGCAGCATCGTCGCCGAATCGCTCACGGCATAGGAAAGGGTACTCATCGCGGGCTCTCCTTCTCGGTGGTGGCGTGGCCGGTGAGGGCGAAGAAGACGTCATCGAGATCGGGGGTGTGGACCGACAAACCGTCAACCGCGATCGCTTCGTCGTCGAGCCGGTCGAGCAGGGCCCGCAATGACCGGACGCCGCCGTCGCTCGGGACCTGCAGCGTGAGCGCATCGTCGTCGCGCGACGCCGCGCCGAGCGTGCGGGCGGCCGATTCGAGTCCGGCGCTATCGGCGAATTGCAGGCGGATGTGACCGCCGGGGACGCGGCGCTTGAGCTCTTCCGCGGTCCCCTCAGCGACCAGCTTCCCTTGATCGAGGACGGCGATCCGGTCTGCGAGTTCGTCTGCCTCGTCCAGATACTGCGTCGTCAGGAAGATCGTGATCGCCGTCGGCGACGAGGTCGCGGATGATCTGCCACATCGTGTGGCGGCTGCGCGGGTCGAGGCCGGTGGTCGGCTCGTCGAGGAAGATGATGCGCGGGTCGCCGACCAGGGTCATCGCGAGGTCGAGCCGGCGCCGCATGCCGCCGGAGTAGGTGGCGGGCGTCTTCTTGCCGGCCTCGACCAGATCGAACTGCTCGAGCAGGGCGGCGGCGCGCCGCCGCCCTTCGCGCTTGCCCAGGTGGTGCAGGTCCGCCATCAAGATCAGGTTCTCCTCGCCGGTGAGCAGGTTGTCCACCGCCGAGAACTGGCCGGTGACGCCGATCGCGGCGCGGACCGCATCGGGATCCCGGGCCAGATCGTGGCCCGCGACGCGCACCTCGCCGCTGTCGGCGCCGATCAGGGTGGAGAGGATCTGCACCATCGTAGTCTTGCCGGCGCCGTTGGGGCCGAGCAGCGCGAAGACTGTTCCCTCAGGAACATTCAGGTCGATGCCGTCGAGCACAACCTTGTCGCCGAATGACTTGCGCAACCCGGTTGCGACGATCGCCGATTGGGTTGGGATAGTAGCCATGCTTCCTCATTTCGTGACGAGAGAGAAAATCCACGCGGGCGATTCAGATATCGAGGTCCTCCACGGCGGGCTGCTCGGCCACGGCGGCGATCATGTCGTAGAACTCGGGCGGAATCTTCTCGCGCAGCGCATCGAGAGAATCGACGACCTCAAGCGTGAATTCCTTCTCCGTGTGGCCCCAACTCTGCGCGCCGATGCCGAGATACTTTCGCCAATCTCCCAACTTGCCTCCGGTATCCGACCCGCCCGTCCAGACCCAGTCGGGAGAACGTTCCACATGCACCACGAACTTGCCCGTGCGACTCCGATAGACCCGGAACACCTCGACCCGTTTCCCGGTGGAATGCCCCCACTCACCGAGGAGCACGCCGGAGAAGCGTTGCTTGCGGCCCACGCCGCTTCCGACCCGCACGATGATCTCCTCGTATCCTTCCTGCCGCCCCTCCTCCACTTCAACGAACCGCCGCAACGCCCGCGCGAGCGCCGCCGATAGATTGCCCCCGGCCAGTTCCTGTGCCCGCTGGTAGAGCGGGAGATCGTCGTCGGACACGTAAATCGTCTTGTTCGGCATCGTCACCTCCATCACGCAACATTGTTATACGTATAAGTATACACATATGATGGCGCGGACGCAAGCCCCCATCATCGAGCGTAGAGAGACGCCGGGGTTGTCTCGGCCTCGGGTCACAAGAATCGGCAGGGGTTTGGTGTCGGAGACCGGCGTCGAATGCGGATCAGTCGGTTTCCTTGCGCGCAGCCGCGGTGATCGGGGCGGGGAGTGCGGCGGTGGGGAGATCGGTGGGGCGATAGGCCGCCAGCGGGGTGAGGAGGGGGAACTGGACAGTGAAGGCGGTGCCCTGGCCGACGGTGCTCTCGACGGCGATCGTGCCGCCGTAGCCCTGGGCAATCTCGCGGGCGATGGCGAGGCCGAGGCCCGCGCCGCCGTCATCCCGCCCGCGCGCCAGCGTGCCGCCCCGGTAGAAGCGGTCGAAGAGATGCGGCAGCCGCTCCGGGGGGATGCCGGGACCGTTATCCATCACGCGCAGTTCGACCATACCGCGTTCCTGCCGCATGATGACCCAGAGATGCCCCTCCGGGGGGGTGTATTTGATCGCGTTGTCGAGCAAGATGAGGGCGAGCTGCTTCAGGCGGTCGGGGTCGCCCATCACCCAGAGGGGCGACCCCGCCGACGCATAGGTGATCTCGTGGCCGCGCGCAAGCCCGCGCGCCGCGCGCACCGCGCCGTCCACCGCCTCATCGAAGCGGGTGGGGGCGAGGTGCGGCTGCTCGCCGGTCTGCGCGCGGGCGAGCGCGAGCAGGTCGCCGATCAGGCGGCTCATCCGCTCCGCCTCGGTCGACATGTCGTCCAGCACCTCGCTGCGCTCGGTCGCTTCCATCCGCTCGCCGTGCTGGCGGAGGAGATCGGCGTTGCCGCGAATGGCGGTCAGGGGGGTGCGGAGTTCGTGCGAGGCGTCCGCGATGAAGCGGCGCTGCGCGTCGAAGACCGCCTCCAACCTGCCTAACATGCCATTGAAGGTCTCGCCGAGACCCGCCACCTCGTCGCCGGTGTGCGGCACGGCGACGCGCCGGGAGAGGTCCTGCGCCTGCTGGATGCCCGCCGCGTCCCGCGCCATCCGCCCAATTGGCCGGAGCGATGTTTTCGCCACGACGTAGACGATCACCGCGAGAATGAGTGTTGCGAGCAGCACGCCGCCCGCGAGCAGCAATTGTGCCTTGCGAAGCATCACCGCGAGGGGAGCAACCGGCTTCGCGGCGACGACGGCGCCGAACGGCTCGCTCCCCAGCGGGAACGCGGTGGGGTAGAGAAAGGCGCGAATCTTCTGCCCATCGGCCGTGAAGAGGGTGAGGAAGGTGAATTGCCGATCCTTGATCGCCTGCACATCGCTGGGCGAAAGAGCAATCGACGCCTTCAAGTTGCTCGAGTGGCTGACATCCTTCCCCTGATTATCGACGTACTGAATATAGACCCCATCGATGGTGTACGCGTCGAGCGCCGATGGGGGCGGAGGGATCGCGGTCGCGTCCGCCCGGTTAATCAGGATACGCCCGTATGCCTCGCGTGCCCGCGCGCTGATCGCGTTATCCAGGTCGCTGCGCCACGACCGCGCCAGCCCCATGTAGATAACGACCGCGAACGCACTGAGTGTCACGAAGAGGATGGCGGTATACCAGAGTGTGAGGCGCAAACGGATGGACATCGGGACGCAATTCCCCCCTCGCGCTAGGCGATTTCACGCTCGCGCAGGGTGTAGCCGACGCCGCGCACGGTGTGGATGAGCCGGGATTCGCCGTGCTCCTCCAGTTTGGCGCGCAGGGCGCGGACGTAGACTTCAAGGACGTTCGATTCGCCGTAGAAATCCTCGCCCCAGACGCGGTCCATAATTAGATCGCGCGGGAGCACCTGCCGGGGATTGCGCAGGAAGAGAACCAGCAAGTCGAATTCGCGAGCGGTCAGTTCTATTGGGTGGCTGCCACGGCGGACATCGCGCGTGCCGAGGTCCACGCCGAGATCCGCGAACTTGAGCGTTTCCGCATGGTTCAACCCCTCGGCGGGCGACATGGCGCGGCGGAGCAAGGCGCGCACGCGGGCGAGCAATTCCTCGAAGGCGAAAGGCTTGACGAGATAATCGTCCGCCCCCGCGTCGAGGCCGCGCACGCGGTCCGCCACGCCGTCGCGCGCCGTGAGCATCAGCACGGGGATGCGCTCGCCCGCCTCGCGCAGGCGGCGCGCCACCTCCAGCCCGTCGATGTCCGGCAGCATCAGATCGAGCACGACGAGTTCCGGGGGGCGGTCGCGCATCGCATCCAGCGCGGCGCGGCCCCCGTCGGCGACCTCGACGCTGTATCCTTCCAGCGCCAATCCGCGCCGGAGGACATTCGCGATCGCGCGCTCATCTTCCACAACGAGGATGCGTTCCCCGCTCATCCCCATTGCCTCCCGACCTTTCGCAGCGTGCGCCGCCCCAGTACCCGCAGGGAGATTGTATCGCACCCGGCGCGGGCACGCACCTGTGGGGTAGCGGGCAGCGGGCAGCAGGTAGCGGACGGCGGGCAGGAAGCGTGAGGAGACCCTTGCGTTTGGCGGCAGGCTGAGGCTCACCGCCACCGGAAATTCACCAATCCGCGCCGTCGAATTGCGGCGTTCCAGATTCCGAAGGGCTGATTAGTAGCCGATTTCCTGCTCGCCAATGGCCGGAGCCGGGTCACGGCTCTCGAAGGCGCAGTCGCCGTAGAGAGCGACGAGGCGGAGGTCGAGGCTGGTGACGAGGCCGCTCTCGTAGACTTTCGGGGAGGTGAGCACGATCTCCTCGCCGATTTCGCGCAGGCAGTCGGCATGAGCGGTGTTGCGCGAGATGCGCGGTGTGGGGCGCCGGAGGCTAAACATCTCTCGCATACGCTTTCTGGTATTGTCCGTATTGATGGACATCGCGGTTACTCCCAAAATCCGTTTGCCCGTTGCTCCGAATGCGCGAACAAGCGATGATGACGGCGCTCGGTCCGGTCGCGCCATCCCCGAGGGAAGCGGGACACATCGGACTGTTCTATATACTTGAACGTTGGTCTATCTTCAAACGTGACGGCATAAACAGAGGAGTTTTCCTATGAGCGCAGTTGGGCGACCGATCACCATCGGCATCCATACCGGCCCGCAGCATGTGGCGTTCGAGCAGTTGCGCGACTTCTGGATCGAGGCCGACCGCCTCGGCTATGATTGGGCGTCGATCTTCGACCATTTCATCCCGATCATGTCCGACCCGCTCGGCACATGCCTCGAAGGGTGGACGACGCTCACCGCGCTCGCGGCGGTGACGAAAAATGTCCGCGTCGGCACGCTCGTCCTCGGCGTCGGCTACCGCCACCCCGCCGTGCTCGCGAACATGGCGGCCACGCTGGACGTGATCACCGGCGGGCGGCTGGAATTCGGCATCGGCGCGGGCTGGCACGAGATGGAGTACAAAGCATACGGCATCGAATATCCGCCGCCCGCCGTCCGCATCGGGCAGATGGCGGAAGCGATCCAGGTCTGCACGGCGCTCTGGACCGAGCACCGCGCCAACTTCGCGGGCAAGTATTTCACGCTCACCGACGCGCTCTGCGAGCCGAAGCCGGTGCAGAAGCCGCATCCGCCCGTCTGGGTCGGCGGTGGCGGGGAGCAACTGACGCTCCGCGCCGTCGCCCGCTACGCGGACGGCTGGAACGGCTTCTTCGGCCCCGTCGAGGCGATCAAGCATAAATTGGCCGTGCTGCACGGCCACTGCGAGGCGGTCGGGCGCGACAGCAGCGAAATCCGTAAGTCGCTCGCCCTCGGCGTCGTCGTCCGCGACGATCCGGCGCAGATCGAGGGACGGATCGCCGCGATCGCGAAGGCGCGCAATATACCGCCGGAGCAGGCGCGCGCCATGACCGTCGCGGGCACCCCGGAGGAAGTCGTCGAGCGGCTCGTGCCGTACGCGGAGATGGGCATCGATCTCTTCATCATCTCGGGCGGCGCGCCCTTCGATTTCGAGTCGCTGCGCCTCTTCGCCGAGCAGGTGAAGCCGCGATTGCAGGCGCGCGTCCCCGTTGTCGGGGCGAAAGTATGACGACGACCGTCAACGACCCGCGCCGGTGGGAGCGCGAAGCCTTCTGCTACCTGACGACAGTTGGCCGCGTCTCGGGCAATCCGCACACCATCGAAATCTGGTTCGCGCTCGACCCCGACGACGCCAGCCGTCTGGCGATGATGGCGGGCGGTGGCCGGAAATCCGATTGGGTGCGCAACCTCGAACGACGACCAGAGGTGACCATCAAACTGGGCAAGCTCATCTACCCCGCGACGGCCCGCGTCGTCGCGCCCGACGAGCGGGACGACGCCCTCATCCGCCGCCTGCTCGTCGAGAAGTACCGCAGCCCGAGCGATCCACTCGACAGTTGGGGGCGCACCGCCCTGCCCGTCCTCTTCACCCTGCGCCCCGCCGCAGCAAAACCGGTAGAATGATGGAAGCGATCGAACCGCGGAGGCGCGGAGGCTGCTTCACAGTTCAAGTGGATTCTATGAATGGGAGGGATACGTGGCCGATGGGTTTGTGGCGCGGGTGGATGCGGAGAACCTGCATGTCTGCATCAAGGTGAAGGATTTCGCGACGGCGCTCGCGTATTACCACGACCTGATCGGCCTGCCGATTGTCCGGCGGAGCGGGACGGATGCGGCGCCGATCTTCTACTGGCTGCCGGGTATCCAACTGGCGAAGCAGACCGACGATCCCGGCGCGCAGCCGTACGGCGTCTTTGACCACATTGGCCTCGCCGTAGAGAATATCGAGGAGATTTGCGCCCGGCTCGACGCGGCGGGCTACACGGCGGAGACGCCGCTCGACACACGCACCATCCCCGGCGTCGAGCGACGGGTGATGAATGCCTTCTATCGCGACCCGGACGGCAACCGGGTCGAGTTCGTCCGTTGGGTGTGAGAGACGGGGGCACTGAGCAGTAGACAGCGGGCAGATGCGAGAATGATAGCCGTGCTCCCTTTCCCTCCGAGGGAAGGGCCGGGGATGGGAGGAATTGTGGCGACGCTATCTGACGAGGCGCGGAAATTTCTCAATGAGAAGCGGTTCGCGGTCCTGGCGACGATCAACAAGGACGGCACGCCGCAGCAGACGGTGATGTGGTACGAGTTGCAGGGCGACGAGGTGATGATGAACACCGCGCAGGGCCGCCTGAAGGACCGCAACCTCGCCCGAGACCCGCGCATTTCCATCTGCATCGAGGACGGGCAGCGGTTCGTCACTTTGCGCGGCGCCGTGACGCTCGATGACGAGGTTGAGACCGCACAGGCGGATATCAAGCGGCTCGCGGCGCGCTATTCGGGGGCGGAGCAAGCCGAGAAATCGGCGGCGAACTTCCGCAAGGAGCATCGCATCACGCTGCGCATGAAAATCGAAGGCGCGATGGAGCGCGGGTTCTAGGCGAGTTCGAGGATCGAGGTTCTGAGTAGGTCCCTCCTCGAACCTCGATCCTCGATCCTCAATCCCCCAACAGGAGGTACGCATCATGGGCTTTATCGGCTACTCGGCATCGCTGGAACAGTTTCACCCGAACGATCTCGTGCGTTGGTGCCAGGAGGCGGAGGATGTCGGTTTCGAGGGCGTCTTTGCGTCCGAGCACTTCCATCCGTGGACACCGGAGCAGGGGCAGGCGGCCTTCGTCTGGACTTTCTTCGGCGCATTAGGCCAGGCGACCAAGACGATGCGCTTCGGCACGGGCATCACCTGCCCGACCTTCCGCTTCCACCCCGCCGTTGTCGCGCACGCCGCCGCCACGACCGAGGCGATGTTTCCCGGCCGCTTCTACCTCGGCCTCGGCAGCGGCGAGGCGCTCAATGAGCACGTCATCGGTGGTGTCTGGCCGGAGGCGCCGACGCGCCTGGCGATGATGACCGAGGCGGTCGAGATCATCCAGAAGCTCTTCACCGGCAAGGTCGTCAAGCACAAGGGCGACTTCTTCACGCTCGAATCCGCCAAACTCTACACCATGCCGGATACCCCGCCGCCGATCTACATCGCCACCGCCGGCCCGGTCACCGCGCAGCGCACCGGCAAGACCGTCGACGGCCTGATCACCGTCGGCGCGGCGGACGACAAGATCAAGGGGCTTTTCGAGCGATTCGAGCGCGGCGCGCGCGAGGCGGGCAAGGACCCGGCGACGCTGCCGAAACTGATCCAGATTCACACCTCGTGGGCGGAGACGCAGGAACAGTGCGTCGAGTGGGCGATGAAGGAGTGGCCGAACGGCGGCATGCCGTGGCCGAAGGCGGACGTCCGCAACCCCGAGGACTTCCAGGCGATGGCGAAGTTCATCCGCCCGGAGAACTTCAAGAACCGCGTGCTGATGACGCCGGACTGGGACGAGCACCGCGCGAACGTCCAGAAATACATCGATCTCGGCTTCGACGAGATTTACGTCCACAACGTCGGGCGC
Organism: uncultured Chloroflexia bacterium; assembly: GCA_963847195.1. Lineage (GTDB taxonomy): Bacteria > Chloroflexota > Chloroflexia > Thermomicrobiales > JALYUS01 > JALYUS01. The sequence goes on along the minus strand of CAWJZC010000010.1, from coordinate 671,921 downwards.
AATCAGTCGGAGTGGATCGCCGGGATGGCGAAGCACGTCATCCCCAACCTGAAGTGGCCGGAGAAGGCAACCGCGCACGCAGCAGCGGGCGGAGCGGCGTGACATCGCCCCACCCGCGCGCCGGTCATGCGTCGATGGTACGCCGCTGTCCTACTGTGGGAGGCGCATGGTGAGCGTTGAGATCACGGCCATTCAGGGCATTGACGAGGTCCAGCCGGGGGCGGACATTGCGGCGCTGGTCGCGGACGCGACGCGCGAGCGCCCGCTGGCGAACGGCGATGTCGTCGTCGTCACGCACAAGATTGTCTCCAAGGCGGAGGGCCAACTGGTGGACCTCCGCACGGTGACGCCCTCCGCGCTCGCCGTGCGGATCGCCGAGCAATTCGGCAAGGACGCCCGGCAGGTCGATGTCGTATTGCGGGAGAGCGCGCGCATCGTGCGGATGGAGCGCGGCATCATCATCTGCGAGACGCGACACGGCCTGATCTGCGCCAATGCCGGTGTGGACGCCTCGAATGTCGCGGGGGAGACCGTCTGCCTCCTGCCGCGCGACCCGGACGGTTCCGCCGCCCGCATCCGTGCCGGGCTGCGCGAGCGGACGGGCGCGGACGTCGCCGTCGTCATCTCCGACTCCTTCGGGCGACCGTGGCGCAATGGCATCATCAACATCGCCATCGGCGTCGCCGGAATGCTCCCGCTCGCGGATTATCGCGGGCAGACCGACCCCGCCGGGTATGACCTGCGCGTGACCGTGATGGCCGTCGCGGACGAACTGGCGGGCGCGGCGGAACTGGTGATGGGCAAGATCGACAAGGTGCCCGTCGCCGTCATTCGCGGCTTCGTCTACGACCGTGGCGACGGCACCGGCCACGACCTCATCATGGACCCAGCGAAAGACCTTTTTCGCTGACAGCGTCGTGCGATACTGTGAGTAATTGACGAGCATATTCGTGTTTGGGGCACTCGTATGCGGACGATACGACGACATTCGTCGCGGAATGCCGGTGTTCGTCAGCACCCGCGTGCCTGCGCAAACGTTGCTCGATTACTTCGAAGCGGGGCAATCCCTTGATGAATTCATTGACGACTTTCCGAGCGTCCGAAAAGAGCAGGCGACACAACTGCTCGAACTGCTAAAGCAAGCGCTCCTTTCCACACCCGGGTGATGATTCTGCTCGATGAGTGCTTGCCGCGCCAGTTGTGGCGAGACTTGCCCGATCATGACGTAACAACCGTTGCCGCGATGGGCTGGGCGGGGACGAAGAACGGGACCCTTCTGCGCTCTGCGAGGACAAGAAGGCGTGGCAGCCGGGCGACTTCAACTTCTTCCGCTCGCTGATGGAGGACAAGGCGGCGGTCAGCGGCGAGGCGATGCCGAAGCGATTCGAGGAGATGGACACCACCCAGCAGGTGCGGCACCTCAAGATGGGGTTCGGCCTTTTCGTGCCGGATCGGTTCAGGAAGCGCGTCGGCCTCGATTCGGTGCTATGATGCCGCCCTTTGTTTGTGTGACGGGAGGGCGGCGAATGGCGCAGCGGCCATACGGACAACCGACGCGACGCGATATGTTCACCCATACGTACAAGAACGGCGCGGCGTTCAACCGGCACGCCGCGCAGATGCGGCAGGCGGGTTGGCACATCGGGCCGCACACCGAGCGCGGGAAGAAGGCGACCGTCACATGGTATCGCGACGCGCCGGTGTCGGTGGCGCCCGATGCGTTCCTCCCGCCGCCGCCGAAGGGCGGGCTCGGCGCGCTGGGGATCATCGGCATCGTTGTCGGCGCCGTGGTGGTCCTTGCCATCGTCGGCGCGGCCATCGGCGCGTCGAATGCGACGGCGAAGAACAACGCGGCGGCCACGCGCGCGATTACCTATTCGGATAGCGATTACGCGACGGTTGATGTGCGCGCCCTGAAGAAGAATCCCGAGACCTACAAGGATCGGCGCATCCAGGTGCAGGGCGAGGTCTTCAATATCAGGGAACGGGGCGGAAGCACGTTCCTGCAGATGTATGTGCCGATCCCCGGCGGCACGCAATTCGAGCGCGAGCCCGTCGTGGTCAACTATAACGGCACGCTGCCGAGCGTGTACGAGAAAACGACCATCACCGTCTTCGGCGTCGGCGATGGGACCGGGAGCGGCACCAACGCCTTCGGCGCGACGAACACGCAGCCCGCGATCCGCGCGGATCGGGTAGTGGTCACACAGTAAGCCCTTTGCACAAAGCATAATCGATCACCAGCCCTCGCACGACGCGGGGGTTTTTTCACGCCTATTTCGCTCAAGGGGAGGGCCGGTCATGAGCTTTTCCGGCTCCTCGTACAATGTCGGCAACCTCGTCGCCACCTTCGCCCTCGACGCCGCCCCCGCGCAGGCGAGCATCACCAGCGTCATCACCCAGACGCTGACTCTCAAGAACTCCTTCGCCACCACGTACCGGATTAACGTCGATAATCGGCAGGCGGTCCAGGCGGTCGATCAGACGACGGGCCCGGCCTCGGCCACGAACTGCGCGAGGACTATCTGAGCCAGGCGCTACCCTATTGCTGATGCACTGACGCAATGGGGCCTGCTCGCTAACCGACAGCACCCTTGCCGCCGTAAAGTATGTTTGGCTTTAGAATGTCTATGTTATAATCGCCTCATGAGTTGGACCATCGAGGGGACCGACCAGTTCAAGGAATGGTTTCTCGGTCTCTCCGACGCCGATGATAAGGCGGTTTCAGAGGCGATTGATGCTCTTATCAGGACTGGCCCCAGCCTTGGGCGACCATTCGTAGATACGCTCACCGGCTCACGGATAGCGAACCTCAAAGAATTGCGCCCGAGGCGTAATGATATTCGCATCCTCTTTGCGTTCGACCCGCGCCGCACGGCGATTCTTCTCCTCGGAGGCAGCAAAACGAACGATTGGCATGGTTGGTACGAAAGGAATATCCCGGAGGCGGAACGTCTATACGACGATTATCTATCGGAACTACGGAAAGAGGGAATCCTATGAGCGGTCATACGCCGTGGTCAGAGATTCGGCATCAACGGACGCGCACTCCCGAGCAGGAAGCGGCAATCCGAGAAGGCACGCGGGAAATCCTGCGCGAGAATGCCCTCGCGCGATTGCGCAAGCATCAGCACGTCACCCAGCAGGAACTTGCGGCGGCGCTCGGCGTGTCGCAGGTGAACGTCTCGCGCATCGAGCGTGGGGACGATCCCCAACTCTCGACGATGCGGCGGTTCATCGAGGCGCTCGGTGGCGAACTGATCGTGCAGGCCCGCATCGGCGATGAGACGATTAATCTCCTCACCACGGACAACGGGAACACTGAATCGCCCCAGTGATCCCGCATACCATCATCAGATTGAGGCTATCCGACGATGCTCTCGCCGCCATCGACGCTGATCGTGTTGCCGGTGATCCATCCGCATCCGGCGGAGCAGAGGGCGACGACCGCGCCCGCGACATCCGCCGGGGTGGTGATGCGCCCAGCGGGGTGGGTACGTTGGATGTGCGCGAGCATCTCTGATGAGGTCGGGATGGCGCGGAATGATGGCGTGTCCGTCAGGCCGGCGCGGATCGTGTTGACGGTGATGCCACAGGGCGCGAGTTCGACAGCCAGTTCGCGGACATTCGCCTCCAACGCCGCTTTTGCCGTGCCGACCGCGCCGTAGCCGGGCAAGACGCGGTGCGCGCCGTGGCTGCCCATCGCCAGGATGCGCCCGCCGCGCGTCATCAGGCCGCGCGCGATCACGTCCTGCGTCCAGTAGACGAGCGAGAGCGCCATCACATCGAGCGTCATCTCCATCTGGCGCGAGAACGGCACGCCCCGGACGGACGACTCCCCGCCGATGAACCGCACCGGCGAGCCGAAGCCGAGCGAATGGATCAGCACGCGCAGAGCCGCCCGGCCCGACGACGGGCGCGATCTCATCCAACACCTTCGCGCGGCCCTGCGCGTCGGCGGCATTGGCGCGGATGAACCACGCGCGCCGCCCCGCCGCCTCGATGGCCGCCTTGGCTTCCTCCGCCGTACCGCGCGACTGCCGCCGCCCGAGCGCGACGCCGACGATGTCCGCCCCCGCCTCCGCCAGCGCGACCGCGCACGCCGCCCCGATCCCGCTCGACGCCCCGAGCACCACCGCCCACGTCCCGTCCAGCGACCCATCCCCTGCCATCATGGCCCTCCATAGAAAAGAATACCATTGAACCACAGAGGCACAGAGAGCACAGAGGAGAAGGGAAGAAAATGACTTGAGAACAGTTCGCCATATTTTCTCTCCGTGTCCCTCTGCGTCCTCTGTGCCTCTGTGGTAAAGAATCTCCCCTATTGGCCACGGGCGACGATGGTGGCGCCGCCGTCGACCTGGATGACCTGACCGGTGATGAACGATGCGCCGTCGGACGCGAGGAACCAGGCGGTTTCGGCGACATCTTCGGGCGTGCCGTAGCGACCGACCGGGCAGAGGGTGTCCCATTCTTTGCGGAGTGCATCGGGGTCGTCCGATTCGGCGAGCAGTTTGGCGTTCATCGGCGTGACGATCACGCCGGGCGCGATGGCGTTGCAACGGATATGCCGCCCGGCATACTCGGCGGCAACCTGCCGGGTGAGCGAGATGATCGCCCCCTTGCACGCCGCGTATGCCGGGAAGCCGCGCAGACCAACGAGCGCCTGCACCGACGAGATGTTGATGACGTTCCCGCCGCCGCTCGCCAGCATCCGGCGAACGGCGATTGCGGTGCCCCAGAAGACGCCGCCGAAATCGACCGCCATGCCCCGGTCGTACGTCTCGCGGTCGATCTCGTGGATCGCGCCGATGATGTTGTAGGCGGCGTTGTTCACCCAGACGCCGAGCGTGCCGAGGCCGTCCGCCGCCACCGCCGCTTTCTCCAAATCGGCATCCACCGATACATCGCCGTGGATGCACGCGACCGGGCCGAGCGCTTCCAATGCGGGCGTGACCGAGGCCAACTGCTCCCCGTTGCTGTCGAGCACGACGACCGCATCCCCGCCGCGCAGGAAGCGCACCGCAATCGCGTGGCCGATCCCGCTCGCCCCACCGGTGACGACACAGACGCGCATTGGCCCTACCCCCAACCCCCGTCCCCGCTGGGGACGGGGAGACGGGACGTGGCGTGCGCCACGTCCTCTTGCTACTCGCTACTCGTTACTCATTACTACCCGACGATGTCTTCGCCGCCATCGACGCGGATGACGTTGCCGGTCATCCAGCCGGTGCCCGCGCCGGAGAGGGCGACGATGGCGCTCGCCACATCGCTCGGCGTGGTGAGGCGGCCGCCGGGGTTGACGCGCGCGGCGTAGTCGATCAGCGCGTCGTTGCCGGGGATTTTGCGCAGCGCGGGGGTGTCGGTGACGCCCGCCTGGATGGCATTGACGGCGATCTTCTGCGGTCGCCAGTTCGACGGCGAGTTGGCGGATGTGCGCCTCGAGCGCCGCCTTCGCCGCCGAGACCGCGCCGTAGGCGGGCCACGCGCGGTGCCCGCCCGCCGAGGTCATCGCCCAGACGCGCCCGCCCTCGCCGAGGAGGCCGCGCGCGACGAGGTCCTGCACCCAGTAGACGAGCGAGTGCGCCATCACGTCGAGCGTCATGTCCATCTGCTTCTGATTGATCACGTCGTCGCCGACGAACCGCTTCAGGGTGCCGAAGGCGAGCGAGTGGAGGACGACGCGCACGCCGCCCGGCCCGATCTCCTCCGCGACCTTGTTCAGTGCCTCCTTGCGGGCTTCGGGATCGGCGGCGTTCATATTGAAGAAGCGCGCCTGCCGCCCCATGCCCTCGATTTCGCCCGGTGATGCGCTCGACATTCGGCATCGTCTGGCGGCGGTCGAGATGCACGCCGAGGATATTTGCCCCAGCCCGCGCGAGGGCGAGGGAATTCGCCTCGCCGAAGCCGCTCGACGCACCGAGGACGAGCGCCCATGTGCCCTGGAGCGAGCCGTCGTTGTAGGTGCCGGGTGCGGCGCTCACTTCGCCCCCTCCCCACGGCGCGGCTTGCCGGTGGCGATGGTGACATTCGCGGCGTCCTGCGCGAAGCGGCTGACGCCGCTGTAATCGTCCGCCGCCATCCCCGCCGCGAGGCCACGGTCGTACAGTTCAATCGCGCGCGAGCCGATCTCGGTCGGCACGCCGAGGTCTTTGGCGGCATTCAGGGCGGCGTTGAGGTCCTTGCGCAGCAGTTTCATCGAGAAGCCGGGCGTGTACTCGTCCTTGAAGATCGTCCGATCGATCCAGTTATTGAGCAGGTAATTGCCCGCCGTCGCGGTGGAGAGGACGCCCTTGACCGTCTGCGCGTCCACGCCGCCCTTGACGGCGAGCGTCAGCGCCTCGGCATTGGCAATCATGATCGCGCTGATGATGTACTGGTTCGCCAGTTTGACCATCTCGCCCGCGCCGATCGGCCCGACGTGCGTGACCGTCTTGCCGCCCGAGCCGAGCGCGTCGAGCACCGGCTTCGCCTTCGCGACCGTCGCCTCGTCGCCACCGACCATGATCGTCAGTTCGCCCGTTGCGGCGCGGGGCGGGCCGCCGGAGACGGGCGCATCCACCATGCCGACGCCCTTCTCCGCCAATTTGGTCGCCACCTCGCGCGTGTAGGTGGGCGAGACGGTGCTCATGTCGATGACGACCGTGCCCGCCTTCGCGCCCTCGATGATCCCGTTCGCGCCGAGCGCGGTCTCGGTCAGTTCCGGGCCGTCCGGCACGCAGGTGAGGACGAAATCGGCCCGCGCCGCCGCCTCCTTCGGCGTATCGACGATCGTGCCTCCCTGCGCCGCGAGCCGCTCCGCCGAGACGCGGCTGTGGTGCGGCACCACGAATGTCTCGAACCCCGCCTTGATGAGCGTCGCCGCGATCGGCTCCCCGAGCGCCCCCAACCCGATGACCGCAATCGTCTTCGCCATGTCGCGTCCTCCTCATCTGCCGTTGCGCATCCCCGTCAGTTGCGTACTGCGCAGTGTAGCCGGAAACGGCGAGGTTGGGAAAGGCGACGAGAAGTTCGATGTGTTCAGTATTGATTGAACATAGTGAACATGCTATACCACAAGGAGGAAGGAGCGCGGCATGGAAGAGGAACAGGCGACAATGGCCGAGCGGTTGTTCGTGGAGCGGGCCGGGATCGTCATGGAGCATCTCGGGATGCCGCGGATGACGGGGCGGGTGCTCGGCTGGCTGCTCATCTGCGACCCGCCGCATCAATCGCCGGGCGAACTCGTCGCGGCCTTGCAGGCGAGCAAAGCCTCGATTAGCACGACGATCCGCCTGCTGATGCAGATCGCCCTCGTTGAGCGCGTCATCCTCCCCGGCAAGCGGCGCGACTACTTCCGCCTTCGGGAGGACACCTGGTCCCGCTCGACGGAGGAACGGATGGGGCTGGTCACTTCCTTACGTGAGCTCGCGGAGGACGGCCTTACGCTGCGGGCAAATGCCGACGAGGAGGCAACGCGGCGGCTACGCGAGATGCGCGACTTCTACGCTTTTTACGAGCGCGAAGTGCCCATGCTCGTCGAACGCTGGCGGAAGGAGCGGTCGTGATGGAGAGCGCGATTCACCTGGAAGGTCTCACCAAAGCGTACGGGAAGCATCGCGGGGTCACGGACATCCATCTGGATGTTCGGGTCGGGGAAGTCTTCGGCTATATCGGCCCGAACGGCGCGGGGAAAACGACGACCATCCGCCTCCTGCTCGATCTCATCCGCCCGACGCGCGGGCGCGTGCAACTCTTCGGCGCGGACGTAGGGAGCGCCGGGGCGACGCTGCGCCACCGCGTCGGGTATCTGCCGGGCGAACTCGCCCTCTACGACCATCTGACGGCGCGCGAGCTGTTGACCTATTTCGCGCACCTGCGGGGCGGGATCGACGAGCGCGCCATCGGCGCACTCGCGGAGCGCTTGTCCCTCGATCTCAGCCGCCCAATCCGCTCGCTCTCCAAAGGGAACAAGCAGAAGGTGGGTATTGTCCAGGCGTTCATGTCCCACGCCGACCTCCTCATCCTCGATGAGCCGACCGACGGGTTGGACCCGCTCGTCCAGCAGCAGTTCCTGGAGATGGTGCGGGAGGTGAAGGAGCAGGGACGGACGGTTTTCCTCTCCTCCCATGTGCTGGCGGAAGTGGAGCACGTCGCGGACCGCGTCGGCATCATCCGGGACGGGCAACTGGTGATGGTCGAGGAAATCGCGACCCTGAAGGAGCGCGCGACGCATCGCGCGGAGATTCGCTTCGCCCAGCCCGTCGATCCCGACGCCTTCCGTGGCCTGGCCGGCGTGCATGATCTCACGGTGGACGGCCCGATGCTGCGCTGTGTCGTGACGGGTTCGATGGACGCGCTCGTCAAGGCAATCGCGCGCTTCGAGGTGGAGCGGATCACGAGCCAGGAACCGGACCTCGAAGCCGTCTTCCTCGCCTACTACGGAGAGGGGCACCGCGATGCTGCGTAATATCTGGCTCAAAACGCTGCGCGACCAACGGCGCCCGCTGCTCTGGTATGGGATCGGCCTGATCGCCCTCTGCCTGTATCTCTTTGCCGTCTATCCGACCATTCGGGATAACCCGGACCTCAACCGCACCCTGCAAAATCTGCCGGACGGGGTCAAGGCGCTGATCGGCGGCACGCAACTCGATCTTGTCTCGCCCGCCGGATATTTGCAGGCGGAGCTCTTCGCCCTCTTCATCCCGCTGCTCTTCCTCATCTATGCGATTGTGCTCGGCGCGAACGCTATCGCCGGGGAGGAGGAACGGCGCACGCTCGATCTGCTGCTCTCCTATCCGGTGGCGCGCGGGCGGGTCGTCCGCGAGAAGTTCGCCGCCCTCTGTCTGCTGCTCTGCGCGCTCGGGATCATCCTCTGGCTCGCGCTCCTCGTCGGGGCAACGGCTATCAATATGCAGATCGGTGGCGGACATCTCGCGGCGGCAACGGCGAGCGCGGTCTTGCTCAGTCTCTGGTTCGGCGCGCTCGCGCTCGCGCTCAGCTGCGCGACGGGCAAGCGCGGGGTGGCGATCGGCGCGAGCGCGGCGGTCGCGGCGGCGGGCTATCTGATGCAGTCGCTCCCTTCATTCATCAGCAGGCTGCGACCGATCGCGAAAGTCTCCCCTTTTTACCTCTATGGCAACAACGAGCCGTTGCGGCACGGACTGAACCTCGCGCATGTCGTCATCCTGCTCGCCGTGACGTTCGTCTTGTTCGTCGTCGCGCTGGTCGCCTTCCGGCGGCGCGATCTCGCCGTCTGACGCTCGCGGCACGTTACCTATGTCATACTGATCTGCGGCGACGATAGGGCCGCCGACGCGGAGATGATGGGAAGGGAAGCGACGATGGCAGGAGCGAAGAACGGCTATGGATTCTCGACGCGCGCGATCCATGCGGGCGAGCACGCCGACCCGACGACGGGCGCGCACAACACGCCGATCTACCAGACGACGACCTACGCCTTCGACTCGCTCGAACGGAAGGCGGCGGTGCTGAGCGGCGAGGAGGAGGGATGGGTCTACACGCGCGGCGGGAACCCGACCACCGCCGCCATCGAGGAGAAGATCGCCGCCCTCGAAGGGGCCGAGGCGGCGGTCGCGGGAGCGTCTGGTATGGCGGTGATCGCCGCCGCGCTCCACTCGCTGCTCCGCACCGGCGGCCATGCCATCGCCTCCGACGATGTCTATAAGTGGGCGGATATATGGTTCGAGGAAGAGGCGCCCGCCTACGGCATCGAGGTCAGCCGCGTGGACATCACCGACCTCGACGCCGTCCGCGCGGCGATCCGGCCGGACACGCGCGTGCTGTACACGGAGTTCCTCTCCAACCCGACCATCAAGGTGGCGAATGTGCCCGCCCTCGCGGAGATCGCCCGTGCCGGTAATATCGTCCTGATCGTCGACAACACCTTTTGCAGCCCGTATCTCTTCCGCCCGCTCGAACACGGCGCGCATCTCTCGCTCCATTCGGCGACCAAGTACATCAGCGGGCACGGCGACGCGCTCGCCGGGGTGATCGCCGGCGACGCGTCCCTCATCAAGCCGATTCTCCGGCAAATCGAGGTGCTCGGCTCGTGCATCAGCCCGTTCAACTCGTGGCTACTGCTCCGGGGCATCAAGACGCTCGAACTCCGCATGGAGCGCCACTGCGACAACGCGCTTCAACTCGCCCGCTTCCTGGAGCGGCAGCCGGAAGTGACGGCAGTCCACTATGCAGGCCTCCCCGGCTACCCTGGCCATGAGACCGCCAAGCGCCTGATGGGCGACCGCTACGGCGGCATGGTGTCGTTCAAGATGATGGGTGGCTCGGCGGCGGGCAGCCGTTTCGCCAACGCGCTCCAACTCTGCGACCACGCTGTCAGCCTCGGCGATGTCTTCACCCTCGTCTGGCCGCACCGCGACGACCTCGTGCGCGTCTCGGTCGGCTGCGAGAACGCCGCCGACATCATCGCCGACTTCGAGCAGGCTTTCGAAGCAGTCAGCGCGATGGCGGTACGGTAGTTTGGGGTTCGGTGTTCGGTGTTCGGGGATTCTGCTCGAACCCCGAACCTCACTCACCCGAGCGCGAGGGCGATCACGCCGAGGACCATGCCACCGGCGGCGACCACCCGGCGGCGGGAGTCGCCCTCGGAGAGCAGGCGCGCGCCCATGATCGTGCCGATCAGGATGCTGATCTCCCGCGCCGGGGCGATGTAGCTGACCGGCGTAAAGACGAGCGCGCTGAGCACGAGGATGTAGGCGAGCGGGCTGAAGATCGCCACGACGAATACCTCGCGCCGGTGCTCGCGCCACTCCGTGCGGATCGCGTCCCGATGGCGGAGGGCGTGGGGCGTGAGTAACGCCGTGCGGCCAATTGTGTTCGTCCAGTCGAAGAGGAGCGGCGGGATGAGCAGGACGCTCACTGCGCGCTTGTCCCAGAGTGTGTACGACGCGATCAGCACGCCGGTGATGAGACCGTAGATGATCGCCGTCCGTCGCCGCGCGGGATCGGCGGAATGCCGCCCCCCACCCGTCAGAGCGAAGACACTGACCGCGACGAGCAGCGCGCCGAAGATGGCCAGCGGCGTCGGGCGCTCGCCGAAGAGGAGAATGGCGGCGGTGGTTGAGAGCGCGGGGCCGGTACCGCGCGCGATCGGGTAAACCAGGGATAAGTCGCCCACGCGATAGCCACGCTGCAAGGTGAGGAAGTAGACGGTATGGAGGACCGTGCTGCTCGCCATAAAGGCGACTTCGACTGCGCCAATATGCGGACGCTGAATGAGGACGGCGCCCAGCGCGAACGGCGCATAGAGGACGGCGGAGAGCGCATTGAAAAGCCAGACGAAGGCCGCGCCGCCCCCGGCGCGCTTGGCGAAGAGGTTCCAAGTCGCGTGGAGAACGGCAGAGGAGAGCACGAGGGAGAGCGCGAGCAGCGTCACGGCGAGGCTCCTGTCCACGACGCCCGACGCGAGAACGCCGGGCACGACGAATGGCGAGCCTCAAGCCTTTTGTGCCGTCAGGTGTGCGACTCCCGGTGCGAGAGCCGTGGCGCCGCTCGGTCCAGGCCTCCGCCGCCCTCATTTGCCATCCCCACGCGCGGGCGGCAAGCGGAACCCTAGGCGCAACCACATGCTGATGGCAGCATAGCATACGGGACGGGCTCGGCGGTGGGGTCCGCGGGCGGCTCGGAGGCCGATCTCGACAGAGCAATCAACCACGCGTGTTGACGCACCTCCCTGCCGACCGTACCATCCTGTCCATTCCCATACCGCGAGAGAGCGGAATGGACACGATGGAGGGACACGATGAAGATCACCGGCATCGAGACGCATTATGCGGCGGCGAAGGGCCGTCCGTGGATTCTCATCAAGGTTCTGACGGACGAGGGCATCCACGGCTGGGGCGAGGCGACGCTGGAGGGCAAGGAGGGGCGGTGATCGCCGCCGTCGGCGAACTGGCGCGCTATCTCGAAGGCAAGGACGCCTCCCGCATCGAGCAGCACTGGCATGAGATGTATCGCGGCGCGTTCTGGGTCGGCGGGCCGGTGCTCAACACGGCGATCAGCGCGGTCGATCACGCGCTCTGGGACATCAAGGGCAAGGCGCTCGGCGTGCCCGTCTACGAACTGCTCGGCGGCAAGTGCCGCGACCGCATCCGCGCCTACGCGAATGGCTGGTCGCGCGGCGCGGAGTCGCCGGAGGAGTTCGCGGAGCGCGCCGTCGAGGTCGTCGAGATGGGCTACACGGCGATCAAATGGGACCCCTTCAAGCAGGCGGGCCTCTTCATCGATACCGAGACGGCGAACGCCGCCGTCGCCAATGTCCGCGCCGTGCGCGAAGCGGTCGGGCCGAATGTGGACCTCTGCATCGAAGTCCATGGCCGCCTCTCCCCCGCGAACGCGATCCGCATCGGCAAGCGGCTGGAGGAGTTCAACCCCTTCTTCTACGAGGAGCCGATCCCGCCGGAGAACATGGACTCGCTCGCCCTCGTCGCCCGCGCCGTCAATATCCCGATCGCGACGGGCGAGCGCCTGTTCACGAAGTGGGGCTTCAAGGACCTCTTCGAGCGGCAGGCCGCGGCGGTCATCCAGCCGGACATCTGCCACGCGGGCGGCATTCTGGAGTTGAAGAAGATCGCCGCGATGGCCGAGACGTACTACATCGGCTTCGCGCCGCACAACCCGAACGGCCCGATCTGCACCGCCGCCAGCATCCAGGTGGACGCCGCCGCGCCGAACTTCCTCATCCAGGAGTTCGTCATCAGCGACGAGCCGCTGCGCAGCCAGTTGCAGCAGGAGCCGTACAAAGTCGTGGATGGCTACTTCGAGATCCCCAACCGCCCCGGCCTCGGCGTCGAGATCAACGAGGAATACCTCGACCGCGACGACCTCGTGCCGCGCGATATGTACCAGATGATCCAGCCCAAGATGTAGCAGAAACCGGGGATTGAACCACAGAGGCACAGAGGACACAAAGCGGGAACAGAGAGCAGAAAAGGGCTTTCGGACTTGCATCCGAAAGCCCCTCCCTATCTCTCCTCTGCGTCTCCTCTGTGCCTCTGTGGTTTCCCAGCTATTCGACGAGCAGGCGGCGCAGTTCGACGACCTGATCGCGCAGGAGGGCGGCCTTCTCGAATTCGAGGTTCTTGGCGGCGGCTTTCATCTGCGCTTCCAGGTCCTTGACCATGCGCGTCAGTTCTTCCTTCGGCACATCGACGATCAGGCCGTCCTCGCGAGACGAGGCCCTTCTCCTCCGCCACCGCCTTGACGCGGTCGGTGAGGTCGCGGATCTCCTTGGTGATGCCGCGCGGCGTGATGCCGTGCTCGATATTGTACGCCTCCTGGATGGCGCGGCGGCGCACCGTCTCCGAATCGCGAAGCGTCATCGAGTCCGTCTCTTTGTCCGCGTACATGATGACGAGGCCGTCGACATGGCGGGCGGCGCGGCCACTGACCTGGATCAGCGAGCGGTTCGAGCGCAGGAAGCCCTCTTTGTCCGCATCGAGGATGGCGACGAGCGAGACCTCCGGCAGGTCCAACCCCTCGCGCAGCAGGTTGATGCCGACCACCACATCGTAGACGCCGAGGCGCAGCGACCGCAGGATGTCGACCCGCTCCAGCGTCTCGATATCGTGGTGGAGGTACTGGGTCTTGACGCCCATCTCCTTCAGGTAATCGGTCAGGTCCTCGGCCATCCGCTTGGTCAGCGTCGTGATCAGGGCGCGCTGCCCCTTGCTGACGCGGATACGCACCTCTTCGAGCAAGTCGTCGATCTGCCCGTCGGTCGGGCGGACGGAGATGACCGGGTCGAGGAGCCCGGTCGGGCGGATCACCTGCTCCACGACCTGCGCGCCGCACTCCTTCGTGTGGATGATCTCGTAATCGGCGGGCGTCGCGGAGACATAGACCGCCTGATTGATGTGCCGCTCGAACTCGTCGAAGGTCGAGCGGGCGGTTGTCGAGCGCGCTCGGCAGGCGGAAGCCGAACTGGACGAGTTGCTCCTTGCGCGAGCGGTCGCCGCCGTACATGCCGCGCACCTGCGGCAGCGAGATATGCGACTCGTCCACGATCAGCAGGTAATCGTCCGGGAAGTAATCGAGCAGCGTCCACGGCTGCGCGCCGGGCGGCGCGGCGGGCGAGGGGGCGGCTGTAGTTCTCGATGCCCGCGCAGTAGCCGACCTCGGAGAGCATCTCCAGGTCGTACATCGTGCGCTGCTTGATGCGCTGCGCTTCGAGCAGCTTCCCCTGCTGCTCGAAGAGTTTGACCTGCTCGGTCATCTCCTCCTCGATGTCCCGCATCGCCGCCTGCAACTTCTCCTGGCTGGTGACGAAGTGCTTGGCGGGGTAGACATCCACCGCGTTGTGCTCGCCGAGCACTTCGCCCGTCAGCGGGTCCACCGAGACGATGCGCTCCACCTCGTCGCCCCACAGTTCGATCCGCAGCGCGATCTCCTCGTAGGCCGGGAAGATCTCCAATGTATCGCCGCGCACGCGGAAGGTGCCGCGCACGAGCGTCGAGTCGTTGCGCTCGTACTGGATGTCCACGAGGAGGCCGCAGGACGCGCTCGCGCCGGATGCTGCCGCCCTTGCGGAAGGAGACGATCGTCTTGCCGTACTCCTCCGGCGCGCCGATGCCGTAGATGCAGGAGACGGACGCGACGATCACGACATCCCGCCGCTCGAACAGGGCGCGCGTCGCGGCGTGGCGCAGGCGGTCGATCTCCTCGTTGACCTCGGATTCCTTCTCGATATAGGTGTCCGAGCGGGCGATATACGCTTCCGGCTGGTAGTAGTCGTAGTAGGAGACGAAGTACTCGACGGCGTTGTTCGGGAAGAACTCCTTGAACTCGCTGTAGAGTTGCGCCGCGAGCGTCTTGTTATGCGAGAGGATGAGCGTCGGCTTCTGGACGCGCTCGATCACCTTCGCCATCGTGAAGGTCTTGCCGCTGCCGGTGACGCCGAGCAGCGTCTGATGCCGGAACCCCTCCTGGATGCCGCGCGACAGTTTCTCGATCGCCTGCGGCTGGTCGCCCGGTCGGCTCGAAGTTGGAGACGACGCTGAATTTCGTGTCGATAATCGGCGCGGGCCGTTCCCACGCGGGCGTGCCGCTCGATCTCGGTTTCGATGCGTTCGACCATCGGTATGACCCTCCTGTGGAGCGCGCCCAATCCGTGCGGCACGCCGGTTCCCGAACTGCTATTTTACCAGAACGGGCGTACCAAAACGAGGGGTTCGGGACCGAGTCAGAATACACTGCCGTCGCTGCACTTCCATCAATGCCATCGCCGTCGCGGGTGATATAAGCTCCCCTTACATCGCTAGCGAGAAAGGAGGCAGAGCATGCTCCCTCCGCGCCACGCCCGCATCGGCCGAGGAATTGCCCGCCCCGGCGGCTCGAGCATGTCGTCGAGCGCCCGCGACGAGGTGATCCCGATCGTCCGAACTAGATAGTGTTGGCCGTCACGCCGCTGTCGCCATCGAGGCACGAGCGGCCGGATGTACTCGTCTCGATCACCGGCTTGGACACCGCATACGAGGCGTAATAATAGCGGTCAGGCGGCTCGTCGCGCCAGTGATGACGCGGCAGCCCCGCGATAGGGGAGATGAACGTCTTCGTGGAGAAACATAGCCGAGGTGACCGCCAGCACCGAGGCGTCGCCCGCAGCGCCGAGCTACGGGCGCATCGCTTCCTTCCAGTTCAAGCCGGGCGAGGCGGCAGGGGTTGTCGGGAGAACGTGGAGGCGGAGTTCGTGCCGCTGCTGCGGCAACAGCCGGGGTTTGTGCGCTACGTCGTCTTCCGCAGCGGGCCGGAGAGCGTCATCACCTTCACGGCGTTCGCGTCGCGGGGAGAAGGCGAGGCGGCTGCGCGAGGCGATCCGGGGCTGGATGGAGCGCAACGTCGCGGGAGAGATCACCTCGGTGGAGCGGCACGCCGGCGCGGTCGTCTGGTCGATCCGTGCGGATGGCGCCGCCCCCGGCGCGGACATGGGCCGGGAGTGGGGATAGTTCCCGTCCCCGTCTGTCAGGGTCGCACAGTCGGGCAGCGTCACGGTGAACGCGCTGCCGACGCCGGGGGCGCTTTCCAGCGTGATCGTGCCGCCCATCAGTTCGACGAGTTGCTTGGTGAGGGCGAGGCCGAGGCCGGTGCCCTGCTGGGCGCGCGCATAGCCGCTCTCCACCTGCTGGAACGCCTCGAAGACGATCGCCTGATGCTCCGGGGCGATGCCGATGCCGGTATCCTCGACGGTGATCGCGACCGTCTCCGCCCCGACATCGGCGGGCGGTGAGGGTGATCGCGCCGCCCGGCGGGGTGAACTTGTGCGCGTTGGAGAGCAGATTGAGGAGCACCTGGCGCAGCCGGTCGCGGTCGGCGATCACCGCCGGCAGATCATCCGGCAGCGCGACCGAGAAGCGCTGCCGCTTGCTCGCCATCATCGCGGCGAGCATCCGCTCGACCGCCAGCACTTCCGGCCCGAGCGGGACAGCGGCGCGGTCGAGCGTCTGCTGGCCCGCCTCGATGCGCGCGACATCGAGGATATTGTTCACCATCATCAGCAGATGGTTGCCGCTCTCCAGGATGTCCTGATACGCGAGTTCCCGCTCCTCTTCCGCTGGGGATGACGTCGTCGCTCAGGAGTTGCGCGAAGCCGATGATCGCATTGAGCGGCGTGCGCAGTTCGTGGCTGACATTGGCGAGGAAGGCGCTCTTGTGGCGGTTCGCGGCGACGAGCGCGGCATTCTGCTCCTGCAACTGCGCCGTGAAGAGCGCGCGCTCCATGCTGGCGGCGGCCTGCCGCGCGAAGAGTTGGGCGCGGGCGAACTCCTCCTCCGTGTATGCGGAGGTCTCGCGCCGGATGAAGGTCAGCGCCCCCGTCGCCCGGCCCGCGACGATCAGCGGGAGCACCATGATGTGTTCGTGGATCGTCGCGCGATCTTCACCGAAGAAGACCGAGCGCGGGTCATCCTGCGAGTCATTGACGAGCACCGGCTCGCGCCGCTGGACGGCGATCGCCCGTCAGCCCCTCGCCAACCGCGAGGGAGGTATGCGACGGCTCCAGCCGACCGTCCTGCTGAGTAGACGAGGCAATGCAACCGGCCATCCTCGGGATCAAGGCGCCAGAGTGTCGTGTGGTCATGCGGGACGACCGCGACTTGCCTCCTCGGCGATCGCGCGCGCCATCTCGACGAGCGAGCCCTCCTGATTCGGCGCGGGCGCCTGCCGGGCGGAATGGGCCGCCAGCCGCTCGCTGACATGGAGAAGCGCCTGCAAACCCCGCGCCTGCTCCCGCGCCGCCGCATACCGCCGCGCGTTCGTCACGGCGATCGCGACTTGCGGCGCGAACAATTGCAGCAGATAGAGATCGTCCGGCGAGAAGGCATCCGTGCCGAGCCGCGCGAGATAGAACGTCCCCACCGGCCGTTCGGCAATGAGGGGGACGATCATCGCGCTCCGGTGGCGCGCGTGATGGTCGGGGTGATCGGCGGGTACATACAGATCCGGTTGCCACTGCGGGGAGAGCAGATCATCGATCAGGAACGATTCGCCGGTGCGATAGGCGCGCCCGGTCAGGCTGCCGTGGATGGCCCGCTCCTGCCCCAGCAGCCGCGCGCGGTACTCGGCGTCGCCCCGAATGCAGACGATCTTCAGGACATCGCGCCCCGGCACATCGAGGGTGACCGAGGCGCGCTCGGAGGGGACGAGGCGACCGACCGCCGTGAGGATCTGATCGAGCAGCGCGTCGAGATCGAGCGAGGCGGCGACGGCGGCGCTCGTTTCGAGCAAGGTTGCCATCGCCGCCGCCTGCCGCTCCGGCGAGAGCGCGGTCATCGAGGTTGGTACGCTGCGCGGTGCGGTTCGATCCATAATGCGCTCGCCACCTGCGTCTACTTCTGCAACGAAGCGCACGGTACCAAACCGGTGGGAGAAATGCAAAGACGAGTAGCGAGTAGCCAGTTGAAGGCGGATGCAGCTACGCGTCGTCGGTTTTCACTCATTGTCCGTCGCCCAATTGACACCGCCCATGCGCGGCGATACAATCTCCTGTGCGTCACAGGTTCCGGGCGCGGCTCAGATCACCAAAGGCGACAGACTACATGGCATTCCTTTTCTCGACTCCTCTCCTACCTTCTGACGGCGCTGCAGATCGCGATCATCGCGCGCGCGCTCTTCTCCTGGTTCGATCCGACCGGCAGGACGCCGATCGGCCAGATTCTTATTGAAAGTCACGGACCCGATCATCGTGCCGATTCGCCGCCTGCTGCCATCGGCGGGCTTCGTGGATTTCTCACCGATGGTCGCACTCATCGCTATCCTGGTGCTTCAGCGCGTCCTCGCCGGTGTGCAGGGAAGCGGCTGAGCGATGGCCCCGATTGGCAGCCTGGTCATCCTGCTGCTCACCGCGATGCAAATCGCGATCTTCCTGCGCTTCATCTTTACGTGGATCGACCCGGCCGGGCGCACCGCAATTGGCGGCTTCCTCAACGGCGTGACGGAGCCGATCCTCGGCCCGATCCGCCGGCTGATGCCCTCACTCGGCGTGATCGACATCTCGCCGATGGTCGCCTTCATCGTCATCTATATCCTCCAGACGATCTTCCGGCGCGTCTGGCCGTCGTAGTTCGCTATACACCTGAAAGGGAATGAAAAAGGCCGGGCATTATGCCCGGCCTTGCTCAATTACGGAAAGCGTTAGCGGCGGGAATAGCCCTTCCGCGTGGTGCCGACCTTGATCGGCGCGGCGCCACCCATGCCGCCGCTCCCGGCGGGAACGGCCATCGTGTCGTCATCGTCGAGATCGACGACGCTCCGGCTGGCGGACGGCTTCGGATCGATAACGACGCTCTTCGCGGCCAGTGCGGCGATCGGCTCATCGTCCGCGACGCTCTTGACATTGCCATTGGCCGTCTTCGCTCCCGCCGGCGCCTCGTCGTCGTCCTCGCGGTCGCCTTCTTGAAATCGCGGATGCTCGACCCGAGCGCGCTCCCGAGCCCGGAAAGTTTGCCGGGGCCGAAAACGAGCAGGATGATCGCCAGAACGATCAGCAAATGCCAGGGCTGCAAGAGGTCTCGAATAAACACCGTCCGCTCTCCTTTTTGACCGAATCGCCCGCGGAACTGTCCGTCGTGCGCTGTTCCCTAGTGTATCACATCGCTCGCGCGTATTCACCTTGCTCGCGTCTTGCTACTGTATCATCGGCATCACCTGCCGCGCAAGATTACGTACACCACCTACTTCTACGGAAGAGAGGCGCTCCTCGGTTCACCGCGCGGCGCATCGCGGGGAATGCCGCGCGAAAATGGCCGATGGAACGTTCCTTGCCATAGGCTATCCGATACGCTCTTTGTGCGTGTTGCACGGGAAGGAAGCAAGAGCAATGGCAAACGCTGCATTGTATGCACAGAGCGCGCCGGACAGCGCGATCGGGACGCCGGAAGCGCCGACCGCGCTCTTCGTCAACACGCACGCGCGGCGCGGGGCGAAGTACTTCGATGAAGCCGTCCGCCTCCTGCGTGAGGCGGGCATTGCGCTCGACCGGGCAACCGCCGTACACGATCCCACCACGCTCCTTCCCGGTATCCAGCAGGCAATCGCGGCGGGCGCGCGAACGATCATCGTCGGCGGTGGCGACGGCTCGCTCTCCTCGGCGATGGAGGCGTTCGCCGGCCAGCCTGTGACGCTCGGCCTGCTCCCGCTGGGGACGGGGAACGACCTCGCGCGCACCCTCAGCATCCCTCTCGACCTCGACGGGGCGGTGCGGGTGATCGCGGAAGGTCGGGTCGCCCGGATTGATCTCGGCTGCGCGAACGGACGCTATTTCATCAACACACTGAGCATGGGCATCTCGGACGATGTGGCGCGCGCGGCCACGCGGCGGCTCAAGCGCTTCCTCGGCTTCTTCGCCTACGGAGTTGCCGCCGCGCGCGTCCTCCCGCGCCACCACCACTTCCGTGCCCATCTGGCGTCGGCGGAGAAGAACTGCGACGCCGTCACGCATCAACTCGTCGTCGCCAACGGCACCTACGTCGGCGAACACTTGAAGGCGGGGCCCGACGCCGCCATCGATGACGGCAGGCTGGTGGTCTTCACCCTCGAAGGGCGCTCGCGATATCAACTGATCCGGGGGGCCTGGTCGGTGGCGATCGGTCGTCATGCGAACGATCCGCGCAATAACTACTTCGAGACGACCGAATTGACCGTTACCGCCGAGCCGCCGCAGCGCATCACGGTCGACGGCGAGCCCGGTGGAGAGACGCCGGTGACGATTCGGGTTGTGCCGAAGGCGTTGCGAGTTCTGGTCCCCGCCGCCTATCTCACGGAGGAAGCGCTGCACCATTGACCGGCGCGGCGATCAGTCCTTCCGGCACGTTCGGATTAGCCGGGCAGGGATCGCCGTGCCCCCCACCGCCGCTCCGCGACCCGGAAGAGCGCCGCGAGCAGAGTCACCCACGCGAGGCCAAGGAGCAGGCCACCGAGCACGTCGGTCGGGTAATGCACGCCCAGGACGAGCCGGCTCGCCCCGACGCAGGCAACGTACACGGCGAGGCCGAGCGACCCGGCGACCTTCGCGGCGCGGCGCCAGGGCAGGCGCCAGAGGATGAAGCCGAGGGCGAGGGCGAAGCAGGTCGCGTTGAGCGTATGGCCGCTCGGGAAGCTGTAGCCGGTCGCGGAGGTGCGGAAGAACGCGGTCGGGCGCGCGCGGCCAACGAGGTGCTTGGTCACCATCGAGAGCAGCGACGGCGCCGACGTCCGCCGCGATCAGCAGGGCGCTATCGAACCAACGCCCGTTCCACGCCAGCGGTGCGCCGACGGCCGCCGTGGCGAGGATAATGACCGGAACGGTACCGAAGAGCGAGACCGTTTTCGACAGGTCGAGCGGCCATGTGCGCGTCCGCTGCGACGACGCGGCCGAGCAGATGCTGGTCGGCGCTCGTCATGTCCGGCTCGCGCACTTCCTTGCCGAGGTAGGCAAAGCCGATCACCAGGCAAAGACTGAGCGCGCACAGGAGCAGCAACGGACGAGTGAGCGAACGGCCGGCCGGTCGCGGATCGTGCATCGGCCTTGAGTGGTCAGCGATCATCGGAGTCTCCTCCATTACGGCCGGGCATCGGTGACGGCCTCCGCCCGCGCCTCCCGCCGCGCGCGCACGACGAAGATAATCAGCAAGACGACGACCGCGGCGGCAATCGGGTAATCGAAGGGGCGCATCGCGCTGCGGACATGCTCCCAGTTCTTGCCCGCATAGTATCCCGCAGTCGCCAGCGCGATGCACCACAGGAACGAGCCGAGGAAGGTATTGAGGACGAAGCGCGGGAAGTGCATGCGCGCGATCCCCGCCGGGATCGAGATAAAGGTACGCACGACCGGCAGCAGCCGCGAGAAGAAGGTAGTCGCCTCCCCTTTCTCAGCGAACCAGCGATCCGCCGTCTCGATGTGGCGCGGCGAGATGAGGACGAACTTGCCGTACTTCATCAGCAGCGGCCGCCCGCCCGCCATGCCGATCCCATACGTGACGATTGATCCCGCGACGCAGCCGAGCGCGCCGACGACCCCGGCGATAAGCACATACCAGACGGGGTGCCCTTTATCCTGAATGAGCAGCCAGCCCGCCAGCGGCATGATGACCTCGCTGGGGATCGGGATGGCGGCGCTCTCGATCGCCATGGCGAGGAAGACGCCGAACCAGCCGACGCTGCCATAGAGGCTGCGGCAGAAGTCGATGATGCTGTTCTCTATTCCACGCGGCATTGATAGGTCCTTTCAGCGACGCGATACGGCCCGCTTATACGCCGCGCAACTGTTCGACCACCGACCGTTGGGCGGCACGTTGCGCGCTCCGCACGGCAATGACGGTTGACACGCTCGCCGCGACCATCAAACCGACGAGATAGAGCCAGGGTACCGCGACCGCCTCCGGCGGCGGGTCGAAGACGCCGGTCAGTATCTTAACAAGCATCGCGGCCACTGCGAAGCCGGTGGCGATGCCGATCACCGCGCCACCAATCAGGATGAGCAGTCCCTCACTCCAGACGAACGCGCCCATCTGCCGTTCCGTCGCACCGAGCGCGGCGAGGAGCGCGTAACTCCGCCGCCGCTCCGCCATGCCGAGCGCCAGCACCAATCCCGTCGCGCCCGCGACGAAGAGCACGGCGAAGACTAACTCCAACCGGGTGAGGCCGTGCAGATTCACCGAGGTCAGGCTCGAACCGATCGTCTGCCGGGCCGATCCGATATCGGTGACGCGCGCCCCCGCCAATGAACTCGCCACTACCCGTGCGCCGTCGGCGACCGAGGCCGCATCTCCATTCGTGCGCAACAGCACGATCTCTGCCGCGGGCGTCCCCGTCTGCTGGGCGATGTAGCCCGCGTTGGCGATCAGGAACGAATCCTTCGGCGCGGTGGGAAACTCGCGGACGACGCCGATGAAGTGGAACGGCACGACGCGGTATTGCTGGTCGCTCCCGCTCTGCAAGCGGAGATTGATCGGGTCGCCGGGCTGCAACTGATAATCGCGCACCGTCTCATCGGAGACGAGCACGCCGTCGGGATGGGCGGCCAGCGCCGCGAGCGTGGCGCGCGCGTCGTTGTTCGCGAAGTAGGCGTTCGCCATCGTCGTTGCCTGGCCAATCGTCGCCGGGTCGATGCCGTACAGGTCTTGCACGTCGTTGCCGACGTACGCATAGCGGTGCTGCATCGACTGCGCCGCGTTGACGCCCGGCAGCGCCCGCAACTGCGCGAGGAGCGCGCCGGGCGGCGATGCCGTCGTGCCGGTGACCGTCACGTCCGCGCCATTGGTCAAGGTGGCATCAACGCGCGCTTGGGCGTTGTAGGTCGTATTGAAGACCGCCGTGGCGACCGCGAAGGCGAAGGCAAGCGCCACGAGGACGACACCGCGCGTCATCAGTGCATATTGCCTCCCCAGGGACGCAGAGACGACACCGGAAAGCCCGCGCGCGAGCGGGCGGAGCAATCCGGAGACGACGGGCCGCCCGCGTCGGAGGCCGAGCGACCAGACCCGCATCGTCAGCAACCCGACGCCGAGCCAGAGGCAGACGGGCGCGATAAAGGTCTGATAGGAAACCGCCGTCTGACTGACGCCCTCGGGGGCCAGCACGACTTGATAGCCGGAACTCGCCGATTGCCAGAAGGCGACGGCGGACCCGATGAGCAGGAGAACATCCAGATAGACGCGCTGCCAGAGCGGTCGGTGCCCGTGACCGATCGCCGCCCGTGCCGCCGCGACGGTGGAGCGCCGCGCATCCGTCCATGCGGGGTACATGACCGCGCCGACGGCGAGGGCGACGCCGAGCATGGCCGCGATGCCCATCCAGGTGAGGCTTGCCGCGCTCGTCAGCACGGTGGCGGGCGCGGCGGTCTTCGCGGCGACGACGGCGAGCACGAGGCCGCATACGACGCCACCGATGGCGATGATCACCGCCTCCAGACTCTCAAGGCGCAGCACCGCGGAGAGCGACGCGCCGCGCGTGCGGAGGAGCGCCTGCTCCTGGCGGCGGCGTTGCGCGCCCGCCGTCGTTACAGTGAAAGTCAGCAGCATGGCGAGGATAACGCCCGGCAAGCCGAGGAAGACGAAGAGCACGCGCGCGTAGAGCGCGTCCGCCCGCGCCCCACCGAGGCGGGCGGCGAGATTGTCACCGACAATGCCGCTCCCGGCGATGCGCGCCTCCACGTTGTGGGCGAGTTGCTGCACGGCGACATACGCGGCGCTCGGATCGGCGGGCAGATGATGCGCGAGGCGGATGTGCAGTTGCGTCCGCACCGAGTCGGGCCGCGCGCTCGCCTGCGGGTCGAAGAATTGATGCCACTGCGCCGCGGGGAGCACGAGCACATTGTCGGGCGGCGCTTGCGGCGCGGCGCCGGCCGGGATGCCCACCGCCTGGAAGAGCGAATCGGCGTTCGGGAGATCGACCACGCCGCCGACCGTCACGGCGACTGCGGGCAGCCCCACACGCTCGACCATCACCGTGTCGCCGAGGCGCACATGGAGATTGGCGGCGGTCTGCTGGGCGACGAGGACGCCGCCGAGCGAGCCGGTCAGGAGCCGCAACTCGCTCGGGAAGAGCGCCGCATACTGGTCGCTGATGCCCAGCGCTTTACCCGCCCCCGTCACCTGCGTCGTCCCGCCGCTGTTGGCGGAGAGGCCCGCGACCGTGGCGTACCCGACCGCCTGCAGGTCCGTATACGGCGTCGCCGCGCCAACCGCCGCCGTGACCGCTTGCACGTCCGCGCCGGGCGTCAGTTGGATTTGCCAGTCCACCGGCACATCGGCAATCGCCCGCTGCGTCATCGTCGCGGCGCTCGACACGATGAATGCGCCGATTGACGCGAGCAGCGCGACGGCGAGCGCCACGCCGAGCATCACCCCCGCGAGCCGGGCGAACCGGTGACGGACTGTTCCGCTAAGCCAGAGCAGCGCGAGCATCGGTCCTGCCTTCCAGTCTTCCGTGTTGGATATGCCAGGTCGTCTCCATGCGCGCGGCGATGCGCGGATCGTGCGTCGCGATCACCAGCGCCGTATCGGTGGCCGCGAGTGCGCCAAGCAGCGTCTCCAGCAGATGGTAGGCGGTCGCGCCATCGAGTTGCCCGGTCGGTTCGTCCGCCAGGATGAGCCGGGGGTGGTAGGCGAATGCCCGCGCGACGCCGACGCGCTGCATCTGCCCGCCAGAGAGCTCCTCGGGCAATTTTTCGGCGATCCCGGCCAGTTCGATCCGCGCGAGGGCGTCCATCGCCGCGCGTCGCGCCTCATCGGGTGGCATCTGGCCGAGGAGGAGCGGCAGCGCGACATTCTCGACCGCCGTGAGCGACGGGAGCAGGCTCGGTGTCTGGAAGACGAACGCGATGTGCCGCGGCCGCAAGGTCTCGCGGTTGCCGAGGGCGGGCCAGGCGATCTCTCCGCGCGTCGGCCGGTCGAGCCCGCCCAGGAGGTGCAGCAAGGTGGACTTGCCGCTCCCCGATGGCCCGACGACGGCGATGCGGTCGCCAGCATGGACCGTGCAGGTCGCCGAAGCGAGCGCGATTTCGGTCGTGCTGCCATGTGCGTAGGCGCGTTCGAGGTCTCGCGCGGCAACGAGCGTGTCAGGCATCGCTCACTCTCCCATCCCGCAGGCGCACGATCCGGTCGGCGTGTGCCGCCAGCGCCTCGCTATGCGTGACGATCAGTGTCGCGCCCCCGTCTCTGCCACGCCGGGCGAAAAGGCGGAGGATTTCCTCCTCGGTTTCGGCGTCCACCTCGCCCGTCGGCTCGTCCGCGAGGAGCACCGGCGGCGCGGCGGCGAGCGCCACCGCCAACCCGGCCCGCGCCGCCTCGCCGCCGGAGAGTTGCGCGGGGAGGGCGTGGCGCCGTCCCGTCAGGCCGACCGACGCGAGTAGTCCGTCCAGCCGTCGCTCCTCGTAGTTGCGGGCGAGGCGCATCTGCACGCGGGCGTTATTCTCGATGGAGAGATGATCGAAAAGGTTGCCCGCTTGCAGCAGGATGCCGATGTGCGCGGCGCGTAACGCGGCGCGCTCGGCCTCCGGCCGCCGCGTCAGGCGCTGCCGCATCACTTCCACATGCCCGCCGTCCGGCTCGTCCAAGCCCGCGAGGCAGGCGAGCAGCGTCGATTTCCCGCTGCCGGACGGCCCCATCACGGCGACCATCTCGCCCGCGTCGAGGCGCATACTGACGCCGCGCAGGGCGAGTGTCTCCTCCTCGCCCGCGTGATAAAAGCGATAGAGATCGAAGGCTTCAAGAACGGTCGTCAGGCCGTCCATGTGAAACTCTTCGCCATCCGCTGCCACTGATCGACGTTGTCCGACCCTTGTGGCGCGGAGAGCGTGAGCATCGCCTCCTTGCCGTT
Source organism: uncultured Chloroflexia bacterium (assembly GCA_963847195.1). Taxonomy (GTDB): domain Bacteria; phylum Chloroflexota; class Chloroflexia; order Thermomicrobiales; family JALYUS01; genus JALYUS01. Next base: position 646,112 of record CAWJZC010000010.1, on the reverse strand, counting down.
CTTGAAAAAGATGTACCGCTCATTCTCGAGGCGAATCTGCTTGCCGGTCACCGCGTTGGGGTCGGAGTTGGCGGTATAGGTCACCCGCACCGCCGCACCGCCCGGCAGTGACATCTGCTCGACCTTCTGCACCTGCACCGCGCGACCGGACTGCTCCAGCATCGGCACGACGCCGCTGCGGACGCTCTCCACCGTTTGCGCGGCGGGTGCGTTCGTCACATCCACCGCCACCGTATTGAACTTATTGTCGGTGAAGGTGGCATTCGCGCCGTTCGCGGTGCGGGCCCACCCCTCCGGTACATCGAGTTTGTAACCGCCGGCGGCTGACGCGAAGGAGACGAAGACCTGATTGTCCGGGATGTCCCCCGGTGGATTATTCTCGGGTGAGATCGGTGTTTCCACGCCCGCCGCCGGCGCCTGCGTTGCGGCGGATGCCGATGCCGCCGATGATTGTGTCGTCGCTGACGCCGCTGGTACGGAAGCCTGCGCGGTCGCCGCGGTCGCTGCGGCTGGCGTCGGTGGCGGCGGCGCCGTGGCGCTTGTGCCGCCGCATCCGGCGAGCAGGAACGCCCCGATCATGGATAGCGCGACAGTGATACCGATTCCTCGTGCTCGTTGCATGGCCGAACCTTTCTTTCGCGGGCGGACTGCCTATCGCCCTCCGCAGGCAGTATTGACTGCGGAGATGAAGTCGGGATGAAGGAAAGGCTTCATCAAAACTTCATTTTCCGGTCATATGCTCACGGAGTAGATCAGAAGGAGCGGCGTACGTGCGTATTCTGGTTGTGGAGGATGAACATCGGATCGCCGCGTTCCTCAAACGAGGATTGGTGGAGGAAGGCTACGCGGTTGATGTCGCGTACGACGGCGATGAGGCGCTGGACTGGCACGCCGTCGCCCCGTATGACCTCATCCTCCTCGATGTGCTGCTCCCAGGACAGTCCGGCATCGAAGTCTGCCGCGCGCTGCGTCGTCGCGGCGTCCACACGCCGATTCTGATGCTGACGGCGCGGGATGCGATCGAGGATCGCGTGACCGGCCTCGACGCGGGCGCGGACGATTACCTCACCAAGCCCTTTGCCTTCAGCGAACTGCTCGCCCGCATCCGTGCACTCTTGCGCCGCGAGCCGGGCACGCGTTCGCTCGTGCTCCAGATCGCCGACCTGACGCTCGACCCGGCGATGCACGTCGTGACGCGTGCGGGCACGATCATCACGCTCGCGAACAAAGAGTATCAAATCCTCGAATATATGATGCGCAACGAAAACCGGGCGCTGACGCGGATGATGATCGCCGAGCACGTCTGGGATTACGAGTTCGACAACGCGAGCAACGTCATCGATGTCCATATCCGCGCATTGCGGCGCAAACTGGACGACGACCATGCGGTTAAACTGATCCACACCGTACGCAACGTCGGCTACCGGCTCGCCATCGGCAACGGCGGGTAAGTGGGCAGGCGGCGCACCTCCTTCCCCTGGCGCTCGCTGCGCCTGCGGCTGACACTCTGGTATGTCGCGCTGCTCGCCGTTATCCTGCTCGCGTTCAGCGTCATCCTCGCCGTGCGTCTCAACATCTCCCTCCGCGACAGCCTCGACGATACCCTGCGCAACCGGGCCGATTTCATCGCGGGGGCGGTCACGCGCGACAACGGCATCCTTCGGCTCGATGGCGCGCTCATCCCCTCCGATCGCAATCAGGGCGAGCAGTTCGTCCGCCTCTGCGACGCGACCTGCACGCTGGTCAGCGACACCGTCGCCCCGAACGCCGTTCCCGCCCTTCCCGGCGATGTCGCGGCGGCCCGGCAGGGTACGACGACGATCCGCTCCGTCACCACCGGGGGGATTCATCTGCGCGTCCTCACGCATGCCCCTCCCGTCGGGCGCGGGTGGCGTCGTGCAAACCGGCCTATCCGAAGACGACATCCGCGAGACGCTGCCACCCTGCTCGTGATCCTCGCGACGCTGACACCGCTCGATGCTGCTCATCGCCAGCGGCGGCGGTCTCTTCCTCGCCGGTCGCGCGCTCGCCCCGGTAGACCGCATCACCCGCGCTGCCCGAGCAATCGAGGCCACCGGGCTGCACGAGCGCCTCCCCGAACCACCGACCGGCGATGAAATTGGGCGGCTCGCCCGGACATTGAACGCACTGATCGCCCGGCTGGAGGCTGCATTCACCCGCCAGCGCCAGTTCACCGCCGACGCCTCCCACGAACTGCGCACGCCGCTGACGATCATGGGCGGGGAGGTAGACGTCACGCTGCGGCACGAGCGCACGCCCGAGGAATATCGCGAGACGCTCGCCGGGGTCCGCGACGAGGTGACGCACATGCAAGCATTAGTTGCGGACCTGTTGCTGCTCGCACGCGACGATACGACCCCACCCATACCGCCGACCGTCATCGACCTCGCGGACGTGGCGAGCGCCGTCATCGAGCAACTGCGGCCGCTCGCGGATGCGCGGGGGCAGACCATCGCGCTGCATACCGCGCCAGCGCCCGTCCGGGGCGGCGCGGATGATCTGGAGCGCCTCGCCCGCAACATCGTGGAGAACGCGATCCGCTACACCTCCCGGCAGGGCGCGATCACCGTGACGGTACGGCGCGATGGTGGGACGGTGGCACTGGCGGTCGCGGATACCGGGCCGGGCATTGCGGCCAGCGCGCTCCCGCACCTCTTCGATCGCTTCTATCGCGCCGATCCGGGCCGCAATCGGGCGGCGGGCGGGACCGGGCTTGGCCTCGCCATCGCCCAGGCCATCGCGCACCGTCACGGCGGCGCGATCAGCGTCACGAGCGCCGCCGGTGAAGGGAGCACATTCACACTCACGTTGCCGCTGGCGTTCCGCGCCGCAGCATTAGCGCCAGCGGTCGTGGAATCGCAACCGCCGCGCGATAGCCGGTGATCTTCTGGATGAAGCGAGTTCATGCCCGGTTCACGGCGATTTCAGGGCGGTGGAGCATAGTGAGGCCGTGGACGATGACGGAGCTGCAGATCCTGCCCGTCCAACCGCATCGTACAGTGGTCGCGTCGCGGACGCGATCGGAAATGACAAGGAGTCTCAGATGATCACACGTCGGAAGTTGGCTGCCAGCCTCGGGGGGTTGACCCTCATGCTCAGCACGCTGGGCGGTGTCGCCGCCGTCCATGCGGCATCGCCACCCGCGACGACGCCGCCCGCCATCGTGCAACCCGCGCAGGCGGACACGGAGACGGCGGACGGCCCGGACACGGGCACGACAGGCACGGCAGATAGCGCGACCGGATCGGACACGGACAATGTGCAGGACGGCGCCGGCTCGCAGGTCGAGGATGGCACGCCCGATCAGCCAGGCGCCGTCACCCCGTAATCGAATACGCATCGCACGCTGAGAAGGAGGGGCCGCGCGGCCCCTCCTTCTCAGCGTGCGATCATAGCGAATCGGCGAGCGGCGCTGACAAACAGATGAAAAGGCCCGGCATTGCTGCCGGGCCGGGGAAGAGGAGGAAGGGATGAGCGATTAGGGAGTGCTATTGGACGCGGTGCTCGCGGGGAACTCGGCGAGCGTCGCGGTGAGCGTCTGCGTCTGGCCGTTGCGGTCCACCGTCAGCGTCACCGTATCGCCCGGCTTGAGCGTGCCCAGCATCGTGCCGAGCGTCGTGGTGCCGTTGAGGGTCGTGCCGTTGACGGCGGTGATTACGTCGCCCGCCTTCACGCCCGCCTTCTCAGCGGGGGTGCCGGGCTGGACCGTGCTGACCGCCGCGCCCTTGGTCGTGTTCAGGCCGTCCACGCTGACGCCGAGGTATGCCTTCGTGCTCACGACCGCGCCGTTGCCCTTGCTCATCAGCGTCTGCGCCGCCGCCTTCGCTGTGTTGATCGGGATGGCGAAGTTCAGGCCCTGGTCCCCCTGCGAGGCGAGCCCGAGGGTATTGAGGCCGATGACCTGCCCCTGCGCATTGACGAGCGGGCCGCCGCTATTGCCGGGGTTGATCGCCGCGTCCGTCTGGATCAAGCCGGAGTAGGTGTCGATCTGCCGGTTGAGGCCGGAGACGATGCCCGCCGTGACGGTGTTCGCCAGCGTCTCGGGGCTGCCGAGCGCGACGACCGGCTCGCCGGGCTTGACGGTATTGGAGTCGCCGAGCTGTGGCGATGGCGGGCGCCTTCGTCGCGTCGATCTTCACGACCGCGATGTCCTGCGAGGGATCGCGCCCGACGAGCGTGCGTCGACCTGCGTGCCATCGGCGAACTGGACGCTGAGTGAGGTCGCGCCCTCGACCACATGGTTGTTGGTGAGGATGTCGCCCTGATTATCGAAGATCACGCCGCTGCCGAGGCCGGTCGGCACGGCGCTGCCGCTACCGGTACTGCCGGAGCCATTGCCGCTACCGCTACCGCTACCGCTACCGGGGATCACCGGGGTGTTGCCGCGCCCGGTGCGGCGCGTCGTCTTCGCCGCTTGGTTGTTGATGACCGTGACGACGGCGGGATCGACCTGCGCCGCGATCTGCTCGGCGTCGATCCCGCTGCCGCCGGCGGTCGCGACGGGCGCGGCGGCGGCCGAAGGCCCGTGGCCGACGGAGATATTGACGGTGTGCGTGAGGGTGAGGGTGAGAATCAAGGCGAGCGCAACCGCCCAGCCAAGAAGACGTTTGAGACGCATACGAACGGACCCCTTTCGTTGCATTACGAATTTCTATCGACGCACTGCGTCTACACTGAGAATAGTCGATCAATCTAAGGCGAGCCTGAGCGTTTCCTGAAAACAGGCTGATCGTGAGAGAGGCCAATGCTTAAGGTGTCGCGCACCCGGCGGTCGTGCGACAATGGCGGCACTTGCACGGACGACGCTCTTCACCGGGGTGACGAGCGGCCCGACGATGAAAAGGAGTGATTGCGATGCCCGATACCGCCACAATCCCGACGACCGAGGCGGCTTCGTTCCGCCCGCCTGCGGCGGTCAACGAGCCGGTGAAGAATTACGCGCCCGGTTCGCCGGAGCGGCAGGCATTGACGACGAAACTGCGCGAGATGGCGGGGCAGCGCATCGAGATCCCGCTCGTCATCGGCGGCGAGGAGATACGCACCGGCACGACCAAGCAGGCGATCATGCCGCATCGCCACGCGCATGTGCTCGCCGACGTCCATCAGGGCGGCGCGGCGGAGGTGACGGCGGCGATCCACGCGGCGCGTGAGGCGTGCCAGACCTGGGCGCGCTGGCCGTGGTGGGAGCGGGCGGCGGTCATCCTGCGCGCGGCGGACCTCCTCGCCGGGCCGTGGCGGGAGACGCTGAACGCCGCGACGATGCTCGGCCAATCGAAGACGGCGCATCAGGCGGAGATCGACGCGGCGGCGGAGCTGATCGACTTCTGGCGCTTCAATGTCGAGTACATGCTGCGCATCTACGAGGAGCAGCCGATCTCCTCGGCGGGCGTCTGGAACCGCCTCGAGTATCGCCCGCTGGAGGGGTTTGTCTTCGCCGTGACGCCCTTCAACTTCACCTCGATCGCCGGCAATCTGCCGTCCTCCGTCGCGCTGATGGGCAACACCGTCGTCTGGAAACCCGCCTCCACCGCGATGTACTCCGCGCACTTCCTGATGGAGATCTTCCGCGCGGCGGGGCTGCCCGATGGCGTCATCAACCTCGTCTACGGCTCCGGCGGCACGGTCGGCGACGCGGCCCTCGGCCACCCGGACCTCGCGGGCGTCCACTTCACCGGCTCGACGCCCGTCTTCCAGCAGATGTGGCGGCAGATCGGCGCGAATATCGGCGGCTACCGCAACTACCCGCGCGTCGTCGGCGAGACGGGCGGCAAGAACTTCATCATCGCCCACCCGAGCGCGGACGTCCCGGCGCTGACGACCGCCATCGTGCGCGGCGGTTTCGAGTATCAGGGGCAGAAATGCTCGGCGGCCTCGCGCATCTTCGTGCCGCGGAAGCCTCTGGCCCGCCTTGCGCGAGCAACTGGCGGCGGAGATCGCGACGATCACAGATGGGCGACATCGCGGATTACGGCAACTTCATGGGCGCGGTGATCGACCGGAACGCCTGGGAGACGCACCGCGACGCGATCGCCTTGGCGCAGTCCGACCCGCAATCCTCGGTCATCATCGGCGGCGAGACGGACGACAGCGAGGGGTATTTCGTCCAGCCGACGGTCATCCTCACCGAGAATCTCGACTTCCCGCTGCTTGCACGACGAACTCTTCGGCCCGATCGTCACCGCCTATGTCTACCCGGATGCGGAATACGCCGAGATGCTGCGGGCGATCGACCGCACCAGCAAGTATGGCCTGACCGGATCGGTCTTCGCGCGGGATCGCGCGGCGATCATCGAGGCGGAGGGGGCACTGCGCCACGCGGCGGGCAACTTCTATATCAACGACAAGCCGACGGGCGCGGTCGTCGGGCAGCAGCCCTTCGGCGGGGCGCGCGCCTCGGGCACGAACGACAAGGCGGGCTCGATGTGGAACCTCATCCGCTGGGTCAGCCCGCGCGCCATCAAGGAGACCTTCGTCCCCGCGACCGACTATCGTTATCCGTTCCTGCACTCGGAAGGGATCTGAACCACAGAGGCACAGAGGACGCAGAGGAGATTCAAAGAGGTGACAAGGCTAATCCTTCTCCGTCCCTCTCTGTGATCTCTGTGTCCTCTGTGGTTCACATTATCAGGTAGCGTAGAGAGGAGTGAGCGCGGATGCCGATGCCAGGGAAGGTGATTATCACGGCGGCGATCACGGGCGGGGTGCATGTGCCGTCGCAGTCGCCCTACTTGCCGATCACGCCGGATCAGATCGTGGACGAGTGCGTGCGGGCGGGTGAGGCGGGCGCGGCGGTCGCGCATATCCATGTGCGCGACCCGGAGAACGGACGGCCAGTCCCCAGCATGGAGCTCTTCCGCGATGTCGCCGAGCGGGTGAAGCAGCGGTCGAACATCGTCCTCTGCACGACGACGGGCGGCGCGCCGGGGATGACGCACGAGGAGCGCGTCGGCGTCGTGCGGGAACTCTCGCCCGAACTCGCCTCCTGCAACATGGGCTCGATGAACTTCTCGCTCGCCCCGCTCGCGGAGTCGCATCAAGGATTATCAGAACGATTGGGAGCAGCCGTTCCTCGCAACGAACCGAGGACAACATCTTCGCCAACACCTTCAAGAGCATGCGCTACTTCCTCGAAACGATGAACGAGCAGGGCACCCGGCCGGAACTGGAAGTCTACGACGCGGGCATGGTGAACAACGCCGCCTTCATGATTAACGCCGGGGCGCTCAAGCGGCCCGTCTACATCCAGTTCGTGCTCGGCATCCTCGGCGGCCTGCCCGCGACGGTCGAGAACCTCGTGCTGCTCTACAACCAGGCGCGGCTCCTGCTCGGCGAGTTCGAGTGGTCGGTCGCGGCGGCGGGGCGGTTCCAGTTCCCGATCGGCGTCGCCGCGCTGGCGATGGGCGGCAATGTCCGCGTCGGGCTGGAGGACAATGTCTACCTCAACAAGGGCCAACTGGCGACGCAGCAACGGCGAGCAAGTCGAGAAGATGGCCCGCATCATCCGCGAACTGAGCCTGGAACCCGCCACCCCCGACGAAGCACGCCAAATCCTCCACCTCAAGGGTCTCGGCTCGGTGAAGTTCTAAGAGATGTTTGAACCACAGAGGCACAGAGAACACAGAGAAAAGAAGAGGAAAAAAATCAGAACTTTCTCGCGTTCCTCTGTGTTCTCTGTGCCTCTGTGGTTAATCCCCTTCTTTGAAAGGATTGCAGGGTGACATCGCCAGTATGGGTAACGGAGGTTCAGGCATTCACGCGGGGGATGATGGCGAGGCATGACGTGCCCGGTCTCGCGGTCGCGGTGGCGCGGGACGGGGCGGAGGTATACGCGGAGGGGTTCGGGACGCGCGAGATCGGCGCGGAGGCGCCCGTCACGCCGGATACCGTCTTCGGTGTCGCCTCGGTGACGAAGTCGTTCACGGCGCTGGCGATTATGCAACTGCACGAGGCGGGCAGGCTCTCGGTCGACGACCCCGTGACGCGCTACCTGCCCGAGTTCCGCACGCCGGACCCGGCGGCGACGCAGGCGATCACGCTGCACCATTTCCTGACGCATACGTCTGGGCTACCGCCGCTACCCTCCCGCTTTCTCGCCTTCGCGCGCTCGATGGCGGGCGACCCCGCCGCCGGGAGCAAGCCTGCCTGGTCCGCCGATCACGCTCCTATCGACACCTATGAAGACCTGATGGACTACCTCGCCGAGGGCGGCTATGCGCTGCTCGGGCGGCCCGGCGCGCAGTTCAGTTACTGCAATGAGGGGTTTGCCCTGCTCGGCGCGATTGTCGAGCGGGTGAGCGGAGAGGGGTACGAGCCATATGTGCAGCGGCACATCCTCGACCCGGCGGGCATGACCCGCAGCACCTACGACGTGGCGACCCTCCGCACCTTCGATGATGTGATTACGTTTCACGCCGCGCGGCAAACCGACGGGAAGCGGGAAGTTTACGCCGCGCCGAACTGGCTCTATTCGTCCGTCTGGTCACCGGCGGGAGGGCTCAATTCGACCGTCCGCGATCTGCTCCGCTACCTGGACATCTACCGCACCGGCGGCATGACCGGCGACGCCCGGCTGCTCTCGGCGGAAGGGATCGCGCGGATGACGACGCCATTCGCACCGCGCAGCAGCCCCGGTTCCTCCTACGGCTACGGCCTCGGCGTGATCCCCGACTATCATGGGCGGAAACTGGTCAAGCACGGCGGCGGGCGCAAGGGCATTTCGGCGGAAGTGATCGCCGTGCCCGCGATGGGGTTCACGGGCGCGGCGATTGCCGGTCTCGCCGGCATCCCGGTCGCCACGGTGACGCTCGCCGCTCTGAACCGCACGCTCGGTCTGCCGGTGGACGCAACGATCGAGGAGTACGAGGATACGCCATGCCCGGCCGATCTCCTGCCGCGCTACACCGGCGCCTACCGCGGTGGCGAAGGGCAGCAGATCATCGTCAGCGCCGAGGATGGCGCGCTCGTCTACGTCTTCGAGGGCAGGCGGATCGCCGCGCGCCCGGTCGGAGAGCACGCCTTCGTCCTGAAAACCGAGACGGGCGAGGTGTACACCCGCTTCGTCACCACCAATGGCACGCCCGCAGCGGCGGTGACGATGGGCAGCCGGATCATACCGAGGACTGAGGACTGAACGGGGATCGAGCGGATGGGGTACTTTCTTGGTGGTAGCAGGCTTTCCAGCCTGCCTCTCAGAGCGGGAAGGCAGGCTGGAAAGCCTGCTACCACCGGGATTTCTTCCTAGTACGCCCTGGACTGAGATGCGTTTTCGCCGGGGAAATACCACGGCATCGGAAGCGTAGGGAGGGTTGGGATGGTTCTGGAACTATTTGACCTGACGGGGCGTGTCGCGCTGGTCTCCGGGGCGGGGCAGAACATGGGGCGCGCCACCGCGCTCGCCTTCGCGGAGGCCGGGGCGGACCTGCTGATCTGCGACTATCGCGCGGATACGCTGGAGAATACGGCGGGCGAAATCGAGGCATTAGGGCGGCGGGCCGTCCCGGTCGTCTGCGATGTCTCCGACATTGACCAGATTCGCGGCATGTACGAGCGGCTCGACCGCGAATTCGGCCGCATCGACGTGCTCGCCAATATCCCCGGCAACAACCACCTCTATCACCCGGAAGACTTGCCGATCGAGAAATTCCAGGAGGTCATCCAGGGGGCGCTGGTCGGCAAGTTCTGCTCCTGCCAGGAGGGCGGGCGGCGGATGTTGCGCGCCGGGAAGGGGAGCATCATCAACATGGCCTCGATCGGCGGCATCACCGCGCTCGGTCGCGGCAACTTCGCCTACAGCGTGGCGATGGGCGGTGTCGTCCAGATGACGCGCGAGTTGAGCACCGAGTGGTCGGGGCGCGGCGTGCGGGTCAACGCCATCGCGCCCGCCCAGATCACCAACCCGAAATTCGACGAGCGCATGGACGCCACGCCGGGGCTGCGCGAGAACTTCCTCACCGGCATCCCGATCGGCAGACTGGGCGTGCCGGATGACATCAAGGGGCTCGCCCTCTTCCTCGGCTCGGACGCATCGTCATTCATCACCGGCAGCATCATCGCTATGGACGGCGGCAATCTCGCCATGAACGCGGGCGGCACGCACTCCGGGAAGGATGCGCGGCAGGTGCTATAACGAGACACACGGGCAGGAACGCTCCACCTCGCTGTTGCCCGGAGTGTGTTCCCTGCGCCGTCGTGCCCGTAAGCGACACCGGCGCGGTCTCGCCTGCCGAATCGGTCATCGAGGTCGCCGTTCGTGCTGCGCTGGCACAACGAGTGCAGCGACGGCCTCGCTCATCACGTCCATCGCCGCTGCATCGTCGAGCCCCTCTTCCGTCAGCCGCCACCATGTCCAGAAGTCGAGGGCCAGGCGAATCACCGCCCGCAGACGCTCGCCGCGCATCCCATCGAGCCCGAAGCCGGCGGCGAGACCGGCGGCGAGTTCGGCCTGCGGCGCGTCGACGACGCGCGCGAGCACCTGATCGAGCGCCGGTACGGCGCCCCGGTCCCGCAGCACCGGGGTGAACCCCGCCTCCGTCCGCCGATACCATCCATATAGCAGGGCAAGAACGGCGCGGAGCCGATCGCCAGGTTCGGCGAGAGCCATTGCGGCCGCAAGGTCCGGCGGCGGCTGTAGGGTGTAATAGTGCTCCTGGCAGGCCGCGATCAGATCCTCCTCAGTGGGGAAATGGGTATAGACGGTTAGCCGCTGTACACTGGCCCGTCGGGCGATCTCGGCGACCGTCGTGCGGGCCGGCCCGATCTCCCTGTGCAGCGCGGCTGTCGCCTCGATGATGCGGCGGCGGGTCTCCCGCTGACGTTCACCCCGCACATTCAATTCGTATTTGCGCTTTTCACTTGACATCGTGTTCATCCATTGTATTATAAGCGAACGTGTTGTTTAGTGAAAGGAGACTCCTATGGCAACGACGGCGGCGAAGGTTCTTGGTCCCCGCGACGGTAAGCTCGGCTCGCTCGGGTCGATCGGCGTGCGCTTCATGGTCGGCGGTGACGAGTCGGGCGGCGGCTTCTCCCTGGTCGAGCACCCGATGGTGCCGCACGGGCTGGCGGCGCCGCTCCACCGCCACAGCCGCGAGGACGAGTATAGCTTCGTGCTGGAGGGCCGGGTAGGGGCGCTGCTCGGCGGGGAGGTCGTCTACGGGGAACCCGGTGATCTGATCTTCAAGCCGCGCGGGCAATGGCACACCTTCTGGAATGCGGGGGACGTGCCGGCACGGATCCTCGAGATCATCTCGCCGGCGGGGTTCGAGCAGTTCTTCGCGGAGATGACCGATCCCGCCATCGCCACAGGCCCGCCCGACCCCGAGATGATGGTCACAGGCGCCGCCCATTATGGAGTGGAGGTGGATCTTGCCAGCGTGCCGCAATTGATTCAGGAGTACGGACTGACCTTCGGCCCCGGCACGCAGTAGATTGCCCTACCCCCGGCATATTCTTTCCCACCAATGCCTATAGGGATATGCGAGACAGAGCATTGCGAAGCTTTCGCCCCGCACATCCCTGTAGGCATTGGGAGCCTGCAATCTCACCGGCGAACTGCACATCGCCACAGTGGTGCATGTGGCGTTGCTTACCCCTTGAAGGCGCTGAACGTCTGCGGCGCCAATTCTTCGATGGTCCGCTGCGCCCAGTCGCCGGGGCCAATGCGGTCCCACATCCGCTCGCCGGCGCTCTGAAGATTGGCGATAACGGCGCGCTCGTCGATGTTCAGCACCGTGCCGTCGCGCATCACCCACGCGCCGTCGATCATCACGGAGCGCAGGTCCTCCGCCTCGGCGCTGTAGACGATATTCTTGATCGGGTCGCGCACCGGGGCCATGAAGAGCGAGTCGGCGCGCCAGAAGAGCAGGTCCGCCTTCGCGCCGGGGGCGATCCGGCCGAGGTCGTCGCGGTGCAGCATCTTGGCGGCATTCAGCGTGGCCGCGTTGAAGACATCGCCGGCGGTCGCCTTCTGCGTGTCGCGCGCCATGATCTTGCCGATTACCGCCGTCCAGCGTAACCCCTCGATCATCGACTGCGGGGCGGTGTCGGTGCCGAGGCACATGTTGACGCCCGCATCCACATAGCGCGGGAACGATTCCATCGCGATGCCGCGCCGCGCGAAGACCCAGACATTGTGGGCGACCGACGCGCCGTGGCGGGCGAGGATCGAGAGATCGTCGCCGCCGTACTGCACCCAACTGAATCCCGCGATGAAGATGACGTGGCCGAGGATGTTCCACTCGCTGAGGAAATCGATCGACTCCAGCCACTCGACGGGCGTCATGCCGTGGCGCTGGACGATCTCATCGAACTCGAAGACCGATTGGCTCGTGTGCAGCGCGAGCGGCACCGCATCCGGTCGGACGCCTCCCGGCTCATGCGCAGGAGTTCCTCGGTGCAGGTGTCCACCTGCGCGGGCGAGAGGAAGCCCCTGACGCGGCCATTCGCCGTGCCATCGACGCGCTCGATGAACTCCACCGCCCGCCGGAAGCCCGTTTTTCCCGCTTCCTCATCCCATTCGTATTCCATCTTCTTGCCGTCGCGCGTCAGCCAGCGACCGGAGCGGTAGCCGTTGGCGATGTAGGCGCGCATCCCGCTGCGCGCGGCGGCATCGGCGGTGTAGTCGCCCTGGCCGCCGATCTCCATCACCGTCGTCGTCCCCGTGCGGATCAGTTCGGCCATCGAGTAGTCGATCGAGGCGTGGCGTGCCGCCTCATCAATCGCCGCCGAGCGCACCGGCAGCATCTCGGCGAGGCCGGACATCGAGAACTGCCGCCGCCCGCGATCCTCGACGAACGATTTGTCGAGCGGCGACTCGCTCAGATGCGTGTGCGTGTTGATGAACCCCGGCGTGACGATCTGGTCGCGCGCGTCGATAACGTGGTCCACCTGCCCGCCGAAGGTCCGGCCCACATGGATAATCTCGTTGCCCTCGATGACGATGCACCCGTTCTCCAGGATGCGATGCTCGCCCTCCTGATAGGCCACGATCACCCGGCTGTCGATGCGCGTCCGTTCTGCCACGTCATCTCTCCTCAATCTAACGAACCGCCAGCCAACGAGGGGGTCAAGAATGGAAGAGGAACGAAGCACAGAGGGCACAGAGCGGGCATATTTGTTGTTTCATCTCCGTGGTCTGTGTGCCCTCTGTGTTAGCTGTTTTCCCGGCGCACCCTTGGCGGTTTTGCAATCAGTTGATCTCCGCGAAGAGCGAGCGGAGGCGGCGCACGCCCTCTTGCAAATCGGCGCGGCTGCTCGAAAAGGCGATGCGGATGTGGTTCCGGCCGCTCGGGCCGTATTCCGTCCCGCCCCGGATGGCGACGCCGCGCGCCATCGCCGCCGCGACGACCTCCTGCGGAGGGACATCGCCCTCGTAGCGGACGAAGGCGTAGAACGTCCCCTCCGGCGCATTGCCCGCGACGCCGGGGCAGCCCGCGAGCAGTTCGTAGACCAACTCGCGCCGCGCCTGATACTCCAACCGCATCCGCTCCGGCCAATCCGTCTCGGTCGTGACGGCGACGAGCGCCGCGCGCTGCACCGCCGCGTTCATCGGGCCGTTGATCGTCCGGTGCATCCGCGCGGCGGCACTGGCGATCGGCAGGGGCGCGATCAGGTAGCCGACGCGCCAGCCCGTCATCGCGTAGGTCTTCGAGAAGGTCTGGCAGTAGATCAGCCGGTCGCGCAGTTCCTCGATTGCCAGTGTGGAGACGAATGGCCGGTCGTTGAAGACGATATGATCGTACGCCTCGTCGGAGAGGACGAGCAGATCGTGCCTGGCGGCGATGCGTCCGAGCCCTTCCAGTTCATCGCGCCGGAAGACGACGCCGGTCGGGTTGCAGGGGTGACAGAGCACGATCATCCTCGCGCCGTCCGCCACCGCATCGATGGCGTCGAGGTCGAGATGGAAATCGGCGGTCGAACCGACGAAGACAGGCTGCGCGCCGGCTAGCTGGATGAGATCGGCGTAGAGCGAGTAGGTCGGCTCCGGCAGCAGCACGCGCTCGCCGGGGTTGATCGTCGCGAGCAGCGCGGCGGTGAGCGCGGCGCTGCCGCCGTGCGTGACGACGACCTGCGCCGGTTCGACCGCGTGCCCGCTCACCCGCGCCGCCTGCTCGGCGAGCGCCGCGCGCAGTTGCGGGTCGCCCTGATTATCGACGTAATGGGTGTACCCGCCCTCAATCGCCTCGACCAGCGCCCGACGGATATAGTCGGGCGTCGCGAAGTCCGGGTCGCCGGACGCGAGCGAGATATCGCCCGGCCCAGGCCGCGTCGCGGGCCGTTGCGACTGGGCGACGATGCGCTGAACGGCTGCGGATGGCGTGAACACCTCGATTGCCTCCTCCCCTGAGCGGATCACTCGGTACCGCGCACAGGATAGCATGGCGAGTCTTGCCGCACCGCGCGTCTTGACGGCGTGGGGTGCGGGGCTATGATGAGTCCGAAGCGACATATCATAGTCATATGCACAATGGCGTAGGGGAGAGGGGGTCGTTGGTGGACTTCTCGGTATCGCCGGAGGATCGGCGGTTGATTGAGCGGGCGAAGGCGCTGGCGGCGGAGTTCGCGCCGCGCGCCCGCGCCTACGATGAGGCGGCGGCCTTCCCGGCGGAGGATTTCGCGCGCCTGCGCGATGAGGGGTTCCTCACCCTGACGGTGCCCGAAGAATTGGGCGGGCACGGCATGTGGAGCGGCAAGCGGTACGCGACCTACTACACGATCCTCGAGACGATCGCGGCGGGCAATGCATCGACCGGGCAACTCCTGCAAATCCAGTCCCATGCGTCGGGGATCGTCGCCCATCTGGGCAATGACGAGCAGAAGCGGCGCATCCTCGGCGATGTCGTCGCGCGCGGCGCATTGATCGCCTCATGTGGCAGCGAGACGGACCCGCGACTGCTCAATGCCTCCACCCGCCGGGCCGAACTGGTCGCGACCGATGGCGGCTTCCGCCTCACCTCGGTCAAGCACTTCGGCTCGCTGGCGCCCGCCGCCGATTACTACGTCGTCTATGTGATGGCCCCCGAGACGCAGAACATGGCCGAGGGGTACACCACGCTCGTCGTGCCGAAGGAGAGCCCCGGCGTCTCGCTGGAAGATAACTGGGACACGATGGGCATGCGGGCGACGATCAGTTGGAGCCTCGTCCTCGATGATGTCTTCGTGCCGTGGGAGAACGTCCTCGGCCAGCCCGGCGACTGGATTCAGCACGACCCGCGCACCTTCACCCTCGCCTACTGCGCCAACCACCTCGGCACGGCGCAGGGCGTCTTCGATTTCGTCCTCGACCTACCTCAAACAGCGCCCTTTCCTGATGAACGACGATACGGTGGCCTTCACCGTCGGCGAGATGGATGCCGCGATCCAGGCGACGCGCACCTCGCTCTGGTACGCCGCCTGGCTGTGGGAGGAAGGCCGGTTCGACGAGGCGGAGTTGGCGTCCATGCGCGCCCTCCACACCTCCAAGCAGATGGCGTTAATGGTGACGAGCAAAGCCTTCGATGTCTGCGGGGCGCGCGCCGCCTTCCGCGCCCTGCCGATCGAGCGGGCATTCCGCGATGTGCGCACCTTCTCGCTCCATTTCCGCGAGTCGGCGGTGCTGCGGATGGTCGCCGAGGCCGATCTCGGCGGCGACTTCCACTCGAAACAGAAGTATGGCGCCCGGATTGGGCGCCAGTCGTGGCAGGCGCTGGGCGTCACCGTCCCGTCCGGGTCGTGACCGCCGTGCGTGCGGGGACTGGGGAGGGGCGATGACAAACGTGCAGCGGTATTACGACGACGTGCAGGCGCAGCAGGACGCATGTATTGCCGAACTCGAACGCTACGTGACGATTGAGAGCGGCTCGCGCGATAAAGCGGAGGTTGATCGCGTCGGTCGCGTTGTGAGCGAGGCGTTCCGCGAGTTGGGCTTCACCATCGAGCGGATCGAGGAGCCGAGTTGCGGCGATCATCTGGTCGCCCGGCGGTCGGGTGGCGGCAGCGGGCGGCTGCTGGCGCTGATCCACCTCGACACCGTTTGGCCGGTCGGGTCGCTCGCCACGAATCCCTTCCGCGTAGAGGACGGCCGCGTTTATGGGCCGGGGACGCGGGATATGAAGGGCGGCTGGGTCGTCCTCCTCTCCGCGCTCCGGGCGCTCCGGGCGGCGGGCTGGGACGGGCTCGCCGCGACGACCGTCTTCATGACCGGCGACGAGGAACTGGGCAGCCCGCGCGGGCGGCCGTGGATCGAGCAGGAGGCGCGGCAGGCCGACTGGGCGCTCGTGATGGAACCGGCGCGCGATAACGGCGGGCTGGTCACGCGGCGCGGCATGGTCGGGGCCGTCTCCTTCGAGATTCAGGGAGCGGCGACGCACGCAACGTCGCGGCCCCTCGGCGCGAGCGCCATCGTCGAGGCGGCGCACAAAATCCTCGCCCTCGAAGCGCTGAATGAGGTGGAGCGCGGCGTCCTCGTCAATGTCGGCATCATCGAGGCGGGCAGCGCTCGCCAGGTAATCCCCGATCGGGCCATCCTCAGCATCGACCTGCGCGCGCCGGGCACGGCGGAGGCGGACGCACTGATCGCGAACGTCACGGCAATCGCGGCGCAAACGACGGTGCCGGGCACCACCACAATTATGACCGGGGGCATCACTCGCCCCGCCTTCCCGACCTCGGCAGGCACCGAGCGCCTCCTGCGCCTCGCCCAAGAGTGCGGGCGCGATCTCGGCCTGACCTTCGAGGGGAATTACACGCGCGCCGGGTCGGACGGCAACTTCACCGCCGCCCTCGGCGTCCCGACGCTGGACGGCCTCGGCCCCGAGGGCGGCAGCGGCGCGAGCCGCCGCGAGAATATCCTCCTCGCATCGATTCCCAGCCGCGCCGCCCTGCTCGCCGGCATCATCGCCGGTCTCCCCGGCATCCTTGAAGCGACGAAATGATGAATACGGGGAAGAGCGAACCACCAAAACACCAAGAAAGCGAAAGACGAAATTTCCTTCTCGGTGTCTCGGTGGTTCAAAAAGGGAGATGGAGATGGAGATGCACTGGCCGGAGGGGGCGCGATGCGTCGTGCTGATCACGGTGGATACCGACGCCACCGGCAATGAGGTGGGCAAGGGGCTGGACCCGGCGGGCGTTAATTCGCTCGGCGGCTACTCGCCACGGCGGGGGATACCGCGCTTCCTCGATCTCTTCGCGCGGCAAGGCATCCCCGCGACGTTTTTCTTCGGCGGCTACGATGCCGAACAGAGCCCCGAGGTCGTGCGGCGGGTGATCGCCGAGGGGCACGAGGTCGCGGCGCACGGCTACCTGCACGAGAGTTGGGACGTATCGCTGGATGAGGAAGAGATGCTGCTGCGCAAAACGCACGGCATCCTGACGGAGATCGCCGGGACGCCGCCCCTCGGCTGGCGGAGCCCCGGCGGGCAGAAGAGCGCCCGGACGCTCGCCGTCCTGCGCGACCTCGGCTACCGCTACGATTCGAGCGACAAGGACTATGACGGGCCGTACCCCGCCGTTGTCGGCGGCCAGCCGTCGCGCGCGATGGTCGAGATTCCCAATATCACCTCGACGCTGGACGACGCCTATATGTACGGCATCGGCATGATGTCCACTGAGGAAATCCTCGAGCTCTTTATCAGCGAGTTTGATGCGCTCTATCACCGCGCTGGCTACTTCATCCTCACCTGCCATTCCCGCGCGGGCAGGGGATCGGGGTTGCCCGCCCGCGCCCGCGTCCTCGACCGACTGATTACGCACATCAAGGGCTACCCCGGCGTCCATTTCAGCCGCATGGCCGATCTCGCCGCGTGGTGCCTCGATCCGGCGCACGGCTTCCTCGACCCCGCCGCGCCGATTGGAGGGCGTACATGAACGAGCCGTCCGTCTGGCCCGCAGGCGTCCAGGCCGCCGCCGCGATCACGGTGGAGTTCGAGGGCGAGAGCGTCGAGCATCAGGAGATGGCGCTGCCGCTCTGGGGGCGCTACTCGCATGGCCGGTACGGCGCGCAAGTGGGGACTTACAACCTGCTCGCCCTCTTCGCGCGCTACGCCGTCCGCGCGACCTTCTTCATCGGATCGTGGGATATGGAGCGTTATCCCCAGGCAATTGAGGCTATCGCGTCGGCCGGGCATGAGATCGCCGGGTATGGTGACTGTCATGAAGATTTCAGCGCCCTGCCGGTGGAAGTGCAGCAGGCGGTTCTGGCGCGGAGCGAGGCGGTCTTTCAATCGGCTCTTGGCCAGAAGCCCGTCGGCTTCCGCGCTCCGGGCAGACGACTGATAACCGAGACGCGGCGCATACTCGCCGCGCGCGGCTACCGTTACGACAGCAGCTACGCCGACGATGACCGGCCCTACATTGTCGAGACTGGCGAGGGCGGCCGGCTCGTGGAGTTGCCCGTCCATGAGCCGTGGACCGATAAGCCCTACTATGAGAAGCACCGTGTGCCGCGCGTGGTGGCGGAATCGTTTCTCGACGAGTTCGACGCGACGTACGAGGTCGGCGGCCTCTTCACGCTCGCCGTGCGGCCGCGTGGCGACTACGGCTCGGGGCGCGGCGCGCGTGTCCGCGCCATCGAACCGCTCTTGCGCGCGCTCGGCGAGCGCCCGCACACCTGGGTCGCCACCTGCCGCGAGATTGCCGACTGGACGCTGGTGGGGATAGAGCGAAAGGAATGATCCGTTGGCCGCACTCGACACGGTCTATCTCCTCATCACCGGCGCGGGGGTGGCGGGCGAAGCCGCGCCCGCCCTGGTTGCGGGGCTTGCCGCGCGCTTCGGCTCCGTACTGACTATCCCGACGCCGAATGCCGCGCGGGTGATCGATCGCGGCGCGCTCGGTCGCCTGCCGGGGCACCGAATCGTCGAAAGCTACTTCGACGCCGCGATCCTCCCCCGGCCGCCGTTCGGGCTCGTCCTCGTCGCGCCGTGCGGCTTCAACAGCCTGAACAAACTCGCCGCCGGGGTCGCCGATACCCTCGCCCTCTCCGTCGCCGCCGAGGCAATCGGACGCGGCACGCCGGTGATTGTCGCCATCGCCTGCAATACGCCCCTCTGGGCCCATCCGCGCGCCCAGGAATCCGCCGCGACGTTGCGCCGCTGGGGCTGCACCGTCCTCGATCCCGTACGCATCGGCGAGCAAACACTGATGGCGCCCATTGCGAACATCCTCGCAGCTATTGATACCTGCCGGAACGACGAATCGCAGTGACCGACGTCTCAGTCCTCGGTCCTCAGTTTCCAGTCCTTCTCATTGATCCATCACCGAGCCGTCTGCGTGCAGGCGGGTGAGGACGGTGCGCGGCTTGTACGGGTGCCGCTCCGCCGCATCCTCGGCCAGTTCGATGCCGATGCCGGGCGCGTCGGGGATGACGAGGTAGCCGCCCTCGCGCTGCACCGTCGTCTTCACCATCTCGCTCTTCGGCGGCCGATCCTCGCCGAGCGGATACTCCTGCAAGGCGAAGTTGGGGATGCAGGCGGCGAGTTGGATGCAGGCCGCCGTGCTCACCGGGCCGAGCGGATTGTGCGGCACGACGCCGACATGCCGCGCCTCCGCCAGCGCGGCGATCTTCTTCGCGCCCGTCAGCCCGCCGCACATGCAGACATCGGGCCGCACGTACTGCACCGCGCCGCGCGCCAGCAGCATCTCGAACTCGTAGATCGTGTGCAGCCGCTCGCCCGTGGCGATCGGGATGCTGATGTGCTGCGCGATCAGCGCCATCGCGTCGAAGTTGTCCGGCAGCGTCGGGTCCTCGTAGAAATAGGGGTGGTACGGCTCGATGCCGCGCGCCAGCACGATCGCCTCCGCCGGGGTCAGTTGGCGGTGGATCTCGATGCAGAGATCCACCGCGTCGCCGACCGCCTCGCGGTACTGGCGCACCGTCTCGATCGCGTCGCCCATCCGCGCCGCGTGCGTCTTGAAATAGGGCTGGTCGCGCGGGTCGTCGGTGAAGGGTGTCAGGTGGCCGACCGCCGTGAAGCCCTGCGCCTTCGCGTCGATGCAGCCCTGCACCAGTTCCTCGCGCGTCTGGCCGAAGACGTGGTAGTAGACGCGGGCCTTGTCGCGCGTCTTGCCGCCGAGCAGTTGGTAGCACGGCACGCCGAGATGCTTGCCCGCGATGTCCCAGAGGGCGATGTCGATGGCGGAGAGCGCGCCCATGATCGCCGCGCCCCGGAAGTGCGTCCAGCGGTAGAGGTACTGCCAGTGGTGCTCGATGCGCAGTGGGTCCTGGCCGATCAGGTAGCGTTTGAAGGTCTCGACGACCGCCGCCGAGGCCTCCAGGAAGCCCCACGCGCCCGATTCGCCCAGCCCGGTGATTCCGGCATCGGTATGCACCTGCACGAAGAGGTAGCGATCGACCGCGATTGTCTCGATTGCCGTGATTTTCACGCGCGTTCCCCCTTTGATACGCCACACGATGACGAGCCCACCTCAGAGTACCTTATCGCAGCACACGCCGTGCATTGCCGACGTGGGCGCGGCCCATGTGCGTTCGAACCAAAACGCGCCGTGCGCCTTCGTCTGCTTGACAATGCGTGTGCTGAAATGTTACGTTTCGCTTGTCTTCGAAAAGACGAATTCGTCCTTGCCTGGTAGCACGTACACGCGCCTCTCGGCTGGACCGAGGGCATGAGGAGAGGAGTCCCCGGTGGCAGAGCACCTTAGTCGGCGTGGCATGTTGAAACTGGCGGCCGGGTCGGCGGCCGCCGCGCTCCTCGCCGCCTGCGGCGGCGGGAGTAGCGCCACGAACACCCCGGCCGGGCCGAAGGCGACCGCCCTGCAAGGCGGCACCGGCGGTCAAACCCCCGTTGTGTCGGCGGCCACGAGTGCGCCCGCCGCGACCACCGCGTCCAGCAGCGCAGCCGCCGGAGGGACCGGGGCAACCAAGGTCGCCGGCTCCGCGCCGAGCGGTTCAGTCGTCGCCGGCACCTCGCCGGCCAATACGCCAAATCCGACACCAAAGGGGAGCGCGCGCGTCTGGCAGTCGACGTATGATCCGCCGGGGACCGCCGATCAGATGTATCACGATCAGTGGGTGCAAGCGCTCAAGACCGAACTGCCGGGTGTGCAGTATACGGAAGAGCAGTACGCCTACGGCGACATGCTCGACAAGTTGCGGGTGGTGTCGCGCGCGGGGCAGACGCCGGATGCCGCCGTGGTCACGGTGATCTGGGACCCGGAACTCGCCGCCTCCGGCTACTTCCAGGAGATCAACCTCGCGGACTTCGGCTACAAGCCCGAACAGTTCTGGCCGGGCGCGCTGAAGGCGGCTACCTGGCAAGGCAAGCTCTACGGTATCCCGACGCAGAACGAGACGATGGCCTTCATCTACAACACGGATATCTTCCAGAAGGCGGGCCTCGACCCGGCCAAGGGGCCGGATACGTGGGAAGACGTCAAGAACTTCGCCAAGCAGATCAAGGATAAGACCGGCAAGGCCGGCTTCGGCATGGTGGCCAAGCTGAACAACGGCAACATCCCCTATCGCTACATGCCACTCTGCTGGGCGTACGGCGGCGCCGCGCTCGACGAGACCGCCGACAATCCGGCCTATCAGAAGTCCCAGTTCGACAGCGCCGGCAATATCCAGGCGCTCCAATGGATGCTCGATGTCTATTCCAGCGGCGGCGCGCCACAGTCAACGCTGACGAACACGCAGACCGAGGTGCGGGACCTCTTCATCTCCGGCGAAGTGGCGATGATGATCGACCATCCGGTCGCATACGCGGCCGCATTGCCGAAGGCGCCGGATGTCGCGGCGAAAATGAATTATGTGTTGATGCCGAAGGGGCCGGTGCGACGGGCGGTCGCCTTCGGCGGATGGAGCATGTTCATCTCGAAGACGGCGAAGGATATGGAAGCGGTCAAGGCGGTCGTCAAGAGCCGCACGTCGCCGTACTGGTCCATCCGCCTGATCTGGACGAGCTCGAACCCCGGCAACCGCGATGCCTTCAACCTGCCGGAAGAGCAGCAGCGGTTGAACGAGATCAAGTTCCTCAACGTCACCACCGAGATGCTCCAATACGGCATCTCCTTCCCCGCCATCCCGGAAGGGGCGGACATCATGAACCTGATGGTGCCGCAGATGATCCAGGATGTGCTGACGAAGGCCAAGACGCCCGAGCAGTCCGCCAAGGATACCGCGCAGAAGGTCAATGACCTGATCGCCAAGCGCAAGTAACAGGGAGGGCCGAGGGCTGAGGGCTGAGGGCTGAGCGGGAAATGTGCCGCAGTCAGCCCTCAGCCCTCAGCCCTCGGCCCTCCCCCGAAGGGGGTTGGGATTGGCAGCGGCAACGCGAACGCTTCGGAAGCCGGGAGCGCCACGGCGCGCGACAGGAAGCGCGAATGTCTTCGCGGAGATGTGGCATCATCGCGGCGATTATATGTATGTACTCCCCGCGCTGATCGTGATGGGTGTGGTGATTATTTACCCGCTCATCAAGGTGATCTGGCTCAGCGTCCACTACACCTCGCCATACGGTGGCGGGGAGCAGTTCGTCGGCCTCGACAACTACAAAGAGGCGATACACGACGAGCATTTCAGCATCGTCGTCAAGAACACGATCATCTGGACGTTTGCGAGCACCGTGCTCGCGCTCTTCCTCGGCCTCGCGGCGGCGATCCTCCTGTCGCGCCCGATCCGCTTCCGGGGCTTCTTCCGCAGCGTCCTCTTCATCCCCTATGTGATCGGGCAGGTCACGGCGGCGTTCGTCTGGAAGTGGATGTTCCACGCGGACTTCGGGGTGATTAGCGGCCTGCTCATCCAGATGCACGTCATCAAGACGCCGATCAAGTTCATCGACAGTACGAGCCTCGTGCTCCCATCGCTGATCGCGGTCAATGTCTGGAAAGAGTTCCCCTTCGCGATGATCATGTTGCTCGCCGGGTTGCAGGCCATCCCCGAGCAACTCTACAACGCCGCGAAGATCGACGGCGCGGGCCGCTGGCGCCGCTTCACCGATGTTACCATCCCGCAGTTGATGCCGGTCATCACCGTCGCCAGCATCCTGCTCATCATCGCCAACGTGAACGCCTTCACGATCGTCTGGATATTGACGGGCGGCGGCCCGGCGTACCGCTCGCAGATCTTCATCACCCATGTCTACTCGCAGGCGTTCGTGGGCAGCCCGCACTTCGAGCTGGCGTCCGCGCTCGGCGTGATGATCTTCCTCGCCCTGATGGTCTTCGCGATCTTGTACGTCCGGCTGCTGACACGGCAGAGCCACTCGAACCGCGTCATCGAGGATGAGGGCGTGGGCGGCCCGGTCGCGATCGGCTCCGCGCCGGGCAACATCCGCTAATACGGGGGACACGCATGTGAACCACGGAGAGACAGAGAGCACAGAGGGGGATAAGAGGACGAAAAAGGTTGGACGATATTTCTCTCTCCGGTCTCTGTGCTCTTCGTCTCTCTGTAGTTAGGCATTTTCCCGATCGGGAGGGGTAACAATGGCGGTCGCCACGAAAGTACAAGGGACGACGAGGGAGACGGGCTACGACGAGCTGGTCGCGCGCACGCGGCGGCGGCGCAAGATCGAGACGATCCTCATCGATAAAGTGCTGGCCTACGGTTTTCTGATCGTGATGAGCATCTTCGCGCTCTTCCCGTTCGCGTGGATGTTCAGCACCTCGATCAAGTCGCCGCAGGAGGCGTTCGTCATCCCGCCCCGCTGGATCCCGCAGCACATCACCTTCTCGGCGTATCGTGTGTTGTGGGACGTACACGCGGCGAACAACAACAACATCGCGCGCTACTTCCTCAACAGCACGATCGTCAGCCTCGCGACGATGGTGCTCTCGGTGCTGATCGCGGTGCCGGCGGCGTACGCCTTCGCGCGGTTTGTCTTCCCCGGCAGCGGCCCCTTCTTCTATCTCATCCTCGGCCGGAATATGTTCCCGCTCGTCGTCTTCCTCGTGCCACTCTTCCAGCTGATGGCGACGCTGAAGCTGCAGAACAACTACTTCGGCCTCGTGCTCGCGTACCTGACCTTCTCATTGCCGCTCGCGATCTGGCTGCTCAAGGGCTTCTTCGACAACATCCCTGTGGAACTGGAAAAAGCGGCACGGATTGACGGATGCACCCGCTTCGGCGCGTTCATCCGCGTCATCCTGCCCTTGACGATCCCCGGCATCGTCGCGACGGCGATCTACTCCTTCATCGGCGCGTGGAACGAGTACATCTTCGCCACCACGCTGACGAGCGACCCGAAACTGCGCACCCTCCCCGTCGGGCAAGCGTATTTTCTCACGGAGAACAGCTCGAACTGGGGGGCGTTGATGGCCGTCTCCCTCGTCATCAGCATCCCCGTGGTGGCGTTCTTCCTGCTCCTGCAGCGCTACTTCATCCGCGCACTCACCGAAGGCGCAGTCAAGGGATAGGAAGGACTGAGGACAAGAAACGCGACGAAGGATGGATATTCGGGGAACGTGGACACTCGGGTCTCAGTTCTCAGCCCTCGAAGAGGAGAGACAGATGGCGGAAGTGGTATTGACGGATGTAGTCAAGTCCTATGGCACGGTGCTCGCCGTGGATAACGTCTCGCTGACGATGGAGGATGGCGAGTTCGTGACGCTCGTCGGGCCGTCCGGGTGCGGTAAGACGACGACCTTGAACCTGATCGCGGGGCTCCTGGACATTACGAGCGGCACGATCGAGATTGGTGGGCGGGTCATCAATGATCTCGACCCGAAGGATCGCGACATCGCGATGGTCTTCCAGAACTACGCCTTGTATCCGCACAAGTCGGTCTACGAGAACCTCGCTTTCCCGCTGAAGATGCGCGGCGAGAAAAAGGACGAGATCGAGCGCAAAGTGCGGGCGGCGGCGGAGAGCCTCGGCATCAAGGAATTACTCGATCGGCGCCCGCGTGAACTCTCCGGCGGCCAGCAGCAGCGCGTCGCGCTCGGGCGCGCGGTGGTGCGGAACCCGCAGGTCTTTTTGATGGACGAGCCGCTCTCCAACCTCGACGCGAAGTTGCGCGTCCAGACGCGCGCCGAGATCAAGCGGTTGCACCGCGATCTCAATGCCACCGTCGTCTACGTCACGCATGACCAGTTGGAGGCGATGACGATGAGCGACCGCGTCGCGGTGATGGGCGGCGGCACCGTCCACCAGTACGGCACGCCGCTGGAGGTCTTCGACACGCCCGCCGACCTCTTCGTCGCCTCCTTCATCGGCTCGCCCGCCATGAATATCCTGCGCGGCACGCTTCAGCAGGACGGCGCGCCGCTGGTCCGCATTGGGTCGAGCCGCTGGCCGCTGCCGCAGCGGTTGTACGCGGCCGCGAAGGCAATGAACGCCGGGCCGGAGGTCGCCTACGGCATCCGTCACCGCGATCTCGCGATCAGCCGGAGCGAGACGCCGGACAGCGTCCATGGCATCGTCTATGCCGTCGAGCCGACCGGCGACATCACCTTCGTCCATGTGCGCGTCGGCAGCGACCAGATCGTCGCCAGCGTCGAACCGGACGTCACATTCGCGCCTGATGAGGATGTTTGGCTCGTGCCCGACCTCAACCGTCTCCACTTCTTCGACGGCGTGACGGGTTTGGCGATCCGCGACGCGATCACCTCCCCCGGCCAGGTAGCGCGCGCGAGATTCGCGAGCGAAGCGATGGCGGTCGAGGACACGCCGGTGAACATAGATATCCCGTCCGTCACGGGCAGCGCGTAAGCAGGAACCCCACACGTACGCCTCTCGTAGCGAGCAATGTGCGGACCCCGTCTCATTGCTCGTTGTTTCCCGGTGCGTGTTTCGTGGCGGCGCCGGTACCTGCACGAGAGCTGTCCGGGGTGCAAAAATCGTCGAATACCATCGCACGGGCGCTCGCCCTCGCGCGGCAGGAGCCGGAGCAGCGCTTCCTCGCGCGGCGGCTGGCCGATCTGCCGGGCTGAGACGACCGGCGCGGATTCCCGACACACCCGGCCACCGTCCGTGTCGATTTCGGACCCCATCGAACGACTATCTCATGTGAACAGTCGTTCCGCCGCTTTTCATCCACGGAGGGTACCGCCCATGTCGTCCATCGCCTCGTCCTCGCCCGTCGTCACGCCCTTGCCCGCATCGCGCGCGCCGCGCGCCGTCGGCCGGGGCCGGTTCGCCCGCGTCGGCCTCGCGACCGTCGTCGCCGCCACCCTCGCCAACGCCCTCGTCTACTTCATCGGCGGCGCGCTCGTCCCCTACGATCCGCGGTTCCTCCCCCTCGCCAACGTCAGCGGCGCGATCGTCTTCACGCTGCCCGCGGCTCTCGTCGCGGCGCTCCTCTACGCCGTTCTGCTGCGCTTCGCCCGCCGCCCGGCGCGCACCTTCGCGATCATCGCGGCCATCGTCTTCGTCGCGACGCTCATCCCGGACCTCACCTACATCCCGACGGTGCCGGGCGTGACGGGCGGGCAGACGGCGATCCTCGTGCTGATGCACGTCGTCGCTGCGAGCATAATCGTCTGGATGCTCACGACCCTCGCCCGGCCCAAGGCGCGCTGAGCGCGCTATCATCGGCAGAGCAAACAGCGGCCGGTCGGCATTACCGGCCGCATCACATACGAGAGGAGATGCAGGATGCACCTTCCACAACGATCCGGGTACCGCGACAGGCGCTGGCTTGCGTTGATCGTCCTCTGCTTGGGAGACCTGATGATCGTCCTCGACACGACGATCGTGAACGTCGCGCTGCCGTCGATTCGGGCAGACCTCGGCTTCTCCGCCAGTTCGCTTGCCTGGGTCGTGAACGCCTATCTCCTCACGTTTGGGGGCTCCCTCCTGCTCGGCGGGCGGCTCGGCGACCTTTTCGGGCATCGGCGCCTCTTCCTGCTCGGCATTGCGCTCTTCACGCTGGCTTCGCTCGGCTGCGGGCTTGCGCACTCGCGGGGGCTCCTCGTGGGAGCGCGCGCGGTGCAAGGGGTCGGCGGCGCGATCGTCTCGGCAGTCGGGCTCTCGCTGATGATGGCCCTGTTCACCGAGCCCACCGAGCGGGCAAAGGCGATGGGCATCTTCGGTTTCGTCGCCGCCGGGGGAGGATCGATCGGCGTACTCCTGGGTGGCGTCCTGACGGGTGCGCTCGGCTGGCACTGGGTCTTCCTCGTCAATCTCCCGATCGGTGTGGCGGTCTCTCTGCTCAGTCTCGCCCTGCTCCCAGCCGGCGGCGGTCCGGTCGCGGCGGAGCGCCTCGATGTCGCGGGCGCGGTCACGGTCACGGCGTCCCTCATGCTCGCCGTTTACGCGATCGTGAACGGGAACGACGCGGGCTGGACGTCCGTGCGGACGATCGGCCTCCTTGGCGCTGCTGCCCTGCTCCTGGCGCTCTTCCTCGTGATCGAGGCGCGGGTTCGCGCGCCCTTGATGCCGCTCGGCCTCTTCCGGCTGCGCAACGTCGCGACCGCCAACGTCGTCGGCGTGCTGTGGTCGGCCGCCATGTTCGCCTGGTTCTTCCTCGCGGCGCTCTACCTCCAGCTGGTGCTCGGCTACAGTCCGCTCCGCGTCGGGCTCGCCTTCCTCCCGGCCGACCTGATCATGGGGGCATTCTCGATCGGCCTCTCCGCCAAGCTCGTCATGCGCTTCGGCATCAGGCTCCCGGTGGGTGCGGCGATGCTGCTGGTCGCGGTTGGCCTGGCACTCTTCGCGCGGGCTCCCGTCGATGGGACCTTCGTTGTCAATGTGCTCCCGAGCATGATCCTCCTCGGCATCGGCGCCGGCATGGCGTTCAACCCGTTGCTACTCGCCGCCATGAGCGACGTGGAGCCGGGTGAGTCCGGCCTTGCGTCGGGGGTGGTCAACACCGCGTTCATGATGGGTGGCGCGCTCGGCCTCGCCATCCTCGCCAGCCTTGCCGCCGCGCGGACGGATGCGCTCCGCACGTCCGGTGACGATGCGTTCGCCGCCCTCAATGGCGGCTACCACGCATCGTTCCTCGTCGGCGCCCTCTTCGCCGTCGCTGCGGCCGTGGTCGGGTCTGCGCTCCTGCGCGCGACTGCGGCGCCAGCGCCCGATCACGGCGCTACAACCCCGCTCGTCCTCACTGCCCAGGCATGCGGCCCCGACTGAGAAGGCGGCCGATTGAAACATCGAACGAATCACCTACCACATGCAGAAGGGACTACTCCATGAATCTTGCTGAACAGACGACCGGCATCGACAGTGCCAGCATCGCGCCGATGAGGAGGGTAATCTCCTTGATGCACATCTCCCTCGATGGCTTTGCTGCGGGGCCGAATGGGGAATTGGAATGGGCGCGTGTCGATGAGGAGACCTATGCATATGTCGCCGATCTGCTGCGTACGGTGGACACCGCGCTCTACGGACGCATCACGTATCAGATGATGGAAAGCTATTGGCCGACGGTACCTGCGGACCCATCGAGCACGCAGGCTGACCGCCAACACGCACAGTGGGTGGAGGACGTATCCAAAATCGTCTTCTCAAGAACGCTGGAAAGCGTCACATGGAACAACACGAGGATGGTGAAAGAGAATATCGCGGAAGAAATCGCGAGACTCAAGCACCTGCCGGGCACGGACATGATGATCTTCGGCAGCCCCAGCATCGTCCACACACTCGCGCAACGGGGCTTGATCGATGAATATCGGATCAATGTCAACCCGGTTGTCTTGGGCGGCGGGATACCGCTCTTCGAGGACGTAAAGGAGAAGATCGACCTCGAACTCCTGGGAACCAGGACATTTCAATCGGGGGCCGTCGGGCTTCATTATCGCATGGTGGCGAGCGGTACATGATCCGGCGGTGCTGTCGATCTCCGGCCCCGTCGAACGACTTTGGGCGGGATCTACCTCATTGAGGCGCGTGCGATCCATCGAGGGGCGGCGCGTAGAGAGCGCCCCTCGCCCAAAGCCCACCGGCAGACCATCTCCCAGATGTCGCCGTCATCGTGGGCATTGAGGCGATAATCGATGGTGACCTCCTCGCCGGCGGCGATCGCGCGCAGCGCGAAGACCATATTGTCGGTGCTGACGGCATTGGGCATACACGAGTGGTTGAGGTAGCAGCGCGGCGCGGGGAGGATTTGATAGGTATCGGCGGTCAGTTCGCCGAGGTGCTCGCGCTCCCACGGCGTGAGCGCCATCAATGCGTCGTGATGCACGACGCGCCCGTGGAAACGCAAAATGGTCTCGCCAGTATGGAAATCTCGCGCGGCAAAGACGCCGACGCCTTTCTCGCCCGCTTCTCTGACGGCAACGGATTCGCTCATCATTCCACCTCCCTTCGCATGATACGCGCACATGAGAGCGCGGAGGCATATCAGCCTCCGCGCTCCCGGGTCGAGTAGCGATACGCGAGCGGCTATCGCGCGCCGACGCGCTGCTCGGCGAAAAGGGCGATCATCCCCTCGTTGAAGGCGGGGATGTCCTGCGGGCCGCGACTGGTGACCCAGTTGCGGTCGCGGACCATCGCGCGATCCTCCCATGTGCCGCCCGCGTTGCGGATGTCGTCCTGGATCGTCGGCCAACTGGTCAGCGTGCGTCCGGAGACGAGGCCCGTGGAGACGAGCAGCCACGGCGCGTGGCAGATAACCGCGATCGGACGGCCCGCGTCGTTCATGCGCCGGGCGAACTCCTGCGCCTGCGGGTTCATGCGCAGGGTATCGGCATTGATCGCGCCGCCCGGCAGGAGCAGGGCATCAAACCGCGCGGAGTCCGCTTGATCGAGGGGCATCTCGACCGGGAATGTATCCGCCTGCTTGTCGTGGTTCATGCCGGTGACCTGCCCCGACTTCGGCGCGATCAGCGTCGTCTGCGCTCCCGCCTCTTGCAGCGCCTTGCGCGGCTCGACCATCTCCACCTGCTCGAAGTCGTCATTGACGATAATCGCCACGCGCAGGCCATCCAATTTTCGCTCTTGCATATTCGTGCATCTCCTTCGCGGCGTCGTAATCCGCCACCGGTACACCCAGTGCCGCCGATGCCAAGGCGGCAGAGTCGGTGCCACCAGGGGATGACCGTGCGCGAGTTACGCGGCACAACCGTCTTGCCTGGGCATACCGTGGCGGATCGAAGGCGCTAAGGCGAAGGGAGGAATCGCCTTCCTCACGAACCACCCCATTACTCGTCGTATCGCCATTTTCCGCGCTGCGTAGCTCGCTCGCCGCCGTTGGGACAGCATGGGGGTCGCAGGCTGGAAGCCTGCGACCCCCGAGAACGCAGCGTCGATCGTGGATTGGCGACATTCGTGGGAGGGCGCCTGATCCTTGGTGCGATCCCGTCCTCACCGGGGTGTAAGGGTTCCCGCCTTTGGCTGTCGTAGGAGTAGACAAGCGGCCCCGAGTGCTGCCTTTGTCACGTCAGCAGTTCGCAGGAGGTACCCGGTATGGACATCGCACGCTCTCTCCACTCGGCTCCCACGACACCCTGTTCGGCATCGATCGCGCACTTGCGGAAGCGGCGGCGTCAGTTCGCCGTGCTGATCAGCGTAGCGCTCCTGCTCACGCCCGCGCTGCTGCTCTTCCACGTCAGCGCGGCGGGCAGTTTCGCGAACCCCGCCTTCCAGACGCAGTGGAACGCGGGCGAGGCGATCACACCAAACTTCTGGGGCCCCCTCCCGCTCGCGCGGGATGGGCAGAACGAGTCGTACGTCGAAGCGCCGGGCGGCGCGCGGCTCGTGCAATACTTCGATAAGGCGCGCATGGAACTGACCAACCCGAGCACCGGCGTCGTCACGAACGGCCTGCTGGCGACCGAGTTGATCACCGGCAACCGGCAACTCGGAGACAGCACGTTCCAGAACGTTGGCCCGGCCGCCGTCCCCGTCGCGGGCGATCCCGACAACATCGGCCCGACCTACGCGTCCATCCAGGCCAATGCCGCCCAACTGCGCGCGGCGGTCTCATCAACCATTGGCGCGGGCACGACCATCGCCCTGACGCCGGCGGGCGCGCTCAGCGCCTTCCCATCCGGGGCGAGCGATCCGCAGGCGAACATCGCGGCGTATGACCCGGTCACGCAGCACAATGTCCCCGCCGCTTTCGCGAACTTCCGCGCGACGGCGGGCATCCCCGCGATCGGCTACGCGATCTCCGAGCCGTTCTGGTCCAACGTTAAAGTCGCCGGTGTGCAGAAGGATGTCCTGATGCAGGCGTTCGAGCGGCGCGTGCTCACCTACACGCCGACGAACCCCGATCCCTTCAAGGTGGAGTTCGGCAACATCGGCCAGCACTACTACACCTGGCGCTACGTCACTGCCCCGGCGGGTGGCGCTACCCCGACAAGCACGCCGACCGCAACACCGACGACCACCCCGACCGCCCCGGCCGCGGCGGCGCCGACACTTTCCAGCGTCGCGCTCTCCGGGATCACGACCACGGGTGTAATGGGCGCGTACACGACCAACGTCGCTGCCTGCGGCACGCTGGAATATCGCGTCGCCGGCATCGCAACCTTCACGACGGACATCGGCACGATCACCTGCGGCTCGCCCGGCACCATGTTCAGCAAGCCCCTGACGGGGCTGGCCCCCGCCACCAGCTACGAAGTACGCGGGGCGGCATTCACCTCCCCCGGCAGCATCGGCTACTCGTCCATTGTGCCGTTCACCACCCTCGCGCTCGACACGACGGCCCCGACCGTCTCCGCAGTCGCCTTCACACCGGTGGACAAGAACAACATGAAGGTGACCTTCACCCTCAGTGAGCCGGGCGCCGCCTCCGTCAAATATGGGACCGCCGCCGACCTCTCCGGCGGGACGACGGTCGCCGCGACGGGCGCCGGGGGCAACACCTTCCAGGCGACATTCGGCATCACCCGCGAGACGCAGTATTACTATCAGATCACCGCGACAGACCTCTCGGCGAATACCGGCAGCACCCTCGTGAAGCAAGTCCGCCTCGACCGCGGCATCAACGTCACTGTGAAGACGCTGACGGTGAAGGCCAATCACTTCACGCCCGGTATCTTCCCCTTCGCTGACTGCGAGCCATCGTATACCTATATCGAGACGATCAAGTACGCGACGGGCACGCCGGGTACGAAGACCTTCACCTTCAATGAGGCATATGCCGCCAGCGTCCCGAAGGATGACACCGTGGGCCATACAGAAACCTTCCCGGAGGACGCGACGCGTGCGATCGCTCTCAACATCGATGGCCTGACCGTCCCGAACGGTCCGAACCCCGGCTGTTTGATGGCTCTCGCCGCCGCCAGCGCCACCCTGACGCCTGCGGGCGATTGGAGCGTCGGCGCCCCCTCCGTCCTCGCGGAGAGCGCGGACATGAAGGTGACGCTCGTTGTCACCGATACCCTGACGCCGACCTTCACGACGTAGGGATCGGCCCTCCCTCAACCCCTCTCATTCCGGGAGGGGTTGAGGAATAGATCAATTCCCATCCGGTACGCTTCTTGCAAACTCCCCCGCCAGACGAGGCCGGCGCGGAAGGGAAAGGGAACGGCGGATCGGATGGCGGTGAAAATTGCGGGCGTCTCGGAGCTCACCTTGCAGGTCGCCGATCTCGATGCATCGGAGCGATGGTACACGGGGAATCTCGGCCTCCCGGTCGTCGGGCGGCAGCCGGAGCAGGGATTCGTCTGGCTGAAGGCGGGCGAGTGGACGCGGCTCGGCCTCTGGCTCGCTGGCGAGCGGCAATTCGGCGACCAACCCGGCGCACACGTCCATTTCGCCATGCGTGTGGACCGCGATGACCTGCCGCTGCTCGCGGACGAGTTACGCGCCAGGGGTCTCGCCGTCGAAGGCCCCATC
Organism: uncultured Chloroflexia bacterium; assembly: GCA_963847195.1. Classification (GTDB taxonomy): domain Bacteria; phylum Chloroflexota; class Chloroflexia; order Thermomicrobiales; family JALYUS01; genus JALYUS01. Next base: position 613,420 of record CAWJZC010000010.1, on the reverse strand, counting down.
CACCACGACGGCAAAGCGAGCAGCATCTACATCAAGGACCCCGACGGTCATGTGATCGAGTTCTTCGACTACGAGCCGCAGAAGGACCAACCGAAGAAGTAGCGAGTACTGAGTAACGAGTAACGAGCGGGGCTCCGGGCCACCCCTCGTTACTCGCTACTCCCTACTGCGGAGGGGTCTCGTCGTCATCCATCACCTGGGCATCGAAGAGATTGGCCATGCGCTGGAGACGTGCGTCGGATGCCTCCGACGGCGCGGGGAGAGCGGACGGCTCGGGGGCGGGGGCGGCCGCGCCGTTGGTTGGGGCAGCAGCCTCAACGGTCACGGGCGCGCTTGGCGGCGGTGCCGCGGGTGCATGGAGAGGTGTCGGAGCCGCTGTCGCCGGGCGGAGAGGGCGACCATTGCGCGCCGGGCCACCCGCCGGGCGCTCGCCGACTAACTCACACGTCACACGCACGGGTTGCCCGACGATCTGCCCGATCACCTTTTCGAGGAGCAGGCGCGTATCATCCTGAATCATGTGGTCGTAATAGAATTTGGCCGCCGTGGCGAGGATGATGAGGTTGCCGCGCACCTCGTGCGGGTCAACGTCGTTGAGGATGGCGACCGTCTTCGCGCGCCCCTCCATCTTCACGCTCTGCTTGATGCGGTTCCAGACCTCGTGCATCCGCTCGATCGTCAGGTCGCCACTTGGTGCGACGGGCATCTCGCTTGGCGGCGCGGCGAGCGGTGGCGGCGGGGGAGATACGGCACGGTCGGGTCGAAAGCGGTCCGGGCGGATCGCGACGGGCGGCATCTCCTCATCGGCGGGCGGCACGACGGGCTGAGCAACAGGCGGACGCGTGGGGCGAGCCGCCGCGATGGGCGTTGGCGCGGCGGCTGCGGTCGGCAGCACGGTTGGCGCCTGAATGCTCTGCATCGGCTGCGCCGCCGGGACGGCCTGCCCCGTCCGCATCAACACGGCGTCCACGATAGCGAGTTCGAGCGGCAGGTGTCCGTAGGCGGTGTGCTTAAGGCGGAACTCGACCTGGCTGAAGAGCTTCGTCATGTAAGCGACCTCGGCGGGCACGAAGCGACCAACGCGCTCCTCGATCGCCGCGTCCGCGATCTCGCTGGCACGCGGCACGGCGTAGGCGGCGTAGAGCAGCGCGCGCAACGCCGCGACGATCTGCCCCGCCAGGACGCCCGGCTCGACACCCGCCTCCGTCGCGGCATTGATCGCGGCGATGCCCGCGCCGACATCATTGGCGGCGAGCGCGTCGATGACCGCCAGCACCCGCTCGTTCGAGCCCGCGCCGAGCACGTTGCGCACCGTCTCCAGCGTGATCCCGTCGCCGGACGAGCCGTAGGAGGCGAGGGTATCCAAGAGGCTGAGCGCGTCGCGCATCGAGCCCGTCGCCTGCCGCGCGATGGCGGCGAGGGCGTCGTCGCTGGCAGCGAGCCCTTCCCGCTCGCAGATGCGGCGCATCAAGCCGGTCATCGCGTCGAGCGGGATGCGGTGGAAGTCGAACCGCTGGCAGCGCGAGGCGACGGTATCGAGCAGTTTCTCCGGCTCCGTCGTGCAGAGGATGAACTTCGCGTGCGGCGGCGGCTCCTCCAGCGTCTTCAGGAAGGCATTCCAGGCGGGCGGCGTCAGTTGATGGCACTCGTCGATAATGTAGAAGCGGTAGCGCAACTGCGACGGGGTGAACTGCACCGTGTCCCGCAGTTGGCGGATCTCGTCGATGCCGCGATTCGAGGCGGCGTCGATCTCGATCAGGTCCATCGTCCGCCCCTCATTGACGGCGCGGCACGCCTCGCACTGGTTGCAGGGGCGATGATCGGGGTCCGGGTTGAGGCAGTTGGCCGCCTTGGCGAGCAGGCGGGCGGTGCTCGTCTTGCCGGTGCCGCGCGGCCCGCAGAAAAGGTAGGCGTGCGCGAGCCGACCCTGCTTGATCGCGCTCTTCAGGGTGCGGGTGATATGCTCCTGCCCGACCAGTTCGTCCGCGTCGAAAGTGGTGGGGCGGTAGACGCGGTAGAGCGTCTGCACCGCTGGTTTGTCGCCGTCCATTCTGCCTCTCGGTCATGCTGAGCGGGGCTCGCGGGAAGGTGATGCGCGCTGCCCCGGCACGGGTGTTCGTTCAGCCCCCAGTATCGCCCAACAGCGGCGGCGCGGCAACCGGATTGAACCACGGAGGCACAGAGAACACAAAGAGGGGAAAGAGAAAAAGAGAAAATGTGAGGCTACGGCGCTCCCTGCCTTCTCTATCTCTTCTCCGTGTTTCCCTCTGTGCTCTCTGTGCCTCCGTGGTTCAAACCCCGCCCCCGTTTCCCGGTGGTTGTATGATGATTGCGCGGGGGAAGGTGCGCGAGGTGAAGGAGGGCGCATGGCGCTGTGGCGGCGGAATCTGGCGGCGATCTGGGCGGCGCAGATGCTTGCGATCGTCGGGTTCAATACGCGCGCGCCGTTCTACGTCTTCTTCCTGCGCGACGACCTCGGCGTCCACTCGACGCGGGCGCTGACGCTCTGGTCCGGCGTGCTCAACTCGGCGGGCGCGCTGACGATGATGATTACCGCGCCGATTTGGGGCGTGGTCGCGGATCGCTACGGGCGCAAGCCGATGGTCGTGCGGGCGATGACCTGCGGCTTCGCCCTCGCCATCCTCTCGTCGTTCGCGCAGCATCCGTGGCATGTCCTCGTGTTGCGCCTGCTCGAAGGGGCGACGCTCGGCACCGTCTCCGCCTCCGTCGCCTTCGTCGCCAGCTCCGTCCCACGGGAGCGGCTGGGCTTCAGCCTCGGGCTGATGCAGATGGCGGTCTTCTCCGGCGCGTCGGTCGGCCCTTTCGTCGGCGGCTACCTCTCGGATCTGCTCGGCTACCGGCATACGCTCTGGGTCTCCGGCGGGCTGCTTGGCCTCGGCGCGCTCGTCGCGCTCTTCTTCGTCCACGAGGATTTCAAGCCTCGCGCGGCGACGGCGGCCAAGCGCCCATCATTCCTCGCCACAACAAATGCCCATCTGCACAACAAGCTCCTGCTCGTGCTGATCGCCGTGCCGATGCTCGAACAGACGGCGAACCAGTCGGTCGCGCCGATCGTGCCGCTCTTCGTGCAGCATCTCCTCAGCGCGGGCCGGAACCCGGCGTCGATCACCGGCCTGATGCTCGGCCTCGGCGGCGTGGCGGGCGCGATCTCGGCGATCTTCTTCGGGCGGCTCTCCGATAAAGTCAACCCGAAATATGTTCTGCTCGCCTGCCTCTTCATTGGTGGCTTCTCGTATATCCCGCAGGGGCTCGCGCCGACGATCATCATCCTGATCGGTTTCCGCCTGATCTTCGGCCTGACGACGGGCGGCGTCGGCCCGACGACGAACGCGCTGATCGCGGAGATCACGCCGGAGGAGGAGCGCGGCTCGGTCTTCGGCCTGCTCTCCGCCTCAACCTCGGCGGGCGGCCTGATCGGCCCACTCGGCGCGTCCGCCCTCGCCGCCGCCACCAGCCTGCGCGTCCCCTTCTTCCTCACCGGCCTGATGCTGCTCTGCACCGGCCTTTGGGTCTGGCGCGTCGTCCCGCAATCCATCGCCGAGGCGGCGCGGGGGGACGCGCCCCTACCCGCGCCGCAACCGACCATTGCCGCCCCACGATCCGGTAGTGGCTCAGTTTGAATCCTTCCGGGTCGTACGATAAAGTGGGAGAAGGAACACAAGTAGGGTATGACGTTCTTTAGCTTTATGCCCGGTGATACGCCTCCCCCTGCTTGGCTCACATTGATAGTCGGAGCCGGAATACTTAGCTATAGCCTCTATGAAGCGCGGAGAATACGACGCGACAATCAACGAACTGGCGGTGACCTCTTTCGCACCTTCCTTGTGTTTCTGGTGGGAATGGTAATCGTCGCTTATGGGATCATGTTGGCGGTTCAACGCTGACCGCTTGTACCTGACAGGTCAAATCCCGTCTCATCCCATGTAGACTGGACCATCCCGACAATTGTGACTACGAAAAGGAGAGCCCGCGTGGAGGACGTCCGTATTGCCCGCATCGAGTTCGGCATATTGGAAGGGGAACGGCCCCGCCACGCCGGGAGCAATGCCCGCCTCGGCGATCACGGGTTGACCGTCCGCGTGCCGCTCGCCCGACTGACGACCGACGACGGCGCGCAGGGTTTCGGCGTTTTCCGTGGCAGTCGGGATGACGCGGCGGCCTTCCTCGGCGCCTCGCTCGCAGGGGCGTTCGCGGTGGAGAGCGGCACGGCGAATCAGGCGCGCATTTGGGATTACCCGCTCTGGGATTTGATGGCGAAGCGGGCGGGCCAACCCGTCTACGCGCTGACCGCCGCAGTGAACGGCACGACGCCCCCGGCCCCGTATCGCGCGCCCTGCTACGACACGTCGCTCTACTTCGATGATCTGCATCTCGACTCCGACGACGAAGCCGCCGCCCTGATCGCCGCCGAGGCGCGGGAAGGGTACGAGCGGGGCCACCGTGCTTTCAAGATCAAGATCGGACGCGGCGCGCGGCATATGCCGCTCGAAGCCGGGACACGGCGGGACATCGCCGTCGTCAAGGCGGTGCGGGAGGCGGCCGGCCCCGGTCTCAGGATCATGCTGGATGCGAACGACGGCTACAATCTCAATCTCACCAAGCGCGTCCTTACCGAGACGGCGGCGTGCGACATCTTCTGGATGGAAGAGCCCTTCCACGAGGACCCGGTGCTCTACCGCGACCTGCACGCATGGCTACAGCGTGAAGGGTTGCCGGTCCTCATCGCCGATGGCGAGGGCGACGCGTCCAGCCATGTGCTTGAATGGGCGCGGGACGGCATCATCGATGTCGTGCAATACGACATCTTCGCCCGCAGCTTCACGGGCTGGCTCGCCACCGGCAAGCAACTGGACGAGTGGGGAGCGCGCACCGCGCCGCACCACTACGGCGGGCATATCGGCAACTACATCGCCCCGCATCTCGCCGGGGCGATCCGGGGCTTCGCCTTCGTCGAGTGGGATCACGTCACCACGCCGGGCATCGTCGCCCCCGGCTACGTCGTCCGCGACGGCTGGGTGGAGGTGCCCGATACGCCCGGCTTCGGCATCACGTTGGACGAAGCTATCTTCCGCCGTGCGGTCGAGACAGAAGGATATGATCTTTAAGGGATGGGTGGCGGCGGGCTTTAGCCTGCCGAACGTCGCTGCGGCAGGCTAAAGCCCGCCGCCACCGAAATCAGGCGATCTCGAAGGTAATATCGCCGCTGAGGATATTGTCGTCGCTGCGGATGAGGGCGGTGTTCCACATCACCATGTACCAGCCACTGGCCAGCCCCGGCGCGAGGGTGACGACGACTTTGGTGGCGTCGTCCGCGCTGACTGTGATCGCGGTCGAGACGATGACGCCGTCCACATTGTGGACGTAGCCGCCCGTCATCGCCGGGTCCGTGGCATCGCTGAAGGTGAGGACAATCTGCGTCGGCGCGGTCGCGATCGTCATGCCGCTCGGTGGATCGGAGGCGATGAACTCCGGCGGATTCGACGCCGCGACCGCCCCGCCCGTTGCGAGCATGAGCGTTACCAGCGCCATGACGATGAGGAGACTCCGGCCCCCGTATGCTCTTGGCATCGCGTTCCTCTCGATACACACGTTATTCGTCGCATAATCAGTATACCAGAATACGGCGCGCGGCCCCGTGATAGATCGATGCGAGCGGGACGATGGGGGACGCCCTCCGCGCATCGGCGGGGTCGTCAAACGCCGCCCGAGTGAGAGAGGGCCATCGTAATTTCCTCCCGCACCGCCGCGTCCGTTTCCGTCGAGCGGCTGCGGTCGAGGGCGGCGCGGGCTGCTTCGCCGCCGAGACGACCGATCGCCCAGGCCGCGTGCGACCGCACGAGTGGTGCGTCATGTGTGCGCAGCGCGTCGATGAGGGCGGGGACGGCGGCCCGGTCGCCGCTGTTGCCGAGGGCGACGGCGGCATTGCGGGCGAGGCCGTCCCGTTTGGCCCGTTTGATCGCCCGGCCCCGGAAGCGGTCGCGGTACTCCGTCATGCTCATCGTCAGGAGAGGGACGAGGGCGGGGTAGGCGTCCTCCACGTCGCGCGGTTGGAGGGCGGACGGCGCGAGGGGCAGCGCGTGGCGATTCGGTGGGCAAACCTCCTGGCAGATGTCGCAGCCGAAGACCCAGTCGCCGATCTGTGGCCGCAGTTCCACGGGAAACATGCCGCGATGCTCAATTGTGAGGTAGGAAATGCAGCGCGGCGTGTCGAGGATATATGCGGCGGGGATGGCGTGCGTCGGGCAGGCGGCGATGCAGGCGGCGCAACTGCCGCACGACTTCCGCAGCGGCGCGTCCGGCTCCAGATCGAGATCGAGCGGCACCTCGGCGAGGAAGAGGTAGGAGCCGGTGTCGCGCGTCGCGATGATGCAGGTATTCTTGCCGTACCACCCCAAGCCCGCCCGCGCCGCCGCCGCCCGGTCGACAATCCGCGCCGTATCGACGAGCGTGCCCGCCATCAGCGGCCGCCCGGCCAGCCGTTCGATGTCCGCGATCAAGCCCCGCATCATCGCGCGCAGCAGGTCGTGGTAATCCGCGCCCCAGGCGTAGCGGGCGACGCGACCGCGCAAAACGCCATCGTCCGGCAGTGGCGGCGTCTCCGCGTAGTACGAGACGCCGAGGACGAGCAGCGACCGCGCCCACGGCAGCAACCGCTGCGGCGCGCTGGCGACATGGGCGCGCTCCGGCGTGAACCACTCCAGCCCATCGAGATGGCCCGCCGCGATCCGCGCGTTCAGCACCGGCTCCAGCCCCGCGAACGGCTCCGCCGTCGTCACCCGCGCGAGGTGAAAGCCGTGCGCCAGGGCGAGTTCTTTGATTTCGGCGGTGGTGAACAACCTCACCCCCCAGCCCCCTCTCCTTTGCTGACAAGCAAAGGAGAGGGGGAGCAAATGCGGTAGCGCGGGCTTTCCTGCCTGCTGACCTCTCTATAGGATACAATGGAAGCACGAATTGGGTGGGGAAGGAGACGCGGCAATGACGATGATTCGGGGACTGGCGGAGATCGTGCTGTCGGTGCATGACCTCGATGCGTCGCTGCGTTTCTATCGGGATACGCTCGGCCTGACGCTCGTCTCGGAGCCGGATTTCCGCCCCGTCTTCCTCCGCGCGGGCGATCCAGCCGTGACGGTGCCGCAACTCGTCGTGCTCGTGCCGCTCCCGGCCGGGACGCCGCCCTTCCCCGCCGCCAAGCCGGGCCGCACGCTCCATCACCTCGCCTTCGAACTCGCCCCGGCAGATTTCGACGCGATGCGCGACCACCTCGCCGCACAGGGCTTCTCCATCCGCACCGGCCAGCATCCCGTCATCCCTTCCCGCACCATGTACGTGGACGACCCGGACGGTAATGAGGTCGAGTTCATCGCTGGAACGTCATAGGGGGCTTGATTCGTGCTGAAGCATCTCGCGCTCGATGAGGGCGCGTACGACCTGAAGATGAATGTCCGGCAACTGGCGCCGGATTGCATCATTGATGTTGACCATGCCGAGTATGCGCGGGAACTGGCGCTCAAGGATGAGATTCTCGCGGAGGATTATCACTACTACTATCAGGCGCTCCCCGGCACCGAGGCGATGCAGTGGGAGACGATCGAAATCCTGCTGCCGAACATGGCGGAGTATTACCCGGAGCACTTCGCGCTGACGACGGACGGCGACCGCTGGCGGTGGACGAACCGGCTGCTCGGCACCGAGACGGCGTTCATGCTCGGCGATCCGGCGACGCTACCGCTGCCGCCGCTCGATTGGGTCGGGCGACAGGTGCAGGAGGACCTCTGCATCATGGAAGGCAACGATCCGGGCAGCCCGCTCGTCGCCGGGCACCTCTGCTTCGCCTCGGGCTGGTGCATGAACGACAAGATCGGCCAGTCGTTCCTCGCCATCCACGGCCCAGTACCCTTGTTCGCGGAGAAGATTGGCCGCCCGGCGGATTTGATGATGCAGCGCGTCAAGGTTGGCCGCGCGACTGCCCGTGTCAACTGGACTATTCACCCCTCGGACCGTCTGAATTGCGCGCCGGTGATGAAGCGGCGGTACGCCCACGAGCACGAGGGTATCACGCCGGAGAATGCGGGCGAGCGATACTATCTGCGCTCCGAGTGGCAGACCTTCGTCCGCTACCCGCGCACGAACGCCGTCCTCTTCACCATCCGCACCCGTGTCATTCCCCTCGCCGACGCCCTCGCGGACGCCGATGACGCCCGCCGCCTCGCCACCTTGTTGCGGACGATGCCGCCCGCCATGCTCGCCTACAAGAGCCTGAAGAATCACAAGGAGACATTGCTGGCGTACCTGGAGCGGTCGGTGTAGAGCGGTTGCCTTACGCTTGGCCCGTCAGGGACGCCCGCTCCGCCCGCAAGCGATCACCATTAAACCGAAGTGCGGACGCCTTTCCGCGTCCGCACTCTTCTTTGGAACCGAAACAGGTACTTTTCTGTTCTCCATGCCCTATACGGGCGGTTGATCCTTCGGCGGGGTCATCTACCATCCCTCCTGCTGATCACCGTTCCTCCTTCTTATGTACACCCGCCGCCCCGCCCTGTCAAGACGCACAAAGCATAGCGATTACCAATAATCCGTATTGCTCCCCTGCACCTTCTCCCCTGCCCCTTTGCTTGTCAGCAAAGGGGCAGGGCCGGGGGTGAGGTCTGATTACCGCGCCACCCGTGTCCGATTGAGTTTCCACACCGACCGCAGGTTCGGGCGCGCGCCGTAGAGGAGGACGCCAACACGGTAAATGCGCGCCGCCAGCGTGATGGCGAGGGCGATGCTCGCGACGAGGATTGCCACACAGAGCGCGATCTCCCACGGTGCGGGGTGGCCGACGAGGACACGCGTCAGCATGACGAGCGGGCTGGTGAAAGGTACGAAGGAGAGCACCCGCGCCAATAACGCATCAGGCTTGCCGAGGGTGAAGAGGGCGGCAAAGAAGCTGCCGATCATCGCCATCTGCATCGGCGCGGCGATCTGCTGCACCTCCTCCTGGCGACTGACGAGCGACCCCGCGCTGGCGTAGAGGCCGGCGTAGAGCAGGAAGCCGAGGATGAAGAAGATGAAGAAGGCAATCACGGCGGTGATCGAGAGGCCGGTCAAATCGAGCGCCGTCGCGCCGCTGCGCGTGCCGAGGAGCGCCTGCGCGATCCGCCCCTGCGAGGCGAGCGCGACCCCGCCGGGGATGGTGATGCAGAGATACTGCGTGAGCGCCGCCGCGCCGATACCGAGGATTTTCCCCGCCATCAGTTGCGTCGGCGTCGCGGCGTTAATCATGATCTCCATGATCCGGTTACTCTTTTCCTCCACCACGCCGCCCGCGATCCACATGCCGTAGACGATGATCGTCGTATAGAGGAGGATATCGAGGATGTAGGCGATGCCGCGATTGGTATTCTTCTCGGTCTCCGACTGCGTATCCGCACCCGTCGCGGCCCTGGTCGCATGCACCGCGAAGGTCGGCGGGGCGAAGATTTGCGCCTGGCGGGACGGGTCCACGCCGGCGCGCGTCAGGCGCTCCTGCACCGCGAGGAAGGATGCCGCCTGCTGGATGCGCGTGGCGATCGTGTCCCGTGTCCCCGCCGTGGTCACGTAGTCGAAGGTCAGATCCCCCGCCGGATCGCGCCCGAGGGCGAGCAGCCCGTCATACGTACCCGCGTCCACCTGATCGCGCAGCGCCTGGGCGGCGCCGCTCGCCGCGGTCAGGGTGAGCGTCGTATCGCCCGTGCCGTCCGCGCGCAATCGCTGATCGAGCCGGGCAACCTCGTCCCCTGTCGCGGCGGGATTCGCGGTATCCACGACGGCAATCGTTGTGGCGCTCTCGCGGCCATTGCGGATCGCCTGCACGATCGTCGGCGCGCAGGCGAGCACCACGAAGACGACCGCCATCAGGGCGGTGATGACGACGAAACTCCGCTGCCGCACCCGCGCCAGATATTCGCGCCGGACGATCAGGCGGATTTTCTCCCAAGATCGTTGCATCATGTCCTCTCGTATGATACCGAAGCCGGTTCGCGCGGCGCGGTCGCCGCGTCGGCATCGAGTGTTGCATGCCCGCCGACGCTGGCGAGGAAGATGTCGTTCAGGGAGGGCTCGCCGATCTCGAAGCGGGTCACGCGGCCGCCGTGTGCGAGCGCGGTGCGCAGGATGATGTCGGGGTCGTTGCCGCGCCGCATGTCCATTTCGACGAAATCGGGCCGGCGCTTCGTGACGGTGACGCCCGGGAGATTGTCCAGCCAGGCGATTTCCCGGTCGTCTGTGAGGGCGAGGCGGACGACCTGCCGCCCGATGCTCCGCTTGATCGTGCGGACATCGCCGTTCACGACGAGCCGGCCGCGATGGATGATCGCGACCGACTGGCACAACTCCTCCGCCTGCTCCATCTGATGCGTGGAGAAGATGATCGTCTTGCCGCGCCGCCGCATCTCGTCGAATGCCTCGATCATCTGCGCCGCATTGACGGGATCGAGACCGCTGAACGGCTCGTCCATGATGAGGATGTCCGGGTCGTGCAGCACGGCGGCGAGGAACTGAATCTTCTGCTGGTTCCCCTTGCTCAGTTGCTCGACGCGCTTGCGCCGGTTCTCGGCGATCGCGAACCGCTCCAGCCACTCCGCCAGGCCGCGCCGTGCGTCGCGCGCGGACGCGCCGTAGAGTTGGGCGAGGAAGAGCAGTTGGTCCTCCACGATCATCTTCGGGTAGAGGCCGCGCTCCTCCGGCAGATAACCCCACGCGCGGCGCGGCACGTCCGTGTTCGGCGTGCCGTTCCAGGTGACGCTCCCCGTATCCGGGCGGAGGATGTCGAGGACGATGCGCATCGTCGTCGTCTTACCCGCGCCATTCGTGCCGAGGAAGCCGAAAATCCGCCCCTCCTCGGCGGTGAATGAGACATCGCGCACCGCCGTGAATGTTCCGAAGGTCTTCGTGACCCCGCGTATCTCCAGCGACATCCGCGCCTCCTTCGCCCACACCGACACGCGGCCCACGATCCATCGGCCGCGTATGGTATACCACCTCTTTGTACCGAGAAGGATGGACGGCGGAACGAGTAACGAGTCAAAAGTAACAGGTATCGAGAAGGGCACTGCCCATCCCGACTTGTCACTTTCGACTTGCTACTCGCTACTCGCTACTTGACGGTGAGCATGGTGTGCATGCCAAGCTGCTCGTGGCCGGGGACGGCGCAGATCACGGTGTAGGTGCCCGCCTTGAGATCGACCTTGAAGTCGCCGCCCTTGCCCGGATCGAAGGTATCGCTCGTCATGTTCAGTTCTTTGATCGAGATGTTGTGCGGCGACGGGCCGTCGTTCTTGATCTTGAAGGTCACGGAACCTGCCGCGACGGACGAGTTGTCGAGGGCGATCGCGAAATCCTTCTCCGTCGCGTTGATCGTCGCGCCCGCGCCACCACCGGACGCACTACTGGCGGCGGACGAGGCGGCTGCTTTGGTCGGGGAAGAGGCCGATGCGGCGGCCTGCGGCGCGGCGGTCGGCGGGGTTGGCGGCGTCACTGTCTGGAGCGCAATCGCGCCGAGCAGTCCGAGGCCGAGCAGTCCGAGAGCAAGCCACGCGATCGGTCGATTCCCAATGCCCATGCGTCATCTCCTTTGATGCACACGATTCGTCCACTGCGCGGAGTATAGCGCAGTAGCGAGTAACGAGTAGCGAGAGAGGTCTTCGCATCTCCTCGTTACTCGCTACTCACAGGGTCGCCTTCGGCGGCGGGTTGACGATGAAGGAGGCGGAGCCCTGCCGGGCGTTCGTGCCGCTCTCTTGCACGACGAATGCCCAGGGGCCGACCAATTGGGCGGCATTCAGCGATTTTGGGATCAGCGTCTGCTCGACCGTCCCGTGGTCGCTGACCGTTTGCGTCCGGGCGCCATTGAAGTTGTACGCCGTGCCCGTCGGGCCGCTCACCCAGACACTGACGCTGTCGCCGGGGTTGAGACCGGATGCATAGAGCGTGTAGGTGGTCAGTGCGTCCCCCGTGCCGGGCAATGCCTGGACGATCAGCCCGTTCGCGGGGGCGGCGGCGAGGGTGAAATCACCGGGGCGTACCTGGTTGCTTTTCGTGCCGATCAGATTCGCTTTATACGCGCCAGCGGGGTAATCCTTCGCGTTCGTTTCGAGCGAGGCGCGCGTGATGCCGGTGCTCCCCGCCGTGCCGCCGGGCTTCTCGGCGCTGTGGCCGTCCGGGTAGGTGACGCGGAGCACGACCGCCTCGTCCGGCGTGAATCCACTCGCGGAGAAAAGGAGCAGCGAGCCGGTCGCGCCGTTGTTCGGCTCGACCGTCGTGACGGGGGGCGGCTCGGCGACGGGGCCGTAGCGCCAACGGGCGTACGCCGCGCCGACATTCCCCATCTCCACCCGAAAGCCGTCGGGGTTCGCCGGTGTATACGTGAGGACGCGCCGCTCGAAGGCTTGTATCAGCACATCGCGCGCCTTGCCGCCGACATTCGCCTTCGTCCAGTACGGTTCGGTGAGCGGCAACCCGACGGCGAAAAAGGGCGGATCGAACAGTTTGCCGCCCGTCATCTTACCGTCTGTCCCGACGACGTCTCCTTGCTGGGTGAGGAAAGTCCAGAAGGGCGCGGCGATGTTGTGCTTCGTCTCGGGGACATAGTACGCGTAGGTTGTCGGGTCCGCGATGGCCGCGAGGGGGCCGACCGCGCCAGTGGTGCTCAGCGCGCCATCGACCGGCGCGCCGGTGCGATCAGGGGCGCTGTTCGTGCCCGGCGCGATGGTGGCGACCTTCGCGAGCGTCGCGAAGGTCGGGCACGGGTTGTTCAGGGGATCGCCCGCGACGGGGACACCCGCCGGGGCGTACGGCTCCATCTGCGTATCGCCCAGTTGGAGGAGGCCGCTGATCATCTCGCGCACGAGCAACCCCGCCGTGAGCCGCCCGCGCTCGGCGGTCGTCAACTCCATCCGCGCCTTCTCGAAGTACTGGACCGTCCGCATACCGCCTTCCAGGTCGCGGTACGGTTCGGTGCGGGGCAGTTTCGGGCCGTCGGGCGCGACGAAGAGCGCCGGGCCCCAGATGAAGGTGCGCTTGTCTACCCCCGCATCGACCGGGAGGTCGGTGCGTTCCCACGCCTGCCGGAAGGCGATGTCCAGGAAGTCCGGTTCGGCGCGAACGCCGCTCGTCGCGAGCAGCGACCCGCCGAGCAGCCCGAGGATGATGATGAGACGCCAGCGCAGATGCCCACCCTTCTTCCGCACGCCGCACTTCCTCCTTCGACCCCGGCGCAGTATACACGCTTTGGCATTCGCGCGGTTCGCCCGCATGGGAGACGCGCGATAGCGAAGGACGGTTCCGTAATCGCGTAGCGACGATGGTCCGTACGCGGTACGAGAACACCGAGAAAAGAGACGCGCCCCTCGCAAGCATACCGTTCGGGTATAGTACGGTCCGATGCGCATAGACGCGGCATCCTCTGCCGCACGTCAAGGAGCGGGATGCAGCCGCCGGTCGCACAGTTCGCACCCTTCCCGTATTCGCCGGCGCCGGTGGATTTGCCTGCCGTGCCGCCCCCGCGTCTCGTGCCGCGCGGCGTGCCGGCGATCGTGGACGAGAGCGTGCGCGTCGTGCGGCGGGATATCGGCCTCTTCGCCGCGACCGCCGCCTTCACGGTCATCCCGGCGCACCTGCTCGCCGCCTTCCTCTCGACGCTCTTCACGCCGTTCAACCCGCTCGATCCCGCGACCTATGCCCGCCTCGGCACGCACGCCGCCGTGACGACGGACGCGACCGCCACCTTCGCCATCGCCGCGCTGGGGGCGATTATCACCCTCGCGATCCGCACGGTGGGCATCGGTGCGCTCGTCACGGTCGCGGGGCTGCGGACGCTCGATCAGCCCTGCACGGTCGGCGCGGCGTACGCGCACGCGCGGCGGCGCTACGGCGCGCTGCTCGGCGCGTCGCTCTTGTCGAGCCTCGCCATCGGCGCGGTCACGGTCTGCACGCTCTTCATCGGCTCGCCGTTCGCCCTTTTCCTCTACGTCGGCTGGCAATTGGCGCCCCAGGCGGTGGTGCTGGAAGGGCGGCGGGCCCGCGCGGGTCTGGCGCGCAGCGCCGATCTGGCGCGCGGTTCGTGGTGGCGGTTTGCCGGGCTGCTGATCGTCGTCGGTATCCTGCGGCTCTTCGCGGCGGCGGTGCCGGGCGGCTTGGGGTTCCTGATCGCCGGTTTCACGTCGTCGGAGGACCTGCTTGGCGGCGGCGCGGGCGTCGTGCTGCTGGCGATCATCGCCTCGCTCGTCGATCTGGTCGTCGTGCCGGTCGCGCTGACGGCGAATACGCTCTTCTTCACGGATCTCCGGCTGCGGCGGGAGGGGTTCGATATCGACCTCCTCCTCCAGCGCGGCGCGGCGGAACGAGCGGCGGGGACGGGGCGATGAGAATGCGGGCGCTCCTCCTGCTCGCGCTGTGCGGCATCGCGCTCGGTTTCCCGCCTCTCACGGCGCGCGCCGCTGATGTCGACTTGCCGACCTATGTGCAGCGCCTGACGACGGCGCGGGATGCGCTCGCCCAGGCGCAGGCGCTCGCCGGCGCGCCGCGCGACGCCGCCATTCAGCGCGCGCGGGACGCCCTCGCCGGAATCGACGGCGTGACCGTCGATGGCACGCGGTACCCGGCCCCGCACGCGGAGGCCCTTGCCGCGCTCCGTCGCTCCCCGCCCGACACCGAGCGGGCGGGGACGCAACTCGCGGCGCTGCGCTCCCTGCTGGCGGACGAGCAAGCCGCCATGCCGGACGCGCAGGCGCCGCAAAAACTGGCGACCGTCCTGAGCGACCGCGCCTTCCACGCGGCGGCGCCGAACCTCGTGCAGAAGCAGGCGATCCGCCTCCAGTCATGGATCGGCGAGCAATTGCGGCGGCTCTTCCAGCCGCTCGCCCGCACCCGGACACCGACCGTGCCGCCGGGGACGCCTGGTGCGGGACCGCTCGCGCGGCTGCTCTCCCTGCTCGGCTCGCCGGCGTTGCTGATGCTGATCGCGCTCCTGATTGCCGCCGCGATCATCATTCTCCGGCTGCGGTGGAGGCGGAAGCGGGCGAAACGAACGGCGGATGAGGAAGTCGCCCCACCGCGCACGGCGGCGGAGTGGCGGCAGCAGGCGGACCTGCTCGCCGCGCGGGGCGAGTACCGCGCCGCCGTGCGTGCCCTCTTCCTCGGCACGCTGACGGAACTCGACGAACGGCGACTCGTCGCCTTCGACCCCGCGCTCACCGACCGCGAATATCTGCGCGAGGCGCAGCGGCAGCAAGCGTGGCTGATCGAACCCCTCCGCCCCTTCGTGCGCCTCGTCGAGGCGATCGTCTACGCGGACGCGCCCTGCCGCGCGGCGGAGTACGACCGGGCGCGCGCCTTCACGGACGATGTGCGCCGCTTGATCGCCGCGCCGCAAGGGGTGGCGGGATGACACGACTGCCGCGCCGCGTCTGGCTGCTGGTCGCCGGCGGCGGCGTGCTGCTGATCGGCACGATCCTGCTGCAATTGCTCACGCCCGCCTCGAACGCCAGCACCTTGCCGCGCGGCACGACGCTCTCCGCCGCGCCGCAGGGGAGCCTCGCGCTCTCGCAGTGGCTGGAAGCCGAGGGGTATGGCGTCGAGCGCGTGCGCGAATTCCCCTTCACGGGGGACGGCCTCGCCGCGCTCTTCGTCATCGTGCCGGAGATCAAGCCGGTGACGGACGAGAACGCGGCGGACATCGCCGGCTTCGTCGAGCGCGGCGGCACGCTCGTCCTCGTCACCGACGGCAATGACGGCACCGGCGCGCTGCAACGGGCGCTCGATCTCTCCGTTTTCCAGGGCACAGCGGGCACCGGCGCGACCGCCACGCCCGATGGCCCGACGCTCGCGCGCCCGCCCGTGACAACAATCGCGCTGCAATCCCCGGCCTTCTCGCGCCCGGCGATCCAGGCCGATCCGCGCTTCCTCCCCCGCGCCAGATCGGAGAACGGTCCTACTGTCGCGACGATGGCGCGCGGCAAGGGGCGCGTGCATGTCGTCACCGGGCCGTATCCCCTCTCGAACGCGGGCCTGCCGGACGCGGACAACCTCGCGCTCGTCCAGAATCTACTCGCCGGGCTGCCGCGGGGGGCGCGAATCGGCTTCGACGAGTATCACCACGGCTACGGCCTCGGCTCAAACATTGCCGACCTTGCCCTGCGTTCGCCGTGGGGGTGGGCGCTCTTCTACCTCGCCGGGTTGACGCTGGTCGCCTTCTTCCTCGGCGGGCGGCGCTTCGGGCGGCCCCTGCCCGCGCCGCCCGCGCCGCCGCAGGCCCCGGCGGAGTACGCCCGCGCTCTCGGCAACCAATGGCGCGTACACCGGCAGCGCGACTTCGCGCAGGCACACACCGCGGAGCGGCTGAAACACGACCTCGCCGCTCTCGGCCTCGACCCCGCGGCGGACGACGCGACGTTCCTCGCCGCGCTCTCCACCCGCCGCCCGGACCTCGCCACCGATTGCGCCGCCCTCCTCGCGAGCCTCCGCGCCCCCGCGCGGAACGACGCCGCCTTCGTCGCCCTCATCCAGCGCGCCGAGACGCTCCGCTCTCGCGCGGCGGGGATGCCACCCGCGACAATGACGGCGGCGTGACAGGCACGACGAACTCAGGCAGCGAGAAAGGGGAGATAGCTGGCCGGATTTGCCTTGACGTTCGCGTCGGTGATCGCGGCGGCGAGTTGCGGATCGCGGGCGGCGACGACGTCGTCATTGGTGCGGTTCACGGTGATGGTCGGCGTCACACCGATGCCGTTGAGGGAAGCGCCCTTCGCGGAGACGTAGACGGCGACGGTGACCGACAAGAGGCTGCCGTCGCCGAGTTCGAACCGCTGCGTGCTGCCGACCGCGCCGGCCGTCTTCGTGCCGATCACCGTCGCCGTCGTATCCTCCTCGAAGGCGAGGGCGGCGATCTCACTGGCGGAGCCGCTCGCATCATCGACGAGGACGGTGACCGGCAGCGTCTCGGTCGCCTTACCGTCCGAGCGCGCGTACTTGCGCGACTGCACGCGGCGCCCCTTCGAGCTGCCCAGTTCGGTATCGTTCTTCAGGAAGCGGCCCATCACCCGATCGACATTCACGCCGCCTCGGTTGCCGCGAAAGTCGAGAATCAGGCTGTCCACATGCTGCGCGTGGAGGTCCGCCAGGGCGCTGTCCAACTCCTGCGGGATCGTATCGTAGAACTCGAAGGTCTGGATGTAGCCGATATGTCCGTCCAGCACCCGCCAGATGAGCGAGGACTGGACGTAACGGTGAATATGCACGCTCAGGTCGGTGGGGCCCGCGTCGCCGGCGTGCTGGACGGTGATCGTGTACGTCTGGCCGTCCTGCGGGTTGCCGAGCAATGTCGCGCGGGTGCTCGGGTTCAACGCCTGCCCGTCGATGGAGAGGACATGATCGCCGTAGCGCAACCCCGCCTCGTCGATCGGGCTGTGCGGTACGACGCCGAGGGCATAGAGGCCGTTGTTGATGCTCATCGAGGTGAAGCCGAAGTTTACGATGCTCGAATCGCCATTCTGAGCCCGCCGTTCGACGTCCGCCTGTTTGGCCGGGATGAAATAGGTATGCAGATCATCGATCGTTTTCGTCATCGCCGTGACGAGCCGGTGCGCCAGGTCGCCGGGAGCGAGGGTGGAGACGTTCGACAGGAGCGCCAGCGCGCGAACATTCTGCGCGAAGACTTCCCATTGATCGGCCGCGTTCTTGCCGTCGAGCGCGTCGAGCGGCAGCGACTGATCGAGCGCCTTCTGCGCCTCGGCCTGCGCGCTTGTCAGCAGCGCGATCGTATCCGGGTCCGTATAGAGATTGCGGCGCAGATTATCGTAAGCCGACTTGACGACCTTCAGTTCCGCTTCCACGTCGAGCGACGCGGAGAGCGTCGGGATGGCGGGGAGGACGAGCAGGAAAGTAAGTGCGAAGACGAGCACGAGCGAGACACGAGCGCGCGCGATAACCGGGGCGAACATACCCTGATCGACCTTTCTCGGCAGATGACTATCGGGCACCCATATATGAATTGTGCATACACCCCGCTCTCCGTCAAGAGCGACCGTATAGCGAAGGTATTCGCGAAGGAGAACGCACGGTATGACGGTTTTGTTTCATGCTCGTATCGCTGGCAGCCGTGCTATACTCTCGTTAGGAGGCTAGCAATGTTTCGTGACTACATCGACGTAGCGATGCAGCACGCCGAATACAAGCAATTCGATGATGGCACGATCTACGCCGCCATCCCGGAACTACGCGGCGTCTGGGCCAATGAGCAGACGCACGCAGCGACCGAAGCCGAATTGCGCAGCGCCCTCGAAGATTGGGTTCGCTTTCGGATGGCGAACCAGAGGCCGATTCCCGCAATCGATGGGGTCGCAGTCGAGGCAACGGTGGCGCGGTAATGCCCGCCTTCGGGCCGATCAGTCGTCGCCGGTTCATCCGCATTCTCAAACGGACATTCGGCTGGGAAGGTCCGTTTTCCGGCGGCAAACACGAATATCTGACCAAAGATGGCGTCGACCTGACGATCCCCAATCCACATCGGGGTGATCTCGGCGTGCAACTCCTCGGCGAACTCCTTCATCAGGCAGGAATCTCGCGCGAGGAATGGGATCGCGCCTGATCAGAGTCATCTTCATCCCGCGCTATCCCGTACTGTCCCGTACTGTCCCGTACTATCCCGTACTGATCCGGCGCTATCTGGCACATCATGCTTCATGAAAATGCCGGATGATGCCGGAAGCGCGCATGTTACCGCGCCACTGCGGTCAGGCGGTCGGCGCTGAAGACGCCGGGATGGATGCCTGTCAGACTGCGAGCGGCAATTCGGAAGTTTCATCCCGTGCTTCGTTGACAACGCGCAACGTGGGGTCGGTATCTATCCGCAATTGTTCGTTGGCGTTGAGCAGTTCGATGCCGTACAGCGTCCCATCTGGGGCGAGGTCGATATTCACCTGATCGCTCACATGGATCGTCTCGACTTGCGCCGTTTTCTCCTGGAAGGTGAGATAGGCGATGTTGTAGCGCGGGTCGTAGGTGAGTTTCATCCGGGCCTCTTCTCAAAAGAACTTGACGATCACGGTAATCACGAGCCATCCATCTTCTTCAACCGCGAATGCCTCGATTTGCTTTGTCGCATAGTACCTGCCGCGCCACTGACCGTCAAAAACGAAGTTCCGCCGGAAGCCCGTGCGACCGAACTTAGCGGGGAATGTTTCGCCTCCCTGAACGGTGGCGATCACCTCCGCCTCGGTCGTGCCTCGCTCGTCTAGACGGCCTCTCGCGTGCGGATGGAGACGAACATCGGTCATCGAGCGTTCCCCGCGACCATCAGCGCGCCACGGCGGTCAGGCGGTCGGCGCTGAAGACACCGGGGTGGGCACCAGTGAGCATGAAGTCGGCGGTGCGCTCGGCGGTAGCGGGGCCGATACCCATGCCGCCGCCCGTGAATCCGACGGCGAAGTAGACATTCGGCATGTCCGGCAGCCGCCCGACGAGGGGCATCTCGTCCGCCGTGAAGCCCATGATGCCGCTCCAGCGATGCTCGATCGGCAGGCCGTCCAGTTCCGGGAAGTATTTGTGCAGGAAGGATTCGAGGCCCGCTTGCAGGTGCGGCGTCGTCTCGTGGTCGTTGTAGCCGACCTCCTCCGGGACGAAGCGATTGCGCCAGCCGCCGATGATGAAGCGGCCGTCCGGCAACTGGCGGAAGTACTCGTAGCCCCACTCGCAGCCCATCGTCATCTCCATGAAGCGTTCGGTCGGGGCGGTGGCGAGCATCTGGCCGCGCGTCGGGAAGACCTTGTCCGCGAAGTAGGGGTGCAGGGTGCGCGAGTAGGCGTTGGTGCAGAGGCAGACCTGCGGCGCGCGGACGGTCGCCCGCTGACCGTAGACGGTGACGATGCCCCCGT
The DNA here is from genome assembly GCA_963847195.1 of uncultured Chloroflexia bacterium. GTDB lineage: Bacteria > Chloroflexota > Chloroflexia > Thermomicrobiales > JALYUS01 > JALYUS01. The sequence continues at coordinate 593,510 of CAWJZC010000010.1, read as the reverse complement.
GCTGCTCGATCTTCCGCACCGCGCAGTTCGGGATGACCGTCGCGCCGCTGTGCGCCATCACCTGCGTCGTCAGCCAGTACGATTGCGTCGCCATGTCGCCCGCCTGATAGATGCCGCCGAAGAAGCCGCGCCCGGTCGGGTCCTTGTCGTACCATTCGACCTCGTAGCCGTCCGCGATCAGGGCGCGCGCCGAGGCTTCCAGTTCCTTCGCCTCTTGCGCGTCCCAGGCGAGCGTCAGGCTGCCGGGCTGCTCGTACCAGACGCCGTAGGCATCGAGGAATCCTTTGACGATCTCCCGGTTGCGGAAGCCGAGGGCGCGCGCCTCCTGCACGACCGCCCGGCCAAAATTCTCGACCGCCGTGTCGTACCCCGCCTTACCGTGCGCCGAGATATGCCCGGCGTTCCGCCCGGAGGCCCCGAGGGCGACATCGCGCGCCTCCAGCACGATCACCGATTTGCCCGCCTGCCCGAGGAAATGCGCCAGCGTGCTGCCGACGATCCCCGCGCCGATGATGCAGACATCCGCCTCCTCATGCCGGTGCGGCAGCGCGGGCCAGATCGACGTGTCCTGCCAGATCGATACGGTGGTCATACCTCACCCCCCTGCCCCCTCTCCTTTGCTCGGGGCAAAGGAGAGGGGGAGAAAATGCGGACGTTAGAGGGGGCAGTGTACATCGGCGGTTTCGGTGGCGTCGAGCATCTGCGACAATGCGGGGAAGTAACGAGTAGCGAGTAGCGAGTAACGAGGATCACCGAACGCTCGCTATTCCCTCAGCCGCCTCGCCTCCAACTCTCGATTACTCGCTACTCGTACTCGCTACTCGCGACGAAGGAGTGTACATGGCACGTTTACGCGTTGGCATCATCGGCTGCGGGACGGTGGCACAGATCATGTGGCTGCCGAACCTTCGCGAACTCGATGAGCAGTTCGCGGTGACGGCGATTTGCGACCTCTCGCCGGGGTTGGCGCAGGCGGTGGGCGACACTTTCGGGGTGCCACATCGCTTCCAGGATTACCGGGAACTCGTCGCGCGGGATGATGTGGATATGGTGATCGTCCTCACGCCGGGGTCGCACGCGGCGGCGGCCATCGCGGCGATGGAGGCGGGCAAGCAGGTGATCGTCGAGAAGCCGATGTGCTTCACGCTGCGCGAAGCGGACGCGATGATCGCCACGGCGGAGCGGACGGGCGTGCGGCTGATGGTCTCCTACATGAAGCGCTATGACCCCGGCTACCGCTATGGCCGCGACGCCGTACGGGCGATGGACGATCTCCGCTACGTGCAGATCAATGTCCTCCACCCCGACCCGGACCTCTACTACGCGCACCATCGGCTCAAACGGTTCCGCGATGTGCCGCCGGAGACGCTCGCCGCGTTACAAGCGGAGGACGACCGCCTGACCGTCGAGGCGATCGGGGATGTCTCGCCGCTGACGCGCCAGATCTATCGGGACATCATCCTCGGCAGCATGTGCCACGACACGAACGCCCTGCGCGGCATCCTCGGCGACCCGGATCGGGCGCTCTTCACGACGATCTGGCCGGGCGAGACGATCCATCCGACGGTGACGACCGTGCTGGCGTACGACAACGGCCCGCGCGTCGTGCTGACGTGGTCGTATCTCGCGGAATTGCGCGACTACTTCGAGGAACTGGCCTTCATCGGCGGGGCGGGGCGCGTGCGCATCCAGTTCCCCTCGCCCTGGCTCAAGCACTTCCCGACACCCGTCGAGGTGCAGGGCATGGAGGGCGGCGCGGAGTGGCGCAAGCGGGTCAATGTCTCCTACGCCGAGGCGTTCATCGAGGAGGCGCTGCACTTCCATCACTGCGTCACCACCGGCGAGCAGCCGCTGACCGATGGCCGCGATGGCCGCGCGGATATCGCCCTCTTGCAGCGGATCGTCGCCGCCGCCGCCCCGCAAGGTCTCGGGGGCGAAGCAGGTGCGTCAATCAAGGAGGCTCGATAATGGCTAATCTCCCGAAGTATCACCTCAGCACGCAGCAAGCGGACGCCCTGCTCGCCCCTGTCGATGCCACCCTCGGCGAGTTGAAGCGCCGCGTCCAGCATTACCTCGACCGCGTCGCCCTCGGCACAGAGGACGCGGACGCATTGCGGAAGGCACACGCGGTGCTCGCCGATGCCTCGCGGGACATCGCCCGGTTGCTGGATGAGAGCAGACGAATCGCCCGCGCTACCACCGAAAGGAACCATGATCGATGACAGCAACGAAGAAGCGCGTGCTCATCACCGGAGCGGCAGGCAATATCGGCAGCTCGCTTGCCGAGCAACTGAGAGATCGCTACGACGTGCGCCTCCAGTATCACCGCACCATCCCCGAGCGGCGGCCGGTGGAGGAGTACGTCGTCGCGGACATCGCGGACTACGACGCGATCGCGCCCGCACTTGAGGGGATGGACGCGGTCGTCCACATGGCCGCCGATTCGAGCACGAGCGCGTCGTGGGAGAGCGTGCGGGACGGCAACATCATCGGCGCGTACAACGTCTTCGAGGCGGCACGGCGGGCCGGGGTACGCAAGGTCGTCTTCGCCTCCACGAACCATGTGATGGGCATGTACGACCGCGACCAGCAGTGGCCGGTCTATGCCAGCCAACCCGTCCGGCCGGACTCGCTCTACGGCGTCTCCAAGGCATTCGGGGAGGCGCTGGGGCGGCATTATAGCGATCAGTACGGCCTCTCGGTGATCTGCCTGCGTATCGGCTGGTTTTTGCCGGAGCCGCACAATGAGATCGCCCACTGGATGTGGCTCTCCCCGCGCGACGGCGCGCAGGTGACGTGGCGGGCGATTGAGTCGGACCTCACCTTCGGCATCTTCTACGCCATCTCCGCCAATAGCGCCCGCCACTGGGACATCACCGACACGATGGAGAAACTCGGCTACCGCCCCGAGGACGACGCCCAGCGTTTCCTCGCCGAGCGCGCCCGCGCACGGGGCTGAACGGTGACTGCACCGAGGCAAGAGATACCCGGCGCTCGTTTGCAGTAGCCGGGGCACGGAGGCGGTCAGACGGGAAGCGCGGCCTTCACCGGGCTGTAATGCGGGCAGGTCTTCTGGGAATCGGCACGTCCGGAACTGTCGGACGTCGTGTGCGGCGATGGCAGCGGCTCACGCTCTCCCGTCGTCGTTCCTCTCACGGTGATCCCTGGTCAGGAGCGCGGCGATGGCGGCCTGACCGGGAACTCGCCCGGGCGGTCGCGAGGAGCCGTCAGCCGCGCTGCTCGGCAAGCCCGACAATGATGCCCTCGGGGCCGCGGACGTAGCAGAGCCGATACGTGTCCCCGTACTGCACCACTTCGCCGACCAGTTCGGCGCCGCAGGCGAGCACGCGGGCGACGACGTCGTCGATGTCGTCGACGGCGAACATGATGCGGCGGATCCCGAGTGCGTTCACCGGAACGTTCTCGGGCCCCGTCCTGATCGCTTCCGGCGTGTGGAACTTGTCCAGCTCGATCCGTCCGTGGCCGTCGGGAGTGCGCAGCACCGCGAGGGTCGCACGGACGTTGGTGCAGGCCGATGAGACGGTCCACCGCAGGGCCCTCGACGGTCGGCTCGCCCTCCAACTCCATACCGAGCGCGATGAAGAACGCCTTGGCGGCCTCGAGGTCGTCAACCACGATCAGAACGTTGTCCATCCGCTGAATCGTCATGTGGTGGTCCTCCTTACTTCGTCGCGCGGCCTGTCGTGGCCACTGATGTACCTGGGACGGAGCCAGCGCCACATTCTGGACACCCGGAATGGACGAGGCAACATGATGGTGCATGCATACCGGAAGTGGGGGCTGTCAAACATCGCGTTGCCTCACCCCATCCCACCGCGAAAGGCGACGAGCAGCGGTGCGATCGGCTCGGCGGGAGCTTCCGGGTCGGGTGCGGCTGCGTGACGGGGTGGGGTGCATGGACGGACTCAGCCATGCAGGGTGGGCCGGTAGATGAGCTCTTGGATGCGGCCGTCGAGCGTCCGGCTTTCGAGAAGCTCGAGGTCGAAGTCGGCCGCTCCCCCGAAGATCGGCTCCGCCCCGGTCTGGCCGCTGATCACCGGAAAGATGGTGAGCTGGACGCGGTCGACCAGGCCGGCGGCCAGCAGCGCCCGATTCAACGACAGGCTGCCGTGCGAGCGCAGCGGCACCGGGGACTCCCGCTTGAGGCGGGCGACGATGCCGACGGCGTCGCCGCTCACGAGGGTCGCGTCCGGCCAGTCGAGGGGTCCGTGCAGCGTGCGCGAGACGACCGTGGTCGGCATGTGCTTCATCCTGGTATTGATCGGGTCGCTCACTAATGACGCTCCGGAGCCCGGGCCGAGATGGCGCATGAACATCCGGAAGGTGTTGGCCCCGAGGACCAGCCGCTGTTCCGCGCGGTACTGGGCGAGGCGGCGGTCGAGGAACTCAGGACCCTGCTTGCCCCAGTAGCCGCCCCAGTCGCCGCTGCCGGTGAAGGAGCCGAAGCCGTCGACAGTGGCAAAGACGTCGAAGGTATAGGTAGCGGTCATGATGCCCTCCTTGCGTACCGTTGATCGGGTGTGCGGATATCGACGGGAAACCGCAGCGAAACGCATCACCGGTCGCGCAGCAGCGACCGGACGAGCGTGGCGCTGCCGCTGTCCTTGCCGGGCGGCTCCTTTCTCTTCCTGCGCGTGGCGCCATGATGCGCACGTCCGGCATCCCGTGCGGACACCGACATCAGATAGTCGTGCGGCGGCTGCTAAGATCGACACCGCCGCAGGACGGGGCATCGTACTCGTCACTGACACCATGTTATTACCATTCATGGAAGATTTTGCGGAGTGTAGGCGCGGCACAGGACGTGCTATACGGCGGAACCGCCGTCACACCTGTGGCGTCATAGCGGTGTGCGTTGCGTTGGGATATTGGGACAGACCGGGAGGAGATCGAGATGCATGACGGAAGAGCACAGGGGTCGATCGAAGCGGCGGCGATACTGCGCCCGGTGGCGTTGAACCGCCGCCGCTTCCTCGCCGTTACCGGTGGCATGGCGGCGAGCGCGATCCTCGCGGCGTGCGGGGGCAGCTCGGCCACCGATACGCCGAAACCCGCCGCGCCTGCGACGAGCGCGCCGACGACCGCCGCCGCGTCGTCCGTCGCGACGACCGGCGGGGCGACCACGGCGGCAGGGAGCGCGACCACGGCGGGGACGACCGCCGCCGGCTCCGCGGCGAGCGGCACGCGGCCGGTGGGCTCGACAACGAGCGCCGCAACAACCAGCAGCACGACCGCCGCGAATGCGAGCGCGAGCGGGACCGGCGCAGCCGGGACGCGGCCCGCGAGCTCTGCCGTGACAACCGGCTCCGTGACGTCGGGCACAACGACTGCATCTGGCTCGGCGAGTGCAGGTACGGGCGGGCAGACGCTGGTGGTTGAGGCCGCCGAGTACAGTTTCAAGACACTCGGCAGCATCCCGGCCGGGGCGACGACGGTCCAGTTAAAGAACCTCGGCAAGGAAGATCACGAGGCGCAATTCGTCCGCCTCAACGATGGCGTGACGGTGGACCAGTTCCTCACGGCGATCCAGCAGGCGGGGCAGGGCGAGCCGCCGCCGATCTTCACCTACGAGGGCGGCCCGGCGCAGATCGTTGCGAATAAGACGGCCGAAGTGATGCTGAACTTCCAGCCGGGGCAGTACGTGCTCCTTTGTTTCGTGAGTGCGCCGGACGGTCAGCCGCACGCCGCGAAGGGGATGCTCCTACCGATCACCGTCAATGCAGCGACGGGCTCCGCAGCTACGCTCCCGGCCGGAAAAGGGACGATCGCTCTTGGGGCCGCTAACGGCTTCGATTTCCCCACAACCCTCCCCGCCGGTAAGAGCCAGTACCGCGTGACCAATCAGGGAACCGGTCCGCGCGCGTTTTTCTTCGGCAGCATCCCGGCGGACAAGACGATCGACGATGTCAACGCGTCGTTGGCGAGTCAGGACTCCGGGCCGCCATCGTGGTTCCAGTCGAGCGGCGGCATGGACGGATTGAAGCCGAACGGGTCGGGGGTGGTGACGCTGGACCTCACGCCCGGCAAATACGTCGCGGTGGATGTCGCATTCGGTCCCGACAAGCCATTCGCCAAGATCTTCACGGTCAGCTAAGACCGATTCTCGCCTGACGGTGCAGCGAGCGGTGGCTGCGGGCCACCGCTCGCTGCAGTATGCGCGACGATCCCGAGATGTACGGCTCGATGCGCGCGATGGCGCGCTCATTGGCGGTGGCCCCAGCGTGCCAGGCGGCAGAGAGCGTACCCACCAGAGCAAAGCCCCCGCATGACCGATTGATATTGAGATGCATCGCGCCGAACGTTTGCGCTGTCTGGCACGCTCTGCGAAACTTTTCCGCAATGATGATTGCGGCAGAGAGGAGCCCGCCGATGCGTACCTCATACATCGATGCCGCCATGCGACATGCCGCCAACACGAGGTACGAGGGCGGAACATTCTTCGCGACGATCCCCCGCTTCCAGGGCGTATGGGCATATGCGGAGACCGTCGAGGCGTGCCGGGAAGAACGACGCGAAGTACGCGAAGGTTGGCTTCTCCTCAGTATCGCGGCTCACGACCGGTTGCCTCGCTCCGTATCCGCAGCGATGCGCCCCTACGAGAGCGAAACGGCTTTAATGTGTCCTCGATAGCCAAGCCACGACGCGCCTTGATCGTGCTGGCGAAAGCGCCCGCCGCCGGGGTGACGAAGACACGCCTCTGCCCATACCTCACGCCGGAGGAGGCCGCCCGATTCGCGGCGGCGTCGCTGATCGACACGCTGGCGGTGGCGCGCAGCGTGCCGGGTTGCACGTTGCGCCTCGCGCACCCACCCGGCGCCGAAGAAGCGCTGGCGGCATTACTCGGCGACGACCTTCCGCCCGCGTTCGCCGTGCCGCCCGGCGATGTCGGCACGGCGATGTGCTACGCCATCCAATGCGCGCTGGACCACCGCGCCACGCAGGTCGCGTTGATCGGCAGCGATCTTCCCTCCCTGCCGCCCGCGCACATCGCGGCGGCCTTCGCACGGCTGGACGCGGGCGCGGACGTCGTGCTCGGCCCGGCGGAGGATGGCGGCTACTACTTGATCGCGGCAACCGCCCCCCATCCAGACCTCTTCGCCGGCATCCCGTGGGGCACCGATGCCGTCTACACGGCGACTATCGAGAAGGTCGCGGCGCGCGGCTTAGCGCTGGCAACGCTCCCCGCATGGTACGATATTGACGAGATGGCGGACCTCCGTCGCTGCATGACGGACCTCGCCGCCCACCCGGATCACCCCGCCAGGGCGACACGGGCGTTCCTCGACGCGATGGCATACAGGCTAAACAATTGAGCCGCAAAGACGCACCGTTCACAAAGGGCGCAAAGGAAGGGAGGATGGAACGCCTTCTCGCAAGAATCGTCCACCCTCTCTGTGTCCTCTGCGTTCTTTGCGTCTTTGCGGTTCATTCGATTTCGATCAGAGGGCTACAGCATGTCTGAGCCGATTGGCGTCGCCCTGATCGGCGCGGGCTGGGCCGGGAGCCGGCACGCGATGGCGTACCGCGCGATGCCGGATCGCGGTCGGATGGTTGCCGTCGTGGATGCGCGCTGTACCGTGGCGGAGGAACGCGCGGGGGAGTGGGGCGTCCCGTTCGCGACGGACGATCTCACCGCCGCGCTCGCCCGGCCCGACGTGCAAGCGGTCGATATCTGCCTGCCGCACACGCTCCATGCCGAGGTTGCCGAGGCCGCGCATGCGGCGGGCAAGCATGTGCTCGTCGAAAAGCCCTTCGCTACGAGTCTGCCCGAGGCGGACGCAATGATCGCTGCGGCGGCGCGCGCCCGGCGCATCCTGATGGTCGCCGAGAATGCACGCTACGATGCCGTCTACTTGCGGATGGCCGACCTGATCTTCGCCGGTGCGATCGGCGCGCCCTTCCTCTGCCGCATCTGCCGCGACCACCAGATGCATGATTCCTTGCGGGAACGCCCGTGGTTCTTCACCGATCCGACCGGCGGCATCATGTGGAGCGGCGGCATCCACGACATCGAGACGGTGCGCATGATGATGGGCGACGCGCCGGTTCAGGAAGTCTACGCCACCGCCGCCCGCAAGACGCTCGCGGAGATGACCAGCGACGATACCAGCGTCGGCCTCTTCCGCATGGAGGGCGGCGGGGTCGCGCTCCTCTCCGAGAGTTTTTCCACGCACGCGCCGCGCGGCGAGCGCATCCGCGTCGAGGTTTTCGGCCCGGACGGCTCCCTGCTAACGGACGGCGACGGCACGCTGACCATCGTCACACCGGGCGGCGAGACGCGCGTGGAGCATATTGCACACGAAGAGACCTTCACGACGGAGATCCGCCACTTCCTCGACTGCATCCGCGCCGGGGAAGAACCGGCCACCGCCGCGTGGGCGATGCGCCCCGGCCTCGCCGCCATCCTCGCCGCCCAGGCGAGTATGGCCCTCGGCGCGCCCGTCGCCCCGGACGCGAGTGGGCAGTAGACAGTGAGCGGTAGGCAGCGGAAGCGCGGAGCCGTGAGCGGCGGTCGTTGCGTTTAATGCTTTTGTGTGCCCCCTCTCCTTCTATGAAGTGCGTGCAGCGAGCAACTCTCGACTGACGCATTCGCGTTGCGCGCTCTTCCGCCCCTGCTATACTCGGCGAATAGGCGATCCACCCCGGCGATGAAGGAGCAATTCATGGCGGAGACGGCGACGAACGCGGGCGCGACCGCGCTGCATGAGGCGATTGTGACCCCTGCCGACCATCTCGGGTTCGAGCCGGGCGCGGCCCGCAAACTGGCGCCCTGGTCGCAGATCGCGGCCTACTTCCAATTACTCGGTACACATTCGCCGCGCGTGCGGACGGACGTGCTCGGCACTTCCACCGAGGGCAGGCCCTTCCTCCTCTCGATCATCGCCAGCGAGGATACGCTCGCCCGGCTCGACCACTTCCGCGCCATTCAGGCCGATCTGGCCGACCCGCGCGGTGTCAGCGCCCAGCGGCTGCGCGCCTGCATAGCGGAGGGGAAGACGATCGCGCTCGTCACCTGCACCATCCACGCGACCGAAGTGGGCGCGACGATGATGGCGATGGGCCTCGCGCACGACCTTGCCACGAAGGAGGACGCGGCGACGCGGCAGATTCTCGACAATGTCATCCTGCTGCTCGTGCCGTCACTGAACCCGGACGGCTGGGACCTTGTCTACCAGTGGTACACCAAGACGCTCGGCACGCCGTTCGAGGGGAGCGCGCCGCCGCAGATCTATCAGACCTACACCGGCCACGACAATAACCGCGACTGGTTCATGCTCACGCAGGCCGAGAACCGGCTGGCGGTGGAGAAAATCCACAACGTCTGGCACCCGCAGATCGTCTACGATCTGCACCAGATGATGCCGGACGGCCCGCGCTACTTCGTGCCGCCCTTCATCGACCCGTACGACCCGAATGTGGACCCGATCCTCTCACAGGAGATCAACGTCCTCGGTGCGTCGATGGCGCAGGCGCTGGCGGCGCACGGCAAAACCGGCGTGGCGACCAACATCATCTTCGATGCCTTCTCCCCCTCCCGCGCCTACCAGCATTACCATGGCGGCGTGCGCATCCTCTCCGAGGCGGCCAGTTGCCGCATCGCCACGCCGGTGACCATCGCCAGGGAAGACCTGAAGATCGGACGCGGCTTCGAGCCGCATCTGGCGACCTGGAACCACCCGCACCCGTGGCCGGGCGGCGAGTGGACGCTCGCGGACATCGTCTCCTACAACCGGATCAGCACCGACGCGCTCCTCCTCCACGCCGCGCGCTATCGGGATATGTGGCTGACGAACTTCGCTGCCCTCTCGCGCCGCGCCGTCGAGCGCGGTGGGCCGCCGATCGCCTTCGTCCTCCCCGCCGGGCAGCGCGACCCGGCGACGGCGACCGAACTGCTGCACGTCCTCCAGCGCGGCGGCGTCGAACTGACGCGGGCGAAAACGCGCTTCACGGCGGACGGCGTCACCTATCCGGCCGGTTCGACGGTGATCCAGATGGCGCAGCCGTACGGAGCGTACGCGAAGACGCTGCTGGAGGCGCAGAAGTACCCGGACCTCCGCCTCTATCCCGATGGCCCGCCGAAGCCGCCCTACGACATCACCGCGCATTCCCTCCCCTTGCAGATGGGCGTCGAGGCGGTCGCCGTCACTGCGCCGTTCAAGGCGGACCTGGCGCCGATTTCCGGCCTGCTCGCGCCGCCGAAGGGGGCGGTGAAGGGGACAGGAACAGCGGGTATCGTGATCGGCGCGGAGACGAACGCGAGCGTCAAACTCGTCAACGCGCTGCTCGCCGAGGGGGCCGAGGTGAGCCGCACGAGCGGCCCGGTGCGCGGCGGCGGCGAGGAGTACGCACCCGGCGCCTACGTCGTCGCGGTGACGGGAGATGCGCTCGATCGCCTGCGGGCCCGCTGCATCGAGCAAGGCGTCCGCGCGGCGGCGGTCGAGCGGGTGCCGACCTCCGCGCGGCGGCTGCGGCAGCCGAAAGTGGGCCTCTACCGCCCGTGGTGGTCGAATGCCATCGACGAAGGGTGGACGCGCTTCATCCTTGAGGAATACGGCTTCATCTATGACACGCTGCGGGACGGCGATATGCGGCAGGGCGATTTGCGCGGCCGCTGCACCTGCATCATCCTCCCCGCTATGCCCGCCAAGATGATTATGGAGGGGAACAGCGCCGCCGATTACCCGCCCGAATACACCGGCGGCATCGGCGAAATGGGCGCGGCGAATCTGCGCCGTTTCGTTGAGGGTGGGGGCACGCTCGTCGCACTCGACTCGGCGTGCGAGGTGGCGGTGAAGCAGTGCTACCTGCCGGTGACCAATGTGCTCGAAGGCGTGGCATCGCAGGAGTTCTACTCCCCCGGCTCGATGGTGCGCATCCTGCTCGACCCGCACCACCCGATCGCCTACGGCTTCGAACGGGAGAGCGTCGCGCTCTTCGTCAACAGCCCCGCCTTCGAGGTCCACGGCGGCGCGGCGCCCGTCGCCCGCTACCCGATGAGCAACCCGCTGCTCTCCGGCTGGATGCTCGGCCCCGAGCGCATCCAGGGGCGCGCGGCGGTCGTCGAGGTGCCGGTGGCGCAGGGGCGCGTCGTCCTAATCGGCTTCCGCGCCCAGTTCCGCGCCCAGGCGCGCGGCACCTATCGCCTCCTGTTCAACAGCATCTACGCGAGCACATTGCGGTAAGCAAAGAGGGGGAAGAGGAATGAAGTTCTGCCTGTCGATCGAGATTCAGGAGGGGATGGATTACGCGACGACGCGTGCGATGGCGCAGGCCGGTGAGGCGGCCGGTTTCGACGCCGCGCTGCTGGCCGAGCACTATTACTCCTCGTCGGGCCATTTCGACCGCATGGCCGCCGATGCCTGGGTCTTCCTCGGCGCGCTCGCGCGGGATACCGAGCGTATCCGCCTCGGCACATTGGTCAGCCCCGTCACCTTCCGCCACCCCGCCGTGCTGGCGAAAATGGCCGCCACGCTCGACCACCTCAGCGGCGGGCGCGCCGAGTTGGGCATCGGCGCGGGCTGGCTGGCGGCGGAGCATGCCGCGCATGGCTTTCCTTTCCCATCCGGCCCGGCGCGGGTCGATCTGCTCGAGGAGCAGGTGCAGATCATCACCGGGCTGTGGTCCGAGAACCCGTTCAGCCACGCCGGGCCGCACTACCAACTCGATGAATGCCACTTCACCCCGCAGCCGGTCCAGCGGCCGCGCCTGCCCCTCCTGATCGGCGGCGCGTCCACGGCGACCCGCCTGCCACGACTGGCGGCGCGCTACGCCGACGAGTACGTGCTCGGGGTGGGAGATGCGGCGCAATGCCGGGCGACGCGCGAGCGACTCGACCGCGACTGCACGGCGACCGGGCGCGACCCGCGCGCCGTCTCGCTCGCCCTCTTTGCCGGTGTCTGCGTCGCGGAGACGGAGCGCGACGTACAAAGCATCCTGGCGCGGCTACAGGAAGGCGCCCGCCCGCACATGCAGAACCTGGACACCTGGATACACGGCACACCGGAGCAGGCAGCCGAGCAACTGCGCGCGCTTTCCGCCGCCGGCGTCGATCGGCTGATGTTCTCGGTGGACCACGAACTGCACCGCGAGATGGTCACACTGCTTGGCGAGCGGGTTGCGCCGCTGGTGAACGCCAGCGCGTAACTCGTGCGCCGAGGCGGCCTCTATTCCGCTCCCCGATAGACGGCCTCCCGCCGTGCGTGCGAGAATGCCGGGGCACCAATGGCGGTGCCTCGCACCATCGGGAGGGGAAACAGGCGTGAATATCCACGAATATCAGGCGGCGGAGATCCTCGGCCGCTACGGCATCCCGCTCAACGCGGGTCAGGCGGCGCGGACGCCCGATGAGGCGGCGGCGGCAGCGGGCTCGCTCGGCGGCACGGTCGCCGTCAAGGCGCAGGTCCACTCCGGCGGGCGGGGCAAGGCGGGCGGCATCAAGCTCGCCACATCGCCCGACGAGGCGCGTGAGGTGGCCGGGCGCATCCTCGGCATGGACATTCGCGGCCACACCGTCAACACCGTGCTCGTCGTCCCCGGCGTGAACATCGCCGCCGAGTACTATGTCGGCATCACGCTCGACCGCGCCAACCGCCAGATCATCGTGATGGCCTCCGCCGAGGGCGGGGTTGAGATCGAGGAGGTCGCCCGCACGAATCCCGAGGCGATCCTGCGCGTGCCGGTGGACCCGGTGCGCGGGCTCTTGAACTACCGTGCGGTGGATCTCGCCTTCGCGCTCGGCATCGCGCCGGACGCGGTGAGCGGCTTCGTCGATATCGCGAAGAAGATGGCGCGGGCGTACATCGACGAGGACGCCTCGCTCGTCGAGATCAACCCGCTCATCCGCACCGGCGACGGCCGCTGGCTGGCGCTCGACTCCAAGATGGTGCTCGACGACAACGCCCTCTTCCGCCACCCCGCGCACGAGTCGCTGCGCGACATGGCGGAAGAAAACGCGACCGAGTTGGAGGCGAAGGCGTCCGGCATCTCCTTCGTCAAACTGGACGGCAACGTCGGCTGCGTCGTCAACGGCGCCGGGCTGGCGATGGCGACGATGGACGCCCTGCAAGTGGCGGGCGGCACACCGGCGAACTTCCTCGATGTCGGCGGCGGCGCGAACGCCGCGCAGGTGGCGAAGGCGCTCGGCCTGATCCTCGCCGACCCGAACGTGCGCGCGATCTTCTTCAACATCTTCGGCGGCATCACGCGCGGCGATGAGGTGGCGAAGGGACTGATCGCGGGCTTGGAGCAGGTGCCGACGACGTTACCGATTATCGTACGGCTCGCCGGTGTGAACGCGGAGGAGGGGCGGCGCATCCTCGCCACCACGAGCCTGCAATCGGCGGAGACGATGGAGGAGGCGGCGCGGCTCGCGGTCGCGGCGGCGAAGGGAGTGGCGGCGTGAGCATCCTCGTCAACAATGATACGCGGGTGCTCGTCCAGGGCATCACCGGGCAGCAGGGGACGTTCCACACCGGCCAGATGGTCGCGTACGGCACGACGGTCGTCGCGGGCACGCGGCCCGGCGGCCGGGGCCGCGAGGTCCACGGCGTGCCGGTTTTCAATACCGTCGCGGAGGCGGTGCGGGAGACGGGCGCGAACACGAGCATCATCTACGTCCCCGCCGGGGGTGCGTCGGACGCCATCGAAGAAGCGGTCGCGGCGGGCCTGCCGCTCGTCATCTGCATCACCGAGGGTGTGGCGGTCAACGACATGGTGCGCACCTACGAGGTCGTCCGGCGCTCCGGCACGCGGCTGATCGGCCCGAACTGCCCCGGCCTGATTACGCCCGGCGAGGCGAAGGTCGGCATCATGCCCGGTTTCATCCACGCGCCGGGGCGCATCGGCCTCGTCTCCCGCTCGGGCACGCTGACCTACGAAGTCGCCAACGCCCTGACGCAGGCGGGCCTCGGCCAGAGCACGGCGGTCGGCATCGGCGGCGACCCGGTGATCGGCACGTCGTTCGTCGATGTCCTGACCCTCTTCGAGGCGGACCCGGAGACGGACGCCGTCGTGATGATCGGCGAGATCGGCGGCACGGACGAGGAAGTGGCGGCGCGATATGTTCAGGAGCACATGACGAAACCTGTCGTCGGCTTCATCGCCGGCCAGTCGGCCCCGCCCGGTAAGCGGATGGGCCATGCGGGCGCGATCATCTCCGGCGGCGCGGGCACGGCGGCGGAGAAGATGGCCGCCCTCGAAGCGGCGGGCATCCGCGTCGCCATCCGCCCCGGCGATGTCGCGGGCCTCGTCAAGCAGGCAATCGGCGGGGCGTGAGGTTATTCCTCACCCCCTGCCGCCAACATCTAAAATGTCCCGTATTTCTCCCCTCTCCATCGCCGTTAGATCACGGAATGTATGAGTTCCCTATGGCGATGGAGAGGGGACCGGGGGGTGAGGAATGACGAAACTACGTCTGCGCGATCTCGGTATCATCATCGGCACGCAGCCGACGGGCGCGCACAACGCGATCACGGATGTGCCCGGCGTGCGCGTCGGGCATACGACGGTCATTCACGGCGACGGGCCGCTCCGGGTCGGTGAAGGCCCGGCGCGGACGGGCGTGACGGCGATTCATCCGCACGAGGGCTCGGTCTTCCAGCAGATGATTCCGGCGTCTATCGCTATCCTAAACGGGGCGGGCGAGATCACCGGCCGCTCGCAGGTGGACGAGTACGGCCTGATTGAGACGCCGATCCTCATCACCAACACGCTCTCCGTCGGCGCGGTCCACAAGGGATGCGTCGAGTGGCTGACCGAGCACGAGCCGTCGCTCGGCACGCGCGACTTCGTCATCCCGGTCGTCGCGGAGACATTCGACGGCTTCCTCAACGATGTCGCCGGGCAGCATGTGACGAGCGCGCACGTCTTCGCCGCGCTGGACAGTGCGACGGGCGGCCCGGTGGCGGAGGGCAATGTCGGCGGCGGCACGGGGATGATGCTTTTCGGCTTCAAGGGCGGCGCGGGCACATCGTCCCGCGTCGTGCCGGTCGGCGGGCGGGACTACACCGTCGGCGTCTATGTGCAGGGGAATTTCGGGCGGCGGGAGAATCTGTTGGTGGACGGTGTGCCGGTCGGCCTGGAGATTACCGACCTGACGCCCGAGCGCGGCGTCCCGCCGCCGGAGGAGCGGCGCGACGGCTCGATCATCGTCGTCATCGGCACGGACGCGCCGCTGACGGACCGCCAATTGGGCCGCCTCTGCCGCCGGGGGATACTCGGCCTGGGACGGGTGGGCGCGACGGCGACGCACAGTTCCGGCGATCTGCTGATCGCCTTCTCGAACGCGCCGGAGAACCGCATCGACCGCTTCGAGGAGCGCGCCCTCCTGACGAGTACCTTCCTCAACGATACCCAGATCAACGATCTCTTCCAGGCGACTATCGAGGCGACGGCGGAAGCGGTGCTCAACGCCCTCATCGCGGCGGAGACGATGACCGGTCGGGACGGCAACACCGCCTACGCCCTCCCGCACGACCGCCTGCAAGCGATCATGCGGAAGTACGGCCGCCTCCGCGACGGGGGATAAGTGGCGGAATCAGCGCCCGGCGGCAATCCCGGCGCCGAAGGGGTCCGCGCCGCCGTAGCGAAGGCCGCTGGTTGGGTCAACCGTCACACCGGTCGGGCTGGCGAAGCCGCGCGGCGAGAACGAGACTTCCACATCCACGACGTCATGGCCCATCGCGCGCAGTTTTGCCCGCGTCGCGGCGGGGATGCGGTCGTCAACGAGCAATTCCGGCCCGGCGCAGTCGATCAAGGGAGCGGCGCAGGCGGCGGCGATGTCCAGATCGAAGTCGATCGTGTCGAGCGTCATCTGCAGGCAGGTGTCCATGATCCGTCGCCCACCCGGCGCGCCGACCGCCAGCACCGGCACGCCGTCCCGCACGGCGATGATGTGCGCCATGCTCGACGCCGGACGCTTCCACGGCTGGATCTCGTTCGGGCCACCGGGGACCGGGTCGAAGAGGTTCATGTTGTCATTCAAGAGCACGCCCGTTCCCGGCACCGTCACCGCCGAGCCGAAGATGAGCGTCAGCGTCTGCGTCAGTGAGACCATGTTGCCGTCTTTGTCGACGACGGAGAGGTGAGTCGTGCAGCCACCATCCCCCGATGCGGTCATTGCATGATTCACCGTGCCGCGCATGATTCCCTCGCCCGCCGTGGGCCGGGAGGCGCGCTGCGGGTCAATCTTCTCCCGTCGGCGCGCGGCGTACTCTTTCGCCGCGAGCGTGCCCCAATCCACGTCGTTGAAGTCCGGGTCGCCGACGTAGGCGAAGCGATCCGCGTAGCCGCGACGGCTCGCCTCCGCGATCTGATGGAGCGTCGCGGCCGTATTGAAGCCGGTCGAGCGGAGGTCCACGCCATCGAGGATATTGAACGCCTCGCCCGTCGTGATGCCGCCCGCCTGGAAGGGGAGCAGGACGAGTTCCACATCGCGATAGCGGATCACCAGCGGATCAACCACCGTCGGTTCATAGCGCGCCAGGTCATCAGTGGTCAGGATGCCGCCGAGAGAATGGAGGTGCGCGGCGATCCGCTCGGCGGTCTCGCCCCGATAAAAACCGTCCGCCCCCGTATCCGCGATACGGCGGAGCGTCCGCGCGAGTTCGGGCTGGGCGAGGAGCACGGGCTGACCGCCGAAATGCGGGGCGGGCGCGACGCCGTCCTTCAGGAAAATGCGCGCCGTCTCGGCATCGCGCCGGATCACCGCCTCCTCCGACGAAATCAGCATCCCGCGGTACCAGTCGATCGGGAAGCCGCCCTCCGCGAAGGTGATGGCGGGCGCGACCGCGTCGCCGATCTCCTTCGTGCCGAAGCGCTCCAGGGCGAGGGCCATGCCCGCGACCATCCCCGGCACGGCGACCGCGCGCGGGCCGTAGGCGTTCGCCTCGTCCTTCACCCCCGAGAAGCCGACCGAGTCCGCCCGCGCCCCCTCGGTCAGTTCGTACATGTCGGGCGTCGCGGCCTGCGGGGCGCGGCTGAAGTAGTCGATGACGCGGCGTGCGCCGCCCGCCATCTGGATCGTCATGAAGCCGCCGCCGCCGAGGCCGCTCATCCACGGCTCGACGACGCCGATCGCGAAGGCGGCCGTCACCGCCGCGTCCACCGCGTTGCCGCCCCGGTCGAGCATATCGAGCGCCGCCCGCACCGCCCACGGATGCTTCGCCGCGACCATCGCGTGCTTCGAGACTGCGAGATCGCGCGAGATACGGAGTGACGTTTCGCTGTTCATTTCCTCCCCTTCCATTGTCTACCGCAAAGCGGTGATGCATTCTATCATCAGCCTGGGAGGGTAAAGATATGACAATACACGGGCAACGACTGGTGGCGTTCCGACCATACACGATGGAGATGGAGTCCTTCGACCTGCCCGATGCGCCGCCACCGGGGTACCTGCGGGCGGAGACGACATGCACGCTGATCAGCACCGGGACGGAACTGGCGAATTACTGCGGCATCACGGCCGATCGCCGCGCGATGGGCGACGACTGGCGCAGTAATCCGTACCGACCGGGATACTCATACGTCGGCGTCGTGCGCGCGGTCGGCGAGGGAGTGGAAGGGATTGCGGTCGGCGACCGCGTCTGCGGGCACGGGCCGCACGCTTCCGCCGCCGTGCTGGAGCCGCGCGATGTCGCCGTCGTGCCGGAGGGCGTGACGGACGTACAGGTGGCCTTCGTCACGCTGCTCATCATCACGATGAACGCCGTCCGGCTGGCGACAATCGCCCTCGGCGAGCGCGTCGCCGCCGTCGGGCTGGGGTTGATCGGCAACCTCGCCTTGCAGCAGGCGCGCGTCTGCGGCGGCATGCCCGTCGTCGGCACCGATCTGCTCGCCGCGCGCCGGGCGTACGGCGAGCGGGTGGGGCTGATCGCGCTCGATCCCGCCGCGCCCGATTTCGCGGCGCGGGTCGGCGCGCTCGCGGAGGACGGGCGGTTTGATGTCGTCTTCGAGGCGACAGGCATCCCCGCCGGGTTGAAGCCCGCCTTGCAGTTGGCGGCGCGGCACGCGCGCGTCGTCTCACTCGGCAGCACGCGCGGCGTCGTCGAGGGATTCGACCTCTACGGCGATCTCCATGTGCCGGGCATCACGCTGATCGGCGCGCATATCAATACGCACCCCGTCGAGCCGAACGTTGCCAATCGCTGGACGCGTCAGGCGAACCGCGCCATCGCCCTCCGCCTGCTCGCCGAGCGGCGCGTCGATGTGGACGCCCTCGTCAGCCACCACGAACCCGCCGCGCACGCCGCCGACCTCTTCGCCCTCCTCGCCGAGCGTCGTTCGGAGGCGATGGGCTGCATCCTCGACTGGCGACGCGGCGGGTGAGCGCGCGAGGCTAGCCGAGCGGCTCGATATTGATGATCGTCTTGCTGCGCGGCAGATAGTAGAAGCGGTATGGCACGTCATCCACGAGCGCGTGGTACGCCGTCGCGGAGACCGAGAAGCGCTGCCCCGCGATGTCATAGTAGTAGGAGTCCGTCGTGCCGTCACCGCCCGCGATGCTGCCGAGCAGCGAGGACGTACGCCGGTGCGCCTTTCGCGCGCCCCCTTCGACCGACAGCACGCGTCCATCGGCGAGGTCCTTATCGAGCGCGCTCCGCGACGGTTGACGCAGCGACTGCACGAAGAGAATGAGACCGGCGGCGGCGCAGAGGAGCGCCGGCTTGAGAACGCCGTAGTACCAGAAGGCAGGCGCCGCCGCGATGAATCCGATGCTGATGGCGACCTGCCAGCGCTCCCTCGATTTCTCCGCGTGCGCCAACCCGCGCGCCTGCTGCTCGCTGAGACGCCCGGCGCGGTTCGTATCGAGCGCGGCGGGCAGGAAGCCATTTGCGTTGGCCAGCGCGTCGATCAGCGCCGCCTGCCCCGCGCGCGCATCGGCGGAGCCGAGCGACTGGATGGAGAGGAGCCAACCGCCGCGCCGCAGATACCAAAGGCGATAGGGGCCGGGCGGGCAATCGTCGATCGCGGCGTAATCCCACGGCTGCAGCGGATGGCGGCGACCGGGAAGCAGCGCGACATACGCATGGCGGTCCCACGCGATTGTCCCGTCCGCAGCGACAACATGCCCCGGCTTGAGTTGGTTGCTGTCGCGGGCGTGGTCGACCAGCATGACGATCCGCGAGAAAAAAACGAGCGCCCAACTGCCGATAATCACGGCGGCGAGCAGATGGAGGCCGGGGAGGGTGACGGTGTGCCCGAAGAGATGTTCAGTGGACGGCAGCGGGTCTTTCGCCCGGAGGACGCGGGAGAGAAGCCGCCAGTTATCGAGCACGACGCCCAGAATTGCCGTCGCGAAGGCGAGGATGAGCCAATGCCCCGCCGCTCCGGGCAAATAGCGTCGGAGCGCCGTGTGTTGCGCCGGGGTGAGATCGCCACGCGCGTTCGTCGCGACCGCTTGCGGGTCGGCAAGTGACGAGGTATGCGGCTGCATAAGCATTCCCCCTTCCGCGCATTCTGTCGCGGGGTTGCGTCCACAGGATACGGCATCGAAATGCAATTCCGCGCGGCAGTGTCGCACCGCTCGTCCCGGCGCGAAAGGGCCGCGCCATGCCGTGTGTTTCGCACTGCCGTATACTGGCGTCAGAGGGACGCAGGAGCGGGAGGGAGGCGTCGGATGGGCACGGTGTACCGCCTGGAACATGTCGGTATCGGCGCGCAACGCGACAGGTACGAGGAGACGGTGCGGTTTTATGAGACCGTCTTCGGCTGGCGGCGGACGCGCGAGCAGCCGGGCATCCTCACCTTCGTCGGCGACGACGCGGGCGGGCGGTTCGAGATCTTCGCCACCGAGAAAGCGCCGCTCCGCGCGCCGCATCACGTCGCCTTCGCGGTTCCCCTCCATGATTTCGACCGCGTCACCGAGGCGCTCAAAGCGGCGGGCGCGACGCTGGATGAGCCGTTCATCAACGACTTCGGCGACCACATCCAGTACTTCACCGACCCCGCCGAGAACCGCGCGCAGATCGTTGGCCGCATCGCGCCGCTCGAATAGGGATTCTCCTGGTGGTAGCAGGCTTTCCAGCCTGCCCTTCGTGACGGGGAGGCAGGCTGGAAAGCCTGCTACCACCAGAATAGACAGACTGCGTATCTCCCAATAGGAAAGGGAACGGCAATGGAGCAGATGCTTTCCTGCGACACCTCGGTCGTGCTCGGCGCGGCGACCTTCGACGGCTCGGTGATCTTCGCCAAGAACAGCGACCGTGCCGCGAACGAGTGCCAGCCGCTCGTCCATCTGCCCCGGCAGCGGCATCCCGCCGGAGCGACGGTGCAATGCCAATACATCGCCATCCCGCAGGCGGAGGAGACGTGGGAGGTGATCGGCTCCCGCCCGTACTGGCTCTGGGGCTTCGAGATGGGCGTCAACGAGTGGGGCGTCACGATCGGCAATGAGGCCGTCCTCTCGCGCGAGCCGTACGAGGAGGCCGCGCTGATCGGCATGGACCTCGTCCGCCTCGGCTTGGAGCGGGGCAGGACGGCGGACCTCGCCGTGCGCATCATCGGCAATCTGGTCGAGCGATACGGGCAGGGCGGCTCCTGCGAGGCGCACGGCTTCCGCACCTACCACAACTCATTCATCGTCGCGGACCCGACGAGCGCATGGATCGTCGAGACGATGGGCCACCGCTGGGTCGCCAAGCGCGTGCAGGAGCGGGCGGCGATCTCCAACCTCTACACGATCCGCACGGAGTGGGACGCCTGCTCGCCCGGCGCGGTGCAGCACGCGCAGGAGCAATGCTGGGGCGGCACGCCCTTCGACTTCGCCGCCGCCTATCAGGACCCGGAGGCGGATCTCCGCCCGCGCGCCTGCCGCCTCGACCGCGCCCGCGCCGTGCTCGGCGGCTACCGCGCGCCCGTCACGGTGGAAGGAATGCAGGCGCTCCTCCGCGACCATTACGACGGCGACCTGCCGACCGGGCCGCAGCCGCTCCCCTCGATCTGCATGCACCTTGCGCCCGATCGCAGCGGCGAGACGGCCGCCGCGATGGTCTGCCACCTGCGGCCCGACCGCCACCGCGAACTGGCCGTCACCTGCTGGACGGCCTTCGGCTCGCCCTGCCTGAGCATCTTCCGCCCCGTCTACCCCTGCGCCGTCGGCTTGCCCGCGCTACTCAACGAGGGCGGCGCGACCTATGATCCCGACTCGCCGTGGTGGGTTTTCGAGCGGATGCAGCGCATCGTCGCCCAGGCGCCCGCCCTCGCCCCCATTGCCCGCGCCCGCCTCGCCGCACTGGAAGCCCAGTTCCGCACCGAAGCCGCCGACGCGGAAGCCGAGGCCGAACGCTCCCTCCTCCGTGGCGACCACGCGCAGGCCGTCGCCACCCTCCGCGCCCTCGTCGATTCCACCACCGCCCGCGCTATCTCCCTCGCCCGCACCCTCGGCGACGAACTCGCCACAGAAGCGCAGCACGACCGCGAATCCCGCGATGGTCGAAGCATGGCGACCGCTCAATGATGCGGTCGGCCTGCCATCGGTCACGGCGATGGCTGCGTTAGCATGATGTATAGAGGCTTTATGCGGAGCGTTCGATGAGATCAGCGCCGATCGGTGCCCGGAAGGCGAAGTCGGTCGTGTCGTAGAGACCGGCGTGCTGGATATGCACTTGTACATCCGCATCCGCGAAGCGGTCGTAGATCACATCTTCGAGGCCATACAGATGCAATTCCTGATCGTGGGTAATCGGCGCAGTATAGACCCAAAGATCAATATGGTCGCGATCACTGCTCGCCCATACCTCCCGCACGGCAGGATCGTCACGCACCGCCTCAGCGAAGGTGCGCCCTACATTCTGCGCGGTTGGAGCCATCGTCGTGACCATCAAATCCCGCCTTCCGTCTGCTATGGAAGCGCGACTGGAGTCCTGCATTTAGCATTATGCCGCGCACTTTTCTGTGTCAACACCGGCGATTGAAAGACGCGAGGAGCGCAGAGAGAGGAGCGGGAATGAGGCACGAATCATCAGTCTCTTGCTCCTTTGCGTTCTCTGTGTTCTTTGCGTCTTTGCGGTTCTCCCCGGTTTCTATCTCACTGCGGCGGGTTGCTCGACGATGAAGGGTTCGATGGACGGGACGATGCCGAGGCGGTCGAGGAGGTCGTCCAGTTCGCCGTTGGTGATCGGGTCGATGCGCGGGGAGAAGCCGCGCGTGACGTTGGTCGCCAGCGCGCCGCGCCGCCGCAGGACTTCCTTGCGGATCGCCAGCCCGACGACCGGCTGCCCCTCGAACTGGATGAGCGGCAGATAACGGTCGAAGATCAGCCCGGCGGTGCGGTGATCGCCCGTCTCGACTGCCTTGCGGACGGCGGTGAGGATTTCCGGGAAGGCGAAGCCCGTCATCGTCCCGCAGCCGCCGCGCGACAACTCGCCGAGCGCGGAGACGCCCCCCAGCCCGCCGAAAACCTGCAAATCGGGCCGGGCGGCGAGCAGGCGGGTGATCTTCGGCGGCGTCGGCGGGTCCTCCAGCTTAATGACCGTCGCGCCACTCGCCTCGGCGGAGCGGAGGATGACGCTGGCGGGCATATTGACGCCGCTTGATGCCGGGTGATCCTGAATAATCAGTTCCAGCCCGCCTTCTTTGGCGATGCGCGCGTAGAAATCGGGCAAGAGATCGGTATTCGTCAGCAAGGTCGGCGGCGAGACCATCACCGCCGAGGCGCCCCGCTCGCGGGCTTCCTGCGCGAGAGCAATCACGCCGCGCGCGTTGCTCGCCGTGCAGCCGACGGCGATCGGCACCCGCCCCGCCGACGCCTCGCGCACGGCGTCGAGCACCGCGCGCCGCTCCTCGTCGGAGAGCGCGTTCGCCTCGCCCATCACGCCGAGGACGGTCAGGCCGTCCACCCCCCAGCCGATCGCGGCATCGATCAGCCGCCGCTGGCTCTCCAGATCGAGGGCGCCGTCCGCCGCGAACGCCGTCGGGACGATGTACCATGTGCCGCGCATCTCCGCCATTGCCCGCTCCTTCGCCGCGAGAATCGATCATCAGTAGCGCCGATTGTAGCCGAAAACAGGAGTCCCTTGAGACGATCACGAAAACCATGCCGATAAAAGAACCCCTCTCCATCGCGATGGAGAGGGGCAGGGGTGAGGTTCGTGTTACCCCGAGACGGTGAACGAGCCGTTCGCGGTGCCAACGGAGGTGCCGGCGAATGGCACGCATGTGACCGTGAAGGTTGCGTTACCCGGCTTCGCCTCCGAGCCGATGGCCCAACTCCAGCCGACTTTCCCCTTATCATCGGTCTGTTTCGGCTGGAGACCCAGCGGCTTCGCGGGGATATTGCCCGCGTACGTGAGGTCGATCGCGCAGCCCACCTTGGCGTTCGTCGTGACATTGACCGTCTGAATGTTCCCGACCTTCACCGTCGGAACAATATCGGCGAGCGTGACGCCGAAGCCTCCGGTGCTGGGCGCGCTTGCCGCCGTCGGGATCGCCTTCGAGCCCGCGACGCCGGATGGCGATGCGGCGTCGGATGATGCGGCGGGAGCCGCCTGCGCACCGCTCGGATAGCGCCACTGGTAGTAGTGCTGGCCGATGTTGCCCATCTCCACCTTGAAGGCATCCGGGTTGCTCGCCGTGAAGGTCAGCACCCGCCGCTCGAAGACCTGGATCATCACCGGCTTCTGCGCCCCGGCCACCTTCACCGTCGCCATGAACGGCTCCGAGATGCCGTAGCCGATTGTTTGCAGGCCTGCCTTGGTCCGATAGTCGGCGAAGACCTTCGGGACATTGTGCTTGGTCGCGTCATCGAAGGCGCTGATCGTCGTCTCCGGCGCCGCCGTGCCGGTCGGATTCGTCACATCGCCCGTCGCGGAGACCGTCGTGGAGACGGGGCTGCCGGTCTTTGCCGTGCTCGCCGCCAGCAGCGAGACCGCTTTGGTGGCGAGGGTGGCGTAGGTCGGCCCCGGATTGTCCGGGTCGCCGGCGATCGGGATGGCGGGCGGCGCCTGCGGCGTGAAGGCCGCATCGCCGACCTGAATCTGCCCCTTGACGAGTTCGGTGGCGAGGAGACCATTGGTCACCTTGCCGTTCGTCAGTTCCATCCGGCCCTTATCGAAGTACTGTACGGTGCGCGTGCCGCCGGTAGCCTCTTTGTACTGCTCGGGCGACACATCTTTCGCATTGGCGAGCGGCCCCCAGAAGTTCGGCGTGATCGCCTCGCCCTGATCCCATTGCGCCTTGAACTGCGGATCGGCGTAGCCGGACGACGCCTGCAAAGTCGTCATACCGACGACCGTAAGAAGCAACAGGACAGTCGCCGTCAGTGTCAGTGTTCGCCGCATTCTCACTCATCCTTCCCTGTAACTGTTTCCCGCGTCCGTGCGGGGGTGATCCGAAATCACTCCCACCATGACGCCAACAGACTGCACGGATGAGCCGGATGTGTCAAGGCGAGCGTTTCGATGGGCGACCGGGCTACCCGCGCACCGGGGAATTCGCGTACGATAGGCATCGGTAGCTTGGTGGATCGCGGCGGGAACGGAGCGGCGGCGTGACAACGACACTGGAAGCGACGGTGGTGCGGCTGTTGATCGGGCGACATCCGCTGATCACGCTGGCGGAGAAGCAGGCGTCGCCGGACGGCCATTACCTCGTCTCGGCCCGCGTGCCGGAGGTATACGCCACGCTCGAAGGGCTGGAAGGTGATCGGCACGCCGGGTTCACGCGGCGTGCCGATGCGCGCGTGCCGCAATACCCGCGCGGCACGGAGATCCATAACAGCCGGCAGGTCTCGCTCGTCGCGGAGGAGGAACTCGCCGAAATTGCCGCGAATATGGGCGTGCCGGTGGTTGAGCCGGAATGGATCGGCGCGAACCTTGTGCTGCGCGGCGTGCCGAATCTCTCGCACCTGCCGCCCATGACGCGCATCTACTTCCCGCAATTGGCCGCGCTCGCCTTGGAGGGCGAGAATCACCCATGCCTCTTCCCCGGCAAGGCGATTCAGAATGCCTACCCGGCACTACCGGGGCTCGGCAAGCAGTTCCCCAAAGCAGCCTTCCACCTGCGTGGCGTCGTCGGCTGGGTGGAGCGCGCGGGGATGATCCGCGACGGCGACACGGTACGCATCGAGGTCCCGGACTTTGCCCCCTATCGGGCGCCGGAGCCAGTGCGCCGGTAGTCTGCCTGCCGTATTGCCCCTCCCGCCATGCGGCAATGCGCGGCCACCGAGCATTGCTCGCACTGGAATGGAGATGAGACGCATGTTGAGATTGTTCCGGCTCCTGAAGCCGTACCGAATGCAGATCGCTATCGTCGTCATGCTCGTTTTCCTGCAATCGCTCTCCAATCTCTATCTGCCCACCCTGATGGCGGATATCGTGGATTCGGGCATTGTGAAGGGCGACACCGGCTACATCATTCACATCGGCGGCGTCATGCTGCTGGTCACGATTGGCGGCACCGCCTGCGCGATCGCCGCGAGCTTCTTCGCCTCGCGGGTCGCCATCGGCTTCGGCCGGCTCGATCCGCGGCAAGACTCTTCGCGCATGTCGAGCAATTTCTCGCTGCACGAGTTCGACACCGTCGGCACGGCGTCGCTCATCACGCGCACGACGAACGACACGACGCAGGTGCAGCAAGTGCTCGTCATCATGCTGCGGATGATGATCGATGCGCGCCGCTGACCTGCATCGGCGGCATCGTCCTGGCGATCTCGCAGGACGCCCACCTCGCCTGGATCCTCGTCGTCGTCATCCCCGTCGTCATCGGGCGCCATCCTGATTATCCTGCGCAAGGCGATCCCGCTCTTCCAGGTCATGCAGACAGAAGCTCGACGGGCTGAATCTCGTGCTGGATGAGAACCTGACCGGTGTGCGCGTCATCCGCGCGTTCGACCGCATCGGCCACGAGAAGCGGCGCTTCGATGTGGCGAATGCCGATCTCACCGACACCACCATCACCGTCAATCAGATCGTCGCGGTGCTCATGCCGGTGATGATGCTGATCCTCAATCTCGCCACCATCGCCATCATCTGGTTCGGCAGCATCCGCATCGATCAGGGCGAGATGCAGGTCGGCGCGCTGATCGCCTTCCTGCAATACGCCATGCAGATCCTCTTCTCGCTGCTGATGGTCTCGATGATGTTCATCATGGTGCCGCGCGCGTCGGCATCCGCCGATGCGCATCAACGAGGTGCTGGCGATGATTCCCGAGATCAAGGACGCCGCCGCACGGTACAGCAGCGCGAGCGCGGAGCGCGGCATTTGTCGAGTTCCGCGATGTGACCTTCAGCTACCCCGGCGCGGAGGAGCCCGCCATCGCGGACATCTCCTTCCGGGCCGGGCCCGGCGAGATCACGGCGATCATCGGCGGCACCGGCTCGGGCAAATCCACGCTGGTCAACCTCATCCCGCGCTTCTACGACGTGGACAGCGGCAGCGTCCTGGTCGATGGCGTCGATGTGCGCGAGATGGCGCAGGAGGCATCTGCGCGCGAAGATCGGCTTCGTGCCGCAGCGGGCCGTCCTCTTCTCCGGCACCGTCGCGAACAACATCCGCTACGGCAAACCGGGGGCATCGGACGACGAGGTGCGGCACGCGGCGGAGTCGCGCAGGCGACCGAGTTCATCATCGGAAATGCCGCACGGCTTCGACTCCGCCGATCGCGCAGGGGGGCACGAACCTCTCGGGCGGGCAGAAGCAGCGCCTCTCGATCGCGCGCGCCCTCGTGCGGCGGCCGGAGATCTACATCTTCGACGACAGTTTCTCGGCGCTCGATTTCAAGCACCGATGCCAAGCTGCGCGCGGCGCTGCAAGCAGGAGACGCGCGACGCGACGGTCCTCATCGTCGCCCAGCGCGTCAGCACCGTCATGGACGCCGACCAGATCATCGTCCTGGACGAGGGGCGCATCGCGGGCATCGGCAATCATCGCGAATTGATGAACACCTGTGAGGTCTATCGCGAGATCGTCTCCTCACAAATGGCACTGGAGGCGATCGCATGAGCGCGGAACGGAGCAGACAGCAAGCGGCCCCGGCGCCGGGGCCCGGGCGTGCGGCTTCATGGGGCCGCGGCCCGATGGCGATGGGCATGCCGATGCAGAAGGCGAAGAACTTTCGCGGCACGCTCATCCGGCTGCTCGGCTATTTCATGCCCCAGACGCTTCGCCTGGTCGCTCGTCTTTCTGACGGCGGTGCTGAGCACGGTCTTCAGCATCGTCAGCCCGAAGATCATGGGGCTGGCGACCACCAAACTCTTCGAGGGCGTCGTCGCTGCGGCTGCGGGGTCGTGCCGGGCGCGGGGATTGACTTCGGCTACATCCGGCACATCCTGCTCATCCTCGGCGTGCTCTATGTTGTCAGCGCGGTCTTCGGCTACGCGCAGCAATTCATCATGGCGAGCGTGGCGCAACGGACGGTCTATACCGCTGCGCAAAGAGGTGGACGAGAAATTGACGCGCCTGCCGCTGAAGTTCTTCGATTCGCACACGCACGGCGAGATTCTCAGCCGCGCCGTCAACGACATGGACAACATCAGCAGCACCTTGCAGCAGAGCCTGACGCAGCTGATCACCTCCGTCGTCACCATCGTCGGCGTCATCGTGCTGATGCTCATCATCAGCCCGCTGCTGGCGCTGGTCGTGCTCATCACGCTGCCGCTCAGCCTGCTCTCGCACCACGCATGATCGCCAAACGGTCGCAGCGCTACTTCATCGGGGCAGCAGCGGTCGCTCGGGGCAACTCAACGGCCATGTGCGAGGAGATGTATACGGGCCACAAGATCGTCAAGGCGTTCGGGCGCGAGCGCGCAATCCGTCGCGCGCTTCGACGCGCTGAACGACAAGCTCTACGAATCGGGCTGGAAGGCGCAGTTCATCTCCGGCATCATCATGCCGCTGATGATCTTCATCGGCAACCTCGGCTACGTCTTCGTCAGCATCATCGGCGGCATCATGGTGACGCGGCGCGCCATCGCCATCGGCGACGTGCAGGCGTTCATCCAGTATGCCCGGCAGTTCTCCCAGCCGATCACGCAACTCGCCAATATCGCGAACATCATCCAGTCGACGATCGCCTCGGCGGAGCGCGTCTTCGAGCTGCTCGACGAGCCGGAGGAGATCCCGGAGGCGGCGGACGCGATCGTCATCGCGCAGCCGCAGCGGCGCGGTGCAGTTCGCAGCACGTCACGCTTCGGCTACAACGCGGAGTCGCCGCTGATCACGGATATGAATATCGATGTCACAGCCGGGGCAGACGATCGCCATCGTCGGCCCGACCGGCGCGGGCAAGACGACGCTCGTCAACCTGCTGATGCGCTTCTACGAGATCGACGGCGGCGCGATCCGCGTCGATGGCGTGGACATCACGCGATCTGCGGCGCGGCAATCTGCGCCGGCATGTTCGGCATGGTGCTTGCAGGATACCTGGCTCTTCAAGGGGACGATCCGCGAGAACATCGCCTATGGCCGCGAGGGCGCCACGGAGGAGGAGATCGTCCAGGCGGCCCAGGCGGCGCACGCCGATCACTTCATCCGCACGCTGCCGGATGGCTACGACACGATCCTGAACGAGGAGGCGAGCAACATCTCGCAGGGGCAGAAGCAACTGCTGACGATCGCCCGCGCCATCCTCGCCGACCCGGCGATTCTCATCCTCGATGAGGCGACGAGCAGCGTCGATACGCGCACCGAGATGGCGATCCAGAAGGCGATGGGCGAGTTGATGCAGGGGCGGACGAGTTTCGTCATCGCCCACCGCCTCTCCACGATCCGCGACGCCGATCTGATCCTCGTGATGAATCACGGCAGCATCATCGAGCAGGGCACGCACGACGAGCTGCTGGCACAGAACGGCTTCTATGCCGACCTGTACAACAGCCAGTTCACGGGCGGCTCTCGCCGGGCCGAAGCGGCGGCGCCAGTCTCCTAGGGAAGAAAAGGGCGGAGAGGTAAAGATTCTCTCGTTTGTTCCTCTCCGTGTCCTCCGTGTCCTCCGTGCGGAATCTCCCTCCCGGCTTCGTCTGGTCAATAAAGGATACTGCCCTTGCACTCGATCACCCTTGGCGTCCTCTCGGATACGCACATCCCGCACCGCCTCCCGGCATTGCCGCCGGAGATTCCCGCCTTCTTCGCGGCCAAGGCCGTCTCACTGATCCTCCACGCGGGCGATGTGGACGAGCCGGGCGTGCTCGATGCGCTCTCCACCGTCGCACCCGTGATCGCGGTGCGCGGCAACCTGCACCTCGCCTCGCGCTCCCGCTCCAGCCCGCACCTGCCGTACGCGGTCCATCTCGACATCATGGGGCAGCGGATCGTCCTGACGCACGGCCACGGCAGGCCGCATCAATGGCTGTGGGACAAGCGACGCGGCTTCATCAAGGAAGCGCCCAGCGCCGCCACGCGCGACGCCTTCAATGCGGAGTTGATTCGGCGGAACCATCGCCGCTTCCCGGAGGCGGATGTCCTCATCTTCGGCCACTCGCACCGGCGACTCTGCCGCCGCGTCGGCCGGACGCTCTTCCTCAACCCCGGCGCCATCGCCCACGCGCGCGACGAGGCCGCCTCCGTCGCCCTCCTCGCCCTCACCGTCGATGGCGCGACCGCCGAGTTCGTCGACATACCGAGCGGCGTTTTCTCTTAGCGGTTCAGCGGGCTTCCGCACTATACTGCGCGCATCGCGCACGAGGGGTGAATGGAAATTATTGAGGAGGGAAAGCCTGTGGCATCGACGATTGTTACCGCTGACCGCATCTGGGCCGCCGACGGAGAGGGGTGCTTGCATGGCGCAAACGAGAGCCTCAGCCGCAGTCGCGGTGAGCGCCAGAGCGGGTGCGCGAGCGTGCGGCGCATCTCATCCGCCGTTCTCGGCCGCTAGCCGATACCCCGCGCCGCGCACGGTGTGGATGAGCCTGACCGGTTGGTCGTCGTCAAGCTTCCGTTGCAACGCGCGGATATGGACATTGATGACGTTGCTTACGTTGTCGAACTCGTAATCCCAGACATGCTCGGCGATCATCGTCCGCGTCAGCACGAGCCCCGGCTTGCGCAGCAGATATTCGATCCTTGTTCCCCAGCGCGACGACCGCCCCCGCGCGTGGCGATGTGCGTCGCGGGGCCAGGAGTCACGGCGCCCCGAAATCCTCGAAGCCCTCGACCTGCGCGTTCGGCACGCTGAGCGAGTTGTGGACGTGCACGATTTGCCAGTCATCGCCTTCGCGCCGGAAGATCGCCGTCATGCGCGTCTGCACAGTCCCGCTCGCCGACGCGAACGTTGGCCGGTCGATCACCCAGCCGATCGCCCCTTCAGCATATGCGTAGGGGTCGCTCGCCACGATACGCATCCCCGTCGTCCGGAAGGCGTGCGCCAGCTCGGTCCACGCCGCGCGCATGGCGCTGCCCTGATACCGCTCGGTGTCGTCCGTGCCGATCAGCGAGGCGCCGTCCCCGGTGCAGGCGTACCGGTCGGCCCAGGCATCGCTTCCGCTGGAGACATCCGCGAGGAAGCGAAGGAAAGCATTGCGCACATCGTCGGAGCGTTCCACGGTTTCCTCCTTCGGCGGCGAGCCCGATGCGGTCGCCGCGCCCGTCCGGGCAACTGGCCATGCCACGGCCACGATCCCCGGAATGAGAGCAGTTACTCGGCCAGTCAGTTGGGTTCCGACCCTCTCCTCGCTTATCGGCTGGTGGGAGCGGGTGCTGGCGAACCGCCTGATCCGTCCGCGCCGTTCCCGAACGTGCCGGGCGGCCTCCCCGATGGCGCCCCCACCGACCCCGGCGCCACGTACGTGAATGCATGCGGCGAAGCCGCCGTACCGCTCCCGGTC
Organism: uncultured Chloroflexia bacterium; assembly: GCA_963847195.1. GTDB lineage: Bacteria > Chloroflexota > Chloroflexia > Thermomicrobiales > JALYUS01 > JALYUS01. The sequence goes on along the minus strand of CAWJZC010000010.1, from coordinate 562,734 downwards.
GTTACGATGATGTCCACTGTCGCGTTCCCCCCGTGCGCGGGGGTACTGCACGTCAGGCTCGTCCCCGCCCCGTTCACCTGCACGCCCGTGCACGTCGCCCTGTCCACCGTCACGCTCGCGCCTTGCAGGTTCGTCCCGGTGACGGTGATCGTCGTCCCGCCTGCGGGCGGGCCGGAGATGGGCGAGACGCCGCTGATCGTCGGGCCGCTGACCGTGACGGCGACGTTGCCGGTGATCGTCCCATCGCCCAGGTCGGTGGCGGTGATCGTCCGGCCCCCCGCCACTTTGAGGACCACCTGGAACGTGTGCGAGCCGTTATCCGCGGCGACGAAGGTGTAGTCGCCGGGCAGGACGGCCTGCGGGTCCGTGCTCGTGAAGCGAATGGTGCGGGTGTAGCCCGTCACCGGGTTGTCGAGGCTGTCCTTCGCCGTCACCGTGACCGCGAATGCCGTCCCCGCGCTGGCATTCGCCGGGGCGCTTACGACGAGGTGTATCAAGGATGCGGGTGCGACGGTGATGCCCGATTGGGTGCCGGTGATGGCAGGCGTGGCGGTGGTATCCATCGCGGTGATGCTGCGTGTGCCGGTCGTCTTGAGCGTCGCCGTGAAGACATGGACGCCCGCGTCTGCCGCACCGAAGGTGTAATCGGCGGGCATCACCGCCGCGCTGTCCGTGCTCGTGAAGTGGACGGTGCCGCCGTACCCGGAGGTGGTGTTGCCATACGCATCCCGCGCGATCACGGCGAAGGTATTGCTGACATTCGCCTGCGTCGTGGCAGGGTAGCCCGTCACGAGGAACTGGCTCATGCCCGCAGCGGTGACGGTGATGCCGGACTGGGTGCTCGTGAGCGCGCCGTTGCCGGTATCCGTCGCGGTGATCGATTGCGTCCCCGCCGTTTTGAGCGTGATCCCGTTCGTGAAGGTGTGCGTCCCGTTATCCATGCCGCTGCCGGAGGTGAACGTGTAGTCCGCAGGCTTCGTCGCCTGCGTGTCGCTGCTCGTGAAGCGGACGGTGCCGGTGTAGCCCGTCGCGATGTTGCCGTAGGCGTCCCTGAGCGTCACGGTGACGCTGCCCGGCGTGCCCGCGGTGACGGACGCCGGGTGTCCGGCGAGCGTGAGATTCGCGGCCGTTGCCGGATTGACGGTGATGCTCGCCTGCGTGCCGGTGATCGACGCGTCGGCGGTGTCCTGCACGGTGATGCTCTGGGTGCCCGCCGTCTTGAATGTGACCGAGAAGGTATGCGCGCCCTGGTCGCCGGCGACGAAGGTGTAGTCGCTCGGCAGCACGGCCTGGGGATCGCTGCTCGTGAAGTGGACCGTGCCGGCTATAGCCGGGCGTGACGTTCCCCTGCGTGTCCTGCGCCGTGACGGTGACGGTGCCCGCGACGCCCGCCGTCTGCGGCGAGGAGAGCCCGGTCACGCCGAGACGCGCCGGGGTCTGCACTTCGTACGCGCCCAGGTCGCAGTTCGCACCGAAGGGGCGCGCCTGGCCGCGCGCATCGCTCGTGACGGTCGTACCGCAGCCCGCGGTGCCCTGCGGGACGGCGTCGATCGCCGGGGAGCCGGTGAGGAGCGCCAGCGTCTGCGGGCCGCCGCTCGCACCGTTGGCCGCCAGCGCGGCGGCGAGGTTCGGGTCGCTCGTGCTCGCCGGGCTGCCAATCTCGCTCCCGCCACCGCGCGTCATGACGAGCGAGGCAGCGGCGAAGGTCGTCGTCGCGTTGTTCGTGACGAGGTCGTTGCCACCGGTGGAGTTGGCGAGGACGGCGCCGGAGAGCGAGAGGGAGGCGGTGATCGCCGCGCCGGTGGCGAAGTCGTTGCCGTAGGCGAGGCTGTAGATCCCGCCGCCGCCCGTGCCGCCGGGTATGCCCGTGCCGACCGTACCGCTGACCACCGTATTGCGCGCGACTGTGGAGAATGAGACGGTCAGCGAGGCGTCGAGATTGAAGACCGCGCCGCCGTAGCCGCCGCCCCTGCCGCCGTTGCCCGTCGAGTTCCCGCCCTGGGCGGTATTGCCGGTCAGGGTGGTATTGGTGAGGGTTGCCGCGCCGTGGAACGAGAAGATCGCACCGCCGAACCCCGCGCCGCCACCGCCGACCGTGAACCCGCCGCCGCCGCCGCCGAACCCGCCGCCGCCGCCGCCACCGCAGCCGCCGCCGCCGCCGCCGCCGCCGAACCCGCCGTTGCCGGCGCTGTAGCCCGAGCCGCCGCCGCCGCCGCCGAACCCGCCGCCGCCGCCGCTGGTCGTACTGCCCGAGCAACTCGTTGAGCCAGCACCTGCACCGTAGCCGCCACCGCCACCGACGCCGCCACCACCGCCGACGCTGCCACCGCCGGCTCCGAAAGCCCCACCGCCGCCGGCTCCGCGACCGCCGGAGCCGCCGAAGCCGCCACCGCCACCACCGCCCCAGACGCCTTGACTATTGCCCGAGACGGTGCCGGCGCCACCACCGCCACCATCTCCGCCGAGACCTGCAGCGTCAACGCCGGTACCCCCGTCCCCGCCGAACCCGCCCGGCCCCCCGCCCGACGCCCCGTGATTGCCCACTGCCGCCGACTGACCGGGGAAGGTGTTGCCGGCCGCCGGGAATCCCCCACCGAACCCTCCGGCCGGATTACCGGACTCAAATGGCGGCGCGTCCTGCCCGATCCCGCCGCCGCTATAGAGGGAGCCGCCGACGCCGCTGTCCCCGCCCCGCGCGGTGTTACCGGTGAGCGTGCTGCTCGCGATCGTCAGCGTCCCCATGTTGTAGATCGCGCCGCCGAACCCGCCGCCGCCGCCGCCCCAGTTCGACTTGCCTCCCCTGGCGAGGCCATTGCTGAGCGTGATGGTGTCCAGCGACAGGCTGCCGGTGCCGATCCCCGCGATCCCGCCTGCGATGGCGAAGAAGCGCATCGGCGTGCTGCCGCCCCGCGTCAGCGTCGCGCCGTGGCCGTGGATCGTGATCGCGCGTCTGGATCGTCGGCAGCGCGTTCGGCCCGAAGAAGTAGTCCGCCGGCGTGGTGAAGGTGTAGGTGCAGCCCGCCGCTAGATCGAGCGTATCGCCGCCGTTCTGTTCGCGGTGTTGATCGCGCTGACGAGCGCGGTGGGGTCGCAGGCGACGCCGGTCGCGCCAACGGGAATGGGAGCCACAGGCCACCGCTTCCCCCGAGCAGGAGCATCGCCGCGATGGCGAACAATACGGCGCGGCGACGTGTGACCAACGACAGCATGGACAAACCCCCTCCACGAAACTCAATGCGCGCGGTACGGATTCCCGGCCTTCACCACTATCCGCATTCAACGGCGTAAAAACATGCGGCGCAGATACAGGCGGGCAACGGTCGCCCGCCTTTGTCGGTACGACATCGCTCGTCGGTGCTTCGGCACTATTTGCGCACCGTCCAGACCAGTTCGCCGCCCAGCCGCTGCACCGCTTTGGTGTCCGGCGCGATGTGCTCCTGCGAGCCACGGCATCGCCGTCGCCATCGCCGCCTCGCCCTGCTCCTTGCTGTCGAAGGTGAGGTAGCTCGTGCAGGCATCATCGGCGGTCTGCCAGACGGTGTAGGAGTTGAATCCCGGCTGCTGCTTGAGGAGCGGCAGATACCCCTCGCGCACCGCCGGGATGATCTCCGCCACCGGGCGGCGGAAGGTGTAGTCGTGCACGCGGCCCCACCCCGGCTGGCGCGTCCCCGGACGACCAGTCGCTGAGGATCACCTCGCCGATCTTGTTCTCCGCCGAGACGAGGTCCGCGCCGAAGTTCTCCCGCACCCAGCCCGTCAGTTGCTGCGCCGCCGCCTCGGACTGCGCGCGGGTCTCCCAGGCGGTGAGCGAGGCGATGCTGTCCGCGCCGGTGCGCACGACCGCGTACCGCAGGAAGCCGGGCTGCCGCTGCATCAGCGGCGGCAACTCCTGCCGTGCCTTGTCGATCAGCGGGTCGAGGGTGCCGGGTTTGAAGGTGTAGAAGCCGGATCGGATGTAGTTCGCCATCGTCGTTTCCCTCCCGCCGCATAGCGGCGACACGTCAACCCCAATCCGTTCGAGCCATTGCGATAGCCTGCCGCGCACCTCCTCGCGCGATCCCCCGCGCGGTGCGGGCTGCGTCACATCCCCGCACGGACCGTGACATCCCCGATGGTCGTCTCCTCGAGCGAGACGAGCGCGCCGAGATGCCCCGCCGCCCAGTCCGCCGCCAGTTGGTCCGATTCCTCGGCCGCTCCCCGCTCCGCGAAGAGCGAGACCGTGACGAGCATCCCATCACTCGGATCGAGCACGTAGTAGGCGTGGAAGTGCGGCCTCTTGCTGATCAGCGGGATAACGTCTTGCTCGATGCGGTGGCTCGCCTCCGCCGCCGATCCGTGGACCCGATAGCGCCGCACGCACATGTACAAGAGATCGCCCCCTCGTTCACCTGCTTCATCGGTCTCGTAGCGACCGGAAGTGTCGTATGCACGCTTCGTCGTATGATCCTTGATACATGGGAGTCGTCGCCCTGGGACGGTCTGTAACCTGTTGCGATGCCCTAGGCGGCATCCGGTGGTGGTGCGGGCGTCAGGCCGTGGCGCCGCATGACCTCACCCGCCTTCGCACGATCCGGCGGCCCGTCCCCCGCCGCATCAATCACCGCCGCCATGTCGCGGAAGTAGCCTGGCCCGAGCACCCCCGGACTGATGACCGCCAGCACCCGCGCGTCTCCGTCGCCGTGGTTCATGAATGCGTGCACCGCCCCGCGCGGGATGCAGAGCGCCTGCCCGGGCCCTACGTCGATCGCCTCGCCCGCGACGGTCCAGGTCGCGACACCTTCCAGCCCATAAATCGTCTCCTCGTAGCCGTCGTGGCTGTGCGGCGGTGCGGGGAGCCCTATCCCCGCAGGGATCGTCACCTCGAACAGCGCCACGCTGCCGCTTATTCGCCCGGATCGCCGCTTCCCACGGTCCGTTCCTTTCCCCGATTCGCGCACCCACCCCGCTGCTCACCGTTTCAGTTGGCTATGTATCATCAGCATGACAGGCCGGGACCGCGTCGAACAGGAACAGTTCCCGCACACTAATCCGCACAGTTGCGCGTGTCCATCGAAGCGGCGTGCTATGATTGCCGCCAGATGCAATCTCAACGCGGTCTACATCTCTTGCATCGCTGCGGATACTCCGGCGCCGGGTGGATGGGGGCGCAAGGATGCGGGATATCGCGGGGTTCGGCCCGCTCCTCCGGCGATTCCGGATGGTGGCGGGGCTGACGCAGGAGCAACTGGCGGAACGGGCGCACTTGAGCGCGCGGGGGCTGGGATACTTGGAACAGGGGACGCGCCGACCCTATCCCGATACGCTACGCCGCCTCGCCGATGCCCTCGCCCTCACGCCGGAGCAGCGCGCCGCGTTCATGGACGCGGCGCGGGCCGCTCATGCGACGCGCGCCACGCGCGCAACTCCCGGAATACGCCGAGAACCCATACGATGGCACACTCCGCACCACGGCAAGATTGCCCCTCCCGCCGACACCGCTCATCGGGCGGACGGCGGTGGTGGAGGCGGTCCTCGCGCTCCTCCATCGGCCGGAGGTCCGGCTGCTGACGCTCACCGGGCCGGGCGGCGTGGGCAAGACGCGGCTCGCGCTGGAGATCGGCCACTGCATGCGCGGTGCTTATGCGGACGGAGCCGCCTTTGTCGCGCTCGCGGCGCTCGGCGAGCCGTCGTTCGTGCTGCCGGAGATCGCCCGCGCGCTCGGCATCCGGCACGATGACGCCCGCCCGGTTGTGACGCGTCTGGCCGATGCGCTGCACGGGCGGGAAATGCTCCTGATCCTGGACAACTGCGAGCATCTCCCGGCGGCGATGCCGGAGGTCGCCGCGCTGCTCGCCGCCTGCCCCGGCCTCACCGTCCTCGCGACGAGCCGGGCGGCGCTCCGCCTGCGCGGCGAATGGGTCTATCCCGTCCCGCCGCTGGCATTGCCGGACATTGCCGCGCATCCCACGCGGGATACGTCGCGCCGCCCCGGCGGTCGCCCTCTTCGTCCAGCGGGCGCAGGCGGTGCGCCCCGACTTCGCGCTCACCGACGAGAACGCGCCCGCAGTGGCGGCAATCTGCGCCCGACTGGACGGCTTGCCACTGGCCATCGAGCTCGCGGCGGCGCGGATCGCGACGCTGCCACCCGCATCCCTGCTCGCCCGGCTCACACGCCGTCTCGGTTTGCTCACGGGCGGTGCGCGCGACCTGCCGGACCGGCAGCAGACCTTGCGGGATACGATTGCCTGGAGTTATCGGCTGCTCGCGGAGGAGGAGCGCGCCCTCTTCCGGCGCCTGGCGGTCTTCGCGGGCGGCGCACGGCTGGACGCAATCGCCGCGGTCTTCGGCGCCGAAGACCGCACGGAGGACGTGCTGGAGAGCGTTACTGCTTTGCTGGGACACAGCCTGCTGCGGCGGGAGAGCGACCCGGATGGCGAGCTCCGCTTCATGATGCTGGAGACGATCCGCGAATACGCGCACGAGCAGTTGCAGGCGAGCGATGAGGTCGAGGCGATTCGGCGCGTCCATGCCGCGCACTTCCTCGCGCTCGCGGAGACGGCGGAAGCCGCGCTCACCGGCCCGCAGCAGACGGCGTGGCTGACGCGGTTGGAGGCGGAGCACGATAATCTGCGGGCGGCGCTCGGCTGGGCGACGGCGCCCGGGGAGGCAGGAGACGTCGCTGCGACTCGCCGGGGCGCTCTGGCGCTTCTGGCAGATGCACGGCCATGTGCGCGAGGGGCGGCGGTGGCTCGCCGCTGTGCTCGCACCGCCCGCACCGGACGCGCCAGCGGCGCGCGGCAAGGCGCTCAACGCGGCGGGCGTCTTGGCCTTCCAGCAGGGAGAATATGCGGCGTCGGGCGCACTGCACCGCGAGGACCTCGCCCTCCGCCGGGCGCTGGGCGACGAGGCGGGCATCGCCCAGGCGCTCAACAACCTCGGCGTCGTGGCGCGGTCCGACGGGGATACCGCTGCGGCGCAGGCGCTCCACGAAGAGAGCCTGGCGATCCGCCGGGCGCTGGGTGACCGATGGGGTGTCGCCCAGGCGCTCAACAACCTCGGGGTGGTGGCGCGCGTGCAGGGGGATTTCGCGCGGGCGGAGACGCTCCATATGGAGAGCCTGGCGATCCGGCGAGAACTGGGTGACGAGCGGGGGATCGTCGTCGCGCTGATCTACCTCGGCCTGGTGGCACGCGCCCGTGAGGATTGCGCCGCGGCGCGCGCATGGTATGCGGAGGGCCTGGCCACCGCGCGGGCGCTGGGCAACTTGCCGCTCATCGCCGAGGCGTTGGAAGGGATCGCCGTCGCCGCCGCCGGCGTTGGCGAGGCGGAGCGGGCGGCGCTCCTGTTCGGGGCGGCCGCGGCGCTGCGGGATTCGCTCGGGGTGCCGCTCTCGCCGGACGATCTCCGGGACCACGCCGCCTGGGAGGCCCGTACGCGGGAAGCGCTCGGTCCGGAGCGGTGGGAGGCGGTGGGAGCAGCGCTGCCGCTCACTGAAGCTATTGCCATCGGGCTCGGCGCCGACCGTGGGGCAGGCGAACACCGGCCCATCCATAGCGACACAGGAGATGCGTTGCGAAACCCGTCCCCAAATCAAGGCTGGAATTCGGGCTAATAAATTGTTCGAAGCGGTCATCTCATGAGCCGCCTTTTCGAGACATGGCAGGATGGCGCGGCCGCCGAATTCGTCGACGTACCGAGCGACGTTTTCTCTTAGCGGTTCAGCGCGCTTCCGCGCTATACTGCGGACATCGCGTATGAGGGGGTAGATGGCGATTATCGGGGAGGAGAAGCCTGTGGCATCGACGATTGTTACCGCTGACCGCATCTGGGCCGCCGACGGAGAGGGCATCCGCCATCGCGCATTCGTGCAGTACGAGGGAGACACGATCACGAGCGATCGGCAACCAGGCGGACCTGCCGCAGGCGATCGGGCGAAACGACCGCCCTCGGCGATGTGACGCTGATGCCGGGGCTGATCAACTGCCACTGCCACCTGACGCTTTCCAGCGGCCCGAACCTGCTGCAAGACTATTTCAGCATGACGGACGAACTGTTCATGGCGCTGGCGATCAGGCACGCCAAGGAAGCCCTCTCGGCGGGCGTGACGACGCTGCGGGACTGCGGCACGAAGAACAATATCGTCTTCTCGGTGCGCAAGGCGCAGGAGATGGGGCTGATCGAGTCGCCGCGCATCTGGGCCTCCGGCGCCTGCCTGACGAGCACGGGCGGGCACTGCTACTTCTTCGGCGTCGAGGTGGACGGGGAGACGGAAATCAAGCAGGCCGTCCGCGCACAGGTGAAGGCGGGTGCGGACTTCATCAAGGTGATGGCGACGGGCGGCGGCATCACGCCCGGCACGAATCCGCGCCGCGAGCAGTTCTCCCAACAAGAAATGATCACCCTCGTCAACGACGCACACCGGCTCAATAAGCGCGTCTCCGCCCACTGCCATGGCACGCCCGGTGTGATCAACGCGACCGTGGCGCGCGTCGATACGATCGAGCACTGCTCGTTCATGGTCGAGGAAGCGCCGGGCTTTAAGTATGAGCCGGAGATCGTCGCGCAGATCGCCGAGCGCGGCATCTACGTCGTGCCGACGACGAGCGTCGGCTACCGGATGCTCGAAAAGGTGATGAGCGGCGAAATCCCGCGCACGCCGCAGCTCGAGGGATTCATCGCCAACCAGCAGTCGCGCATGGCGAACATCGGCCGGCTCGTCACGCAGGGCGTGCGCGTCGCTTCCGGCTCGGACGCGGGCGTCGGCGGCACCTATTTCGATGACTTCGCGCTCGATGTCGAACTGCTCGTCACCACCGCCGCCGGGTTCACGCCGGAAGCGGCGCTCTACACCGCCACCGCCACCGCCGCCGATGCCCTCGGCCGCGACGACCTCGGCGTCCTCGCCCCCGGCAAGAAGGCGGACATGATCGCCGTCCGTGGCAACCCGACCGAGGACATCCACGCCCTGCGGAAGATCGAGATGGTCATGCTCGGCGGCAAGAAGTACGTGGGGTAAGTGCGAAGTGCGAAGTTCGGAGTTCGACGAGCGCCACACAGGAAGAGGGCTAACGGCTGTGACTGGTCGCGGCTTGATTCGGAGCCTCCGCGAATAGTATCCACTTGTCAGGCCGTCGCGTTGTACTGCGAACATCGAACCCCGAACTCCGAACTCCCTACACCTCCGTCAGTCCGCTCACTTCCGCGACTTCTTCGGGCGTCAATTCCCATGCCGCCGCTTTCGCGTTTGCCTCGACCTGCTCCGGCTTCGTGACGCCGGCGATGACGGAGGAGACTTCCGGGTGGGCGACGAGCCAGGCGATGGCGAGTTCGCCGACGGTATGGCCACGCGCTTCCGCCCATTGCTGGCAGCGGCGGGCGATCTCGAAGTTGCGGTGCGTGCCGTGCTGACTGCCGAAGCGGTCGTTGCCGTGGGCGCGGGTGCCGGGCGGCGGCTCCTTGCCCTCCTCGTATTTGCCGGTCAGGACACCGCCCGCGAGCGGGCTATACGGGATGATGCCGACGCCGAATTGCTGGCAGGCGGGCAGGAGTTCCTTCTCAATTGAGCGGTCAACGAGGCTGTAGCGCGGCTGGACGGAGACGAACGAGGCGAGGTTGCGCCGGTCGCTCGTCCAGAGGGACCAGACGAGTTGCCACGCCGTGAAGTTCGAGCAGCCGATATAGCGCACCTTACCGTCCCGCACGAGATCGTCGAGGGCGCGCATCGTCTCCTCGATCGGCGTCTCCGCGTCCCACGCATGGACTTGCAGGAGGTCCATGTATTCCGTGCCGAGCCGCCGCAGGCTGGCATTGACGCCGTCGATGATATGCGCGCGGGAGAGGCCCTTGTCGTTCGGCCCCTCGCCCATCTTCATCGCCACCTTGGAGGTGATAATCGCCCGCTCGCGGCGGTCTGCCAGCGCCTTGCCGACGTATTCCTCGGAGACGCCGTTGTTGTAGACATCGGCGGTGTCGAAGAAGTTGATGCCCACCTCGAGCGCGGCGTGGATGCAGCGCGCCGTCTGCTTCTCGTCCGCGAACCGCCCGAAGGTGTTGCCCCCCAGCCCGACCGCCGACACCTTCAACCCCGACCGCCCCAGTCGCTTGTACCGCATGGATGATTGCTCCAATCTGCCTCGAATATCCCTCACCGGAGGCGTAGCATCCCACCGTCGTCATTTCCGTACAAGGAAGTGACGCGCATCATCGATCAATTTGCCGCCGCGAAGGTCAGCGGCGTACCGGTGAACAACTCCTTCGGGAGCATGGCGTGGACGCCGCGCGGGCCGTCGACGACCTGGGTGATGCGGAAATCGATGGCGATGCTGGCGAGGCTGTACGCCTCATCCCAAGTCAGGCCGCGCACATCGACGAGATAGTGCAGCACGTCCCGTGCGGCGACGAGCAGGGCGGCATCGAGGTCGTCACCGAAGCCGAGGAAGATGAGGTGCGTCGGCGTCTCGGCGCAGGGGCGGGCGATTGGGAAATCCTTGCGGACGACGAACTGCAATTCCACTCTCTCCATGCCCGCCTCGATGCCGGTGACGTTCACCTCGCCGTCGCCCTGCGCGGCGTGACCGTCGCCGGTGGAGAAGAGCGCGCCGGGGACGAAGACGGGCAGGTAGAGCGTCGTGCCCGCCACCAGTTCCTTGCAATCCATGTTGCCACCGAAGGCGCCGGGGAAGGAGGTCGGCACCGGGCCGTCGTCGTCCGGCGCGACGGCGTAGATGCCCATGAATGGGTGGAGCGGCACGGTGATGCCCGGTTGGAGATCGCAGGCGCGCCGCGACCAATCAATGGCGAGGTGGCGGAAATAGGGCGCTTTGACATCGTCCGGCTCGCCGCCGAGCAGACCCTTGACGCGCGAATTTGGGTTGCCGGGGCGGTGCGCATTGAAGCCCCAATCGAGCGGCACGATCTCCTTGATCCGCACCTCCAGCGTGTCCCCCGGCTCCGCGCCTTCGATGAAGACCGGGCCGGAGAGCGCGTGGCCCGCGCCTTCCGGCCGCTGCCCGGTCGGTTGCGTCTGGCCGGGCGGGATGTCGTTCCAGCCCGCGTTGCGCGTGCGGTAGATCACCGTGTCGCCGGAGGCGATGCGCAGGCGGGGCGGCAGGGTGCGGCTGAAGAAGCCGTGCAGGTTCTCCAGCGCGTCATCGAGCGTATGCACGGTCATGGAACGGCCTCCTTCCGAACGGACGAACGGCGACGAGCGGACGCCAGTGTACACCGGAACGTGTCGTACAATGGTCGCGGCAGACACAGCGAACGATTGTCGGGAGGGCACGGATGAAGCGGGATGCACGGACCGAAAAGGTGCTCAATGAAATCGACCGCTGCCTCGTGGCGGAGTATCAGCCGGAGAAAATCATCCTCTTCGGCTCTTACGCCTATGGCGAGCCGCACGACGATAGCGACCTCGATGTGCCCATCATCAAGAAAACTTCGGAACGCCCATTTGACCGGGTACCGGCAGTTATTCGCCTCACAAGCGACGTATATCGCCACATTACCTTCGCGCCCCTCGTCTTCACTCCTCAAGAGCTTGAACACCGCCTTCGCACTGGCGACCAATTCGTCGCGGAGATTGTTGAGAAGGGCGAAGTCCTGTATGCCGCCTGACCCTGTGCGGGCATCGCGGAAGACTCACATCATTGGTAGGGGCGGCGCTCGAACCGCTCTTCCCGGCACATCAATACTCGTTGCCGTTCCTCGGAGTATCGGGGCCGCAACGGCGGGCGGTTCGAGCGCCGCCCCTACGAATCCGCCATGGCTTTCCGTCTGACTTCCGAACGATGTACCTAAATTGCGCCCGTGATGTGCGATGCGGTACGCTGCACGCTGGCATTGGCACCGTGGGCGCTGACAGGAACCGGATAACGCGTGAAGCACTTTCCTCCCCATTCCCATCGTCCCGCGCGTGTGGCGCGGCCCGTGCGCGTCGTCGCCGCGCTGATGACGCTCGTCGTCCTGCTCGGGCTGTGGGGCGGGGCGCGCACACTGACGAGCTACGAGAGTCGCGGCGTCGTCAGTACGATGCCTGCCGCGGATGGGCCGCTCCTGCCGGGGAAGGCTATCGGCGTGCAAACGTTCCTCGATAAGGAGGTAGATGTCGCGAATATCCGGCGCACGGCGGAGATGCTCAAGGAAGGCGGCGTGACGAACGCGCGGCAGTCCTTCTCGTGGTGCGAACTGGAGCCGGACGGACGCGGCGTCTACTGGGATTACACCAACAACAAGCCCTCGTGGCAGAAATACGACCAGATCGTGGACACGCTCACCGCCAATGGCATCACGATCACGGCCAGGCTGGATAACGCGCCGACTTGGTCCCGATCCGGCCAGAGCAATGTACCGGGGAAATGCCAGAAGGGGCCACCAACGGACCTGAGTGCGTACAGCGATTTCGTGAAGATGTTCACGACGCACTATCGGGGCAAGGTCGCCGCCGTGCAAATCTGGAACGAGCCGAATCTGGCCGAGGAGTGGGGCGGCACGCTCAACGTCATCCAATATACCGATATGCTCAAGCGCTCCTTTCAGGCGGCGAAGCAGGGCGACCCGGATGTGACCGTCGTCACCGCCGCGATGGCGCCGACGAAAGAGACGAACCCCGCTATCGGCGTCTCCGACCTCACCTTTTACGAGCAGATGTATCAGGCGGGGGCGAAGGGATCGTTCGATGTGCTGGCGGTCAACGTCTACGGTCTCGGCGAGCCGCCGGATGACCGCCGCCTCTCCGCCGACCGCTTCAATGTCTCCCGCCCGATCCTCGTCCATGAGATCATGACGCGCTATGGTGACACGACAACACCCGTCTGGGCGACGGAGTTCGGCTACAACTCGCTGCCGAAGGGGTGGAACGGCGAGCCGAGCATCTGGGGCCCGAATGTGGACGAGCAGACGCAGGCGCGCTACCTCGTCGGCGGGCTGACACGGATGAAGGAGGAATGGCCGTGGATGGGCACGGTCTTTATCTGGGGCTTCCGCTGGGCGGAGCGGCCCGGCACTTTCGGCAAAGACGCGAATAATCCCGTCGGGCCGCCGAAGCCGGAACCCTACTTCGCGCTCGTCAACTACGACTTCACCGCCCGCCCCGCGTGGCTCGCGGTCAGACAGTTTGCACAAAGCCAGACCTTGCGCACCGGCCGCACCGCCGCGACGGATGCGCTGATCCAGCCGGGGCCGGGGTGGGAGCACGCTGATGGATCGGCGACGACGCTCGCCGCCAGTGCGCCAGATGCCGCGCTCACGATACCGTTTACTGGCACTGATCTGGCGGTCGTCGGCACGGGCGGGAGCGTTCGCCTGACCGTGGACGGCAAGGACGGCGGCACGGTCGCCCTCGCATCCGCAACCACCGAGGCGACGCGGCTGGCGAGCAACCTCGCGGACGGCCCGCATACCGTCGTCCTCCGCTCCACGGGCGGGAATGTACGGCTGAGCAGCTTCCTCGTGCAGCGGCGCGCGGCATTTGGCTGGGTGCTGCCGCTCCTCACGCTCGGCGTCATCCTGATCGGCGCGGGGGCGATCAGCACGGTGATTGCCGAGACGCTCGGCGCGATCGACGACTTCCGCGCGCGCAAAGCCAGGAGGCAGACCGTGGCGACGATACCGGAAACGAGCGTGCGATGAGCAGGGCGATCCGTCTCTCGGCAGGCGCCTACCGCGAGCCGCTGCTCTGGCCGCTCGGCGCGGCGGTCCTGCTCCTCTTCCTCATGCCCTCCATGATCAACGGCGCTCGTGCCGCTCGCGATGGTCGGGGTGATCGGACTGCGGCGGCCCGCGCTCGTCGTGATGGTCATCCCGGTCACCTTCCCCTTCCACGATGTCGCCTCGCCCGCCGCGCATCTCCATCTGGACCGCACCGCCCTGCTCATCGGCATCGCCCTGCTCGCGACCTTCGGGCATGTCGTGTTGGCGGCGCTCCCCGCTTATGTGCCCGCTGTCGGTACACTCTCGGCGGCTATCGTCGAGGAGACGTGGACGCGCGAGGAGATCCGCGCCTTCCCGACGGAGTTGATGGCCTTCCTCGCCAAGCCCGGCACCTGGGCGGCGCTCTCGCTCTTCCTGCTCGGCCTCTTCTCGCTCTTCACCGTCGCGGACCGCGAGTTCCGGGGCAACAGCATCCGCGAGTTCCGTATGACGATCCTCTTCCCGGTCGTGCTCTTCCTGCTCGCCGCCGCGCTCCTGGAAGGGAGCGAGCGACGACCGGCGCTCTTCCAGTTGCTCATCCTCGGCGTGGACGCGGTGATCGTCTCCGGCGTGATCATCGCCCTGATCGCCTACCTCCAGTTCGCGCACGGCGGTGGCCTCGATGTGGAGGGGGTGCGACGCGTCCGCTCCGTCTTCCATCACCCGAACGAGTTGGCGCTCTATCTCGGGCGAATTGTCCCGGTCACGGCGGCCTACGTCTTCTTCGGGCCGCGCGGCTGGCGCACCTGGGCGTACCTCGCCGCCACGGTGGTGATGCTCGGCGGGATCGGCCTCTCCTTCTCGCGCGGCGGCTATATCGGCGTCGCGGCGGCGCTGCTCCTGCTCATCTGCGCCACCGGCAACCGGCGGCTGATTGTGGGCTACATCGCGGCGGGGATTGCCGTCTCGGTCGCGGCCTTCGCGACGGGCATCGAGCGCTTCACCTCGCTCATCCACCCGGCGAGCGGCAGCGACGGGCTACGGCTCAATATCTGGGCCTCGGCGGCGCGGATGCTGCGCGATCACCCCGCATGGGGCGTCGGCCTCGATCAGTTCGTCTCGCAATACCCGCGCTACATTAAGCCGGACGCCTGGCAGGAGCGGTTCACCTCGCACCCGCACAATATCATCCTCGATTTCTACGTCCGGCTCGGGCTCCTCGGCCTCGCCTGGCTGATCTTCACGCTCATCCCTTTCATGGTGCGCGGCTGGCGCGCGGCGATGCGGCGGAAGGCGGAGGACGACGTGATCCGCTTCGCGCTCGTGATCGGCGCGACGGGCGCGCTCGTCGATTTCACGGTGCATGGTATGGTCGATCAGGATTACTTCCTCCACATGCTCGCCTACGGCTTCTGGTTCGCGATCCTGATTATCCGGGTCTGCGCGCTCGACCGGCCCACCGATGATGGCAACGGCCTCCCGGTCGGGCCGCGCGCGGCGCCGGCGCCACTGCCGCAGCGTACACCGGACATCGTTCTGACCAATCCGGCCACCCCACTCGCGGGACGCCGCCATCCCGTGTAGGATTACGGAGGACGGACGGTGGAGGGCGAAGGACCGAGCGGTCCCTTACTCCCCGCTTCATTGAGTGGGGAATGGATGAGGAGTCGACGTGCGCATACTGGTCGCGGGTGGGGCGGGGTTTGTCGGTTCGCATCTCACGGACGCCCTGCTCGCCGAGGGGCATGAGGTCGTCGTCTGGGACAACCTGATCACCGGCAATATGGCGAATCTCGCCCACCTCGCCGGGCATCCCCGCTTCTCCTTCCTCCGGCAGGATATCGTCGACGACCTGCCCGACCCCGGCGCGATCGACCGCCTCTATCATCTCGCCTCCCCCGCCTCGCCCGAGGGGTATCGCGGCCACCCGATCGAGACCCATCTGACCAACTCGCTCGGCACCTATCACCTGCTCGAACTCGCCAAGGCAAGCGGCGCTCGCCTGCTGCTCGCCTCGACAAGCGAGGCGTACGGCGACCCGCAGGAGCACCCGCAGGTGGAGACCTACCGGGGCTACGTCAACTCGGTCGGGCCGCGCAGTTGCTACGACGAGAGCAAGCGATTCGCCGAGTCGCTGACGATGGAGTACCACCGGCTCTATGGGCAGGACATTCGCATCGTGCGCATCTTCAACACCTACGGCCCGCGCATGGACATCGCCGACGGCCGGGTGATCCCGAATCTCCTCTCGCAAGCCCTGCGCGGGGAGCCGCTGACGCTCTACGATGGCGGGGAGCGGACGCGGGCATTCTGCTACGTGACGGACCTCGTGCGCGGGCTGACGGCGGTGATGGAGAGCGAGCGGGCGAAAGGCGAGGTGATCAACCTCGGCAACCCCGACGAGCGGACGATCCGCTGCTTGGCGGAGGCGATCCTCGCGGCGACGAACCTGGACGTACCATTCGTGGAGCGACCGACGGCGGTGGGGGACGATCCGGGGCGGCGCTGCCCGGACATCACCAAGGCGCGCACCCTCGTCGGCTGGGAGCCGTCGGTACCGCTCGACGAAGGCTTGCGGCTGACGATTCCCTACTTCGAGCACGTCCTGACGAGGCAAGGACTGAGGACTGAGGAC
Source organism: uncultured Chloroflexia bacterium (assembly GCA_963847195.1). GTDB lineage: Bacteria > Chloroflexota > Chloroflexia > Thermomicrobiales > JALYUS01 > JALYUS01. Next base: position 546,491 of record CAWJZC010000010.1, on the reverse strand, counting down.
TGAGGACGAAGACGGAGAGGGCGCCCACAGGGGATGCCCGTACGAATTCCTCTCGCTGGCCCTCTCTATTGCTGATACGCGGTGGAGAGGCGGACGCCCTCTGGGCAGTGGGAGGATGAGGTTCCCCATCAGATGCAATTCCCCGCGCCGCTTCCGCGCCTACAACTGAGCCGATGGATGGATGAGCTCCGAGGCCATCGGTACGCGCCGCCCGCGTTGACGCTGCTTTTAGCGCTCATCGCGCTCGGGCTACTGGCGACGGTCGGGGCGACAGCGGTCGTCGCGCTCGTCATCGGCGCTGCCATCGTCCTGCTCACCCTGGCGAAGCCGCGCTACGGGCTCTATCTCGCCGTCCTCTCGGTGCCGGTGCAGCAATACGGCTCCCTCAAGGGGCTGACGGCGACGCAGGGGGCCTTCCTGCTCGTGCTCGGCGCCTGGGCGGCGGGCAAACTGCTGCGCGGCGCGCGGTGGGACGTGCTGCGCGACGCGAATCTCTGGCGATTCGCCATCTTCTACGCCGCCATCCTCGCCTCGGGCCGGGTCGCGGGGGACATCAGAGCGACGCTCACCGAAGGCTTCCACTGGGGCGAGGCGCTGGCGATCTACGTCATCGCCCGCGACACGCTGCGCACGCGGCGGGACTGGGCGGGGCTGGTCGCCTGCTTCTTCGTCGGCGCGAGCGGAGAGGCATTCATCGGCACGGTGCAGAGCAAACTCGGCCTCGGCAACCTCTCCTTCTTCGTCGGCGGCATCGCGCGCTCCTTCGGCACGTTCGGTCGGCCAAATTCGTACGCCGGGTATCTCGAAATGATCCTCCCCTTCGCCGTCGCCGTCTCGCTCTGGGCGCTCTTCGCCCTGCCGGGGGCGGTGCGGCGCTGGCGCGCGACGGTGGCGCGCGATGCGCCCTTGATCGAAGAACGGCGCGCCCTGCTGCCGCTGCTCGGCTTGCTCATCGTCCTCGCGGGCGCGGGCGCAACCGCGCTGATGCTCGCGGCGGGCATCACGCTCTCGCTCTCGCGCGGGGCGTGGTTCGGCGCGGCGGCGGGATTCCTGGTCATGATGCTGCTGGCCGGGCGGCGCTGGGCGATTGCTGCGCTCGTCACGGGCGGGCTGCTCGTCGCAACCCTCACACTTGGCGGGGCGGGCGTGCTGCCGAAGACGATCCAGGATCGGATCGGCAGCGTCGGCAGCAGCCTCATCTTGCTCGATTATTACAAGGTGCCGATCACACCGGAGAACTTCGCCGTGAAGGAGCGGATGGCCTACTGGTTCGGCGGCATCCATATGGCGGAGGATCACCCGTGGCAGGGTGTCGGCCTCGGCAACTATGGCGCGCAGTACGACGCAACGTACTTCACCTCGCCCTTCATGAAGTCGCAGGTACACGCGCACAACTACTACATCCACATCACGGCGGAGACGGGCGTGATCGGGCTCGCGGCCTACCTGCTGCTGATTGGCGGCGTGCTGGCGACGGGCATTGGCGCGGTGCGCCGGACGTCGCGCGATCCCTTCGCCCGCGCCCTCGCCCTCGGCGGCGTCGGGGTCATCGTCGCGGTCGCGGTGCATAACCTCTTCGAGGACTTGCACGTCCTCAGCCTCGGTGTCCACCTCAGCGCGGTCTGGGCGCTGCTCGCGTCGATCCGCGCAAATGCGCCTTCGGCCACGGGCACCAGGTCGCGCTCGGTTTTCAGCGCTGGGCGCCCCGATCCCCTCCCGCTGATCGTGAAACGCGGTACAATAGGAAATACAGCGATGCGCGCCCGGAAGCTTGCCGGGCGCGCCGATTGAGGAAGGGATAACGACAGATGGCGACGCTCGCGCCTGTTGAAGAAAGCCACCAACCGCTTGAGCATTTGTTGCGCGGTTTCACCGATCACGATGCTCCCGAACCGTCTATCATCAATGCCTGCGTCCACTGCGGGCTCTGCCTCTCGTCTTGCCCGACCTATGTTGAGACGGGGCATGAGGCGTCGTCGCCGCGCGGGCGCATTTATCTGATTAAGATGGTCAGCGAAGGTAATCTGGACATTGAGGACGATGTCTTCACCGGCCAGATGAGCCAGTGCCTCAATTGCCGCGCCTGCGAGGCGGTCTGTCCCTCCGGCGTGCAGTACGGGCGGCTCGTCGAGGCGGCTCGCGACCAGATTCAGCAAGTGGAGGGCGACGAACAGCCCCCGCAGGTACAGGTGACGCGCGGCGCGGTCTTCGGCCTGCTCTTCCCGCATATGCCGCTCTTCCGCGCCGCCTCGTGGCTGATGCGCGCGTACCAGCACATCGGCCTCCAGGCGCTCGTGCGGCGGAGCGGCATCCTCAAATTGCTCAAACTCCAGGAGCAGGAGATGCTCCTGCCGACGATGGACGACAAGTTCTTCGTCCCGCGCGGTAACGTCCTCCCCGCCACGAATGGCGAGGCGGAGCACACCGTCGGCATCTTCGCCGGGTGCATCCAGTCCACCGCCTTCGCGGGCGTGACGCGGGCGACGGCGCGCGTGCTGGCGGCGAACGGCAACGATGTCTGCGCCTTCGCGGGGCAGGGGTGCTGCGGCGCCTTGCATGCCCACGCGGGCGATCTCGATGGCGCGCGCGAACTGGCGAAGAAGAACATCGACGCCTTCGAGCGGAGCGGCGCGGAAGCGCTAATCGTCAACGCGGCGGGCTGCGGCGCGCAGTTGAAGGATTACACCCACCTGCTGGAGCACGACCCCGTGTACGGGGAGCGGGCGGCCGCCTTCGGCGCGAAGGTCAATGACGCGACCGAGTGGCTGGCGAAGCACCCCCTGAACACGGCGGATATGGGCGAGATCAACGCAACCGTCACCTACCAGGAGCCGTGCCACCTCTGCCATGCGCAGCGCATCTCCAAGCAGCCGCGCGCGCTGATGAACGCCATCCCCGGCCTTACGCTGGTCGAGATGAACGAGTCGAGCCTCTGCTGCGGCTCCGCCGGTATCTACAACATCACCCAGCCCGAGATGGCCTCCCGCCTCGGCGAGCGCAAGGTCGCCAATGCGCGGGCGACGAACGCTGACATCGTCATCTCCGCGAACCCCGGCTGCATGATCCAGGTCGGCGGCATCCTCCGGCAGCACGGCAGCGACATGGAAGTCGCGCACATCATGTCCCTCATGGACCGGGCATATCAAGCCGGTAAAGGAGCGAGTAGCGAGTAACGAGTAACGAGCGGTTTCGCTACTCGCTCGTTGTACTGGCGTTGACAAAGCGCGCGCCGCTTCGTTATGATGGCGGCGCAGCGTTGTTTGCAATATCGGTAGCATCGGCTTGAGGTGTCACCCGGATGGTCGCCCCCGCCGGTTCGTATTCGCCACTCTCGCTGGCAACACGTCTCGTGCAGGCGGTGGATGCGCCCGACCCGGCTGGCGCCGCGCTGTCGGCAGTCAGTGAGACACTCGGCAGCAGCGCGACTGCCTTCTACGCCTTCAATCCTGCGGACAGCACGATTTCCATGACGCACGCGACGCTCGGTGACGCGCTCTCGCGTGACGGGATCGCGCTGCATCACCTCGACGATGACAGCATCGCCGCCCGGACGATTCGCGAGCAAGCGCCGATCATCATGCGCGCCTATGCGCCGCCGGATGCGACCGGCGAGGCGCTCGCCGCGCTGGGCATGCGACCGCCGTATAATCTCGTCTCGCTGCCCATCACCGCCAATGATCTCCGCTTCGGTGCGGTCCAGGCGGTCAATGTCGCGCCGCGCTATGTCGGAGTAGATGCGGCGGGAGCGCTCGCCGAGATCGGCGTCCTGTTCGCCGCGGCGCTCGCCAGCGCCCGGCGGCGCACCGAATTGACGACGCTTGGCACGACGATCGCGCGGGTCAATGCATCGCTAGATCTGACGGCGACCCTCAATGCGATCTTGCAGGGGCTGATGGCGCTCGTGCCGTGCGTCTCGTCGGCGATCTATCTCGATGGCCTCGCGCCGGGCGCGCTCGTCCAGGTGGCCATGCGCACCGAAGGAGAGGGAGAGCAGTATCCGACCACGCAACCCCGGCCGATCGATGGCAGCCTGACGGGCTGGGTCTACCGCCACCGGCAAGCCGTCAATGTGCCCGATCTCTTTTGCGATCCGCGCGTGCTTCGCCAGGGCCCCGACGCCCTGCGCCCCGGGACGAACATCCGCAGCTCCCTGATGGTGCCGCTGATGGCAGGGGAGGAACCAGCCGGCACGCTGATCGCCTCCCGACTTGGCACGCACGCCTTCACCGAGGACGACCTGCGCACCGTCGAGCGGCTCGCCCCCCTCGCCGCCCAAGCCGTCGTCAATGCCCGCCTCTATGCCGAGACGGAGAGTGGACGCGAGCGCTCGGAGCGGTTATTGGAGGACATGGCGGACGCCATCATCCGCCTGGACCGTAACAGCATCGTCATGGGATGGAACAAGGGTGCGGAGCGGCTCTTCGGCTACACGGCGGCGGAAGTGCTCGGCAACCAGCCGCCGCTCATCCCGCTCGACGATACCCCCGAGACGGCGGGGCTCTGGGAGCGGGTGCTCACGAATGGCGAGAGTTTCGCGCATATCGAGAATAGACAGCGGCATAAGGCCGGGCACTGGCTGGCGACACTGGTCTCCCTCTCCCCATGGCGCGAGCGGGGAGAGATCGTCGGGGCGATCGGTATCCTGCGGGACATCACCGCCCGCCACAAACTGGAGACCGAGCTGGCGCAGCGCGTCGCGGACGGAGCGCGGCGCGAGCGCGACGCCGCCTTCATCGCGGCAGTCGCGCAAGCGTGCAACTCCGCTGCCGACGGTCCGGCGACGCTGCAAATGCTCGCGGACCTGACCGCCGAGTGGGCAGATTCCGCCTCGGTCGTTACCTTCGAGGGAGGCCAATCCCGCCTCGCTGCATACGCCTCCAAGACCCCCGAGGCCGACGAGCCGATCAGGCGCATCATCGCGGCGCGGGCGGAGCAGCAGCCGGAGAGCATCTTGGAGGCGCAGATCGCCGCCGAGAAGACACCACGGCTCCTCGATCTTCGCGGCGGCGCACTCGCCTTGCCCCTGATGGAAGCGGCGCGGGCGCGCGGCTACCACACGCTCGCCTCCGTACCGATCCGCGCCATCGGTGAGGTTGTCGGCGTGCTCAGCGTGGCGGCGCGCGGCGAGACGCTGCTGGATACGCCGTCGGTCGCCACGCTCGAACTCGTCGCGGAGCAGGCGGGCCTCGCCATCGCGCGGGAGCGGCTCAATCGGCAAGTCGCGGCGCAGATGACGGCCTTGCAGCGGCGGGAGCGCGACACGGCGTACATCGCGGCGGTGGCGCAGGCGTGCAACTCGGCGGCGGATGGCCCGGCGATCCTCCAGGCGCTCGCGGACCTCACCGCCGGCTGGGCGGACGACGCGCGGGTGATCACCTTCATGGAGGGCCGCCAAAGGCTCGCCGCATATGCCACCCGCGCGCCCGAGGAGGACGCCGCGATCCGCGATCTCCTCATGACGACCTACGCAAGTGGCGTGCGCCCGATGGTGGCGGTCGAGACGGCGCATGAAACCCACAAGGCGGTGATCGAGGACCTGGCGACGCTACCCATGACGCCGCTCCTGGCTGCCTGCCTGGCGCGCGGCTATCACACCAAAGCGTTCATGCCGATCCGCGCGGCGGGCGAGGTTGCGGGCGTGCTGATCGCCGGGGCGCGGGGCGAGACGCCGCCGTTCGACGCCGAGTCCCTGACGATACTGGAGTTGGTGGCCGAGCAGGCGGGGCAAGCGATCACCAAGGACCGCCTGCTCCGGCAAGTGCGGACGCAGGTGCAGGAACTGGAGGATGCGAACCGCCACAAGGACGATTTCCTCGCCTCCCTCTCCCACGAGCTGCGTACGCCCCTCAACGCCATCCTCGGCTTTGGCCGCTTAATCGCCGACGGCTTGATCACCGACGGGGACGACCTGCACGAAGCGGCGGACGATATCGTCGCGAGCGGTGAATTGCTCCTCGCGCAGGTGAACGACCTCTTAGACATGGCGCGCATCGGCGCGGGGCGCGTATCGCTCGGGGCGGACGCGGTCGATGTCGCGGATGTCGTCCACGGGTGCGAGCGGGTCCTGGCGCCGCTCGTCGCCGCCAAGCGGCAGGAGTTGCACGTCGATATTCCGCCGGGGACGCCGCCGGTCCGTGGCGACGCCGCACGCCTGACGCAGGTGATGCTCAACCTGCTCACCAACGCGCACAAGTTCACGCCCGAGGGCGGGACAATCACCGTCACGATTGATGCGACGGGAGAGAGGGTGTCGCTCGCCGTGCGGGACACGGGCATCGGCATCGCGCCCGAGCACGCCGCGCTTGTTTTCGAGCCCTTCCGCCGCGTCGAGACGGGCTACGCCCGCGCCCAGAGCGGCACCGGCCTCGGCCTCGCCCTCTCCCGCCGCCTCGCCGAGCTGATGGGCGGCACCCTGACGCTGGAGAGCGCCCCCGGCGCCGGCAGCACCTTCACCGTCACCCTCACCGCACTCCCCGTCCCCTCCCTCGTCTGAGGCGGGGGCATGTGAACGGCGCCCACTGGGCAGTATTCGCGGTGGTTCACGTTATGGCGCCCAGAGGACGAAGACTTGGGCGTCGGTGCGGCGGGCGTGGGTGAAGATCGTTTCGAGGTCGGCGATGAATTGCGCGGGCGCGCGGAGGATATCGCGCGTGGCGCGGGCGAGACCGGGCCGGCGGACGACCCAGAAGTGAAAGCGGGGGCCGTGCGGCGGGTCGATCAGCACACGGCGCAATGCGGGCAGTGCCGCGAGGATGGCATCGCGCTCGGCATCGGAGAAGAAGAGTGCGCCCTCCTCGCTCCATGCGGGGTCGGTCTCCGGGGTGAGCAGGGCGAGACGCGCTTCTGCCGCCTCGCCGCCGAGGGTGATGAGCAGATCGAGCAAAGCGATCACGTCCGGCACGCTCCCCGCGACCGGGCGCGGGTGCGAGCGCAACAACCCGAATGGACCGCGCCGCGCCGGCTCCTCGGCAGGTTCGTCGAGGAATTGGCGGATCAACCCGGCGGCATTGCGAATCGAGTAGGCGAGGTGCGGATAGCGCTCCGTGGCGAGCGCTTGCACGAGGACCCAGGTGAGGTAGCCATTCCAATATCCCGGCGGCTCGCGGCTCGCGAAGGTAGCGTAGGCCGCGGCGAAGTCCGGTGCGACCGTCGCGCAGGCGGCGCGGTCGGCGCGGCACGCCGCGATCGCATCGCGGACACTCGCCGACCGCGCCACCGCCCAGAGTTCACTCGTCATCCGCCCGTCCTTCCCCATCGTCCCATAGACCCGCGCGCATCCTACCGGGCGACGCCGGGACAAGCAAGGGAAGGAGTTGTGACGCATCAGCCTCAACGTCGATCAAAAGAGCGGAGATGTACGGTGTACGCGGTCGTGGCGTCCGTGTGCCTGCGCGAGAGTCAGCAGGCACACTAACGCCACCGGGATTTAGCCGTCGGCGAGGGCGATGCTCTGGATAGGAGGGACGAGGGCCGGCTCCCAGCAAATATTGCAGCGTGGCCGCGCACTGGCGGAGCGCATATCGCCGAAGCGGTCGCAGCGACCGGTCACGTCGGCATCGGTACGGGCATCCGCCGCGATCTGCTCCCAGTGATGGCACCCGCCACAGGCAAGCCGCTGCGGGGCGCTCGATGATGCCTGCATAACCTGCATGAAAAACCCCTTCGGGCGCGTACCGCGCCGCTTGGCGAGAAACATGACGATGGCACTTGACATAACAAGAACATTGCCTCAGGAGCGGCGCCGCGATTGTTACCCCGATTCATGCGCAATAAGCGCGGACCACACGGGCTATTGTACTGCCCTTTAGCCCATTTGCAAGCCCTAAAGCCCGCGTTTCCGTCAGTATCGTTTGATATTGTTATTGCGTTCTTACGTCGGAAAGAGCCGAACGTCGAGAGATTCGATAAACCGTGCGGCGTTTCCCGATTCGCCGTACAAAATTGGCGAAAGGAAAGTGATACACACCGTCGCGCGTCGCGGCCAATGGACACCGGCGGGCAATAATTCTGCCGCGCCAACAATCAGCACTGGCACGACGGGGCAATGGGCCAGTCGCGCAAGCAGGGCAACTCCCCGATGCAATCGCCTTTCATCCTCCGCATGATCGGGAATCGTCCCCTGCGGGTAGATGACGACGGAGTAACCGGAACGTAACCACGTAATTGCGTCATCGATCGATTGGCGCGGAGAGCCGGTGCGGTCGATCGGCACGGCGCCGAAGGCGAGGGCCACGAACGGGCCGAAGCCGGGGCGGGAGCGGCGAAAGAAGAAATCCCGCGCGGCGGTGACGACGACCCGGTCGCCGTGCTTGCCCAAAGCCCGGAGGATGAGCGGCGTATCCGCCATGCTGGTATGCGTCGCCGCGTAGATCACCGGGCCGGGCGGGATGTGTGCGATGCCCGCGACGATGAAGCGGCGCATCCACGGCGCGAGGAGCAGGCGATAGAGGTGCGCCGCGAGGAGACGGCGCAGCAGGCGCACCGGCCACCACCCCACCCAGCGATACGGCAGCGGTCGTCCGCGTTGCATCCCGGCGCCCTACTGCGCGGGCGGGGTGGTAGCGAAGGCGCGCAGCAGGTGTACCGTCGCGACGATGTCGCTCTCCTCAACCATCTCGGTGGCCGTGTGCGTGTAGCGCGTCGGGGTGCCGATCAGGGCGGCGGCAATGCCGTGATCGAAGAAGGCATGCCCGTCGGAGCCGTAGTTCGCGTAGACGCCGTGCTGGAAGGGGATGTCGTTCGCCTCCGCCACGTCCGCCAGCCGCCAGAGCAATCGCCGATCGTAGTGCATGCCCGAGTCCTTGTGGACGAGGGTCGGGCCGCCGCCGAGGTGGGTGGCGTATTCCTCCTCCTTCACCGTCGGCACATCGCCGACGAGGCCGACATCGAGCGCGATGGCAAGATCGAAGTGATACCGATGCGCCATCGCCTTCGCACCATGCACGCCGCCCTCCTCCTGGACGGTCGCGCCGAACCAGAGGTCGTACTGGAGCGCCTGCGGATCGAGATTATCGAGCATTAGGTCCATGATGGCGAGCAGCATCCGGTCGTCCATCGCCTTGCCGGCGATGCGCGTGCCGAAGCGCCGCACGGGCCAGGACCAGATGACGCCCGCGCCGACATGGACGCCGCGCTCCTCCACCTCCGCCCGGTTCTTCGCGCCGATGTCCACGAAGAAGTCGTTGAAGTCGAGGTGCGCCTTCTCCAGTTGCGGCTGGGTGAGGGTGTGGCCGCTGGCAGTGGCGAAGATGCCCTCCGCGACGACGCCGTGCCGCCCGACGACCTGCGCGACCTGCCCGATCATGAAGCGGCGGTCGGGCGATGAGCGGCGTAAACCCTGCGCGGTGTCGAGGAGGAGGAAGCCTTTGTCGGTGATGTAGCGGACGACGAAGCCGATCTCGTCCATATGCGCCTGGACGAGCAGTTTCGGCCCGCTCCCACCGACGCGGCAGACGATATTGCCGACCGGGTCCTCGTGCCATTCGGCCATCCGGCTGCGCCACCGCTCTCGGAGCCAGACGCGCACCGCCTCCTCCTGCCCCGATGGGCCGGGAATCTCGGACAGTTCTTTGAGGAGGTTGAAAATCCGGTCGCTTCCCCCGTGACTACCCGGCATGTCCCGCTCCCTTCGCTCACCCCGACCGCGCGCCAGTGTAGAATAGCGACGCGCGGGATACCCGGCAAGATGCCGAGTGGTCGGCGGCAGTGTGTGACGTGTCATGCGGTGGGCCGTGCGAATGGCAAGCTTGGCGGCGAGACGACTATCACCTGACTGCCCGGTGGCGGTGCAACTGCCCACGCGTTCGTTCGTTCCTAAACTAGGTACCGCACCAAGTTTGCGTCGCGGGGAACAAGGGGGAGCTAGATGGGATCGCTCGTACGTCGGCTCGCGCTCATCGCGGCGATCGTGGCCGCGCTCGGCTGCCTCGGGCTGCTCCCGCCGCTGCATACCCGCGCCGCCACTACCTACCTCGTCAATCTCCCCGGTGACGCGGGTGTAGGCAGTGGGCTCAATGGCGACATCCGCTACGTCGTCACCCAGGCCGATGCCAACCCCGGCAGCACGATCACCTTCGACCGCGCGGCCACCGGGCCGGCCATCTCCCTGACGCACGGCACGCTCACCCTGAGTGCGAGCATGACGATCACGGGGCCGGGGGCGAACGTGCTCGCGGTGGATGGCGGCTGCACGACCTGCGACGCGCCCGTCTCCGGGATACCGTCCACCGGAGCGACGGTCTTCGCCGTCAATTTCGGCGCGACGGTGGCCCTGAGCGGCCTGACCGTGCGGCACGGCTTGGCCAGCTTCGGCTCATCTGCCGCCGGGGGGATCGTCAATCACGGCACCCTCGCCCTGACCGGCGATACCCTCGTCGGCAACGTCGCGGTGGGATGCTTCAAGTGCGGCGGCGCGCTCTACAACGACGGCGCGCTGACGGTCGCGGCGAGCACGATTAGCGGCAATAGCGTCGTCACTCCCCAACCGGAAAACGGCGCGGCGCTCCTCAGTTTCGGCGGCACGGCGGCGCTGACCGACACGACGATCGCCGGCAACACCGCCCAGTTCGAGATCTTCGCCCTCAGCGCCATCCTGATCGAGGGCGGCGCGGCGACGGCGACGAATACGACGATCACCGGCAACCACACCGACGATTTCGGCGCCGCGGGGACCCTGAACTCGGGGACGCTGACCGTGACGAACACGATCGTCGCGGGCAACACCGCGGGTTTAGGCTGCCCCGATATCCGCAATCCGATCATCAGCGGCGGGCACAACCTGATCGGCAACACGAGCTGCGGCACCGGCATCAGCGACGGGGTGAACAACGACATCGTCAACCCGACGCCGCTGCTCGGCGCGCTCGGCGACCACGGCGGGCCGACCGCGACCGTCCCGCTTCTGCTCGGCTCCCCGGCCCTCGCCCACGGCGACCCCACCGTCTGCGCGAACACGAGCGGCACCGCGCCCGTCGCGGGCATAGACCAGCGCGGCCTGCCCCGCCCGGCGGCGGTCTGCGCCATCGGCGCCTACGAGCCCCAGCCCAGCACCATCGTCGCCACGGCGGGCGGCGGCCAGCAGGCGACGGTCGGCACGCCGTTCGCCATCGACCTCGCGGCGAAGGTGGCGGACGATCAGGCCAACCCCTTGCCCGGCTGGTCCGTCGCCTTCGCCGCCCCCGCCCCGACCGGCCCGAGCGGCACCTTCGCGGGGGGCATCGCGACCGCGACGACGGACAGCGGCGGCGTGGCGACCGCCCCGACTTTCACCGCCGACACCCACGCGGGCGCCTACGCGGTGACGGCGAACGTCAGCCCGGCGCTCGGCACCCCGGCCAGCATCGCCCTCACCAACCTGCCCGGCCCGGCGGCGACGCTCGCGGTCGCGGGCTATCCCTCCCCCGTCGCGGTGGGCACGAGCAACCCTTCACCGTCGCGGCCCTCGACCAGTACGGCAACACCGCGACGGGCTACACCGGCACCGTCCGCTTCACGAGCACCGACCCCCATGCCACCCTCCCCGCCGACTACCCCTTCGTGGCGGGTGACGCGGGGGTACATAGCTTCAGCGCCACCTTCGGCACGGCGGGGATGCAGAGCCTCACCGCGACGGACACGACGACCGTCACCGTCACCGGGACGCAGGCGGGCATCACGGTCACCGCCGCGCCGCTGGTCTCGATCGCGGTGGCGCCGAATCCGGTGACCCTCAAAGTGGGGCAGATGCAGCAGTTCACGGCGACGGGGACGTACGCGGACAGCAGCACCGCAGATATCACCGCGCAGGTGTCATGGAGCAGCGACGCGCCGAGCGTGGTGGGGGTGGACGCGACGGGCACGAGGACGGGCACGGGGCCGGGCACGGGGACGGGGAAGGCGGCGGGGACAGCGCACGTCACGGCGACGCAGGGGACGGTGAGCGGGGCCGCGACGGTGACGGTGACGCCGCCGATCCTGACGGGGGTGCAGCCCGCGCCCGCGCCGCAGGGCCGGCCGAGCGGGGCGGCGAGCCAGCCAGTGGGCGGATCGTCCCCACCGAGCCCGGCGCCCGCCCCCGCCCCGACCGGGCGCTAGCGCGGGTATCGCATGGCGGTAGGCATCCCCGCCGCCACCGGCGCAATGCTTCCGCAACGGGAAAACCCACCCCCTCCCGCCCAAAGGGCACCCCGCCTCCTGATACGGGAGGGGATTCATATGGCTCCCCTCCCCGCTCCGTGGAGGGGCTCCCGGCGCGCGGAGGTCCTGCTGACTCGCGGATGCGGGATGCCCGACATGGCATGGCACGGTATACTAGCGAGCAGGGCTCATGAGATGGAAACGGGATAGGCATGGATATGGCAGAGCACGAAGGGCAGAAAACAGCGCGAACAGTCAAAGTTACCATCCCCCATCTCTGGGGATGGTTCGCCTTCGCGATTGTCCTCGCGGTCGTCGTATTGCTCACGGTTGTCCGGCCGTTCATCGTGCCGAAGTCGGTCGTGCTGATTACGGCGGCGGTCTTCGCGCTCTGGTGGCTGCTCGGCGGCCTCTTCTTCCGCGTCCGCTTCGCGAAGGTGATCAGCAAGCGGCGGCGCTCCGGGCTGCGCGTCGGCGGCTGGGCGCTCGACGGCTGGCACGCGCGGCATCAGCGCCACGGATCATACTGGCGCGCGATGCGCTCGTGGGTCCGCTGACGATCGTCGTATGAGCGGCCCATCGACCGATGACTACCGCGCGGCCATTGCGGCGGCCTTCCCCGCGCTCGCCGTGCGGCCGATCCGCTTCCTCGCCGAGGGGTGGGATAGCGTCGTCTGGGCGGTGAACGGCGACCTCGTCTTCCGATTCCCGAAGCGCGCAGAATCAGCGACGGGGCTGCGGCGAGAGATCGCGCTGCTGCCCCTGCTCGGCCCGACGCTCCCCGTGCCGACGCCACAGTTCGCGTATATCGCCGAGCCGTCCGCCACCTTCCCGTATCCCTTCGTCGGCTACCGCAGACTGCCCGGCGTGCCGCTCGGTGATGCGCCCGCGACGAGCATCGAGCCCGAGCGGCTGGCGGCGCAGATCGGCGCATTCCTGACGGCGCTCCACCGCTTCCCGCTCGCACGGGCGATTGCATGCGGCGTACCGGCCACCACACCCGGAGGATGGCGCGCCGAGTACGCCGCAATGTTGGCGGAGATACGAACGCTCTACCCGCGCATGACACCGGCGGAGTGCAAGCGGACAGAACGCCTCTTCGCCGGTTACCTCAACGCGCCGGAGAACGGACAATTCAACTGCGTGCTCCTCCATCGCGATCTCGGCGGCGACCATCTCCTGCTCGACCCCGAAACCGGCGATCTCGCCGCCGTCATCGACTGGGGTGACCTCTCGATTGGCGACCCCGCGCACGACTGCTGCGGCGTGCCGAGTGCCTGGCTCCCCACGCTCCTCGCCCATTACCAGGGCGCGGTAGACGCGACCTTCGCCGGTCGTGTCGCCTTCTATCGTGCCCTCGGCCCCTACCACACGCTGATCTTCGGCTTGCGCACCGGCGGCGAACCATTCGTCGCGCGTGGGCTGGCGGAGATGCGAGAATTTTCCGAACCCCTGATCCCTTCCCTCCGAGAGTAGGGGGCGGAGGTTCGGAACGTTTGCCCTCCCGACCTGTTTGCCGTCATACTGGCCGCATGGAGAACTGGCACGACCCGGATTATGAGATGATCGCCGCGCTCTACGCGGCGGAATTCCCACCCGCGGAGATGGACGACCCGGACGCGGCGTTCCTGCTGGCCTTCGCGTCGCGCACGGGCGGGCCGGTCCTCGATCTCGGTTGCGGCGCGGGGCGGTTCCTGGCGCCGCTGGCGGAAGCAGGGTATACGGTGACGGGCGTTGACACCGCCGCCGCGATGCTGGCGGAAGCCGGAGCTGCGGTGGCGGATGCGGGGCTAGCGGCGAAGGTGGCGCTGCGGCAGGACGATTTCCGCTCGCTCGCCACGCTGGGAGATGCGCGCTTCGCGCTCGCATTCTGCGCGCAGAACACCTTCCTCCACATGCCGGACACCGCCGCCCAACAATCCGCCCTCCGCGCCATCGCGGCGCGCCTGCGGCCCGGCGGCCTGCTCGTCCTCGATCTCATCCACCCGAACCCGGAACTACTCGGCGCGTACTACGGCGCGATCACGCATGAGGCGACCTTCGCGAGCGCGGACGGCTGCCGCGTCGACCGCTTCGTCTCCGCCTTTTATCGCGCCGCGACGCAGACGGTCGAGGCGACCTGGTTTTACGACATCACCGCGCCGGACCGCGCACTTCAGCGCATCGTCGTCCCGTTCACGATGCGGCTGATCGGCCGATACGAGATCGAACTGCTGCTCCACGGGGCGGGCTTCGCCGTCGAAGCGATCTACGCCGACACCGACCTCTCCCCCCTCGACGATGGCGCGGACCGCATGATCGTCGTCGCGGCGCGGGTGAGGGATTGAACCACCAAGGCACGGAGGCCGATGCGACGTGGATGGGCGCCCCTGCATGTTCAGCGGTATCCGCCGAGTTGCTGCACTCGATCGGGGAAGGCTGACTAATACATGAGCGATCCGCAGCAGGAACTCTATCTGATCGCTGATGAGATGCGCGGGATGGCGACGCTCGGCAGAGAATTCGCCCACAACGTCTATGAGGTCGAGCGCGCCCACCGGATGGCGGAGCTGGCGGCGAAGGCCGCCGCGCTCGCGGACGGGGGACGCTGGCGGATGTGCGGGCCGTCTTCGATGCGGAGCCGTGGCACCGCGCCTCGCCCGCGATCGGCGTCGAGGCTGCCGTTTTCGATCCACGGGGCCGCCTCCTGCTCGTCCAGCGGAAGGACAATGCGCGCTGGGCGATACCGGGCGGGATCGCGGAGGTCGGGCAGACCCCGGCGGAGGCGGCACTGCGCGAGTTATGGGAAGAAGCGGGGTTGCGCGGCGAGGTCCGGCGACTGCTCGGCGTCTTCGATGGGCGGCTCTGGGGATCGCGGTCGAAGGTCCACCTCATCCATTTCGTCTTCCTTGTCGAATGCGCGGAACTCGCGCCCGTGCCCGGCATAGAAATGCTGGCTGCCCGCTTCTTCCCGCCCGAGGCGCTGCCGCCGGAGATGCATCGCGGCCACGATCTGCGCGTCCCGATCTGCCGCGAGCTGGCGCGCAACGGCGAGACCTTCTTCGATCCCGCCGCATCGTACGGGCAGGAAATGCCGATGCACCAGCGGCCAATCGCGCCGTAGATATGGTATCGTGACAGGGTTGTCTTGCCGGTTCGTCGCTCTCCGGGAGTTGCGCGCGATGCAGAAGTTCTGGCACATCCCTGTCTATCCCCGCCCCCGCCGCATCACGGCGACCTCCCTGCCCGTCTGGGACGAGCACGACCCGAACGAGCGGGTGATGATCCAATCCGACGAGAACCTGCGCACCCTGATGCCCGCCTGGATATTCACGATCGCCTCGCTGCTCGGCTTCTTCCTGCTTGTCGCGCTCTTCGGCTATGTACTCAAATAACAGCGTCGCGCGGTAGCGCGGTAGGCGGGAACCGAGGAGAGCGATGGCGAAAATTACCGATATTCGTTGCATCCGCACCCGCGCGGACGGGACGTGGACGATCGTCAAGGTACTGACCGACCAACCCGGCCTGCACGGTATCGGTTCCGCGAGCGACCATTACCATAGCCCGGCGGTTGTCGCGATCATCGAGCAATCGCTCGCGCCGCTGCTCATCGGGCGCGACGCGAGCCGCATCGAGGACATCTGGCAATCGGCGCTGACGAGCGGCTACTGGCGGCACGATTCGATCCTGAATACGGCGCTTGCGGCGGTCGATGTCGCCCTCTGGGACATCAAGGGCAAAGAGGCCGGGATGCCGGTCTACCAACTGCTCGGCGGGCAATGTCGCGCCGCCGTCCCCTGCTACGCGCACGCCACCGGCGACACGCTGGAGGAATTGCTCGCCGACGTGCGGCGCTATGCGGACGAGGGCTGGCCGGTCATCCGCTGCCAACTGGGGCAGTATGGCGGCGGCGGCTTCCTTGAATCGGCGACGATGAGCGGGCCGGAGAATGGCTGGCCACAGCCGCGCGTCTTTGACGACGAGGCGTATCTCGACACGATCCCCGCGATGTTCGCCTATCTCCGCGAGCATCTCGGCTTCGGGGTCAAGCTCACGCACGATGTCCATGAGCACCTGCGGCCCCACAACGCCGTCACGCTGGCCAAACTGCTGGAACCATACCGGCTCTACTTCCTCGAAGACGCCCTGCCCCCGGAGCACATCGCCTACTTCCGCGCCATCCGCCAGCAATGCACAACGCCGCAGGCGATGGGCGAGTTGTTCATCAATCCCCACGAGTGGCTGCCGCTGATCGAGGAGCGCTTGATCGACTACCTGCGCTGCCGCGTCTCGAAGGTCGGCGGGATCACCCCGGCGCGCAAGCTCGCCCATCTCTGCGAGTGGTACGGCGTGCAGACGGCGTGGCAGGAGGGGGGCGACAACGATCCGGTGAACCTGACCGCCGCGATGCACCTGGACCTGGCGAGTTGGAACTTCGGCATCCAGGAGGAGAACCATTTCCGCCCCGAGGAACTGGCGCTCTTCCCCGGCCACCCGCTGCTCGAACGCGGCTATCTCTACCCGAACGAGCGGCCGGGACTCGGCATCGACATCGACGAGGAGAAAGCGGCCGCCCTGCTCGACCCGCAACTCGCCGGCCGCGCGCGCTTCATCGCCGAGGATCGGCGCGCGGACGGAACCGTCGTGCGCCCCTGAGAGGCAGGATGGCTGTCTACTCCCCGGCAGGGAATTGATAGTTCGTCTGCGGGGGCTGGATTGGCGCGCCGATCTCGATGGTGATCAACGCGTGCGGGGTGAGCGGGATGCTCGCGTAGTCGCTGACGGCCTGGTCCCCCAGGTAGACATGGACATCGGCGGGGCTCGCCGCCCGCAGGGCGCGGACGAATGCGTCGCTCACCGGGCCTGCGGCTCCCCCCTGCCCGTCGAGTTGCGCCGTCTTCTGCCAGACATCGAGAAACTGCCCGAGCGTATAGTTCTGCGTCGTGGGGCTCTCGACATGCACCACCCCGGTCGTATCGTGGACGTGCAACCAGTAGAAGCAGGAACCGCCCGGAATGTTCGCGGCGGCGGGGATGCCGATGTATGCCGGGAGGATCACCGGCTTGCCGTCCTGGTAGAGCGACAGGTGCGCGTGGATGTGGTAGGCCAGCGATTCGCTACCGAGGCACTGCACACCATCGACCGGGAGACCGGCGGCGGCCACACTCTGCGTCTGAGATGTGTTGTGGATGTGGTTATACGCGATAGACCCCCGCCCAAAGTCAGGATCAGGGCGGCAACGACAATCGTCCCGGCGATCAGCAGAGAACGTGTGCGCCGCCGCTGACGCTCCTGCTCGGCGCGCATCGCCGTCCGCTGGCGGGCATTGCGTCGCTGCGCGCCCGGCTCGTTCTTGTCCGCCATCGGTGCGTCCTCCTATCGACACTTGTTGTCGCATCCGGCGCCGCGCGACTGATGCGCGGGCATGTGGAGAGCATCATCAAGAAAAATAACGCGCACGGCAAGTGAACGGGCGGGCGCAGCCGTATGCATGCTCGGATCGGCTGGTCTTTCCTATCTTCCCTCCCCTTCCCCGGAGCGGGGAAGGGGCGGGCGAATCAGTGCCCGCGCACGTCCGTCGGGGTGATGCGAATGGCGACGGAGTACGTCTCGCGCGAAGGCTGCATCATCCATGCCAATCTCCTTTATCGGTTCGGCGTACTTCGCGACGTACTCCGGTATCTCCGTGGCAGGCGGCGCGTCCGCGACAACGTGCGCCTCGCCGGTGATGACGACGATGTTCCCGCCGTGGCCGTCGCCATCGAAGTTGAGCGAGACCTTCGGGTTGCGACCGATGTTCCGCTCCTTCTGCTGGTTGGGGCGGCTGTAGATCAGCACGCTCTCGCCGTCCCAGAGGAACCAGACCGGGGTGGGCTGCGGCGTCCCATCGGCCGCACCGTTGTCAGCCAGACAATCGTCTCCTCGCGCAGCCGCCGCTCGACGCGCTTGCCAAAATCCGTCGTGAGTGTCAATCTGCATCGCGCTTCCTCAGCCTTCCGTTTCATCCAGCGAAGAGACCGGCATCGCGCCGGTATCTGTAATACACAACGTCGACGGGGCGATTTCATCCCGGTATCGGCTGTGCGCCTTCTTGTAACGCGCGCACGGCACGCTGGCGGCGGGGTGACCGCGCGCGGCGGGCCGAGTCCACGGAGCGTTCGAGCAGCAGGAGCAACCCATTGATCGCGAAGGCGAGGGCGGAGACTGCGATCGCGCCCGCCCAGATCTTGTCGTAGCGGTTGCCGGAGATGCCATCGAAGAGGAGCCTGCCGAGGCCGCCCGCGCCGAACTTCGCGCCGATCGTGGCGATGCCGATGACGACAACCGCCGCGATGCGCAGCCCCGCCAGCATGATCGGCAGGGCGAGCGGGAACTGGACGCGCCACCATGTCTGCCAGGCATTCATGCCCATGCCGCGCGCCGCTTCGAGCATCGCGGGCGAGACCGATTGCAGGCCGACGAGGATGTTCCGCACGAGGATGATCTGCGCGTAGATGATCAGCGCGATAATCACCGGTTTCGACCCCAGCCCGAAGGCGGGGATGAGCAGGATAATCAGCGCGAGGCTGGGGATCGTGTAGAGGATGCCGAGCGTGCCGACGATCGGCACCGCGAGCCAGCGGTAGCGGTTGACGAGCAACCCCAGCGGCAGGGCAATCGCCAGCGCGATCGCCAGCGCAATCGCCGTGATCTGAATATGCCGCAGCAGCAGATGCCCGGACGATGTCCGGGTTATCGACGATGTACTTCATCGGTCTCCCCGGCGAGCACGGCGCGGTGAATCTGGTCGAGCGTCAGCGTGCCGACCGCGCGCTCGCCATCCATCACCGTCAGGGTGCTCGCCTCCGAGCGGAGCAGGAGCGAGAGGGCGTGGCGGAGATCATCGTGCCGCCCGATCGTCGGGCCATCGGCGCGGCGCACGCCGTCCGGTATCGCCTCCATCGTCTCCTCGACGCGGAGTAGGCCCAACTGGCGCACCATATCGTCCGCACCGAGCAGATCGTGGACGAACTCGTCGGCGGGCTGGGTGAGCACGCTGAGCGGCGTGCCGTGCTGGACGATCCGCCCATCCCGCATCACGACGATCATGTCGCCGAGCCGCAACGCCTCCTCGACATCGTGCGTGACGAAGAGGATCGTCTTCTTGAGCGTCTGTTGCAGGCGGGCCATCTCGTCCTGCAGGCCGGTGCGGGTGATCGCGTCGATGGCGCCGAACGGCTCGTCCATCAGCATCAACGCCGGGTCCGCCGCGAGGGCGCGGGCGAGCCCGACGCGCTGCTGCTGCCCGCCGGAGAGTTGCGCGGGGTAGCGGCCGCGGTACTCCTCCGGCGGCAGGCCGATCAGCGTCAGCAGTTCGTCCGTGCGGGCGGCGATCTTCTCGCGCTCCCAGCCGAGCAGTTGCGGCACGACGGCGATATTCTTCGCCACCGTCATATGCGGGAAGAGGCCGACCTGCTGGATGACGTAGCCGATCTGCCGCCGCAGTTTCGTCACCGGCAGTTGGCGGATTTCCGTCCCCTCGACGAAAATCTGTGCCGCCCGTCGGCTCGTAGAGGCGATTGACCATCTTCAGCAGCGTCGTCTTGCCGCAGCCGGACGGCCCGACGAGGCAGACGAACGACCCCGCCTCCACTTCGAGGCTGCAATCATCCACCGCCGCGCGCGCCGCGCCGGGGAACTGCTTGGATACGTGCTCGAACCGGATCGCCTGCACGATAAAACCTCACCCCCCGCCCCTCTCCATCGCGATGGAGAGGGGTGACTCATGAGAGTTACCGTGATCTGTCCCGATGATTAGCCGATGCGCGCCTCTCCCGTGATTTCTCCCTCTCCCGCATCGGCGATGGAGAGGGGGCCGGGGGCGAGGTTCCCTCTCCCGTTACTTCTTCAGCAACCCCTGATTGGTGAGGAATTCCTTGGCGACATCGGCGGGCTCGCGCTTCTTGCCGTCCACCTCGTAGTTCAGCGTGGACATCACGGTATCCGTCAGCATCGGCGCGACCTTGTTCAGCGCGTCCCGGATGCCGGGGCTGGCGTCGAGCGCCTTCTGCGTGACCACCGGGGTGATCTGGTAGACCGGGAAGAGCTTCTTGTCGTCCTGCAGGACGACCAGTTTATTCACGGCAATATCGCCATCGGTGCTGAAGGCGACAGCGATATCCGCCTGCCCGGCAATCAAACCCTTGTACTTCAGGGCAGGGTCGACGCCGATGTACTGCTTCAGTTTGAAGTTGCCGTACGCCTTCATGATGCCCGGCAAGCCGTCCTCGCGCTGCTCGAACTCCGGCGGGCCGATCATCGTCAGTTGGTCCGCCTTAGCGACGATGTCGGAAATCTTGGTGACGCCGAACTTCTGCGACCCGGCACTCGTCATCGCCAGCGCCTGCGTGTCGTTCATCGGCGCGGGATCGAGCCAGACGAAGTTGTATTTGTCCTTGTATCCCTTGGCGACTTGGTCGTAGACCGCCTTCGCGTCGGTGTTCGAGGGGAGCTTGAGGACGGTCAACAGACCCGTGCCGGTGTACTCGGGGTAGAGGTCGAGGTCGCCCTTTTCCATCGCCGCCTGGCAGACCGGCGTGCCGCCGAGGTTGAGCTTGCGGTTCACCTTGCCGCCCGCCGCCTCGATCAGCAGCGCGTACATGTTGCCGACGATGAACTCCTCGGTGAAGTCCTTGGAGCCGACGTTGATCGTGCCCGAGAACTTGCCCGCCGTGCTGGAGACGGCGGAACCGGCGGCGGTGGTCCCCGATGCCGTCCCGGCAGTGGTGGAACCGGCCGGGCGCGTGCCCGTCGTCGCGGAACCGGCAGCGGTGCGTGACTGGCCGGGGCGGTCGTGCTGGCGGGGCGGTCGTCCCCGCCGTGGCGCCTCCCGTCCCGGTCGTCGCAACAGCGGCGCTACCCACCGCGCCGGACGGGCCAGCCGTCGCGCCGCCGACCTGGCCGCTCGCCGTGGTGGCGGCGGCAGCAGCGGCGGTATTCGGCGCAGTGGTCGCCTTACTGCCGCCGCAGGCCGCGAGCAAGGCCGCGCCCGCCGCCGCCGCGAAGCCGCTCAACATCGCGCGGCGCGAGAGCCGCCGTGCGTTCGTGTCCGTCGTGCTGACCATAAACGAGACCTCCTGATTCACCGTGCGCACATCGGCGCATTCAATGGGTCGGCGGTTGTAACGCGCGCTGCAAGCCCGCTCATTCCAATCTCGGCGATGAGTGCGAGCAAGGCGACGGGCACCGCCCCAACGAGGAGAACGGCATTGTCGTAGAGCGCGAAGCCGCGCGTGATGTAGATGCCCAGCCCGCCTCGCGCCGATGAAGGCGGCGAGCGTCGCGCTCGCGATCACCTCGACGGCGGCGGTGCGGATGCCGGCGATGATCACCGGCATCGCCAGCGGGAACTCGACGCGCCGCAGGACCTCCCGCCGCGCCATGCCCATCCCGTACGCCGCCTCGCGGATGGCCGGGTCGATATTGCGGAAGGCGGCATCGGTATTGATGAGAATCGGCGGCAGCGCGAGGACTGTCAAGGCGAGGACGGCGGCTTTGAGCGTGAGCCCGAAATACGGCAGCGCGAGGAAGAGAATGGCGAGGCTGGGGATGACGCGCAGCGCGTTGAAGCCATTGATGATCGTCGCCGATGCGACGCGCGAGCGCGACGTGAGGACGCCGAGCGGCACGCAGACGGCGATGCCGATGCCAAGCGCGATGCCGACGAGCAATAGATGGCGCTGCAACGCCGCGATCAGTTCGTCGCGGTGGTCACCGGCATACTGATAGGCGCGCGAGACGACGTGCATGATTCCTGCTTACCATCCGGTCACTCTTCTACCCCGTAACGAGATGCCCCACGAGAAAGTAACTAGGGCAACATCGCAAGATGTGGGCCATCTGCCTGCCTGGTACTCGCTACGTCCTTCGCAGCACGAAGTATAGCACATGCGTCTCAAAACTGGTCGGCAGCGATGTGGGAGATCGTGTTCGCAGGGACAATGAATCGTGCGCGAGCGCCTGGCTCTACGATGCATCCTCGCGCCGCCGACGGTAGACCGCGACGTAGCGGCATCGCGGCATCCTCAGCTCGGGGGCTGGAAGAATACGCACATGTGCTGCAGCCGCTGGGCGCAGTGCGCGGTCCGGGGACAGGTTTTCGCGGGCTTCTGTGCCGATGCGGATAACGAATATGCCATGATCGATGCGACTATCGCCCGAGCGCTACCATTCGCCCGCAAACCCGACGCTGAACGGTTGGGCCTGGGCATCGAGGAAGTGATACTGCAACTCGACGAACTGGCGGAGGTGGAGGACATCGTGCACTGCCCACGCCGCGAGCAGATCGCCAGCCCGCAACACGCCCCCGGAGTTGCGCGGGATGCTGTTGGACCAGTCCGGGGCGGCCAGCCCCCGCAGCCATGCGAGCGACCGCCGTCGCTCATCGAGGAAACGCGCCAACGACTCGGCGGGGTCGCGCTCGTTGTACGCGCGGGCGACGGGCCAGTCGGCGGAATCGTTCGGCGGTACCGCGATGCCCGGCCGATGGAGCGCGGCGTCGAGGCGCAAGCGGAAATCCTCGCGCTCCTCGTCAGCGAGATGGTTGATCACCTCCAGCATCGACCAGTCCGCCGGGGTCGGCCGCCACCGCGCTTGCTCGGGCGGAATTGCGCGCACGAGGCCGGCGATGATCGGCGCGTTCGCCTCAAGGGCGGCGATGAAGGATTCTGGTGTCACGATCGCCTCCCTCGCGAGCGGGACCGGCACCCGCCTCACCTCATCTCAGTCAACGCGCGGTTGATGCACCCGGTCCAACCCTGCGCGATAATACTTCTGCATCATTCGGAACGCATCAAGGTATCAGTATACCAGGCATCCGGGCACCTGCCGCGTCGGTCAGGGCAGTAGCGTCCTGCGGATCGATGGGTCGTGCGATCGGGTGATCACTGGGCGAGGGCCGGAGGCCGGGGCCAAACAGGCGCACCAGCGCCTCGTCCATCGAGGCATCGCGCGGCGAACGAACCGTGCCGTGCGACACGCCGCGTAGTCGCGCATCCAGAAGCCAGAGTCCCAGAAGGTGGCGAGGGCATCGCCGACTAGCCCGCCCACCGTACCCCAACTGAGGACACGCCCAGGATTAGGGGGATGCGCGGTCGGGTTCATCGGGGTACTGCGCGAGCATCGCGGCCAGCTCTTCTTTGAGTGTCGTGCGCCAGGCGTGCGGTTCGATCAATTCCGCGCCCGGCCCCAACCAGCGGAGCAATTCGAGCACGATCTCCCGATTGTACTCGCCGAAGGTCATCAGCACGCGGTCGCCCGGTAGGGTCTCGTAGTGGGCGTGGCGGTAGTACCAGTCCGCCCGCAAGCGGGTCGCCTGCCGCGCGGTCAGGCGAATCGTCACCGCGTTCTCAGCCCGCCATTGGTCCATCGCGCGGCGCAGCCACGCGCGGTCGAGCAGGTCGCGCACGTCGAACGCGGGTATCGGCTCGACGGTCAACGTCTGTGGCGCGATCGCCCGCACGCGATCCGCGCGCCAGAGCCGGACGGAGTCCCCCCCGCCAGCCCGTATACCGGCGAGGTACCAGCGATCCCGGTCCCAGAAGAGGCCGAGGGGCGCGACAATGAAACGATCCTGCCTGCCGCCATAGGGAGAGTGATAGTCGAGCAGGACGGTGCGTCGGTCCAGCACTGATTGGAGAAAAATTGTCACCGTCTCACCTTCATCGAACGTCGATGGCGCGGTATCGGGCGCGGCGGGCCGTTGCGGCTCGGGGTGGAAGAGGTCGTCAGGGGGCCGCTCGAAGCCGATGATCGTCCGCGCTTCCATCAGGACGGTGCGCAGGTGATCCGGCACCGCCGCGAGCAACTTCTGCTCCGCACGCTCCAGTTCGGCGGCGAACGGTGTGGCGCGTAGGCTCCGCAGCAGCGTCATACCGAGCAGGAGAGAGACCGCCTCGCCGGTGGTCAACATGACAGGAGGCAGGAAGTAGCCCGCGAGGAGCCGGAAGCCCCCGGCGCGACCCATCTCCGCGAAGACCGGCACGCCGACGGCGCTCAATGTCTCGATGTCCCGATAGATCGTCCGGGTGGAGACTTCCAATCGCGCGGCGAGTTCCGTCGCCGACAGCGTCTTGCCTCCGCGCAGGAGCAGGAGGATCGCCAGCGCGCGGTCGAAACGGTTCATCTCGCTCCTCGATTGATGAGACGGAAAGTATGACAGACTGCTGGCAGCCTTCATCCGATAGTATAGCAAGAGTGTGGATAATTACGAACGAAGATCGAGAGAACCATGACAATCGACCGGTACCGTGCAGTCTTCGTCGAACCGCTCGTTCCGTAATTTCTGGTCAGGGTTTACCTTCTCGGTGCTCGGCGACGGCATGACGCGCGTCGCCTTGATCTGGTTCGTCTTCAGCGCGACCGGCTCGGCGCGGGCGGTCGGCACGCTGCTGCTCTGCTACACCGGCCCGATCATCGTCGGCGGGCTGATGGCGGGGGTGCTGCTCGACCGCTTCGACCGGCGCCATGTGATGATCGCGGACAATCTGACGCGCGGCGCGGTGATTGGCCTGATCCCGCTCCTGCACGCGCTCGGGCGGCTCGCCCTCTGGCACGCCTATGTCGTCGCCGGGGTCTACGGCCTGTTGATGATGATCTCGCTCGCGGGCGGCCCGTCGCTCGTCCCGTCGCTGGTGCCCGACGAGCAACTCGCCACCGCCAACGCGCTGGAAATGCTCAGTTTCACGCTCGGTGGCGTCGTCGGCCCGCCGCTCGCCGGCCTCCTGATCGCGATTATCGGTGCGCCCAACGTCGTCATCGTCGATGTCGCCTCGTACGCGCTCTTCGCGATCGCGCTCTCGCGCGTGCGGCTGGCTCCCCGACCCGTCGCGGTGGCGCAGGCGGCGGGGCAGGCGTACAACCTCGGGCACGCGGTGCGCCTGCTGCTCGGCAACCGCATCCTGCTCTCGACGACGGCGATGTTCCTCGCCTTCAATATCGGGCGCGGGATGCTGCTCGTCTGGCTGCCGATCCTTGCCGCTCGCTCGCTCGGCGGCGGCGCGGGTCTCTACGGGCTATTGCTCGGCGCGGAGGCGGCCGGGGAAGTGACCAGTTCTCTTCTCGCGGGGGGGATCAAGCCGCGCCTGCCGCTCGGCGCCTCCATCTGCCTCTCGCAGATGCTTGCGGGCGCCGTGCTCCTCATCGTGCTGGCGACAGGGAATATCTGGGGCGCGGCGGTCGGATTGTCGCTCTACGGGCTCTGCAGCGCGCCGTTGACGATCTGGGCGCAGACGCTGCGGATGCGCATCATCCCGGAGCGGCTGCGCGGGCGCGCCTTCGCCCTGCTGCGCACGCTGATGCAGAGCGGCACGCCGATCGGGGGCGCGCTCGGCGGTGTCCTCCTGCCGCTGATCGGCATCCCGGCAGTGATCGCCCTCTCCGCCTGCGTCGTCGGCGCGCCCGGCCTGATCGGCGCACGAGTGCAGGAATTGCGCGAGGCGGACAACCGGCGCGGCCCGCTCGCCCCCGAAGCCCTCGCAGTGGCGGTGATGCCCGAAGCGGCAGAGGGACAAACGTCGTAACGATGATGGTCACGGCCGGTTACTACACCGCCCTGCTCGGGGCGCTGATCGAAGGGTTGGCGATCGAGCCGTATGGGCGGGTGAAGACTTCGATACCATGCCCCGCAGGATCATTGAAGTAGACGCCCCGCCCGCCGTGATTGGTATTGATCTGACCGGGCACTCTCTGCTGCGGATCGGCCCAGTGGTCGATACCTCCGCCGAGAATGCGCCCGTAGATCGCGTCGAAGCTCCCGTCGTCAACGAGGAAGGCGTAGTGCTGCATCTGAATATCGGCGACACCCGGCTCGGCGAACTGGATAAATACGCCGTGCTCGAGCGTCACGATCGCGAATGGCCCCCACTGCGTTGGCTCCCGGAGTTCGAAGAGTCTCGTGAAGAATGACGCAGAGGCGTGCCGGTCTCGTGCGGCAATGATGGTGTGATTGAAAGCGATGACCATGAACGACTCCTTGTGGGCGACGGCGTCTCACACGGGGCGCACGAAGAAGAGCGCCGTCTCCCCCACCACTTCGCGTGTCGGATCGTAGAGCGACATGTCCAGGCCGCAGAGTACGAAGCCGACGCGCCGGTAGAACTGGATCGCCGGATACGCCAGATTCGATGTCTCCAACCAGACGCAGCGCATGTCTGCATCTCGTGCCGCCGTAATCGCCGCTTCGACGAGCGCCCGGCCGATGCCCCGGCCCCGCAATTGGGGCGCGACGTACAGATGCCAGAGTTCCGTCCGGCGGTTCCAGCGGCGGTGAGTGAACGCGGCAAAGCCGACGACGCTCCCCGCGCGCTCGGCCACGAATCCCTGCTCCCAGATGCGATCCTCACCGAGGTCGTCGGCGAGCGGGAATTCCTTGCGCAACGGCGGCTGCACGGGGACCTCTTCGAGCGCGAAGGAATCCGCCGTGTACGCGACGCGGTAGACGCGGTCGGTGGTGAAGGAACGATCGAGCGCGAGGAGCGACGCGCGATCCTCGGGCAATCGGACGGGGCGAATCGCTACCATGCCCTTCTCCTACACCCAGCATCGCCGCAGTGCCGCGCCACCGAACGGCGCGCGGCACCCTCGGTCTCTACCATGTGATACCGGCGCGCTCCGCCTGCATCGCCATGAAGGCGTCATCGTCCATCGTGTCGCGCGCATGGAGGCCCTGTTCGGCGTCCGGCGTGGCGGGCCAGCGCAGTTTGCCGGGCGCGGGCGCGACGAGCGAGCGGACAATGGCGTCCGCGACGACCGACGGTTCGGAGCCGCCCGGCGCGGTGGGGCGCAGCCGCTGCGCGAGATCCGCGTACGGGTTGCTCGGGTCGTCGTACGTGCGCGCTTCGAGATGCATGTTCGGGATGAAGGCGGTCTTGATGCCGCCCGGTTCGATGATCACGACGCGGATGTTGAATGGCCGCAGCTCGTACGCCATCGACTCCGAGATTGCCTCCAGTGCGAACTTCGTCGCCGGGTAGTAGCCGTTCAGCGCCACCGCCACGCGCCCCGAAACGGACGAGACATTGACGATTGCGCCCTTGCGCCGCGCGCGCATCCCTGGGAGCGCGGCGCGGGCGAGGGCACAGGCGCCGAAGAAGTTGACATCGAACATCTTGCGAATCTCGGCGTCGTCCCCGTGCTCGAAGGAACTGCGGTACGAGTAGGCGGCATTGTTGATCAGCGCGTCGAGCGGCCCGACCCGCTCGACGAGCGCCGCCCCCGCCGCGTGGTCGGTCACATCGAGCAGGGCAACCTCGCAGCCCGCCGCCCGCAGCGCCGCACCGTCCTCTTCTTTGCGCACCGTCGCCACGACCGATGCGCCTTCCTGCATCAACCGCTCCGCCGCCGCTTGCCCGACACCCGTCGACGCCCCGGTGACGAGAATACGCGCGCCTTTGAGTTCAATCGGATCGCTCATGGTGCATACTCCTTGCTCTGGTGATACGAGAGTGGCCGTGCCACAATGCATCATAGCCATTCTTGATGCGACGTGAAGGGGGCCGGGGGTGACGAAGCCGCACATCTATATCCATCGGGCAGCGGAGTGGTACGGGCTCTACATGAACGCCGAGAACGAGGAGCGCCTGCGGGAGTTCGCGACCGTCTCGTCCGCCAGGACGCGGGCGGAGCCGCTACCCGCCGACGCATTGATCGCGGAGATGCGCGGGGCGGACGGCATCCTCTCGCTGAATGGCATCGGCGCAACCGAGATCACCACCGAGGTGCTGAACGCGGTCGGCACGGTAAAGGTAGCCGCCATCGCCCACTGGTGGCACGGCGGGCACGTCCCGGCGCAGGCGATGTGGCGCGCGGCGGGCGTCACCGTGATCGATGCATCGGACGCCACAACAGACGCGGTCGTCGAATGGGTGGTCGCCGCCGCCCTGATGGGCGTGCGCCGCTTGGTCGAGTTCAACGAGATGTTGAAATCCGGCAGCCTCTGGGCGGAGCCGGGGCGGCGGAACGCCGGGCTCCTGGGCGAGAGCGTCGTCGGCCTCGTCGGCGTCGGGCGAGTGGGGCGGGTGGCGGCGCAGCGGTTCCGCGCCTTCGGCGCGACGCTGATCGCCTACGACCCGTTCCTCTCCGACGAGGACGCCCGCGCGCTCGGCATCCGGCCGTCTCGCTGGACGAACTGCTGAAGAGTGCTGATGTCATCTCGCTCCACATGGCGGTGACCGACGCGACGCGCGGGATGCTCGGCGCACGCGAGTTCGGATTAATCAAAGAGGGCGCGGTCTTCATTAACTCGGCCCGCTCCGCCATCCTCGACTCTGACGCGCTGGTGGCGGAGTTGCGCAACAATCGCTTCCACGCCTTCCTCGATGTCTACGACACCGAGCCGCTGCCGCTCGATGACCCGCTCCGCTCGCTGCCGAACGCCTTCATCACGCCGCACATCGCGGGCGACACGAACAGCATGTTCGTCCGCTGCGGCCGCATCGCCATCGAACGCCTGCGCGACTACTTCGCGAGTAATGAGCAATGACCAACATGCAACGAGGGCACCCGGCCGCATGGTTTGGTCTATGCGCGTTCCCATTCGGCGCGGCTGATGCCTGCTTGTTTCAGGGATATCGGAGAGCAGGTTCACGCTGATCTCCTGGCGATGTGTATTGGGGATTTTGACACACCGCTCGCCCTGGATCATAAAATCGTGATCGGAGCCTTTCCGAGGGCGGATGGGGTCGCTGAAACCGAACACCTTCAGCCCGTCGATAAGTGCGGCGTTTGATCGGCCCGTAGCGCATCAGGCGGCTTCGGATGGCATTCAGATCGATATCATCGAGGACAGGAAGCCGATGGCGGAGTTGTAGGCCGAGGAGCAACCAATCTTCGAGCGTACTCCGCAACTCACTGTTCGGTCTGCTCGCGGGTCGCTTCGTTGGCCCAGACACCCTCGAAGCCGGGCGCTTCGATATGCCATAGACCGTCCCATCGTCGTAGCGTTTGTACTCCGCGCGGCGCATCGCAGCTTCGATATATTCGGTTAACATCATTGTTCTCCTGCAATCTCCTCGGTGGAGCGAACCGTCGCATTCTTGGTGTCGCACGAGATTGCGCCTTCTTTCGTCAATACGATCACGAACGCACCTCGCCGGAAGAACCCGGTGGTCACAAGCTTCCAGCCTGCCACCAGAGATACCAACCGCGCACGCTCTGTTGCAGGCCGATTCGTTACTTTGCGGCGAGCCAATCGAGGGCGACGGCGGCGGTCCAGGACTGATCGGCGGAACCGAGCAGTTCGCCGGTGAAGGGCTCGTAGTATTCGCCGAAGCCGCCATCGGCGAGTTGGTCCAGCGAAACGCGCCGGAGGTCGGCGGCCCGCTCCGTCTCGCCGGCCTGCACGAGCGCCCACCAGAAGAGCCAGTTCATCACCGGCCAGGTCGGGCCGCGCCAGTAGCGGCGGGGGTCGAATCCCGGTCCCTCCGGGCTGGTGCTCAGCGGCATCGGCCAGCGCAGGCGCGGATGGCCCAACCACGCCGGTGAATCGTACGTTGCCAGCATGTCCGCGCGCCGCTCCGGCGCGAGATGCCCGGCGATCAGCGGGGCAAATCCGCCCATCACGCGCACGGGGATCGCCGCTCCGGCGCGCAGATCGTAATCGAGCGCGAGGCCGAGTTCCGCATTCCACCGCCCATCCAGGCCGCGCAACCCGCGATCGCGCCATTCGGTGATCTGCGCCCGCTCGTCGTCCGGCGCGTCGATGATGTCCGCGATGGCGAGCAGGGCATCGTTCGCGGCGACGAAAATGCCGCTGAAGAAGACCCCTTTGACCAAAAACGGGTTGGTACGGTAGACGGTCGCCTCGTCGTAGCGCGCCCGCTTCATCACCTCGACGATCCAGAGGTAGCGGTCGTATTCCGCCATCGTCGGGCGCATGGACGGATCGGCGTGCTTCAGGTCGTGTCGCTCGTAGGGCGGCAAGTCCCCGACCGTGATGGCCGCCATCGGGGCGTCCCATGCGGGCGAGTTGTCCGAGCCGCCCTCCCATGGATGGTAGATGGTAACGAGGCCCGACCCTTCCGGGTCGCGGTCGGTCGCGAGGTAGCCGTGCCAGGCGAGCAATTGCGGATAGAGCTCGCGCAAGAAGGCCGTCGCGTCGGCGGTCTCCGCCTCGTCGCGCTGCCGGGCAACCTCCCAGATGTAGCGGGCGGCGATGGCATGAACGGGCGGCTGGCACAAGCCGCTCGTCTGCATCCCGGTCGGGATATTCGGCGAGACGGCCGTCCCCCACCGCTCGATGTTCGGGAAGTAGCCGCTCGCCTCCGGATTGAAGACGATGTGCGGCACCATGCCCGTTGCCCACTGCGCGCGGAAGAGCATGCGCAGTTCCTGCGCGGCGCGGCGGGTGTCGAGGCGCGCCAGCCCGATGGCGATGAAGGCGCTGTCCCAACTCCACTGGTGCGGGTAGAGGCGCGGGGCGGCTTTCGTCCAGCCACCGAGGTCATTATCGCGCAGGATCTCCGCCGCGCGGACGGCCATCTGCTCGGGCGTACTGCCGAAGGCCTGGTTTGATGTGCTCATTCGGCAGCGATCTCCTTCTGCGTCTCCGGGTCGAACCAGCGCAGTTTGTCCCACTCCGGCTGCAACCAGATCTCCCCACCGGTCTTCACCGCGAAATCGGTGCGCGTCAGCACCTTGATGCGCTGGTCGCCGACGAGGGCGGTGACGAGCAGATTCGAGCCGACCGGCTCGACGACCTCGGCGTGGGCGGGGATGGCATCGGGCGTCGCCGCCAAATCCGCGCGAATATCCTCCGCGCGGATGCCGACGCGAATATTGTCATTGGTTGCGCCCGCGAGCGCGTGCGGCGCCTCCAGCATGTGCTCTCCGACGGCCACCCGCAGATGCCCGTCCTCGCGTATCAGCCGGCCCGCGAGGAAATTCATCGGCGGGTTGCCGATGAAGCCGCCGACGAACTCGGTCGCGGGGTTGCCGTAGACTTCCATCGGCGTGCCGCATTGCACGATCACGCCGTCGCGCATCACCGCGATCCGGTCGCCCAGGCTGAGCGCCTCGACCTGATCGTGCGTGACGTAGATCGTCGTCGTCTTGATCTCATGCACCAACTTCTTCAGCTCGCTGCGGA
Source organism: uncultured Chloroflexia bacterium (assembly GCA_963847195.1). Taxonomy (GTDB): domain Bacteria; phylum Chloroflexota; class Chloroflexia; order Thermomicrobiales; family JALYUS01; genus JALYUS01. Next base: position 515,275 of record CAWJZC010000010.1, on the reverse strand, counting down.
AGTTCAGGCGCAGGAGCGCGTCGAGGTTGGAGAGCGGCTCGTCCATCAGCAGGACGGACGGCTCCATGACGATGGCCCGTGCCACCGCGACGCGCTGCCGCTGCCCGCCCGAGAGTTGCGCCGAGTAGCGCTGCAAATACGGGGTCAACTGGAGAAGGTCGGCGGCGCGCTCCACCTTGCGGGCGACCTCGGCCTTCGGCGTACGGTGCATCCGCAGGCCGAAGGCGATGTTGTCGTACACCTTCATATGCGGGAAGACGGCGTAGCTCTGGAAGACCATCGCGATGTCGCGGTTGCGCGGCGGCAGGTCGGTGACGTCCCGCCCGCCGATGAGGATGCTGCCGCTGTCCGGGTATTCCAGCCCCGCGATCATCCGCAGCAGCGTCGTCTTGCCGCAGCCGGACGGGCCGAGCAGCACCATGAACTCGGTGTCGGCGACCGTCAGGTCAATATCATTGACCGCCGGTTGCTTGCTGCCGACAAATGTCTTCCGCACCGTCTGAATGTCAATCTCAGCCATATCCACCTCGACGTAGTAGCCAGTAGTCAGTAGCCGGTAGCCAGTTCGCAACTGTCAGTGGGTGTCGCTTTTGGAGGGGGTGTTCTTAACCTCCGCATGAGACCATGAAGAAGCCTACCGACCTCAGCGGCTTGTTGCATCAACGACGCACATGTCAACTCATCGAGGTAGTGCAATCGTCTCGCGATGAGCAGATGCGTCTCAAGTTCGTAGAGAGACCCGTTGGCGATCGTCAGGAAATGTAGAAACTCGTTCCGTCCGCCACGTCCCTGACCTTCCGCGACATTTGCGGGGACTGAAACCGACGAACGCCGCACCTGATCCATGAGGCCGTACACTTCGTGCTTCGGCCAGCCCTGTGTGGCGTGATACACCTGCTCAACGAGGTCCATGGCCTTTTGCCAGACAATCAAGTCCTGATAACTGTGAGTTGCCACGGCCGCCCCTCTCATTGAACAACTGGCTACCGGCCACTGGCTACTGGCTACTGGCTACTATCTACCGCACCACGCGCCCCCACATATTGAACAGGTAGCGGCGCATGAAGAAGATGAAGATGAGGGAGGGGATGACGAGCGCGAAGCCGCCCGCGAACTTGTAGGGGAGTTGCGAGCTACTGAGCGAGGCGAGCACCTGCGCGGGGAGGGTGCGATTCTTTACCGTCAGGATCGTCGCCGCGAAGACCTCGTTCCAGGAGCCGACGAACGTGAAGATGGCGACCGCCGCCATCCCCGGCAACGAGAGCGGGAGCATGATGCGCCAGAAGGCGGTGAAGGGTGTGCAGCCGAGCGTGAGCGCTGCCTCCTCCAAATCGCGCGGGATACTGACGAAGACGCTGCTCATGACGAGGATCGTCGTCGGCAAGCTGAAGACGGTGTGGACGAGGATGACCCCGAGCAGCCGGTCATAGAGGTTCCATTTAATGAAGGTGACAAGCAGCGGGATGGCGAGGATCACCGCCGGGAAGGCACGCGTCGAGACGATGAAGAGTTGGAACGCCGCGCGGCCACGGAAGACGAAGCGGGCGAGCGCCAGCCCGGCGGGCGCACCGATCAGCGTGGACAAGATCAGCGTGCCGATGCCGACGATGATGCTGTTGCGCACCGACTGGGGCACGCCCGTGGAGTGGATGAAAAACGAGAACGTCGCGGTCGAGAGATCGCTCCGATGCGGGATGAGCGCCTTCGGGAAGGCATAGATCTTCGCCTGCGGACTGAAGGCGCTGAGGGCGATCAGATAGATCGGCAGGAGCATAAAGAGGGTGATGAGGATCGCCAGCAGGTACATCCCTGCCCGCCCCAGCTTGTACTTCCATGAGCGTGCGCGGCGATGCACGATGGGCGCCGCCCTCTCAACCGGTTTCGTGACGGTCGCGGTCATTCCTACCCCCTGCCCCCTTCCCGAGACGGGAAGGGGCGACTCGCTGCAATGCCGTGCCTTTCCCTCTGCATCCAAGCCTTCGCGAGGCTTGCTCCCCCTTCCCGAGACGGGAAGGGGGCGGGGGTTAGGCCGGTTTTACAGCCCCTGCTGCTCGTCGCGCACCCGCAAGGCGCGCAGATAGATCACCGTGACGGCGATCGAAATGACCAGGATCACGACGGCATAAGTGGCGGCGATATAGTTGTTGAATAAGACGGCGGACCAGTTGTACGCCTCCCCGGCCAGTACGGGCACGGTGCGTCCGACGAGCGCGAGCACGATGGCGAATACCTGGAAGGCGGCGAGCGTGCGCAGGATGATCGCCACCTGGAGGCTGGGTCGCAAGAGCGGCAGCGTCACGTAGCGCAGCCGCTGCCAGGCCGTCGCGCCGAAGACCTCCGCCGCCTCGCCGTAATCCTTCGGGATCACCTGAATACCGGCGAGCAGGATGATCATGACGACCGAGGTCGCCCGCCACATCTCCGCGATCACGATGCAGAGGAACTGGCTGACCGGATGCTCGACCGTCAGGAAGGGGAAAGGATTCTGCTCGAATCCCAGCCCATGCAGGACCGAGTTGAGGAAGCCGTTCGGGGAGAAGATCGCCAGCCAGACGATCCCGGCGGCGAGGTCGGAGATCGCCAGCGGGATTGCCCAGATGTAGAGGAAGAACCCCTTGCCCTTCAGGTCCGCCTGCAGGAGGAGCGCCATCACCAGCGCGAGCACCAACTGGCACGGCAGGATGACGACAATGAAGAGCAGCGTGTACTTGATCGCCGGCCGGAAGTAGATGTCCCCCGTCATCCGCTGGAAGTTCGCCATCGTGAAGCCGCCGTGCTCCCCGCGCACGGAGAGGATGAGCGCCTGCACCATCGGCCAGACGAAGAAGACGGCGAGGAAGAGCGCGGCGGGCACGAGCAGCAGATACGCTGCCCGCGATTTGCCTGGCCCCCCAGTGCGGCGGGTCCGCCGCACCGGGGTCACGATTGCCTGCTCGCGCGCGGCTACTTGATCTGACATGCGCCGGTACTCGCCGGATCGGGCGCCCAGCAGGGCGCCTTCGTGTCATTGAGGATGCCCTGCATGATCTTGCCCTCGTCATCCAGGACGGTCTGGATCGCCTCGCCCTTGATCGCGATGCGATTGAAGGTAGTCCACGTAGACCTTGTTGAAGTCGCCACCCTTCGCGCCGAGGCCCACGGGCAGGAGCGTCGTCACCCCGCCCGAACCCGACGATTGCGCCTGGATCGCGTCCGCTTCGAGTTTGACGCCCGCCGAGAGATCGGCCGGGACGGTGGCGTTCGTCACGGGGAAGAACCCCTCCGCCTTGGCCGTCGCAATCTGCTGCGGCGCCTGCGTCAGATAGTCGATCAGCAGTTCCGCGCCCTGCTGGTTCGGCGCTCCCTTCGGGATGGCGAACCCGGCGAGCACCGGCATGAATCCGCGACCCTTCGGGCCCATCGGCGCCGGGAAGGTGATGAAATCATTCGGGCGGGTTTGCAGCGCGTTCAAGAGCCCGGCGATGTGATCCCAGCCAACCCAGATCTCCTCGGTGAGGAGCGGTTCGCCGGAGCCCGCGTAGTTGGTTGACGCGGGATTCACGTATTGCCAGAGGTCCTTGAAGTCGGTCCACATCTGCACGGCTTCGGGCGTCTTGAACGCGACGACGGTCGAGCCCGTGTACGACGGGTAGAGGTAGCCCTGGAAGAAACGGTGGATCAGCCCGGTCGGGCCGGCGGGGAAGCCGATGCGCCGCTGGCCCGACCCCTTCTGCATCGCCGCCCCCCAATCCTTCAGTTGGGCATAGGTGAGCGTCTCCGGCTTCGCGCCTTGCGGGAGGTACTGCAGCGCCTTCTTGTTCGCCGCCATGATGTAGGTTGCCTGCATCCAGGGGATGTAGAAGGTCTTGTCCGGTGTGCCGACCTTGGCGAGGTCGAGGAACGCCTTCGGGAAGCCGCGATCGCCGAGTTTGGTCAGGAGCGGCGTCAAGTCCTGCAACAGGCCGTCGTTCGCGAAGGGGACGAAGTCGCCGTGCAGGCCGCCGAGGATGCTGACTGTCACCTTGTTCGCCTGCTCCTCACCGCGCATACGGTCGTTGAAATCGCCCGGTATGAAGTCCACCTTGCCCTTGAAGTTGGCGAGGATCGTCTTGCGGAACGCCTCCGCCTGGTCGATCGGCGAGAACTGGCTCGAGAGCATCGTCAGTGATCCGGCGTCCGCCAGCGGCGCCGAGGTGGCTGCGGCGGCGGGGGCGGCGGTGCCATTGGTCGCCGCGACGGTCGCGGGGGTACTGGCCGGGGCGGTTGCCGCGCCCGCGACCGGGGCGGTCGTCCCCGCCGGCGCGGCGGTTGCGCCGGTCGCGGCCTTCGGCGTGTCGGTCGCCTTGCTGCCGCCGCACGCGGCGAGGATCGCACCCACGACCGTCGCGCTCGCCGCGCCGACGCCGAGGCGGAGCAGATCACGCCGCGACAACGGGCGGTGACGAGAAACGGGATGCCCCTGCATTGCCATCTGCCATACTCCTTACGCTGCTTGCCCCATCATTTCACCACGGAGACCGTGTGCGCTGTATCCGCCCCTCACCATTGCGGCGCCTCCCGACAATCCCGTTCCCCTTCGTCCTCCATCCGCTTTCGCAGTCGCGCCTCGACGACCGATGTGACATGGATGATGTGCTCCTCCATCAAGGAGCGCGCGCGCTCCGGGGCGCGCTCGCGGATCGCGGCGCAGATTGCTTTGTGCTCCTCATGGTCCGAAAAGCGGGCATTGAACAGGGAGATAACCGCGAACTGCTCAAACGAGTAGAGTTCGATCAATGATTCCATGATCTGTGCCAGCGCGACATTTCTCGTGCAATGGGCGATGGCGAGATGGAAAGACATGTTAATCGTGTGGAGCATCTGGTCGTTCCCGACGAGATACTGTTCGGCCTCGGTAAGGATGGCCTGGAGGGCCGCGATCTCGTTTTCGTCGCCAATTTTGGCGGCCAGTTCCGCCAACTGCGGCTCGACCAAGAGGCGCGCATTGAGGAGGTCGATGGTAACGCGCGGATCGAGCGTACTGACATTCGGGTTGGCGAGCATCATCCGCAAATGCCCTTTGCGGACATAAATGCCCGACCCATGGCGGATGTCAACGACGCCCGTGGCCTGGAGACGCCGGAGGACCTCGCGGATTGTCGGCGTCGCGACCTGAAAGCGATGCGCCAGCATCCGAGTCGAGGGCAGGCGGTCGCCGGGCTGTAGGCGCTCCCGATCAATCAGCGCGAGGATCTGCTGGGCGACGGACTCGACCAGCCCAATGCGCGATGCAGGAGGCGGGAGACGAACGGCGAGCATCTCCGCGTCAATCGCTGTTGATACCAATGCCTGCATACCACCTCTATCGCAGGTAGAAGAAGACCCGAATCAATTGAGCAATTCACTTGATAACCTGACCGTATTCGACTATACGATTCGTCTTATAGGTTGTCAATGTATCGTCTGGCGGCTTTGTACCGTATTGTTACAGTTCGCCGGGAAAACGTGGTAGGAGCAGGCAGAGAGCCTGCCCTCTGCCTGCTCCCTCCAAGAAAAAGAATCCAACTGCATCGTTGGTTTGCAATCGGTCTCACGAGTGGGGCGGGGGCGGTTTCGATGCTGGCCGGGAGTGGCCCTGTAGGCGCCGCGCCCGCCGACATGCACTCTCAACTCGTTCAGCGAACTGCGTGATAGTACCGTCGGCGGTCTATCTGGGCAATCGGTAGACGCCGCACGAACAGGCCGTACATCATGCGTAGACGCAAGAGCGCGCCGGAGGTGATCACCCCGGCGCGCTCCGCTTTGTATACTGCCCGTATGGTGGCGCGCGTGCGTCTCCGGCGGCAGGTGCAACAGACGAACGAAGGGCGCGGTACGGATGACACACCTCTATCTGATCCGCCACGGCGAGGCGGTCAGTAATGTTGAGCCGATCATGGGCGGGATGCACGGCGACACGGGCCTCTCGCCGCTCGGCGTGCGTCAGGCGGAGGCGCTGCGGGACCGACTCGCCGCCACGCACGAGATTGAAGCGGACCTCTTGATTGCCAGCACCCTGCCGCGCGCCCGGCAGACCGCCGAGATCATTGCCCCTGCCCTCGGACTGCCGATCATCTGGGACGAGGATGTGCAGGAGATGCGCGTCGGCGAGGCGGACGGTATGAGACTCGATGCCTTTGCCGCCACCTACGGCGTGCCCGATTACGAGCGGGAACCCTACCGACCGCTCGCCCCCGGCGGCGAGAGTTGGGCGCAATTCATGCTCCGCGTCGGCACGACCCTCCATCGCATCGCAACGACGCACGACGGCAAGACGGTCGTCATTGTCTGTCACGGTGGGGTGATCGACGGCTCGATGATCTGCCTCTTCGGCCTGAATACTCACGCTCTCCCCGCTGCGGACCTCCACACCCACAACACCTCCATCACCCATTGGGAGCGGCGCACGCGCCCCGGTAAGTCACCGCGCTGGCGGCTAGCCTCCTACAATGACGTGGCGCATCTCCGCGACATCGGTGCGGTGGAGCACACGCACTGGGACGAGATGCGCACCCGGCCCGCCATCGGCGCGGATCAGCCCGCAGTCCCTCTCCCCACCGAGCAATCCGACACCTGATCTCACGCGGTGCATCGTCATGTTTCGGTGAAAGTGCGGACCGCAGAGTGAAACCCTGTTCCATGTCTGCCCTTGACGCCTTGTGCAAGCAGACAGTACCATCGCGATCATCAGTCAGTGATAGCGCGCTCCCACGCTGCTTGTCGGAGCACCCATCATCCGCCCGAAGGGGCGTCCCTGCCCCTCCACAGGCGATCGGAACCGAACGAACCGCCAAGACGCGAAGGACACAGAGGACGCAAAGAGAGAAGGGGAAAGAGAAACGCACGACGAATATGAAAGCACCGACGGTCCTTGTCTTAAAAGAGCATTTCTTCGTTCCCCTTTGCGCTCTCCGCGGTTCGTTCGGTTTGTCGGAGGTTCGGTGATGCGACAGAACAAAATGAAGGAGACGTTGGCCGGGGGTGGATGGAGCGCGGGGACGATTATCCCCGTCGCGGACGCGGCGCTGGTGGAGGTCTGCGGGCTGGCCGGGTGGGATCATGTGCTGATCGATGCCGAGCACGGGCACATCACCGTCAAGGATTGCGAGGACCTCGTGCGGGCGGCGCACATGGTCGGCATCACGCCGATTGTCCGCGTGCCGACGAACGCGCCGCACGAAATCCTGCGCTACCTCGATACGGGCGCGCAGGGCGTGATGGTGCCGCAGGTCACGACGCGCGAGGATGCCGAGCGGGCGGTATCGGCGGCGAAATACGTGCCGCAAGGGTCGCGCGGGCTGGCCGGTGTGCGCGCGGCGGAGTATGGGCTACGCGGCCCGCTCGGCCCGTACTCCCGTGAGGCGAACGCGCAGGTCCTCGTCGCCGCGCTGATTGAGGATGTACGGGCGATCGACAACCTCGCGGGCATTCTCGCCGTCGAGGGGTTAGATCTCATCTCCGTCGGCCCGGCGGACCTGTCGCAGACGCTCGGCCATCCCGGCGAGCGGGATCACCCCGCCGTACAGGAGGCGATCGCCGAGATCATCCGTCAGGGCGTCGCGGCGGGCAAACCGGTCGGCATGAACTGCCCCACCGGCGCGGACGCCGCCCGCGAACGAGCACGCGGCGTCCGTGTCTTCAGCGTCGGCACCTGGGGCCTGATTGCCCAGAGCAGCGCGGCCTATCACGCGGCACTCAGCCAGTAGCCAGCAGCCAGTAGCCAGTAGTCGGAAGTCAGATGGGAAGGGGAGTAGGAAGCGACGAGCATGTCTTTTGCGCCAGCGTGTCACTATCGGTGAGTCTTTCCGACTACTGACTGCTGACTACTGGCTACTTTAGCAACCGAAGGGAGCAGGACATGGCGTGGACGAATAAGGGGTTGGCGCATCGGCCGGTGGTGATGGGCAAGCGGGGGGCGTGCGCGTCGGCGCATTATCTCTCGACACTGGCGGGGCAGCGGATGCTCATGCAGGGCGGTAACGCGGTGGACGCGGCGGTCGCCATCGCGGCGGCGCTCAATGTCGTCGAGCCGTATATGTCCGGGGCGGGGGGCGTCGGCTACATGTTCATCTACGACGCGAAGAGCAAGAAACGCATAGTGCTCGATTACAACGGCCCGAGCGCCTACGCCGCCGAACTGAGCAAGTACAGGCACGAGGACGACAAGCAGAAGGGCATCCTCTCGCCGCTCATCCCCGGCGCGCTCGGCGGCTGGCTGACGGCGTTGGAAAAGTACGGCACGATGGACCGCGCCACCGTCTTCCAGCCCGCCATCGAATACGCCGAGGGCGGCTTCCCTCTCTCGATTAACAACGAACGGCACTTCAAGGTCTCCGAGGAGTACCTGCTCAAATGGAAGACCTCGCGCGAGCAGTATGCGCCGGAGGGGCACACGCCGACGGCGGGCACGATCCTCAAGCAGCCAAACCTCGCCCGCACCTTCCGCACCATCGTCGAGGGCGGCATGGAGGCGTTCTACAAGGGGGAGATTGGCAAGGAGATCGTCCGCTTCTCCACGGAGAACGGTGGCCTGATTACCCAGAAGGACCTCGATGACTTCCGCCCCGAATGGGTCGAGCCGATCGGTGTCAATTATCGCGGCTACGATGTCTATTGCCCGCCGCCGCCGTGCAGCGGCATCCAGTACTTGCAGACGCTGAACATCGTCGAGGGTTTCGACATGGCCGGGATGGGGCAGAACAGCGCCGCGTACATCCACCATCTCGCCGAGGCGATGAAGTTGGCCGTCGCCGACCGCGCCGAATACGCCCCCGCACCGAACCCGCCGACGGAGGGGCTGCTCTCCAAGGAATACGCCGCCTACCGCCGCTCGCTGATCAACCCGACGAAGGCGGGCGTTGCCGGTGGCGACCGCTATACCTCCAAGAAAAAGCAGGATGAAATCCTCGCCGGCGACCCTTACAAGATGCCGCAGAGCACGACACACTTCGACGCCGTGGACGAGCAGGGCAATGCCGTCTCCGCCACGCAGACGCTCGGCGGCGGCTTCGGCTCCGGCGTCGTCTTCGGCAACACGGGGCTCGCGCTGAACAACTTCACCTACTGGATGGACATGGACCCGGAGAGCCCGAATGCCATCGGCCCGCACAAGCGCGTCGAGCAATGCCTCTCCCCGGCGCAGGTCTGGAAGGACGACCGCCTCTTCATGGTGATCGGCACGCCCGGCTCCTTCGGCATCATGGAGACGACACCGCAGATGATGCTCAACATCATGGATCATGGCTTCAGCATCCAGGCGGGTATCGAGGCGCCCCGCTTCCGCACCGCCAACGGCACCGAGTTGCTGATGGAGGGGCGCATCCCCGAAGACGTGCGCGCGCAGTTGCGCCAGTGGGGCCACAATCTGCTGATGCAAGAGAACTGGACGATGATGTTCGGCGGCGGGCAGGGCGTGATGGTCGATCCCGACAGCGGCGCGCTGATGGGAGGCGCCGACCCGCGCCGCGACGGCTACGCGATGGCATGGTAAGGAGTGAGTAACAGCACCGGGCGATTCGCGAACCGCCCCTACAGATTTCGTATTCTCCCCTCTCCATCGCTGTACGAATTTTCGTAGCTGATGGGCGATGGAGAGGGGGCCGGGGGTGAGGAACATCATGGACAGAGAGACGGTCATCAACGCATTCATCGCCGATGTGAAGGCGATCCTCGCCGATGAAGGGGCGACGGACGCGGGCCTCGCGCGGATCGCGGAGCGGATGCGGGCGATCACGAGGGAACGGTCGCTGACCGAGACGCCGGAGGAGTTCGGCAACGCGCACGACGGCGTGGGGCGGCAATCTCGCCCGCTCTACACGGACGAGACGGGCCTGACACTGGTGCGCGCCCGCTTCCCGGCGGAGACGAACACGCCGATCCACAATCACGGCACCTGGGGCATCATCGCCGTCTATGACGGCGTCGATCGCTTGCAGGAGTACCGCCGCCTCGACAGCGGCGATGATGAGGGGTACGCGGAGATCGAACTGTCCGCAGAGCGCGTCCTCCGCCCCGGCGACACCGCCATCATCCCGCACCCGCCGCAGGACATCCACGCGCAACAGGGCGGAGAAGGCGCCGCCGCTCTGGAGTTCGTCCTCTTCGGCAAGAACGCGATGGAAATCCCCCGCCTCTACTTCGACCCCGAGGCGAAAACGGCGCGCTACCGCCAGATGCGCCACAACTACCAGCAGGAGGCGGCGGGGCGGCCCTGACCCTCAGGCCCTTCCCCCCAACGGGGAAGGGGCGTCTCGCGCTCATTGCCGTGCCTTTCGCGGTATGCCTCGATCCATCGACGGCTTGCTCCCCTTCCATCGGAGGGAAGGGGCCGGGGGTTAGGAAGGGTGGGAAAATGGCGACACTTGCGACACCGACGATCACGCGCGACGAACTGGCGGAGCGCGTCGGACGATTGCCGCGCGTGCGGATCGCCGCATTGCCGACGCCGCTGGAGGAGATGCCCCGCCTGCGCGCCGCGCTGGGGCCGAACGCGCCGCGCCTCTTCGTCAAGCGCGATGACCTGACCGGCCTCGCCTTCGGCGGAAACAAAGTGCGCCACCTCGAGTTCCGCACGGCGGACGTGCTCGCGAAGGGCGCGGACACACTGATCGTCACGAATGTCGCGCAGTCCAACCACGCGCGATTGCACACGGCGGTCGCGGCGAAATTCGGTCTCACGAATTACATCATCAAGATACCGAGCAAGAAAGATCGGCCGATCCAGGGCAACCTGCTCTTGGATCACATCATGGGCGCACGGATGATCGAGGTCGAGAGCGATGACTCCGCCGCCATCGAGCGACGGCTGGACGAGTTGATCGCGGAACTGACGGCGGCGGGGCATGTGCCGTATGCCGTGCCGCGCGACCACTTCTCGAAAATCGCCGGGACGTGCGCCTACTTGCTTGCGGCATTGGAAATCCTCGGACAAGTTGATATACTGGGAACGTCTGTTCACCATATCTTCATGGCATCGGGTACGTCGACGGCGGGATTGGCGCTTGCGGGCAAGGCGCTCGGAGCGTCGTACCGCGTACACCCGGTCAGTGTCGGGGGCTCGCGAGAGGTGATCGAGGCGCAGATGCTCGGCTATGCGAACAGCGCGGCGGACCTGCTCGGCCTGTCCGTGCGGCTGACGGGGGACGACATCACCATCCACGACGAGTACGTCGGGGAGCGCTATGGCGTCGTGACGGCGGCGGGGCTGGATGCGTTGCGCCTCGCCGGGCGGACGGAGGGATTGATCCTCGATCCGGTCTACACCGCCAAGGCGCTCTCCGGCTTGATCGATCAAATCCGGCGCGGCGCTCTCGGGGCCGACGAAAGCGTACTCTTCGTGCATAGTGGCGGCCTGCCGATCACCTTCGCGTACAGCGAGGAAATCCTGGAGCGTCTTGGTGACACCGCGCATTGACATTGACCCGGCCCTCGTCGAGCGGTGCGTCTTCTCGCTCGCGGCATTCGGCGCGTCCGACGGGACGGGCGTGCGCCGCCCGGTCTACTCGCCCGCATGGACGGCGGCGCAGGAGATGGTCGCGGGGTGGTGCGCCGGGGCCGGCATGTCCGTCCGCTACGACGCGGTCGGCTCCGTCTGGGGGCGACTCGAAGGGACCGAGGGCGGCGCGGCGATTGTCTCCGGCTCGCACATCGACACGCAATTGCCGGGCGGCCGCTACGATGGCGCGCTCGGCGTGATCGCCGGATACGTCGCGATAGCGGCGCTCAACGGCACAGTGCGGCCCGCCGAAACGGCCGCTGGAAGTCGTCTCCTTCTGCCAGGAGGAGTCGAGCCGCTTCCCCCGCGCGAACTTCTGGGCCTCCCGCGCCGTGGTCGGCGCGATCGAGCCGGGCGAGGCGGAGGCGATGCGCAGCTACGACGGCGAATTGATGGTGGACGTGATGCGCTCGGTCGGCCTTGATCCGGCGCGCATCCCCGAGGCGGCGCGGGACGACATCGAGACCTTCATCGAGCTGCATATCGAGCAGGGGCCGCTGCTCGAAGCGGCGGGGTTGCCGGTCGGGATTGTCAACGCGATCACCGGGCTGCGCGGCTACACCGTGGAGGTCCATGGGCGCGCCGATCACGCGGGCGCATTCCCGATGGACCTGCGCCGCGACCCAATGGCCGCCGCCGCCGAGATCATCCTCGGTGTGCGCGAGAATGCGCTGGCGATGGGGCGCCCGGCGGTGACGACCGTGGGCCGGATCGCCGCCGAGCCGAATTATCCGCCGATCGTGCCGGAGCGCGTCATCTTCAGCGTCGATGCGCGGCATCCCGACCCCGACAAGCGCATGGAACTCTACGAGCGACACGAAGCGCTCTTCCGGCAGGTGGCGGAGCGGGGAAATGTCGACGTGACGTGGACGACGCGCGGGGGCACTCCCCCATGCATCTGCGATCCGGAGACCGTGCGGCTGCTCGAACGTTCGGCGGAGGAGCAGGGCATCCCGACGATGACGATGCACAGCGGCGCGGGGCACGATAGCCAGATCATGGCGGCGCGCAGCAAGGTGGCGATGGTCTTCGTGCAGAGCAAGGATGGCCGCAGCCACACGCCGGAGGAATTCACGAGCATTCCACACGCGGTCGCGGGCATTCAGGTACTCGCGGGCGCATTGCATACACTGGCATACTGAAATCACCCACCACAGAGGACACAGAGACAGAGGAGAGAAAGGGAGGCAAGGAGAGAGCACAAAGGGAGCGGTACCGACATTTCTACGGTCTTTACTCCGCGTTTCTCTGTGCGCTCTGTCTCTCTGTGGTTCATGTGTTTCCAGAGAATAAGGACACAAGCGGGACAGTCCGGCGGGAGTGGTATCGAGTATCGGGAGGCATGGCATGACAGAGCGCGAACGTCTTCACTCTCTTACCGTCAATCGGCGGCGATTCCTGATCGGGGCGGCGGCGGCGGCGGCGAGCGCGGTGCTCGCGGCCTGCGGCGGCTCCAGCACCGCGCCGACCGCGACGACGGGCGCGGCGGCCGCGACCAAGCCGGCCGGCTCGGCAGCGGCCAGCGGCAGCACCCCGGCGGCGGCAGGTTCGCCGGCGGCGAGCACCCCGGCGGCGCAGACAACCGGCGGCGCGTCACCGACCTTCGGCGCGGTCTCCACCGTCGGCGTCCAGGTCAAGACGAGCATCCAGAACCCGGCGCCCGGCAAGCCGCAAGGCAACAAGCCGAGCGAACTGATCCTCTGCTGGGGCACGAACCAACTGACAACGCACGCGATCGACCCGCAGACCCATGTCGCGACGATTGCCGAAAGTATCCTGCGCCATGTCTACGAGCCGCTCGTCAAGGTCGAGCGGGATGGCAAGACGATCTCGCCGCTCCTCGCGACCGCCTGGAAGCGGTTGGACGACAACACGATGCAGTTCGCGCTGCGGCAGAACATCACGTTCCACAACGGCGAGCCTTTCAACGCCGATTCGGTCAAGTACAGCATCATGCGCCCGCTCGATCCGAAGAACAACGCGGACGCGCGCTCGACGTACACCGTCATCGACCGCGTCGATGTCGTCGATCCGTACACCGTCAACGTTCATACCGCGAAGCCGGACCCGGCCCTCCTCTCGCGCATGACGGGTTTCTCGATGTGCCAGATGGCGCCGAAGTGGACCGAGGCGAACGCCGAACCGGGCGGGGTCCTAAAGACCGCGAACGGCACCGGCCCCTATAAGTTCGTCTCCTGGTCCCCGAATCAAGATTTCGTCGTCGCGTCGAACGAGCAATATTGGGGCGGCGCGCCGTCGATCAAGAACGTGCGCATGAAGATCATCGGCGAGCAGGCGACACGCGTCGCCGCCCTGCGCTCCGGCGAGGTGCATATCGCCAAGGATATGCCACCGGAAGAGGTGGACGGCATGAACAAGAGCGGGCGTCAGACCGCCCGCGCCGTCGCCAGTAACCGCGTGCCCTATTACACCTTCGAGGTGCGCAAGCCGCCGCTGGACAACGCGAAACTGCGGCAGGCGGTCAATTATGCCGTCGACTGGGACGCGATCATTCAGGGCGTCCTCCTAGGCAACGGCACGCGCATCGCGACGGTGCTCCCGCCGTGGACGGTCGGCTTCGACCCCTCCCTGAAGCCCTACCCGTACGACCCTGACAAGGCGAAGTCGCTGATGAAGGAGGCGGGCTTCGCCAACGGATTCGACATGAATATCGGTATCAGCAGGGGCGGTACATGAAGGACAAGGAGGTCGCCGAGGCGATCACCCAGTTCCTCAACAAGGCCGGCATCCGCGCCAAGGGAAATCTCGTCGACCCCAGCGTCCTGACGCAAAAGGGCAATGCGCTGGAGTTGGACGGCTTGATCTTCGCCTCCTGGGGCAACTGGATCTTCGACGCCGACAACATCCTCTACTCCCGCTTCTCGATCGAGACGCGCGACACGACCAACAATGCGAAGGGGACGTCCGGCATCGCCTACGGCAACACGCAGTTCAATGATCTGATCACGCAGGCACGCTACACGATCGACAGCGACAAGCGCAATGCGCTCTACGCGCAGGCGCAGAAGATCATGTTCGATGACGCGGCCGCGCTCTTCATGTACAACCTGACCGACATCTACGGCGTGGACAACTGGGTCAAGTGGGAACCGCGCTTCGACGAGATGGTCTGGGCGTACGAGATGAAGTGGAACGAATAACGGAGTAACGAATAACGGAGTAACGAGTAGCGAGCGGAATCCCTGCGCATCTCTTCGCGTTACTCGCTACTCGCCCGAAGGGGGCCTTGTGATTCAGTACATCATCCGGCGGCTCATTCAGGCGGTCTTTGTCGTGCTGGGCGTCATTACGGTCGTCTTTTTCGTCGTGCGGCTGACCGGCGACCCGGTCCGCCTGCTCCTCTCCGCGACCTCTTCCGAGGCGGACATCCAGAATGTGCGGCACAACCTGAAGTTGGACCGCCCGATCTGGGAGCAATACATCACCTTCGTCGGCAACGCCGTCCACGGCGATTTCGGCAAGTCGATCCACTATCAGGGCTTCGACGCGATGCACCTGGTGACGGATCGCTATCCGCGCACCATCCAACTGGCGGTCTGCGCGCTCGTGCTCTCGGTGACGCTCTCGATCGTTTTCGGGGTGATCGCCGCCGTCAAACGGTACTCGGTGCTCGATAATGCGGTGACATTCCTCGCGCTCTTCGGCCAATCCGTGCCGAATTTCTGGCTCGGCATCATGCTGATCCTCATTTTCGCGGTGCGTTTCGGCTGGCTGCCGTCGCAGGGATACGGCGGCTTCTCGCCGCGCTATTTCCTCCTGCCGATGGTGACGCTCGCGGCGCCCGGTCTCGCCCGCCTGACCCGGCTCGTGCGCTCCGGGATGCTCGACGTGATGGATCAGGATTACGTGCGCACGGCGCGCGCCAAGGGATTGAAGGAAGTACTCGTCATCTTCCGGCACGGCCTGAAGAACGCCGCGATCCCGCTCGTCACCGTGATCGGTCTCGACTTCGGCAACCTGATGGCGGGCGCGGTGATTACCGAGCAAATCTTCCAGTGGAACGGCGTCGGGCAACTGGCGGTGGACTCGATTAATGCCCGCGATTTCCCGGTCATCCAGGCGACGGTCTTCATCGTCGCCGTCAGTTTCGTGCTGATTAACCTGTTCGTCGATATCCTCTACACCTGGCTGGACCCGCGCGTCCGCCTGGCATAGCAAAGAGTAGTTAGTAGGCAGTAGACAGTATGGAAAGTAGTGAGACACGTAGCGCTGACAGGCGGGCAGGGCGGTGGTGCGGGCGATCCCTGCATCGCTGCCTACCGACTATTGCCTGCTGTCTACTGAGGAGCGAGTAATGTCACAAGAGAGCGTGCTGACCGGGACGCGCCTGGCGCTGCGCGAGGAGCCGAAGAAGCGGAGCGCCAGTAAACGCGCATGGCGCATGCTCCGGCGGGGGCGGCTCGGCCTGGCGGGGTGCGTCATCCTCTTCTGCGTCGCCGTGGCGGCGGTCGCCGCGCCGATCATCGCGCCGCACGATCCCACCGATCAGGACCTCCGCGCGCGTCTGACGTGCCCCGCGTTCACCTCCTGCCCGCGCTTCGGCGTGGCCGGGCAGACGATCCACGGCTCGACCGCCCATCTCCTCGGTACTGATAACCTCGGGCGGGACATCTTCAGCCGCATCATCTACGGCGCGCGCATCTCGTTGATCGTCGGGTTGACTGCGGTCGCCCTCGGCGGCGGCATCGGCACGGTCGTCGGCCTGGTCGCCGGCTACTATGGCGGCGCGACGGACTCGCTGATCAGTCGCGTCGCTGATGTGCAACTCGCATTCCCCTTCCTGCTCCTGGCGATTCTCATTTCCATCGTCGTCGGCCAGGGGTTGCGCAACGTCATCTTCATCCTCAGTATCGGCGCGTGGGTGCCGTTCGCCCGCGTCGTGCGGGGCTCGACACTCTCCGCCAAGCATCACGAATACGTCACCGCCGCGCGGACAATCGGCGCCCGCCCGCCAGCCATCCTCTTCCGCCATATCCTGCCGAACGTCATCACACCCGCCATCGTCATCGCCACCTTCGCCGTCGCCGGGACGATCATCGCGGAGGCGGGTCTCTCCTTCCTCGGCCTCGGTGTCGGCGCGAGCCAGCCGACCTGGGGCAGCATGTTGGCGGACGGGCGGCAATACGTCGCCACCGCCTGGTGGCTGGCGACCTTCCCCGGCGTCGCGATCATGCTCACCGTCCTCTCGATCAACCTGATCGGCGACTGGCTGCGCGACATCCTCGACCCGCGCCTGCGGAATACGGGGTAGGGGAAATGGCCCGCCCCCAGCCCCTCTCGACACGGCAGGGGAACTCGCAGCAATTGCTCTGTCCTTCTTGGTACACCCGGATCAATCGCTGAATCACTCCCCCTTCCCTCGGAGGGAAGGGGCTGGGGGGTTAGGAAGAATGGCGACCAGTAACGGCACGGAGACGTTGACCGTCGGGATTCTGCTGTTTGATGACGTGGAAGTGCTCGACTTCGCGGGGCCGTTCGAGGTCTTCGCGGTGGCGGGGAATGTGACGGAGGGCGGCTTTACCGTCGTCACCGTCGCGGAGCGGGCGGACACGAACCGGCCGATTGTGGCGCGCAACGGGCTGAAAGTCGTGCCAGATTATGCACTGGCGGACGCGCCGCACCTCGATTTGCTCGTCGTGCCGGGCGGTATGGGCACGCGGCGGGAAGTCGCCAATCCGAAGTTGATCGGCTGGATCAAGCGGCGCTCGGCGGAGGCGCAACTGACGACCTCCGTCTGCACGGGCGCCTTCCTGCTCGCGGAGACCGGCATCCTCGCCGGCAAGACCGCCACGACCCACTGGGCGAGCGTCGAGCGGATGGCGCAGACCTACACGATGGTCCACGTCCGGGGCGACGCCCGCTTCGTGGACGAGGGCGACATCGTCACCAGCGCGGGCGTCTCGGCGGGCATCGACATGGCCCTCTACGTCGTCGGTCGCCTCAAAGGCGCGGAAATCGCCGCCAAAACCGCCCGCCATATGGAGTACGACCATTACCAGCCGGACGAGACGTAAGAAAATTTGAGCCGCCAAGCCGCCAAGGACGCCAACAGGGAGAGACGAGAATAGAAACGTCCTTCTCCGCATCTTCGTGGCGTCCTTGGCGGCTTGGCGGCTCGATGTGATTATCCCAGGCCCAGTTGGTCCACCTGCGCGAAGAGGGCGGGGGCGCCGCCGGTGTGCAGGAAGACGACGCTGTCGGCGGGGGCGATGTCGCCACGGCGGATATGGTCGATCAGGCCCGCCATCGCTTTGCCGCTGTAGACCGGGTCGAGGAAGATGCCCTCGTTGTGCGCGAGCAGTCGGATCGCCTCCAAACAACCGGCGGTCGGGATGCCGTACCCCTCGCCAAAATATCCCTCGTCCGTCGAGCAGTTCGTCGGCGGTGAGGCGGGTGGGGACGCTGAGCAGGGCGGCCGCCTCATTCGCCACCTCGACGGCGCGGTCGGTCTTTTCCGGGTCGCCGCCACTGACGGCGATGCCGTAGAGCCGATAGGGCGCGCTATACATCTTCGCGCCGAGGGCGAGCCCGGCCTGCGTGCCGCGCGAGCCGCTAGCGTAGTAGAGACGGCTCGGCGCTTCGCCCATCTGGAAGAGTTGCGTCACCAGTTCGAGCGTCCCCGTCACATAGCCGAAGGCGCCAATCGCGTTCGAGCCGCCGACAGGGATCAGGTAGGGCCGCTCGCCGCTGTCGCGCAATTCGACCATCGCCTCCGCTATCCGCTCGTCCATATCCTCGCCCGGCATGACGAAACGAATCTCTGCATCGAGCAGCCGGTCGAGCAGGAGATTGCCCTGCACGGCGGGGTCCGGGCCTTTGGCGGTGAGCACGAGGCATGCTTTCACTCCGGCGATGCGCGCCGCAGCCGCCGTCATGCGGGCGTGATTCGATTGCACCGCCCCGGCGGTGACGAGCACCGTCGCGCCCTGTGCCAGCGCATCCGCGACGAGGAATTCCAATTTGCGCGCCTTGTTGCCGCCGAAGGCGAGGCCCGTCAGGTCGTCGCGCTTGATGAGGATGCGCGGGCAACGCTCCGCCCCGCCGAGCGCGGCCCGCAGGTTCTTCGCCTCCTGGAGCGGCGTCGGCAAAGCGGCGAGCGAGATACGCGGTTGTGCGCCAATGGACATGGTGCGACTCCTTCCCTGGTAGCGCGGGCTGTCCAGCCTGCGAGTCTCGATCTACAGGGATTATTGTTAGCAAACATCGATACCGCCGTTCGCAGGCTGGACAACCCGCGCTACCGCCCTGTCCCATCGACGAGCAACTGACGGGTGATCTGGATATGCCCCTGATGGAGCGCGCCGTGCTCGACAGCATGGAGTAAACAGTCCCGGAGCGTCAGTGTATCACCGAGGCCGCCGGTGCTGCGGTATTCGGCGGGCGGTTGCGGCGGGATGCCGTCCAGCGCCGCGTCCGGCAGGCCATCGAGCGCGCCATGCACCAGGGCGATCAGTCGCTCGTAGCGCGCCAGCAGCGCCGGGCCGTCGCCGGTGGCGTGAAATTCCGCCAGACGGTTGCGCCTGGCGTCGCGGCCGCTTGCCATTTGCACTGCCCAGAACTCGGTCGAACCGGCGAGATGCGTGGCGATTGCGTAGAGCGTGTTCGCGCCCGGCAACGGAACGGGGCGATTCAGTACATCGTCCGTCAGCCCGTCCAGGTGGCGCATCACGTCGCGCGCGATCCGCTCAAGCACGACCGCGAACTGCGCCCCTTCACCGATCATCGCGCCCTCCTCTCGCTTGCATTGCCGATCCATTGCACATATACTACAATCGAGATGTATGAGATGCAAGCCATCGCCGAATCCGCCCAGGCGCTCGCCGACGAGACGCGGCTCCGCCTGCTCGCCATCCTCTGTGACGGGGATGCGACCGTCAATGATCTCGCGGCACGCATGGGGCTTGCCCAGCCGCGCGTCTCGACCCATCTCGCGCTGCTCCGCCGCGCCGGATTGGTCTCCGTCGCCACGGCGGGCCGGCAGCGCACCTACCATGCCGATGCCGAGCGCATCGGCGCGATGTTCGCGCTCTTAGGAGGAACGATGACGACGACCACTTTGCAACCGAAGCGCAGCGCCCAGGCGGCCCGCGCCGTGCAGCGCGATATGCCGATTCGCCACGCGCGCACCTGCTACGACCACCTCGCCGGCGTGGCGGGCGTGCAATTGCTCGATGCGCTCGTGACGCGCGGCTGGCTGGTATCGGACGAAAGCCCGCGCCCCCGATTCCGCCTCACACCGGCAGGCGAGACCGCTCTCCGCGCGCGCGGCGTGGACATCGATACGGCGCACCGCGCCCGCCGCATGTTCGCGTTCGGCTGCCTGGATTGGACGGAACGCCGCCCGCACCTCGGCGGCGCGCTCGGCGCGGCAATCCTCGCCAAGCTCGAAGAATCGGGCACCATCCAGCGCGACAGCGCCGGTCGCACCATGCTCCTCACGAAGCCACTCGATACGTGGCTGGCGGGATGATAGGCTTTGCCGCAACGTGACCTGAAAGGTGGCAGGTGGTATCACACCGTACTCGTCTATTTTCACGATGCTCAGGTTGTCGTCGGCGGCGAGATCATTGGTTCGTAGGGGCGGTGCGCGCCGTCCCTACGACGCATCACGCCATCATTTTCGTGAAGGAACAGTGCCTCATCGCATGGCGCTATTTCTGCAAGCCTTTGACGGCCCAGTAGGCGGGGCGGGGGGAATAATCCGGGTTGATCAGGCTGAAGTATCCCCAGGAGACATCCGAGGGGCTGAAGACGCTCCAATTGAGGTTCCAGACGAACATCGCGCCGATCCACGGATAGCGGGCACGGGCCTGCTGGACGGCCTGCATGATCCACTGCGCGCGCGTCTCCTCCGAGACATCGGAGAATTCCGGGAAGTTGCCGCTGCCCCAGCCGAACTCGGTGACCCACATCGCACGGTCGCCATCCCCGGCGCGGATCATCGCCAGCCGCTGCTGCTCGATGCGGCGGAAGTAAAATGAGGGATGGTTCGTGTACTCTCCCGTGTTCGCCTTCTCCGGCGGCAGCAGGTCGGGCGCGCTCCGGTAGCCGTACGGGTGCGACCCCTGCACATCCGCCATGTAGCGGTACACACCGTTCTGGTACGCCTCCAATTGCTCCAGATAGCGCACATCGTCGATGCCGATGGTCGGGTCATTGTACCCGGTCGGGCCGAGCGCGGCGGCGACGACGATCGCGTGCGGGTCCGCCGCGCGGATGGCCGGCGTCGCCGCTTTGAGCAGTTCGACATAGGCATTCGCATTGACGCGCGGGCCCCATTCCAGCGCCAGATTCGGCTCGTTCCAGATCTCGTATGCGCCGACGCGCCCGGCGAAGTGTGCCGCCATCGCGGACGATGAAGCGAGCGAAGTCCGCCGGATCGCGCGGCGCGCCATTGTCGCCGGTCGGCGTCTCCCACTTCGGGCTGCCGGAGACGGTGAAGAGGACGCTGACATTCTGGATACGCAGATCATCGACGAGCAGATCGAGCCCGGAGAAGTCGTAGATGCCGGGTGCGTTCTCGAGCGCGAACCATTGCACCGGCTGGCGGACCCAGTGCATACCGAGATCGCCCACCATTGCGAGCAGCCGCTGGCGCGGCTGGTTCGTGAACTCTGTGACCATGCCGAGGGTCGGGTTGCCGGGATTCGCGAGCCCGACGACCGGGTCCGTCGCGCCCGGCAATCGCACGCCTTCCGCGAACTGATACAGCTGCTTGCCGAGGAAGCCGAGTTGGATTTCGTTCGGCGTATTGGCGAACTCGGGGTGCCGCTCGAACTTCGCCCGCTCGAAGTACTGCACGTCGTACAGTTTGTTGTCCGCCGGGTTGCGTTCCTGGAACTCCTCGGAGATCGGCAGGCCGAAGACATCGACCCCGCCGCGCTGCTCCCAATAGAGTCGGAATCCATAGGCGAGGCTATGCCGCGTCTCCGGGAAGTAGCGCGTATCGGCGTTGACGCTCGGCGAATTGAGCGGCTTGAAATCCCGACCGGAGGAGAGGATCGCCCCGGCGCGCGCCAGTTGGACCGGGCCATTGCCGCTTGCGGGCGTTTCGAGCCGGGCGCGCTCGGTATATTGGTAGCGCATACCGTCCCGCGTGAGGACGGGCGAGATCGGCAGGCCGAGGAAGTCCTGCCCGATGGCGCTCGCGAACGGCTGGAAGACGGGATCGAGGGCGAGCGGGGCGGCGCGGACGGTCACAAGCGAGCAGAGGAACGGCACAAGCAGCAAAAAGAGCGCGAACGACACGCCCCGCCGCGCGTGTTTCTCCGCCGATAACCCCACTGCCTTCACTCCTCGTCGCGCCGCCCCCAGGTTCCCCTCACCCTTGCACTCAGTACAACGAACAAATCGCTCTTCGGTGCCACGAAATCGCCCGGTATACAGAAAAGACGACACAAGCACAGAGGGGGGAAGAAAATCGTATGCCTCTCTGTGCGCTCTGCGGTTAATTCGTCGTCCTCAACGGCGGAAGATGAGGTAATCGGCGAGCGAGGCGACTTCGCGGGCCATGTAGCGCTTCTCTTCCGCGCTGCCGGGCAGGATCGGGCTGGTGCGCGTCGGCGAGGTCGCCGCCTGCACGCCGAGATCGCCCGCCATTCGCTTCAGGCGGTACATGTGGAACGGGTCCGAGACGAGTAGCGCGCTGTGCCAGCCATTGCGCTGCATCAGCGCCATCGCACCCTGCATCGATTCGTAGGATGTCCGGCCCCGATTCTCCGTCAAAAGCGCCGCCGCCGGGATGCCCTTGTGCAGCAGGTATTGGCGCGCGACCTCGCCCTCGGAGTAGCTGTCCCCCACGCCGACGCCGCCCGTGACGATCATTTTCGGCGCGAGCCCGGCGGCGTAGAGGTCGTAGGCATGGTCAAGCCGCGCCTGCAGGACGGGCGACGGCTTGCCGTCCCACTGCGCCGCGCCGAGCACGACGATCGCGTCCGACGGCCGCGCCTCGTCCCGCGCCGCCTGCCGTTTGATGAGCACGCCGAGCGTCACGCCCGCGACAACGGTGAAGGCGAGCGCGACGAGCAGGAACGCCCCGAAGACGCGGAAAAGCGGCACTGTCGCCCGCTGCCGACGCGCATTTGGCCGCCGGCGCACCACCGGCAGGGGCCGGGTGCGCGCCGCCGCACGATGCGAATAGGGAGGAGCCGAACGGGCCACGGGGAGCGTCCTTTACCGAGGAGAGACGACAATCCTACCTGGATGACTCGTTGCATGATCGTCCCATGCACCCAATTATTTTGTCAAGTGTCCGTACACTACCAATGATGGTAGTCACTAGCCGACAACCCGTGAGCATCAACCGACGCTATTATACGCCAAAGAGAAAGGCGGAAGCGCGATGGCGCTCTCGCCTTTTCCGTCGCGGTATCGCCGTGCGACCCCTCAGGTCACTTCGTGCAGACGCCCGGTATGAACATCGTAGATATAGCCGCGAACGGTCATGTCCGGCAGGAGCAGCGGCGAGCTCTTGAGGGTCTGCACATCATCGCGCACGCTCTGTTCGAGGTCGGTGAAGGGGAGGAATGCGATATCGGCGTGGACATGCAACTCGTCGTGCAGTTTCTGATGCAACTGCTCCTCGGTGAACGTCAACATGCCGCAATCGGTGTGATGGATCACCGCAATCTCGCGCGTGCCGAGCAATTGCTGCGAGATGACGAGCGAGCGGATCGCATCGGCGGCCCGGCCGCCCGCGTTGCGGATGATGTGCGCGTCGCCCTCCTGCAAGCCCAGGAACTTCGCGGGGTCGAGGCGAGCATCCATGCAGGCAACGACGGCGATTTTTCGCACCGGCGGCGCCGGTAGATCGCCCTTGCTGAAGTGCGCCGCATACTGTGCATTCGCCTGCATGAACTGATCAACGTTGGACATGAGACCCTCCATCTATTCGACAATCGACAATGAGAAGAATGACATTACACGCCATCCATATCATCGACATCGCTCTTCGTCCGCTTACGTTCGGGCGTCTTCCCGAGTAACCCCTGTGCTATGCTACATATGATACACGGCCTAGCACGCCTCATCGAGGGGAGTGTATGCAAACGCCCGCAGCCAGAACGACGAGCGACGCACCCGGTACGATCGCTATCCGCCCGATCCATGATCCGGCGGAGTTGCGCGCCTGCCAGGGGGTACAGCGGCGAACGTGGGGCATCACGGAGGATGGCTTCGTCGTCCCCGTGGCGACGCTCGCGGCGGCCAGCGCCTACGGCGGGCTCGTGCTCGGCGCGTTCGACGGAGACCGGCTCGTCGGCTTCTCCTTCGCGTTCCGGGGCGTGCTGGACGGGACGCCGATCCTCTACTCGCAGCTTACGGGCGTCCTGCCGGAGGCGCAGGGTGGCGGCGCCGGGCGGCGCATCAAGCAGTGGCAGCGCACCTGGGCGCGGGAGCAGGGCTTGCCGCTCGTCGCCTGGGCCTTCGACCCATTGCAGGCGATGAACGCGCACTACAACCTCGTCACGCTCGGCGCGATCGCCACGCACTACCACCCAAACTTCTATGGCCCGCGCGAGGACGCCCTCAATCCCGGCCTGCCGACTGACCGCCTCCTCTGCGTCTGGCCGACCGTCGATCCGCTCCCCGCCAAGCCCGACCCGGACGATGCGTCGATCCTCTTTGCCGTGCATTCGTGGCACATGCATGGCGGCGGACGCAACGTCTCGGTTTCGCCCGATGTGGGCATCTGGCAGCGGGGGCGGTACATCGGCATTGAAGTACCGCACGACTTGAAGACGGCACGGGCGCACGGCCCGAAGTTCCTGGAGGATTGGCAGGCGGCGCTGCGGCTCGCCTTCACCGAGGGTTTCGCGGCGGGCTACCGCGCCATGACGTTCCGACGAAGCGACGAGCGCGCGTATTACATTCTCACAAAGGAGTAAGCCGTCATGCGCATCACCCGCGTCGATCTGCTGCATGTCCGCATGGAATTGGTGCGAGGCTTCCAGACGAGTTCGCACCGCAAGAACGACCTCAATCACATCCTCATCCGTGTCCACAACGACGCCGGGCAGGTCGGCTGGGGCGAGTGCGCCGTTCCGACCGACCCGTATTACTGCCCGGAGACGACGGATACCGCCTGGTCAATCCTGCGGGACTTCATGGCCCCGACCGTGATCGGGCAGGAGATCACCTCGCCGGAGGATTTGCTAGAGCACTTTGCCAAGGTGCGCGGCAACAACTTTGCCCGCTCCGGATTGGAGATGGCGTACTGGGCGCTCCTCGCGAGCGCCGAGCAACGCCCGCTGGCGCTAATGCTCGGCGCGACGCGGCCCGCGATCACCTCCGGCGTCTCGCTCGGCATCGAGCGCGATGTCGAACGGCTCCTGGACGTCGTCGGCGAGTTCGTCGCGCAGGGATACCCGCGCGTCAAGCTGAAGATCGCACCGGGGTGGGATATTAAGCCCGTCGCGGCAGTCCGCGAGCGCTGGCCCGATTTACCGTTGCAGGTGGATGCGAATAGCGCCTATACGCTCGACCAGATCCCGCTCATCAAGGCGCTCGACGGCTTCGGCCTCTTGATGATCGAGCAACCCCTCGGCCACGACGACATCGTCGATCACGCGCGCATCCAGGCCGAACTGGAGACACCGATCTGCCTCGACGAATCGATCCACACGGCGGAGGACGCTCGCAAGGCGCTCGATCTGAACGCCGGGCGGATCATCAATATCAAGACGAGCCGCCTCGGCGGACTCCTGGAGGCGAAGAAGACCCACGACCTCTGCTATGCGCGCGGCATCCCCGTCTGGTGCGGGGGGATGCACGAGTACGGCGTCGGGCGGGCGGCGAACGTCGCCATCGCCGCCCTGCCCGGCTTCACCCTCCCCGGCGATGTCTCCGGCTCCGATAAATACTACGCGCGGGACATCACCACCGTGCCGATTCTCGCCACGGACGGCGCGATCCCCGTCCCGACTACACCCGGCCTCGGATACGACGTAGATGAGGAATACGTGCACGCCCAGACCGTCCGCGCCCTCACCCGCTCCGCTGACTCCGCCACCTGGCGGGACGGCGACGCCGCGTGGTCAGCTCTGAAACCGGACATGAACCGCAAAGAGGCAATGAGCGCAACGAAGAGGAAAGAAGGATCTATCATCTCTCTCGATGTATTTCCACTTCCTTTGCGCTCTTTGCGCCTTTGCGGTTCAATCGTTTTCTCCCTGATCCTCGTCGCGTGCGGAGGCGGGAGGGTAACGCCAACACCGGTGGCGCTGACGGCGCAGCAGACGGCGGTGGCGCAGTTGACGCGCGTGCCGGGGACGCCCGCCGCGCCGACCACCGCCGCCGCCGCAACGGCGCCGGCTGCCACCGCCGCGAGCGCGAGCCGAGCGCCGACGGTTACCTCCACAGTGCCGGTGACGGAGACGCCGGGGTTGAAGCCGCTCGCCAATGGCACGACCTACACGAACCCCGCGAAGACGTACCGCATCGACATCCCGGCGGATTGGTCGTCGCCCGCAGCCGATCCCGCGCGGGCGGGCCGTATCGTCACACGCGCGCCGAAGGACGCCGTGACGCTCGCGATCGAAGAAGGCCCGACGCCGGATAACTGGACACGCCTCATGCCCCCCGCCATCGCGGGCATCCTCGACGCGCAGTACCGCGCGAGCGCGCCGGGCAGCACGTTACAATCGACCGCCCTGACCGGCGTGCGCGGCGTGATCGACAACGGCTTGCCGACCTATCATTTCATCTACGCCAGCGGCGCGAATGGCACACCCGCGACGGTCGAACGATTCGTCACACTGACCTTCGCGGGCGCGATCACGATCACGACGACCGCCGCACCGGACGTCGCCGTAGCGATGCGCCCGACGATCGAGGGTATCGTCGGCTCGCTCGTGCCACTCAAACTGGATGCCCCGACGCCCGCCGCGCTCTCCCCGCCCGGCGCCGCGGGTGCGGTCACCCGCACACCATCCGGCCTCGGCATCGTCTTGCCAGATGGCTGGGCGGCAATTGCCGCGCCCACCACGCCCGCCGGCGTCGAGTTCGCGGCCCAAAGCGCGAGCGGCGATCAGCGCATCCGCGTTGTCCGCAAAGCGGTGACGGAGACCACGAAACTGACCGACTTCGCCGCCACTGTCGCGAATGAATTGAAAGCGACGGCGAGCGACTACGAAGTCGATGCGGAGGGGACGAATACGATCGGGGGCGCGCGTGCCGTGCGTAACCTCTACCGCGCGACCGTCGGCGGCAAAGCGGTAGTCGGGCAGAGCGTTGCGCTCATCAAAGGCGCGAACGGCTATGTCGTCGGCGTCGAGGTGCCCGCTACGCAATACGACGCGAAGCCGGACGATGCGCAGGCACTCTTCGACCGGATCGAAAGCAGTGTTACACTCCCGTAGCTTCGTCCGCACATCTGAGGAGGGCTTCGTGGCTGACCAACCGTACACCGCATCAGTGAGCGCGCACTACACCTCGGGCGACCTCGGCGACCGCATTCTCGCGGGGCTCCGTGATGCGGGGAAAGACCCCGACGCCCTTCATATTGACGATCTCACGCCGGTCGATCAGTTCCATCTCGGCGGCAAACCGGCGACGCTGCAACTGATCGAACGCGCCGATTTCCGGCCCGGTATGCAGGTTCTCGATGTCGGCGGCGGGTTGGGCGGCCCGGCGCGGACGCTCGCGATGCAGACGGGATGCACCGTCACGGTGCTTGATTTGTCGGAGGAGTTCTGCCGCGTCGGTGCGATGCTCACGGCGCGCACCGGTCTGGCGGATCGCGTCACATTCCAGCATGGCAGCGCGCTCGACATGCCCTTCGCTGACGGAAGTTTCGACGCGGTCTGGACGCAGCACGCTACGATGAACATCGCGGACAAAGCGCGGCTCTACGAGGAAATCCATCGCGTCGCGCGGCCGGGCGGGCGATTTGCCATGCACGACGCGATGGCCGGTCCAGTCCAGCCGATCCACTTCCCCGTCCCCTGGGCACGCGATCCTTCAATCAGCTTCTTGCGCTCATCCGAGGCGGTACGCGCACTGCTGGCGGATGCCGGATTCCGCGGGATTATCTGGACAGACGAAGGAGCGGCTATCCTCGCCGCCCTCCAGAAGCAAGGGACAATCGCCGCGATCAATGGGCCGCTCCCTCTCGGCATTCAACTGCTCCTCGGTCCGCAGTTTTCCACGATGCTGTCGAATGTCGGGCGCAATCTCCAGGAAAACCGCCTGACCATCATCCAAGCTGTCTTCGAGCGGTTGCCCTGATTGTGTGTTCGTGATGTCACACGTTATACAGAGACGTGAGGAGTGCTGTTACACCATCACACTGGCGCGCAGCATCGCCACGACCGCCTCGATCAGTTGCTTGAAGGATTCGGGTTTCAGCGTGCCAGCATGGGCCACCATGCTCATCGATCACCGCTTCAACGGTTCGCAACATCCTTCACCTCCGCGTGTATGGTACGGGAAAGATCGTCGGACGGGCGATCTTCTGATGATGTCGCCCGTTCCGTGCGTCGTTGATCGGGGAGGCGGAGGGCGCAGAGGGCGACTATCGCGCCGAGGATACCGAGGATGCCGAGCGCGAGCCGCAGCGAGAGCACGTCCGCGACGGTGCCGACAATCGGTGACGAGGCCGCCCATGCGAGATAGGCGAGCGCGAAGAGCACGCCGGAGACGAGCCCCATCGCCCCCGGCGCAACCCGACCGACCACGATGAACCCAGTCGGGAAGACACCCGCCGTCACCACCCCCAGCACGCCGAAGCCGAGGATGACAAGCAACGGCTGGCGCGTCACCAGCGTCAGCGCGTTGACCACCACAATCGCGCAACCCGCACCGATGAGGGCGGCACGCGGCCCGACACGAGCAAGCAACTTCTGGTTCATCAACCGGCCAACCGTCATCGTCACATTAAACAGCGCGTAGCCGATACCGCCGATCCACGCCGCCAAGCCGATATCCCCGCGCAGATAGAGCGTCGCCCATGTGCCCATCGTCCCCTCGATGACGAGGCCGCAGCAGAGGATGACGGCGATCAGCCGCATCGTCGGGTCCGCGCGCAGCTCCCGGAGCGTGCCGCGCCAGTCGCGCTGCTGCGTCGCATGGCTCGTCTGCACGGGCGCGGGGATGCGCCAGATGGCGACGAGCATCAGGCAGTACAGCGCGCCGAGCCCCGCGAGGATTGCCTGATACGGGACGCCGCCGGAGCGCAAGGCGCCCGTCACGATCGCGCCGGAGACCGCCCCCGCGTTGAAGCAGGCGTGGAGCGCATTGAGCACGCTGCGCGGCGAGCGGCGCTCGTAGTCCACGGCGGCGGCGTTGATGCCGACATCGTAGATACCCGCGCCGACACCCTGGAAGATGACGGCGAGGAGCAGAATCATGATCGAGATCGGGCCGGTGAGTGACAGGCAGAAGGCGATCATCAGCACGGTGCCGAAGGTTGGCAGAAGGCGCGGCCCGATCCGGTCACCGAGGTAGCCGCCGAGCAGCATCACCGGCACGCCCGCCACCGGCATCGCCGCGAGAATGCGCCCGAACGTCGCGTCCGAGATATGGACGGCGACGATGATGTCCTTCCATAAGACGCTGATCATCGCGAAGGTGACGCCGAAAATGGCGAACTGCGCAGCGATCAGCCAGAACGTCAGCGGGTGGTGCGGGGATGCACGGTGGGCGGGAGCGGGCGGGGCAAGCGTCACGGTCATGCCCGGAGTGTCGCACGCGCCTGTGGGATGGGCAAGGGCGCTCTCATACCCGGTCAGGGTGCGAAATCGGTCTGATTGTCATCGGGAATGCGGAATGCCCTTCCAGGATGTCGAAGATCGTCACGGTATCGTCCGCCAATCGATAGAGGATGCAATACGGCGGCACGATGCGTTCACGTTCGTTGGCCTCGGGAAATGTTGCCATCCCTTCCCACCGAGGTGGCGTACATCCGTTCGCACCCTCATGTACGGGCGGCGATAGGAGGCAAAGTCAGGCGTTGCCCGGCGCGCGCATCTCCCACTCGCCGGGGCCGAGGGCGAGGTCGCCGGTGTAGAGGGCGGTGCCGGTGATGACGGCCTCGACGCCGGGGATGGCGGCGAGCAGGGAGAGGTGACCGCGATCCTTGACGCCACCGGAGGCGATCACGGCGAGGCCGCTGGTGGCGACCTCGGCGAGAAATTCCACATTCGGCCCGGTGCGCATACCGTCGCGGCGAATGTCGGTGGCGACGACGCGGCGCACGCCGCGCTCCGCCATCGCGCGGGCGAGGTCCACGGCGCGCACGCTGCTCGTCGCCAGCCAGCCGCCGGTGGCGACGTAGCCGTCCCGCGCGTCGAGACCGAGGACGATCCGCTCCGGCCCGTGCGCCGTCAGGGCGGCGGTGACGAGGTCGGGTTGCTCAATCGCCGCTGTGCCGAGGACGATACGCGCCGCGCCCGCCGCGACCGTCGCATCAACGTCCGCGAGCGTGCGCAGGCCACCGCCGACCTCGACGGGGATCGGGATGGCGGCGCAGATGGACGCGATGAGCGCCGTCTGCTGGGGCGAACCCGCCGCCGCGCCATCGAGATCGACGACATGGAGGATCGTCGCGCCCGCGTCCGCCCAGTGGCGCGCCATCGCGACCGGATCATCGCCGTAAACCGTTTCATGTGAAAAGTCGCCGCGCAGCAGCCGGACGCATTTGCCGCCGCGCAGATCAATCGCGGGGATGACGATCATCGGACGGCGGCGGGCACGGAGAGCAATTCGCGCGCGCCGTTGACGATGCCGACGAAGTTGCGCAGGAGGCGCAGCCCGGCCGCGCCGCTCTTCTCCGGGTGGAACTGCGTCCCCATCAGCGCACCGCGCGCGAGCACGGAGGCGAAGTGGACGCCGTAGGCGGTCTCGCCCGCCATCCACGCCGGGTCCTCGATGGCGCAGAAGTAGGAGTGGACGAAATAGAAAGGCGTGAAGTCAGCGATCCCCTCCCAGAGCGGGTGCGATTGCGTCTGGCGGACGGCGTTCCAGCCCATATGCGGCACGATGATCCCCGTCGGCAGGCGACGCACCGCGCCGGGTACGATGCCGAGGCACGGGTGCTCCTCGCCCTCCTCGCTGCGGTCGAGGAGTACCTGCAAACCGACGCAGATGCCGAGGAAGGGCGTCGTACCCCGGTCGATCACCTCGTGAATGATCGGGACGAGGCCGCGCGACTCGAGCCCGCCCATCACGTCCGCCGTCGCCCCGACGCCGGGGAAGACGACGCCGGGCGCGCGCCGGATTACGTCGTGATCGGCGGTGATGACGGCATTGACCCCCTCATGCGTCGAGGGCATTGAGCGCGTTCGCCACGTTGCCGCCGCCGTAATCAATGATCGCGATTGGTTCCATGCCTCACCCCCCGGCCCCCTCTCCATTGCTAGTCAGCAATGGAGAGGGGGAGCAAAAGCGCATTGTTGATGCATTTATCGCATGGATTGGGCGGCGTGGCTAGCGGTCGATGACTGTCGTTCCCATCCCTCGCTGGGGAACGGGCTGGAGGTCAGGTCTCCCCATCCAGCACACGCAGTGTCTCGGCGACGCCCCGTGCGAGGGCGGCGAAGTCGTACCCGCCTTCGAGGAGGGCGACGAGGCGGCCGTCGCAGCACGTCTCCGCCCACGCGACGACACGCTCTGCCATCTGCCGGAAGCCATCGTCCGTGACGAGCATCTCCGCGAGCGGGTCGTCCTGGGCGGCGTCGTATCCGGCGGAGATGAAGAGCAGTTCGGGCCGGTAATCGAGCACGAGCGGGCCGATCAGTTCGTCGAAGACGCGCAGGTACTCCGCGTCGCCCGAATGCGCCCGCAGCGGGATATTGATCGTGTACCCCTCGCCGGCGCCCGCGCCGCGTTCGGTTGCCAGCCCGCTCATCGGGTAGAGCGGATATTGGTGGACCGAGACGAAGAGCACATGCGGGTCGTCGTAGAAGATGTCGTTCGTGCCGTTGCCGTGGTGGACGTCCCAGTCGATGATCGCGACCCGTTCGAGGCCGTAGCGATCGCGCGCGTGCCGCGCGGCGACGGCGACTGTTGTTGAAGAGGCAGAAGCCCATGCCCATCTCCGCCGTCGCGTGGTGGCCGGGCGGGCGGACGAGCGCGAAGGCCCGCCGCGCTTCCCCCGTCATCACCGCGTCCACGGCGCGGATCGCGCCACCGGCGGCGAGCAGGGCAACATCGAACGATTCCGCCGAGACCGTGGTGCTCGGTTCGAGCATCCCGCCGCCCGCCGCGCAGAAGCGCTCCAACGCATCCACATAGGCGCCATCATGGACGCGGAGGATCGCCTCGCGCGGCGCATTCGCCGGCGCGAGGCGTGGGCGGCCTTCGAGCAGCCCCTCCTCTTCGAGCCGCTCGATGATCGCCACGAGGCGTCGCTCGGTCTCCGGGTGCGGGCCGGTGTGGTGGTCGAGGTAATGGTCGCTATAGACAATCGGCGTGCTGTTCATACACGCAGTCTCACACGCCGCCGCGCCGGTCGTCAATCGGATCATCTCGCTCACGACGGGCGGCATTCCCCGTGTCAACGGTCGCCGGGTGGCGCAGGCTTCAGCCTGCGCTACCAGAGTTGCGGCATCCTTCCGGGGATTGCTATCATAGCGCAGCGACGGGGAAATTCGCGATACTGACGCTGAATCCAGTCCGGGGATGCTTGGGGCGCGACGGCCGGAAGGGATCGGGCGTCGTGTGGGGACGTACGGGGGCCGATGTGCGGCAGCGCGATGGTACATTGCTCACCATGGCACGGACTTTGTCCGCGCGCCCGCTCCTGTGGCGCTATGGCGTCCCCGTCGTCGCCAGCCTGATTGCCATCCTCATCTCGCACTTCTTCCATAGCCTCTTCGCGGCGACACCGGCGGTCCTCTATCTGGCGGTGATTGTCATTAGCGCCTGGTACGGCGGATTCGGCCCCGGCGCACTGGCGACGCTGGTTGGCGCGGTGGCGATCGTCTATTTCTTCTTCGCGCCGACGTACTCCTTCTCGGTTGCGGAACTGCGCGCCCTCTTCCAGATCGCCGTCTTCGCCGCCATTGGCCTCCTGACCAGTTATCTGAGCGGCGCGCGCCTGCGGGCGGAGGAGAGGCTGCGCCAATCGCGGGACCAACTCGCCGCCGTCCTGCAGGGCGTCGCGGACGGCATCACCGTGCAAGATGCGAGCGGCGCGGTGATCTACGCGAACGACGCGGCGGCGCGCTACAGCGGCTATCCCACCGGCGCCGCGATGATGGCGGCGACGACCGACGAAGCGCGCGCCAAATTCGACATCACGGACGGGGACGGGCAACCGATCGATGTCGCCCGGCTCCCCGGTCGGCGGGCGCTGCTCGGCGAGCAGTCTCCGGAAATCATCCTCCGCTTCCGCTCGCGCGAGACGGGCGAGGAGCGCTGGAGCATCGTCAAGGCGACACCGATCCGCGACGCGCAAGGCGGCGTGCAGTTCGCCGTCAACATCTTCCGCGACATCACGGAGAGCCGGCATGTCGAGGAGTCGCTGCGATTCCTGACCGAGGCGAGCGCGCTGCTCGCCGGTTCGCTCGATTACGAGACGACGCTCCAGCAGGTGACGCGCCTCGCCGTCCCGGCGATCGCGGACTGGTGCGCCGTCGAGATGGTGGATGGTGACGCCTTCCGGCCGGTCGCGGTCGCGCATGTCGACCCCGAGAAAGTGCAACTGGCCCACGAGGTGCGCCAGCGATACCCGCCCGATCCGGCTGAGAAGAGCGGGATACCGGGCGTGATCCACTCCGGTACGTCCGTGCTGGTATCGACGTTGACCGACGGCATGCTCGTCGCCGGCGCGCGAGACGCGGAGCACCTGCGCATCATCCGCGCGCTCGGCATGAGCTCGGTGATGATCGTTCCACTCATCGCGCGCGAGCAGGCGCTCGGTGCGATCTCATTCGTGGCGGCGGAATCGGGCCGCCGGTACGACACAACGGACCTTGCGCTGGCGGAGGAACTGGCGCGCCGCGCCGCGATCGCCGTCGAGAATGCGCGCCTCTACCGGACGGCGCAATCCTCCGAGGAACGTTTCCGCAAGCTTTTCGATGGCGTCGGCGACGCGGTCGTTGTCATGGACACAGACGGTCGATACCTGGACGGCAACCCGGCATTCACCGACCTGGCGGGCTACACCGTCGAGGAGTTGCGCCGGATGCGCGTCGGCGACCTCTCCGCCGACCCCGCGCGCGCGCGGCAGTGGCACCGCGAGTTCGAGCAGCAGGGGATGTGGCGCGGCGAATCGGAGTGGCGGCGCAAGGACGGCACGGTCGTGCCCGTCGAGGGCTATCTGACGACCGTTTCCCTGCCGACGGGCGATGTGTATCTCGGCACCTGGCGCGATATCTCCGCCCGCCGCGTGCAGGAGCGGATGCAGCGCGACTTCATCGCGATGATCACCCACGAACTGCGCAACCCGCTCACCTCGCTCAAAGGGTACGCCCAATTGATGCTGCGGCGCGCCGCCTATGACCCGCGCGGCATGGAGGTGATCGTCAGCCAGGCCAATCTGATGGAACGGCTCGTCGACGACCTGCGCGATGTGGTGCGGCTGGAATCGCGGCGGCTCGACCTCACGCGCAGCGAGGTCGATCTCGTCGCGCTGGCACGCCGCTCCGTCGAGCAGACGCGGGCGCTGGCGACGGGCCACACCCTGCGGGCGGACCTCCCCGACCGGCCGCTCATCGGCTGGTGGGACGGCGACCGGCTGGCGCAGGTGATGCAGAACCTCCTGTCCAACGCGATCAAATACTCGCCGGACGGCGGCGAGATCGTCCTGCGGGTCGAGGATCGCGGCTACGAGGCGCGCGTCTCGGTCAGTGACCAGGGTATCGGCATCATCCCGGAGGCCCTGCCGCGCCTCTTCGGTCCCTTCTATCGCGCCGAAGGGGCGCTCACCCTCGGTGTGCAGGGCCTCGGCCTCGGCCTCTACATCACCAAGGCCCTCATCGAGGCGCACGACGGCGCGATCTGGGTGGACTCCGAGGCCGGCAAGGGGAGCACCTTCATCTTTACCCTCCCCTACACCAAACCGCCCGACGAAGCCGCCACGCTTTAAGGGCTCGCGCCGCGTGTCAACGTCCCTTTACCAGAGCGGGCCGGCGAGGTCGATCGGGCCGTCATACCACGGGGCGAGGTCGTGCTTTGCTGGCGCGGAGGGGCAGGAGCAGGACGGGGAAGGTCTCCGACTTTCGTTTCGCCGCGATCCTCATACGAGACCGGGCCGGCGATGCGCTCCCAGCCGAGGCGGCCGTAGTAGCCCAGGCGATCCTCGCTCGTCACGAGCAGGCCGAGATCGTCCCGCCCCTGCGGCGCGCGAGCGTGTCGTCCGCGAAGGCGAGCAGGCGGCTGCCGAGACCGTGACCGCGCAACGCCGCCACGACGCCGACCTTGACGATCCCCGCCACCGCCCACGACGCGGCCACCCACTGCGATCTCGCGCCGGTGAACGCCGACATGCCCGATCACCGTCTCGCCGCGCATGAGCAGGAAGTGATAGGTTGCGGGCGCCCAGACGCGACCGGGCTGATTGCCGCCCCGGAATGTCGCCGCGACCATCCTGTCCAACTCGGCGCGCAGGGCCGGTGTAAAATCCGCCGCGTCAAGATGGATCATCCGGTCCTCGGTCACAACAACCTTCCTGGGGATAGAACCGCCAAGAGCGCCAAGGAACGAAGAATTCCTTTCTTTTCTTCCCGCTTGGCGTCCGTGGCGGCTTAACGGTTCACGTGCGTCTCTTATTCGAGGACGGTCATCGGGCCGGGGGTGAGGATGGCGTAGTGGGTCATCGCCTCTTCGGCGGTCGCGCCGTGCCAGTGCTTCTCGTTCGCCGGGATGAGCACGACATCGCCGGGCGTGATCGTCCGTTCCTCCGACTCGGTGGCGATGATCCCCCGCCCCGCCGTGACGATCAGCACCTGATCCGCCGCGTGCCTGTGCCACTTGTTGCGCGTCCCCACCGGGAACGTCACCTCCGTCACCCGCAGCAGTGCCGCCATCGCGTCGCTCACCACATCCTGCGTCAGCACCGGCCCCACGAAGGCCGGATTGTCACTCCGCGCCCGCTTCTCCTCCGTCACCCTCATCACCTGCATATATCCCTCCAAAAACGTTCGAACCACAGAGACACAGAGAGCACAGAGGGGATGCGGACGGGAGGATATTCATCTTTTTGTCCTCCTTCCCTCTTTGTGCCCTCTGTGTCTCTGTGGTTCAACCTCCCTTATCGACGGCTGACCCAGTCCTGGATGGCGGGGCGGACGACGAGGTCCTCGATGATCGCGCGGGGCGGGAGGAGGGCGGCGAGGGCGACGCACTCCGCGATGTCCTCGGCTTGGAGCATCTTGGCGCGCGCCTCGGGAGGCGGGGGGACGGGGCGGCGGTCGAGGATCGGCGTATTCACCTCGCCGGGGTAGATCGCGGTCGCGCGGATGCCGTGCTGCCGCTCCTCGGCGTTGATCGCCTCGGTCAGGCCGCGCAGGCCGAACTTCGCCGCGATGTAGGCGACGCCCGCGAAGTTGTTGCCGCGCCAGCCGGAGTCCGAGACGATGTTGATCACCGTGCCGCCGCCCTGCTGCCGCATCGTCGGCAAGAAACCGCGCGTCAGGTAGAAGGCGCCGCTCAGGTCCGTCGAGAGAACCGTCTGGTAATCCTCGATGGACGAGTCCGCCAGCGAGCGTTTCGGCACGTTCAGGCCCGCCGCATTGACGAGCAGATCGAGCCGCCCGTATCTCTCCAGCGTCGCCGCGATCACGCCGTCCACCGCCGCCGGGTCGGCGATGTCGGCCGATTGGATGAGTACATCGACGCCGCCGAGCATCCCGGCGGTCTCCCTCAGGTTCGCCTCGCGCCGCCCGACGAGGACGAACGCGCCGCCCTCCTTCGCCAGCCGGACGGCCGCCGCCTGCCCGATGCCGCTCCCCGCGCCGGTGACGAGCGTCACTTTTCCCGTCAATCCGCCTGCCATCATGCCACCTCCGCGCCGGGGACATGGACCCACTGGCGATTGGTTGCCGAGAGGATG
Source organism: uncultured Chloroflexia bacterium (assembly GCA_963847195.1). GTDB lineage: Bacteria > Chloroflexota > Chloroflexia > Thermomicrobiales > JALYUS01 > JALYUS01. Next base: position 478,772 of record CAWJZC010000010.1, on the reverse strand, counting down.
ACGGCGTCCATCACCGCCTGGGCGCGCGAGCCGTCGTGGAAGTCCGGCGAGGCGGGGCGGCCCTCGACGATTGCCTGGATGAACTCGAACGACTGGTCGTAGCGGAAGACCTGCAACGGGTCGCCCTGGTGCGGGTCGCGCGGGGAGCCGGGCACTTTTAAGAATTCCTCCGGCAATTGCACCGTCTCCAGATTGCCGCCCGTCTTGCCGACCATCAGTTGGAACGGCGTGCTGAGGAAGTAGACGAGCGAGGCGTCCGAACCGTTGATCTCGACGTAGTCCTGGCTGTAGAGGTAGAAGCCGCGCCCGGCCGCCATCTTCGTGCTCTCGAAGACGCCCGTCGTGCCGTTGACGAAATCGCCGAGGAAGGCGACCCAGTCGTCCACGTCGGACGCCTGCGCCGAGCCGTCCGGGGCGCGCCGCTCGGTGAGGTACTGGCGCATCTGCGAGACGACGCGGCCAATCGGGCCGAGCAGATAATGGCCGTAGTCGATGCGGTGCGAGAGCATGTCGCCCAGTTCGCCGGAGCCCGCCAGCGCCTTCACTTGCCGCCAGCCGACGGCGCGGTCGCCCCAATCCTGCAGGCGGTTGACGCGGAAGTGGTACGGTACGCCGACGACACCCTGATCGACGAGATGCTTCATGTAGCGCATCGCCGGGACGAAGCGGTAGGTGAAGGCGGTCATGTTGACGACGCCCGCGTGCGTCACCGCCGCGACCATCGCCTCCGTCTCCTCGTAGTTGAGGCCGAGCGGCTTCTCGCTCATCACATGCTTGCCCGCCTGCGCCGCCGCGATAGCAATCGGCATGTGCAGGTTGTTCGGCGTGGCGATCACCACCGCGTCGATGTCGTCCTGCGCGATCACCTCCTGCCAGTCGCCGTACGTGCGCGTCACGCCGGACGCCTGGCTGGCGTTGGCGAGCGCCTGCGGGTTCGGGTCGCAGAGCGCGACGACCTCCCCCTGCGGATGCGTACGGATGCCCGGAATGTGGTTCTGGACGGCCACGCCGCCCGTGCCGATCATCGCTACTCGGACCATCGCCTGTCCCTCCTCGTTCTTTCGCGTCTCTCAGCCAGTGCCCGCGAGTGTCGCACGCCCCGCAAACAGGCGTCAATCACAGCAGGGGATAGGAATAAAGGAATGTCCGTCGCACGCGCCTCACACGCCGTAGGCGGTCAGGTGGCCGCTGCCGTCGGTGATGTAGATGATGCCGTTGGCGACGATGGGGCTCTCCCAGTGGATGCTGCCGATGGTATCGTGCCAGAGTTCGTTCCCGGTGGCGGCGTCGAGGGCGTGCAAGGTGCCGCTGCCCGCGTAGTAGATGACGCCATTGGCGACGATCGGCGTGGTGCCGCTGCCTGGGTTCTGCCAGAGCGGTCGCAGGCCGGGTATGCCATCGTCGCCGGTTACCAGTTGCAAGGCGGAGATGCCGCTCCCGTTCGTGACGATCACCGAGACGCTATTGTCGGCGGGATTGATCCAGACCGCCGGGGCGGTGAGCACCTGCCCGCCCTGCGGCACGTCCACGAGCGGGCCAATCTCGCCGCCCGTGTGCCCCGGCCCGCCCTGGCCGCTGAGGTTATCGAGGTTCAGTAGGCGCAGCTTGGCGTCCTTGCCGCCCTGTACGGCGAGATGCGGGATCGCGCTGCCGGGCGGCGTCGGCAGGATCACCGGAGCGGTGCTGCCGAGGTCGGCGTCCCGGCTCGTCAGCGCCTCGTAGTTGGGCGGCGTGTAGCTGTCGAGCGGGCCGCCATTGGCGCCGGTGCCATCCGGGTTGAGGGCGATAACCGACTCGCCCCAGTTGTGCGCGCCGTCGAATGCGCCGTTGCCCGTTACGGTGTAGATTCGGTCGGTATCAGGGTCGTAGACGACCGCCTGCCGGACCCAGATCGCCGTCTGCACCGCCTCGCAGTCCGGCCCCTGCCCGCTCGGGAAGAAGTGGACATCGCTTTGGTCGCTGCACGCGGCATTGAAGACATGCTGCGTGCCGTCCGCGAGATCGATCGTCGTCAGATGCCCCTGGTAGTCGCCACGGTCGCCGGGATAGCCCGCATGCGCGACGTACAGGTAACTCGCACCGCTCCGGGCGGTGGCGATATTCAGCGCCGAGGAACCTTTCTCATCGTAGCCTTTGCGCGTCACCAATTCGGGCCAGCCGCCGTCGGTGCTCTCCGTGCCGTCACCGACCGCGTATTTATGCACGTAGCCATCGAGGCCGTAGCTGTAGACGAACTGCTTGTTCGGGTCGATGGCGGGGGAAGAAGTCGTGTAGCAGGCGCTCGCGCCGCTATTGATCGCGCAATCGCCGGGGCCGTACGCCTGCTGCCAGTGCTGTGTCCCGTCGTGGGCATCGAGCGCGACGATCTGCCCGGCGCGGGTCGTGACAAAGAGCATGTCGTGCGTGCCTGTTGGCGTCGCCACCCCGCCGAGGAAGACGGGCACCCCGTCCGCGACCGCAGGCAGCGTCGCCTGGAAGAGTGGGCGCAGACCGCCGACATTCGTCGCCGTGAGCGCCGTCTCCTGGTCGTTGTCGCCCTGATACGGCGACGACCCCCTGAAGGTCGGCCAGTCGTACGCCGCGACCGTCCGTGGCATCAGCGACATGGCCGCGAGCGTGAGGATGATCGCGAGAAGATGGGCGCGTGGCGGCGCACGATGCATAAGTGTCCCCGATCCGCATGTTCCATGATCGTCGTGCCGCGCCCCGCCATCATGCATCGCACAATCGGTGCAAAGGCGATGGAGGCGCTGCATCCGGGAGGCATCGGGGCCGCGCTACGAGATCACGGCGTCGCATCGGCGTAGACGACGAGATTGCCGTCGTACGAATGTGTGGTCTGGTTGAAGGTGGTATTGGAATCGCAGGTGATCAGGTTGAGGTGCGCGCCCGTGGCAGGGCCAAAGACGCGGGCGAGCGGCACGTCCTGCGTCGCGTAGGTGGCCGTGTCGCTGACGACGAAGTGACGCTCCACGCCGTCATCGCCGACGACGGTAATCTGGTCGCCGTGGACGAGCTTGCGCAGGTCGTAGAAGATCGCCTTGCCCGTCGTCGAATCGACGTGGCCATCGATCACCGCATTGCCCGCCTCGCCGGGGCGCGGGCCGAGTTGATACCAGGCGGTGTCGGAGAAGTCTTTGGGCACGTCCATCGCGCCGTCCGGCGTCTTGCCGACCTGCTCCACCGGGGCATCGACGCCGATTGAGGGGATTTTCAGGCGCACGGGCTGCCCGGCGCGGGGCGGCAGGGGCGCGGCATCGCCCAGACGCCGCACGTAGCGCGGTACCGGCGGTGCCGGTACGACGGTAGCGGGAGATGGAGGGGGCGCCGCTTCGCCAGCGTTGCCCGGCCCGACGATCTGGCAGAGCGCCCCGACGAGCACGGCGAGCACGAGCGCGGCGCGCAGGAGCGACGCGCGTCGATCATCGATCCGGCTGAAGATGTGCCCGCTCCTCGTCTGTTGCATCTCCGGGTACCCCATTACGTCTCCCACAAGATCGGTGCGGTTCGCCGGCTATCGTACCCGCTATAACGCGGTCGCGCACGCACGTATCGATCCACCGGCACACATGCATGGTATGGAATGCGCCTGTCGTTGCATCGAAAGGGGGACATGGAAGGGGCCGTGGAACAACGATTCCACGGCCCACATGCTCACGTCTGCGAACGCCGCGACGGGGCGTCGATTTTATCCGTCGCCGAGGCGGCGGGCATAGTGCGCCTCATCGCCCCCGCCAGTGCGCGGCGGCGCGGGCGGCGGCGCGACAGATGGCGCGGGTGCAGCCGGCGCCGGGGCAGCCGGCGCGGCGGGTGCGGGCGCGGCGGGTGCGGCGGGTGCGGCGGGCGCACTGCCACCAGTCACGACGACCATCGCGTGCATGTTCGGGTGGACGGTGCAGTGATACGGGAACGAACCGGCCGTGGTGAAGGTGACGCTGCCGGACTGCCCCTTCTGCAGCATCCCCGTGTCGAACGCGAACGCGCTGCCCGGGTCGCTCGTCGCCGTGTGCGGCGCCGTGTCCTGGTTCGTCCAGACCACCGTCGTCCCCACCGGGACGGTCAGCGGCGTCGGCTGGAAGCTGAAGTTCATGATGTTCACCGCCACGTTGGCCGCCTGCACGCCCTGGCCGAGCGCCAGGCGGCCGAGACCGGCGAGCGGCACGGCCAGGAGCGCGGCGGTGACGACGCGACGGCGGCTGATCACCATCCCCGAGTGCTGCATGAGAGACCCTCCTCTGTTGTCTGCGCACCGACGCCCGGTGCCAAACGCCAAAACCCAATCCGCATTTAACCAGTACGGCGTGTCGCGCCTTTTGGATTGAACGCCGCGCCTACCGAACCCCCGCCCCCTCCCGGCTCAGGAAGGGAGACTGATACAAATACGTCGCTCTCTCGTTTCATCTCCCCTTTCCCTGCGAGGAAAGGGGGCTGGGGGCTAGGAAGAGCCTTGACGCACCCGCCGCGCGTCCGTATGCTCCCGCCTATGTTCGCTTACGTCGGCTGCTACACGACACCGGACCGCAAAGGGCGCGGCGAGGGGATCGCGGTCTACCGGATCGATGCCGATTCCGGTGCATGGTCGCGCGTCCAATTGCTCGCGGACGTTCCTAATCCCTCGTTCCTGACCGTCGATCGCGACCGGCGGTTCCTCTACTGCGTCCACGGCGGCAATACCTACCGCGCGGTCAGCGCCTTCGCCATCGACCGGCAGACCGGGCGGTTGACCTTCCTGAACACCGAGGATTGCGGCGGCGCGAACCCCGTGCATCTGGACATCGACGCGAGCGGCCGCTACCTCGTCGTGGCGAGCTACACCGATGGCGTGGTGGCGGCCCTGCCGATCAATGCGGACGGGCCGCTCGGGCCGCGCAGCGATCTCGTCGCGCAGACGGGCGAGCCCGGCCCGCACCCCACCGAGCAAGCCAGCCCGCATCCGCATCATTGCCCCTTCGACCCCGCCGGTCGCGTCGTCGCCGTGCCGGACAAGGGGCTCGACCGTACCTTCATCTACCGATTGGATACCGAGCACGGCAGGCTGCTGCCGAGCGACCCGCCGTTCGTCGCCGCGCGGCCGGGGGCGGGGCCGCGCCACGCCGCCTTCCACCCGCGCCTGCCGTACGCCTACGTGATCAACGAACTCGATTCGACGATTACGGCCTTCGGCTACGACGCGGGGGGTGGCGTGCTCGACCCGCGACAGACCGTCTCGGCCCTGCCGCCCGACTTCACCGGCGCGAGCACCACCGCCGAGATCGCCATCGCGCCCTCCGGCCGCTTCCTCTACGGCTCGAATCGCGGGCACGACAGCATCGCCATCTTCGCCATCGACCAGTCCACGGGCGCGCTCGCATCGCTCGGCTGGGAGCCGTCGGGGGGCGCGATGCCCCGTTTCTTCGCCCTCGACCCATCGGGAAATTTCCTCTACGCCGCCAATCAGGAGAGCGACACCATCGTCGCCTTCCGCGTTGACCCGGCGACGGGCGCGCTCTCCCCCACCGGCCAGGTCATCCAGACCGGCTGCCCCGTCTGTATCGTCTTCGCCGGGTACAGGGACGGGCTCCCCTTCCCCGGTGGGGAAGAGGCCGGGGGGAGGACTCAATGAAGATCACCGATGTGGAAGCGATGGTGCTCGATACCGGCAAAGATTACTCGGACCCCTCCGAAGCGAGCGAGGCGCATGGCGTGCGTTTTCTCTCGCTCGTCAAGGTGAGCACGGACGAGGGTATCACCGGGTGGGCGGACATCGAGACGCAGCCGCACGTTGGCCGGGCAATCGTCGAGGCGCCCTCCGGCGGGCAGATCGGCATGGAGTCCCTGCGGGCGGCACTGATCGGCGAGAATCCCGCTGGAGCGCGAGCGGCTCTGGCAGAAGATGTACCGCTTCCTCGCCTATTACGGTCGCCAGGGCGCGGGTATGCAGATGATCTCCGGCGTCGATATCGCCCTCTGGGACATCGCGGGAAAGGCATTCGGCCAGCCGGTCCATGTGCTGCTCGGCGCGAAGTACCGCGACAAGGTCAAGGGATATGCCTCGACGCTCTTCCGGCCAACGCCCGACGCGATGAAGGCGGCGGTCGCGGAGTATCGGGAGCGCGGCTTTCGGGCGATCAAATTCGGCTGGGGCGCGTTCGGCCACGACATCGCGCACGATGTCGCGCTCGTCCGGGCGGCGCGCGAGGAGGCGGGGCCGGAGATCGAACTGCTCGTCGATGGCGGCTGGTACGGCATCGACCTACGACAATCCCTTCCGCCCGCGCTCGCTGCGGGACTGGATCGCCGTCATCGAGGAGTTGGAAGCGCTCGGCGTCGTCTGGCTCGAAGACTGCCTGCACCCCGAGAATATCGACGGCTATCGCATGCTCTCCGAGCATACGACGCGGCTCCGCCTCGCCGCAGGGGAGCAACTGGCGGGGATCGACGAGTTCGAGCGCTTGGCGACGGAGGGGCGCGTCGATGTCTTGCAGCCGGACCTCTCGCGCTGCGGCGGCCTGACCGTCGGCAAGCAGATCGCCGACTTCGCGACGCGCAAGCAGATCGACTGCGTGCCGCACGCCTGGCTCTCCGACCTCCTGAAGGCGGCGTCGCTCCACCTCAACGCCTACCTGATGAACTCGCGCTACCTCGAATACAACGTCTCCTCCGCGTCGCTGCTCAACACGCTCTGCACGACGCATCTCGCGATGGTTGACGGCTCCATCGCCGTGCCCGATGGGCCGGGGCTCGGCGTCGAGGTGGATGAAGCGATGGTGCGGCGGTTCCGCGTCCGGTAAGATACCGCCGCGCCCGATGACGCGATGCACCACGACAGATGAGGGGTGACGCCGGATGGATGCCAATCCCCGCCCGCTCACGCAACGCATCAACCATGTCCGTTCCGGCCTGCTCCTGCTGGCGCTCGTCTTCATCGTCGGCACGGTCGGATTCATGCTGATCGAGCGATGGTCGCTGCTCGACGCGCTCTTCATGACCACGATCACTCTCACGACGGTCGGTTACGACGAAGTGCATCCGTTGGATACCGCCGGGCGCATCTTCGATATCGGTTTGATCTTCGTCGGCGTGACGACCGCCGCGTATGTCTTCAGCGGGCTTGCGGAGGCGTTCATCGAGCAGCGGTTTTTTCGGAGCGTGGTGAAGGAGCGGCGGATGGCGCGCGAGATCGAGCGGCTGCGGGACCATTTCGTCGTCTGCGGCTACGGGAGGGTGGGGATGAATGTCGCGCTGGAACTGGCGCGCGAAGGGCGGCCATTCGTCGTCATCGAGCAGGACGCGGCGCTCGTCGAGCAGTGCCGCGCGGCGGGCTTCAATGCCGTGCTGGGCGACGCGACGCAAGACATCGTCCTGATCCAGGCGGGCGTCGAGCGCGCCAGAGGGGTCGTCACCGCGCTCAATTCGGACGCCGCGAACCTCTACATCACGCTCTCCTGCCGCTCGTTGCACGCCGAGCTCTTCATCGTCGCGCGGGCGAGCGAGGAATCCGTCGAGCCGAAGCTGGTCCGTGCCGGGGCGAACCGCGTCCTCTGCCCGTACAGCCTGACCGGGCGACGCCTCGCGGAGATGGTGATCGAGCCGCAGATGACGAACGTCGTCGAGGTGATCGGTCGCCACAGCCACCTCGAACTCTACCTGGAGGAGGCGACCATCCGCGCCGGAAGCCCGTTGATCGGGCGGCAGATCGGCGATGTGATGATCCGCGTCGAGACGGGCGCGGCGATCATCGCGATCAAGAAGTTCGACGGTACACTGCTCGCCAACCCGTCCCCGCAACTGCGGATCAATGCGGGCGATACCCTCGTCGCCACCGGCACGCGCGAGCAACTCCACCGCTTCGGCATATTGGCACGCGCCGACGACGCGGCGAATGACGCGGCACCCAACGCGCTGGCGGGTAACGGAGACGTATAGGAATCGGGAGGGGATACGGAATGTCGTCGGCATCTATCGAGCAGGAGTTCCGCGCATTCCTCGCGCGGCGGCAGGAGGCGACCACCGCCTTCTTCAACGGCGATCCCGCACCGTGGAAGGCGCAGGCGACGCAAAGCGACGCGATCACGATGTTCGGCGGCTTCGGCGGCTACGAGCGGGGATGGGCGGCGGTAGACGACCGCTATACCTGGGCGGCTGCGGCGAACGCCGAGGGCGCGGTGCAGGTCGAACTGATCGCCTGCCACGTCACCGCCGACCTCGCCTACACCGTCGCCATCGAACGCGGCAGCGTCCGCCCGACCGGCGAGCGGGACTTTGCCCCGAAAGCCCTCCGCGTCACCGAAATCTTTCGTCGCGAGGGCACAGACTGGAAACTCATCCACCGCCACGCCGACCCGCTCGTCACCGTGATTCAATCCCGCTCTCAGTCCGCGTAGAGCATTTCGCGGATAGTGAGGACCTCCTGGCGCAGTTGGTTGCTCGTCTCGATTGCTTGCTCGATCTTCTCCGCGCCGTAGATGACGGTGGTGTGATCCCGGCCGCCGAGTTCCACGCCGACCTCGGCGAGCGAGCGGTCGGTCTCCTGCCGGATGATGTACATCGCCACCTGCCGGGGCACGACGATGTCCTTGGAGCGGCCCTTGCCGCGCATATCCTTCTCGGAGACGTTGTAGAACTTGGCGATCACCTCGACGATGCGCGCGGGCGTAATCAGGCGGCGGCGGTTGTTGAGTGCCACGTCATTGAGCGCCTGCGTCGCCACGTCCATCGTCACCGCGACGCCGTTCATCCGCGCCATCATGACGATGCGATTGAGCGCCCCCTCCAACTCGCGGACGTTCGACTGAATCTTGTGCGCGATGTAATCCACCACCTCGGTCGGCACATGGACGCCGGCCTCCTCACCCCGCTGGCGGAGGATCGCCATGCGCGATTCGAGGTCCGGTGACTGCACATCGGTCGTCAGGCCGCCCTCGAAGCGGGAGCGCAGCCGGTCCTCCAGCGCGATCATCACCTTCGGATGGCGGTCGCTCGTCATGACGATCTGCTTCCCCGCCAGCACCAGCGCGTTGAAGGTGTGGAAGAACTCCTCCTGCGTGCTCTCCTTACCCGCGATGAACTGAATATCGTCGATCAGGAGCACGTCGATCGTCCGGTAGCGGGTGCGGAATTCCTCGTTGCGATTCTCGCGGATCGCGTTGATCATCTCGTTCGTGAAGGTTTCCGATGAGACATAGAGGACGCGGCAGCCGGGCGTCCGCTCCATCACCATATGGCCGATCGCGTGGAGGATGTGCGTCTTGCCGAGGCCGACGCCGCCGTAGAGGAAGAGCGGGTTGTACGAGCGTCCCGGCTCCTCTGAGACGGATAGCGCCGCCGCCGCCGCCATCCGGTTGAAGCCGCCGATGATCAGATGCTCGAAGGTATACCGCGGGTTGAGACCATGCGCGGGCGTCGCGGCGAGCTCCGGTTGCTGATAGTGCTGGGCGTGCATCGTACTTTTCGGCGAGGGGGCAATGGCCGGAATGTCGCCGCCCTGACCATCCGGGACGGCGCCATTGGTCGTGGTCGCGCCATTCGCCGCCGGGCGGCCGAGGACGGTGAAATCTACCTCGACCTCGTAGCCGAGGATGCCGCGCAACGAGCGGACAATCGATCCGTGGAATCGCTTCTCCAATTGCTCGCGCACAAAGGTGTTCGGCGCGGCGACGGTCAGGCGGGCGTCGTCGGCATCGAAAGCCGCGATCTCCGTGCTACGCAGGAATGTCTCGTAGGAGCCGCGCGGCGTGCGGCCGTGCAAATCCTCGAGCACCGCCTGCCACACCCTGCTCCCGTGCATCGGCTGCATCGTCGCCATCCCTTTTCGCTCCCCGCCGCGTCAATTTGTGTTCGTTTCCGGCCCGCTGCTCCCCCACCGGCATGATGCAGATTATACACAGTGAACGTACACCTGTCGAGAGGGTGGGGAGAAGTAGGCAGGAGTTGGTAGCCAATAGCGAGAAGGGGGCGAGCGATTAAGCCCGGCGAGAGACACCTCGCCGTATGATCGGAGGCACCGACGACCGCCCGGACGCTCGCTATCATGCCCCCCGTTTGAGCCGACGCACAGATTTGTCGCCATCGTAACCGCCGGCGACGTTGGCGCGTTATACCGGGCAACAGCCACATGCGACGCCACGATGATCACCGACATGATTGCGAGAAAGGGGGCGCTCATGCCGATCTGAAATTTTGTACTGGGTCTCCTCCTCACACATGTAGACGGCTGCCAGGGGCAGCGCATGGAAAGGCAGGTTTTCCTATGATGTCTCCGCAATCCGAGCGATCCGCTCCCGGAGCGCCCATCCGCTGGGGTGCATGGCTCATCCCGGTCGCGGGCATCGTGCCGACGATCATCTTCACCCTCTGGATGGCTGGCCCGAATCCCGATATCGACACCGATCCGAAGGGCGCCGCGGACGCCGCCAGCAGCGTCCTGGGGCTCGGCGGCGGGATCGTCTATATTCTCGCCACGATCGCGCTCATCTTCGGCCTCTTCGCGCTCTACGCCTGGCTCGCGGGCGGGCGCACCGGCGGCGCCGCGCTGGTGGGGCTGGTGCTGAGCGTCGTGAGCGTCGGGTTGCTGCTGGCCGCCTTCGGCGCCTTCACGCTCGCCTCGGCGGTGGCGGCCGACGTGTACCGGTCGGGGGACGCGGGCGCGAGCGGGGTGCTCGCCAAGCTCTCGGGCGGCAACTTCGGGCGGGCGGTCCTGGCGACGCTGATCGCCGCGATCATCGCGGGGCTGCTCGGTGGCGTGGCCTTCGGCGTGGCGATCTGGCGCTCGGGGACGCTGCCGCGGTGGTCGGGGGTGCTCTTCGCGCTGGGTTTCGTGCTGCTGGTGGCGAGCGCGCCGATCGTGTCGCACCTCGGCGGCATCCTGCTGGCCGTCGGCGGGGTGTGGATCGCCCGGACGATCGGGCAGGCGGGCGCGACGAGCACGAGGAGCGCCCCGACGGTCGCGCCGGTCTAGGCGAGGGGAGCGCGTGGCAGCGGCCATCCATCGGTCGCTGCCACAGACGGGCCGCGCACCGTTCCCCAGACACCCAGCCGGGCAATCGCGCCACGGGTGCTGCACGACGGTGCCTCAGGTCATACGGCGAAGCGTGCGGCGAGAGCGCCTTTTCTCCCGCTGGCTACTGCCGGCTATCGACTCCTGCCTATCCCGGCCGGGATATGCACCTTGACTTTGCCCGTCGCACTCCGTATATTCAGAACGCTTGTTCTAGTCTTCGGGGCGTTCCCTGTCTCTCCGGCATGATGCCGCGCGCTGATCACACAGCGCCAGCCGACTGCTCGTACGCATGAGGAGGAACCCGATGACCGTGCTTGCGCTCTCTTTTCGCGGCCCGCTCCCGCAAATCGTTGATGTCGACGGCCAGCCGCCGCGACCGCCCACGCCGAAACTCGGCACGGGCGCCCTCAGGGCAGTTTGGCCGCGCGCCATCCTGCACGCCGATTTGGATGCCTTCTTCGCCACCGCCGAGATCGCCCGCCGACCGGAACTGGCCGGGCTGCCGGTGATCGTCGGCGGGCGGAAGGGCGGCCGGGGGGTCGTCTGCGCCGCCGCCTATCCGGCGCGCGTCTTCGGCATCCGCTCCGGGATGTCGATTGCGGAGGCGGAGCGACGCTGCCCGCACGCGATCTTCTTGCCGGTCGATGGCAGCCATTACGGGGCGCTCGCCCATCGCTTCCGCGCCATCCTGCTGTCGTACAGCCCGCTCGTCCAGATGACGGGGCCGGACGAGGCGGCGATTGATGTGACCGGGATGGAGGAAGTGAGCGGCCCGCCGGAATTGATCGCGCTCGACATCCGCCGCCGGGTGCGCGATGAACTCGCCCTGATCGTCTCCATCGGCCTCGCCACCGGGCGGACGACGGCGAAGATCGCCGCGAAGACGGCTAAGCCGGACGGCTTCCGCGCCATCGCGCCCGGCAAGGAGGCGGCCTTCCTCGCGCCGATGCCGGTCGGCGCGATGCCCGGCATCGGCCCGGCGACCGAGCGTGCCCTGCACGCCATCGCGGTGAAGACGCTCGGCGACCTCGCCGTTGTGCCGGAGACGCAGTTGCGCGCCCTCTTCGGCGACCTCGGCCCGGCCCTCGCCCGCCACGCGCGCGGGGAGGACGCGACGCCGCTCACCGTCGGCCATGTGATGAAGTCGGTCGGCCACGAGCATACCCTGCGCGAGAACAGCCGCGACCGGACACTGCTGCGGGCGACGCTCGCCATCCTCTGCGACGAGACGGCGGCGGAACTGCGCGAGCATGGCTGCGCCGCGCGGGTCGTCTCGCTGCGTCTGCGGGACGGGAATTTCCGCTCAGTGGGCATGCAAACGACGATCTTCCCCGCAACCGATGCCCAGCAGATATTGCTCGATGCGGCATGGAGCCTCTTCGATCCCTGCCTGGCGCGGACTCGGCAACGGCGCGATCCGGCTGATCGGCATGCGCGCCGCCGGGTTGGGCGCGGGCGGCGCGCAACTGGCGCTCTTGAGCGACCGGCCCGAACGCCTCCAGCGGATCAATGCCGCGCTCGATACCGTCCGCGCCCGGCACGGCAACCAGGCCATTCGCCCCGCGCTGGCGCTGCTTGCCGGTGAATATCGCGGGGGGCACGGGCGCGACCCGTCGCCCCCGCCCGCCTTATGAGCGATCGCGCGCCATGCGAGCCCCGGCCCTGGCAGGTGCGGCCGGAGGAAGACATCTGGCTCGGCCAGTTGGCGCGGGCGGCACGGGCCGGCGACCGCGACGCCCGCGACGCGCTCTGGGCGGCGGTCGGGCCGCGCCTCGCGCATATGGCGCACCGGACGGCCTGGGCCTTCCCGTCGCTCGAACCGGACGACGCGGTGCAGGAGTGCTTCCCGATCTTCACCACGCTCGTCGCGACTTGGCCCGGCCCCGAAACGGACAAGACCGGGTTCGCGACCTACCTCTTCGGCCTATTCCGCTGGCGCTTGCACACGATCCTCCGCGCCTACGAGCGCCGCCGCACGTCCGATCTCGATTGGCACGCCCGCGAGGAGCGGACGGTCGTCGCGCCGCCGCGCGTCCATGCGCCCGTCGCCTGGCACGAGTACGGCGTCGATTTCCCGGCCTTCGTCGCGAGTCTCCCCGCCCCCGAGCGGGCAATCTTCCTCCTCCGCCTGCGCGAAGGACTCGGCACGCGAGAGGTGGCAACCCGCCTCGGCATCACGCCGCGCACCGTCTCCCGCTACTGGAACGCCACCCTCCGCCGCCTGCGCGCCGTGGCGCAGGCGGGAGTGGAGCAAGGGGCTATGAAAGCCCTGCCCTGCACCGTACACTGGTGCATCGAGATGAGGGCCGGGGAATATTGGTAGCGCAGGCTTTCGCGCGCGTATCTGGGCGCAGGCTGAGTCCAGCTACCATCAAAGCGACGAGGAGGGCAAACGATGCGCGTGTTGGTGATGGGCTCCGGCGGGTTGGGCGGCTATTTCGGCGGTATCCTGGCGCATCACGGGCACGACGTGACCTTTGTGGCGCGCGGGGCGCATCTGGCGGCGATGCGGCGAGCGCGGCTTGGAAGTGCGCACCGACGAGCAGACCTACCGGCTCTCGCCCGTCAACGCCGTCGCCGCGCCGCGACGAGGCGACGGGAGACTTCGACCTCGTCCTCTTCACCGTCAAAGGGTACGACGCCGAGGCGGCCGCGACGGCGCTCCGCCCCATCATCGGCCCGGAGACGGCGGTGCTGACGGTGCTCAACGGCGTGGACAGCGCCGAGCAACTGGCGGAGATCCTCGGCCCGGAGCATGTGCTGGCCGGGACGACCTTCATCCGCTCCACGCTCGCGGAGCCGGGGCTGATCGAGCAGATGGGCACGCTGCGCCGCGTCGTTTTCGGCGAGTTCGCGGGTGGCGTGACGCCTCGTGTGGAGCGGATCGCCGCTGCCTTGCGCGAGGCGGGCGTCGATACGGAGGTCGCGCCGGACTCGCGCGTCGCGCTCTGGCAGAAGTTCGTCATGCAGGCGCCGCACGCGACGATGACGAGTGTCTGCCAGATGCCCTGCGGCCCGATCCGCGAGACGCCGGAGGGCGAGGCGCTCTACCGGACGCTGATCGACGAGTGCATCGCCGTCGGGCGCGCCTCCGGTGTCGCCCTCCCGGACGACGCGGCGCAGACGGCGATGGATGTGATCTGGCGATTCCTCTACGAGCAGAAGACCTCCATGTCCATCGACTACGAGCGCGGCAACCGCGTCGAGTTGGAGCAATTGACGGGCACGGTCGTCCGCCGCGGCAAGGCGCTCGGCGTGCCGACCCCGACCTTCGATATTCTCTACGGCGTCCTGAAAGTCCGCGCCATTGCGAGCGGGGGGCTTTCCTAGAAGTCACTCGCTGCGATCTGGTATGGAGACACTACGAAACGCTGCGAGGGCGCGTTATCGACGAAGCGATGGCGATCACCCCGAAATCGAAGCCCTTACCCGCCGCGCGAGCAGTTGATCGGCGCTCATGAGGGCGATCCCCGAAGGCCCATCCGCCGACATGCACGCAGATTCGTGAGGCGGAGCGGTGGCATCTCGATCTGCTATACTTCCGCGTCGGTTCATAAATCGAGGGATGCATCGCGCGGTGGGGTTATCGCGCGCCAAACGGGGAGATGGGGAGCACAATGGCTACGGGCGTTATTGCCGTCGTGGACGGGCGGCAAGCGGTGCATGATTTCGTCGATGCAGACCCTGATGGCAGCCGACTATACGGTGCGCGGCTATCTCTCCCGCGCGACTTTCCTCGTCGAAGCGCCGACGCTTCAGCCGTCGATCATCCTGCTCGGTGCGGACGACGATGCATTCGATGTGGATACGCCGATCGTCATGGCGACGATCCGCCTCGCGGCCTATCGGCCGCAATTGCCGGTCATCCTCTACAGCGCCAACCCGGACGCCAAAGCGCGCGAGAAAATCGAAGACGCGCCGGATGTCCTGCCGCTCCCGACGCCCTTCACGGCGGAGCGACTGCTCCAGGCGGTGCGCGATGTCTCGCAGGGCACCGACCACCGGCGCCACGTTGACGTAGCAGTCGCTTCCGCTTCGTCCGGGTCACTCACTTCGAGGTCCGACGGAGGCGACCGATGAAGGCGTACGGGCTGACACTCTGCCTGCAAGACGATCCGGCGAAAATCGCCTCCTATATGGACTATCATCGCGCCGTCTGGCCGGAGGTGACTCGCGCGGCTGCGCGCGGTCGGTGTGCGGGAGATGAAGATTTTCCTGCGCGAGCGGCGAATGTTCATGTACATCGAGACGGACGATGCCTTCGAGCCGCGCCGGGATTTCGTGCGCGTCAATGAGGACCCGAAATCGCGCGAGTGGAACGAACTGATGGCGACCTTGCAGGAGCGCGCCCCGGAAGCATCCCCGGACGAATGGTGGGCGCCGATGGAACTCGTCTTCGATCTCAGCCAGCAATGAGCAACGAGTAATCGTATTGCTTCCCCTCCATCGCTCTACAGAACGTAGCGCGTACCGTGTTCTCTCTGCGATCGAGAGCGGTGCCCTCCGGGCAGGTGGGTGAGGCCTGACTCAGCCGTCCCCGATGCCGGCCGGCACCGCTATCGAGGCGGTCGGCGGGCAATCGCCCCTCCTCGTAGAGGCGGCGGAGCGTCGGGCGCAGGCCGCTGATGAGCAGGACGAGCATCGACGAAGACGACGGCGGGCAGGCCGAGCACGGGCGACGCGCCGAAGCGGTCCGCGAGGTAGCCGTTCGCGAGGTTGCCGAAGGACATGATGCCGCCCGCGCTCATGATGAAGAGCCCGTCACGCGGCCCCGCAGGGCATCCGGCACCGCCTCCTGCACGAGGGTGATGGCGAGCGTCATGAAGAGCGCCTGCGACGCGCCGACCGCGAACATCGCCAGCATCGCGAACACCCAGACACTCGCCGTCGACATCAGCGCGGTCGCCGCGCCGCTCGCGATCGCCCCGACGAAGAGCAGCGTGCCCCGCATCGAGGGCGAGCGGACGCCCGCCAGCAGCAGGCTCGCCGCGATCGCTCCCAGGCCGATGGCCGAGACGAGCGATGAGTAGATCGCGCCGTCGCCGCGCAGATTCTGCTTGGCGAAGAGCGGCAGCGTCGAGTCGAAGGCCATCGTCAGCGAGCAGTGGAGCACGACGACGCCGAGCAGCAGCGCGATGATCCCCCGCTGCCGGATGTACCGCCCACCCTCGCGGATCTGCTCGCGACGCTCGACCATCGCGAGGTCCGCGCGCGGCATCCGCGGCACGCGCAGCACGAAGGCGAGGGCGGGGAGATAGAGCACGGCGATAATCAGGAAGGCCAGCCCCGCGCCGCGCGTCGCGAGCACCGGCGCCATCGCCGCCGGGCCGACGAAGCGCGAGCCGAGCGTGCCGAGGCCATTCATCGCGAAGGTGTTCAGCAGTTCATCGGGCGGGACGAGGTTCGGCAGCATCGTCTGCACGGTCGGCAATTCGACCGCCCGCGCGATGCCGGAGAGGAAGACGAGCGGCACGAGTTCCGCCAGCGGCATCGCCCCGAGCACCGTCTGGATGCCGAGCACGAGCGCGACGGCGCACTGCACGATCTCCGCGCCGATCACCAGCGAGCGCCGGTCCATCCGGTCCGCCAGCAGGCCACCAACCGGTGTCGCGAGCAGCAAGCGGGAGCATCGTCGCGAAGGTGACGAGACCGACCGCGCCGCTGCCGTGCAGTTGGAAGGCGAGCCAGCCGGCGGAGACGAGGAAGGCCGCCTGCGCGATGCTCGCGAACGTCGTCCCGAACCAGAAGACCCGGCTATCCCGATACTTGAGTGAGGAGAGCAGATTGAGTCGCGCCCTGGTCCGTTGCTCATTTGCCGCCACGCATCCGCCCTTCTCTCGTCATTCGTCGTCGCCCATCATCCATCGGCGGAGTATACCCTATGTGTCTCGCTACCGATGCCGGAAAAAGTGTGGGGAGGTGATTGCATGCAACCACCTCCCCGCTCTCCGTCCTCAGTTCTTCGTTACGACGCGATCGGCTCGACCGCGCGGGCGATGGGCCGAGGGCCGCTGGCGGTCGGGTCCGGGGTGAACCGGACGGATTGCGAGACGGTGAGGGTATCGAAGTCCGCGCCGCTGACATCGTTGCGATGGAAGAAGCGCTCGGTGCCCGACCCGTCCCGCAGGAAGCCGAAGCCGCGCGCCTTGACGATCTTCGTGATGACGCCGGTCGTCGCATCTCCCGTGGCGGGAGTGTCGACCGACGACCCGCCGCGCCCGAAGGTACGCGCCCGCTCGCTCCGGCTTTCCGGCGTCGCGGCATTCGCGTCCTCGGTAACGACCCGCTCCTCGCGGCGCGCCCGCATCGGGGCCCGACGGGTGAGCGGCACATCGACCGGGGTGGCGACGGTGCCCGTCTCCTGGTAGCGGGAGAGGAGCGCCCCCACCTGCGTGCTCAACATCGGCGGCAGCAGGCCCGGCGCGCTCGTCGTTGACGGCTCGCGCTCGGCGACTTCCTCGCGAGCGTACGATTGATCCTCATCGCGAGAGGCGACGAAGCGGAATCGTTCCGGGTCGATCGGCGTCGCGGGCCGGGCGGCGATCCGCTCCGGTTGCAGGCGCGTGCGGTCCGGCGTGGCGGCGGGTCGCTCGGTGCGCTCCGACCGCTCCGGGCGGCGCGACGGCGACGGAGCAGGGGCGCTCGATCGCTGGCGGATCGGTTGCGCCGAACGCTGCGCCGGCGTCGGGCGCTCCGACCGGCCACCGCGCTCCTCGCGCTTCGGATAGAGCGGGAAGGCATCGATGGAAGCGGGGACCGCCGGCAGATCGCCCGTCCACGCCTTGCGCGGGATGCGCACGCGCAGACTGCGCTGGAGCTGCCGCCACTTCGACTCGTCGCTCGGCATGAGCAGGGTGACGGCGTCGCCCTCGCGGCCCATCCGTCCCGTCCGGCCAACGCGGTGCGTCAGCAGTTCGGTCGTCTCGGGCAGTTCGTAGTTGATCACCATGCCGATGTGCTCGACATCGAGGCCGCGCGCCGCGACATTGGTCGCGAGGAGGATCGGTACTCGCCCGCTGCGGAAATCGGCCATCACGGCGTCGCGGGCATTCTGCGAGAGATTGCCCTGCAAGGCGGCCGCCGGGTAGCCGAGGGCGACCAGTTGGCGCGCCAACTTCTTGACGCCGTGCTTCGTCCGCCCGAAGACAAGCACGCTATCGTCGCCGCGCCCATCGAGGAGGACGCGGAGCACGGGGAGCTTCTGCCCCTCCGGCACGTCGTAGATGATGTGCTCGATCTTCGGCGCGTCCTCCGGGCGGGTATCGATCTGCACCATCGCCGGGTTATTGAGATATTTCGCCGCCGTTCCCTGCACCCATTCGGGCACCGTGGCGGAGAAGAGGGCGGTCTGGCGCTCGCGCGGCACGAAGCCGAGGATGCGCTCGACATCGGGCGCGAAGCCGCGATCGAGCATCTCGTCCGCCTCGTCGAGCACGACGTAGTTGACGCGCCCGAGATTGAGGACGCCCTGCTTGAGCAGGTCGAGCACGCGCCCCGGCGTGCCGATGATCACCTGCGGACCCGCCTTGACGGCGCTGATCTGCGGGCCCATCGCCCGCCCGCCGAAGATGCAGAGCGAGCGGATACCATTGGCGCGCCCGAGCGTCTCGACGACTTCGCCGACCTGCTGGGCCAACTCGCGCGTCGGCACGAGGACGAGCGCCTGCACCGCGCGGACGGCGGGATCGGCCTTTTCGATCATCGGGATGGCGAAGGCGAGCGTCTTGCCGGAACCGGTGCGGGCCTGCCCAACGATGTCACGACCGGCGAGGAGGAACGGGAGCGACTGGGACTGGATCGGGGTGGGATCGACGATCCCCATGGTGGTGAGCGCCGCGCGCGTTTGGGGCGCAAGCGGCATGGTGGCAAATGACAACAAGAATTCCTTTCGCGGCCCCGGTCGGTGGTCAGTAGGCAGTAGGCAGTAGGCAGTTGAAAGTGACTGCGCTGCGCGCGTTTCTTTCACTGGCTACTGCCTACTGGGTACCGACTACTTCCCCTGCCGCATCGCGCACCGCAAGAAAGACGAACGAAGCGAAGCTTCGCCGAAGAGCGGTGCAACAAATGATCGAACCCGCAACCCCGCGGGTTCCCACGAACAAGGGGAGCGTGCTGCGGCGGGACCGCGCGGTACATCTCGCGCGACCAACGAAAGTATACCATGTGTCAACCTTTCTCGCAACCGCATGAATGGATGCGGTGTTCGAGGTTCGGGGTTCCAGGTTCGAGATTCTGCGTTTGGGGAACGGGGTGCGGGGCGTTCACAAATGCCTTATCGCCGCATCACAAGCCAATTATCTTCGTCCAGCATTCTACGCAGGCGTCACGGATGAACGCCTTCGGCGAGAGGGAGGATGTATGCGACGGATGCGGGTGGCACTGACGGTCCTATTCACGATCGCGAGCGGCATTGCCGGATTGCAGTCGCTGGTCGCGGCGCAAGGGTCGCTCAACCAGATCAATCATGTCATCGTGATCTATCAGGAGAACTGGAGTTTCGACGGCCTGTACGGTAGCTTCCCTGGCGCGAACGGGATCGCTAATGCCGGCGCCGCAGTGAAGCAGGTGGACAAGAACGGCGTGCCGTACACCGTTCTGCCGCAGCCGATCGACAACAATCAGAAGCCGCCCGCGCCGGATGCGCGCTTCCCCGCGAACCTGCCCGTCGCGCCCTTTGATGCATCGCAGTACGTCCAGCCGAACGACAAGACGGGCGACCTCGTCCACCGCTACTATCAGGAGCAGTACCAGATCGACGGCGGTAAGATGGACAAGTTCGTCGCCTGGAGCGACGCCGCCGGCCTCGTGATGAGCCGCTACGACGCGACGAACATGCCCGAGGGCAAACTGGCGCAGCAGTACACGATGGCCGATAACTTCTTCCACGCCGCATACGGCGGTTCATTCCTCAATCACTTCTGGCTGGTCTGCGCCTGCACGCCGCAATTCCCCAATGCGCCGGATACGCTGAAGGCGCAACTGGACGCGAACGGCGTGATGACGAAGGACGGCGCGGTCACGCCGGATGGCTACGTCATCAATACCTCCTACTCGGTCAACAATCCGCACCCGAAGAGTGCCGACCCCACCACGCTCGTGCCGAACCAGACGATGCCGAATATCGGCGACCGCCTGAGCGACAAGAACATCAGTTGGGCATGGTATGCCGGCGGCTGGAACAATGCCATCGCGGGCAACCCGGACCCGCTCTTCCAGTTCCATCACCAGCCGTTTGCCTTCTTCGCCAACTACGCGGACGGCACGCCCGGCAAGGCGCAGCACCTGAAAGACGAGCAGGATTTCCGCACCTCGCTGACGGCTGGCACGCTGCCGTCCGTCTCGTTCATCAAGCCGCTCGGCCCGGACAATGAGCACCCCGGCTATACGAGCCTCCTGCAAGGCCAGCAGCACGTCGCGGATATCGTCAGCGCGGTGCAGAGCAGCCCGTACGCCAAAGACACCGCGATCATCGTCACCTATGACGAGCACGGCGGCCGCTGGGACCATGTCGCGCCGCCGAAGGGCGACCGCTGGGGACCGGGCTCGCGCGTGCCGGCAATCATCATTTCGCCCTTCGCCAAGCGCGGCTACGTGGACCACACCCAGTACGATACGACCTCCATTCTCAAGTTCATCGAGACACGCTGGGGCCTGGCCCCGCTCGGCGCCCGCGATGCGGCCGCGAATGACTTGACCAACGCCTTCGACTTCTCCGCGAAATCCGTGCCGAGCGCGCCGAGTACGGGGACGCTCTCCGGCACGAACTTCTATATCCGCCGCCTGGGAGACGGATAACGGGCCGTTACACGGACGAGAAGTAACGCGAAAAGGGCCGTCCCGCAGATTTGCGGGACGGCCCTTTTTCTTCCGTTGGCGCTCAACCCCGGTGGACGATCCAGGCGGGTAGGCGATCAACCGCCCGCTTTGCTGTAGTCCGCAGTGAGCCAGCGCTCGGGGCGCATCCGAATCAGGACGTCGCCCTCACCCGTCGCGTTCGCCGCATTCTCCGCCATATAGCGGTCTCCCCCCTCTACGCCAAGATAGCGGTGCGCCATCGGGCGTATGTCGCGCTCGCGATCCGCCGACTCGATCGCCGCCACCGGCCCCGCGACCGCGACATACTTGTAGGGCGGAGCCTCATCCTGCACGCAGACGCTGAAGCCACCCGCTTGCGCGAGGAGCGCCACCTTCCGCGACCCCCGCCCGGTGATGATGGTCACCTCTCCGCCCGGTGTATAGGCATACCAGATCGGCACTATCAGCGGCGGCCGCTCCCCCTGTGCGATGCTGATTACCCCGACATGTAGCGCGGCTAAGAACGCCTCGCGCTCGTCTTTCGTCATCGCAATCGACATCCGCCCCCCGTTCTGTTTCAATCGGAAAAATGCAAAGTCATGGGTTGGAAACGGCCCGGCTGCGAAGAATATTCCGTACCTGCCCGCTGTCCAATCGATCTGCACCGCGTCCGCCGCAACGTACGCTATTGTTGCATCGTTGATCGCCTCGTCAAGAAGAACGTAGCCAATGACATGGGTTGGGTCAAGGATGGCGGTCGCAACGAAAACGGCACAAGCGCGATCTGTCTGCCAGATCGGGCGACGCCCCGGTGAGTAATAGATCAGTGGGGATCCCGCGGAGGTGGCGCCGCCAAGAGATCGGCAAACGCGCGGAGATCGGTCAGGACCACATCCGGCTCGATGTCCCACGGGTCGAAGACGGCGGCGGGATTGCGGCGCACCCAGGTCGCCCGGAGGCCCGCCGCTTTCGCGCCGATCACATCGAAAGGATTGCCCGAAACGAGCCATGTCTCCGCGACCGGGCGATCCAGCAGGCGCGCGAGGGCGGCATAGACCGCCGGATCGGGCTTGAAGGTCCGCAGGTCGTCCACGCTGATCACCGCGTCGAGATGGGGGAGGATGCCGGCATGGTCGAGCAACCGCCGCACCGTCGCCTCGACGCCGTTGGAGAAGGCGGCGACCGCGTGTCCCGCCGCCTTCAGGCGCTCAATCGCGGGGATGGCATCCGGGAATGCCGACAACTCCTGATACTGTGCCAACAGGCACGCCTGATCCGCCTCGCTCACGTCCAGATCGAGCGATTGGATGACGTACCGCAGTGCCTGCGCGGTGCACACATCGAAGGAGGCATAGCGCCGCATCACCGCGCGCCGAAAGGTGTACTCCAGTTGCTTCTCGCGCCAGAGCGCCGCGAACGGCCCCGCCTGCCCGCCAACCAGGGCGCGCAGATGCCGCTGCATCTCCAGCGGGTCCACGAGCGTCCCGTAGACATCGAAGCCGATTGCCGCCATCGCGCCGCTCCTCTTGCGATTCGCCGTCACCGCCCGCCCCTGTCGCAGTCTACACCGGCATCGGTGGCGCGGAAGGCATGTTGCCACGTACGATGCACGAATGTGCGGTACGCGAGACGAAGCGATGGGCGGATAGCGGATGGCGAGAACGGTCATACGATGGCTGCGGTGGGCGTGGGCGCGACTCTCGCCGGAGAGACGGCGGAGCATCCTGCGATGGCTCGGGCATGCCGCGATCCGCCGCGCGCAGATAACGGCGATCATCCGGGGGAGAACGAAGGGACGACGAATGGCCGCGCCACAGACGATTCACGAGCGGCAGTTCGCCAGCAACGCGCTCGGTCGCACGATGCCGTACACGCTCCTGCTGCCCGCCGGATATGAGACGGAGCCGGAGGCACGCTTTCCCGTCCTCTACCTGCTGCACGGCGCATGGAGCAGCCACACCGAATGGGCGACGCGGACACGACTGGCGGACCATGCCGCCCGCTTCCCACTCATCATCGTCTGCCCGGAGGGGGAGAATTCCTGTTACGTCAATGGCGCGAACGGCGAGCGGTGGGAGGATTACCTCATCGCCGACCTGCCCGCGCACATCGAGGCGACCTACCGGACGCGCTCCGACCGCACCGGGCGGGCAATTGCCGGTCTCTCGATGGGCGGCCTCGGCGCATTCAACTGCGGTATGCGCCACCCGGAGCGATATTGCGCCATCGGCTCGCACTCGGGCGCATTCGATTTCCTCACCTGGATCGGGACGAATGCGAGTGACGATCCGCAATTCCGTGCCGTCCTCGGCCCCCGGAACAGCGCGACGCGGCAGGAGTACGACCCGCAGCGGATCATCGAGCAGGCGGTCCGCGCGCACGGAGCCGATGGCCTGCCGATGCTCGCGGTGGATTGCGGCCTGGGCGATTCCCCCGGCCTGCTCGCCGGAAACCGCGCGCTGCACCGGACGCTCAGCCGTCTCGGCGTCCATCACTTCTATCGCGAGCAGCCCGGCGGCCACGATTGGCCCTACTGGGACCGCGAAGTGCGCTTCACCCTCCAGTTCGTCGCCACCGCGATGGAGATCGTGCCCGCCACCGGCGAAATGCCGGGCGTACCGCAGTGACCGAGCGCGTGCCCCAGGAGGAGTTCAGGACAATGAAGATCGTCGACAGACCCAGCGACTACATGCACAGAGCCAAAGGGATATGTCTGCTCCATCGTCGTAGCGCACGGCTATCGTCCGGGCGACTCGCCGCGCTGCTGCTTCCAGATATCGACGCCTGCTTGCGTCAACCGGACGGCGATCTGCTCGCCGCGCTGCACATCTTCGATGAGATTGCCCATTTCCAGCGCCTCGACAGCGGCGATCAGATCCTCGTCGTTCATGCCGAGTTGCTCGGCGATCTCGTTCGCGTCCACGAATGGCCGATCCGCCGTCGCGCCCCGCTGACAAATCTCATCGAAGAACTGCGTGGTCGTGCTCATTCCTGCGCTTCTCTTTCCCGAATGCGATCTAACGACGCGGAATGCCTACCGCACGTCGATTGCCAGCACCTGCACGGCGTTATTGCCGTAGCCGAGGCGGTTCCACGCCGGACTGTCGGGTTGGGTGGCACCCGACGCGTCGGTTGCGCGCGCCCGGAGCACATGCCGGCCCGGTTCGGTGCCGCCCCATTCGAAACTCCACTCCTGCCACTCGTACGGGCCGCTCGGCGGCGCGACGCGGGCGGGCTGCCACTCCCCCGCCCCGTCGACGCTTACCTCGACTGCGCTGATCGGCCCCGTGCCGGACCACGCCTTGCCCCGGACCGTGAATGGCCCGCGCGACAGCGTGTCACCGGGCGCGGGGTCGATGAAGAGGGCGCGCGGTTGCATCGCCGTAACCGCTTCGCGCGGGCGGTCGGGCCATTCAAACTGATAGGACTTCGTCTGGAACTGCCCCTCGTACGGCGCGGTCAGCACCTCGATCCTCGCCAGCCACTTGACCGACGCCATGCCGTACCAACCGGGCACGAGCAGGCGCAATGGGGCGCCGTGGTCGGCATTCAGCGGGGCGTCATTCATCGCCCAGGCGACGAGCGCCTGGGTGGCGGGGTCGCGCGCGCGTTCGAGCGCGAGCGAGCGGCCGAAGGGAATATCCGGGCCGCCCTTATACGGGCCATGATCGGCGCCCTCGAAATAGACATCGACGCCGTCCTCGCGGGGAGCGGCCTGCTCAAGGATCAGATGGAGGGGCACGCCCGTCCAGCGCGCGGTGCCGACCGCGTTGCCCGCCCACGGCTCACCGGTCGGCAGCGGCATCAGCCCGATCCGACCGTTGCCGGCGCATTCGAGCGTGACGGTCAGGGTGGTCGCGGGCATCGCCTGTATTGCATCGAGCGTCAGTGTCAGCGGCCGTTCGACCGCACCGCCAACCGTGAGCGTCCCCGGATGATCGGGCAGCGGGAAGTTCGAGCGGACGTAGTGCAGCGACGTGGGGGTCACCGACTCGCGGAGTGCCGCGTGCGGCGTCTCGGCGTTGAACGGCTCCGCCTTGACGACGACCAACTGGGATCGATCCATTGCCATGCGCGTGCTCTTCCCTTCCGTCCTCCCGATGCGCCCGTGCGTTCGCGTTCACGCAGTGGCGCTCCCTGCCAGTTCTCCGAGTGTATGTGCCCCGTGAAACGCGCGCAACCGCAACGAGTAAGGCATGCTTCTTCTCGCCACGCGTCGATGAGTATAATGCACGATCGGAGGCATCGCCGATGCCACGCATCCTCTCCCGTATCGCCGACACGGATGTCCACCGCCGCAATACGCGAGCGTACGCAGGAGCCACGCCATGCGCGCGATGCCCACATTCCACCTGAAGCGCTTCTTCAACCAGGCAGCCGCCCAAACGGCCCGCGCGAATCTCAGCCCCTCGTTCGCCGAGCCGCTCAGGACGCCGGAGCTGCTCGCGCTCGAACCGGACGCCGCCGAGCGGCTCGCGGCGTTGCCGCTCGGGTACACCACGGCATTTGGCGGCACTGAGTTGCGCGACGCCGTCGCCGCGCGCTATGACCGCCTCGAACCGGGACAGATCGTGGCCACCTGCGGCGGTGACGACGCCCTCTCCTCGCTCTTCATGGCGCTGCTCCAACCCGGCGACCATGTGATCGTCCAGAGCCCCGTCTACCAGCCGCTGGCCTCGGTCGCGACGTGGTGCGGAGCCGAGGTGACGCTCTGGGCGGGAGACGAGGAATTGGGCTGGGAGCCGCCCCTCGACCGCCTGATCGATCTGCTGCGTGCGACGACGCGCATGATCGTCGTGAACTTCCCCCACAGCCCGACGGGATACGCGCCCGACCGTGCCTACCTCGACCGGCTCATCGCGATCGCCGACGACGCGGGCTGTCTGCTCGTGGGCGACGAGATCTATCGCGGCCTCCCGCTGAACGGCGCCATTGAACCGCCGAGCCTCGCCGACCTCTCCGCACGGGCGGTGACACTCAACAGCGTCTCGAAAACCTACGGGCTGCCGGGGCTGCGCGTCGGCTGGCTCGCGACGCGCAACGAGGAAGCGCTCGATGCGGTGCGGGCATTTCGTATGCACCTGAACACCTACCTCGGCGCACCGGTCGAGTTCCTCGCCGCCCTCGCTGTCCGCCACAGCGATCGCATCCTCGCGGGCAACCTGGCGCTCGCACAGACGAACCTCGCCCTGCTGGATGCCTTCCTCGCCCGCCACGACGACCGTTTCGCCTGCGTGCGCCCACGGGGCGGGGTGGTCGCCTACCCGCGCTGGCTCGGCGACGAGACGACCGGCGCGCTGAGCGACCGGCTACTGCGCGACCACGGACTGCTGCTCGCATCGAGCGCCAACTTCGCGGGAGGCGAGCGCCACGTCCGCATCGGATTCGGCACCGCCGCGTTCCCAACCGCGCTGACCCTCCTCGAGGAATCGTTGCAGACGAGTAACGCGGCGACGGATTAGATTGCCGCGCCAACACGACTAGGCAGAGACGGTACGCAGAACCAGCCCGCCGCCACCTATACGGTAATCGCGCCAGGGTTATAAGGCGAGCGGAGCATCTGAGGACACGCTCGACACGGTCGCGACGGGCCGCAGTCCCTCTGCGCGCTCGGTGGCGAGCGATGCGGGCCCGGCGTCCGCGCGTGACGCGGCGATTCGCTTGCGCTCTGACCACCACGTCACGACCGCCACGATCAGCAGCAGGGCGAGCGCGACGGCGCGACCGTCGTAGTCGATCACGAGCGGCCAAGCCGGGCGAGAGGGGAACCACTCATGGAGATAGCCGATGCCGGCGCTGCCCACGACGATGCTCGCGGGCAGGAGCAGCGCGCCCCGCACAAGGGGCACGCAGGCGAGGAGCAGCAGCACATACCACGGCTGGCTCGGTGTCGCGAGCGTGAGGAGCACGATGAAGAGGAGCGCGATACGATCGGCAATGGCGCACACCGAGAGCGCCGGCCGCAGCCAGCACCACCACGCGCACGCCATCATCGCCGCGACGATGCCGGCCTCGTACCAGTTTGTCGCGGAGACGAGTGCGAGCGGCGAGCGCGCCAGCAGAGCGGCTGGATTACCGGGCAGTCGGCTCGCCAGCCAGGTTGCCTGGTGCAGTACATAGTACCGTTCGCCGGAGGTAATGCCCTCCTGCCGCGCGTAGCCGGGCAGGAAGCCGAGGACATGCGCGCCGACCGAGAGGAAGGGAGCGTAGGCGAGCGCCGTCGTCGCGAGCAGGGCGGCAAGGAGGCGGAGATTGCGGCGCGGGGAGGAGAAGAAGGCGGGCAGCGCGACGAGCGCGTAGAGTTTGATGAGCGTCGCGCAGGCGAGCAGCACTCCCGTACGACCGGAGCGATCCGCCATGTGGGCGTGCAGCGCCAACACGATGAAGAGCGCCGCGACCACATCGATGTGCCCGCTGTGGGCGACTTCGAGGATGAGCAGCGGATGCCATGCGTAGAGCAGCACGCGCTCCGGCCGTATCCGCGCCCGCACGAGCAGACCGACGAGCAGGGCCGTGGCGACGAGGTCGAGGAGCGCGAAGGCGAGCTTCGTCCATGCCAAACTGTCGGGATGGAGCCAATAGAGGGAGAGGAAGACCGCCTGCGCGACCGGGGGATAGATTGTGCGAACGGGTTTGCGGTTGATGCCGGGATAGATCGCCGTGTCCCGGAGGGATACCACCGCCGGATCGTTCGGCGCGTAGCGGTACGGGTTGATGCCGGCTGCCTGGACGCGCCCATCCCAGACGTAGCGATAGAGGTCGTCGGAGACGGTCGGCGTCTGCGAGATGAAGGCGAGGCGCGCGCCGAAGGCGATGAGGAAGATCAGCGCCAGTGTCCACCGCACCGGGGGCTTGCGCCAGATCATCCACGCCGCCGCGAGCGCGTAGATCATCAGTTCGATGGCGAAGATGGCGGTGAAGGCGTGATAGTGGGCGGCCACCACCCGCCACCGGGCGATCGCGCGCGTGAGGGCGATCAGCGCGATGCCGCAAGAGGCGAGCACACCGAGATCGAGCAGCACGCGCCCTGTTGTGTAGGGTGCGCCCCGGCAGTCGAAGGCTATGAGACGCCCGTGCCACCTGCGCGCCGCGATCAGCGGCGTACGCAGACGGTGAAAGCGGCGCGGGTCGGACATGCTAGACAACGGGGACGGTCACCTGATGATAGCCCCGCGCGCCCTGCGGCACGATGTCCTGGAAAGCGGAGATTTGCAGGGCGCCGGTGCCGTCGGTGGCGCGCACGGTGAGGCGGTACATGCCGGGCCGCGGCGGCGCCCAGTCGGCGCTCCAGAGCGCCCAGGAGAGGCGCGTGCCGGGATAGTCGATTCGTGCGTCGCGCCATGTGTCGCCGCCGTCCGTGCTCACCTCGACGCGCGAGATGCCGCGATTGCCGCCGAACGCGACCCCACGGATGGTGGTTGCCGCGCCCGTGGGGAGCGGCGTGCCCCCCTCCGGTACGTCGATGCGCGAGCGTGTCGGGATGACGAAGTCCGGCCCCCAGCCCTGCTGCGCGTAGAACCCCTTTACCGGATGATTGACCAGTTCGATGCCGGTGACCCACTTGACACTCTTCTCGCCGTACATCCCCGGCACGATCACCCGCACCGGATAGCCGTGCCGTTGCGGCAGCGGCTCCCCGTTCATCCCGTAGACGACCAGGGTGGTCGGGTCCATCGCCCTATCGATCGGGATGGTGTCGGTGTAGCCGTCCGCGCCATTCAGTTTGATCGCCACGGCATCGGTGTGCGGGCCGGCCGCTTCGAGGAGCGTGCGCATCGGCACGCCCTTCCATTTCGCGTTGCTCATCAGGCCGGCGTCGATGCCGTTGCTGATGCACATCAGCGTCGTCTCCTGCTCGATCGGCGCAAGCGCGGCCAGGTCGTCGTAGGAATAGGTGCGACCGTGATTGACCTTGCCGCCGACGGCGAGACGCCAGAATACCTTGGTGGGGGTGGGGTCGAGGACATTCTTCGTCACCGAGTAGAAGCGGTCGTTCGGCGTGATCGGCTGGACACCGGCGCCTTTGTATTGCAGGCCATCGTAGGAGAAGACGGCGCGTGTATTGAGCCGTCCGAGGCTGGCGCGCACGCCGACCCCCGCGATGGCCGCCGCGCCCAGCGCAATCGCGGCCCGGCGCCCGATCAGGTCCCCGCCGACCGGAGCATCGCTCCTGACCGGCGCACCGCTCGTCAGCATTCGGCAGGCGAGCACGAGCGTCGCCCCATAGGAGAGGTACGAAATCAGCAAGCCAAGCACGGTGAAGACGGTCGCCGGTCCCGGAGGGAGGCCGCGGAAGTTCGTGTCGAGCACCGGCAACAGCACGGCGACCGTCCCGAGCCAGAGCGCCGCCACGACGACCGCGAGGAATACCAGCGCCACGGGGCTCAGTCCGAGGCGGCGCGGCTTCGTCGGCGTCGCCGTGCGGCTGTCCTCGGCGAGCAGGGCATAGAGGAGGCCCACCCCGACGCCGACGGCGATCATGCCCGCGAGGATGGAGAGGACGCCGAAGCGCTTGAGGCCGTTGTAGCCGCCGAAACGGTCGAAGAGCGAGAAGAACTCCGGGATACGCAGGAGCGGGGCAATCCGGTCGGGGATGCTTTCGGGCGGAGCGGGGACGCCCACCCAGACACGCAACGCGAGCATCGCGAGCAGCATGGCAAGCGTCGCCAGCGCCCCCGCCATCAGACCGGCGGCGAGCGCCCGCAGCCAGCGCGTCGCGCCGGGGGCGGGTGCGGCGATCGTCTGGGCTGCCGGGGCGGTGACGGCTGGAATCTCTTCGGCAGCGATTGTCGAGGTTTCCTGGGCATCCATCGGTCTTCCTCTCCGAGCAATGGGTCAACCTATCGCGGTGCGGCAGCGGGCGTAGCGGTATCCGCCGGTTTCCCAGGTCGCGCAGGAGCTCCAGGCGACCAGCGAAACGAGGGCGGCAAATGCCGGGGTCGTGAAGATGCGCTCCGTCGGGGTCGGGATACGCGCCCACTCGGCGAAGCTGATCGCGGGCCGGGCGACCGGCTCCGCGATCAGGAGGACGCCGCCGGGGGCGAGCACGCGGCGCAGTTCCGCCATCGCGCGGCGACAGTCGTGCACGACCATGAACAACCGCGAGGCGACGATCCGGTCGAAGCACCCATCCGGCTGCGAGAGCGCGCACACGTCGTCGCAGAGGAAGCGGGCGTTGCCCAGCCCCTGACGTGCGGCCGCGCGGCGGGCCAGGGCAATTTGCGCCGGTGCGTTGTCGATACCGGTGACCCGCAGCGAGGGGTGCCGCGCGGCGATGACCGGCGCGTAATAGCCGGGCCCGCAGCCGACCTCGGCGACGTGCCGGGCGCGGGGGAGATCGAGGGCGGCCAGCACCGCCGGGCGGTCGTCGGGACAGGCGCGGTGGCGGAACGCCGCGTAGTGCGCGGCGTATCGTTCGTACACCGAGGTGGCCCGTGGATGATGGCCGGCGCGCGTCGGGAGCGGCCGATTGCCCGCGATCTCCGCCCATTCGGTCGTGGACGATGCGGTAGGCATATGGCCAGTCGGCGTCATCCTCGCCCCGCCAATGCGGCGGCGCTACCGACAGGTGAGGGTTCAATGCGTAACGGGGGTGTCGCCGTGATGGGAGAGAGCACCGTTTCGCCTCCTGCATGAGATCGGTCCCATACAGCAGTCTAGGGGCGGCGCCTTGCCGATTGATTGCCGAGTTCTTACGCCTTTCTGAAGACGGCATCGCGCGGGCACACCGACGCACGCGCCGGATGCGCCGCTACCGTCTCAACGTCGCCGCGCGCCGGTCAGTTCCGTCGCTCGGTCATGGGTGATGTCCGGGAGGGGCGGTCGCATGATGCCACGAGTGGTCCATTGACAATCACCCACCGGCACCGTCCCTTTGCACCCTGCCTGAGCGCTGCGCTATCATGCCCCGACCGGTACACGAGTAGAGGAGGCGGCAATGCAGTATCTCGTCACGCAGGCCGATCTGGAACAGCGCACCTTCGGCAAGGGCGGCGTCGCCGTCCAGATGTTCCACGGCGGGGAGCACGGCCTCGGCACGATCTCGCTCATGCTGGGCGATGTGCAGCCCGGCGACGGCGCGCCACTGCACCGGCACACGTACGAGGAGCTATTCGTGGTGCATGAAGGGCGTGGGGCATACACCATCGGGGAGACGACCGTCGAGGCG
This sequence comes from uncultured Chloroflexia bacterium, assembly GCA_963847195.1. Taxonomy (GTDB): domain Bacteria; phylum Chloroflexota; class Chloroflexia; order Thermomicrobiales; family JALYUS01; genus JALYUS01. Next base: position 447,831 of record CAWJZC010000010.1, on the reverse strand, counting down.
GGGCCGGGCGACATCGTCCTGATCCCCGCCGGTGTGCCTCATCGCCTGCGCAACATCGGCGATGGCCCGTTGCGTCACACCGCTGTCCACGCGACCGACAAGGTCGTGATCGAGTGGCTGACGAAATAGGGCGCAGAGCGTCGTCCGCGCCTGGGCGATTGCCAATAGATGAAGCATCGCGCGGCCTCGTCCGAGGCGGGATCATCCCGGCGGTAGGGCATAGACGCGGATGTAATCGAAAGTGGCGGTGAATCCGGCGCCGCCCATCGACACCAGGCCGATGCGGGCATCCTGCCCCAGTGCGTCGTTCCAGGTGCCACCCCGCGTCCACGCCACGCCGTCGCGGCTCGAATAGGCGGTGTAGGTTGCTTCGCCATTGCGGGTGCGCTTGACGATCCGCAAGGAGGTCCAGGCATCGGCTGGACCGACCACCGTGTTCCCCTCGCGTGGGAAGCGCGGCAGTACGGGGTCAACCGCCTTGGTGAAGATGACCTGTCGGGTCTGCTCGCGGGAGAGATGGGCGAGTTTGAGGTAGTTGCCGTCGTCGCCGTAGATCACGAGACCGGCCTGCACAGAGTTCTGGCAGCAGCCATCGGGCGGCAGGTCGAGCCGCACGCGCGTCTCCACAATGTAATCACCGGCGGGCTCCGGCTCGGTCAGAATCCCGGCGGAGTGGTCGGCCAGGCTGCCCGCCTGCGTCGGGAAGCGCAGCATGCCGTCCATCAGGCCGACACTGTTCACGGCGGGGGGGCGCACCCAGCGCCACAACCCGGACGGGAAAGGGGAGTCCGCGCCGACGGCGCCCGCCGGGAGCGCGGAAAAATCGACCGAGCGCGCGCTATCGAGCGTCCCGAGTACCTCCCCAGGCAACGCATCAACCGCCGGTCGCGGTGCATCGCCGGGCTGTGCCGCCGGCGCGGGTTGCGGCGTGTCGGACGGGCCAAGCCCGCCGCGCACGACGGGCCAGCCGTCGCTCCAATCGAGCCGGTCGAGGAGGGGCGGGCGCTTGGTGATATTGGTGCCCGTGAAGTATGGATCGTCCCGATCCACTGCGTGATAGAGGAACCAGTCCTGGCCCGCGAGGTCGGTGAAGACGGTATTGTGCCCAGGGCCGATCCAGCGGTTGCCGTTCGCCCCGAGGACGGGCGTCCCGCCTACCTGGCCCGCCAGCAACGAAACTCCCTCGCGGTCTGTGTACGGCCCGAGGAGTTCGGCGGCGCGCCCGACGAGCACGCTGTAGCCGGAGAGCGGGCCGTTGCAGCACTCGCCCGCCGAGGCGAACAGATAGTAATACCCATCATGTCGGACGATCGAGACGCCCTCGTAGCGGTTCGCGGCGGCGATCGGCACCTCCGTCGCCGGGTCTGTCCGCAGGCCATCCGCCGACAGCGGGCGCGCCGAGACGCCGCCGATAAAACTCCCGTAGAAGAGGTAGCGCTGCCCCGCGCTATCGGTCACGACGGCGGGATCGTAGACCCAGCGACCGGCGCGCCCGCCCAAGGGGGCGGGTTGCGGCTCCACGACCGCGCCGCCGCTGTCCTTCCACGGGCCGGTCGGGTTCGGGCTGGTGACGACACCGATGGCACTCCCCCGGCCGGGTGTCTGCGTCCCATTGGTGGTGTAATAGAGGTAGTACCGGTCATTGAAAAACTGAATGTCCGGCGACCAGAGGCCGCTGAACCCGGCCAGCCACGACGGGCGCTCGCTGAGCGCATCGCCCATATAGACCCAGTGGATCAAATCGTACGACCGCAGGATCGGCAGGAAGTGGCCGTTCAGCCGGCCATTCGCGGTGCGATCGGTGTCATTGAGCGGGTTCGTCGTGCAGTACATGTACCAGAAGGCATCGCCCGGTTGCTGGCCGCGAATGATCGCCGGGTCCGGGCAACTCTCGAACGGCCCGGCGGCGGTCGCCTCGATCTGGAGCGGGTTCGTGTACGTAATCGTGGCGGAGTCGGTGCGGGCGGTGCTGACGTGCGACGCCCACGCGACCGCGACCAAGACGGCCACGATCAAGAGGCGCGTGAGGGCGCGAACCGGCACCCGCGATGCGCGCGATATGCCGCGACGAGAACGGTTCATCATTCCACGCGCTCCATCATATACGGCGATGCACCGCACCGCCGCCTTTGGCACCCCAGCCGGAATTGCCATTGTCCCTGTACACGGCGCGGCGTGCAAGTGCGTCACTAAATTGGCGCCGCGTATCTCCGCCTGACGCACATGGCATCGTCACGGGACGATCACCCACGACAATCGCCGATATGGTGCTCCTACGGTAGTACGCTCAACGGCTCGCGTTGGGATGAGGCCACCATCCCGCAGCGTGCGCTTCGTCCGCCTCACGGCAATACACAGCCCGATCTTTCACGCTTGACGTTTGCGAACATATGTTCTAATCTATCGGCCGTTCCGTTGTTATCGCGAGGAGGATAGTCATGGTCGAGATGACCGAGTACACGCCGGGGACGCCAAATTGGGTCGATGTGAGCGCGCCGGACACGGAAGCGATCAAAGCCTTCTATGGCGCGCTTTTCGGCTGGGAGGGGATAACCCTGCCTGAGATGGGCAACTACACCAATTTCACGATGCACGGCAAACTCGTCTGCGGCGCGGCCCCGACAATGACCCCCGGCCAGCAGCCCGCCTGGACGACCTACATCTCGGTCGAGGATGCGGACGCCACCGCGCGGGCGATCGAGGAGAATGGCGGGCAAGTAGCCTTCCCGCCGATGGATGTGGCCGAACTCGGGCGAATGGCGATCTGCAGCGATCCGACCGGCGCATTCTTTGGGCTCTGGCAGCCGCGGCAGTTCAAGGGGGCGCAACTCGTCAATGAGCCGGGATCGCTCATCTGGAATCAACTGAACACGCGCGACATTGACGCCGCCAAAACCTTCTACACGAAAGTCTTCCCGTGGACGGCGGAGACGAACGGGGAGGGCCGGTACGCCTACACCGAATGGCAAGTAAATGGCCGGAGCGTCGCGGGCGGTATGGTGATGGACGAGTCGTTCCCGGCGGACTTGCCGGCGCACTGGCAGACCTGCTTCGCTGTCGCAGACTGCGATGCCACTGTCGCGACGGCGCAAGGACGCGACGGTCGCGTGTTGATGCCGGCGATGGACATGGAGCAGGGGCGCTTCGCCGTCATCAGCGACCCGCAGGGCGCGGCATTCTCCGTCATCCAGATCAAGCAATAGGGGATCTGACCGCTGGTATTCAGGGCGAGGTTGGGCTGCACCAACCTCGCCCCTGTTTGCTCTCGATGCATAGACCGCAGTCAACCTCAGGCGGTGGGCATCGTCGGGGCCTCTTTTCGGTAGCGGCCCATCCCTGGCTACCACGCCTCGTCATATGAGGCTTGACTCATGTGGGCACTCTCTGAGACCCGTTGCACGCGCGTTCCGGTACAATGGGGATCAGCGACGATGCAGTGAAGCGGCGGAGGGGTGTGATGAGCGACCACGCGCATGAGTTGGCAGCACAGTTCCGGCAGGTCAATGCCGAGGTCATCCAGCTTGCCCAGGAATGCTCACCGCAAGACTGGGGACGCATGGTGCCCCATGAAGATCGCTCGGTCGCCTACCTGATCGACCATATCGCCTGGGGGTACGGCGCGGAGCGCAAGGCGCTGGTGGCCAACCTCAGGGGGCAGTCGCCGCCGCTCGCGCCGGACGAGATGCCGCACACCTGGACCAGGGAGGAGCTGGACGCGCTGAACGCGCGGCGGCGGGAAGCCAACCCCTACCCCGAGCAGCAGGCGGCGGCGGCGCGGCTGCGAACGGAGGGGGAGGCGATGGCGCAGTTCATCGCGGGGCTGAGCGAGGAGGAGTTGGGGCGGACGGTGACGTACGGCCCGCTGGTGATGCCAGCGGCTGCGTTCATCGCGCGGATCGTGATCGGGCATCCGGGGATGCACCTGCCGGGCATCCGGCAGGAACTCGCCACATCGTCCCCCGATTGATATCCAGAGGTGTCAATGAGCATACGACGTGGCCTGCCTGGCTACCTCCTCGATTGCGTCGGTGAGCGCTCGCGCCCCGCGTATGACCGCGGCGAGCGCGAGCCCGCCATAACCGAGCAGGATGCCGTTGCGGTCCGGTTCGCCGAGATAGTATGGGGCGAGGGAGTAGACCGTCACGCCACGCGCGGCGGCGGCGGCGATAACCGATGCCGGGTCGAGATCGGGCCGTAGAGCAAGGTAGGCGTGCAAGCCCGCCTCCAGCCCTTGCAGTTGGGCAAGGGGCGCGATCGGCGTGAGGGCGTCGTGGAGGGCGGCACGCTGGGCCGCGTAGTGCCGTCGCATCCGCCGGATATGCCGTTCGAGGTCGCCGCTGGCGAGGAAATGGGTGAGCGCGCGCTGGACCGGCCACGGCGTCTGGCGTGCAGTCTCCGGCGTCAGCCCCGCGACCCGCTCGCGCAGGGGTAGGGGTGCGACGAGGTACCCGGTGCGCAGCGATGGCGTGAGCACCTTCGAGAATGTGCCGATGTAGGCGACGCGGCCCGCGTCGTCCAGCCCCGCCAGCGCGGGCAGCGGGGGTGCGTCGAAGCGGAACTCGCTGTCGTAATCGTCCTCGACAATCAGGCTGTCGTGCGTGGCGGCCCAGTCGAGCAGCGCCATCCGGCGGCTGACCGGCAGGCGCGCGCCGAGCGGGTACTGATGCGACGGCGTGACGTAGACGAGCGGCGGCGCGTCCGGGCCGGTCGGCAGCGCATCGACGCGGAGCCCATCATCGTCCACCGGGATTGGCGCGATGCGCGCCCCACGGGCAAGGAAGACCGCCCGCGCCTCCGGGTAGCCGGGCTCCTCCATGCCGACCACATCGCCCGGCGCGAGCGTGGCGCGCGCGATCGACTCCAGCGCCTGCACCGCGCCCGCCGTCACAATGACATCGTCAGGCCCGCAGGCGATGCCGCGCGCCCGCCCGAGGTAGGCGGCGATTGCCGCGCGCAGGGCCGGATCGCCCGCCGCCGGGCCGTAGGTCGCGGACGGCAATGTGCCGAGGACATCCCGCCACGCCCCCCGCCAGACGCTGAGCGGCAGTGGCGCGATCGTCGGCTGGCCGAGGCGGAAGTCGATCTGCTCCGCCATGGGTGTCAACCCGACGGGCGGCGCGGGCGGCGCATCCTTGAGCCAGCGCGGCCTGCCGATGGGCACGGCGAGCGCGCCGCCCGGTAGCGGCGGCACATCGTGGGCGACGTACGTGCCCGAGCCGACGCGCGCCTCCAGATACCCCTCGCTGATCAGTTCGTCGAAGGCCGTGACGATCACATTGCGCGAGATGCCGAGGTCCGCCGCGAGCACGCGCGTCGCCGGGAGGCGCATCCCGGCGGGCAATCGCCGCGTGAGGATCGCCCGCCGCGTCTGCGCAACGAGTTGATCGTGCAGCGTCTCATGACTGGCGCGGTCTAACCGGACAAAGAGACTCATTGCTCGCTCCAAAGTGGTCCCGTCAACGCATGTGTAATTGGTCCTATCCACCTGTCCATTCATTCCGCATGATAGCAGATGGGCGCATGTAACGCAGGGAAACGAGGCGAGAGGCGAGAGGCAAGGAATGCCCGACCGCGAGACGATAACGCGCGGGCGCATGACGTAGCCGCCCCACCCCTGACATCCGCCGTATACTGTCGCCACACTGGTCTGAGGGAAGCGGATAGCGTGCCGCAGCGAGGGAGGATGGGAGACGATGGCCGATCAATTCAACGCGGACAATCTCGGCAGCTTCCTGCGCCCGCAGTATCTGCTTGACGCGCACCAGCGACAGGCATCGCCGGAGGAACTGCGCGCATTGGAGGATCGCGCCATCGTCGATGTCCTGAAGATGCAGGAAGCGGTCGGCATGCCGATCGTCACGGACGGCGAATTCCGCCGCGAACTCTTCTTCTCCACGGTCGTCGCCGTGGCGAACGGCTACGATCCGTATGGGTACGAGCGCTTCCACCGCGACGAGGAGGGACACGAATTGCACTTCGGCACGCCGACGCCCGTTGCGCCGCTGACGCGCAAGGCGAGCCAGGTCGATGTCGAGTTCGCCTTCACCCGGCAGCACACGGCCAAGCCGATCAAGGTGACGATGCCCAGTCCGTCGATGATGCGCCGCTACTGGAAGGAGGGCGTCTCCGACCGGGCATATGCGAGCAAAGACGCCTACATGGACGACCTGATCGCCATCGAGCACGAGGACGCGCTAGCGCTCGCCGCCGCCGGGGCCGCGTACGTGCAGATCGACGCCCCCCACTTCGCGATGATGCACGAGACCGCGCCGCGCCACATGCTCGCGCACCTCGACGACGCGATGCGCGAGATGGCCGCGCTCGACAACCGCGTCCTCGCCGGTGTCGCGGGCGTCGTGACGGCGATCCATATCTGCCGGGGCAATTACCGCAGCATGTTCACCGGCACGCAGCCCTACGACGCCTATGCCGAGGCGCTCTTCGGCGCGCTGCGCTTCGATCGCTACCTGCTGGAGTACGACGATTACCGCTCCGGCGACTTCTCCGCGCTCCGCTTCGTCCCGCCGACCACCACCGTCGTCCTCGGCCTCGTCACGACGAAGCGCTCGGAGTTGGAGAACGAGGATGACCTGCTCCGCCGCATCGAGGACGCCGCGAAATACATCCCGGTGGAGCGGCTGGCCCTCTCCACGCAGTGCGGCTTCGCCTCCACGATGGAGGGAAACGCGATCACCGAGGAAGCGCAGCGCGCGAAACTCGCCCTCGTCGTCCGCGTCGCCGAGCGCGTCTGGGGCCACGCCTGAGGAGAGGGAGAGTAACCACAGAGACACAGAGAGCACAGAGAGGGACACAACGCGAGGGGAGATATTTTGTCTTCTTTCCGTATTTCTCATTCCCACCTCTGTGTCCTCTGTGCCTCTGTGGTTCAGCCCCCCGTTACTCGAGGCGGCGGACGCGGTGGAGGAAGCGCCACATGAGCAGGCCGAAGCAGACGACGAGTACGCCATTGGTCGCCAACGCTGCCTGGACGCCGAAGAAGTGGGCGAGTGTGCCGCCCTCCAAATTGCCGATCGGCGTGAGGCCCCAGATCATGCTATAGACGGCCATCACGCGGCCGCGATAGGCATCCTCCGTCACCGTCTGGACGAGCGTATCGTTCATCGAGCCGTAGAGGTCGGCGAGCACTCCCTGCATGAAGAGGATCGTGCAGGAGAGATAGAAGTTGTGCGAGAGGCCGAAGCAGAGCAGCGCGAGACCGAAGCCCGTCATCCCGCCCAGGACGATACGCCCCCGGCCGCGCACACCCGTCAGCATCGCGACGATCAGGACGCCGACGAGCGCCCCCAGCCCCGCGCTCGCCTGCAACGCGCCGAGCCCGCCGCTCCCCCGACGCAGCACGCCGCCGGAGAGCGCGGGCAAGAGACCGAAGTAGGTCATGCCGAGCATCACGGGGATCAGATCGATGGTCAGGAGCGAGCGCAGCGTCCCGTGCGACCAGATGTAGGCATAGCCCGCGCGCAAGGTCGCGAAGGGGTGATGCTCCGCGCCGGTCGGCGGCGCGAGGTCGATGCGCGCGAGCACCGTGAGCAGGGTGAGGATAAAGGGCAGGTAGCAGAAGGCGGCGATAAAGAAGCAGCCCGTCACGCCGAGCGGGGCGATCAGCACGCCGCCGATCGCCGGGCCGATGATGCGGCTGAAGTTGAACGTGGCGGAGTTGAGCGCGACTGCGGACTGCAACTGCTCGCGCGGCACGAGATTTGGCACGAGCGAGAGGCGCGCGGGCCAGTCGAAGGCCGAGGATGCGCCGATGCAGAAGGCCATCACATAGACATGCCACACCTCCAGCCGGCCGAGCGCGCTGAGAATCGCCACGCCGAAGGCGGGCACCGCATTGCCGACCTGGATGATCGCGAGCAGTTTGCGGCGGTCGAAGCGGTCCGCCGCGACGCCCGCCAGCGGCGAGAGCAGCAGGACAGGCAGCCCCGAGAAGAACTGCACGAGCGCGGTCTGGAAGGGGTCGTGGGTGCGTTGATAGACAAAATAGCCCTGCACGAGAATGCGCATCCACTGGCCGGTCAGCGCGACGGTGATCGCGGGCCAGAAGAGCGCGAAGGCCCGCGATTGCAGCGCCCCGAAGGAGGCCGCGCCCGAGGCGCTGCGGCGCTGACGGAGAGTTTGGAGCATTGAATTGTTGCACCCTTCCAGGCGATATTCGCGGCGATACGGGCCGAGTGTAGCACCCGCTGTCAAGCGAATTTCCGCGTTGCTCATGGGCGCTCACATGGCATCCTTCTTGCTTCACGATCCGTTGCATCGGCGCGCGAGTAACGGGCCGCATTGTCGCAGTGCATCAGTAAGGAGCCATATCAATGGCGAATGTAGAGAAGACCATCGAGATTAACGCTCCCACCGAGCGTCTGTACGCGATCTGGACGAATCCGCAGATGTTCCCGCGCTTCATGGAGAACGTCGAAGAGGTGAGCACGATCGGACCGAACAAGACGCACTGGAAGATGAATGGCCCGCTGGGCAAATCGCTCGAATGGGACGCCATCACGACCGAGCAGGTGCCGAACAGCATCATCGCCTGGAAGTCCGTCGAGGGCTCCGGCAATCTGGAGAACGAGGGGCGCGTCACCCTCAAGCCGCTCGGCCCGAACAAGACCGAGGCGACCGTCACTCTCGGCTACTCGGACCCGCCCGGCGGCAAGGTCGGCGAGATCGTCACGGGCCTGATCCAGGACCCGGATCGCCGCCTCTCCTCCGATCTCGAACGACTGAAGAAGCTCGCCGAGGGGCAGGACCCAAATTCCTGAGTGTCGCACGTCGCAAGCAGCACGCGGGCGGACGCTGATGAGGCGTCCGCCCGCTTTCGCATGGGAGTCCCGGCCCCTTGCCCCTTGCCCCCATCCTGCCCGGAAGGCATCGGCCGGGGGAGGCCGGGAGGTAGAGGCTTCCTCCCATGCTATACTGGGAACCATTACCGCGCTGATCGCATCATGTCGCCGCACGGGGGAATGCAACGCCCATGTCCGCACAGGCGGCGCCGGCCGAGCCGTACATTTTTATCTCGTACGCCAGTGTTGATCGCGCCCGCGCGCTCGCGGTGGTGGACGCGCTGCAACGCGCTGGCGTGCCGGTGTGGATCGACCGGCAGGGCATCGAAGGAGGCGCGAATTACGCCCTCGAAATTACCGAGGCGATTGAGCGGTGCGCTGTCTTCGTGCTGATGTGCTCGGATGCGTCGCTGGCGTCGCGCAACGTCAAGCAAGAAATCGCTCTCGCCTGGAAGTTCGAGCGGCCGTATCTCCCACTCCTGATCGAACCCGTCACTATCCCGAAAGCTGTCGCGTACTGGCTGGAAGCGGCGCAATGGGTCGAGGTGTTCGACAAGGACGAAGGCCGGTGGCTCCCTGCCGTGCTCGCCGCCTTGAGACCCCTCGGCATCGCACCCGTTACGCCGGAGCATGACGCGGTAACGCTGCCCGGTCGGGAGCGAGAACAGGCACTACTCAGGGAAAAACTGGCCGCCGCGAAGGATGGTAAAGGTGGCCTGGTGCTGATCGGCGGCGAGGCGGGCATCGGCAAGACCACAGTCGCCGAGGCGGCGCTGCACGAAGCCGCCCGCGCGGGATGCATCGTCCTCGAAGGGCACTGTTTCGATCTGGCCGAGACGCCGCCGTACGGCCCGTGGGTCGACCTCTTCGCCCGTGTTGGCCCGTCGCGCCCGTCGCCCCCATTGCCCGACGCGTTTGCCCAACGCGGCACGGTCGGTTCGGTGCCGAGCCAGATGGCGCTCTTCGTCCAGGTGCAGGACTTCCTCGCCGCCCTCGCCACATCTCGGCCGGTTGCGATGCTGCTCGACGACCTGCACTGGGCCGACCCCGCCTCGCTCGACCTGCTCCGCTTCCTCGCGCGTTCCATCTCCTCCGTTCCCGTCCTCATGCTGATCACCTACCGTTCGGACGAACTGACCCGCAAGCATCCGCTCTACGCCCTCCTGCCGCAACTGGCCCGCGAGGCATCCACCGCGCGCATCGACCTCGGTCGCCTCGACGACGACGCGGTGACGCATCTCGTGCGGCGGCGGCTACGACCTGCCGGATGCCGACGCCGCACGACTCGTCCCCTATCTGCAAGCACGCGCCGAGGGGAACGCCCTCTTCGTCGGCGAACTGCTCCGTGCGCTCGAAGAGGGCGGCGCGCTTGTGCGAGACGGCGACACCTGGCAGGCGGGCGACCTCGCGCGGGCGGGCGTGCCGACGCTGCTGCGGCAGGTGATCGAGGGGCGGGTCGCCCGCCTCGACGACGACGCGCAGGAGGCGCTAGCCGCGGCGGCGGTGATCGGGCAGGAGGTGCCGTACAGCGTTTGGGCAACCGTGAGCGGGACGGATGAGGATACCCTCACCGCGGTCGTCGAGCAGGCGGCGGTGTCCCGCCTGATGGAGGAGACGGCGGAGGGGACGGGGGCGCGCTTCGTCCACGCCTTGATCCGCGAGACGCTCTACGAGGGGATGCTCCCGTCGCGGCGACGCCGGCTGCACCGGGCGGCGGGGGAGGCGGCGGCGGCGCTAGCCGACCCCGACCCCGACGCGGTGGCGCACCACTTCCGGGTCGTCGAGGACGCCCGCACCGCCCCGTGGCTGGCGAGGGCGGGGGAGCGGGCGCGGGCAGCCTTCGCCTACACGACCGCGGTGGAGCGGATGCAGGAGGCGGTGGCGCTGCTCGACAGGCCCGAGGATGCCGCGACGGCGGCCAGCCTCTGCCTGCAGATCGGCTGGCTGCTCCGCCTCTCGGACACGCCGCAGTCTCTCCGGTACAGCGAGGAGGCCATCCGCCGGGCGGGGCGGCGAACGACCCGGTGCTGGCAGGGGTGGCGCGTTGCCGCCTGGGCGGCACCCTCTGCATCGACGGCGGCTATACGCGCGGCATCGTCGCGTTGCGGGCGGCGGTGGCGGAACTGGAGGCGCTGCCGCCCGAGGCGTGGGCGCGCACCGCGACGCCGCGCTGGTACGTCGCCGCGATGGAGGGCGACCGCTCGTCCACCACCGATGCCCGCTCCTTGCTCGCCTTTCCTCTCGCCGCCGTCGGCGCGTGCGGGGAGGCGCTCGCGCTGCTCGGCGGCACGCTCGACCTCGACGATGCTGCCCTCGCGAGGGCGAACGCGGACAAACTGCACGCCCTCCGCGTCCTCGCCGAGCACCTCGGCCGACCCGATGTGGCGAAGCGGGCATATGAGGAGTTCGGACACGTCATGCGGGCGGAGGAGGACTGGTACAGGCTCGGAAGCCACACCACGGCATACCTCTTCCGCACGGTGCTGGCCTACCGCGCGGACGACCTCGCCTATCGCGAGGAGGTGGCGCGCGCGGCGGAGGAGGCGTGGGGGCGGGTGCAGGCGCTGTACCTCGTCGATCCGTTCCCGGTGCGGGCCGCCCGATTCTCGCTCGACTTTATTACCGGGGCATGGGATGCGGCCCAGACCTATGCCCCCATGGTACAACCGTTGAGCGGCCCACATCCGCGCTCAGCGGCGATCACCCTCGGCACAATCGCGCGCGCGCAAGGGCGGGCGGAGGAAGCGTGGCGGCAGGTGCGGGCATGGCTGCCGGAGGGGACGGCGACGGAGCCGGGGGCGCATCCGCTGGCAGATGGCCTTCTGTTCCACCGCCTCGGCGGGTTGCTGGCGCTGGACGCGGGCGACCTCGCCGGGGCGCGGGGATGGGTGGAAGCGAGCGACCGCTGGCTGGCATGGTCGGGCGCGGTGCGCGGCCAGTCGGAGGGGCAGGCGTTGTGGGCACAATGGCATCGGCAAGCGGGCGACGCAGATAAGGCACACGAACACGCCGAGCGTGCCCTTGCCCACGCCACCGAACCGCGCCAGCCGGTCGCCCTGCTCGCCGCCCATCGCCTGCTCGGCGAACTCGACACCGAGGCGGGACGGTACGACGATGCCGAAACGCATCTGGACGCTGCGCTCGCCCTCGCCGATGCCTGCGCCGCGCCGTATGAGCGGGCATTGACGCTGCTCGCGCTGGCCGACCTGCACGCGGCGACCGACCAAGACGCCGAGGCTCTAGCGCTGCTCGATGCGGTTCGCACGATCTGCACACCTCTTGGCGCGAAGTCTGCACTGATGCGCGCCGATGCGCTCGCCACGCGGCTGGCGCGGTTCTCGTAGGGGCGGTGCTCGAACCGCCCTCCGGCAGACGGGCAGGTTCGGGAGGGCGGTTCGAGCACCGCCCCTACACAGGACATGATTGCCGCTCACTGCACCGTATCGGATGAAGCCCGCCACATACTGTTCGCACCACCACACGTTTGTCGCGTGCCCGCCGAGATGGTACGCTGTGCCACGTTCAGGAGGAATGTGTTGGCGGAGCGACCGGAGCAGACCCACTTTCCCCGCCTCTTCACGCAGGAGGAAGCGACGGCGTTGCTGCCGGAACTGCGCCCGCGCCTGCAAGAACTCGCCGCGATGAAGCGGCGGCTCGATGTCGTGCAGCGGGAATTCAACGCGATCCAGCAGCACGCGCGCTCGAACGGTCACGCGACACGGGCGCAGGAACTGACTGCGGAACTGGAAACGCTCGTCCACGATCTCAACGCCGCCGTCGCCGCCATCCAGGCGCTCGGCATCGACGTGAAGGACCTCGATAGCGGCCTCGTGGATTTCCCGAGCGAGCGGGAGGGGCGCGTCGTCTACCTCTGCTGGCGGATGGACGAGCCCGCCATCGTCGCCTGGCACGAACTGGACGGCGGCTTCATGGGCCGTCGGCCTCTCTGAGCGACAATACCAGGAGCACGCACCCACGACGCGGGGAAGCCTTTTGCCACCGCGTACGTTAGAGAGGATGGGTGCGACGCGGAGAGGTTGATGAACGCAGGAGGGATCATGGACGCGGAGACGCGCATGGAGCGCAAGGCCGCAGCAAAAGACCGCAAGTATTTCTCGCGGTACCGGCCGAAACAAGTGGGCCGCTCGGTCTTCACGATTCAACAGGTGCAGGCCAAACGAGCGGAACAGGTAGAACACGTGAAGGGCGGGAGGGTCGAAAAGCCCTCCCGCTCTCGCGTTCATGCCCTGAACACGTTTCTTTGCCTCTGAGGCGTCGACGCGTATCCCTTCACCGACGCAGGCGCATCCCCTGGCCGGAGAGGACGGCATCGAGTTCGGCGCGGGAGACGACGCAGAAGTCGCCGGGGACGGTGTGCTTCAAGGCGGCCATCGCGTCGCCCATCGCGACGGCCTGCTCCTCGTCATCGGTGGTCAAGAGGCCGTAGAGGAAGCCCGCGCCGTAGGCGTCGCCCGCGCCGATCGGGTCGAGCGGCTGGAACTCCGCGCCGGGGCTGGTGAAGACGCCGCGATCGGTCGCCACGACGCTCCGCCGCGCCTGCATCCCGCTCGCCGCATTGCCCCGCCGCTTGCCGACACTCGCCACCGGCACACCGAACTCCGCGCGCAGCCATTGGGCCAGTTCCGCTGGTTTGCCCGTCGCGCCGAAGATGATCTTCAGGTCGCTGCTGCCGGTGAGGATCACATCCACCTGCGGCAGCAACTCGCGCAGGCAGGCGGCGGCTTCCTCGGGCGTCCAGAGTTTCGAGCGGTAATTCAGGTCGCACGAGACGGCGCAGCCCGCCTCCTTCGCCGCCGCGACCGCCGCGAAGGTGAGAGCGCGGCAACTCGCCGAGAGGGCGGGTGTGATGCCGGTAATGTGCAGGACGCGCGTCTGCCGGAGGAGCGCCGGCCAGTCCCAATCGTCCGGGCCCATCGTCGAGGCGGCGGAATTGCGGCGGTCATAGACGATCTCGCCCGCGCGCGGCGCCGCACCCGATTCGAGGAAGAAGAGGCCGAGCCGTGAATCCGCCGCGTCCGTCCAGATGATGTGGCGGGTATCCACACCGTGGACGCGCGCCTGGTTGCCGAGGATATGACCGAGCGCGGTATCGGGGATTTTGGAGAGCCACGCCGTCCGCGCACCGATCCGGCTCATCGCCACGGCGACGTTCAGTTCCGCCCCGCCGACGGCGATGTCGAGCGAGAGCGTCTGCTCGATGCGCAGCCCGTTCGGCGGCGTGAAGCGCAGCATCGCCTCGCCGACGCTGATCATATCGTACGGTCGCCCCTCCGCCCCCGGAAGCAGCGGCACACTCCGCACCCGCGGCGCGTCCTCGCTCGCATCCCCCATCTCGCTCAGGTCATCCTGCTCATCCCGCACGCCTGTACCTCCTCTAGCGTCTATCGTTCCCCGTGAAACCGTAGCATAGACGACAGAGATTAACCACAGAGGCACAGCGGGGTCGCCGCGTCGCGCTTACTCCCCGGACGTGATGTCGCGCACATGACCGAGCACATGGTCCACCGCGACCCAGCGCAACACATCGGCGAGCGGCCCCTCGACCCCGCCCGCCGACCGGATCGGCGCCGCGAGCAGCGGCTCATCGATCGCCTCCACCGCGGCGATCGTCGCGGCGCGGTTGCGCGCGAATTCGTCGATGAGATCATCGAGCGAGGCGCCTGCACGCTTGGCAACCTGCCGGGCGTTGTACCCATCGATACCGCCGGACGGGGGCGGCGGCGCCCCCGCATCGCCCGGCGCTCCCTGCTGCCCGGCCTGGCGTGCCGCCGCCTGTCGCGCCAGGTCGATGAGGCGCGGGTACGTCCATTCGATCGCGGCCAGGTGCGCGACGATCTCGCGCCCCGTCCATCCGCCCGCGTAGCAGACGCGCGCGAGCGATTCCGGCGGGAGCGCGCGCAACGCGGAGGTTGCCTGATTGCCGCTCGCACGCAGCGCCGCGATGAGCGCCATTTTCGTCGGCGCCTGCGATGCCATCATGGTCTCCTCCACCCTTTCCGAGAGCGTAATCGTGACCGCACGGCCTCCGCATGGCGTGTCCGACGGGCGACACCACGGCCCGCTCATGCCCGAGCCTGTTCTAATTGCAGGATATACCAATCCGGGAACGCATATTCCCGTGCCGCGACGAGCAGGTCGTCGAGGTAGCCGGTCGCCGCTCGCGTCGGCTCCCGCGGCGGCGCGATGTAGCACAACGCCGGTCGCCAGACGCCCGTCTGTGTCTGGACAAGGACCGCGTCCGGGCGATACGTATCGACCGCCGCGCCAGGCAAATGGCTGTAAAGGCGACCTAATTCGCGGTGTGTGAGGCGGGCGAGGACACCGTAGACGCACGCATCTTCGGCGGGCACGACGTTGCTGAGCGGTTGCATGCGAATTGCGAATCCCGGCAGTCGCGCCATCTCGGCCTCGCCGAGCGTTACCCCCTGCCGCGCGACCACCGTACGATTCATGAACGACCCGTAGAAAAATGTCCAGACTGTGGCATCCGCCATGTATTCACCCCCGCCCTGTGGCCGCCGTCAGGTGCGGCCCCGGTTGGATCGTCACGCGACCCGCCGTCCGCTCCGCGTCGATGAACGAGGCTTCTCCAACGAATCGTAAGCGCTTCTCCGGGGCATCGCCCTCCGCATACCACATTCGCGGACGTTCAGTCGGCTCTGAATAGTGGAAAGCGCTCGAAATTCGTCGGCGTCGAGACGGTTACCCCGACGAACCGTCACAGCCATGGTGCGATTCCTCACAAGTGTCCAATCGGCCCGCATCTTCGCGGGCGGCGTGCCGGGGATCCTATGAACGAGATTGACCGCAGCATCGTGCAACTCCTCGCCGAGAACGGGCGCCTCAGCCACGAGCAGATCGCCCAGGCCGTGCATCTCTCCCGCCCCGCAGTCCACGAGCGGGTGCGGCGGTTGGAGGAGCGCGGCGTGATCCGGGGCTATCACGCGCGGGTGGACTGGGAGGCGATGGGCCAACCGGTCACGGCCTTCGTCTGGATACGGACGATGGGCGCGCGGACCAACGAGATCGGCGCGGCGATCCTCGGTCTCGGCGACGCGGATGCGGTGATCGAGGAATGCCACCGGGTGACGGGCGAGTGGTGCCTGCTCGCCAAGGTGCGGGTGGCGTCCACGCGGGCGCTCCAGGAATTGATCGACCGCGTCCGGGGTGTATCGGGGGTCGCGGGCATCCTGACCGCGATCGCGATGTCGGATCTGCGGGAGCGGTGCGCCCCCGGACAGCCCCAGGGTACGGCGAAAGGGAATAAACACTCGTGACCTCAGCGGATATGGTGCGAAGAGGACGCATGGAGCGCGACCATGAGCACGCCGCCGAGGAAGACGACGGACGCCGCGACGACCAGCGCCGGGGTGAAGCTGTCCGCACGGCTCGCCAAGGACGCCGCCAGGATCGGCCCGATGATCTGTCCGACGCCGTACGCGGCGGTCAGCAGCCCGATCAGTTCCGCGGTGCGGTGGGGCGCCAGTTGTCCCGCGAGGGTCAGCGTGAGCGCCGTGATGCCGATAAACGTCCCGCCGAAAAGGATCGCGGATGCGTAGTCGGCGCCCACCCCGCCCACGATCGGCAGCAGGATGCCGCCCGCCTGCGCGCTGTACGCGAGGGTGAGCGCGCGGGCGAGGCCGAGCCGTGCGGCGGCGGTGGTCCACAGGACGGCCGCAGGGACGGCGGCCAGCCCGACGACGATCCATACATTGGCCCCGGTCGCTTCCAGGCCGGGTGTACGGTTCACGATCGCCACCAGGAAGGTGCCCGTCACGATGTAGCCGACCGCTTCGAGGAAGTAGGCGCCGAAGAGCAGCGCGAACGCACGGCCGGGGGGTCGATCTGATTGGATCTGCACTGCGGTGGCCGATGCGGCCTCGGCATCGGGTCGGGGCAGCCAGCGCCAGCAGGGGTAGATGGCGGCGAGGGCGACGGCGGCCAGCACGAGCCAATCCCCGCGCCACCCGAGCGTGCCGTGACCGGCGCGCACCACGATGCCCGAGGAGGCGATCCCGATCCCCACCCCGGCGTAGAGCCAGCCGGCACGGGCAATCCGGTTCTGCCGTCGCAGCGCGCCCAGCACCAGCCCCGACGCCAGCACGAAAACGCCCGCGCTCGCGACGCCGGAGAGAAACCGGATGGCGCCCCAGGCGAGGGTGTCGGTCGTCCCCGCCATCAGCGCCGTCGTCGCCCCGACCACGATCAGGCTCCCGATGAGGATGCGGCGACGCGGCGCGCCGGACGGAATAGTCGCGATCAGCAGCGCCCCCACCAGATAGCCGGCATAGTTCGCGGACGCGAGAAGCCCCGCCGAGCCCGTGCTCAATCCGGTCGCCCGCTGCATGGCGGGCAGGATCGGCGTATACGCGAACCGCCCGATGCCCATCGCCGCCGCCAGGGCGAGACCGCCTCCCGCGAGCGTGCGGAGTGTCGTCGCCCGCGCCGCGGCCATTCCCTGCCTCGCCGCGCAATCTCCATTGGGGAGTAATGCGCGCCCCGTCACGACATGACGCGGCGTGCGTCCATCGTCTGCACTTCCGTCCACGTCGCCCCCTCGTCGCCGGACTCCACCGACCGCCAGTGGAACCGCGTCGCCGTGATGTCGGAGAAGATCCAGCGTGTGACCACGCCCTCCTCGAACCGGCCCTCGAGGACGATCTCGTCCCCCGCTTCCCCGCCGATGAAGGGCTGGACGACGTGACCCGTCGGCGCGATCCAGGTCGACCGCCAGGCGTCGATGGCCGGGTCGTAGAAGCGCACGGTGGCGCCGTAGCCGCCGGAGCCCGCCGTGTCGCGCAGCGAGCGGCGCGGCGCGATCCAGACGTCCACGACCGCCCGCCCCTCCAGCGCCCACCCGAAGTGCCACTCGCCCTGGATTTCGACCCGCGTGCCGTCCGGCCGGATATTTGCGATGGCGACATCCCACGCGCCGACGAATTGGCCGAAGAGCATGAGGCGGTCGGCCAGTTCCGGGCGCGGGCCGTCGGCGCGCAGTGCGTCGATCATCGAGTCGGCGCCCATGCGGCCTCCGGTTGATTTCCCATTATCCTGTCCCATCCGGTCCCCCTCCATTGCGCCGTTCCGATCGGCGCATACGCTCGTACCGGGTCATTCCGCCGCGATGCCATACATCGCCTCGCCCTCGACAACGCGGCCCGTCGGGTCGAAGCGGAAGGTCTCGCACGCCCGCAGCGGGCGATCGTTGATGTCCGCGATATAGACGATCAGCAACTCGGCGCCCTCACCGTCCCAGACGATGTGGTCGAGCGCGAAGTGCAGGCTCGTAATTCGTTCCAGACCCGCCCGCCAGTAGGACGCCAGCGCTGCTTTCCCCTCGATGGTCGGCGTCCCGAGCAGGCTCGCGGCGCGCGGGCTGCGGAAGCGCACCGCATCGGTATAGTGCGCCAGGATCGCGTCCAGGTCGCGCGCGTTCCAGTTGCCGATCCATCGCTCCGCGAATGCCATCGCCTCATCGCGTGTCATGGTCTCCTTCTTCCTGTGTCCGTATCGTCGGGCCGGTAGCGTCCGTCGGTCATATTCCGGCGATACCGTGGACACACACCCGTATGGTCGCTCGGTGGCAGCGCACGTTGGGCATATCGACATCGCTGACGAGGGCGCCGCTCTCGCAGCGCGCATATCGAGTTGCCTTACATACTAGTAGGTACAATAGATGCCGTCAAGGGCCGCTACCCGCGTGGATGAATCGACAACGAGGAGCCACTTTGTGTCGGATATGGTATACCTACTGGTAGGTACATAATGCGATCGCGTTGTCGATCGCTCGCGAAAGAAGGCGCCATGTCCGCCCGTGAACAGATTCTGGATGCGGCCAAGACGCTCCTCTGGCAGCGCGGCTACGAGGCGATGAGCCCGCGCGCCGTCCTCGCCGAGAGCGGCGCGGGCCAGGGCAGCCTGTACCATCACTTCCGCGGCAAGGCGGACCTGGCGGCCACCGCGATCACCGAGGTATCCGCCGATCTCTGCACCGTCGCCGGCATCGCGCTGTCGCGCGACCTGCCGCCGCTCGAGCGGGTCGTCGCCTATCTCTCGCAGCCGCGGGAGGCCCTGCGCGGCTGCCGGCTCGGCCGCATCGCGGCGGAGCCGGTGATCGCCGACGGCGCCATCCGGGAGCCGATCGCGGCATATTTCGCCTACATCGAGGGCGAGCTGGCGGCGGCGCTCGCCGATGCGCAACGCGACGGCACGTTACGCGACGACCTCGCCGCGGGGACTCGCGACCGCGCTCGTCGCCGTGGTGCAGGGCGGGTACATCCTTTCGCGCGCGATGGACGACCCGGCGAAGATGGATCGCGCGATCGCGGGGGCGATTGCCCTCCTCGACGCAGCGAGGCGACCGTAGCCGAGCGTGGCAGGATGCGGCGAATAATCTTCGGCGTTTCGCAGTTCGTGGCAAGGAACCCAGTGGTAGTAGGCAAAAGCCTGCCCTCTCTGCCTGCTACCACCAAGAAAAAGGCATCAACCGCGCAATTCCTAAGCTCGACTTTCCCCATTCGTATGGAGGGACCAATCAGGTTTTCCCTTGCCTGGTCAGCGGTTCCCAATAGTGCTGAGACTTTTCGCATTTTATCCCCGGACACCGATATGCGAAAAGTCGAACCCGGAGAATGCGGTGCCCTGAGGAGGCGCGGAGAAACGTTTTGGGCACACCGTTCTCGCTCGGCAACGGCCAACAGCAGGACCGTACGCTGCCAACCAAATGGGGAAAGTCGAGCTAAGGTGTTCGCGGTAAAAGTAAAGTGCCTTGCAATCTGATACACTGTACCTCGCTACGGTCAGAAGTTCTACCGGCGTGCTGCCTATCTGCTCTCTTTCCGCCTGTCGCGGTCGCAACGAAGCCGCATATTCCCCGGAGACGTGCCGACCAATATCGGCAAGGAGCCACGATAATGTGGATCGGTCACGGAAGTCTGCGGTGGGCAGGGGTCATCCTCCTCATGCTCGCGCTCGTCATCCTCAGCCCCACCAATCCGGTGCGGGCAGCGACAATTGTCGTCGATACAGCCGGGGACGGCGACGTACCCGCGAATGCCGCCCACTGTCCCTCGCTGGCGCCCGCCCATACATGCACATTGCGCGACGCGGTCGCCAGGTCCGGGGGCGGCGATACGATTTATTTCGCTCCCGGCCTCGCCACGATCCACGTCACGCACGCCGGGGGCACGATCAGGATCAGTCATGATCTGACCATCGCCGGGCAGGGAGCGACTGCCACAATCATCGATGCCGATGTGAATACGCAGCCCTTCGCGATTACCGACCCGAATACATCGAGCACAGGTATCCCGATCACGGCGAATGTAACGTTCCAAGACCTGACGGTTCAAAATGTGAGCATCACTGATGGCTTAGCGAGCGGGGGCGCTATTCTCGTGCAGAGCAATGGCACGCTCACGCTCACGAGTGCCAATTTCCTCAATAACAGCAATGCGAACGGTGGTGATGGAATCTATGGCGGAGGCGCCATCTTCCTCAATAGTTTCCTCAGGCCGGCCCTACCCGATCCCTCATATCAACTTCTCTCCGCACCCCTGATCATCACGAACTGCACTTTCACCGGCAACCAGACTGATTTTGGTGGCGCGGCGATCGAGTGGAACGGACCGATCACGATTACGAACTCGACCTTCATGAATAACGCAAGCAGCGGCTTCGGCGGCGGGGCTGACGGGGGAGCTATTTTAGATTCCATCGCTGGCCCGGATCGGCCCACCGCACCAACAGGAGTTGTGACGGTTTCGAACTCAACGTTCTCCAACAATAGCAGTATGGATGGAGACGGTGGGGCGATCAGCGCGAATGCGATTGTCGCGACGAACGTAACCTTCAACAACAACCAGACGGCCAACGGATTCGGCGGTGGGGCACTCGAACTTCACGGCAACAACCCCTCGATCGGTTCGCCTCCGCCGTCCAAGATCGCGAACGCCACCTTCGATGGAAATAGCGCCGGTTCGGCGCAGTCCTCCGGGCAGGGGGGAGCAATCTATGTCGCAAACGGATCGCTCACCCTGCAGAACGCCACGATCACGAACAATAGCGCGGGGGTTTCCGGCGGCGGTGTCTCGCTTGGCTCCGGGTCACTGATGCTGGGAAACACCATTGTCGCGGGGAATACCGGCGCAATCGATGGCCCGGACGTGGACACTCCGATCACGAGTCTGGGGCATAACCTGATCGGTATGATTGATGGTAGCTCCGGCTGGACCGCATCGGACAAGACGGGTGGCCTGGGCGGTAACACGAATCCGCCAAACCCCCTTGATCCGCGTCTCAACCCGCTCGGCAGTAACAGCGGCGCGACACAGACCCGTTTGCCGCTCCCCGGCAGCCCGGCACTGGACGCGGGCGATGACACCATCTGCAACCAGACCGGTCTTGGCGCCGTCAACAAACGGGATCAGCGCGGCATCACGCGCCCGATTGGTAGCCATTGCGACATCGGCGCGACGGAAGGGACCGGGGGACTGATTGTGCCCGTCGCGGGCACCACGCCGCAACAGGCGGTGGTCGGCGCCGCGTTCGCGCCCGCGCTGGCCGCCACCATCGAGGATGCGGGCGGAACGCACCTGGGGAGCGGCATCTCCGTCACCTTCACCGTCGTCCCGGTGGGCGGCGCGGGCGGCTCCTTCCCAGGGAACGCGGCGACGGCGACCGCGCTGACGGACGTGAACGGGGTGGCGATAGCCCCCACCTTCACCGCCAACACGGTCACCGGTGCCTATACCGTGACGGCGAACCTGACCGCCGGGCCGCTCCCTGGCCCGGCGCCATTCGCGTTGACGAACACAGCCGGCGCACCGAGCGGTATCAGTGCAAACGCGAATACCACGCCCCAGAGTACGGTGACAAATACCGCCTTCAGTGTGCCGCTGAGCGCGACAGTGAAGGATAGCGCCACGAACCCGGTGAGCGGGGTGGTCGTCACCTTTACGGCCCCGAATAGCGGCCCGAGCGGAACCTTCCCCGGTAACGTCGCGACCGTGACGGCGACTACCGATACTCAACGGGGTGGCGACGGCCCCAATTTTCACGGCCAATGGTACGGTTGGCGGCCCGTACACCGTCAACGCGACGGCGACGGGTATCGGGACGCCCGCTCCATTCATGCTGACAAACACGGCGGCGACGCTGACGGGTATTACGCTCGCCGCGCCGGGAGGAGTAGCCAACCCGAGCGTCAAGATCGGGCAGATGATGCAACTGACGGCCACGGGCACGTTCAGCGACGGTTCGATGCACCCGCTGACCGGCGTTACCTGGGTTTCGAGCAACCCGCAGGCGGTCTCGGTCGACAGCAATGGGCAAATTACCGTGCTGAGCCAGGGCAGCCCGGTCACCGTTACCGCGACGCTCAACGGGGTGCCGGGGCAGATCACCGTGACAATTGGGGCGCCGATACTGACCGGAGTCGGTGCAGCGCCGGCGCCGGCGGGCAGATCAAGCGGCACGACGACCGGACCAAGCGGTGGCCCAACGGCGAAGCCAATCCCCCCGTCACGCTGATGCCGGGCAGAGAGCGGGGTTGATGATTCGTAGCGACAAAAGAGGCGCGGGGATTGCGCACCCAAGGGACGGTCGTTGCATTCAGTCCGCTGCCCGATTGAGGGCAATCCCGCACGCTGGTGCGGGAGTATCCGACCGCGTGTCAACGTCAACATTCGTGGTTCAATACCCGAGTGTCGATGGATGAGTGGATGACGGGAGGCGCATGATGGCGGAGGGACGGCTCGCGGGGCGAATCGCGCTGGTTACGGGGGCATCGAGCGGCATCGGCGAGGCAATCGCGCTCGGCTTCGCGCGGGAGGGGGCGGATGTGATCGTCCATTACCGCACGCGGAAGAACGAGGCGGAGGAGATCGCGGAGGAGATACGCGCCATGGGCCGACGGGCGCAGGTCGTCCGGGCGGACATCGCGGATGCCGCGCAGGTAGCGCGGATGATGGGCGAGGCGAGCGCGCTCGGCCCTCTCTCCATCGTCGTCTGCAACGCGGGGACGCACCGGCGCGTGCCCTTCCTGGAGATCGACGAAGCGATGTGGGACTGGGTGCTCGATACGGACCTCAAGGGGGCGTTTCTCGTCGGGCAGGCGGCGGCAAAGCGGATGGTGCGGAGCGGCGACGCCGGGAGCATCATCATGACCTCATCGGTGAGCGCGCACAGCGCGCAGACGGAATTGGTGCATTATCAAGCGGCGAAGGCGGGCGTGGCGATGCTCGTGCGCGGCATGGCGCTGGAACTCGCGCCGCACGGTATCCGCGTCAACGCTATCGCGCCGGGATTGGTCGAGACGAACCTGACGACGCGCATCTTCCGGACGCCGGACGCGCTCGCCGCCCGCGTCGTCCGCATCCCGCTTGGTCGCGCCGGGCAGCCGGAGGATATGGTCGGCGCGGCGCTCTACCTCGCCTCCGACGAATCCGCCTGGACGACCGGCACGACGATCACCGTGGACGGCGGCTTCAGCGTTACGTAGCCAGGCAGCGTCTCTATCCTGATACGGTGGTCGCAGGCTTCCAGCCTGCCTCTCAGGATGGGGACAGGCTGGAAGCCTGCGACCACCGGGAAATTCCCATTGGAGTAACTCCCGAAGGAGGAAGAGACACCATGACGACTGACGGTCGGCTTGCGGGAAAGTGGGCGCTCGTCACGGGGAGCACGAAGGGGCTGGGGCAGACGACGGCGGAATGGCTCGCCCAGGAGGGGGCGAACATCGTCGTGCATGGCATGGAGGCGGAGTTGATCGAGCCCGCCGTCGCGATCATGCGCGGGCACGGCGTCGAGGCGTGGGGGATGGCGGCGGACCTCTCGCGGGTTGAGGAGATGGATCGCCTGGCGGAGACGGTCCTCGCGCGGGCGCCGCAGATCGACATTCTCATCAATAACGCGGGCAGTTCGACGGGGCGCGCCAACTTCTGGGAGATCAGCCACGCCGACGCCGCATGGACGATGAATGTCAATTGGACGGCCACCTTTGTCCTCAGTCAGCACATCGCGCGGCAGATGATGGAGCGGCGGCTTCGCGGCCGCATCGTCAATATCTCCACCATCGGCGCGCATTACAACCACCGGGATGCGCTCGTCTACAACGCGGCGAAGGCGGCGATCGAGGCGACGACGCGCAACATGGCCTATGAACTCGGGCCGTACGGCATCGCGGTGAACTGCGTCGCCCCCGGCATGATGGCGGAGCGGCCCGGCGCTCGGCGCGACGAGGAGCGGTGGCGCGAGCAGGCAGAGGCGCATATCCCGCTGAAACGCGTCGGCAAAGGCGAGGACATCGCCGCCGCCGTGCGCTTCTTCTGCCTGCCGGAGAGCGCGTACACCACCGGCCAGACGTTACTCGTCACCGGCGGCTACGCGATGTACTTGCCGGGCGATTAGGGCGATACGCTGTTCCAGATAGGCTGGACGACATGGGTCGCCGGGCAGATGGGAGCAATCAGATGACACTATTCATGAGACGACCAAGGCGCTCGATCTCGGCCACCACGACATCACCATGCCGCAGATAGGTCTGGGTGGTATCCCCGACGCCACCCGGCGTCCCCATGCAGATCAAATCGCCCGGTTCGAGCGTGATGAACTGCGAGATGAAAGCGATGCTTTCCGGCACGGTGAAGATCATTTCCCCGGCGGAGGAGTGCTGCCGCAGTTCGCCGTTGACCGTGAGCGACATCTCCAGCCGGGACGGGTCCCCCACTTCGTCGCGGGTGACGAGGTACGGGCCGAGCGCGGCGAAGGTGTCGCACCACTTGCCGTTCAACCAGTCGAAGAAGTCGTCCATCGGGCGGGTCTTTCCGGTTGGCGGCGATGTTCAACTCGCGCGCGGAGATGTCGTTGAAGACGGCATACCCCGCGATATATTCCTCTGCCTGCGCGAGGGGAATGTCTCGCCCCCTGCGCCCAATGACCGCCGCGATCTCCAATTCGTAATCCACCTTCTCGGAGACCGGCGGAATTTTGATCGCATCTCCGGTGCCGATGATAGCGGTGCGCGGCTTGACGAAGAAGCGCGGGGTGATCGCCCGCTTGTCGACGGGTTGCGCGCCGCTTTCGGTGATGTGCGACTGATAGTTTCCGGCGAGCAGGAGTAATGTGGGCGGGCGGGGAATGACTGGCCCGAGCGCCGCATCGGCCAGTGGCGCGCCGGTCAGCCGCCCCGCCGCCGCCGCCGCCGCGACTTTCTGCGCGCGGTCGAGCCCTGCCGCCTCTAAGGTGAGGATGCCGACGATGTCGGTGGGGAGATGCTCGCCAATCTGCTCCGCGCCCATCGCGAGATCGAAGATTTGCTCGTTCACAACGATTCCCGCGCGCTCCGCCCCGTCACTCGTTCGATACGTCACGAACTGCATCCGTGCCTCCCTTTCCTTCCTTGCCGGGCGCGGCCCGTTCGATCGTCAGTGAGAGCGATATCGCCCGCCCTGTCTCAGCAGACCGATACGCACCTTCAATCACTTCCAGGACGCGCATCGCCTCCTCGATCCGATACGCAGGTTCCGCGATTCCCGCGATGGCGTCGAGGAAGTTTTGCATGACGAGACGACCGGAATGCCCATACCCCTCGGCGGGCGGGGTGGCGAACTGGGCACGCTCCCACGGAGTCGCGGCGCGGCGTGGGTCGGCGCTATAGGAGCGCGCTTCGGTCGCCCAGTTCCAGCGCACCCATCCCTGCTGACCGTAGAGGCCAAAATCGAGGCCATCCTCCCCGAACGGCGCGGCTTCTTTCGTCGGCAGCAGATAGCCGTAGTTGAGCGAAGCCACCCAACCGGAGGGGAAGCGGAGCGTGACGGCGGCGACATCCTCCACCTCAATCGCCGCTTCGCCCGTCGTGGCGATCATCGCCGTCACGGTGGTCGGGAGATCGCCGGTGACGTGCAGCAGGAGGTCCACCATATGGCAGCCGAGCCAGTGGAAGATGCCGCCGCCGCTGATCGTCGGATCGAAGGAATAGCCCTGCGGCCCCGCCGGATCGCGCAGGCGCGCGGTCGTCGTCGAAACCATCAGGTGCGCGAAGGTGAGCGACCCAATCAGGCCCGCACGGACGAGATCGTGGACATGGACGGAGGCGGGGTTGAATCGGTTCTGATAACCGGCGGTGAAGATCAGCCCCCTGCGGTGAACGATCTCCCGGACGGGGGCGAGATCGGCGGCGCGGCGTGCCAGCGGCTTCTCGACCCAGAGGTGAATACCTTCATCGGCGAGGCGCGTCAGGGCAGGGCCCATCTCGTTGTTTCGCAGCATCACCTGGGCGGCGTCGGGGCGCGTCGCGTTCAGCAAATCGTCGAGCGAATGGTAGATCGGGACATCCGCGAAGGGATCGGTAGGTATCGTCGCATCGCCCTCGCGTGCGAGGAAGCCGACCACCTCGATCCGGTCCCGCAGCGACCAGAGCGTGCCGCGATAGGCGGCGGCGTGTGGGTGGTCGATGCCGACTTGCACCATCCGGATCATGCGTGCGCCTCCTTATCGAGCGGGATGAGGGTATTCCCCTGCTGCTGCGAGGCGAGCATCCCGAGGAGCACCGCCACCGTCATGCGCGCGTCGCGGGCGGTAGAGCGCGGCGTGCCACCGTTTTCGAGGATATGGATGATCTCCTCGAATGCTCCCTGAATTGCGCCCTTCATCACCATCGTGGCGGGGAAGGGGCGGCAGATCTGCGCGCCCGTCCCCTGCTCCCGCGCCCAGAGTTCCGCCGTCGCGCCGTTGATGCGGATGCGCCCATCCGAGCCGGTGACGTCCCACTCCACGCCGTCGTAGGTGCCCTTCGTGCCATTGAAGAAGCCGCGTACCCCGTTCGCGTACATGATAAAGCCGCTCGCTCCCGGCTCGGATTCCGGCTCCTTCCCGCCATCGCCACGGTATTCGGTGAAGCCCTCGAACCCCTCCTCGAGTTTGGCGAAGACGTGCGTCGGCGCCGCGCCCGCGTAGTAATTCATCAGGTCCACGATGTGCGTGCCATTGCGGAAGAGCATCGCGCGCGGCCCGTGCATCGTCCCGACGACGGTCCGCACCGTGCCGATCATCCCCGCGTCGATGATCTCCTTGACGCGATGGAAGTACGGGTCCCAGCGCCGCGTGTGGTCCACCGAGAAGATCGTCCCATTGCGCTCAACCGCCGCGATCATCCGGTCCGCGTCGGCCAGCGTCGTCGCGAGCGGCTTCTCGCAGAAGATCGCGGGCACGCCACGCTCGGCGGCATCCACGACGATTGCCGCGTGCTTGTTGTCCGGCGTGCAGACGCTGAGGATGTCGATCTCCTCGTGCGCCAGCATCTCCCGGTAATCGGTGTAGACGTGCATCTCCCCCCATGTCTCGCCCCACTCGGCGAGGAATTGCTGCGCCATCGCGGGCACGAGTTCGCAGACCGCGACGACGCGCGCATTGGGGATCATCGCCAGGGCGGACGCATGGGAATAGGGCAGCGGGTGCCGCCCGCCCGTCAATGAGGGCGTCGCGGGCCCACTGGCGATGTTGGTCAGGCCGATGATGGCGCAACGATAGGTCTTCATGGGCTTCCTCTCTCTTCCTTGCCCTTCGCCCGCGCCGTTGCGGGCGACATCCGCACGGGGCATCAGCGCCGACCTTGCCGGGGGTCGAGTGCGTCCGCCACGCCGTCGCCGAAGAAGTTGAATCCGAGGATGAGCAGGGCCAGCACGCCACCGGGGATGAGGATGAGGTGCGGGTAGTAGCGCCACTGATCGAGGTTCGCGTTGATCATCTGCCCCCACGACGGCGTCGGCGGCTGGATGCCGACGCCGAGATAGCTGAGGGCGGATTCCGCGAGGATCGCGCCGCCGAAGTTGACGCTGATCGCGACGATAATCGGCGCGATGCTGTTCGGCATGATGTGGCGGAAGAGGATAACCCGCGTCGGCGCGCCGATCGCGCGGGCCGCCTCCACGAACTCCCGCTCCCGCAGCGAGAGCACCTGGCTGCGGATGAGCCGCGCGTAGCCGGACCAACTGATCACCGCCAGCGCGCCGAAGACGACGATGAAGTCGATGAACTCCTTGCCGCTCACGAATCCCAGGCCCGTTGCGCTCGCGACGCTGGTCAGCAACCGTTTGATCGGTGGCCGCATCGTCGCGTTCAGGAACGCGGCGAGCAGGAAGGCGGGGAAGGCGAGAAGGAGATCGGCGGTGCGCATGAAGACGCTGTCCACCCACCCGCGCGCGTAGGCGCTGACAAGGCCGACGACGGTGCCGATACCGGCAGAGACGAAGGTCACGAGCACCGAGACGATCAGCGCGGTGCGCGCGCCCGCGAGAATGCGGCTGAAGAAATCCCGCCCGAGTTCGTCCGTGCCGAACCAGTGTGCGCCGCTCGGGGGGGCCGCGACATTCGTCAGGTCCTGTCGTAGCGCGTTCTGCGGTGCGAGGTACTGCCCGAAGATCGCGAGGAAGATGAAAAGCACAACAATGGCGCCGCCGAGGAGCGCCATCCGGTTGGAGAGGAGCCGACGAGCAGCGTCGCGCCACGGCCCACGGTTGCGCGGCGTGACGGCGACGGACGCGACGCGCGCGGTGTGCGGTTCGGCGGCGGGGCCGCCCTGCGCGGTGATCTCCGCCATCACTGATACCGGACCCGTGGGTCGAGCAGGCCGTAGAGGAGATCGACGATCAGGTTCATGGTCATGATCCAGAAGGCGCTGATGATCGTCGCGCCCATCAGTAGCGGATAATCGCTATTGCGCAGCGCGGTGAAAAAGAGCTGCCCCATGCCGGGGATGGCGAATGCGCTCTCGACGAAGATCGAGCCGCCGAGCAGGTAGCCGAAGGTCAGGCCGAGGCTGGTGAGAACGGGCGCGAGGGCGTTCTTGAGGATGTGCCGCCAGAGGACGGCCGACTCGTTCAGCCCCTTCGCGCGTGCGGTGCGGATATAGTCCTGGCCGAGGATCTCGACGACGCTCGTGCGCGTCTGGCGGATCACGCCGAGGAGCGGCCCGGCGGCGAGGATGAAGGCGGCGATGGCCGTCTGGTAACTGAGAATGCCATGCCAGCCGGTCGGCGTCGCGATCCAGCCGAGTTCCAGGACGAGCACGACGAGCACGATGGGCGCGAAGACGAATGCCGGGATGCTGTGGAGCATCACAGCGGCGAAGCCGATCAGCGCGTCCGGCCAGCGATAGTGGCAGAACGCGGCGACGATACCGAGCCCGATTCCGATGACGGCGATGAAAACGATCGCCACGAGCGCCAGTTGCGCGCTGATCGGCAGCGCCTTGCCGATCAATTCGCTCACGCGGACACGCTCGATATATGAGCGGCCGAAATCCCCGTGCAAAGCCTTCCAGATATAGTCGGCGAACTGGACCGGTACCGGGCGGTCGAGGCCGTACTGATGGCGAAGATTGTGGTAGACCGTCTCGCTCGTCCAATTCTCCCCCATGATGATCCGTAGGGGGTCTCCGGGCCCGTAGAAGGTGAGGAGAAAGGTGACGAGCGCGAGGACCAAGATCAGCGGGATGAATGTCAGGATGCGACGGACTGCGTACTGTAGCATGGCGCCCCCGTGCGCTGTGCCGCCCGACATCCCTGCCGGGCGGCGCGCCGCTTACTTGGCGATGTAGACCTTGTGCATGCTGTTCCAGACGCGCTGCTGCGCGATGAACAGGCCACGCACCTTCGGTTTGAAGAACCAAGTAGAGGTGCCGCGGAAGGGGGCGAGGAAATACGCATCCTGGGACATGATCTGGTCGATCTGGCTGTATAGGGCGCAGCGCTTGCCCGCGTCGAGCTCCGCGTCCGCTTGCTTGAGCAGGTCGTCCACCTGCGGGTTCTTATACTGCGCGAAGTTCCCGGAGGAGGTGCTGAGCGCGAAACTACCGAGGTAGGAGGGATCATTGGTGCTCGCGCCACCGCTGAGGCGGAGGATACCGCTGCCATCCAGATTCTTCATGTAGTCGATCTGCGCCGCCGTGCTCGTGAAGTTCTGCCGGACGAGATCGACATTGACACCAAGATTGTCCTTGAGTTGCTGCTGCATCGCGGCGGCGACCTTCCCCCAGGTGCCCAACGCCGCCGCGCCGCCCTGCTCGGAGATGACGATCGTCATCTTCGGCAGTTTGTCCACACTGCCATAGGTCGATTCCGTAATCAGTTGCTTGGCGCGGGCCGGATTGAAGGCCGGTTGCCACTGCTCATCGCCGCCGCAGGTGAACCCCGACGGGAGGTTGCGCTTCTGCGGCGGGTAGATGCCGTTGAGCGCGGCGACGGAGAGCGCGTTGAGATCGATCGCGCTGGCGAGCGCCTGCCGCACCTTGACGTCCTCGAAGGGCTTCTTCGGCTCATAGAAGGCGAAGAACCACGTTACCGCCCCGGCGAGACCCCAGAAGAGATCCGCGCTGCGCGGGCCGTTCGGTTTCGTCGCCTGCGCGAACTCGGCGGGCTGGCAGACGAGGCCGTCGAGCTCATTGTTGTCGTACTGCACGAGTTCGGTCTGCGGATCCGCCACCAGTTTCATGGTGAGCTGCCGCAATTTCGCTGGCTCGCGCCACCAGAACTCATTGCGCTCAAGCGTCATCGTCGCCTGATCGCCGGGCGTATACTCGGTGACTTTAAAGAAGCCGGACGTCACCGGCTTGCGCCACCACTCCTCGCCGCCACTGAGCACGTTATCCTTCTTCAGGATCACCGCGTTGTACGATGCCGCCAGTTTCGGAAAGGCGAGGAAGGGCGCGCCGAGATTGAAGACGACGGTGTGATCGTCTTTGACGACGACGCCTTCTAGGCTATCCGTCGTGCCCGCCTGCATCTTGTCGAAGCCGACGATCTTCCCCGCCGTCGTGTCCGCGCTGACAGATTTCGACTTCGGGTTCGTCAGCCAATCGAACGTCCATTTGACATCGTTCGCCGTCAATGAGGAGCCGTCCGAGAACTTCGCGTTCGGGTTGAGCGTGAATGTCCATGTTTTGCCGTCCGGGGAACTCTCCCACTTGTCCGCGACGCCGGGCACCAATTGGTCCCCCTCATCGAAGCGGGTGAGCGCCTGGAAGACCATCATCTGCAACTGCCACAGGTCGCCGCCGTAGGTGAGCGGGTCCATCCGGAAGGTTGACGGCGTAACCATGCGCAGAATTTGCTCGGCATCCGGCGCGGGCGTGCCATCCGGGCGCGGTTTGGTCGGTTGCGGGCCGGCAGAGGTGGTCACGCTCGTTGTATTCGCGGGCGCGCCACCAGCCACCGCCGAACCGGTGGTCGCCGTTGCGCCACCTGTGGCGCCCGTTGTGCCGCTCGCGGGCGCCGGGGTACTGGTTGGACTGCTCCCGCCACCGCAGGCGGCCAGCAGCGCGCCGGCCGCGCTCGCGGCTGCCGCACCAAGCACGACGCGACGATGCACGAGCGCGCGACGCCCTCGCCGATGCCCCATCCATGCCCGATGCACTCTTGCTCGTCATCCGTTTCCTCCCGATCCATGCCGTATCCAGTCACCACACGGGAACCCAAAAGGTGACAAAATAGGTCGCGACGCGGATGCATCGCGGTGGCGCCCGCCAGTCATAGGCGCAATCACGCGACGCCCGGCCACTGTGTCCGGTGCGCGGCGACATCGACCACGATGCCATCCGGGTCTTCCACCTTGAATGCGTCATCCGGCGGGTGCGCGGGGTCGTAGGGGCGATCGGTATCGACGCCCTCGTAGACGGGAGGGAACCCTAGCGCGCTGCACCGCGCTGCGGCTTCGCGCAGGTTGCCCACGACAACGCCGATGTGGAGGTAATCAAGCAGACCCGAGACGTGGGGCGGTCGCGCGGGGCCGTGATGCTGAAAGACGCGGAAGTTGTGCGCGCCGTCCGTGAGGTCGTAATGCTCCGTCTCCGGTGGCGACGACGCGCAACCCGAGCGCGTCGCGCCAGAAGCGGATCGTCCGATCAAGGTCGGTCGCTCGGATACCGACATGCACCAGGGTCGTGCCAGCCATACTTCCCCCCTCTTCGCGCGTCGTATCTGTGTATCTATGGTATAGGGAATAGACCGTAAGCGCAATACCATCCGTGGGTGACAACGGGCCGAGTGGGTTTGGACCTGTACGATTGCGCATATGTGGATATAATTTCAGCGACTGAGGCGAATGTGCGGGGTGATAACGGGTATCGAGTCGGCTGACCCCAGCCGATCGTGTGTGCCAGAGCGGAACTCGGGCCGCAGATAGGGCGCGAGATGGGCGAGCATCACCATCCGGGCAGTCTCGCGATCGCCGCGCTTGATCGCCTCGAAGATCTGGCGATGCTCCGCCGCGACGCGGTGATCCTCCGGGTGATCGCGCTGCCCGAGGTGATGCAACCAGGCGCCGACGTTCTGGTAGATGGTCTGTTCGATGAGGGGAAGGAACGCATTGACCGCGTCGTTGTGCGCGGCTCTGCAGGAGCGTGGTGTGGAAGTGAAGGTCCACGCGCCCCATCAACTCCGCCGAATCCACCACCGACCGTTCCCCCGCAGTGACCCAGCGCTCGATTTCATCGAGGTCATCTGCATCCGCACGGCGCGTGATGAGCTCGATCGCACCGACCTCGATGATGACGCGCAACTCGATCAGACTCTGATCGACGATATCGTAATCATTGAGCGGCGCCAGTTCGGCGGCGACGCGTAGCCGGTCGAACGGGGCGACGGAGAGGGTGCGCGGCGTTGCCCGCACGAGGATACCATCCACGATTAACTGACTGAGCGCTTCCCGCAGCACGGTGCGACTGACGCTCAGCGTCTCCGCAAGGCGTCGTTCAGCGGGGAGCCGGGAGCCAGTCTCCAGCGGTTCGACCAGGATGTATCGCTTGAGTATTTCGGTGACCCGGAGTGAAAGAGGCTGCCGGTGGAAGATCGGGAGGTTCGGTGTCTCGATCTGCGATGACCGCGTTGCCACAGATGTGCTCCTTCTCTCATCACGGTCACGGCTCGCTCGACGGCACATCTTTAGCCGCGCACATTGCACGAATAATTGCCTCACCACGCGCAACACTCTACCATGTCAAAATGCCGCTTGTCATGGGTCGGACAGTCTCTCCTTGCCGTGCATCGCTTCCCGGATCATAGCGAACCCGGTGACACCAACCCATACGCCCGAGGGATAGCGCGCGGGGTAGTTGTCTGTAGCCGAGTGGCGCGCGATGATGAAGCAATCGCGCGCTACGCTAGGGTCGGCGACCGCGACAGGCGATGAGAAGGCGGCACGATAGGAGAAGGCTATGCAGCGAAGCACCGAGCGTATCCTGACGACGCATACGGGAAGCCTCCCCCGGCCGGACGATCTCGTCCCGCTCCTTTACGCGCAGGCGGCGGGAGAGGCAATGGATGAGGCCGCATTCGCCGCGCGGGTGCGCGCCGCCGTGGCGGATGTCGTGCGCCGGCAGGTGGATGCAGGGCTCGATATCATCAACGATGGCGAGGCGGGCAAGGTCGGCTACTCCACCTACGTCGCCACGCGTCTGACCGGCTTTGGGGGTGAGGGGAACGCGCTCAATCGCGGCCCCTCCGATCTCTGGGATTTCCCCACCTTCGCCGAGCGCCGGGCACGCCCTGGGATGCCCCGACCGGCCTGCGTTGGGCC
Organism: uncultured Chloroflexia bacterium; assembly: GCA_963847195.1. Taxonomy (GTDB): domain Bacteria; phylum Chloroflexota; class Chloroflexia; order Thermomicrobiales; family JALYUS01; genus JALYUS01. The sequence goes on along the minus strand of CAWJZC010000010.1, from coordinate 414,442 downwards.
GGTGACGTACGGCGATCACACCGCCCTGCACGCCGATCTTGACAATCTCAAAGCGGCGCTGGGTGGCGTCTCGCCCGCCGAGGTCTTCGTCAGCGCCGCCTCACCGGGCGTGATCTCCCTCTTCCTGGAGAACCGCCACTATTCCAGCCACGAGCAGTATCTCATGGCGGTGGCGGACGCGATGAAGACGGAGTACGACGCGATCCATCAGGCGGGCTTCCTCCTCCAACTCGACTGCCCGGACCTCGCGATGGGGCGGCATATCCAGTTCCCGGAGGCCAGTTTGGAGGAATTCAAGCGGCACGCGGAGATGCATGTCGCGGCGCTCAACCATGCCCTCGCGGATGTCCCGTCGGACCGCGTGCGGATGCATCTCTGCTGGGGGAACTACGAGGGCCCGCATCATCACGACGTGCCGCTGCGCGAGATCATCGGCATCGCCTTGACGGCCAAGCCGTCGGCGATCTCCTTCGAGGGCGCGAACCCACGGCACGAGCACGAGTGGCGCGTCTTCGAGGATGTCGAATTGCCGGAAGAGAAAGTCCTCATCCCCGGCGTGCTGGATTCGACGACGAACTACATCGAGCACCCGGAGTTGGTGGCGCAACGGATTGTCCGCTACGCGACGCTGGTCGGGCGGGAGCGCGTCATCGCGGGCACGGACTGCGGCTTCGCCACCTTCGCGGCCAGCAATACTGTGGACCCGGCGATCGCCTGGGCGAAGCTGCACGCCCTCGCCGAGGGCGCGCACCTCGCCTCGCAGCAACTCTGGTAAGACATACCAGCGAGTACATCGGGCGGGCGCTCATCGTCATGGGAGGCTATCCCATGCGCTTGTCGGGCGGTTCGCGGCGTTGACCCTCCCGAACGGGGTGGATTAGGATGGCCCCCGGTCTCGATGCACGCAGCAATGAAAGGGAGTATGACCGTGGTGCAGTTACGCCTGAGCGACAACGAATACGCGACGCGCCGGAGAACGATCCTCGCGCGGCTGGGGGAGCGGGGCATCACGGCGGTCGTGCTCTTCGGCGGGAACAATGTCTCCTACTTCAGCCGCTTCGGCTTCATCCCGACCGAGCGGCCGATGGCCTATATCCTCACCGCGAACCGCTCCGCGCTGCTCGTGCCCCGGCTCGAAGGCGAGCACGCCGAGGAGTTCGCGCTGGTGGACACCGTCGTCACCTACCCGGAATACCCCGGCGAGCGGCACCCGATGGAGTTCCTGAAGGACCTGCTCACCGATTTCGGGCTGACGCACGCACAGATCGGCGTGGATGCGGACGGCTACGGCGCGCTCTACGGCTATCGCGGCCCCTCCGTCAGCCAGATGCTGCCGGATGCCACGGTGACGAATATCCGCGACGATGTCGAGTACATGCAGATGATCAACTCCGAGGAGGAGTTGAACCTGATCCGCGAGAGCGCGCGCTGGGGCAACCTCGCGCATGTCTACTTGCAGGAATACTGCAAAGTTGGCGTCTCGGAGACGGAGATCTCGATGCGCGCCTCCGACGAGGCGACGCTGGCGATGATCCGCACCCTCGGCACGGAATACCGCCCGGTCAGTTTCGGGCGACCGGGCGCGTCCGCGGGCTTCCGGGGGCAGGTCGGCAAGGACTCCGCGCTGCCGCACGCGATGACGAGCAACGCGCGCCTCAAGGCGGGCGATGTGCTCGTGACGGGCGCGGGCGCATCGGTCTGGGGCTACGGCAGCGAGTTGGAGCGGACGATGATCATGGGCGAGCCGAGCAAGCAGCAAGAGAAGTACTTCAACCTGATGCTCGAAGCGCAGACGCTCGCCTGCGACGCGATCAAGCCTGGCCTCCCCTGCTCCGAGGTGGACCGGCAGGTGCGGGAGTTCTTCACCGAACACGACCTGTGGGAGTACTGGCGGCACCACACCGGCCACGCCAAGTCCACCCTCGTCCACGAAGCGCCCTTCCTCGACATCGGGGATGACCGGATCATGGAGGTCGGCATGGTCTTCACGGTCGAGCCGGGTATCTACCTGAAGGACTTCGCGGGCTTCCGCCACTCCGATACCGTCGCCGTGACAAAGGACGGCATCGAATGGCTCACCTACTACCCGCGCGACCTCGAAAGCCTCACCATCGCCATCTGAAAAAAGGAAACCCCCTCTCCATCGCGGGTACCCGCGATGGAGAGGGGGCAGGGGGTGAGGTGCCTTACTTCACGCTCTGATTGTACTGATCCAGCGCCTTATTCGAGTTGGCGACGGCCTTATCGAGCGCGACCTTCGCGGTGGATTTACCGAGCAAGATCTCCTCGATTGCGCCCTCGTTGTCCGTGGTGCGCGCCTGGGTGAAGATGCCGAGCACCGCGCCGCTCGTCGCGGGGTTGGACGGGTTGGCGTGCAACTGGTCCACCGCCGTCTGGAACTGCGGGTACTTCGCCATGTTGTCCTTGACTTCCTGCAGATCGTAGGCGTCCTTGCGGATCGGGAAGTAGCCGGTGCCGATGTGGAAGAAGGCTTGCTGCTTCGGCTGGGCGATGAACTGGACGAACTTCCAGGCCGCCTGCTTCTCCTTGTCCGGCTTCTGATTGGAGATGTAGACCGCCGCGCCGCCCATGATGATGCCGCCCTGCTCGCCGCCCGTCGTCGGGCGCGGCATGAAGCCGGTGCCGATCTGGAACTTGTCGCCCGCCTTGGTGAGCAGGCCCTTCAGCGAGGCGGTCGATTCGGTGATCATCGCCACCTGCCCGGCGGCGAAGGCGTTCTGCACGTCGCCCGTGTTCCGGCCGAGGTTCGCCGCGATCCCCTTGTCCACCATCCCCTTCCACCAGTCCATGATTTTCACGCCGGCGTCGCTGTTGTAGACGACCTTCGTCGCCCGCTGCGCGCCCCGGCCATTGTCCGGATCGGCGTAGAGGGCGTTCTGCGTCGCCATCCACTGCTCGAAGAACCAGCCGTAGATGGCGAAGGCGACGCCCGGCTGCGCCTTGCCGCTCGCATCCTTCTTCGTGAGCGCCTGCGCCGCCGCCGCCACATCGTCCCACGTTCGCGGGGCCTTGGCCGGGTCGAGCCCGGCGGCCTTGAAGGCGTCCTTGTTGTAGTACAAGATCGGATTCGAGGTGTTGAACGGCATCGCGTTCAGCTTCTTGTCCACCGTGTAATAATTGAGGATCGGCTGCTCGAACTGGGAGATATCGAACTTATCCGCGTCGATGAAGGTCTGCATCGGCTCGATCGCCTTGCTGTCGATCATGAAGCGCTGGCCGATGTCGTAGACCTGGAGGAGGTGCGGCCCGTCCTTGGACTGCAACCCGGCGCGGAACTTGTTCACCAGGTCGTCGTAGGTGCCCTGGTAGACGTCCTGCACGAAGATGTCCGTCTGGCTGTCGTTGAACTGGTTGACGAGGTTGCTGACGACCTCGCCGTTGGTGCCGCCGAGCGCGTGCCAGAAGGTCAGTTTGGTCGCGTTCGCGTTCTTGGCGACCTTCGGCGTCGCGGCGGGCAGGGTCGCGGGCGCCGGCACGCCGGTCGCGGGTGCAGCGGCGGCGGGCGTCGCGCCACCGGCGGCGGACGAGGGCGCGGTCGTCGCGGCTGCCGCCGCTGACGAGGCGGTCGTTGCCGCCGGGGCGGTGGTCCCCGTCGTCGCTCCGGTCGTCGCGGCCTTCGTCGCCGCCGGGGCGGTGGTGGCGGTGGCGCTGCCGCCGCCGCAGGCGCTCAAAATCGCCGCCAGCGCGCCCGTCGCGGCGGTGCCGACCCCGAGGCGAAGCATGTCCCGGCGTGAGAGCCGGCGGTGCTGTGACATCCCTTCCACGTCTGTTCTCCTTCTCTGTCGTCCATTAACGCTGCGCACCATGCGCCCGCCGCTACCCCTTGACGGAGCCGGCGGTCAGTCCCCGAATCAGTTGGCGCTGCCCGACGACGAGCAGCGCGACGGTCGGAATCAGGACGAGCACGACGCCCGCCATGATCAGGTTATAGGAGAGCGATTCCTCGTTGCGCAGGAAGTTCAGGCCGATCTGGGTCGTCCGCATGTTCCGGCTGTCCGTGACGAGCAGCGGCCAGAGGTACTGATTCCAGGTCTGGAGGAAGCTGTAGACCGCCAGCGTGCCGAGCGCGGGCCGCGAGAGCGGGATGACGATAGTGAGGAGGTAGCGCAGGCTGCCGCAACCGTCCAGCGTGGCGGCGTCGTGCAGCTCCTTCGGGATGGAGAGGAAGAACTGCCGCAGCAGGAAGGTGCCGAAGCCCGTCGCGACGAAGGGGGCGATCAGGCCCATGTAGGTGTCTTTCCAGCCCCACTGGGCGATCGTCTGGTAGTTCGGGATCAACGTCACCTCGAAGGGGATCATCAGGGTGGCGAGGAAGAGCATGAAGAGCAAGGTGCGCCCTCGGAACTCGCGGACGGCGAAGGCGTACGCCGCGAGGCTGGCCGTCACCAACTGCGCGACCATCACCGACCCGGCGACGATGAAACTGTTGAGGATGTAGCGCGGGATCGGCAGCCGCTGAAGCACGGCGCGGTAGTTGTCGAGATTCAGTCCGCTCGGGATGAACTTCGGTGGGTAGCGGGCGATCTCGTCCTGGGTCATGAAACTGGCGGCGAACGCGTAGAGGAGCGGGAAGAGGATGACCAGCGCCACGACGGTGAGCAGGGCATAGAGCGCGATCTTCCGCACCAGACGCAGGTTCGGCGAACCGGTCATTGGTAGAACACCCTGCCTTCCAGCGACTTGAATTGGATGCCGGTCAACGCCACGAGGATGACGAAGAGGATGACCGCCTGCGCCGAGGCATAGGCGGAGTGGAAATTGAAGAAGGCGTCGCGGTAGATCGAGTAGACGACGACATTGGTCGAGCCGGCGGGCCCGCCTTTGGTGAGAATGTCGATCTGCGCGAAACTCTGGAAGGCGGCGATCACCGAGATGACGCTGACGAAGAAGAGCGTCGGCGAGAGCAGCGGCAGCGTGACACTGAAAAACATCCGGCCCGGACTCGCGCCGTCGATCTTCGCGCTCTCGTAAAGCTCCTCCGGGATGCCCTGCAAGCCGCTGAGGAGGATGGTGAAGTTGAAGCCGAGGCCGAGCCAGATCGTGCCGATCGCGATGGCCCAGAGGGCGGAATTGGTGTGCGTCAGCCATTGGATCGGGCGATATGCCGACCTTGGAGAGGAAGTAGTTGAGCACGCCGACGCTCGGGTTGTACAAGCAGGGCGAAGATCACCGCGCCCGCCCCGACCGAGACGCCGATCGTGATCGCGAAGGCGATGCGGAAGACGGAGATCGCCCGCAGGCGCAGGTTCGCCATCACCGCGAGGAGCAGCGCGGCCAGCAGCCCGAGCGGCACGGTGTAGAGCGAGTAGAGGAAGGTCACTTTGAGCGAGTTCCGGTAACTGTCGGACGAGAGCGCGTTCTTGTATTGGCCGAGCCCGACGAAAATATCGGAGGTGCCGCCGAACGGGTTGTCGGCGTGGAGGCTGATCCAGATCGACTTCAGCACCGGATAGAAGACGAAAATCGCGAAGGCCACCAGCGACGGCAGGAGATAGAGGAGCGAAATTATTGTCGCCTGGACCCCGCGCAATCGCGCCCCGCTGGCCGTACGCGCACGGGATTGCCGGTACACTGGCTTGCTCAGTGGCCACGTATCTTCCCCATCGTAAGCGGACATCCCACTGCATCGTTATAACACGCCGCACACAATCGTCAAGACGGGGCGGGAGCTCGCGGTGCGGGGTGCGGGGTTCGCGGAAATCCGCACCCCGCACCGCGAACTTCACCCGATACTACCAGCCAATTGTGATCGGATCGTTTGCGTACGGGAAGCGTCCTCCTGTCCCTTTGGGCACGTGTATCCGGCACTAAGGGACGGTGTGGCACGGCTTATGCCTTGGCATACTCAAGAGCAATGGGATGGGTTATCCGAACGGGCATCGATTGGAACGGAGGATCGGCAATGCGCTTTTTCATCGAACTCCTCTTGTGGCACATCATTATCGCCGGTTTTCTCGTCGGCGCACTGATGCTCTCCCGCAGCGCGCAGCAACCAAATTCGTCAATGAGCTTCATGAGCGATCCGTCGGGCGACTGAATCGCTCGTATCCCCTCGTTTTCCGCTCCGTGCGGTGCTGCTGCGTGATCGTTCCTCAGTCGGACGCCGCCGGTTGTGCGCGGTCGTACCCAACCATGACGCGCAAGGTCTCGGTCTGGACGGCGCTCAGGACGCCGAACGTGGAGAGCATTTGTGCCGCCATCCCATCGTTGACGCGCACGAGGGCGAGCAAGAGATGTTCCGTGCCGACGAAGGCGTGATTGTAGGAGTCCGCCTCCGCTGTGGCGAACTGCAGCGCCTTGCGGGCGCGCGGCGCATACTGGCAATCTTTCCGGCGGCAGGGCACGTCCCCATCCCGCGCCCGATAAATGTGGAGGAGCAGCGCGCGGCACTTCTCCAGATCCACATCGAGTTTGTTGAGCACTCGCGCCGCGACGCCCTCTCCGTCGCGCAGGAGCCCGAGGAGAATATGCTCGGTGCCGATGTAGTTATGATTGAATGGTACGGTCTCCTCGCGCGCGAAATCGAGTGCGGAGCGAGCGCGTTTTGTGAAGCGCAGCAAGTCCCGGTTCGGATTGATCGCGGGCGCGTAGTGTTGCAGCCCCGCCGCGATCACCTCCTGCGCGACGCTCGCCACCGTGCGATCTTCGTCGATGGCGATCTCGACGAGCCGGTCGTGGAGATACGTCGGCACTTCGAGTCGCTTGCGGTCGGTACTGGACGGCATGGCGCATCGCTCCTGCGGATGAGAGAGGGCATCAACAATATGATACCACCGTATTTACGGTGATGTGATCATACCACCGTAAATACTTCCCGTCAAGCCGGAAGCTGTGGGGACAATGATCGCATCAATGATAGCGGCCTGATCGGTGGGGCGACGGCGTCGCCAATCGCATCGGTGACGAATGCGAACTGCTACACGGTGGACTTGGCCTTATGATCCTACACACATACCGTCAATCAGGATTGGCAAAGAATCGCGGGCTCGAACCGGAGTCAGTTCGCCACGATCCATTGCGATGGCTCGGTCAGTTGCATCGTGCGAGCGAAGAGACGGCGCGAAATCTCGCCACGCCTCATTGCCGGCATTTGTGGACCATCATGTGACGCAGTCAGCCCAGCTTCACGCCACATGAATTCGTACGTCGTTGGGCCGCGCACCGGCAGCTGCCCCTTTCCCCTCGTTCACTCCGAATGGGGAAAGAGGTTTGGGGATAGCGGTGCTTGCATCCTCACTCGTAATACTCCGGCAGCTTTTTCAGCCCTTCCCATTGTTTCCCTTCATGACCAAAAATCACCAGCTCAACCTTCTCCCGTTCCACCAGATCGAGCAGCTTGTTCGTACTGGCGCGGATCGCTGCGGCGTCCGGGTCGCTCCCGTCGTCCTGCTTGTCGCGGGTAAAACCCGCGGCGAAGGATACCGCGTCGATCGCCAGGAGGACCGCACCTGTTTGGGGCAGCCGCACCAGCACCGATTGATGTCCCGGCACATGGCCGCTCGTCTCGATCAGCTCCAGCCCCGGCAGCAGTTCCGTGTCCCCGTCCACCAGCCGAATGCGCTCCATCGGCTGATCCCATTGGGGTCGAACGTCGGCATACCGTGGGTTGCTCGCCGCATCGGAATGATGCACTCGCTGAACAACATAGTGCGCCTTCGTGAATGCCGCGTGTCGCCCGGCATGGTCGCCGTCATAATGCGTCGAAATGACGGTATCGATATCGTCCGGTTGTACGCCGATGCTCGCCAACTGCTCGATCACGTCCCGCCCATTCTCGAACCCCGATTCTCCTTCGGGGATAATCTCCGGTAGGCCACTGTCGATCAGAATATTCTTGCCGTCATCCGTTTGCACCAGATAGCACACGATGGGAATCTGGTATTCCGGCACGGACCCAACCTGCATCAGATACAGACGCTTCACGGCATTCTGGCTCATATTCCCCTCCCCGGATCGGGTAGCGTTTTCGTCGGGGCAAGACATCTCTTGCTCCCTATCACCGAGACCTTCCTTATCGTAGAGCTTTTGTGCCATCCGTTCTCCCCCTGCGCGTGGCGCCACGATACTCACGTCCGGCATCCCGTGCGGACACCGGCATCAGCTAGTCGTGCAGCGGCTCCCAAGATCGACACCGCCGGAGGACGGGGCATCGTGGCTTGCCTGCCCGATTGCCAATATCCGTGCAGACTCATGTAGCGTAATCCACTGTCCATTCATTGGACTAGGCCACATGATGTTGCACGGATGGTGTCAATTCGGTCTCCGCCTCTTTCGCCCGCGTTGGCGCATGAAGGCACCGGGATCTACGAAGGGCCGCTCCCGCGCGCACGTCCCCAGACCGGCGTCGCTGCGACGCATCGCAGATTGGTGCGGTGGAGAGGGGAGGATACGTTATCCCGATCGTACGAACGTCAGCGTGATGTCCTGCTCCCAGGCCGCTCCGTCTCGCGACATCTCGCCCTTGCCGACCATCGTCTCGCCGTTATCCTCGATCGCGAGGGTGAAACGCTGCGAGAAACCGGGGTCGTCGCGCCGCCACTCCAGCGTCTTCCCGGTCATGGTCACATCGTATCTCCTCGAGACACCGCGTTCATCGAAGTAGAGCATGAAATAGCGCCGCGCCACATCATCGCTGCCGATAATGGCGACACCGCTCGGGACCCCAGGCTCGTCGATCTCCGAGCGCACAATCAAGAAAGCGCCACCCTCGATCCACTCGAAGGCTGCACGGCCATGCAAGGTGGTGCCGGGAAGGGAGGGATGGGAGCCGGTCGTCCGCCATTCGCCCACGAAATCCCGGAAGACTTGCAGCGATGGGTTTGGTATTCGTGCTTCGCTGCCGATTTCCTTCGTCATGCCCTCAGTTATAGCAGGTCGCCCCAAGGACGACAAGGACACCGAGACACGGTACACACGATTCGAACCGATGCAACAGCCAATGAACGTCGCGCTTGGGGTGGAATGGCGGGAGACGGCGCGGCGTTCGACGCCGTCACTGACGGTATATGTGCAAGATAATGGCTACACGGGCTGCGGCGTATCCTGTCCATTTGGGAGGGCATCGGCGCCGGAGCCCGCCGCGTCGCCGATACTTCGTAGGCGGAACTAATAACCTCGGAAGCCACTTGTAATTCGTTTGCCCCGTCGCTACAATGAAATGGTCTGTGGTACACTATTATCGCCCAGACGAACGTACAGGCGGATAGCGCGTTGGGAAGGGGATTACGGAGATGAGTCGAGGGGGCTGTTCGGTTTGGCATCGCGGTGTGCGGCTGTGGACGGTCGCACTGGTGCTGGGGGCGATGCTCCTGGCGCTCGCCTCGGTCGCGGTCGCGGTCGCGGCGGAGGACGGGCAGCCGTCCGGGCATGTGATGCCCGCCTTCGGTTCGGTGGCGGGCGGGACGTCCGTAACGATCAGTGGCAGCGGCTTTACCGGCGCAACGGGTGTCACCTTCGGGGGCGTCGCCGCGACGAATGTCACCGTCAACGGTGACGGTACGGCGATCACCGCCACGACGCCCGCGCACGATACCGGCGCGGCCCCGGTCGTGGTCACCAAAGCGGACGGCACGACCGTCACCGTGGGCGGCTTCTTCTTCATCCCCGCGACGACCGCCACGAGCGTGACGGTGAGCGGTGTCACTCCGGCGACGGGTTCCACCGGCGGGCACACCCCCGTCGTCATCAACGGCACCGGCTTCCGGGAGGGCGCACAAGTCACATTCGGCACCGCGGCCGCTACCGAGGTGCATGTCTTCGCGGGCCAGATCATCACCGTGCTGACGCCCGCCCATGATCTCGGGGCGGTCGCCGTCACCGTCACCAACCCGAGCGGACAGAGCGGCTCGCTCGATGCGGTCTACACCTATGTCACGCCGCCGCCCGCCCCGGCGCCGACGATCACGCGCATCGACCCGGCAACCGCCCCGGCGAGCAGCCTCAGCCCGACGAGCACGGCCCTGGACGACCACCACGGGCAGATTGTTGCGATCACCGGGACGGGTTTCCAGCCGAATGCGGCCGTCACCTTCGGCGGTACGCCCGTCGATCACGCGACGACGCTCGGCGATACGGTCATCCTCACCACGCCGCCCGACCACGCCGTCGGGAAGGTCGATGTTGTCGTCACCAATCCCGACAATGGGAGCGCGACGCTGACGAAGGGCTTTGAGTATGTCGGCCCGACACCGGGCGCACCGCCGGCGATCACGGCTATCGATCCGGCCACCGGCACGGCCGGGGCGCATCAGTTTACCGTTGTGACAATCACCGGCACGGGTTTCCAGCACGACGCCACGGTGAAGTTCGGCAGTGTCGCGGCGCACGATATCGTCGTCGTCTCGGATAGCACGATCATCACCTTCGCCCCGCCGCATGACGCCGGCGCGGTTGACGTCGTCGTCACCAATCACGACGGACAGAGCGCCACCTCGCCGGTTCAATTCATCTATACCGCCCCAGCGCCGGGCGCCAAGCCGACGGTGACGAAGATCGATCCCCCAAGCGGCTCGACGACCGGCGAACACGACTTCGAATTTCATCACGATTACCGGCACCGGCTTCGCGCGCGGCGCGACGGTCACATTCGGCGACATCGCCGCCGGTCACGCCGAGGTGATCGGCGGCACGTCGATCATCGCCCAGCCGCCGAATCATGCTGCGGGCACGGTCGATATCACGGTTACGAACCCGGACGGCCAGTCCGGCACGCTGTCGCCGGGTTACACGTATATCGCGCCGCTCGCCGTCACGGCGGTGGCCCCGAATACCGGCACTTCCGCCGGCGGCGACAGCGTCACGATCACCGGGACGGGCTTCCAGCCGAACGCCTCCGTGCGTTTCGATGGTATCCCCGCGACGAATGTGGCCGTCGGCGCGGACGGTACCTCCCTCACCGCGACGACGCCGGCGCACCCCGCCGGGGAGGCGAATCTCTACGTCATCAACCCGAATGGGCAGACGGGCGGCCTCCATGAGGCGTTTACCTTCACGGGCGGCGTGACACCACCGCCGACTGCTGCCGCTCTGGCGATTAGCGAGGTCGAAAGATCGGTTGGCCCGGTTGCGGGCGGATCGCGGGTCGCCGTGAGCGGCGCGGGCTTCACGGACGGTGTGACTGTCACCTTCGATTCCGTCGCAGGGGCGGATGTGGAGATCGTGAGCAGCACACTGTTGCGTGTCACGACGCCCGCCCATGCCATCGGCACGGTCGACGTGACCGTAACGAACGCCGCCGGGGTCTCCAGCACGCTAACGAAGGGATATTCCTATCTCGGGACGACACCGGATCATCGTTCGCCGGTAACGACGAGCACGACCGGCGATCCGCCGCCCGCCCCGCTCCCGACCGGCGGACGGAAGAATCCGGGCGCGCCGAACACACCCGGCATCGCCGGCGCCGCCAGTGTCGACACCCCATCGCCGAACCCCACCCCCCCGCATCGCTGACCCCGACCATCACGCACATGCACGGGACCCTGCCACATGGCAGGGTCCCCTCTCTTTCTCCGACGCCGGTCTTATCCAGACGCGGCAGCGGGCCGCTGTTGCGCGGGGGCGAAGAGGACGAGGATCGTCAGGTCCTCGGTGATGGTGTGGAAATGGTGCGCGACGCCCGCCGCGACGTAGATGACGCTGCCCGCCTGCACGGCGCGATCCTCGTCCGCGACCCGGATCTGCCCCCGCCCGCTGACAATCGCGTAGACCTCGTCCTCGGTATGCGGCCGCTGTGGATCGGGCTTCCCGGCGGGCAGAATGTAGAGCCCGGCGCTGAGCGCCGGCACCCGCAGGAACTCATGGTACAGGTTGCCCGCCTCCGCGTGCGCCGCGCGCAGTTCCGCGAGGTCAAATGCGTGCATCGGTGATCCTCCTCTACGCTCCGCTTCCCCTGTCCGTGCATCGGGCAAGAGCGGCTATTGGATTCGATACGTCGCTGCTCATCGCGACCAAGGGAATTGTTACGATCCGTGAAAGCTGGGTCCGTCTTCACTGAGCAGGAGGACGGCGTAGCAAGCGAGCCAATGCTCGACCATGTAGTCGGCGCCGGCGACATGGGGCAGCGCCGCCTCGGCGTGCGACCGCGCCGCCAGGAGACGCTCGGTGCGCGGGTCGCCGGCAGGGAGCGCCCCGGCGAGGCGACGCCGGCACCACGCGCGCATATCCCTCGGCATTGGCACGCAGTATTTGACGCCATTCATCGACGCCCATCGTCCCTCCCCTCGGCTGCCCGCTGCCTGCTGCCTGCTCTCTACAGCGACAGGCTGCTGAAGGCGGTCAGATAGCGCGGATCGTCGCGGCGGAAGGTATCGGGGTTCGTCCCCTTCGCCACGGCGAAGTAGTAGGCGAGCAGTTGCACCGGTACGAGCGTCAGTAGCGGCGAGAGCGGTTCCGGCACGGTGGGGAGCGCGAAACGCCGCGCGTCCGGCGCCGTCTCGATGGCGCTGCCGACCACCCAGAGCGGCGTACCGATCAGCCGGAGCGCGTTGCAGACCTGCGCGGTCCGCTCCATCCCCGGCCCCTCCACGGCGATGACGACCATCTGATCGTCAGGATTGACCGTCACCATCGGGCCGTGCAGGAACTGCTCGAGGCTCATCCCGTCGATGGTCATGTACGCGGTCTCCCGCGCCTTCAGGGACGCCTCGGTCGCCGTCACCGCGTTCGGGCCCGCGCCGATGCAGTAGATACGGCACGTGGCCGCCACGATCGCCCGCGCGACCGACTCGATTTCGCCCTCGCGCGCGAGCACGTCCGCGACCTGATCCGGCAGGGCCGCGAGTGCGTCGCGCCACCCGGCTACCGCCGCCGCGCCGTTCCGCTCGCCGAGCGCCGTCGCCACCTGCGCGAGCACCGTCAGTGCGCCGAGATGGCTGGCCGTATACGCCGCCGAGGTCTCCTGCGCGACCGTCCGCAGCACGAGCGCCGGGCCGTCGCCGCTCATCTGCGAGTCCCGCCCGCTGATGCCGATGCACGGCACCCCCGCCGCCTTCGCGACCTCGACCGCCCGCGCGGAATAGTGCTTCGTCCCCTTGTGCGCCATGACGATCACCGCATCCCCGCCGCGCAGGGCGTACGGGTAGGTGGCGAACTCGTGCGAGTCCACCGCGCGGGCGTCCGCCCCGGCGGTGCGGAGCAGGAACGCGCCGATTTGCGCGGCATGGAAACTGGTGCCGATGCCGACGACGAAGATGCGCGCCGCCTCCGCCAGCCGCCCGGCGGCACCCTCCGCACCCGCCCACCCCTCGGCGAGGAGCATCCGCAGGTCCGCCGGTTGGCGGTGCATAATCGTGTACATCGCATATGATTGCGTCGCCTGTCCTACCATAGTCGCAGCCCTTTCACGCTAGTATTGGCACCGGATACCGGAGCGCATCCTATCGAACGAATGGCCCAGCGAACAGGGCCAATTCGCTACTGTGAGGGAGGGCCAATCGCCGTACCCCCCCTCTCTTTCCTATCCTATTCAGAGGGCAACCCGGAAGGGGTGACTCGCGTCATCTGTCACACCCTCCCGTCAATATTCCCGATCTTGATGGGAATTTCTCCCCCTTCCCCGTGGGGAAGAGGGTTTTGGAGGTAGGACCCCTCTCAGCAGGTGACGTCCTTGCCCTCGGGGCCGAAGATGGCGAGGCGGGCCTCCTGCGAGGTCCAGATGGCGTTCCGGCCGGTGTAATGGAACTGGACGGCGCGGCGGCGCAGATTGGTGCGATTCGCCGGGGTGCCATGGTGGATCAGGCCATCGAAGAGGAGCACGCCGCCCGGTTCGAGCGGCGCCATCACATCGCGACTCGTCTGCACGTCGTTGTCGCAGATTTGCCAGTCGCGCCGGGCAAAATGGACGACCGGGCCCTCTTTGTGCGAGCCGGGGATGATGTGCATGCAGCCGTTCTCCGGCGTGGCGGGGTCGAGGGCGATCCAGACGCCGACGACGGGGTTATTGATGTCCATGTCGAAGAACGCCTTGTCCTGATGCCACGGCTTCTCGCGCCCGCCGCTCGGCGGCTTGAGGAGCGCCATGTCCTGAAACTTCTGCGGCTCGTCCGCGACGATCCGGCGGACAATCGACAGGAGCGCGGGATGATTGGCGATGGCATCGAGCCGCGCATCGTAGGGCGTGAAGGCCATCAGTTTGCGGATGTAGTCTTGTTTCTCCTCGCGGGGAATCGTGTCGAGCCGGTCGCGCGCCCACGTCTCGAACTGGATGCCGTCGAACTCCGGCACTTTGCCATCGATCAGGTCCAGCAAGCCCTCCATCGCGGCGGCGGTCTCCTCCGGCGTGAAGGCGTGGTGGATAACGAGATACCCCTGCGCGCGGAAGCGATCGATCTCCGCGTCCGTCACCGCCGCGAACCCTTCCACACCCTTCGCGACCGCGTCGAAGCGGTAGAGATCGGCGGGGTATTCCTCCACCTTGCCGTCATCGAACTTCGCCACGTTATGGATATGGTCAACGACCATCGGCGCTTCCCCCACTTTCCGCATCCCGCATCCCGCACTCCGCTCCGACCGACGATGGGGCTGTTATCGCACAATTCGTGGTCAGTAGCCAGTAGCCGGTGGCGGCGAAACGTTATGACGAAAAGCGGTTGTTCGCCTGTGCTATAGTGAATGTATTCGTGTCGGTAAGGAGACGTCGATGAACTCGTTTGGTGCAGTACTCGTGTTGACCATCGTCCTGTTCGTTCTATTGGCAGTTGCATACCGATTTGCCGTCCGTCGCGCCGACAAGACGGGCACCGGTGCCGCCGAAGGATTCATTAGCGGCGCGGTGCTCGCGAAGCAGAATATGTTCCTTTTGCGTCCCCACCGTTGGACAACGGTGGGGACGCAGATCGATGAGGCGGAATTGCCGCCATTGCCAACATCATCGCGGAGCGATCGACAGGGATCGTAGACTCCGCGCTTCAAGGAGCGCGATGGACCCGTCCGATCAGGGAATCCCTATCCAGTTCATCCCACCGGAGGCGCTCGAAGGGACGCAGGGCGTCGTCTGGCTCGCGCGGGACGGGCGGCGCACGACGACGCAGATTGCGACGAACGTCCGCTATACCTTGCGCATGACCCCGAACAGCAAAAATGTGCTCGGCCAGACCGTCATCCTGCCGCCCTCGTGGCGGGGCACGCTGGAGGTGAGCCGCAAGGATTCGTTCCTCCAACCGCACACCGAGATCGTCCTGACGATGGACGACGGGCGGCAACTCTCCGGCTATATCCGCAGCCTCAAGGGCATCCGCACCCAGCGCGCCGACGTCACCGTCGATGGCTGGCTGGAGGAATGGCGATAAGGATGGTCCCCGACCGGAATTCAGTCTCTCATCTCAGTGGGGGAGTGAGACTTCTATCCCGGTCGCCCGCAGCGCCGTCCGCACCGTCTCGGCGTCGATGCCGAAGCGACCCGAAACGGCAGAGGCCGTTTCGCCTTCAAGTGTGTGATCGGCACGGCCACCGTACACGAACGTTTCCATCCGAGGCGGGGTGACGCCGTTGAAGCGCCAGATCTCTTCCCCGATTACTTTGGTGAGGATGACGCGGTCGTTGAAAAACCCCGTCGGCTCGTAGTCGGCGGTCAGGGCGGCGCGGTAGGTGGCATCCGGGATCGGGCGGTCGAAGAGCGTGAAGCAGTTCGGGCTCGGATGCGGCGCGCGCTCGACCTGATAGACACCCGCGCCATCAGGGCGCACGGTGTAGGTCTGGAACACTGTGCGGCGCGACAGCGCGGACTCCGGGCCGAAGGGCAGCGGCAGGTAGATCGGCATCCCCACGTCCGTCAGCCAGCGTTGCCCATCGAGCAGGATGACGATGGCGGTATGGCAGGCGAGGGTTTCGCCCATATTGTTGATCGTCAAATAGCCGTCGAAGCCAAGCGCGCGCAGCAGGCGAAAGAAGGCGTAGTTGCTCTCGAAACACGTCCCGCCCGTGCCGTGCCGGAACGCCTCCCGCCAGAATTGGTCCGGCCAGCGCGGGCAGTCAGCGACCGCCGCTGCCCGCGCGCGCCGAGCGATGCGCGAGGCGCTCTCCCACGGCACCGTGCGCGTGTAGGCGGTGACCAATGCATCGAGCAGATCGCGCGACGGCGCGGAGGCGGCGACGCCGAGATGTGCGAGCGCCGCCTCCGTCAGGGAAGCGTCGAGCGGTTGAATTATCATGGGGCGGATCACCTCTTCTTCTCAAACGCGATACCGGCTCCGTCGGTCGCTATCTTGCCACGAATCCGGGCGAGTCGTCGCGATCCGTCGTGCGCGTTATGGCACGATTCTTGTGAAGAGAATGGCGAACATATGATCGGTTTTTCGCTGCGATGTCGAAAGGAAACGAATGATGGGCAAGGCGAAAGAGGCGGCAAAGACGACGGACCGGACAGAGCGCCGGGACGCGGGTGCGGATGACGGGCGCGGCACCGATCTGCGCGATTCCCCGATGATGGCACACCTGCTGGACGCACTGGAAGAAGGTACGGATATCGGCCACTACGGGCGGCTGGTCTTCGCGATGGTCGCGCGGCATTTCCTCCCTGAGGAGGAGATGGTGCGGCTGCTCGGCAATCAACCGGATCACAACGCGGACGAGGCACGCGCGCTCCTGCGGCAGGTGGAGGCGAAGGATTACAACCCGCCGAAGCGCGAACGCATCCTCGAATGGCAAGCGCAGCAGGACTTCCCCATCTGCCCGACCCCGGACGACCCGACGAGTTGCAACGTCTATAGCGAACTGCGCTTCCCGGATACCATCTACGACAACATCACGGATTTCTATGTCCATCAGGAGCAGCAGGGCGAGGCATCACACTGATATTGGTAGCGCAGGCTTTCCTGCCTGCGCTACCGTCATGCGGCTATGCGGCGCGCGGTTCTTCCTCGGCCAGGTCCGGCAGTTCGTGCAGGGTGCGAACGGGCGAACAAAACACCCAGACGACCGCGAAGAGCCCCCCGACTGCGCCGATGATGAGCGTCGGTCGCAAGCCGAATGCCGCGCCCAGTGTGCCGCCCGCCAGCGAACCGATTGTCAGCGCGCCCGTGCTGACGAAGCGGGAGGTCGCATTGACACGGCCAAGCAGATGATCCGGCGTGATCGCTTGCCGGAGGCTGACGTTGTTGATGTTGAAGAGCGTCCCGCCGAAGCCGCGCGCGAACTGAGCGATCATCAAACAGGGCACGCTGACGCGCAATGGGCCGCCCGCGAGCGGGACGAGCAGGCTACAGCCGGTGAGGATCATCAGCCCGGCGCTGATCGTCGGGCCGATACCGAAGCGGCGCGTAATCGGTCGCGTCAGGAACGCGCCGCAGAGATAGCCGATATTCCCCACGGCGAAAACGACGCCAAGCAGCCCCGCGCCAATCCCCAGATGGAGCGCATAAAGCACGAAGACGGCAAACAGCATACTGCCGAACATATTGACGGTGCCCGCGCTCGCCATCGTCGCGCGCAGGGCGGCATCATCCATCACCGCATGCAGCCCCTCGCCCATTTCGGGCCAGACGCGGCGGCGCACCGTCGTTGATCGCGCGGGCGGCGGCTCCGCAGCCCGAATGAGGCTGAGGAAGAGGACCGAGGCGAGAAAGGAGAGCGCGTCGGCGGCAATCGCGACGGGGGCGGTGAGCAATTGGACCAGCGCGCCCGCCGCGCTCGGCCCGGCGATCTGCGCCGCCGAGCGGGTGGTTTCCAGCTTGCTATTGCCATCCACGAGGTGCGGGCGACCGGCCACGACGGGGAGGAACGACTGATACGCCACGTCGAAAAAGAGGGTGAGAATGCCGACGAGGAAGGCGATCAGGTAGAGCGCGACGAGCGTCAGCGCGTCGCGGAGCGCCAGAATCGGGATAAGAGAGAGCAAGGCGAAGCGCGCGATGTCCGCGATGATGAGGATCGGCCGGCGGCGCAGGCGATCGACCCAGACACCGGCGAACAATCCGAAGAGCAGGAACGGCGCGGTGCTCGTCGCCGCGAGGAACCCCATGTTCGCCGCGCTCGCGTGCAAAGTCAGCGCGGCGGTCAACGGCAACGCGAGGACGGTGATCTGCGACCCAACCTGCGAGACCGTCTGCCCGGCCCACAGTTTCAGGAAATCAGGATGCCGCCAGAGGCTCGTCATGTGCGGGCACCCTTCCCGTCATGGTAAGCGCAGGCTTTGCAGCCTGCGAGAGCGACATGCTCCCGCATCTCACTGGCTAGCGCTCCATTTCGTTACTGGCGCAGGCTTTCCTGCCTGCGCTACCCGTCAGTCCTTCCCCGATCAATGACCTGGCGGAGGAAGAAGCCGACATTCTGCGGGCGTTCGGCGAGGCGGCGCATGAAGTAGGGGTACCAGGCGTCGCCAAATGGGGTGTAGATGCGGACGGGCACGCCGCGCCGCGCGATCTGCTGGCCGAGGTCTTCGCGCACGCCGTAAAGGAACTGCACCTCGTACGGGTTGCCGAACTGCGCCGCGATCTGCGCCGCGCCGCCGAGCAGGACGTCATCGTGCGTGGCGACGGCCGGGGCGCGGCTCTTAGCGAGTAGCGGGCCGAGCAGCGCGAGGTAGGCGCGGCGAATCGGCTCCCGCCCCTGATAGGCGACCGATTCCGGCTCCTTGTACGCGCCCTTGACGAGCCGCACGCGGACATCGCGCTCGATTGCCCATTGGAGCAAGTCCGGCGCGCGGCGGAGCATCGCCTGAATGACGATGCCGGGATCGCCGCCGTGCGGTCGCGCCGCCTCGACGAGACGGAGCGTCGCGTCGATGGTCTGCGACTCCTCCATGTCCACGCGCAGCCGGTGATCGTACTGCGCGGCCGCCGTGCAGAGCGCGATGAGCGAGTCACCCGCCAGCGACTCGCGGATGCCGAGGCCGAGTTGCGAGAGTTTGAGCGAGAAATGGGCCCCGCGCTCCGTCGCCGCGAAATAGGTCTGATACTCCGCGACCATCTGCCGGACGGCGTCCTCATCCTCGACCGCCTCGCCCAAGTGGTCGTAGGTGACGAGCAGCCCCTTGAGCGCCAGTCGCGCGGCGGTGGCGCGGGCATCCGCGAAGGTCTCCCCGGCGACGAAGCGGGAGACGAGCGGCTGCGTGAGCGGGGAGGAGCGGACGAGCTGTTCGGCACGGGACGAGCGGGACGCGGAAATGAAGAGCGGACGGAGGACGGAACCCATCGGGTTGGCTCCCTTTCTGGCGGCGATGCTCCAACAGGCGCCCTCTGCTAGCCGGAGTCGTCGCAGCTCCCAGTATACTGTACCCTCCGCAGTGCGCGTGCGATCGCGGCACGCCCGGCACACGATAGAGAGGAAAGCAGATCGCCCCGCGCCATGCCATCGAGGAACGCCAGCCGCCGACCGTTGTCGTGCGGCGGCGCGTGGCGCTCGCCTTCGCCGCGTTCGTGCTGATCGGCGCGACGGATGGCGCGACGGGTGTGCTGCTGCCCAGCCTGCAAACGCACTACGGCGTCGGCAAGAGTGTCGTCAGCCTGCTCTTTCTCGCCCTAACGACGGGCTACATCGTCGCGGCCTTCGGGAGCGGCCTGCTCGTCGCCCTGCTCGGCGAACGCCGCTTCCTCGCGCTTGGTGGCGCGGTATTCGCCGGCGGGGCGCTCCTCGTCAGCCTGAGGCCACCGTTCGCGCTCGTGCTGCTCACCATGATCGCCTTCGGCTTCGGCTTCGCCATCATCGACGCCGGGCTGAATACCTACATCACCGCCATGCCGGAGAGCACGACGCGGCTGAACAATCTGCACGCCTTCTACGGCATCGGCGGCTTTCTCGGCCCGATCGTCGCCGCCGGTGTGCTGGCGAGAGGGCTGCCATGGAACACCGTCTACGCCCTCTGGTCCGCGTGCGGATTCCTCTTGATGACCGGCTTCGCTCTCGCCTTCGATGCCGGCCCGGTGGGGGCCCGGCAGCCCGCCACGAATGCAGCGGGGACGAGCCTGCTCACGGACATCCTCCGGCTCCGGCTGGTCTGGCTGGCGGCGGTTTTCATGCTCTTCTATGTCGGCGCGGAGATCAGCCTCGGCAGTTGGAGTTACAGTTTCCTCACCGAGGTGCGGCATCACGGCAGCCTGCTCTCCGGTTGGTCGGTGAGCGGCTACTGGCTGGGTATCACGATTGGGCGGCTGACGCTGGCACGGCTCGCCGCTCGCCTCGCCATGGCGGATACGGCGCTCATCCGCTACTGCCTGATCGGCGCGGCGCTCGGCGCGCTCTGCATCTGGCTCACCCCGCTGCCCGCCATCGCCGCGTTCGGCCTCTGGCTGGCCGGATTCAGTCTCGGCCCGATCTATCCGACGACGATCGCGCTGCTACCCGGCCTCGTGCCCGCCCGTCTGGTGCCGAGCGCGGTCGGCTTTCTCGCCGGCCTCGGCAGCATGGGCGCGGCGCTCTTCCCGTGGCTGGCCGGCAATCTCGCGCAGGCGGTCGGTCTCTGGTCCCTGATGCCCTACGTGATCGCGCTGCTCGTTGTCCTCTCCGCCACGTGGCTGGGACTGAGCCTCTCCGCGCGGGGTGAGGCGGCGGGGTGACGCCACCCCCATTCATCGCCGCTTTCATCTCTCTGTCGATGTCACGGTCGCCGTTTGATTCTGGAAAAGCGTCGTGCAGCCGCTATCCGCGTAGAGCCCGAAGAGGTAGGTTCCTTTATTGACGAAGTTCGCCTTCTGACTGCCTGATGCGCCCGCATCGAAGTCGATCGGAGGGGCGCCATTGGCGCTGTAGCACACCGAGACAGCGGGCGAACCGTTGTCGGCGCCGCTATCCCACGTCACCGTGATGCTCAATCCGCTGTGTTGGACGTAAACGCCGATGGCGGTGATCGACGCCGGGCTCGCCGCGACCGGCATCGCGCCGATGATACACGCGGCGATCGCGACGACGGGCCAGTGACCGCGCCCTTCGAAGGGATTGCATTGCAAATTGCTCCTCGTCAATGCGGAATCGACAGATGTCCTCACCTCGTGACGGAGGCGCGTAGTGCGGCCTCCGTCCGCCCACGACGTTTTCTTCGTCCTCCCCTCGCATAAAGTCAGCCATCATCCGACGGACCCGCTCCGTGATCCCCCGCTCTGCCCGTTTCCCCAATGGCGATCACCCCGATGATCGGCGCGATGTTGATCTGCCTGCCCAGGAAGAGCCGCGCAAAGCCGTGACGAGCGGAATGCGGCCGCGCCTCCCGGCGTTGGCACTGCACGATGCGGAGAGTGGAAAGATGCGAGGAGGCAACGTATGGAGATGCGGAAACTGGGGCGGACGGGATTGAAAGTGGCGCCGATCTGCTTCGGAGGGAACGTCCTCGGCTGGACAACCGACGAGCGCGCCTCGTTCGACGTGCTCGATGCGTACGTCGAGGGTGGCGGCAATTTCATCGACACGGCGGATTCGTATTCGCGCTGGGTGCCCGGCCACGTCGGCGGCGAGTCCGAGACGGTGCTCGGCAACTGGATGCGCGAGCGCGGCAACCGCGCGGCGATCGTCGTGGCGACGAAGGTCGGCAACCCAATGGGGAGCGGGCCGAACGAGCGGGGCACCTCGCGCCACCACATCATGAATTCCGTCGAGCGGTCGCTCCGCCGTCTGCAAACCGACTACATCGACCTCTATCAAGCGCACACCGACGACCGCGACACGCCGCAAGAGGAGAGTCTGCGCGCTTTCGACGACCTCATCCGGCAGGGAAAGGTACGCTACATCGGCGCGTCCAACGTCACCGCCTGGCGGCTGGCGACCGCGCTCTGGGCGAGCGACAAACACGGCTACGCGCGCTATGCGACGCTCCAGCCGCGCTACAACCTCGCCGCGCGGGACGACTACGAACGCGAGCTCGAGCCGCTCTGTCAGGAGCAGGGAATCGGCGTGATTACCTACTCGTCGCTCGCCAGCGGCTTCTTCTCCGGCAAATATCGCGCGGGCCAGGAGTTGCCAACGACGCCCCGCGCCCAGGGCGTGCAGCGGGGCTACATGAATGAGAAGGGATTCGCGACGCTGGACGCGGTCGAGCGAGTAGCGCGGGAAATGGGCGCGACGCCCGGTCAGGTTGCCCTCGCCTGGATCCTCGCCCGGCCCGCCATCACCGCGCCGATTGCCAGCGCCACAACAGTTGAGCAGACGCGGGAGATGCTCGGCGCCGCCGATCTGCATCTGAGTGCGGACGCGCTGGCAACGCTCGATGTCGCGAGCGCCTGGCGCTCGTAACCGGGCGGAATGGCCGGGTGCGCCGCAATCATCGCGGCGCACCCGGCCATCGTTTCCGCTATCGGCGCGGCAGCGGGCAGCCGTCCGGGCCGCAGATGCCCTTGGCGATCTCGTCCTCCCGCTCGCGGGCGAGTTGCCCTTTTTGCCAATCGAAGTCGATGGTCGGATGGAACTTCTCCGGGTATTCCGCCATCCAGATTTGCTTGCGGATCGTCAGGTTCTCCGGGTCCAGATGGAGCGCCTGCGTCCACTCGCCGACTGCCTCCGCCCGCGCATCGCGCGCGAAATATTCCGCGCCGAGGCGCATCCGCGTGTCGATCAGCGCCCGCTCGGCCTCGCTGAGGTGGTAGGGCGCATCCTTCGCGTCTTGTGCGATCTGCGCGGCCTCACCATCGATCAACCGCTGGATCGCGTCGACATCCGCCGCATTCTCGACATTGAAGCCGCCGAACTTGCGGTAGCGGATAATCCCCTGCTCGTCGAGGAAGATGCCGTTGGGGATCAGTTTGTAGTCATAGATGGCCGCGAGGGTGTTGTCGCGATCGACGACGGTCGGGAAGGTCGCGCCCGCCCGCTCATGCCACGGTCGGGCCGCCTCCGCGCCCTGCGTGTCCACCGCGACGGAGATAAAGCGGAACTCTTTGTCGCCATTGCGAGCCACGAACTGCTGCCACCCGGGCAGCTGATCGCGGCAACGTCACCAGCTCCCCCAGAAGAAAATGAGCGTCTTCGTCCCCCGCACGGCGGCGGGGCCGAGTGCGCCTCCGTCGAGCCGTGGCAGGGACCAATCCGGCGACCGCTCGCCGAGCCGTGTGCCGGTCTGAACTATTGTTACCATCGGAACCTCCTCGAATGCGCCGACCCAGGCCCTATTCTCCGTCGGTTATCGTCGCACAACGGTGGTGAGCGGATGCGTATTCCGTGCGTTCCATATGAAAGCGAGCGGCGGCACGCATTGTGCCGGCGCTCGCTTTCATGATGTGTGGAGAGTCGGGCGATCAGTCTCCCGCAGCGCCGCCGAAGGCCGGGGCCGGGATGGGGAAGACGCCACCCTTCAAGGGTTCGCCGTCGTCCCAATAGGCGGGAGCGCCCATCTCGGGCATGTCGAGGCCGGCCAATTCGTCCTCCGGCTTCGAGCGGATACCCATCAGCCGGTCGCAGACCTTGAAGAAGGCATACGAGACGCCGCCCGCCCAGAGGATGATGACCACCGCACCGATCGCCTGCGCGCCGAGCTGGCTCGCGCCGCCGAAGAAGAGCCCTTTCACCTGCGTACCGGCATAGTTCGCGGTGCCGTCCGCGAATAAGCCGACGGAGAGCACGCCCCAGATGCCGCAGACACCGTGCACGGAGATCGCGCCGACGGGATCGTCGATGCGCAGTTTCTTGTCGATGATCGCGACGGCGAAGACGACGATTGTGCCCGCGACCGCGCCAATGATGAAGGCGCTGATCGGCGAGACATAGCCGGACGGCGCGGTGATGGCGACGAGTCCGGCGAGCATACCGTTGCAGGCCATCCCCGCGTCGGGCTTGCCGTTCAGGTACCAGGTCACGAGCATCGCCATCATCGCTCCGGCGGAGCCGGCGAGCATCGTCACGGTGGCGATCATGCCGATGCGGAGCGCGCCGTTGCCGGATGCGCCGAGCGTGCTGCCGGGGTTGAAGCCGAACCAACCGAAGGCGAGGATCAGCGTGCCGATGATCGCGTAGATCAGGTTGTGGCCGGGGATGACGTTGCTCGATCCGTCCTTATTGTATTTGCCGATGCGCGGGCCGAGGACGTACGCCCCCGCGAGCGCGGTGAACCCGCCGACCGCGTGGACAACGCCGCTCCCGGCGAAGTCGATATAGCCCGCGCCCATCCCCTTCTTACCGAGTTGGGAGAGCCATCCTCCCCCCCACGCCCAGTTACCGAAGATCGGGTAGATGATCGTGCTGACGAAGAAGCCGTAGACGCAGAAGGCGCTCCACTTCCATCGTTCCGCCATCGCGCCCGTCGGGATCGTCGCGGTTGTGTCCATGAAGACCATATTGAAGAGGAAGAGGACGGCGATGCCGACATCATACGTGCCGTCCGAGAGGAAGAAGCCCTTGTGGCCGATCAGGCCCCAATCCACCCCGCCGAGGTGGATCGTCAATTCCTGATTGAGGCTCGTCAGGCCGCCAAGGTTGGGGACGCCGACAAGGCCGACGCCGCCGAATTGGAAGGCGAAACCGACGAAGAAGTAGCCCAACATGCCGAGGAAGTAGACGCTGAAGTTCATCGCCATCACATGCAGCGCGTTCTTCGTGCGGCAAAAGCCCGTCTCCACAAGCGCGAAGCCGAGTTGCATGAACATGACGAGGAAGCCCGCCACGAGCGTCCACGCGTAGTTGATGCCGAGGCGGTTCTGGTTCACCTGTGTGGCGAGTTGCGTCGCGAACGGCTCGCTCTTCGCCGCCTTGTCCGCATCCGCCTGCGTGATATTCGCGGGCGCGACGCCGACGACCCCCGTGTCGGAACCGATGATGAGGCCGGACGCGTCCCGCGTGACCTCCACATCTTTCTGGCTGCTCGGCAGGGAGATGACGATGCCGATCAGCCCGACGATCAGGAAGATCGCGGCGGAGACGAGCACCCACGTCTTAACGGATGCCCCGCCGCGCGCTATCCCTCCGCTGTCTGTGCCGGCTCCCGTGCCGGCCACCTGCCCCGTTGCCACAAACCCATCCTCCTCATCGCTCCCCGGTGCCCCCGGAAACGACGGACCGAGTGCCGGTACCTCCGGCACACCCCCTCGGGAAATGCGTATCCGGTAGCACAGGCTTTCGGCCTGTGCTACCTATAGTGCGGCGGCTCGCCGGTCTTTGTGCTTGCCTCGCCTGCGCGCGCGGGGAGCGGGAGAGGCATGGGCCGGTTGTGGCATACCGAGCGGCGTTCGGGCGAGGAATGCGCGCACGTCCCCGTGTTGATTGTCCGCAAGGAGGAGCGGGAAATTCGCCGCGCCCGCGATGCCCCGGAGGAGAATACGCCCGCGCTCGTCGGTGATGGTGTCGAACTCGCCCCAGCGCCGGAAGACGACGCGGTTACGGGCGACACCCTCGGTCGTGAATGTGTACTGGACCGGGATGGAGACGATCACGAACGTGGCGAGGACGACGATCAGGTTAATCGGCGTGCGGATCCAGCCGCCGAGGGTACCGAGCAGGAGCACGACACCGATGAGATAGACGTTCGTGCGCTGGAGTCGCAGCCGCTCGCGGAAGCCCAGGGAGATGACGCCGAGCGCATCGCCCGATACCGGCTGGCCGACCGGCACGGCGATCCGCATCAGAGTGAGGATCAGCATCATGCCACAGAGCAGGGGAGCGATCATACCGCGACCTCCGTTTCAGTTTGTCCGGCCGCCATCCAGCGGACGAGTCGCCGGGGCCGGTGCGCCGCTCCGACGAGACGGGGCGCGCTCCGGCTCGCCTGCACGCGGGTGGCATTGAGCAAGGCGCGGGCGTAGGTCGCCGTCTGCTTCTCCGGTGCATCGAGCATGACGGCGTGTGTCAGTTCGTCGAGCGCGTCGAAGACACGTCCGAGGCGGAGCATCGCTTCCCCGCGCTTCAGGCGGACGAGAAATTCCTCCGGTCCATACGCCAATGCGTGCGCGAAGGCTTCTTCCGCCGCATCGATCGCCGCGCGTTCGAGAAGGAGCGCGCCGAGATAGGCCCACGCCACCGCGCATTGCGGGTCGAGGGCGAGCGCGTCGCGCAGCAGCCCTTCGGCGCCCGCGACATCGCGACTGGCGATGTGGAGGGTGGCGAGCGCGACATAGGCGGCGGCATCGGTCGGTTCGTGCGCGATGATGTCGCCATAGGCGGCAATCGCCTGGTCGAGGTGGCCGAGCCGCGCGAGGGCTGCCGCGCGAATGTGCGGCGCGACATGCGCCTCATCCCGCACGGCGGCGGGGACAGAAGCGCCGCAGGTGTGGCAGAACGCGGCGGCGGGCAGGAGCGACGCGCCACAGTGGTGGCAGAAGGTCTTCATGCGGCCTGCCTTTGCGCTTTGCGCGCACCTGATTCGACATGGGCTGATTGCGGCACCGCTGGTACGACGCACTTCGGCGCGGCGACGAGTCGGAGGAGGATTGGCGTGACGAGCGTCGTCAGGAGCACCATCGCCAGCGAGGCCGCGAAGAGTTGTCGATCGAGAATGCCCGCTTCTTTCCCGAGCGTCGCCACAACGAGCGCCACCTCGCCCCGTGTGATCATCCCCATGCCGACCGTGAATGATTCCCCGGCGGGCAGGCGGCCCGCCATCCCGCCCGCGAATGCGCCGGCTGCCTTGGTGATGACCGCCACCATGATCAGGAGCAGCGTGAAGAGCGGCGCGGCGGCGAAGGCGCTGCCGTCCGTCTCCAGGCCGACAGCGACAAAGAAAATCGGCACGAAGAGGCCGTAGCCGACGAGGTCCACACCGTAGGTGATGCGCTCCCGCTCCTCGGCGGGATGCCGCGCGACCGCGAGGCCGAAGAGGTACGCGCCGGTGATCGCCGCCACCTTGCCGAGCGACTCCGCCGCCCATGCCGCCGTGATGACCAAGCCGAGCAGGAGGGCGAGCGACGCCTCCCGGCTCTGCAAGCCACTGAGATGACGGAAGAGATGCGGCAGCGCCCATTCGCCGAGCGCGAAGGCGATCACGAAGAAGAGGCCCATCGAGAGCAGGGGCCGGAGCGGGTTGCCGCCCCCCTCCAGCCCGATGACGACCGAGAGCAGGATGATGCCGAGCACATCGTCGATCACCGCCGCGCCAAGTATGACCGTTCCCACGCGCGAGCGCAGACGGCCCAGCTCGCGCAGCGTCTGCGCCGTGATGCTCACACTCGTCGCCGTGAGCACGACGCCGAGGAAGATGCTCGCGGACCACGAGTAGCCGAACGCCCGCGCCAGCGCGAGTCCGCCACCTATCGGCACGAGCACGCCGCCGCAGGCGACGAGCAGCGCGGTCCCGCCGACCTGCCGCATCTGCACGAGATCGGTCTCGACGCCCGCCATGAACATCAGCAGGATGACGCCGACGGAGGCGACACCGGACAGCAGGACATCCGTATGGAAAAGGCCGAAGAGGGACGGGCCAAGCAGCACACCGGCGAGCAGTTGACCGACCACCGATGGCATCCCGACGCGCGTGCTGGCCGCCCCGGCCAGTTTGGCCGCGACGAGCAGGAACGCAAGCGGGAGCAGTGTCGTCGTGTTTTCCATCCAGAGAGACCCCATCGCGAGTGTGTACGATTGATGACGCTATCAATCGTACCGACTGGGCGCCGCGCACTCTATGGTCGACTTCTCGGGATGTCTGGACGGTTTTTGGTGATCCGGACAGGGGTGTGACGAAAGTCGCGGGCATTTATCGTCGCGCTGCACAAGTACCGGGGCGGGCAGTCGCGGCTACCCTCGCCTCGACCGGACCGACGCCGACGAGGGGGACATTGCGCACCGCCGGATTAGGCGAAGCCGAGGCCGAAGAGGCCGAGCAACGTGTTTATCAGGATGGCGAGCGAGAGGACGCTGACGATGATCGTCGTCGCCCACGCGACGATGTTATAGACGGCGCCGTTGCGGTATTCGCCCATCAGGCTGCGGTTGTTGACCAATTTCAGCACGGAGATGAGCACGAACGGCAGGGCGAGCGCGTTGATCAGTTGCGTGACGATGAGTACCTTGACGAGCGGCAAGCCGGGGATGAGCGTCACAAGCACCCCGAGGGCGATCAGGCCGGTGAAGATGCCGAGGAAGACGGGCGCGTCCCGCCAACCCTGGTTAACCCCCTTCTCGAAGCCGAACGCCTCCGAGAGTCCGTACGCCGTGGCGAGCGGCAGCACCCCCGCTGCGAGGAGCGATGCGCCGAGCAACCCGACGCCGAAGAGCACGCCCGCGAACGACCCCGCCACCGGTTTGAGCGCCTGCGCCGCGTCCGCCGCGCTGGTGATGTCTGTCCTCCCGGCGACGAAAAGCGTCGCGCCCGTGGCGACGATGATCAGGATAGCGGTGAGATTGGCGAAGATGCTGCCGATGTAGACATCCGCACGGGTGACGGCATAGTCGCGCGGGCTGACGCCCTTCTCGGCCACCGAGGACTGGATGTACATCTGCATATAGGGGCTGATCGTCGTGCCGATGATCGTCACGACGGCGAAGAGGTAGGCTGCGTTGAACTGGATGCCGGGCGCGACGGTCGTGTGGGCGACCGCGCCCCAATCCGGCCTGGCGAGGAAGGCGGCGATCGGGTATGAGAAGAGCAGCAGCGCCATGCCGAGGAAGACGCGCTCCACCCGCCGGTACGACCCCTTGGCGATCAGATACCAGACGATGAAGCCCATCAGTGGCACGCTGAGGTATTTCGAGACGTGGAAGAGCTCGAAGGCCGCCGCGATGCCGGCGAACTCGGAGACCACAATCCCGCCGTTCGCGATCAGCAGCGTCAGCATGACGAACGCCGTCCAGCGCAGCGAGAACTCCTCGCGGATCAGGTCGGTCAGCCCCTTGCCGGTCACCGCGCCCATCCGCGCGCACATCTCCTGGACGATCGCGAGCGCGGGGATGAGCAGCACCATCGTCCAGATCAGGCCGTAGCCGTACTTGGCCCCTGCCTGGGCATAGGTGGCGATGCCGCCCGCATCATTGCCCGCACTGGCGGTGACGATGCCGGGCCCGAGCAGCGAGAGGAAAATGAGCCATCTTCCACGTGAAACGCGAGGGAGATTCGGGCGACGCGGCCGGATGCGACGCAACCGCTCCGCCGCGGCCGGGACAACGGTGGTGATCGCGCTCCGCACCGTCTCGACGGGGCGGGCAGTTACCGGTGCATGTTTCTCTGCGGCGCGACCACTGAGGTCACTCTCGGGCCGCATTGGCTTCCACCTGCCATATCGTCGCTCCACTCTCTCGTAGACAGTAGACAGTAGACGGTAGACAGCAATGGGAAGCGAAGCCCTTCTGACTACTGTCTCCTCACTACTGTCTACTAACTAAAGACTTTCAGCCGCTGGCGCCAGGAGTCCGGCAGGAGCCGTTCCATGGCGTCGTCTACCATGATGATGCCAAGCAGTTCGCCATCCTCTCCTTCGTCGAGGACGGGGAGGGCGTAGAGGCCATATTCGATCAACAAGCGTGCCGCGTCGTCCGCACGGTCGCCCGCTTTGGCGGTGATGACATCGCGCTCCATCAGCGCGGCAAGCGGCACGTCCGGCGGCGCGCTGACCAACTGCCGCAGCGTGACGACGCCCCGCAAATACTCGGGGATGTCGCCGTCCGGGTCGTCCGCCGGGGGCGCGTCGCCGCGCTCGACGACGTAGAAGTAATAGACCATATCCGGCTGCTCGTCCATCGCACGGAGGTGGGCGAGGGCCTGCTCGGCGGTCATCGCGACGGGTACGGAGACGTAGTCGGTCGTCATCATGCCACCCGCCGTGTCCTCTTTGTATTCGAGCAATTCGCGGACGTCGTCCGACTCCTCCGGCTCCATCAGGGAGAGCAATTCGTCCTGCTTCTCCTGCGGGAGGTCGGCGAGGATGTCCGCCGCGTCGTCCGGAGCCATCTCCTCGAGGATGTCGGCGGCGCGCGCGCTGTCCATCTGTTCGAGGATGTCCGCCTGCCGCTCATCGTCCAGTTCTTCGAGCGTCTCCGCCGCCGTCTCGTCGTCGAGCGCGGAGACGATCTCGGAGCCCTCGTGGTAGGAGAGGTCCTCGATGATATTGGCGATCTCCGCCGGGTGGAGTCTGGCGAGCCGGTCGTGCGAGACTTTCAGCCGCACGCTCGGCGCGTTGGCGGCGAGATATTCGATGTCCGCCCAATCAACGAGGTCACCGAGGGGCGCGCGATCCCGCTTGCGGCCGATGCCGAGCCGGGCGATCAAGGCCCGCGCCCCGACATCCGCGCCGATCAGCCGGTATGCGCCCTCGACGGGGGCGATCTGCACGTCATTGACGCGCACGACGCGCTTGCCGTTGACGTCGATGATCTGGCGGTCGAGCACGTCTCGGCTGAGGAGGATTTCGCTGTCGCGCCGCTCGAAGCGACCGATGTTCAGTTTGGCGGAGGAGAGGGTGACGCCTTCCGCATCGATGCCGGCGACGGCGCCGATCGGGACGAAGAAGTCCCGCCGCCCCTGCCGGGCGACGAGGCCGGTGACGGGCGGGTAGCCCTCCCCCATGCGCGCGATGAGGTCACGGACGGTCGCGATCCGCTCGCCGTCCCGGTCACGGATCGGGGCATTAATGAGTTGTGACAGGTAGAGCATAGCGGCTCCCCTTCCTGTCGCATGCCGCGTCGTTGCCGCGCCATCCGCGCCATCGTGACGTTACCCCACTTGCTACGGTAGAGACGATAACGACCGCGCCGGTACTGCTGGGCACCGTGCGGTCTCTCTTGACCACAATGTAGCACCCACCCCCAGAGGTAGCAACCCTTTCCACGCACCGGTGCGACAGAGCACGTTCGGGCATCCTGCAACGATGATGTCCGCCGGATGCGCGATAATCACCCGCACTGACCAATCGGGGCAGCACGAAAGCATAGGAGGGGGACCGATGAACGTCTACGTTTCCGTCGACATCGAGGGCATTACCGGCGTCGTTCACGCGGACATGATGGCGCCCGGCCAGCGAGAGTACGACCGTGGCCGTCGGCTGATGACACAGGACGCCAATGCGGCGATCGAGGGGTTGGTGCAGGCGGGGGCGGCGTTCATTCTCGTCAACGACGGCCACGGCCCGATGCGCAATCTGCTTTTCGAGGAGATGCACCCGGCGGCGCATCTCCTCAGCGGCACGGGCGACGCGAAAGACCACTGCCAGATCGAGATGGCGGACAGCCGCTCGTTCGATGCGGCGGTCTTCGTTGGCTACCATGCGATGGCACGTACCCCGAAGGCGATCCATCCCCATACCATCGCCGGTGCGGTCGTCTCCGAATTGCGCATCAATGGGCGTCCACACGGCGAGACGGGCATCAATGCCGCCGTCCTCGGCGCGATGGGCATCCCGGTCGTGATGGTGACGGGCGACACGACAACCGTCGCCGAGGCGCGCGCCTTCCTCGGGGCGGAGATCGAAACCGTTGCGGTGAAGGAAGCGTGCGGGCGCAATGCCGCGCTCTGCCGCCCGCCGTCCGCGACGCGACCGGAGATCACGGCCGCCGCCGCCCGTGCGCTGGCGAAGCGCGACCGCGTCCCGCCGTACACGCCGGACCAACCGTTCCGGCTCGAAGTGGACTTCCTAACCATGCCGCAGTGCGACCGCGCCTCGCGCACCGCCGGGATCGAGCGCATGAGCCCGCTGACGATCCGCGTCACCGACGGCACACCGTGGGATCAGTACGCGGCACTCTGGGCCGCCCTGCGCGCCGCGCTCTATGATGTCGCCTCCTTCCTCGCGTGACGCGTCGGGAACCGCATCGCGAGCGCCCTCTCACCTGCGCAGAGGGCGCTCGCGATGCGGTGCGATGCTCGGCGCTGTACCGATGCGTTCCCGTGCAGCACGACACGGTACGGATGGAGCGTCGCCGTCATGACGCCCCGCACGATGACGGGATTGTCCCGCATAAGCTCCGCCGCCGCGTCGTCGGATGCGGCATTGAAGATGGCGAGGCCGAAGGTCGCGTCCTCGCAGCGGCCGACATGGATCATCGTTCCGTCCGCGTGCAGTCGCTCCAAGCGCGCGAAGTGCTCGCCGATGATCGCACGCTCCTCGTCCGTCACGTCGCCGGGGAAGGTTGCCCGCACGGGCGTCAGGACGTAGACATACTGCCCCATCGAATGCTCCTCATTCTGCCGCCGCATAGCGGACGCCGCACAGGTGCAAGCGCATCGTCCATACGTGACTTTGCAGTCACACATCCTCGGCACATCGTCAAGGGATTTTCCGAACGGACGTGCGAAGAGGCGATGCGCTATACTGGAGGCGCGGAAAGGCGGCCCGTTTATCAGGGTGACGGAGCATGACGGCAACCGAACGCATCCTCGAAATCATGACGAACCGCATCGTGCAGGGCTTTCAGCCGGAGCGAATCATCCTCTTCGGCTCACGCGCGCGCGGCGACGCGAACGAACAGAGCGATATTGATCTACTCGTCGTCATGCCGGACGGCACCGACCGAAGACCGACCGCCATCGCTATCCATAGCGCCCTCAGCGGTCTCGGCGTCGCGAAGGATGTTGTGGTGACGACTCCAGAGGAAATCACTCGTCGGGGTGATCTTGTTGGTACGGTCCTTCGTCCGGCATTGCGTGAGGGCAAGATACTCTATGAGTGTGCGGCAAGAGGAAGCGCGCCAATGGCTGCGATACGCGGCTGAGGATCTCGTGACGGCGGAGCGCATCGCAGCGTCACGGACGATGCCCCCGCGTAATGCGTGCTACCACGCGCAGTAGACAGCGGAAAAGGCATTGAAGGCTGCGCTCATCTTTCTCCAAGTTCCTTTCCCATTTTGGCATGACCTCAACGCACTCCGCGATCCCCTCCCTTCCGGGTGGGGTGTGAAGGCGCAGCACCCGGACCTCTCATCGCTCACGCTATGGGTTGTAGAAGCGCGCTATCCCAGCGGCTTCCCAGATGCGACCAAAGGCGATGCCCGCGTAGCCGTCAAGCAGGCACGAGCGGTATACGAATCGATACGATCTGACCTCATTGCACATGGGCTGAACCTGTAACGCCCGCGCCGTCAACATTGTCGGGGGCACCTGGATGCGGTATCGTTCCATCTGCGCTGCCCACGCGCACCGTGCAGACCGAGTGTTCCCATATCGAATGGACGACGCGCCATGGCCCGCATATTCTCACTGCCGCGTCCGCTCCTGCCGACACCGCAACATAGCGAGGCGGCGGAACTGCTCGACGCGCCCGGCACGATCCCCGCGCGGACGCTCGCCCACAATCTCCGCGATATCCGGCGCGTCAATCGCTTCGCGGGCGGGACGGCAGTCGTGCTGCGCCACCTGCCCGAACTGCTGACGGACGTGCCGCGCGGCACGACGGTGACGCTCCTCGACCTCGCCACCGGCTCCGGCGACATCCCGCGCGCGCTCGTCCGCTGGGGCAGGCGGGAAGGATACGACGTGCGCGTCCTGGCGACCGACGTCAGCGAGGATGTGCTGGCCGTCGCGCGGCGGGAGACGGCGGGTGAGCCCGCCATCACCATCGAGGCGTGCGACGCGCGGGCACTCCCCTACCGCGATGGCGCATTCGATATCGCTGTCTGCTCGCTGGCGCTCCACCACTTTCCGCGCACCGACGCCGTGCGCGTCCTGGCGGAGATGGGGCGCGTCTGTCGGCGCGGCGTTATCCTCAACGATCTCGTTCGTACCTGGCCGGGATATGTGGGGGCGTGGCTGCTTGGCAACGCGACGACGACCAATCGCCTCACCCGGCACGACGCGCCGCTCTCCATCCTGCGCGCCTTCACGCCGGAAGAAGTGGCGGCGATGGCGCGCGAAGCGGGTTTGCTCAGCATTACCGTCACGCCGCATCTCTTCTGGCGGATGGCGCTCGTCGCGCGGCGGCCGGCGTGATCGCCGTCGAGTCGCGTCCGGTCGTCGTGGTCGGCGCGGGGCCGGCGGGCGCGGCGACGGCGATCCTCCTCAAACAGGCCGGGCACGACCCCCTCCTGCTCGACCGCGCTACCTTCCCGCGCGACAAGCCGTGCGGCGAGTACAGCAGCCCGCAGACCCTCGAAATCCTCCGCCGGCTCGGTGTCGCGGCGGCGGTGGAGGCGCTCCCGCCGCACCGCCTCTACGGGATGCGCGTCTACGCGCCGAACGGCACACACTACACCGTCGATTACCACGCCGTCACGGGCGAGCATTACGCCCTCTCCATCCCGCGCCTGATGCTCGACAACGTCATCCTCGACGGCGCGAAGCAGCAGGGGATCGAGGTGCGGGAGGGGGCGCGCGTCAAGGCGGTCGGGCCATACGAGGGCGGCGGCCGGACGCTCACGGTGCAGACCAAAGCGGGCACATCGCAGATCCGGGCGCAACTGGTGATCGGCGCGGACGGTCATCACTCGGTGGTGGCGAAGGGCGCGGGTCTGGCTGCTGCGCGCTGGCAACATCGCTGGCCGCAGCGCGTCGGCATCATGGCGCACTACGAGGGCGTCACGACGCTCGACCGCTACGGCGCGATGGTCGTCGGGCCGCGCGGCTTCCACGGCTACAGCGGCATCGCGCCCCTCGGCGGCGGCTTGACCAACGTCGCCTTCGTCATTGACCTGCGCGCGATGAAGCGGCGCGGCATGACGATGGACGAATTCTTCGACCAGTGCATCGCCGCGCTGCCGCCCGTGCGCGAGGCGCTCGCCGGGGCACGCCGCGTGGGCGCCATCCGCGGCGTCGGGCCGCTGGCGCAGGGCGCGCGCCGGGCGGTCGCCGATGGCGTGCTGCTCGTCGGCGATGCGGCGGTCTATCTTGATCCATTCACGGGCGAAGGGGTGTATAAGGCATTGCGGGGCGCGGAACTGGCGGCCGAGACGGCACATCGGGCATTGCGCGCCGGGCGGACCGATGCCGCGATGCTCCGTCCGTATCCGGCGGCGCGGCGCGGCGCCTTCGTCGAGAAGACTCTGGCGAATTATCTCGTCCAGTTATTCGTCCATGTGCCGCCCTTGATGAATTACATCACGCCACGCCTCGACTCGCGCCCTGCCCTGGCACGGCAATTGGTTCTCGTTCTTGGTGATCTCGGCACGAAGCGGGAGCAACGCCAACTGCTCTCGCCCGTCTATTTATGGAATCTCCTCCGTCCCTGGGACTGAGGATTGCGGGTGCCCTATGGGCGGCATCGGGACTGAGCGAGAATACTCAGCACTCAGCACTCAGCACTCTTGACCGAGGGGAGCGTCGATGTACACGGAAACAAGCATCGTTATGCACGGGCCGCGAAAGCGGA
Organism: uncultured Chloroflexia bacterium; assembly: GCA_963847195.1. Taxonomy (GTDB): domain Bacteria; phylum Chloroflexota; class Chloroflexia; order Thermomicrobiales; family JALYUS01; genus JALYUS01. The sequence goes on along the minus strand of CAWJZC010000010.1, from coordinate 379,358 downwards.
TCTTCGCGCTCGGGGCGGCGATTGAAGATTGGCCGATTATCCTGCCGCATTACCGCTCAGTGGTATTGACGGAGCGGACGGAGCAGCCGGGAGGCACGATCCGCACGGTTGCGACGATGAAGGCGTGGCGGATGCTGCCGTTCGGGAAAATCCCGGTGGGCTGGAGGACGATTCTGGATAGCAACGCGGAGACGAGTCTGCTCCATTTCGTGCATATCGGCGGCTTCACGAAGGGGATGGACGTTCACTGGCTCCTGACGCCCCAGGGTGACGCGACGCGCGTCACGATTACCCACGATTTCACGCTCCGCTGGCCCGTGGTCGGCGCCTTCGTCGCACATCGCATTGTCGGCCAGTTCTTCGTGGACGCCATCGCCCGCCGGACGCTCAATCGCATCAAGGCGCTGGTGGAGGGGGAGGCGGGGAACCTCACCCCCCAGCCCCCTCTCCATTCGCGGACGAATGGAGAGGGGGAGCAGCGCTTAAGCAGGCCGCGATGTTTGGGGAATGCCACGGCACTTCCTGTGAGTCACCCCTCTCCATTGCGATGGAGAGGGGCCGGGGGTGAGGGTATACCCCGTGACTAACCGCACGCGCGTCCTCATCACCGGCATCGGGGCCGTGACGACGATCGGCACGGGCCGGGCGGCGCTCTGGGAGGGGGCGATGCGCAACGAGAGCGCTGTGCGCTGTCTGACGCGCTTCGATGCCGCGCCCTTCCGCTCCCGGGTCGCCGGGCAGATCGACGACTTCGACCCGCTCACCTACATGGACAAACGGCGCGAGAACCGGCTGGATCGCTTCGCCCAGTTCTCGCTCGCCTCCAGCCTCCTCGCCGTGGAGGACGCCCACCTGACGCTCACGCCGCAGATCTGCGAGCGGACGGCGATCTACATCGGCAGCGCGCTCGGCGGCATCGGCTACGCGGAGACGCAGCACGAGAAGTACGTCCATGAGGGCATCCGCGCCGTCAATCCGGCGCTCGCTCTCTCCGTCTTCGGCGGCGCGTCTTCGTCGAATGTCGCCATCGAACTCGGCATCACCGGCCCGACCGTCTCCAACGCGAACGGCTGCGCCTCGGGCGCAATCGCCATCGGCGAGGGATGGCGGCTCTTGCAGGATGGACACGTCGATGTTGTCTTCGCGGGCGGGTCGGAAGCGCCCCTCTATCCCCTCACCTTCGGCTCGTTCTCGATCATCAAGGCGATGTCCACCCGCAACGACGACCCGCGACACGCCTCGCGTCCTTTCGACGCGGGGCGCGACGGCTTCGTGATGGGCGAGGGCGCGGCGGTGCTGATCCTCGAGACGGAGGCGCACGCGGTGGGGCGCGGCGCGCGGATTTACGGCGAAGTGCTCGGCTACGCGACGACCAACGACGCCTACCACATGACCGCGCCGCACCCGGAGGGTATCCACACCGCCCGCGCGATGCGCAACGCCCTCGCCACCGCCCGCCTCGCCCCGGAGCAGATCGACTACATCAACGCCCATGCGAGCAGTACGCCCCTCAACGACGCGACGGAGACGAAATCTATCCACGACGTGTTCGGCGACCACGCCTACCGAATCCCCGTCTCCGGCACGAAGGGGATGACTGCCCACTCCCTCGGCGCGTCCGGGGCCATCGAGGCGGCCCTCTGCGCCCTCGCCCTCACCCATCGCCGCATCCCCGGCACAACCAATCTGGAGACCCCCGGCCCCGGCTGTGACCTCGATTACGTCCCCGAAGGCCCACGCGAGGGCGCCTACCGCACCATCCTCTCCAACTCCTTCGGTTTCGGCGGCATGAACGCCAGCCTCATCTTCGGCCGCTACGACGAGTAGATAACGACGCCAGTACAAAGGTCGTTGATCGGGATACAACCGTGTGGCATCCCGATCACCCTTCTCATGGCGCTTCGCGATTGAGCGCGTCGCGGTCGAAGCCGGCGATCTGCTTGTATTCCGCCGCGATTGCCTCCAACTCCGCGCGTGAGATCACCGCATCAAGATCGTCGAACCCCTGCGGGGCCCGCTCCTCGACGATCTGCATCACCCGCTCCGGCCCCTGCTGCCGGTTGCTCAGGGTGATCCGCGCCGTCGCGGGGCGGCGTTGCCCTTCATAGATAGCGAGCGCGGTCGGAATATCCGCGCTGGCGGCGAGCGCGTCGGCCAGCGCGCGGGCATCGAGGATCGCCTGCGACGCGCCATTCGAGCCGACCGGGTACATCGGGTGCGCCGCGTCGCCGAGCAGCGTCACATGGCCGACGCTCCAGCGGCCGAGCGGGTCGCGATCCACCATCGGGTACTCGTAGACTGCCTCGGCACAGCGGATGAGGGCCGGGATGTCGAGCCAGTCGAACCGCCAATCCGCGAAGGCGGGGAGGAAGTCGGTCAAGTCGCCGCGCCGGTTCCAATCCTCCCGGTGGGCAAGGGCGGTCGGCTCGAAGCGCAACTCGGCGATCCAGTTGATGAGGAGCCGTCCGCTTGCATCCGCGTCCGGCGCGATCGGGTAGGCGACGAACTTCTGCCGCGCGTGCCCCGCCATGAACATCGACCGCCCGGTGAGGAAGGGCGCGCCCGGCGTCGTCGCGCGCCAGAGGATCGCGCCGTTCCACTTAGGCGACCCTTCGTCAGGATAGAGCGCGGCGCGCACGGCGGAGTGGATGCCGTCCGCGCCGATCAATAGACCGGCAGTCTCCGCGGTGACGGGCGCGCCCGTGCGGCGGTCGATAAATCGCGCCTCCACCGTGCCATCGTCCTGTTGCGCGAAGGATGCGAGGTGATGCCCCGTGTGAATATGGTCCGCTCCAAGGCGGTCGCGCGCCGCAGCGAGTAAGAGTTGCTGCAGTGCGCCCCGGTGGATAGAGATTTGCGGCCAGCGATAGCCCGCCGCCAATCCGCGCGGCTCCTGCCAGATTTCTCTGCCGAATTTGCTGAAATAGCGCAACTCCTCGGTCCGCACGCCCGTTGCGACCAGCGCATCCAGCAGCCCGAGCTCCGTCAACTCCTTCACCGCGTGCGGCAGCAGATTAATGCCGACGCCGAGCGCCCGAATCTCCGGCACCGACTCGTAGACGTGCGCCTCGATACCCGCCGCATGCAGCCGCAGCGCCGTCGTCAGTCCCCCATTCCGCCACCGACGATCATCGCCCGCAGTTGCCACTCCCCTCAGATACCGCCGTAGAGCGTCTTGCGCATGTGGATGGAGCCGGTGGAGAAATCTTCCTCGGTGATGGCGTAGCCGACGCGCTTCCACTGAAGCATGATGGGCAGATCGTTGTGGTGGCAGTGACGATAGACCCAGCGATAGCCGTGCCCCTTCGCGAAGCGGTCCGCCTCCTTGACCAGCGCGCGGAGGACGGGCAGGCGCGGGTACCGTTCGTCGATCAGCGTGCGGCGGTAGACGGCGGTCGTCTCCGGCGTGTAGCCATATTCCGCCGCGAAGGCGTGGACATCATCGACATGTTCCACATGATACAGCGGGTCGAACGACTGCACCGCCATCATCGCCACGATCCCATTCCCCTCCTTCGCGCGGGCGAGGGCGATCCCGTTGCGGCCGGAGAGATAGGCATCGGTGAGGTGATAGAGGTCGTATTCTTTGCCCTCCGGCTGCAAGGGGCGCGTCTTCTGCGGGCCGAGGACGCGCTCCGCGAAGGCAAGCACGTCCGCCGCATCGTCGGGGGTCGTCATCGCCGCAATGACGGGCGAAAAGAGACCGGTCAGGACCATCCGGGCGCCTCCTTCAACGGTCGCCAGGAGCGCGCCAGATACGCGGCCCGCTCCGCCGTCAGCTCCGGCGCGTGGCGGATGGCGTAGCGGAGGTCGCCCATTGCCATTAACAGGCGATATCGTGCTATCCTTCCTTCGTCCACGGCTAACGGGATATGTCTACAGTAGGCGTGGTGGAAGCGCGCATATTCGGCGGGCGCGTCACCGAACGAGGCGACCTGCGTGCGCGCCAGTTCCCAGAGCGGGTCGCCGAGGCGGGCCGCTTCCCAGTCGAGGAGGCCGGCGATGTCGCCATCCTCCGTGACGAGCAGATTGTCGAGGTAGAAATCGCCGTGCAGCGGGGCGAGTGCCACGGGTGCCGCCGCCAGCGATGCCGCCCAGCGTGTCAGCCGTTCTTGCATATCCGCAATGACATTATCCGCGAGCGCGCCGCTCGGGGCCAGCACGGCGAGGTCGCTCGCCACCTTCTTTTGCACAAAGTTCGTCGCCCAGTCCGCCGGTGCATGCACCGTGTCCTCCGGGTACTGCCAGAATGCGTAGACCGCCGCCAGCGGCAAGGAATGGATGCGCGCCAATAATTCCCCCATCGCCGCCAGCAGACCGGCGCGAGCCGCCGCGTCCAGCGCGGGAAATCGCGCCGAGGCCGGCGTGCCGTCGAGGTATGTGCGCAGCACCGCTCGTTCCGGGATGCCGGGGAGGTCGGGGGCGATGGCGAGCACGTCCGGCACCGGAAAGCCGCACGCGTGCAGATACGGCAGGATCGCCAGTTCATGCGCCACCGCCGCTGCCCGGCGCGGGTGGATCAGTTTGAGGACGTGGGAGGTCTCCCCCACCGTGAGCCGATAGGAGCGGTTCTCGGAGCGTGAGGGCAACAATGCAGCGGTGATTGCGGCTGATGTATGGAGCGCCTCGTGCAGCCATGCTACGAGGGCAGGCGGGAAGTCGGTCAATGGTCATCTCCATGATCGTGCGGATGGATATGCGCGGATGCGCCACGCGCGCCTGATCGCCCCGGCCCATCGCCGGAAGCAAACGTCATGCCGAGCCAGCAGCGCAACAGATGCGGCGCATGCTCCGCGATGCCGTAGCCAACCGCGGAGAGGCGCAGCGACGGCACGCCCGGTTCCGCGAGCGCCGCCAGAATCGCCGCGCCACCGGGCGTCACGGCGGCACCCGGCGCCGTCGACCACTCGGCCTCTCGGAGCAGGGCGGAAACAAGGAGTGAGGACTGAGTGCTCATGCCGACCGAAGGGCGCCCGCAGTCCTCACTCCTGGAGAGCGGTGCGGCATAGACGCGCACAACCCGCAATGCGGCGAGGGCCGCGCTGACCGCGATCAGTTCGGCGACCGTGACCGGGTCGGTCAGTGGCACGGCGTCGAGTGGCTCGCCGCGAGCCATTGCTTCCGCCTCCAGGAGGCGCGCGACTATCCCCCCGCCCCAGGTGCGCACGGCGAGCGGCGCCTGGCCGCCTTCCAGACTGCGGATCACGTCGATGAGTACGGTGCCGCTTCGGACTGGCCCGATCGCCACTGACGCGACGGTGCCCGCGATACTCCCGGCGTGCCCCGTGCCGCGCATCAGGGCGATCCGGGGCAACGTCACCGTGCCGAGAATGCGCTGGACGAGCACGGCGTCCGCCCCGGCATCAAGCAGCGCGCCGAGCACCAGTGCCGCGCTGATGCCCCTGCTGCTGTCGAGATAGAGGATCATTGGCCCCCTCGCGCGTCCGTCTCCGACCGCGATGGTAGCATACCGATACGCGCCGCGTCTGTCCGCGCGGCAGGAGTTTTGCAACCCAAAGGCACGATAGTTTTGCATCGCTTGGCGATCATAAAGAAGTAGACAAAACGTCCACGATAAGGCGATTTGCATACGCTAATTTGCTTTGCCTCATCTTGACATTTGCCATAACAAACGCTCAAAATAGGTAGGGAAAGTGCGCATGTCCATCCCGGCATATCCTGTGGATGGTCATGCATCACATCAAGAAAGATCAGGGGCGACACAATGATTGACACACAAACCGAATCGACCACACCGGACGACGTGCTGCCGCGTTGCGGCGCGCTCGTGCTGGATGCGTTGCTCGCCAATGACGGCATCACAGGCGTCGAACTGGACACGAAAGACAACTCGCTCTCGCTGCGCTACGACCCCCGCCGCACGAGCCGGGATCGCGTCGAGGCGGTCGCAAATCTGCTGCGCCCGGCCCTGCACCACCGGCCCGAGGCGGATCACCCGACGGGGAAGCCGCGTTTGCAAACCGTCGGGCGGCTCGACGGCAAACCCTATCTCGTGCCAACGACCGCGTTGCAGCGCGTCGGCCGGATCAACATCCAGCCCGACCGGGTAACGATACCGCAGGCCGCGCCCCCCTCCGCCGCCGCCCCGCCCGCGCCGGAACAGGCCCCCACAACGACCGAGCAGACGCAGGAGGACAAGGACAACGCGTTCCTGTTGAAGGTCGTCCAGCCGGGCCTCGTCGGGCTGATGGACGGCTCCGTCTCGACGCTCGCGCCGCTCTTCGCCGCCGCCTTCGCGACCCATAACCACACGCAGACGCTGCTCGTCGGCCTCGCCGCCGCTGTCGGCGCGGCGATCAGCATGGGCTTCGCGGAGGCGCTCTCGGACGACGGCGTGCTGACTGGGCGCGGCCACCCGATCGCCCGTGGCGCGATCACCGGCGGCATGACCTTCGTCGGCGGCGTCGGCCATGCCCTGCCCTTCCTCATTTCCAACATTCATACGGCCCTGATCGTCGCGTATCTCGTCGTCGGCGTGGAGTTGATTACCATCGCGTTGATCCGCACCAAGTACTTCGGCGCGCGCTTCATCCTCTCGGTCATCCAGGTAGTCGTCGGCGGCGCGCTCGTCTTCGCCGCCGGTGCGCTGATCGGCAATGCGTGATCTTCCTAACCCCCTGCCCCTTCCCTCGGGGAGGGAAGGGGCAGGGGGATCAGGCTCTCCCCGCCCCATCGCCAGAATCCCGCATACCACTACGGCGAGCATCGCCGCGACCGCGCCATAGGCGACGCCCCAGCCGGCACGGTCGGCGAGGAGGCCGGTGAGGGGGAAGGACCAGACCATCGTCACGCTGAAACCGAACTCGGAGAGCGAGAGTACCGTGGCGCGCGTCTCGGAGGGCGCCTCCTCGTTCGTCCAGGTTGAAAAGAGCGGCTCGAAAATGCCGATGGCGATCTCCCGCATCCCCAACCCGACGATGACGAGCGGCACCCACGCCGTCCCCTGTAAGACGAGCCCGGCCGCCGCTGTCGCCGCGATGAGGGTGAACGGCGTCCACCCCCGCCACCAGGCCGGCAGCCGCCCGCCGAGCCAGGTCGCGGCGGCGCTGACGACCCCGGAAATGCCGAGCGTCAGGCCGATCGCGCCGTTGGCGAAGCCGTGCCCCTTAAGGACGGCTTGCAGGTAGAGATTGCCGAGCGTGTTCGCCGCGAAATAGAAGGCGGCGAAGAGGACGAGTCGCATCAGGAGCGGCCGCTCCCGCACGGTACGAATGCCCTCCCGCATCGTGCCGAACACGGCGCGGAGGGTCCGGTGCCCGACGTTGCGCGGCGGCTCGGGCAGCATGAGGGCGAGGATGCCCGTGATGATCGCCGCCGCGATATTGAGGCTGAACGGCCACGCATACGACCACTCGGAGAGCCACGCCCCCGCCCAACTGATCAACGCCGCGACGAAATATGAGGCGGCAAGCACATTGGCGAGCACGCGCACGAACCCCTGCGACCGCCCCTCGTCTTTGAGCGCGTCGAAGAGGTATGCCTGATCCGCGCCGTAGCGGAATGAGCCCGATGCGCCGTCCACGAGCAGCGCGACCATGACGAGGGGGAAGACGGGCGACCACCATGTCAGCACGGTCGCGATCGAGACGGCGATGGCGGAGACGACGAGGCTCCACTTGCGCCCGATCGTGTCCGCGAACGCGCCCGTCGGCACCTCCAGCGCGACCTTGGCGATGTGGTAGCACGCCTCCGCGATGCCGATCTGACCGAGCGAGTAGCCGCGATGCAGCAGCCAGAGCACCCAGATGGACGAGGTGAACGTCCCGGTGGTCAGAAGTTGGAAGGCGATGAACGGCACAAGCCGCCAGCGCGCGACGGGTGTCGTGACCGCTGTCGCGGCAATCGCTTCTTCGATGATTTCCGGTGAATGCTGCACGGTGCGATGCTCCTCCAACGATGTGGCAGGAGCGCAACGTCACGGCCACCCATGCGGGCGCATGGGGCAAGGCCGTGCCCGTCCTATCCTGCCGCGTATCCGGGCACGAGGGTGGGATACGCGGCAGGATTGAATGTTTGGGCGTGTCTCCGGCTGTGCCAGTGACGTTCAGCGAGCGTCCGGTGCATGCAGGGCCACCTCCGGCGCAGATGGTAGCCGCTTCGCGGTAATCCGGCAAGCGCCTCGCAATCGCTCGCGTCCGCGACCGTTGCTACATCAACACGGGTGCGCTAAGGCTGGCTTCGGCGGCCCCGTCGGTCGACTGGGGGCTTGCCACCGTCTGTCCCGTGCGCGCCGCCACGGCCACGGAGCGACCGGCGGCGCGCAGGTTATCGCGCACGCTCATCCAGACGCCCGCGACATAGAAAGGGAAACCGATAGCGAAGCCGAGACCGCCCCCGCGTATGGCGCCGCTACCAACGCCGTGCAGTCCGCCGGGCGCGAAGAGACCGATCACCGCGCCGAGGAGCGTGCCGAAGAGCATCAGCGCAAGAACCCAGACAAACAACGTCGTGGCAGCATAGGCGAAGTGTCGTACCCACCTGGGTGCCGCAGCCATCGTCATCTCCGTTCGCGCCGTCTATCGATTGTTGTCAGGTCCCTATATAGGGAAACGGGTTTCGGGACGATTATGTGACGGGATACTGCGGGGAGGAATGCCTTCATGGCATCTAGGTTGCCTCAACGAAACTGCCTCTCAGCGTTGGACCAATCAGAATGGAGCTAGCCGCTGCCAATACCGCTCCGACGAGGAGCGGGGAAAAGGAGCCGCTCGATCTGAAGAGCCCGAAGCTCGTCCCACCTAAGCGCGCGCCACGTCAGAGATAATGCGCCGTGCCGCTGCCTTCTGGCGGCGGCTTTTCTCTGACTCGCAGTAGCAGACAAGTCCGGGCCGAAAAACGGGACAACTTAAGGAGATAATCTTCGACAAGGTCGCGAAAGGCATTTCAACTGCGTAAGCCCTACATTCAATCGAAGCGCATCCACCGTTGCCGTTAATAACGCCAATTCACGATCACGGGTACAATGGCAGCAACGTATCTCGTGGAAGGGCGTGATTGTCATGGACGTGGATGATAATCAAAGCGCGGAGGCTCCTGCCGGTACCGCGCCGCGCGACGAATGGGTGCGATGGCTCGTTGGTGTGCTGACGAGTCGTTGGCCGCAGGCGACAGTGCGTGCTCAGGTAGAAGGAATGAAGCCGCCCGGCGTGCGGCGTGGCGTCATGCCGGACATCGAGTTCTGGTATCCGAACGAGGACGGCGTCTATGCGCTCCGCTACCTCTACGCGATCATGCCGACCGATCTGCTGGGCAGTCGGGAGGGATTGGACACGCTGACGGCCTTGCTCGGCTACTGCCGGTCCAACGGGCGACAATTGACGCTCGTCGTGCCGGATCGCGCGTTGCAGCAAGAGGAGTTGGAAGCGCTCGACAGCGTCCTGCTCGCGACGCTGAATCCGATGATCTTCGATGTCGCGGCCTATCAGATCGATTGATAGATACCGGTAGCGCGGATTATTCCGCTCACGGGCCGGGCCTCCGCGCTATGACATACCTCAATGGGTCCGGCTACTCCGACGATCGGGCGGGGCTTTATCCTCGATGTCCGCGCCCGGCGAGGCGCTGCCACCGCCCGATTCGTAGACATCTCCGGGGCTCGGCGTATGTTCGAGCGGGTCCGCCGCCTGCATCTCGTCCTCGCGGTACTCAACCGCGAGCATGTCATCATCCGGTGAGCCGGGCTCGGTACGGTGGTGTGTTGCTGTCTGCTCCTCATGCACCGGGCGCTCGCCGTCTACCGAGTTCGGGTACGGGAGCGTATCCTCCGCGAAGAGCTTGTCCGTCTGATCGCTTCGTTCCATCGGGGTGCCCCTTTCTTCGCGCGCACGGTCGCGGCATCCCGCCGCCCCTGAACCGCGCTGCGCGGAGAGAAAAGCAAGCCGTGTGCCATGCGCCGATTGGGTGAACCGCAAGACGCCAAGAACGCCAAGAAAATACATACACTGAGATCACCGAGGGCACGGAGGACGCAGAGAAGGTCCCTGCTTCTTCTGCCCTCTGTGCCCTCGGTGGTACACCCGCCTCGCGGCGTTTCGCTCCCGCCTACACCGGGTTGAGGAGCAGGGCGTCGACCATTTCACCGGCGGCGTAGGGGGTCGCGCGCGGCGGGATGATGGCGAGGGCGTCCGCGCCGATGAAGGAGGCGAGGCGGGACGACTGCTGCGGCCCGGTGGAGGCGGCGTCCGGCACGCCATCGTCGGCGCGGCGGAGGGTAACGCGCATGTAGTCGATGCGATCGATCGGCGTCACATCGTGCGCGAGGCGGACGCGCGCCGCCGGGCGATCTATGTCCGCGTGCCCCTGCATGGCGAGCAGCGCGGGGCGTACGAAGACCTCGAAGCCGACGAGGCCGGAGACGGGGTTGCCCGGCAGCCCGAATAGCAGCGTCTGCCCTACCGTGGCGAAGGTGAACGGCTTGCCGGGGCGCATGCGCACCTGACGGAAATGGACAGTCGCCAGTTCGACGAGCAGCCCCTTGATGAGGTCCTTGCGGCCCATCGAGACGCCGCCGGAGGTGATGATGACGTCGGAGTCGGCGATCCGCGCCAGGAGGAAGGCGCGCTGCGCGGCGTCGGTGTCCGGCGCGAGGCCCGCATATTGGATCGTCACGCCGAGCGGCGCGAGGGCGGTGACGAGCGCGAAGCGGTTGGAGTCGCGGATTTGCCCCGGCCCCAGCGGTTGCCCCGGCTCGACTAGTTCATCCCCCGTCGCCAGCACGCTGACGCGCGGTCGCCGCGTGACGAGCGCGTCCGGCCGGCCGAGCGAGGCGAGTAACCCGACGGCGGCGGGCGTCAGCACCGTCCCGGCAGCCAGCACGCGATCGCCGCGCTTCAGGTCGCTGCCGACCGGGCGGATGTTCTGCCCCGCGCGCGCCGTCTCGCCGATCCGCACGCCGTCCGGCATCTGCTCCGTCCGCTCGATCTGCACGACTGCGTCCGCGCCGGGCGGGAGGGGCGCGCCGGTGGTGATATACGCCGCCGTGCCCGGTTCCACGTGCAACGCCCCCATCGTCCCCGCGAACTGGTCACCGACGATCCGCCGGAACGGGGCCGTGTCACGACTGACGACCGCGAAACCGTCCATCGTCGCGGCGGCGAAGGGCGGCTGATCCTCGTCGCTGATGAGGTCTTCCATCAGCACGCGCCCGGCGAGGTCGGTGAGCGGGGCGCGCTCGGTGGGCAAGCGCGGCGTGTGGGCGCGGATGGTTGCGGTCGCCTCGGCGGGTTCGAGCAGGCGGTCGAGTGGGTTCGGGGTGGACACGGACGCTCCCTCCGGTCTACGCGGATGATCTGACCCGAGACGATTGTAACAGGCATCCCGCCTCGGATGGTGATTGCGCCAGCGATGTCGACAGCGACGACCGAGCATCACCGGGCTAATGGCAGCGGGTTTGGGTCGCCGCCGGGCGCGGGTGAGGCGGCCGGCTTCGGTGGCGGCAGCACGATGACGGTTCCGTAGGTGTAGCCATCGGCCAGGGCGCCCGACAACCCCTGATAGAGCACCGTCACCGCGACCGCGCCGGGCGTTGCGCGCGGCGCGTGATCGTCGTATCGCTGTCTACCGTTACATTCCGGGCGGGGGCGCCGCCAACGGTAACGGATGTGCCTGGCGCGAAGTACGCCCCGGTGATCGTCCTCTTCCGGGGCTGGGAGGCCGAGCGGTGAACGGGATACCCCCCTTGAACACTCCGTCCTGTCCCGCGCGGGAGGGTATCCGCAGCGACCGTTGCGTACGCACGATTGCGGATGGCCAGCTTACCGGCGCGCGGGCTTCTTGACGCTATCCTCGGACTGGAAGCCGGCGAAGATCGCATCGAGCGCGTTGTTCAGCGCGTCGAAACGGGCGGCGGTGTAGCGGATGACGGAGCGGGGGTCGTAGGTAACGGTGCGGAACTCGCCGAACTGCACATCGTAGCCCGGCTGCGCCTCATCGCCATGCACGCCGACGATGTCCCCGACGGAGATACGCCCCCGACTCATCACGATGACCCGCGTCCCTACTTCGTACATCCGCTTCCCCCTTCACCTGCTGAACGCATCGCCCGCTCGCTACCCGCCCGCTGCCCACGCCGCTGGTCCGCTCCCTACGTCGCTGATGGGGCGGAGCCGGACAGATACGTCCCCTCCGTGGTATCGCGCCCCGCGTTCGCCTGCGCGATATAGTCCTCGCGTGGCGGCGCGAAGATGTCGAGCGCGGTCACGCCCTGGGGCCCAACGGTGGCGCTGTGCGGCACATTCGGCGCGATGGCATAGACATCGCCGACGTGCAGCACCCACGGCTCGGCATCCTCCGTGCCGACGCGCAGGTGGATCTCCCCTTCGATGACGGTGCCGCATTGCTCGTGCGGGTGGCTGTGCCAGCCGACGATGCCACCCGGCTCGATGACGACGAAGTTCATCATCGCTCGGCCGCCGCTATAGACCTCCATCCGCACGCCCGGAAGTGGCTGGAAACTGGGCAGATGCTGCCGGCTGGAATGGCCCGTCTGGAAGTGGAGCGGCTGCGAAGCAGGCCCCGGATCAGTCTCGCGCTGCATCGATCAACCCCCTTCTCTATTGTCCGAATGCTGCCCCGTATTCTATCATGAATCGCTCTCCACAATGTATCCGCGTTATCCACTTCTCCCCCATGATTTGTGGACAACCGGGGCGGTGGATAACTGCTCGTCGCTGTTCTGATCATCGCGACCCCGTGCGGAAGCATAGTACGTACGCCTCCTTTTGACCAGAGGGGACGTCGAGTGTAGAACATTGCTCTCCACAACGCATGGGGATAAGCGCCCCATTTCGGTGGATAACTCCCCCACAATGGGGATAATGCGTGGGCAGCGGGTGGGCGAAATGGGGATGATCCGAGGTGGTGTGGACGACGAGCGGAGAGAGCGCCGGGCCCTCCCCACCCTTCCGGCAAATTCGACGGTTATCCACGGGCGGTGTGGATAGGTGGATAACTCCTCGACAGCTTTGGGGAGGTCGTTTCCGTCCGTATAGACCGCGAATTCCCGGTTATCCCCACTCTCCACACCCCCTACGGCGACGGCGATATTCCTGATCCTAAAACAAAAGAGAATTCCACCAACGGGGAGATACCTTCTCCACCGGCCTAGTCGGGGACTCGTTCGGCCCGGTTGCATGCATCGCCGGCGCATCGCAGAATGGCGCGACGAAGCGCGACCGCGCGAACGAGAGGCCGAATTTTTCGCCGCGCCGCATCACCGGCCCGCAGTCGCGCCGCAGTTCGCAATCTTGTGACCGGTGCCCTCTCGGGCGTACACTTAAGGTGTCAATATCCGCCGGCGCCGGGAGGATTCCGTGCTCACTGACTACATCGACGCCGCGCTCCCTCGCGCAACCGACAATATCCTTGAGGACGGCGCCTCTTGGGGCGAGACCCTCGCACTTCACGGCCTGTGGAGGAGCGGCCCGACGCGCGAAGCGTGCCGGGACGAACCCGGAGAGGTCACTGAAGAGTGGCTCGTCTTCACCTTCAAATGGGATCGGTCAATCCCCGTCATTAACGGCATTGATCTCAATGTTACCGCGACCGTCTGATGCCCCCAATTGGCCCGATGTCATGCCGCGATCTCATCGCCACCTTTCGCAAACCCGGCTGGACCGGCCCGCATGACGGCAGCACGCACGCCGACATGTCGCCGCGCGACCGTGATCAGCCTATCCCCAACCGCCACCAGGGCGACATCAGCATACCGACGCCGCGGGAAATCCCGCGTCAGGCCAACATCAGCCGCGCCGAGTGGGAACGTGCGTAGAGGAGCGGGTGGGTTGCCATGAGACCGGCGAGTACCGCATCGCGCGTCACGCGTTTGCAGACCGCGAGCCTTTTCCTCTTTTGCTGTACATTCTTCCTTGCGCTGATGAGCGGCCATATCTACGCGCGCGACGAGGAGACGCTCTTCCAGATGACGGACGGCATCGCGCTGCATGGCGAGCCGCTCGTCTCGCCCGAGGTCTGGGGGATCGTCGACAGCAGCGCCCCGAGCAAGCACGGCCTGCGCCCGACCAGTTACGCGCCGGGCCAACCGGTCGTCGCGGTGCCGCTCTATTGGCTGGGGCGGGCGGTCGGGGCGGCGGCCGGGCCGTCGTACGCCGTCTACCTGACCCGGTTCGTTGTCCTCACCTTCAATGTATTCGCGACGGCGGCGACGGCGACGCTGCTCTTCCGGTTCGCGCTCGCCTTCGGCTATCGGGAGCGGGTCGGTGTGGCGCTGGCCGTCTGTTACAGCGCCGGCACCTTCGCACTCATCCAGGCGCGGACCTTCTTCGCCGAGCCGTTGACCGCCTGCCTCGTGCTGCTCGCTTTCCTCCTGTTGCGGCAGGCCGGCACCGGCGACGTGGCGGATCGCCGGCAGAGGGCGCTCCTCGTCGGGTCAGGGCTGGCCGGTGGGGCGGCGTTGCTGGTCAAGATCCACGCCGCGCTCTTCCTCCCCGCACTCGCGCTCTCCCTCGCTCTCGCCGTCTTCCCCGGCCTGCGCGATCTGCGTGAGCGGTCCGCCTGGCGACTTCTCCTGGTGCGAGGGGTCTGCTGGTGCGGTGGATTCGCGGGGCCGTTGGTCGTCTTACTCCTCACGAACCGCTGGCTGTACGGCAGCCCGCTCACCACCGGGTATGGCACCGACGCGGGCAATGCCTTCACGACGCCGCTGCTGACGGGATTGCACGGCCTCCTTTACAGTAGCGGCAAGGGGATCATCTGGTACGCGCCGCCGCTCGTCTTCGCGCTCGTCGGCCTGCCGCGCTTCCTGCGCCGCCTCCCGCGCGAGGGAGCCTCCATCCTCGGCGCGGCGGCGATCAATCTGCTCTTCTACGCGCGGCTCCAGTATTGGGATGGCGCCGGGGCGTGGGGCCCGCGCTATCTGCTTATCGTCCTCCCCTGGCTCTTGCTGCCGGCGTTGCCCTTCCTCGACTACCTGCTCATGCCGGGGTGGGGCGCGCTGCGGACCGCCGCGCGGGCCGGGGCCGTCGCGGTGCTGCTCGCGGGGATAGTCGTCCAATCGCTCGCCATCGCCGTGAGTTTCGATATTCCGATCCTCACCAGCACGAGCGACGACGCCCGCGCCTTCACATTCGCGCAGTCCCCGATCGTCGTTGCCGCCCGCACGGCGCGCTCGCGCCTCAGCACCTGGTGGGGCGAGGAGCATCCGGCGACGAACACCCTCACGCTCTCGCGGGGCCTCTATCCGTCGGAGGGCGAGACCTCAAGCCTCTTCCCCCGCTGGACGGACGGTCAGGCGCTCGTCGCGCTCCACCCGCGAGATGGCGCGGCGGTGCATATCAAGCTTACCTATTTCGACCACCGCCCCGCCCCGATGCGCGCGACCGCGACGCCGGTGACGCTCTCCCTCGGCGCCGCGACGCTCGCGCCCACGGACCGCCTCGCCATCGCCCCGGCCAACGAGGGATTCATCCTCGCCTACGATCTCTCCCCCGCCCTCCTCCGCACCGCCGGCGGGCGTGTGACGATCGCCACACCGACGTGGAACCCCGCCACCGCTGGTGTAAGCGACCGTAACGAACCGCTCGGCATCTTCATCAATAATCTGGAAGCCTGGGCGGACGGCGTGCCGATGACCCCGCACCAGGCGATCAATCTCCCGCCGGTGCCATCGACGCCGCGCAACGTCTGGAATTGGGCCAACTATCCGAACTTCCCGCACCTGCTCGATTGGTGGCCGGTGCTCCTGCGCGATGCCGGGATGCCGCGCGGGCTCACCGCGAGCGTCGCGGCCGGGGTGATCGCCTGCGTCGCGCTCTTCCTGCTCGGCGGGGCGTTCTGCCTCCGTCTCGCGCACCGTCCCCGCCTCCTTCCCTCCAGCGTTTCCATTGCCTCACCCGAACGCGCGAACACCCCGAATCCGCGCTAGCGGAGCGATCGAAAAACACGGATTTTCCGCATGGCAATAGGCAAAATGCCCATCGAGTTATGCACCGTTTCGGGGATAGCGTGGATAACGGTGTGAGGAGGGGCGATCCCGCTACCCGAGCCAGCGGTGCAGATCGCTATGGATGCTCCAGAGGATTTGCAGGATGGCGCCGGTGAAGATCACCGCGAAGACGACGATGAAGATGTCCCGCCCCGCCTTCACGGGCCGGACGGCGAAGTTATAGACCGGGACGACCAGCGCGCCGTAGACGACGCCGATTGCCAGCAGTACGAAAACGATATTGAGAATCACCATGCGTTGCATCCCTAAACCACTCGCGCCTACCCATGTCGCGCCCGCGCGGAGTGCAGTGTACCAGCGGGGAGCCTCCGCTCGCTAGCCGCCCCTATCTGCCGCGCCTCGGAATCTCGCCGCGATCCGTGCCGATCCTCGGAACGCCGATATGCTCCGTATGCAGAAGCGATGACTGCAGGTGCTCCCGCTCATACTATTGCACTCTTGACACACGAATGTATGATGAATGCACTCGCAATATGCTAGAGTAATGGGTCATATGGGGCCTCATAACGTTCACACGCGCTGCGGGCGACCGAAACCCGGCACGCCCCGGCACCGACGACGAATAACACGGACGCTTCGGGGATGAGAGGAGGAAGGCCCGCCGTACGCTATCGAAGCATGGGGAAGAAACCAAGAGATCCGTGGGAAGAGAAAACGAAACGCTGGTAACATGGAGGCAATCATGGCAACAGTATGGAAACCGAGTAGTCGGCAATGGGGGCGCATCACCTCATTCGCCTTGCTCTCATTGATCATCCCGGCGGTACTCGCCGCCTGCGGCGGGAGCGCGACCTCAACCCCCGCCCCCGCTGCCACAAAGGCCGCCGCGACGACTGGCGCGGCGCCGACGACCGCGGCAGCATCCGCGGCGGCGACCACCGCGCCCGCAGCGGCAACGAGCGCGCCGGCAGGTAGCGCAGCCGCATCTGCCGCCACGAAACCGGCGGCGAGCACCACCGCTTCCGGTACGACCGCCGCGAGCAGCACGACGGCGGGTACTGCATCCGGTACGACGGCAGCGAGCACCGGCCCGGACCCGCGCGGCACCGGCCCGACCAAGCGCGGCGGCGGCGGCACGCTCCACCTGCTCTGGTGGCAGGCCCCGGTGATCCTCAATGACCACCTCGCCAACGGCACGAAGGATGAGGATGCGTCGCGGGTCATTGAGGAGCCGCTCGCGGTCACCTCGCTCACCTCCACCCTCCCGGACGTGCCCGTTCTCGCCAAGTCTATCCCCTCCGCAGCGGCCGGCACCGTGGCGGCGGACGGCAAGAGCGTGACGTGGACGCTGAAGGACGGCGTCAAGTGGTCCGACGGCACCCCCTTCACCTCCGCCGATGTCAAGGCGACCTGGCAGTTCGTCATGAAGGTCGAGAATGGCGCGTCGGACCTCTCGCAGTATGAGAACATCGGCACGATCGACACGCCGGACGCGACGACGGTGAAGATCACCTTCAAGGCGGCGACCGCCAACTGGTACACCCCTTTCACCAACCTGCAAGGCGTCGTCCTCCAGAAGGCGCAGATCGATTCCTGCACCGACCCGAAGACCTGCGTCATCAGCAACGCTCCCATCGGCACCGGCCCCTATAAGTTGAAGTCATTCACGTCCGGCGACAACGTCCAGTACGTGATGAACGACAACTACCGCGACCCGAACGCGCCGTTCTTCGACGCGGTCGACCTCAAAGGCGGCGGCGACGCGGGCACGGCGGCGAAGGCCGTCCAGACCGGGCAGGTCGATTATGCCTGGAACCTGCAAGTCACCCCGGATATCACCAAGCAGGTCCGGGACGCGGGCAAGGTGCTCGATCAGATTCCCGGTTCCGGCGTCGAGCAACTGATCCTCAACCAGACGGACCCGAACAAGGATGTCAACGGCGAGAAGTCCTCGCTCGCGGCGCCGCACCCCTTCCTGACCGACCCGAAGGTGCGCGAGGCGATCTCCTGGCTCGTCGACCGCGACAATATCGCCAAGAGCCTCTACGACGGCGCGAAGCCGACCTGCAACGTCCTGCTCGGCATCCCCGCCGCGCTGCAGTCCACGACGAACAAGTGTGGCTACGACGTGGCGAAGGCGAACCAACTGCTCGATGACGCAGGCTGGAAGAAGGGCTCGGACGGCGTCCGCGCCAAGAATGGCGTCCAGATGAAGATCGTCTTCGAGACCAGCGTCAACTCGGTGCGCGAGAAGGAAGAGCAGGTCATGAAGCAGTCCTTCCAGCAAGCCGGGATCACGATGGACATCAAGAATGCCGATGCCGGCGTCTTCTTCGGCCAGCCCGATAACCCGGATGCCGCACAGCGCGCGGAGGGCAAAGACATCATCATGTACACCACCGGCCCCCAGGACCCGGACGCGGGCGACTTCCTCAATAACTACCAGAGCAAGTTCATCCCGCAGAAGGCGAACGGCTGGAAGAACGGCTCGCCGGGCCGCTGGAGCAACAAGCAGTACGACGACCTCGCCGCGCAACTCGCCACCGAGCTGAACCCTGAGAAGCGGTCGGTGATCGAGAAGCAATTGAACGACATCATCGTGACCAACTTCTATCACGTCCCGATCGTGGACCGCTATTCCAACAACGGCCACGCCAAGGAACTGCTCAACACGAACCCCACCCCCTGGGATTCGTCGCTGTGGAACATCGCCTACTGGAAGAAGTAGCCAGACGTCGGGAGACGTGGCGATAGATAGAGGGGGAGCCCTGCGGCTCCCCCTCTTTTTGCGTGCGCGGGTATGCGGCTTGCGAGGCCGCCTTGACAAAGATGCGCTGCTGCGTCGATAAGGCGTCGTCTTCGCACGCCGCTCCGTTCACGGAGACGGGGCAATCGGGAGGGATGGATGGTCAGGGGGCCGGTACGAGATAGGACGGTGTACGGCCGCGTGACTGCGGGTACGTTCCTCGCCTTCATCTTCCCGCTCCTGCTCGTCGCCTGCGGTGGGGGGAGTGCGACCGATACGCCGAAGGCAGCGGCGCCAACTACCGGCGCTGTGACGACGAGCGCCCCGACGAACGCCGCATTAACACCCGCGCGAGCGGCGACGGTCGGCACGGCGGGCGCCTCTCCGGCAGCAAGCACGACCGCATCGAGCACGACCGCCGCCGCCAGCATTACGGCATCTGGCACGACGGTCGCCGCCGGCAGCCTGCCCGCCCGCGCCGACCCGGACCCGCGCGGTACGGCCCCGACCAAGCGGGGCGGCGGTGGCACGCTCCACCTGCTCTGGTGGCAGGCGCCGACGACGCTCAATAATCACCTCGGGCAGGGCGCCTCGGACGAGGACGCCTCCCGCGTCGTCCTCGAACCGCTCGCGGTAACATCGATCAATTCCATCCTGCCGGACGTGCCGATGCTGGCGAAGGAGATTCCCTCGCAGGCGAACGGTACCGTGGCGGCGGACGGCAAGAGCGTCACCTGGAAACTGCGGAACGCCCTCTGGTCCGATGGCTCTCCCGTCACCTCGGCGGACGTCGTGGCGACGTGGCGATACATCACCACGCCGGAGAATGGCGCGACCGACAGCGCGCAGTATGCCAACATCGCCAGCATCGAGACACCGGACGCGACGACCGTGACCCTCACCTTCAAGGAGGCGACCGCGCGCTGGTACCTCCCCTTCACGAACCTCCAAGGGGTCATCAACCAGAAGCAGCAGATCGACTCCTGCGGCGACCCGCACACCTGCGCGATCAACACCGCGCCGATAGGCAGCGGACCGTTCAAGGTGGCCTCGTTCACTCCTGGCGATAATGTCCAGTACGTCATCAACGAGACCTACTGGGACGCCAACGCCCCGTTCTTCGACGCCATCGACCTGAAGGGTGGTGGAGATGCGGGCACGGCGGCGAAGGCCGTCCAGACCGGGCAGGTCGATTATGCCTGGAACTTGCAAGTCACCCCGGACATCCTCAAGCAGGTGACCGACGCGGGCGCGGTGCTCGACACCGGCCCCGGCTTCGGCATCGAACGCATCGCCATTAACTTCACCGACCCGAACCAGGATGTGAACGGCGAGAAGTCCTCGCTGCAAGCGCCGCACCCTTTCCTGACCGACCCGAAGGTGCGTGAGGCGATCTCCTGGCTCGTCGACCGCGACACTATCGCCAAGAACCTTTACCCCGTCGCGAAGCCGACCTGTAATGTGCTGCTCGGCATCCCGCCGGCCCTGCAATCGAGGAACACGACCTGCGGCTACGATGTCGCCAAGGCGAACCAACTGCTCGATGACGCGGGCTGGGCGAAGGGCGCCGACGGCATCCGCGCCAAGAACGGCGTGCGGATGCGAATCATCTTTGGCTCATCGGTCAACCCGGTGCGCCAGCGGGAGGAGCAGATCCTCAAGAGCTCCTTCCAGCAGGCCGGTATCGCGATGGACTTCACGAATGTAGACGCCGATGTCTTCTTCGGGCCGCCCACGAACCCGGACGCGGCATCCCGGTTTGAGAAGGACATGGAGATGTTCACGAACAGCCCGACCGACCCGGACGCGCAGCAATACCTCTCGGGCTGGACGACGGCGGAGGCCCCGCAACAATCCAACGGCTGGCACGGCGCCAACTACAGCCGCTGGAGCAACGCGGAGTACGACACTCTCTACAGCCAGTTGACGACGGAACGCAATGCCGACAAGCGGGCGCAGATCGAGACGCAACTCAATGACCTCATTGTCACCAACAACGCGGCGATCCCGATCGTGGACCGCTACGCCAGCAACGGTCACGCCCGCGCGCTCATCAACACCAACTATGATCCCTGGGACTCCGCCCTGTGGAACGTCGCCTACTGGCAGATCAAAAAGTAGTGCGAGAAACACGGCCTGCGGCAACCTTGACACGGATTCGTACAGTCAGTATAGATACAAGCGTCTCGAAACAAGGCTTCCGGCGGGCGGTGCACCCACGGAAAGCATCGACCGAACGAGCATCGGTTACATTGGGGCGGAGAAGAGGAGGGCGCTCATACCGATCTGATGCGGTTCGCGCGCAATCGCGCATGGCACCTGGGATAGACACGCATGAAGGGAGAGGTTTGTGGGAACCAAAGGAAAACATGGCCCGCGCGCTTGGGGGCGCGCTAGTTCCTTTGCGCTACTGACGCTGATCGTACCGCTGGTCTTGGCGGCCTGCGGAGGCACGAGCGCGACCAATACACCCGCCGCCGCAACGAAGGCGACGACTGGCGCCGCCACGACGGCGGGCGCGGCGACCAGCGCCCCGGCAGCCGGTACGACCGCCAGCGGCACGACAGCCGCCAGCAGCACGACCGCTGGCGCCGCGTCCGGCACGACGGCCGCCAGTAGTTCGGCGGCAGGCACGACGGCCAGCACCGGCGCGGACCCGCGTGGCGCGGCTCCCACCAAGCGCGGCGGCGGCGGCACGATTCACCTCCTCTGGTGGCAGGCCCCGACCATCCTCAACGGGCATACCTCGCAGGGAACCAAGGATTATGATGCCTCGCGCATCGTCGAGGAACCGCTCGCGACGACCTCCATCAATGGATTGACGCCGGACGTGCCGGTGCTGGCGAAGGAGATTCCCTCCACCGCCAATGGCGAACTCGCGGCAGATGGCTTGAGTGTGACATGGAAGCTGAAGGACGGCGTCAAGTGGTCCGACGGCACCCCCTTCACCTCCGCCGATGTCAAGGCGACCTTCGACTACGTCGTCAATCCGCAGAGCGCCACCTCGACGCTGCCCTCCTACACGAACGTCGCCACGGTTGATACCCCGGATGCGACATCCGTGAAGGTCACCTTCAAGGCGCCGACTGCGGCGTGGTATCTGCCCTTCACGAGCTACACGGGCGTCATCTTGCAGAAGGCGCAACTGGCGCAATGCACGAGCCCGCAGAGCTGCCCGGTCAATACCAGCCCGATCGGCACGGGCCCGTACAAGGTGAAATCCTTCACCTCGAATGACAACGTACAGTTCGTCATCAACGATAACTACCGAGAGGCGAACGCCCCCTACTACGACGCGATCGACATGAAGGGTGGCGGCGACGCGGGCACGGCGGCGAAGGCTGTCACCGCCGGGGACGCCGACTACGCCTGGAACTTGCAGGTCACACCGGATATCCTCAAACAGATCACCGATGCCGGCAAGGCGCTCAACCTGACGCCTGGTGGCGGCGTCGAGCGCATTCTGCTGAACTTCTCGGATCCGAACAATGCGGTCAACGGCGAGAAATCCTCACCGCAGAGCAAGAGCCCCTTCTTCCAGGACCTGCTCGTGCGGCAGGCGATCTCGTACCTGATCGACCGCGACAGCATCGCCAAGAACCTCTACGGCCCGGCGGGCAACGCGACCTGCAACATCCTGCCCAGCGTGCCGCCGCAGACCAATTCGAAGAATACGCAGTGCTCCTACGACCTCGCGAAGGCGAACGCACTGCTCGACCAGGCGGGTTGGGTCAAGGGTTCGGACGGCATCCGCGCCAAGAATGGCGTCAAATTCATGGTCACCTACAGCACCTCGGTCAACGCGGTGCGTGAGAAGGAAGAGCAGGTCATCAAGCAATCCTTCCAGCAGGCCGGTATCGGCATGGATATCAAGAATGCCGACGCCGGTGTCTTCTTCGGCAAGGGCGACAACCCGGACGCATCGGCCCGGTTCGAGAAGGACATGGAAATGTTCACCAACTCGCCCGGCGTGCCCGATGCGGCGGCCTATTTCGAGGGGTGGACGACCGCGCAGATCTCCCAGAAATCGAACGGCTGGAGCGGCAACAATTACGAGCGCTTCAGCGACCCTCAGTACGACGCGCTCGTCGCCCAACTGAAGACGGAACTGAACCCGGACAAGCGGGCGCAACTGCAGATCCAGTGCAACGACTACATCGTCAGCCACTACGTGGACATCCCGATGGTGGACCGGAACGGCGTGGACGGCCGGCGCGCCGACCTATCGAACACCAATCCGACCCCGTGGGACGTGAATACTTGGAATATCGCGTACTGGCAGATCAAAAAGTAGCCAGGAATCGGTAGCCGGTGCAATGAGCGAGGGAGCCGCGCGGCTCCCTCGTTTCGTTGCCGGTGGGGCGGGGCATATCGCGATGCCCTGAACGCGCGCGCACCAATGAGAGCGATTATTTGTATCGGTGGCGGCGGTCGAAAGCCCGTCACCGGCCCGATGATGCTGCAAAACGCGGTCGTCTGTACCATATCGTATATACTGAGTATCGGTAGAACGGCAATGGCACGTTCGTTGCTTACCTTACTGCTGAGCCGTCGTGGCCCCACAGCGCCACGCGGTCGCAACGGCATTGCAGCCAAGGAGGCACGAGCATGGGTGAGCGAAGCGGGGAGCGCCGCGATACATTTGTCCCCCCGACCCCGGAGAACACAAAGCCGAAGGGATCGTCGGATAATGCCGTGGAGATGGCGGCGGGCGGCGAAGCAGAGCGCAAGGCGCTGGCTGAGCAGCGCGAGAAGATGGCACAATCATCGGGGGCGACGACCGATCCCGGCCGTACCGACAATCCATTTGGCACCGGCGTCGGCTATGCCGGAGAGGGCAGCGCCGCGTACGGCAATCAGGAGGAAGAGATGAGCACAGGCAATCAGAAGCGCACCGGCGACGCGGGGCATAGCACATCCGGGCAGCAACGGCAGACGGAGCAGCAGCACCAGCAACACTCCTCGTCGGGCCAGAAGCCCGGTGGCGGCGGCGGTGGCGGCGGCAGCCAGCAGAGCACGGGTAGCAAGCCGCCGACCCAGGGGACGGGCAGCACACCCCAGAGCCACACCAGCGGCAACGCCCGGCCGGAGCACGACCAGAGCACGACGCAAGGCGGCACGAGCACCGTGACGCCGATCACCTCGCAGACCGCACCCGGCTCGATGGGCGGTACCCAGGGCCATAACGCCAGCCAGGCGCACGACGCCGGCGAATATATTCGCAATCATGGCGCTACCAGCGGCGCGACCGGGCAAGGTGCGGCGGCGCAGACGCAGCAGAAAGCCGGTGACCTGAAGGGTGCCGCGCAAGATAAGGCGGGGGACCTGAAAGAGGCGGCGCAGGACAAGGCGCAGGACGTCCGGGATCAGGCGCAGTCGAAAGCCGCCGATATGAAGGACCAGGCGCAGACCGCGCTGAGCGGCATGAAGGATCAGGCCGCTCAGCGCGTGGACGATGCTCGCTCGCAGGCGCAGGGCAGGCTTGGCGCGGTAACAACGCAGGCGCAAGATACCATCGAAAGCGTCCGCGCGAACTTGCAGACGAAGAGCGATCAACTGATGGGCACGGTCGGTGATAAGGGCGAGCAGGTTAAGCAGGCCGCCAATGAAAAGAGCAGTCAGGCGGGCGAGAAATTGGCCGATCTGGCGGGCGCCCTCCGCGAGAAGAGCGGGGCGATGGGCACGGAAAGCCCCGTCGCGAACGTCGCCACGAAGGCCGCCGGTGCGTTAGAGCAGACGGGGAGTTATCTCCAGGGCAGCACACCGGACGACTGGGTGGGCGATCTGAAGCAACTGATCTCGCGCAAGCCGCTCGAATCCGTCCTCGTCGCCGCCGGCCTCGGCTACATGGCTGCCCGCGCCTTCAAGAAATAGCGCCGGGGATAGAGTCACAGAGGACAGAAAGGGGAGAGAAGAGCGGCTAGCTGCCTCGTCTTCTCTCCCTCTTCACATACCCGCCGTGGACTCCTCTCAGATCAGCGACGCAGCCTCCTTGCCTCCACAGTGACAAGCGATCTACGATGCGCGATCATCGCATACGGCACGCGCGACCATGGGCGCCGCCTCGGGCCGGAGAGATCGCGATCACCCATGTGGGGAAGTGGAGGAAGACGGTGGAATACCAGAACATCCTGTGGGAAGAGCGGGGCGGCGTCGGCATTATCACGCTGAACCGGCCCGCTGCGTTGAACGCGCTCAACCAGGCCCATCTCATCGAACTGGACCACGCCGTGCAGCGGGCCGGGTTCGATCCGCGCGTGCGTAGCCTGGTCATCACCGGTGCGGGCCGCGGCTTCTCGGCCGGCGCCGATGTCAAGGAGTGGGGCGCTGCCCGCGAGGACGACGAGCCGTCCGCCGGCTGGATCGACCTGGCCCATGCCTTGATCACGCGCATCTACCGCCTGCCCAAGCCCGTCGTTGCCGCCGTCAACGGCGTCGCGGTCGGCGCGGGGTGCGACATCACCCTCGCGTCCGACGTGCGCGTCGCCTCGACCACGGCGCGCTTCGGCCAAGCCTACATCAAGCTTGGCTACTGCCCGGATGCCGGCGGCTCGTTCCTGCTGCCCCGGCTGATCGGTGAGGCGCGGGCGATGGAATTGATTTACACCGGCCGCGTCATCGACGCCGATGAGGCGAACCGTATCGGCCTGTTGAATGCACTGGTCGAGCCGGATCAACTGATGCCGACGGCGCTCGATCTTGCCGGACGACTCGCCAAGGGCCCGACAATCGCGATCGGCCTGGCGAAGGAGAACATCCGCCGGAATGCCCTCCTCACCATCGAGGAGGCGCTACGCAACGAGCGCCGCGCGGGCGAGATCTGCGGCAGGACCGAGGACGCGAAGGAAGGCTTGGCCGCGACGCTCGCGCGCCGCGACGCCAACTTCCAGGGCCGCTGAGCCCATGACCACCGATCACACTGCGGCGGGGGCGCCGACCGGTACCGTCGATTGGGAGCGCCTGGCTGGGGATGACGCGGCGTCCCACCCGCTCTACCCGCTCTTCTATCCCCGCTCGGTCGCCGTCGTCGGCGCGTCGCCGAAGGGCGGTTATGGGCTCGGCGTCATCGCCGCGCTCACGTCGTTCGGCTTCGCCGGTACGATCTACCCGGTCAATCCGCACTACGAGACAATCGCCGGTCTCCCGGCCTACCCGGAGGTCGGCGCGATCCCCGAGCCGGTGGACGCGATCGCCATCGCGGTCCCGTCGCGGGCGGTGCCGGGGGTTGTCCGGCAAGCCATCGCCGCCGGAGCGAAGGGTGGGGTCGCGTTCGGCAGCGGCTTCGCGGAGGCGGGCGCAGACGGTCAGATGCTGCAGGCCGAGCTGCGCGCGCTCTGCGGCGCGCGCTTTCCTTTGATCGGGCCGAACTGCCTCGGGGTGATGAGCTATCTCGGCGGCGCGGCCCTGTGGGCCATCTCCATCGGGGCACGGCGTAGGGCCGGCGCGGTCGGGCTGGTCGCTCAGAGCGGCAATATGGCGCTGACGCTGATGGCCTCCAGTCGTGGCTTGGAGCTCGCCCACGCGGTGTCGGCCGGCAATCAGGCCGTCGTCGACGCCGTCGATGTGATGAGCTTCTATCTCGCCGAACCCGGCGTCCGCGTCATCGCTGCCGTGATCGAGGGGCTCGCCGATGTCGCAAAGTTCCGCCGTGTCGCGGCCCGTGCGGCCGCACGGGACATCCCGATTGTCGCCCTCAAACTTGGTCGGTCGGAGAAGGCCGGCCGCGCGGCGGTGGCCCACACCGGCTCGCTGACCGGCGCGGATCAACTCTACGATGCGCTCTTCACGCAGTACGGCGTGCTCCGCGTCGACGACCTCGAAGAGCTGATGGAGACTGCCAAGCTGCTTTCTGCCGACCGGCGTCCGGCCGGGTCGGGGCTGGGCGTCTTCGCCAGCTCGGGCGGTGAGTGCGGGCTGATCGCGGATGTGGCCGCCGCCGGTGGGGTGGAGTTGCCCGACCTGCGACCGGAAACGCGCGAGCAATTGCGCGGCATCCTGCCGCCGTTCGCCAATCCGCTCAACCCGCTCGACATCACCGCTTCCGGTTGGGGCAATCGCGCGATATACGGCGATGTGGCCACGCTGCTGGCCGCGACGCCGGGGGTCGACATCGTCGCTTGCATCGGTGACACGACGCGCAACTCCGGGCCGCTGCATGCGACCGGCTGGGACAAGATGATCGCCGGGATGGCAGACGCACGGGCGCGGACAGACAAGCCGATTGCCGTCATCAACACCCTGACCGACGTCGCCTACGAGATGACCGACGCACTGGCCGCGCACGGGCTGATCCACCTCTCCGGCGCGC
Source organism: uncultured Chloroflexia bacterium (assembly GCA_963847195.1). Classification (GTDB taxonomy): domain Bacteria; phylum Chloroflexota; class Chloroflexia; order Thermomicrobiales; family JALYUS01; genus JALYUS01. The sequence goes on along the minus strand of CAWJZC010000010.1, from coordinate 352,382 downwards.
GGAACGCGGTGCGCGCGATCGGTCATGCCGGCCGGTACGCGCGCTGGCGGCAGGGAGATCGCGCCCCGCAGCGGCATCACCACCCTCGATGCTGCGCGCCGGGCCCGCGCGCTCGCGCTCCTGCCGGTTGCCGGCAGTGGCGGCGTCGCGGAGTCGGCCAGCAAGGAACTGCTCCGGTGCTACGGCATCCCGGTGCCAGCCGGTGGCCTGGCCGAGAGCGTCGAGGAGGCGCTCGCGCTGGCTGGCGAGGTCGGCTATCCGGTAGCGCTGAAGATAGAGGCCGACGGCGTCCATCATAAGACCGAGGTCGGCGGCGTCGCGCTCGGGATCGCCTCCGGTGAGCAACTCCGCGCGGAACATGCCGCACTGCTCGCGCGGGCCGCGGCCCACGCGCCTGACGCACGGCTACGCGGCGTCCGGGTCGAACGGATGGCATCCGGCCTCATCGAGTTAATCGTCGGCGGGCGCAACGACCCGCTCTTCGGCCCGATTGTCGTCGTCGGGCTCGGTGGCGTGCTGACCGAGGCGCTGCGGGATGTCTCCACCCGGCTCGCGCCGGTCGATGCCGACGAAGCCCGGACGATGCTCGGCGAACTGCGCGGCGCGGCGCTGCTCGGCCCGTTCCGCGGTCGCCCGGCCGTCGATATCGCTGCTGCGGCCGAGGTGGTCGTTGGCGTGTCGCGGTTGTTGATTGAGTTGCCCGAGCTTCGGGAGGTGGACCTGAACCCGGTGCTCGTCGGCGCCGATGGCGACGGCTGTGTCGCGGTCGACGCGTTGGCGGTCGTCTGAGCCGATCGCTCGCACATCGCTGGGAGTGAGCAAGGGGGCGCCCCGCTCCTCTCCGTCCTTCGCGCCTCTGTGGCGGAGAATCCCCGGTTCAGACCGGGGCGGCCGCGGTGCGGCGGACGGTGGGGCCGAGTGCGGTGACGCGCTCGAAGGTGTACGCGAGGCGGTGGACGCCCTCGGTGATTGTCGCCGGGGTATTGTCCGCGTAGGTGAGGCGGAGCCGGTTGGAGGCGACATCGACGCCCGCCGGGTAGAATGCCTCGCCCGCGACTGTCGCGACACCCTCCGCCAGCGCCACGGCGGTCACTTCCTGGGCCGTCAGCCCGTCCCGCAGCGTCAACCAGACATTGAGGCCACTCTTCGGCACGAGCCAGTCCGCATAGGGGAGCAGGTGGGCGTTGAGCGCGGCGAGCATCGCGTCCCGCCGCTCGTGGTAGGTGGCGCGCATCGCCGCGATATCGCGCGCGGCGCTCTTGCCGCCGCCCAAATCCCAGTAATGGAGGAGCGCCCGCTGCGGCAGCCGCGCGGTGAAGCGGTCCGTGACCATCTTCATCGCCGTCAGGCGCGCCATCAGGGGCGGCCCGGCGATGACCGCGCCGACGCGCAGGTCCGGTGAGACGGTCTTCGCCGCGCTCCAGACGTAGATGACGCGCCCGTCCGTGTCGCCCGCTTTGATCGGCGGTGGCGGCTCGCGGTCGTAGACGAAGGGGTTGCAGTGGTCATCCTCGAGGATCAGGATGCCGTGCCGCGCCGCGATCTGGAGCATCGCGCGGCGGCGGTCTACCGGGAGGACGGTGCCCATCGGATTGTGCGAGGTCGGCACGGTGTAGATGAGGCGGGGTCGCTCCCGCTCGCAGACCGCCGCCAGTGCAGACATATCCATACCGTGCTCGTCGGTCGGCACGGGGACGATCCGCGCGCCCGAGGCGGCGAAGATGTCGATAGCGGCGGCGAAGGTCGGCACCTCGGTCGCCACCCGCTCGCCGGGGCCGACGAGGGAGCGCGCGACGAGGTCGATGCCCTGCTGCCCGCCCGTCGTAATCAGCACATCGTCCGCGCTCGCCGCGAAACCCCACCCGGCGCACCGCTCCGCGATGGCGAGGCGCAAATCCGGGTCGCCGAGGGCGGGGCCGTAACCAAGCAAATCCCCGTCCAGTTCGTCCACGGCGGCGCGCCACGCCTTCTTGAGATGGACGACGGGCAGGACATCCGCCGCCGGTTGCCCGGAGGCGAGCGAGATCACCCCGGCGCGATGCGCGGGCGTCATTAGTTGATTGGGGCGGGCGGCGCGCACCGGCAGCGGGAAGGGCGGCAACGTCAGCGCGGGGGAGGCGGGCAGCATCTCCGGGTCGCCAATCGGCGGCACGACGTACGAGGGCAGATACGACAGGTGCCCCGGCGCTTCCGCGCCCGTCCGGTCCCGCACGAAGGTGCCGCGCCCGACTTGCCCGGAGACGAGATTCGCCTCCCGCAGCGCCTCATACGCCTGCGCGACGGTGATCACGCCGACGCCGAGTGTTTTTGCCAACCCGCGCACCGTCGGTAGCCGCGCGCCGGGGGGTAGCTGCCCGCTGGTGATCCGCGCCGTGACGCCGTCCGCAATCTGCCGATAGAGCGGCGTACCGCTCCCCGGTTCTAACGGTCCGAGGTCGAGATCGTCGCCCATTGCCATGCTGCCTCCGCCGTACGTTCGCGCCTCCCTGCCAGTATACGGCACGCGGCAATGGAGAGGGTACGCCACGAAAGCGATTGGATGGGGCGCCTCGGCTTCCGCCGTTGCGGGGTGTCCCTCGAAAGAAGACGCACCACTTCGCCCGCAGGATTCGGAACGATCGCATCACGATGCTCACCTTGGGTGTTGGACAATGGCCCTTGACAAGGCAGCGGAGCATGATACTCTCGCAATAGACACAATAATGATTGTTATTAGACACAATAAGCGGTGGGACGTAGATGGGGGGGGAGCGATGCAGCGGTATCTGGAGCGGCCATTGACGCAGGTGCGGCGGAAGGATCGGGTGCTGGTAGATGAGGAATGGATAGATTGCTTCCTCGCGATGAGCGCGGTCGGGCATCTCGCGGTCATCCATGAGGGGCAGCCGCTGCTGCACAGCAACTTCTTCTGGTTCGACGGCACGCGCGTCTACTGGCACACCGCGCAGGTCGGCAAACTGCGGGCGGTGCTGGAAGCGGGCGTGGCGCGCGCCTGCTTCACCGTGACGGAGTTTGGTCGGGTGCTGCCCGCCGGGACGCCGTTCGATTTCAGCACCGAGTACGCGAGCGTCGTCTGCTACGGCACGGTGCGCGTCGTGGCGGACGCGGCGGAGAAGAAGTACGCGCTGGAAGGCGTGATGGGCAAATACGCGCCGCACCTCGTCGCGGGCGTCGATTACGCGCCGATGCCGGACGAGCGACATCGCGATCACGAGCGTCTACTGCCTGGAGATCGAGACGCGCGTCGGCAAGCACAATGTCAAGCCGGACGAATACCCGGCCTATCCCTATCCGCACGGCTCATTCATCGACGCCGAGCGGGAGGCGGGCCGCGCCACGATGCGCGCGAAGGAACTCGCATGACGAGTGCTGAGGACTGAGGACTGAGGGGCTGATTAATCCATAGGGGAGGTGTGAGGAGTGGCTTTGGCGATGAAAGATGCCTGCGAGCGTTGCGGCAGATCGCTTGCTCCGACTGCGGAGGCGTATATCTGCACCTACGAATGCACGTTCTGCTCGGCCTGTACGCGAGAGATGGACGCGACCTGCCCGAATTGCGGCGGTGAGCTCGTCCGTCGCCCGCGCAGGAAGAGCGAATCGGCATGACGACCGGCGCCCATCTCTTCCTCTCGGCGGTCGGTCTCGGTATCGCCTACAACGCCGCGCCGGGAGCGGTCAATACCGAGGCGCTCAGGCGCGGGCTGGCGCGCGGCTACCGGCCCGCCCTGCTCGTCCAACTGGGCGCGCTGATCGGCGACGCGACGTGGGCGGCGCTCGCCCTCACCGGGACGGCGTTCCTCGTGCAGAGCAGGCCGCTCCGCCTCGCCCTCGGTGTGGCGGGGGCGTGCTTCCTCCTGCGGCTGGCGTGGAGCGCCCTGCAAGAGGCGTGGGCGGGCGGCCTGCCCCGCGCGCACGGCAGCGCCGCACGCGGCGATTTCGCCACCGGCGCGGTCTTCTCGCTCGCCAATCCCTTCGCCCTCGCCTTCTGGACGGGCATCGGCGCGGGCCTCGCGACGACGGATGCGAGCGCCGCGCCTGCGGGCCGCTTCGCGCTCCTCTTCGGCGGCTTCGTGCTCGGCGCACTCCTCTGGTGCCTCTGCATCCCGGTGGTGATCGGGACCGGACGACGCTTCATCCGCCCGGCGCTCTTCCGCTGGGTCAACATCCTCTGCGGCCTGGGCCTCAGCTACTTCGCGCTGATGCTCCTCTGGCATACTGTCGAGGATGTATTCCGGCACGCGGCAGCCGCAATACCACGGGACCAAGGAGTGTAGGCACAAAGAGAGCGTCAACCCACCTTTCCTTTGTGCGTTCTGTGTCCTCTGTGGCCTATCCTCTCTGACTGCCCGCTCTCCTGTACAATACGCGGAGTGGGGTGATGTACACATGGGAAGGAATCAGCAATGGCGACGCAAACGGCGCCGGTGCGGGCGGCAATAGGAGTGGGACGGGTGGAGGGCATCTTCATCGCGCCCGCCGCCGGCGCGCCGATGGTCGCATTGGAGCGTGCCCGTGTCGTCGCCGGGCGAGGGCTGGAAGGGGATCGCTACTTCGACGGGCGCGGCTACTACTCGCAGGTGCCGCCGCTGACCGGCCGCCGCCTGACGCTGATCGAGGCCGAATCGCTCGACGCGCTGGCGACCGACACGGGCATCGCCCTCGCGCCGGACGAGTGCCGCCGTAATCTCGTCACGCGCGGCATCCGCCTCGATGACCTGATCGGCAGGCGCTTCCGCGTCGGGGCCATCGAGTGCTATGGCGAGCGGTTATGCCCGCCCTGCGGCTACATCGAGGAGTTGACCGGCAAGCCCGGCCTCAATCGCGGCCTGACCGATCGCGGCGGCATTCGCGCCGAAATCCTCCTCGACGGCGAGATCACCCTCGGCGACGTGATCGACCTGAGCAGTATCGCCCCGTGACCGCGACGCGCTTCGCTATCGAGCCGCCGTTCTGGGCGCTCTTCCCCGCCGCGCGCATCGGCGTCGTCATCGTGCGCGGCGCGGACAATACGCGGAATGCCGAGGCGTGCGCCGCCCTGCTCGTGGAGGCGGTCGCCGGGGCGGCACGTACGATAGGAGAGGCGGATATCGCCACCTACCCCGCCGTCGCGCCCTGGCGGGAGGCGTACCGCGCCTTCGGCGTCAAGCCCGCCAAGCAGCGTTCATCGATCGAGAACCTGCTGCGCTCCGCCGTCGCGGGCCATGTGCGGAGCATCAACCCGCTGGTGGACCTCTATAACGCCGTCTCGCTCCGCCATTTCCTGCCGTGCGGCGGCGAGGATTTGCGCGCCATCGCGGGCGATATCCGGCTGACGCGGGCGGCGGGCGGCGAGCATTTCGTCCCGCTCGGCAGCGCGGAGCCGCAACCGCCGCAGCGCGGCGAGGTGATCTATCGCGACGATGTCGGCGTCATCTGTCGCGCCTGGAACTGGCGCGAGGCGGAGCGTACGAAACTGACTGAACGGACGACTGACGCCTTCCTCTGCATCGAGGCGCTGCCGCCCACCGACGAGGCCGCGCTCCGTGCGGCCTGCGCGTCGCTCGCGTCGCTGGTCACGGAGCACCTCGGCGGCACCGCTGTGATCGCAATCCTCTCCGCCCAGGAACCGGAAATCGCGCTGGATGCATAATCCGGCGACGTAGGCTTTTCAGCTTGCGCGGTCCCTCGCGCAGACTGGAAAGCCCGCGCTACCAAGAGAAAGGTTACCGTGGAGCAGCCAATCATCAACATCATCGGGGAGAAGGTCGCGCTCGGCCCGATGCATCGTGATCTCCTGCCGCTCATCATGCGCTGGAGCAATGATCTCGCGGCGCGGCGCAATATTGGCGCGATACTCCCGCAAACGCTCGAACAGCGGATCGCGCAGTACGAGCGCGATATCGTAGACGAGCGCAGCGTCGACTTTGCCGTTTACGAGCGCATAATCCTGCCCGGAGGGCACCCGCGACCCATCGGCACCGTCGGCTTGGGCGACATAAGCTATCGCAACGGGCGGGCAGAGTTTGGCATCATCATTGGCGATGCCGCCGACCGGGGCAAGGGGTACGGCACCGAGACGACCCGCCTGATGCTCGATTACGCCTTCACCGCCCTCGGCCTGCGCAACGTCGCGCTGACGGTCGCGGAGTGGAATGTCGCCGGGCAGCGGGCGTACGCGAAGGCGGGCTTCCGGGAGTTCGGGCGGCGGCGCGCGTGCTGGCCGATGGCCGGGCGCTGGTGGGACGAGGTCCACATGGACGCGCTCGCCAGCGAGTTCGTCAGCCCGGTGCTCGCGCGCGTCTTCGCGCCGGATACGCCACGGCGCGATGGGGACGCACCGTGACCATCCGCGCGATCATCGTCGATATCGGCGGCGTCCTGCTCCTGCGGGACGAGACGCCCGCGCACAGTGCCTGGGAGGACCGGCTCGGCATCGACCGGGGCGGGTTCGCGCGCGGCCTCTTCCGGCCCGATCTCTCGGCGCAGGCGACCGTGGGGGCCGTCTCCGCAGCGGCGGTCTGGGAGGAGATGGCGGCGCGTCTGTCGCTTGGCGAGGCCGATGTGCGGGCGCTCCGGCGCGATTTCTTCGCCGGGGAGCGGATAAATGACGCCTTCATCGCGTTCCTCCAAGGGCTCCGCGCCACCTATCGGATGGCGGCGTTGAGCAACGCATGGTCCGGCACGCGGGAGGCGATGCGCGTGCATTACGGCTTGGACCGGTTCGTTGATCTGATGGTCTTCTCCGACGAAGAGGGGATGGCGAAACCGGACGCGCGCATCTACCATCTCGCCGCCGAACGCCTCGGCGTGCGGCCGGACGAAGCGCTCTTCGTCGACGACGTCCCGCGGAATGTTGAGGCGGCGCGGGCGGTTGGAATGTGTGCGGTGCATTTCCGCGACACCCCGCAAGCGGTGGCGGAGATCGAGCGCCATCTCGACGACCGGCGGGGGCAATTCGATCCGGTGTCGCGCGAGCGCTGCGGATGGGAGGGGTGACGATGCCGAGCGATCAGCCGGTACTCTCTTCGATTCAGGTGGGTATGCCGACGCCGTATGGCACTGAGGGCGCGGCGGATGAGATGGACCGCGCGTGGGTGACGAGCTTCGCCAAGCAGCCCGTCGATGGGCGCGTCTGGTTCGGGCGGGAAAATCTCGCGGGGAACCAGCAGGCGGATACGAAGAATCACGGCGGGCCGGACAAAGCCGCGCTCTGCTACGCCGCGAGCCATTATCCCGACTGGCGCGCCGAACTGGAACGCCCGGAGTTCCCGCATGGCGGCTTCGGGGAGAACTTCACCATCGCCGGGCTCTCGGAGGAGAGCGTCTGCATCGGCGATACGTATCAGGTCGGCGAGGTGCGCGCGCAGGTCTCGCAGCCGCGCGGGCCGTGCTGGAAGATCGCCCGCCGCTGGCGGATCGCGGACTTGACCGCGCGGGTACTGGCGAGCGGCCGCACCGGCTGGTACCTGCGCGTCCTCGCCGAAGGGTATGTCGAGGCGGGGCAGCCGGTCGTCCTGCTGGATCGCCCCTATCCGATGTGGACGATTCGCCGCGTCAACGCGATGATCCATGACCGATCCGACCCGGAGACCGCCGCGCTCGCCGCCTGTCCGCTCCTCGCGACGGGCCTGCGCACGGGGCTTGCGAAGCGTGCCGCCGCGCGCGAAGGAGGGAACACATGATGGAACATGGCGCGACGACGCTCCCGACGCTGCCCGAGACGGCGGCGCTGATCGTCGTCGATGTGCAGCAGGGATTGGACGACCCCGCATTGGGGCGCCGCAACAACCCGGACGCGGAAGCGAATATCGGGCGCCTCCTCGCCGCCTGGCGTCGCACGCACCGGCCGATCTTCCACATCCAGCATCGTTCCCGGCTGGCGACCTCGCCGCTCCGCCCCGGCCAGCGCGGCTTCGAACTCAAAGAGATCGCCCGGCCGCAACCGGGTGAGCCTCTGCTGACGAAAGAGGTGAACAGCGCCTTCATCGGCACCGATCTGGAGGAGCGGCTCCGCCGGCTCGGCTGCACCACGGTCGTTGTCGCCGGCCTGACCACCAATCACTGCGTCGAGACGACGACGCGCATGGCGGGCAACCTCGACTTCACGACCTTCATCGTTTCGGACGCGACGGCGACCTTCGACCGGATCGGCCCGGACGGCGCGCATTACACCGCCGAGCTGATCCACGCCGTCTCCCTCGCCAGCCTCCACGGCGAGTTCGCCACGGTGGTGACGACCGACACGCTCCTCGCGTCGCTTGCTCAACTCACGCACTGACGGGGGTAGGACAAGGAAACGGGAGCGGCGCGAACGCCGCTCCCCAGTGAAGCCGCCCTTCAATTGCGCGCACCACGGAGGAGACGGCGGCGGCAACCGGGCGAATAACGGAGAGGAAAAAGCGATTCAACCGTTGCATCGATCATCCGCCGCGTCGCTGAGACCGATCTGAGCGCGACCTGAAATCGCGCTGAGCGGCTTTCCTCATGCGGTTTCATGTGGAACGTACACTCAGGGTTTCGCAGCGGGTGTCGGCGTGGCGGGCAGGGTGTAGATGAGGTCGGGCCAGCGTTCCTGCATGTCGCGCGCGTTATCGCGGGTGATGAGGCGACCGGGCACGGCGGTGACGGGGATGTCGATCCCGTTGATCCGCACGATGAGGTCGGACGATGGCTGCTTCTTGCGCACGAGCGCGGCGATATCGCCGACCGCCGCGACGCCGAGGTCCTGCGGGCGGCGGTCCACGTCGCCGGTTAATGTGCCGTCCAGCACCGCGCGGATGGCATCCCGCGCGCCGCCGTGGCCGATGACCGCCACGCGGTTGAGCAAGCCCGCATCCCTGAGGGCGGCAATGGCGGCGAGCGCGAGCGCGTCATTGCCGGCGATAATCGTCCGTATCCCTTGCTCGCGCACCGATGGGATGACGCTGCCCGGTACGTCGCTCGTGCCCGCGATCACGGCGGTCCGGACGGCGTCAGGCAGCTTCGCCAGCCCTTCTTGCGCCCCGGCGGCGAAGTCGGCGCCCGGCGCGTCGTCGGGCGCGAGAATCAGCGTCGGGCCCTTGACGACTGCTTTGTCCATCACGTATTTCGCCGCCTCCCGGCCGCTCGCCCGCTCATCGGGGCGGACGAGCGCATCGACCGCCGTGCCGACCGGCGGGGTGTCGATGGCGACAACCGGGATGCCCTTGGCGCGCGCCGCCGCGATTGGCGGCCCGATGAGCGTCGCGTCCACCGGCATGACGATCAACCCGACGATGTCGAGCCGCACGAGGTCCGCGATATCGGATGTCTGCTTCTCCGCCGTGCCGTCCGCTGAGCGATAGATGAGCGAGACATCGTTCTTGCGCTGGTTGTCCGCCAACGCTTTTTGAATCAGCGTCACATCCGTCGAGGCGACATTCGGCAGGCTCACCCCGACCAGCGGCAGCGTCTTCGGTGCGATGGGCGAGGCGGTCGCCGTCGACGCGGCGGCGCCCCGCGTACACCCGGTCAGGAGGAGAGCGAGGAGGCAACATATCCATGTGATGCGGGGCAATGGTGCGACAGGCTTCATCGCCGGAGCGTACAACCACGGCAGGCGCGCGTCTACTACGACGACCATGCGGGAAGTGGTGCTCTCTGGTCGGAGATGATCTATGCGGCGCTCTGCTCTGTCGCCGGAGCGCGATATACCCGGATTGCAACTGGCCAAGACATACCCGGAGCGGGTTTGCACTTCACCTGGCAAATACCTACCGTCCGCGCTCGAGACTCGACATACGGTTGCTCCAGTGCCGGATTCGCCGCTCGGTCATTCGCAGTCCGGCACTGTGCGGGATAGACAACACCGGACGTCATATCAGGCCCGGAAGAACGCGACCAGCACGGGCGCGAGCACCTGGACATTTACATTGTGCGCCTGGCCTTCCAGGGTACGGAGCTGCGCCTGCGACATTGCCTGGCTGAGCGTTCGCGCCGTGTCGTGCATAAAGGGATAACTCTCGCCGCCAGTCAGAACAAGTGCGGGCACTCGTACTCCGGCTGCTCGTTTGGTCGGTACGGAGCCGCCTTCGCCGAGGAGCGCAGTGTGGTCGTATGCGAGCGTCGGTGCGATGGCTTCCAACGCTGGCCAGAATGGTGCATGGCGCATGGCGGCAATCTCGTCAGTCGGCGTTCCGACATACTGCATAAAACGCGCGACTGCATCGCCTCGACGATCAGCGGCTAACAGCTCCGTGAGTTGCCGGTTATATTCTCGCCATGCTCGTTGGGCCGCAGGATCATCGTTATACGGGGCATCGTACATGGCAAGCTTCTTCACTTTATCGCCGAGCGTTATGGCCGCTTCGAGCGCCAGGGCCGCCCCGGAAGAATGGCCGAAGAGATACGCCGACCCGCCGGCTTCGTCGATGAGCGCGTCAATATCCTCGATCTCTCGCTCGACCGCATAGGGCGCAGTATCCCCACTGTCTCCTCGTCCACGGCGGTCATAGTTGTAGACGGTGCAATAGGGCGCGAGGAGTCGGGCGAGCGCCGGCCCGGCCCAGGACAACCGGGCGCAAAGCGCGCCTGCGACCAGGATGGCAGCGGGGCCTTCGCCCTGCCGGTCATAGGCAATGATTGTGCCGTCTTTGGCCGTGACGGTTTCGTGTATAGTATCCACGTCGTTCCTTTCCTCGATACCAACGGGCGCTGGCCTCTCCGATGTCGTCGAACACTTGCCAGCACAAGGTAATCGTTCGGTGACCGATCAAATCGACAAACCCCGACCACCATTTTGCCACGGCTACTGCACATGGGCGCTGGGCATGTCCTGGCTTCGTTTGCCCGGATATCGCTCATCGAACCGCATCGCGGAATGCCGTCGCGTTGTCGGCAAGCCAGTGCGCCCGTCTCTGCACCTCGATAATCCGCTCCACGCTCCGGCGTGTGTCGCCCGCCGCGAGATCCCTCCCCAGCCACCAGATCGCCCCGACGACATCGCGCAGGAGCATGAGATCCGGCAAGGCGGCAATCTCCTCCGTCGTCACATCGCTCCGACGCGCATAGCCATCGCGGAAGCGGCGGGCCATCAAAAGCGCGGTCGATGCGTCGCGCTCCCAAATGCGCATCGTGAAGACCAGTCCGCTCGCCACGTCGATTGCCCGCGCATCGGGTGCGGCGAACTCGAAGTCGAAGACCGCCGTGATGCGCCCACTGTCCGCGAATGCGTTACCCGGCGTAACATCCCCGTGGATTACCTGCCGGGGCAAGGCGCGGTACGGGCCATCAATGAATGGGCGCAAATCCCCAAGCGTCGCGCGCCACCAGGCCAGCAGAGCAAGGTTCGTGTCCGTTGGCGGGAGGCTCAGGTGATCAGGTGTCAGGCCGAATGGATCGGGCACATGCGGATGAATGCGATCGAGGGCGGCGTAATCGTCGAAACCGGGGTGACGATCGGCGGGATAACGGCGCAGCGTGTCGTGCAGTTCACCGAGGGCGGTCCCGAATGCCTCGATGAGCGCCGGATCGTCGCGGTCGAGATGCGCGCCGGGCAGCCAGGCGAAGAGCGCCTGCCATCCGGCGCCATCTGGCGTCGGCGAGAGCGTGTCGCCCGTCCGCGTGGGCACGGGCAGCGGGGTCGCGAACGAGAGAGACTGCCCGGCCAGCCATGCCAACAGGCGGTGCTCGTAGCGGATCGTCGCCGGATCGCGTTGGCTGAGATAGGTTTTCCATACCACATCGCCCGTACCGGTGCGCACGCCCCGGACGTGGTTGTTGATGCCGACCGCGCCCGGCAGGGTGAATGCCTCGACGGGCGGCACAAGGTCATAGGCGGCGAGAACGTCCGCCGCATCACTGCTCATCGACGGAGCGTATACTGGCGAGGCTGATACGTCCACCGAGAGCCGATGAGAGGTGAGGGTTCGTTCCCACAGACAGGAGGTCGATGATGGCGACATATCGCAGCGACGTGGTGGGCAGTCTTTTGCGTCCGGACTATCTCAAAGAGGCCCGCGAGCGTCACACGGCGGGCGAGATCGACGACGCGGCATTCAAGCGGATCGAGGACCGCGCCGTGGACGAGGCAATCGCCCTGCAAGTCGAGGCGGGGCTCGATGTGGTCACGGACGGCGAGATGCGACGCTTCGCCTTCTACGGGCACTTCATCGACGCCATCGAGGGGTTCGACAAGTCGGGCGGCTGGGCGATCCCCTTCCGGGACGAGCAGGGCGATGAATTGATCCTCCAGCGGCCCGTCGTCGTCTCCCGCCTGAGGCGTCGCCGTCACCTCTGCGCGGAGGAGTTCACCTATCTGCGGGCGCGTACCGACCGCGCGGCCAAAGTGACGCTGATCAGCGCGCAGCAGGCGGCGGCCTATTACGACCCGGAGAAATCACGGGGCGCCTACGCGACAATCGACGCCTATCTCGCCGATGTCGTGGACATTCTGCGCGCCGAGGTGGACGAGCTGATTCGCCTCGGCTGCACCTACATCCAGGTGGACGCGCCGCAATACGCAGCGCTGATCGACCCCGCCATCCGCGAGGGGTACCGGCAGCGCGGCAACGACCCGGATCGCCTCTTGGACCGCTGCATCGAACTCGATAACGCGGTGATCGGCGAACACCCCGGCATCGAGTTCGGCATCCATCTCTGCCGGGGCAACAACCAGAGTAGATTCTACGCGAGCGGCGGCTACGACCCGATTGCCGCCCAAATCTTCCGGCGCACGCGGTTCCAGCGCTTCCTGCTCGAATACGATGACGCGCGCTCCGGCAATTTCGAGCCCCTGCGGTATGTGCCCGATGACCGCACCGTCGTCCTCGGCCTCGTGACGACCAAGAAGGGCGCGCTGGAAAATGAGGATGAATTGAAAGGGCGCATCAGCGAGGCGGCGGCGTTCGTGCCGATGGAGCGGCTCGCCTTAAGCCCTCAATGCGGCTTCGCCTCGACCGAGGAGGGGAACCATCTCACCGCCGCCGAGCAGGAGGCGAAACTGCGTCTCGTCGCGGCGACCGCGCGGGACGTATGGGGCACATCGTAAGGTGGCGTGACGGTTGCTCAGAGCGGCGCGGGTTGCAGGCGCTCCCGGCGGGCGAACAGTAGAGGCGAGAGGGCAAGGGGCAGCCAGAAGGTGAGTCCCCGGAAGATCAGCGTCGCGGCGAGGGCCGCCTCGAAAGGGATGCCGCGTCGCACGAGGATGACGACCATCGCCGCCTCGAACGAGCCCGCGCCGCCCGGCAAGAAGGAGATGGCGGAGAGCGCCGTCGCCGCCGCGAAGGCGATGACAATCGTGTTCAGGTGCGTCGGGGCGCCGAGGGCGGCGAGCGCGAAGCCAATCGTGAGGCAGTCGCCGCCCAACGAGGCGAGTTGCCAGAGCACCGCGCGCACGAACCAGTCGGGCCGAGTCGCCGCCAGACGCGCGCCGTGCCAGACTTCGTCGATGAACCGCTCGATGCGCGCCTCGGTGATGCGCAGGGCGCGGATCGGCATGACCCGGCCGATGACGCGGTTGCCCGCCAACGCCCACCGGACAAGGATCGGCTTCAGACCCCGCCGCCGCAGCCAGCGCAGCCCGAAGGATGCCCCCGCCAGCGCGAGCACGACCGGCACGAGGATTTCCACCTGCTCAATCGCGCTACGCGTCACGAAGACGAGGATACCCCAGGTCGTCACGATCGCGAAGGCGACCGTATAGGAGACGATCTCCATCGTGTGGACGACGAGGATGCGCCCCTCCGGGATCTTCCGCCGCCGCAGCGTCGTCACCAGGTAGACGCTGCTCGTCACGCCCATCGTCGGCAGGACGCGGTTGATCGTCAGTACGACCGTCGCGACGCGGGCGAGCAATCCAACCGGCTGCGGATACCCCTGCTGGCCGAAGAGCGACGCGTAGATGCGCGTCAGCGCGAGATAGGGGAGCGCCTGCGCCAGCGCGGCGAGCAGCAGCCAGCGCGGGTCCGCCCCCCGAAGTGCCCCGAATACGGCCGTCAGTTCGCCCGCCCGTGCCAGCGCGAGCACAGCGACCAGCGTGACGAGGCCGAGAATGCCGATGGCACGCCAGGGAAAGCCTACCCCTCCAGCCCCCCTCCCGACGCGGGAGGGGGGAGCAATGGATGACGCGAATGCATCATCACCCCCTCCCGTGTCGGGAGGGGGCAGGGGGGTGGGTATCTCCCGCGACGACAGGGTAGCCATCGAGGGCTAGGTTCCTGCCGCGACGGCCATCTGCGGCGCGCTGGCGCGCTGCTGGGCGCGGAACCAGTCGTATGTGCGGCGCATCCCTTCCGCGAAGGGGACTTGCGGCTCCCAGCCGAGTTCGCGCTTCGCCTTCGCTGCGGAGATAACCCGGTCGCGGTAATCGCCGGGGCGACCGGGCTGCTCCTCGATGGTCACGTCCGCGCCGACGAGGCCGCGCACCGCGTCGGCCACCTGGCGGATGGTGATCGTCTCCGGGCCCTCGATGTTATAGGTCTGATTCCGCGCCACTTCCCCGAGCGCGAGGAGATGGGCGCGGGCGAGATCGCCGACATAGAGGAAGTGGCGGCTTGCGTGGCCGACGGTGAGCGGCTCGCCGCGCATCGCCTTGCCGAGGAACTTGGCGATCACCAGTTCGTCCCGCATCCGGGGGCCGTAGGGGATGCCGTAGCGGAGGACGGTGTACGGGATGCCGTAGAGGTGGCTCCAGTCCGCGAGCAGCATCTCACCGGCGATCTTCGAGGAGGTGTAGACATGATGCGTCGCGTTGGCGGCGAGCGCCGTCTCCTCGGTCAGCGGCTCGGGCGCATCGGTGGGCGCGGCGTTGTAGACCCAAACGGTGGAGGCGAGAATCACCCGCTCCACGCCCGCCCGCCGCGCCGCCTCCAGCACATTGGCGGTGCCGAGGACGTTGGTGCGCACGCAGCCGACCGGATCATTGAACGCATGGTTGACATTCGAGACTGCCGCAAGATGGAAGATCGCCTCCTGCCCAGCGAAGGCAGCGGCGAGGGCGTCCACGTCGTCAATCGTCGCCGGGGTGAACGGCAGGTCGCTCCGATGCATCCGCACCCCAGGAAAATCGAGCGCCGTGACGTCCTTCCCCGCGCCCATCAGTGCATCCACCACATGCGACCCGATGAACCCGCCCGCACCCGTGACCAGTACGTATTGCACGCTATTCCTACCCCCTGGCCCCCTCCCGATGCGGGAGGGGGAATGTATCGCGATTGCCGTGCCGATTCGTCATCACCCTGCCCGATCAGGAGGGCGGCGCCCTCTGGGCAGGAGGGGCTAGGAAATGCCTACTCTCTGCTCGCTCAGTACCGCCGCCAGGGCGGTGAGGACGTGCCGCGCCTGATCGTCCGTCATCGTGGCGGAGATCGGCAGGCAAAGATGCCGGCCGCAGACATCTTCCGCGTTGGGCAACGATTCGCTCTTCCACTCGGCGAAGACGGGCTGCTCGTGGCAGGGCACGTCGTAGACCTCGCCCGAGCAGGCGACTTCCCACTCCTCGCGCAACCGCTGCTTGAACGCCGCGCGATCGACACCGGCGGGGAGCAGCACCGGGTATTTGTAGTCGCAGGAGACGCCATTGTCCGGCGGGCGGATCGGCGTCAGGTCGGGCAGGCCGGGCAATTCCTCGTCGTAAATCTCCGCGATGTGGTTGCGGTGGGCGATGAACTCGTCCAACCGCCCCAGTTGCGACAATCCGATCACGGCATGGACTTCGGACATCCGCCAGTTGTTGCCGAGGCGCGTATGGAAGTTCGTCAGGAAGCCCGCCTTGCCCTGATCGCGGTAGATGCGCGCCTCCTCGGCGATGCGGTCGTCGTCCGTGACGATCATGCCGCCCTCACCGGAGGTCATCACCTTTGTCGGGTAGAAGGAGAAGGAGGCGGCATCGCCCCATGTCCCGGCGCTACGTCCGGCGAGTGTGCTGCCCTGCGCGTGGGCCGCGTCCTCGAAGAGCCAAACGCCGTGCTCGTCGCAGAGGGCGCGAATCGCATCCATGTGCGGCGTGACGATGCCGCCGATATGCACGACGATCACGCCCGCCGTCTCCGGTCCGATCGAGGCGCGCAGATGGTCCACATCGACGGAGAGCGTCGCGGGGTCGGTGTCGATGAAGCGCACGCGCCCGCCCGCGTGGAGGACGGCGGCGGGGGTGGCGAAAAAGGTATTGGTCGGGACGAGTACTTCCTTGCCCTCGACGCCGAGGGCGCGAAGCGGAATCTCGATGGCGCTCGTGCCGCTGGAGACGGCGACGGCGTGCTTCACACCGATCTTCGCCGCGAACTGCTCCTCGAACTGCCTCCCGTATTTGCCGAGCGTCAACTGGCCGGTCTGGAGGATTTCATCGATCTGGCTGAGGATCGCCGCCCGGTCCTCCGGCGGGAAGTAGATACTTGCCGCAGGTACTTTCATGCGTTTTCCCACACCCTTCCGTTTTACTCTTCCCTTCACGCGGGCCGTAAACTTCCTCCCACGCTTGGATGAGATAATGGCATACGGACCATGAACGAGAGATGAAATGCGTCCGCACAGTCCGTATTTTCTCCCCGGATACCAAACGAAGACGAGCGGTCATCGCGGCACGCGCGCATCGTGCCGCACGTGCCGCATTTCGACAGGCGCATCGCGATGCTGGTACGATGCAGACACTGGCCCGTCGATTGTCCGCGCCCCCGAGAGGATGTATTGATGACCACGAGTAGCCCCGGTCGCCCGGTCCCCGGAGAGTATCTGCCTTACTACGAGCCGTATATCCGTCGCGTGCCCGACGGCGACATTGTGGAAATCCTCGCGCGCCAGATCGTGGAGACGGCGGCGTTCTTCGCGCCGTTCAGCCCGGAGCAGGCGCGATGGCGCCCCGCGCCGAAGGAATGGAGCGTGATCGAGATCGTCGGGCATCTGGCCGATAGCGAGCGCATTTTCTCCTATCGGGCGCTCCGCATCGCCCGCGACGATGCGACGCCCCTCCCCGGCGCCGATCTCGAAGCATATGTCCCGGCGGCGGACTTCGAATCGCGCACGCTCGCCGATGTCGTCGGCGACTACGCGGCGGTGCGCCAGGCCACCGTGGCGCTCCTGCGCGGCCTGGATGCGGCAGCCTGGACGCGGATGGGGACGGCGGATGGGAATGCGATCGGCGTGCGCGCCCTCGCGTACATTCTCGCGGGCCACGAAACCCATCATGTGGAGGAGTTGCGGAAATCCCGCGCGTGGTGAGGCGCGCCTATTCACCCTTTCGATTCCGGTAGCGCCCGTGCCAACGGCCTGCGCGTCTGGCCCGCCCATCGAATCGTCATCCGCCCGTGGCATTCCCCTCACGCATCAACCGTACCGTCCTGGGTTAGCACCGTCTCAGCGCACGGCGGAGGGGCAGGAGAGATGCCGCCCCTCCTTCATTGCCGGAAGCACGGCGTGCCGCGTCAGCGACGTTGGTGAGACAGTCCGGTCTCTCCGATACGCCCGGATTCATCCCTGCGTCATGTTCCGCCGCATATGCTGAGGATGACGCGGGGAGGGTGAGAGAGTGGGAAGGAACACAATGCTCGGACGGCGCGTTCACAGCGATGTGGACGACCTTCGTATTCACGGGGCGTGGGGACCGCCCCGGACGCTCGTCGTTCCGTCAGGAAGCGGCGTGCCGCGCACGGTGGAGCGGCGGCTGATCGCCGTCGTGCCCGCGTACAACGAAGCGCCGACCGTCGAGGATGTCCTGACGCGGCTCTACCCGATGGTGGACGGCCTGATTATCGTCGATGACGGCAGTCGGGATGAGACGCGCGCCATCGTCACGCGCTGGATCGCGGACAAGCCGCACGCCTCGTTGATCGCCTTCGACGCCAATCGCGGCCTTTCGGCGGGGTACGGCGCGGCCTTCCGTTTCGTGCGCGCGGAGGTCGCCGCCGGGCGGCTGGACGCAAGCGACCTCATTCTGACGGTGGACGCGGACGGCCAGCACGACCCGGACGATGTCGCCGCGCTCGTTGAGGCATTGGAGCGGGGCGGGCTGGACGGCCTGATGGCGCGGCGGGACTTCTCGCTCTACCCGGCGTACAAGAAGGCTGGCAACTGGCTGATGTCCGCCTGGGCGACGCTCTGGAGCGGGCAACGGTTCTACGATGTCGAATCCGGCTACCGCGTCTTCCGCGCCGGGCCGCTCGGCGAGGCGACGCGCTATTACGAGGGCTACCGCTACAGCGAGACGGTCGAACTGGCGATGATCCTCCCCCGCCTCGGCTACAAATTGGGCAATAACCATCTCGTGCCCGTGCCGGTCTACCGCTCCAACACGCGCATGAAGGATGTCCTCATCGACCTGATCGCCATGCCGCTGGCGTGGTGGCGGGTGATGACGCAGCGCGCCCGCCCAGCGGGGATCAGGGAGCGGTGGGCGCCGTGGTTGCCGGGCCTCTTCTTCTCCCTGCTACTCGCGACGCTCCTCCTCGTGGCGGTCAAGCGAATTTTTTTAGGCGATGACTCGATGAGCGTCTACGCGCACGTCTGGCTCATCCAGGACCGCTTATGGAGCGGCCACGGTATCTCGCGCACCATTAGCGTGCTCGACGGCGGGCACGCCGTGACCTTTCCGTATGCCCTCGTGCCGTGGCTGCTCGGCGCGCTGATCTGGCCGCTTTTTCATGCCTGGGGCGTCACGCTCCTGATGGTGATCGCCGCCATCGGCACACCCGCCGCCGCCTGTTTTGCCCGACCCGTGATGCGCGACCCGTGGGTGATGCTGCTGTTCCTGCTCAATCCGTTCTATCTCGACGGCGTGCTCGCCTTTCAATTCCCCTTCCTCTGGTCGGCCTTTTTCTTCTTCCTTTTCGTTGTTGCGCTCGACCGTCGGCGGGATGTCGCGGCGGGCGTGCTGCTCTGGCTCTGCATCACGACGCACCCGCTGGCGGGCGGCATCGCCGCGCTCTGCTACCTCGCCGCGCATTTCCTCGGCGAACCGGCGCGGCGATGGCGCTTCGTCATCATGGGCCTGATCGCGGGCGCCGCCAGCCTGCCCGCCCTCCTCCTCGCGCGGGGGACGCCCGCGCTGGCGGAGAACTCGCTGCGCGTGATCGTCTCGTCCATCGCGGACGGCCTGGTGCGCCGCGCGACGGTGCTCGTCTTCCCCTTCCTCGCGACCGCCCTCGTCGTCTCCGTCCGCCGCTGGTACCGGCCGATCTTCGCCGTCTGGATCGCCGGGCTGATTTTCACCCTCTTCATCGTCAACGGCGCATTCGGCTACGCGCAGGGCGGCTATGGTGGGCTTTTCCGGCAGTCGCATGACATGTACGCTCCCTATTTCGCCTCCGACCTATACGATGCCCATGCGACCTACCGCGTGATGGAGCCGAACCAGTACGAGGATGGGCAGTATTACTTCCTCCGCCACGGCGCGCGCCTCGCCAACGAGTTCTTCTCCGAGAGCATGTTCCGTCGCTCGTGGACGGAGGGCGAGTACCGGGACTTCCTCGCCGCCAAGCAGATCGACTATGTTTCTATCGAGCGCGGCTATCTCGCCCAATACCACACCAACGAGCAGCAACTCCTCGACGCGCTGACGCAGCGCGACCTCGCCCACGCTATTTACCGCGACCCGGCGCAGCGCTACGTCATTTACGACGTACGCGCCTTTCGCGTCGCGGGGAGACCCACCCCCCCGACCTCCCTCCCGACACGGGAGGGGGGAGCCGCACACGATGGTGTACCATCTGGCTCCCCTCCCGTGTCGGGAGGGGTTGGGGGTGGGTAATGCCCCGCCACATGACCGTGCGCGCCCGGTCACGGCGTGCACCATCGCACGGACTGTTGACGCCGCGCGCGCGCTTCGGATGGGTGATGACGCTCGTCGTACTCGCGCCGCTCGCCTATGGCTGCTACGCGGCGCGGACGCCATCGTCGCAACTCTTCGGCGACATCTACACGCACGGGCCGCGCACGGAGAAGGTCGTCGCGCTGACCTTCGACGATGGGCCGAATGACCCGTACACCGGGCAGATCCTCGATGTGCTGAAGCAGGAGAGCGTCCACGCGACCTTTTTTTGCGTCGGCATCAACGCCGAGCGCGAGCCGGCGACCGTCCGCCGCATCGCCGCCGAGGGCAGCGAGGTCGGCAACCACTCGTATCGCCACCGGAAGCGGGACACGCTGCTCGATCTCGGCTACAATGATGCGGCGCGGACAAACGATATTCTGCGAGGGATTACGGGCGCGTTGCCCCGCCTCTACCGCGCGCCGAACGGCTTTCATACGCCGTGGTCGTTGCGCGCGGTGGCGGAACATGGCTTGCGAGCGATCGGGTGGGACGTTGAAGCAAATGACTGGGCCGAGCCGGGGGTGAACAATATTGTCATGCGGACGGTGGACGGCGTTCAGCCTGGCTCCATCATCCTCCTGCATGATGGCGACAACGCCCGCCTCGGCACCGACCGCAGCCAGCAGGTCGAGGCGGTGCGCATGATTATTCAAACGCTCAAAGGGCGCGGCTATCGATTCGTCACGGTATCGGAAATGCTCGGCCTCCCGCCGGCGAAGGGGAATTAACGAAAATGCAAACGGGCAATCCGCGCAATGTTCTCGTCACCGGAGGCGCGGGCTTTATCGGCAGCCACGTCGTTGAAACGCTCCTGCACGACGGCTGGTACGTCACCGTCGTGGACGACCTCTCCGGCGGCGACCGGGCCAACCTGCCGGACGCGGTCGATTTCGCGCACTGCGACATCACCGACCCGGATCTGCTGACGGTCTTCGCGGTCGGCGCGTTCGATGCGGTGATCCATTGCGCCGCCCAGACCTCCGTGCCGCGCTCGGTGGCGAACCCCGGCTTCGACCGGCTCGTCAATGTGATCGGCACGGAGAATGTGCTCCGCTGCGCGAAAGAGACGCATGTGCGCCGGGTTGTCTTCTTCTCCTCTGGCGGCGCGATCTACGGCGACACGACCGCCCGTGCGGACGAGACGACGTTGCCCGCCCCGCTGAGCCCCTACGGCGTGCATAAACTGGCGGCGGAATCATACGTCGCGCTCAGTGACCTCTCCTATGCCATCCTCCGGCCCGCGAACGTCTATGGGCCGCGTCAGCGCGCCGGGACGGACGGCGGCGTGATCGCCACCTTCGTGGAGCGCCTCGCGCGCCATGAGCCGCTGGTCATCAACGGCGACGGCGAGCAGGTGCGCGACTTCGTCTTCGTCGCGGACGTCGCCGCCGCCGTCCGCTCGGCGCTCTCGTGGAACTGCTCGGGCATCTGGAATGTGGCGAGCGGCGTGGAGACGACCGTCAACGACCTCGCCCGGCAGGTCGGGCAGGCGCTCGGCGTCAGGCCGACGATTGAATACGCCCCGGCCCGCGCGGGCGACGTGCGCATCTCCCGCCTCTCGAACGAGCGGATCGTCCGGCAGGGCCTGTGGCGGCCCGAGTACACCCTCGCGCAGGGCCTCGCCGCGATGGTCGGCGCCCGAACCGCAGGCATCCCGACCTAAGTAGGTGACCACTCGGTTTTGGAACGGTGGTAGCAGGCTTTCCAGCCTGCCTCCCCGGCGGTCAAGAGGGCAGGCTGGAAAGCCTGCTACCACCGACAGAAATCGTCGTCCAAGTGCGATTGGCGACCTACCTAGCCCCATTGATCCAGGCGATTGCCCGGAGCGGAAAGGGCGGCAGAACGTCCCTCCCGCTCATTCCGCTTCCCGCCCAAATTTTTTAGCCCACGACGGTTCCGTTACCGGCTGAGGCTGCACCGCTCCTACGGATGGATGGAATAGCGCCGCATCGCGCGAAGCTGACGGTATCGCGTCTTTGCCGACCGTTCCCCGTCACAAAAAGTCGTTCCAAACCGATAAGACAGGAGAGATGATTGATCTACGGACTAAATTTATTCCCCTAGCCCCCCGGCTGCGGCGAGAAGAAGGGTAAAGGATATGCTGCTCCCAGCGCATCGCCGGGCATCGCGCACGTTCCGCGACCTTGCTATCGTCGGCCTCCTCGTCAGCCTTGCGCTGATAATCGAGCGGCGCTTCGCGCTCATCGACTTCCTCCTCGGCCCGCTCCGGCGATGGAACGCGAGGATCACCGACGATGCGCTCGCGGCGATGGCGGCTCTCGGCATCGTGATGATCGTCTTCGCGACGCGCCAATGGTGGCTGCTGCGCCGCGAGGATCGCGACCGGCAGGAGGCGGAGGCGGCGTGGCGGCGCTCCGAGGCGCAGTATCGCGCCCTCTTCGCTGCCGCGAATGAGCCGATGCTCATCTTTGCGCCCGCCACGCTCGCCATCCTCGATGCCAATCCGCGCGCGGCTGAACTGTATGGCATGCCACGCGACGCGCTGATTGGCCGCAGCCTGCTCGAATTCTCCACCGACCCCGACCGCGCGGCGCGGTCGATCGACGAACTGCTCGCGGACGCGGATGCGACGCCGCGCCGCGCCTTCTCCTTCGTGCAACAACGACCCGATGGCACGCGGATCGATATCGGCGCGCGGGCATCCGTGGTGGAGTACGCGGGGCAGCGGGCGATCCTGACCATCAATCGCGACATCACCGCGCAGAAGCGCGCCGAGGAACTCCTCAAGCGGCAGAATGGCTACTACACCGCGCTCTACGAGACGAGCCTCGAATTGCTCCATCAACTCGACTCGACGGCGGCGCTCGAGGCGATCGTCGCGCGGGCGGCGGCCCTGATCGGCACGTCGCACGGCTATATCGAACTCGTTAGTGACGATGGGGCGCATCTCTTCCCCGCCGTCGGGCTTGGCATGTTCCGCAGGCGGTACGGCCCCGGCAAGCGGCGCGGCGAGGGTATCGGCGGCATTGTCTGGGAGACCGGCCAACCACTGGTCGTCAATGACTACGGCGCGTGGGCCGACCGGCTGCCCGACGACCGGCGCAATCTCTATCACGCGGTAGTTGGTGTCCCCTTGTTCGCGGGCGATACGGTCGTCGGGGTACTTGGCCTCGGTGCGGAGCGCGGGGAACGACCCTTCAATGACGCGGACGTCGAACTCCTCGCACGCTTCGCCGCCCTCGCCTCCATCGCGCTCCAGAACGCCCGGCTGCACACGGCGGCGCAGCAGGAACTGGCCGAGCGCCGACGCGCCGAGGCGCAAGTGCGCGCCGGCGAACGCCGCTTCCAGGCGATGATCGAGCGGAGCGCCGATGCGATTGTCCTCTTCGATGCCTCGCTGCGACGCACCTACATCAGCCCCTCGACGACCAATGTGGTCGGCTACACGCCGGAAGAGTACCGCGACGTGCGGAGTAACGATCTCTTCCACCCCGACGACAATGCCCGCGACGCCGCGCTGCTTCCGCGATCTCGTGGCCCGGCCCGGCGAGACCGCGACGACCGAGGCGCGGGTGCGGCATAAGGACGGCGCCTGGCGCTGGATCGTGGTCAACTACACCAATCTCCTCGATGAGCCGGATGTCCGCGCGATCGTCGCCAACTACCGGGACATCACCGAGCGCGAGTTGGCGGACCGGCAATCGCGGCGGCAACATGCCTACCTCGAAGCGCTCCACGATGTCAGTCTCGGGCTGATGCGTCGGCACGATGTGGCGGATGTGCTCAACACCATCGTCCGCCGGGCGGGCGAACTGCTCGAAACGGCGCATGGCTTTGTTGCGCTCGTTTCCGAAGATGGCGCGCTGATCGAGTTTCATGACCGGCAGCGGGATCTACGACCGACGCGGACATGACGGCCGATGAGCCCGGGTGAGGGTATCGCCGGCGTCGTCTGGCAAACGGGCGAGCCGTGATCGTTGTCGACGATTATCCCGCGCTGGCCATTGCGCCGCATGGGACGGTACACCGACCTCATCCACGCGACCGTTGGCGTGCCGCTGGTCTCCGACGATCGCGTGATCGGTGTGCTCTCCCTCGCCTATGCAGAGGTCGGGCGGACATTCGACGCGGCGGCGCATCGAGACGCTGGGGCGGTTCGCGCACCTTGCCGCCATCGCGCTCGATAACGCTCGGTTGTACAACGCCGCACAGGAGGAAATCCGCGAGCGGCGCGAGGCGGAGGAGGCGCTGCGCGGCAGCGAGGCGCGCTACCGGCAGATGTTCGAGAATCATCAGGCGGTGCAAATACTGATTGACCCCATGACGGGCATGATCGTCGACGCCAACCCCGCCGCCTGCGCCTTCTACGGCTACGCCCGCGAGGAATTGCGGGGCAAGCCGATCGGTGAGATCAATATCGGTAGCGCGACGGAAGTGGTCGGGGCCCTGCGGAGCGCGAGCACGGGCGATGAGACCATCTTTCTCTTCCAGCACCGTCTCGCCTCGGGTGACATCCGCGATGTCGAGGTACGCACCGGCCCGATCGAGAGCGGCGGGCGCCAACTGCTCTTCTCGATCGTCCATGACATCACCGAGCGCAAGCAGGCCGAGGAGCAACTGCTGCATCATGCGCTGCACGACGCCTTGACGACGCTCCCCAACCGTGCCCTCTTCATGGACCGGCTGCAACACGCCATCGCGCGCGCCAAGCGGCGCCCGGATGATCGCTTCGCCGTCCTCTTCGTCGATTTCGACCGCTTCAAGAATGTCAACGACAGTTTCGGCCACCTGGAAGGCGACCGGCTCTTGCAGGAGGTTAGCCGCCGCATCGGCGCCGCCCTCGATCCGACGGCGACCGTCGCGCGGCTGGGGGGCGACGAGTTTGCCATCCTCGTCGAAGAGATCGGCGGGGTCGCCGATGCGACGCGCGCGGCGGAGCGCGTGCAGACCGCATTCGCGTCGCCGGTCGCCATCCGCGGGCAGAAGATCTTCACGACCGCAAGTATCGGCATCGCGGTCAGTCAGCCTAGCTATCGCCGCCCGGAGGAGATGCTGCGCGACGCGGACACGGCGATGTACCGGGCGAAGGCGCAGGGGCGGGCGCAATCGGTCGTCTTCGACCGGACGATGCACGCGAAAGTCGTCGCCCGGCTGCAACTGGAGAACGACTTGCGGCGCGCCATCGCCCGCGAGCAGTTCCAGGTGCATTTCCAGCCGATTGTCGCCCTGACGACGGGCGAGACGGCGGGATTCGAGGCGCTCCTCCGTTGGGAGCACCCCTCGCTCGGCTTCGTGACGCCGGGGGAGTTCATCCCGCTGGCGGAAGAGACGGGCCTGATCGTCGCGCTCGACCGATGGATTCTGCGCCGCAGCTGCGAGCAATTGCGCCGGTGGCAGACGATCGCGCCGCACTCGAGCAGCCTGGCGATCAGCGTCAATATTTCGGGGAAGCACCTGGTGCAGCCGGACTTCCTCGAAGCGTTGACCGCGATCGTGGCGGAGACCGGCATCGCGCCGTCCCACCTGACGCTCGAACTGACGGAGAGCGCCCTGGTGGAGCACGCGGAGGCGGCGAGCGCGGTGCTCGGCAATCTGCGCGCGCTCGGCGTCCATGTCGCGCTGGACGACTTCGGCATGGGGTATTCGTCGCTCAATTACCTGCGGCGCTTCCCGGTCGAGACGCTGAAGATCGACCGCTCATTCGTCGGCGCGCGGAACGGGATGCTCGAGAACGCGGAAATCGTGCGGGCGATTATCGGACTGGCGCACAACCTGGGCATCGGCGTCGTCGCGGAGGGGGTCGAGACCGAAGCGCAGCGCACGATGCTCGCCGGGTTCGACTGCGACGCCGCGCAGGGTTATTATTTCTCGCCGCCCCTGACAGGGGAACTGGCGCAACACGCGCTCGCGCGCGCCGATGCCCCGCGCGAGGAACACGCCGCGCGATAGGGTCCGTCACCCCTCACTCCCCCGCAGGATCGTGTGGCAAGCGGGAGAACCATCGCCCGGAAGGCAGCACGGGCCAAATCTGCGCGGCCAGGCTAATGTGAGCAAAGGAGCGGCGCCATGCGTGGCATCGAGCATGAGACGTTCGGTGGGACATTCCCGTTCGCGCCGCATTACTATCAGATCGACGATTTCGCCATGCATTACGTGGATGAGGGGAGTGGCGAGCCGATTGTGATGCTGCATGGCGATCCGACGTGGGGGTATCTGTTCCGCGCCTTCATCCCGCCGCTTGCGGAGCATTACCGCTGCATCGTGCCGGACCATATGGGGATGGGCAAGTCCGAGGCGCCGCCGGACCCGGCGCGTTACCATCTCCGGCAGCATATCGACAACCTGGAGCGCCTGCTCCTGGGTCTCGATCTGCGCGACATCACGCTCGTGCTGCACGACTGGGGTGGGCCGGTCGGGCTCGGAGTCGCCACGCGCCACCCCGCGCGCATCAAACGGCTCGTGCTGCTCAACACCTGGGCGTTCGCCGTCTGGCCCGGCGCGATGCCGCGCCTGACGGAACTGATCCGCTCGGCGCGCGGGGAACCGTTCGTCCTGAAGCGGAATGGCTATCTGGAGCCCGCACTACTTGGGGCTGTCCACTACCCGGAACATCTGACGCGGACGGTGATGGACGCATATCGCGCCCCTTTCCCCACCCCGGAATCCCGGATCGCGATGCTCCGCTGGTCCCGCGACATCCCGGTGCGCGAAGGCGACGACTCCTATGCGGAGATGGCGCGGATCGAAGGCGGATTATCGCTCTTCGCCGAGACGCCTGTGCTGCTCGTTTGGGGAATGAATGACCTCGTGCTGCCCCCGGCGGTACTCCGCCAATGGCAGGCGCGCTACCCCCATGCGATCACCCATGCGATCGACGACGCGAATCACTTTCTCCAGGAGGACGCGCCGGAACGCATCGTCGCCATGATCGCGGCGTTCCTCGCGATGGGTGGTGGGCAGGCCAGCGAATCCCCGAATGTATACAGACGTGGAGATTGACGCATCTCGCCCGCGCCCGTATGCTGGTGCGACGAACATCGCTCCTTCTGCAGACGGCACGAAAGGGAAGCCCCGTGAACCGACTCCGCGAGGTGTGTTTCAGCGCTATCGCCAGAATCGCCGCGCTGTAGGGGCGCTCGCGGAATCGCGTCAACGTTCGTCGGCCTGCGGCCTCTGCGCGGGCTGGAAGCCTACGCTAGCAACTCTTCTCCGCCCGCGCTCCCTCAGTTGAGAACGGCAGCCCTATCGCTGTGAGGGAGTATTTTCACGTGGAAAGATCAACCGAACCGTCTCGCGCCCGCTTCACCGGGCTGTGGAGGCACCACGACTTCCTGAAGTTGTGGGCCGGGCAGACGATCTCACTCTTTGGCAGCCGGATTGGCGGCTTTGCGCTCACATTCGTCGCGATCCTGACACTCCATGCCACGCCGATCCAGGTTGCGCTGCTCAATGCGGCGCAGTACGGTCCCGGCCTGATCGTCGGCCTCTTCGCCGGGGTCTGGGTGGACCGGCTGCGCCGCCGCCCGGTGATGATCGTCGCGGACATCGGGCGGGCGGTGCTCTTGACGGCAATCCCGCTCGCCGCCGCCCTCGGCCACCTGACGATCGCGCTGCTTTTTCTCGTCGCGCTCCTCGTCAGTCTCCTGACCGTCTTCTTCGATGTCGCCTACCGGTCATACCTGCCGTCGCTGGTACGGCAGGACGAACTGATAGAGGGGAACAGCAAACTCGTGGCGAGCGCGTCGGTGACGGAGTTCGGCGGGTGGAGCATCGCGGGCTTCGTCATCCAGGCGCTCTCCGCGCCTGGTACGGTGCTCATCGATACCGTCTCCTTCCTCATCTCGGCCGCCTCGTTGGCGACGATCCGCGCGCCGGAGCCGCCGCCAGCGCCGATGGCGGAGCGCGCGGGGACGTGGCGGGAGATCGGCGCGGGATTGCGTCTGGTGCGCGGTAGCCCGACCTTCCGCACCCTCGCGGGGGTGACGGCCGTCTGGTACCTCTTCCGCAGCATCATCGGCGCGGCGATCACGCTCTACGTCACGCGCGAGTTGCATGTCGCACTGGCAATGCAGGGGGTCATCTGGTCAATTGGCGGCATCAGTTCGCTCTGCGGCGCGGTGCTGGCGGCGCGGGTGACGCGGCGCTGGGGCGTCGGCCCGACGATGTTCTGGATGCTCCTGCTCGCGGTCGCTGCGACGCTCTTCATCCCGCTCGCCTCGGGGCCGCTCTGGTTCGTCGTCGTTTCGCTTCTCGCGCAGCAGATTTTCGGCGACGGCGCGGCAACGATCTACGAGATCGATCAGGTCAGCCTCCTGCAAGCGAGCACGCCGGGTCGCCTGCTGGGGCGGATGAACGCGAGCATCCGCTTCATCGAATGGAGCACGATGCTCGTCGGCCTGCTTGTCGGCGGCGTGCTGGGCGAGCTGATCGGCCTCCGCCCGACCTTGTTTGTCGCGGTCGGCGGCCAGTTGGTCGCCCCGCTCTGGCTCGCCCTCTCGCCTGTGCGCCATCTGCGAGAGCAATGAGAGAAGGTCGCGGTTCGAGGTTCGGGGAATGCCACTCCCCGAACCTCCGACCTCAAAGCGGCCCTTTACAGCGCGTGCGCGTGCTGATAGTATCTTTGCACAATCCTCGCTGAGAACGCATGTGTACGTCACCATAGACAGGGTGCGTCGTGCAAGCGAGAATGTGCCGTCGTCTCGTGTGCTGCGGGGCGGCGTTGTGCATCTGGCTGGTGGCTTTCGATGGTGACGGGAGAGGGTTAGGGAAGCAATGGGCCGCTATGCGATTCGCCGTATCTTATTGCTCGTACCGACGCTACTAGCGGTCTATACCATCTCATTCCTTCTCATCCACGCCACGCCGGGCGGCCCGTGGGATGGCGGTGACAAGCCGCTGCCGCCGGAGGCGCTCAAAGCGCTCAATGATAAGTTCGGCACCGGTGAACCGCTCTGGAAGCAATATTCAAACTATCTCTGGAATGCCTTGCACGGTGACTTCGGGCTCTCTTTCGCGCAGCGAGGCCGGACGGTCGCGGAGATTTTTCACGACTTCTTCCCGGTCTCGCTCCAACTCGGGCTTGTCGCCATCGTGCTCGCCGCCGCTATGGGCATCGTGGCGGGCACCTTCAGCGCGATCAAGCAGAACACCCCGGTCGATTACTTCTGCACCTTCGGCGCGATCATCGGCGTCTCGGCGCCCTCGTATGTGATCGCGTCGCTGCTCATCCTGCTCTTCGCCAATACCCTGCATCTCGTCCCGACCGGGGGGTGGAACGGCATCTTCAGCAAGACAACGTTCATCCCCGCCTTCGCGCTCGCCCTCTTCCCGGCCTCGCAGCTTGCCCGCTATACCCGCGCGAGCCTCCTCGATGTGCTGCGGCAGGATTATATCCGCACCTCGCGCGCGAAGGGGCTCAACGAGCGCGGTGTGATCGTCCGGCACGCGCTGCGGAACGCGATGATCCCGGTCGCGACGGTGCTGGCACTCTCGTTCGCGAACGTCATCACCGGCTCGTTCTTCATCGAGACGACCTGCAATGTGCCCGGTATCGGCCGGTACTTCGTCAAGAGTGTCTCCGGGCGCGATTACCCCGTCCTGCTCGGTACCGTCCTGATGTTCGCCGCGATCATCGCGGTGATGAACCTGATCGTGGACCTTCTCTACGGCGTCCTCGATCCACGCATCGCGTATGAATAGTCGAAGCCGGGAGTGAGCGAAGTCATGGCAACGAACACCGCCGCAACGGCGACCCCACTGGCACAGGTCGCGGCGATCGCCGCGCCGAAGAGCGTTTCGATGACGCAGGATGCGTGGCGGCGCTTTGTCCGCAACAAGGCGGCGCTTTCCGGGTTGGTCTTCGTGGGCATCGTCATCGTCGCGGCGATTGCCGCCAACTTCGTTGCGCCCTATAGCTACG
The DNA here is from genome assembly GCA_963847195.1 of uncultured Chloroflexia bacterium. Taxonomy (GTDB): domain Bacteria; phylum Chloroflexota; class Chloroflexia; order Thermomicrobiales; family JALYUS01; genus JALYUS01. Next base: position 322,764 of record CAWJZC010000010.1, on the reverse strand, counting down.
CGACGCAGGACATCACCCAGACGACGCTCGGCATCGGCTCGCCGGGGCATCTCCTCGGCACCGACCGGCTCGGGCGGGATATCCTCAGCCGGATCATTTACGGCACGCGCATCTCCCTCGCGGTGGGGCTGGTCGTCCCGCTGATGATCGTCCTGATCGGCGTCCCGGTCGGGCTCGTCGCCGGCTACAAAGGCGGCTGGGTCGATACCTTCTCGATGCGCGTCGTCGATGTCCTCTATGCGATCCCGAACCTTCTCTTCATCATCATCTTCATGACCTACCTGAAGGCGAAATTCCAGCATGTCACCGGGGGGTGGCTCCTGCCATTGAAGAATTTCGACGCGGCCACGGGCGGGATGCTCGGCGTCTTCATCGGCCTCGGCCTCCTGTCGTGGCTGACGGTCTCGCGGCTCGTGCGCGGGCAGGTGCTCTCGCTGAAGCGCAAGGAGTTCGTCGAGGCGGCGCACTGCATGGGGGCGGGCAGCGGGCGAATCATCGTCCGGCATCTCTTCCCGAACACGCTCGCGGTGATCATCGTCGCCGCCACGCTCGGCATCCCCGCCGCCATCCTGGGCGAGGCGGGGATCAGTTTCCTCGGCCTCGGCATCAACCCGCCGGTGCCGTCGTGGGGTCTGATGATCTCGGAGGGGATCGCGGACCTGCGTTCCTATCCGTATATGCTCATCTCGCCGGCGGTGGTGCTGTCGCTCACGGTACTCTCGTTCAACTTCATTGGGGATGGTCTGCGGGACGCCTTCGACCCGTGGATGAAGAAATAGGGCATCCCGCCCGCGTGTGGACGTTGGGGAAGAATGGTAGTGGTATTGGAGGTTTGACGTGGAAGAGGGTACGAAACTGACGGCGCGCGCATACTCGCGGCGCAAATTCCTCGCCCTATCGGCGGCGGGGACGGCAGCGGCGGCGCTCGCCGCCTGCGGTGGCACGACGGCGGCTCCCACCGCCACAACTGCGGCGGCAACCAAACCTGCCGCGTCCGCCGCCGCGCGGCAACGACGGGACCGGCGCCGACAGCGACGAACGTGCCGCAGACGCTCGGCGTGACCGCAGCGGCAGGCTCGCCAGCCGCCGGGACGGCGGGCGCCGCTCCGGCTGGTTCGGCGGTCGCGGCGGCCCCGCAGCCGACGCAGCCCGCGAACCTTGCCGATAAGCAGATCTTCCGCTATGTGGATGTCGAGCCGCCGACCTTCGATCCGCAGGTCGGTTCCAGCCCGTACAACATGCCGCAGATGTTCGAAGGCCTAGTGGTGGTCAACTGGACGAACAATCAGATCGAGCCCGCGCACGCCATCTCCTATGAGGCGAACTCGGATGCCACCGTCTGGACGTTCAAGTTGCGCCCCGGTCTCAAGTGGTCGGACGGCACGCCGCTCACCGCGAAGGACTTCGAGTATTCGGTCAAGCGCATCCCGGACCCGAAGGTCGCGTCCAAGTACACCGCCGCAGCCGAGAGCATCAAGAACGGAACGGAGATCGCGAAGGGGACGGTCCCGCCGGACCAACTCGGTGTCAAGGCGGTCGATGACGCGACCGTGCAGTTCACGCTCGTCGCACCGACGCCCTTCTTCCCGCTCCTCGCCTCGACATGGTCGTACTATGCGGTGCCGAAGCAGGTCATCGACAAGTTCGGCGACAAGTGGCTCGAGGCGGGCAACGCGATGGGCAGCGGGCCGTACATCCAAAAGGAATGGAAGCACGATCAACTCCAGGCGTTCGAGATCAACCCGAACTACTGGGGGGCGAAGCCGATCATCACGCGCGTCGAGTGCCACATTTACCCGGATGCGTCCTATCTGGCGCAAGGGCTCGCGGCCTATGAAAATGGCGAGGTTGACACCGCGCAGGTGCAAGCGGCCGATTATGACCGTGTCGTCAAGGATGCCAAGCTCTCCAAGGAAATGAAGGGCTTCCCCGGCTCCAGCACCTATATGCTGCACTGGGACACCACGAGCAAGCCGACCAGTGATGTGAAGGTGCGTCAGGCGCTCGCGCTCGGCTTCGACCGGCAGTCGCTCATCGATGTCGTCTTGAAGAAGTACTACATTGATGCGCCGACCGTCCTGCCGCCGGATATCGCCGGCTACAATCCGGGGGCCGCGCTGACCGGTGGTGTCGACAAGGCGAAGCAGTTGATGTCGGACGCCGGGTTCGCAGGCGGGCAGGGTTGGCCGACCGACTTCACCATCGTCTATTCGGCGAGTGCGACAACCAAACTCGTGCTCGAATACCTGCAGGCGCAGTGGAAGCAAAATCTCGGCATCAATGTCGCGCTCAACAGCCTCGAATCGAAGGCGTATGTCGATTGGCGCGTCTCGCGCAAGACGCAGCCCTACACCGGCGGCCACTTCGGCCAGTGGGGCTCCGACTACGGCGACCCCTTCAACTGGCACAACTTCCTCTTCGCCAGCGGGACGGACTTCTACAACACCCACTGGAAGAATGACCAGTTCGACACCATCATCGCCGCCGCGAAGGGGATGACGGACAAGGATGCCCGCACCAAGCAATATCAGATGGCGGAGCAAATCCTCGTCACCGAGCAGCCGCATTTGCCGCTTTACCACGGGCAGTCGTTCTTCGTCATCAAGCCGAACTTGCAGGGTATCTACCACCCGGCGATCCTCGGCACCGTCCCACGCGGGAAGTACGCCTACTTCACCAAGTAAGCGGAAACCGGGGACGAACCGCAGAGGCGCAGAGAGCGCAGAGAACACAGAGAAGAATGAGACACAATCTTTTTCTTCCCTCTGCGCTCTCTGCGCACTTTGCGCCTCTGCGGTTCAATTTGGTTTCGTTTTCCGCGTATACTGACCCGCACGATCCGTGGGAAATGGGAGAGGAAGGGGGCGCGAGATGGCAGCGATTGAGCAGCGTCGGGATGCGTTCCGGGCGATGTCGTCCCGGTCGGCGGAGTTGGCGGCGCGGGCACGGCGGGTGATGCCGGGCGGCAACACGCGCACGACGGTCTATCAGTCGCCGCACCCGCCGTATGTCGCGTATGGCAAGGGCGCGACCATCGTCGATGTCGAGGGGGATGAGCGGCTCGACTTCATCAACAACTACACCTCGCTGATCCACGGCCACGCCGACCCGGAGATCAATGCGGCGGTGATCGCGCAGTTGCAGCAGGGCACTTCCTACGCGATGCCGACCACGCATGAGGTCGCGCTGGCGGAACTGATCGTCGCGCGCATCCCGTCGGTGGAGCAGTTACGCTTCACCAACTCCGGCACCGAGGCGGTGATGATGGCGATTAAGGGCGCCCGCGCCTTCACGGGTCGCCCGAAGATCGTCAAATTCGAGGGGTGCTACCACGGCTCCTACGACTTCGCCGAGATCAGCCAGGTGACGCCCGAATCGCGCTGGGAAGAGGCGGACACGCCCTCCACCGCGACCGCCTTCGGCACGCCGGACGGCGTGATGGAGAATGTGCTCGTCGCCCGCTACAACGACATCGCGGACGCCGCGCGCGTCATCGAGCGCCACCACAGCGAGATCGCCGCCGTGCTCGTCGATCCGATGCCGTCCCGCGTCGGCAACGTCCCGGCGACGCACGCGTTCCTCGCGGCGTTACGCACGATGACGACGGCGTACGGCATCGTGCTGATCTTCGACGAGGTGATTACGCTGCGCGTCGCCTACGGCGGGATGCAGTCGGTCGTCGGCGTGACGCCGGACATGACGACGATGGCGAAGATCATCGGCGGCGGCTTCCCGGTTGGCGCGCTCGGCGGGTCAGCAGAGATCATGGCCGTCTTCGATCCGTCGCGCGGCGCGAAGGTGCCCCACGGCGGCACCTTCAATGCGAACCCGATCACCTCCGTCGCGGGCCTGACGGCGATGGAGAAGATGACGCCTGACGAGTTCGACCGCATCAACGCGCTCGGCGAGCGCCTGCGCGAGGGTCTGGCGGAGGCGATGGACGGAGCGCGGGTGCCCGGCCAGGTGACGGGCGCGGGCTCCGTCTTCAACCTCCATCTGCACCCGCGCCCGCTGACCGACTACCGCAGCACGTCGCTCACCCCGGCGGAGAAGGAGCGCACCGCCGCCGTCTACCAATCCCTGCTGGCGCACGGCATCTTCCTCTCCCCGAGCATGATGGGTTGCATCTCTACCCCGATGGGCGAGGTGCAGATTCAGGCGTGCGTCGATGCCTTCGCCGCCGCGCTGCACGAAACCGGGTAGCCGCGATACCGCCACGCCGTTGCATCATTTCGTAGGGGCGGTTCGCGAACCGCCCTTTTTTGCCGCATCCGGGTTTCTCCGAATGGCAGCGGCCTCGACGATGGACGGAGGGCGATTCGCGAATCGTCCCTACGCATCAGGTGTATACGACGATGCTGTCAGAATTCATTAAACGGCAATGTACGACGTAACGTGTGTCAATGTCCTTCAGCAATCCGTCACCGTAGCCGTCTGTTCGCTCGATCTCCGTGTGTCGTCCGCGTCGCGTCAGGAACACGCCACTTCGGATGCCGTTGCATCCATTCCTCGTCGTTGCTCGGAATGAGTGGGGCTGTTTCCTTGGTGATAGAGTCGATAGACCACTGATATCCTAACCAGTCCGTCGGGTAGTCAAAAAACAAATCAACATATCCGGTTACGAACGAGCCGCGCGTCACGCCCGCAGGAACGGCATCACCGGATGTCGCGCGAAGTCCGAAATCGATCTGCCATTGGTACTTCCATACGGCGGTCACCTCCGCCACAACGCGGTACCGCCGTGAACGATCATGCGTGCGTTCGATCCGCTTCTGCGCGTTATCTGTGCGGACCATTTCATCAGAGGAAAACCCAAGGGGTGATTCGATAATGTCACCCCGCGCAACGTCATCGTATCCCCAGTCCATCGTCACCCAACGCTCAAGACAAATACTCCAAGTTTCCATCGCTTTCAACCGATGCCGATCTCACGGAGGTAGGCGCGGGTGCGTTTGGCGATGGGGAGCGGCTTATCGAAGGGTGCAGGATACATATCCTGCTCGACGACGGCGAGGCCGGTGTAGTCGATGTCGCGCAGCACATCGCGGAAGGCGAGGAAGTCCACCGCGCCCTCGGAGGGCTCGCAGAACATGTCGCTGCCGACGGCGATGGCGAAGGGGATGTTCTCTGCCTCGACCTTGGCGATCATTTCCGGGCGGACGCTCTTCAGATGCAGGTAGGGGATGCGCGCGTGATGCTTGCGCATGAAGGCGACGGGATCGCCGCCCCGGTAGGCGTGGTGGCCGGTGTCGAAGCAGAGGCCGACGCGCTCCGGGTCGGTGTCGGCGAGCAGGCGCTCGATCTGATCCTCGTATTCGACGTGCGTCTCGGCGTGCGGGTGGAAGACGAGGCGCTGGCCGAAATGATCGCGGGCGATGTCGGCGGCGCGGTGCGTCGTATGGATGAGCCGCTCCCACGCCTCATCGTCCAGTTGCTTCGGCGCGATCTGCTCGCCGGTGAAGAGATTGGTGTATGGGTCGTCGATCAGGACGATGAACTCGCCGCCGAGCGCATGGGCGAGCGCCCCGCCGCCGCGCACCTGCCGCTCCACTTCCGGCCAGCTCTCCGGGGCGTCCAGATCGGCGATCACCGTCGCGCCGGTGATGCGCAAGTTCCGCTTGGCGAGTTCGGCGCGCAAGGTCTCCGGGTCGGTCGGCAAATAGCCGTATGGCCCGAGTTCCGTCCACTCATAGCCCGCCTCGGCGACCTCATCGAGGAAGCGATGCCACGGCGTCTGCCGCTCGTCGCTCGGGAACCAGACCCCCCACGAATCCGGCGCACTGCCAATTGTCACGTTCATCGCATCCTCCGTACATCATTCGATACCACAAGGCGCGGGACGAAGCCGGGGGAGAACCGCAAAGACGCAAAGAGCACAAAGGTCGCAAAGAAATGAAGGAAAAGGGAATACAAGAATCTCCTTTGCGTTCTCTGCGTCCTTTGCGATTCTCCCCGGTTTCACGTCGTCAGTAGTAGAAGCGCTGCAACTGGGCGCGTTCGTTCTCGTAGGCGGTGCGGCGCTCGTCGGTGACGGGGTCGTTGGTCGCCTCGGCGGGGGCGACATCCCACCAGACGCCGGAACCGGGCAGGTAGCGGTGCGGCTCCGTCTCGACGACGACCATGCAGGAGCGCGCCTCGTCCCGCGCCTCGGCGAGCGCCCTGTTGAGGGCGTCCGTCGTCGTGACGTGCCAGGTACGCGCGCCCATACTGGCGGCGTGCTGGGCGAAGTCAATCGTCACATAGTCCCCTTCGAGGCGGCGGGTCGCCTCGTCCCGCGCGCGGAACTCGTTGCCGAAACTGCGCCCGGCGCGATTCATCTGCAACTGGCGGATCACCTGATAGCCGTGGTTCTCCGAGAGGACGATCGTTACCTTCAATCCCTCCTGTAGGGCGGTGACGAGTTCGCTCGGGTTCATCAAATAGGTGCCATCCCCGATCAGGACATAGACCTCGCCCTCCGGCTGCGCCATGCGGACGCCGATGCCGGCGGGCAGTTCGTAGCCCATGCAAGAGAAGCCGAACTCCAGATGGCAATGCCGCCCGCCGCTCGTCTCCCACAGTTTGAGGAGGTCGCCGGGCGCGCCGCCGGCGGCGGCGATCACTGTATCGCCCGACCGTGCCGCCGCGTTGAGGGTGCCGATCAACTGCCCCTGGCTCATCGCCTCGCCGGGTATCTGGGTGTAGATCTCGTCGCGCAATTGTGTCGCCCACGCCTCCTTCGCCGCGGCGATCTCGGCGCGATAGGCGGCGTCGGTCGTCATGCCGTCCGCCGCGATCATCAGGGCGGTTATCGTTTCACGTGCATCAGCGACAATCGGGAGCGCGCCCTGCTTGTAGGCATCGTGCGGGCAGACATTGATAGCGATGAACCGCACGTCGGGATGCTGGAATGCGGACTGCGAGCCGGTGGTGAAGTCGGTCAGCCGCGTGCCGACGGCGATGACGAGGTCCGCGTCGCGGACGATCTGCGCGGCGGCGGGTGTTCCATTCAGTCCGCTACCGCCCAGGAGCAGCGCCGAGTCGGGCATCGCGCCCTTGCCGCCAGAGGTCTCCGCGACCGGGATGCCGCAGGCCTCCGCGAAGGCGCGCAACGCGTCCGACGCGGCGGCGTAGTGGACGCCGCCCCCGGCGATGATCACCGGCCGCTTCGCCGCCTTGAGTAGCGCGACCGCCTCCGCGACGCGGCCCGGATCGGGCGGGCGTCGCTCGATGCGCCAGATGCGCTCGGCGAAGAAATGGGCGGGGTAATCGTAGGCGTGCGCCTGGATATCTTGCGGCAGAGAGAGCGTCACCGCGCCCGTTTCCGCCGGGTCGGTGAGCACGCGCATCGCCTCCGGCAGGGCGGTGAGCAACTGCTCCGGGCGCGCGATGCGGTCGAAGAAGCGGGAGACGGGGCGGAAGCAGTCATTGACGCTCAGGTCGGCGGAAATGGGATGCTCCAACTGCTGCAAGACCGGCCCCTGATGGCGCGTCGCGTAGTAGTCGGAGGGCAGCAAGAGGACGGGGATACGGTTGATCGTCGCCGTCGCCGCGCCGGTGATCATATTCGTCGCGCCGGGGCCGATGGACGAGGTGCAGGCGAAGGTCGCACATCGCCGTTTCGCCTTCGCGAAGCCCATCGCCGTGTGTACCATCGACTGCTCGTTGCACGGCTGGTAATAGGGCAAGTCTTGCCCATACTCATAGAGCGCCTGCCCGATCCCCGCGACATTGCCATGGCCGAAGATGCCGAAGATCGCCGGGATCAGCCGCCGCCGCTCCCCATCCCGCTCGCTCTGCTGCACTTGCAGGTACTTCACCAACGCCTGCGCCATCGTTAGCCGGATCGTCTCTTGTGTAGACATGCAGCCCTTTCCTCTCATGCTCGCGATCACGTTTACGCGGAGTGTGCGACCCGCCGCTGACGCGGTCGAACCGCGACGGTAATTGCGCCGCGCTCCTGCTCATCCTTCGTTGGCGTAACGACAATCTGCACATTGCGATTGAGCGCAGTCAGGTATTCCATCAGTTTCTCGACAGAGAAGCCCTTCAACCGACCATGCAGCAGATTCGAGACGTTCGGCTGAGCGAGACCGAGGAGCGCGCCCGCCTGCGCTTGTGTCAGGTCGCGCTCCGCGATGATTTTACGGATTTGCCGGGCGAGTTCAGCCTTCGCCAGCCGCTCCTCCGGGTTCGGCAGACCAAGGTCCGCGAAGACATTGCCGCTGCTCTTAATAATCTCGTCATCCATGTTCACGTACCTCTTCCTTCCGTGTGCGCTATTCTGACCCTTGCTTCTGCATTCGCTGAGTATCTTCGGCTGTCGCCTGTCTTAATCGTGCCGCGATGAGATCGGCCTCGTGCTGCGGTGTCCTAATCCCGCGCGTTGACTTCTTTTGGAACGTGTGAAGGACGTAGACTCCACTGCGCAATCTGACGGTATAGACCGCACGGTAGGTGTCGCCGTCGAAATCGTCCACGATCTCCAGAACGCCCGCGCCGCCAAAGCCCTGCAACGGCTTCGCCTTTGGATGCTTGTCACCATATTGCGCATCGAGGAGCGCCTGACCGATCACGTCCTGCACGTCCGCGGCGCAATCGAGATCGCGGTATGCGTCGGTCAAGCACTGTATCTTCGACCACCAATAGGCTCGCCGCGAGCCATTCACTTGATCCCACAGCGGGAAGAATATCATGTGGATTACCATGAGCCGGTAATCCGCGATCAGTTCATCCCAACCGTAATCCACACCGTGCGCCTGAAGTGCGCGATGGTAGCGGCGGAGCAGCCGCGTTTCCCGTTCCTCTCGTTGGGCTGGCGTCCAGAAGGTCGCGAAAAGATAGACGAGATCGAGCGCGGCGAGGTCGGCTTTCGGGTCCTGGAAGTCGATGAGATAGGTCCGCCCCGATGGGTCTTTCGGGCAGAGGAACTGCGCGAAATAGGAATCGCCGTTGCTGAGCGTCAGGTTCCGACGACCTGGAACACGATCGGCGAGGAAGCGATCCCACAAGCCCGGCAAGTGGGAGAGGGCGTGTTCGTAGAGCGCGCGGAGATCGTCGGGGAACATCGCACCTTCCGCCGCGATGAAGCGTTCCCAGTCGGCGTGTGCATCGCGAATGAAGGTATCATGCGCGGCGCGGTCGCGGTACCAGCCATGCACGGGCAACGTCGCCTGGCCGAGGAGCGGATGCTCCCACCAATAGGCGTGGAACTGTGCGAGAGCGTCAATCACCCCGTGAATGTGATCCTCCGACGGCACTCCATCGAGCGCCAGCACGCGCTCGCGGTTGACTGGTGTGAGATGGGTCTCAGAAAGATCGTCCAATAGGATGTACGAGGCGCTACCTTCGCTATCGAACACCGCCCCATAGCAGCGCACGAGCATCGGGAGCTTGTTGGCGAGGGGCATGACCAACTGGTAGAACGCGACTTCACGCTCGGCATCGCGGATCGCCCACGCCGCGCTCAGATTTCGCTTCAGCAGCAAACGCCGTGGCGCATCGGCGGGCGCATCCGCTGAGTAATCTACCGTCAGATGGGTGATGATCGAGTTGAATGCTTCCGCATTCGGTCGCTCGGTGGCAGAGGAGACCTGCCCGGTCGGCAATGTACCCGCAGTTCGCAGGACGGTGGTGAGCCACACCACTGTCGCTGGGTCATCTGCCGCGATCACTTCGGGTAGGCGAGACACGTTTTCCCTCATTATCCTGCCGCCGAAAGCGTTGCCTATGCTTCCTCAGGAACGCCCGATGAATCGATGTCGGCATTATGCGGTACTGAGGCTTGTCTGTGTTCACGCACGGGAGTCGTCGGATGGAGGGAGGGGAAAGGAGCGCGTGATGCCTCTCATCGGGATGAAGAGACTGAGCGGATGTGCGGGAAACGGTACAAAGCCGTTCCGGGTGTACCACGCTGCCGCTCGCACATCGAGCGCATGAACGACGACCGCAAGCGATGCCGAATGTTCCGTCATCCGGCGCGCGCGATGGACTGCATCGAACAGCAGCAATCCGCCGTATCCATTGCCCTGCTGCCGAACATCGACGGCGAGTTGACCGATCAGGTGCGCGGGTAACGGGATGCGATCGGGTAACGCCCTACCAACATCTGGCGAGAGATCTTCGGCAAGAACGGTGAAGTTGCTGAGGGTGTAAAAGCCGATCACCACATCCGTGATAGCATCCATCATTACATGGACGGTAGCGATCCCTCTGCGCGATGCCTGGCCCGCCTGCTTATGAAACCAATCATCGATCTGCTGTGCCCCGCTGGAGAACGCGGCGCGGTCGTGGGCATTCGTGAGTCGTTCGATCCGAAGGGAATCGGTCACGTCGGGTCATCTCCGAAGAGTTCGCGATGCCGTTGTGCCGCGCGTAAGAGTGCAGGAGACGGTTCCCACGTCTCTTGTGTCAGATAGTTAAGAAACCATTCGCTCTCTTCGGGAGTTAAGACAAGCATTTCCTGATCGCGGATCGTCTGGTCGGCGCGCTCCGCCGTCGCCATCGTGATGAAGGAGGCGAGAGGGACGCCGAGCAAATCCGCCGCATGTTGCCATCGCTGCTTGATGGCCGGGTCGATACGGAGATCGACGCGATCCGTGCGTGTTGAGCCGCGCATCGTCCGGCTCGGCTGTTGCTTTTCTGTCGTTACAACCACGGCGATCATTTCCCTTCCGCGATGAGCGTATCGCTATGGAGATTGTACGGCGAAAAACCGTACAAATCAACCGGGCACAACTTCCAGTATCCGCCCGTAGCCCGGTGTCTGGTCGGTCGGGGTGGCGGCGGCGCTGGATTCGAGGACGATCATCGCGCCGTCCGGGGCGATGGCGATATCGGTCGGGCGGCGGAGGCCGGTGAGGAAGGTGTGAACGCTCACCTGAAAATTGCCGGGCGAGACCTCCGACAGCGTCAGTCGCAGGACGGAGAAGCCGCGCACCTCGCCCGACCGCTCGACATTGCCGTACATGGCGAGAAAGGCGTCGTTCCGATAGGCAGCGGGGAAGAGATGGGCGCCCGCTGTCGCCGTGTAGAAGGCGAGGCCGCCCGGCGCGGAGTGGGGCGTGAAGGTGTACGACGGATTCCGGCTATCGAGGCCGTCGCCATTGAGCGAGTCGGGGCCGATGTTCGGGATCGGTGGGACAAAATTGATGCCCGACGGCTCCGGCGGGGCGTCGGGCTCCGGGTTGGCGACGTTATTGCCGAAGCGGTACGGGAAGCCGTAGTGCTTGCCCTGCTGGACGTAGTTCAATTCCTCGGGCAGGTCGTTCTGCGGGCCGTGGTCGGCGTCGAAGAGTTTGCCGTCGGCGCGGAAGGCCATGCCGAAGGGATTGCGGATACCGTCCGCGAAGAGTTCGAAGGGGCTGTTCGGCGTCGTCGCGCTGATGCGGAAGATGGCGGAAGTCTCCGGCGCCTCTCCCTTGCCGCCGTCCTGCTCGCCGTAGTCGGTGTGCGAGCCCGCGCCGATGTAGAGCATCCCGTCCGGCCCGACCTTCAACGCGGTGATCTCGTGGTTGAAGCGGAGATTGCCGCCGGGGTACTGAATGCGGTTGAGGACGGCGATCGTCTCTACCGTGCCGTCGCCGTTCGTGTCGGTGACGCGCAGCACTTCGCCGGTGTGCGTCGTGCTCTCGCCGGGCTGGCTCGGCGGTTGGAGGCAGCGGACGGCATAGAGCGTGCCGTCCGGCGCGAAGTCCGCCCCGTAGAAGACCTGCGGCGTCGGATCGCTGCCGCGGAGGCTGAGGATCAGGCGTTTCGTCCCTGCCGCGCGGTCCACTCTGGAAAAGGTTGCCGCTCGTCGTCAGCACATGGAGGACGCCCGTTTGCGGTTGGAAGAGGGCGCGGATCGGCGGGCCATCGGCCTGCGCGAAGTCCAGCACGCTATGGAGCGCGAACCCGGCAGGCGCGTCGGGCAGCGGCAGCGACGACGGTGTGACGGCTGGAGTTGGCCCTGGCGTTGGGGTTGGGCCGTTCGTAGGCGTGGTGAGATAGCGCCAGATGTAGTACTGCTGGCCGATGTTGCCGAACTCGACCTTGAAGGGGTCGGGGTTGGTCGGCGTGTAGGTGAGCACCCGCCGCTCGAATCCCTGCGCCATCAGCGTGCGCGGCGTTCCCGCCACCTTGACCTCCGTCCAGAACGGTTCGGTGACGGCAAGGCCGACGGCGGGGGTGCCCGCCTTCGCGCGGAAGTCGGCAAATGCGCGCGGCACCCGGTGGCCGGTGATCGCGTCGTAGTCGCTCACGGACGCCTGCGGGTCCGACTCTCCGGCGGCGTACTGCGCGGGCGGTGCGCCGGGTTTGAGAAGCATCGTGACGGGCGCGCCATCCCGCGCGACTTTTGCCGTCACCGATTGGAGATCGGCGTAGGTCGGGAAGGTGTTATCCGGGTCACCAGCAACGGGCACGGCGGCGGGCTGGCGCTGCTCGAAGGTGGTGTCGCCCGTTTGCAGCCGACCGGAGAGTAGTTCGACGGTGAGGAGGCCGTTCGTGACCGAGCCGCCCGGCGTCGTCTGCTCCATACGCGCCTTATCGAAGTACTGCACGAGCCGCTTCCCCGCCATGACAATCGCCGGGCAGAGCGCGCCAGGCGGGCAGACCGGCCCCGCCGTCCCCTCCGCATAGGGCTCCAGTTGCCCGTCCCGTGCATTTGCAAGCGGCCCCCAGAAGTTCGTCACCATCGCTTCGCCCTGCTGCCACTGCGCCTCGAACGTGGCGGAGGCGAAGGAGGTCGAGGCGGTCGCCGGGGCGGAATTGCAGAGGGCGAGCGCGACGGGCACCAGGAGCGCGATTGCCGAAGCCAGCGCCGTCCATCGTCCCGCCCGCCCGCGACTGCTCATATTCCTCCCCCTTCTCGATCATCCAAATCAATGAGGTTGCGGGAGTATAGCAGAGCCCACCCCCGGGGCTGATATCCGGACATAACGTGGAATCTGTTGGTGGTAGCAGGCTTTCCAGCCTGCCTCCCTGGGCTGAAAGGCAGGCTGGAAAGCCTGCTACCACCGGGAATTTGGCCGCGAAATCCACGTTACGTCCGGATGTCAGACCGGGCGGTTTGACGCGCCGCATACCGTATGTTAGGTTCGGGGTCATTCCCGCGAATCGATTGGGGCCCGACAGAGGATATATTGATGGCGACGCCGACTCTCGGCAGGAAAGAAGCGATCTGGCTCGCCTGCAAGCGGAAGACTTGCTGCCACACGGCGGTGGTAATCCCGACCGGGCGGGACGTCTGGCGGATCGCGCGGACGCTCGATGTGCCGCCGTGGTCATTCCTCGTCTTCTTCCCGTCGCCGACTCCCCGGCGCGACGCCTTCCTGCTCGATCGGTCCGGTCGCCAGTTTCGGTTGGCGTTCGGGAAACGAGCGACCCGCCACACGAAGACGCCGCCGCCGTGCATCTTTCTCCTGCGCACCGCGCAGGGGCATCATCGCTGCGGCCTCGGGGAGTTGCGCCCGCTCGTCTGCAAGACGTTCCCCTGCACCGTCGCGGACGACATCCTCTCCGTTGGCGACGGCGCGGAATGTACCTGCCGCGACTGGTCGCTCGCGGACGTGAACAGCGCGGAGGAACGCGCGCTCATCGCCGCGCGGCAGGCGGACGCCGAGGAATACTGCGCGTTCGTCGCGCGGTGGAACACGCAGTTGTTGGCCGGGCCCGCCGACATGCGGATCGATTTCCCCACCTATTGCGCGCATCTCCTCGCCGCCTACGACGCGATTGCGGCGTCGGGGGAAGGCGCGCCATGAGCGACGCGTTCGATAACCCGTGCGCCACCTGCGGCGCCTGCTGCCGATCCTACATCGTGCCTGTCTGCGGGTACGATGTCTGGCTGATTAGCACGCAACAGCGGCTCGGGCCGGAGCAGTTCCTCGTCCCGTGCCCCCAGGAACCTCCCCGCGCCGACGGGTTCTTGCTCGACTGCGAGGAGCCGCCCTACGGGCTGGCGCTCGACAAGCGCGGCCGGTTCCATCCGAACCAGCCCTGTGTCTTCCTGATGGAATTGAAGGGCGGCAACAGTCGCTGCGGCATCTACGAGCATCGGCCCGTCGTCTGCCAAGCGTACCCGATGACCGCGATTGGCACGGTCGTCGCGCAATTCGATGATGCGCTCTGCCCGCCCGGTTCCTGGCCTCCGTCGGCGATTGCTCGCCCGGCATGGCGCGAGGCGATCGCGCGTCGCATCATGCACTACGCGATCTATGAGGATGTCGTCTCGCGCTGGAATGCGCGCGTCATCGCCGCACCACCCGGCGCGCAGTTCTCCCTGTACGCATATTACGATTACCTCATGAACGCATATGACCGCCTGGATGCGCTCAACGGGGAGGTGGGCGCGGACACCCTCGCCGCGATCCAGGAGACATGGGGTATGGTTGGTGAGGAGGGCAGCGAGCGCGACGCAGCGGAGTCGGATGCGCCGCGCCCTGCCTGGATCGCCTATCGTGATCGGATTCGCTGGCTGCTCGCCGGATTCTACGCGGAGAGCACGATCTGAGCTGCCAGCGAGTGTCGTATGGGGCTGAGGCGGGTTATCCGGCGGCCTCGTGATGAAGGCGAGTTCCCCATCGCCGGGGCCGGGGATCTCGGTTGCGGGTTCCGACTACGCTTGATGCATAGGTGGGAATGTTAGTCGCCGAAGCCGTCGATGTGAACCGGCTCTGCCTGCGGGGTGATCCGTGCGGTGATAATCATCGGGATGACGGTGAGCGCCACCGTCGCGGTGATCACGTAGGGGTTGGTAAGGATGCTCATCGTGTCTTCGCCCTGCTCGCCGGCGAGGTAACCGAAGCCGACGTAGGTGGCGGCCCAGAGAATTTCGCCGATCGCGTCGTAGAGGAGGAAGCGGCCGATCGAGTAGCGCCGCGCACCACTGACGACATTGACGACCGGGCCGAAGGCGGCGAGCACCGTGCGGCTGAGCAGGATGAGGATGCCCATGCTGCCGCGCCGGTCGAGCATCGCGTTGGACCAGCCCGTCGCCTGCCGGACTGACTTCCACGCGAGCAGGCGGTTGACCACGCTTTGCATCCGGCGCATCGAGGCGGTGACGCGCCTATCGCGGGCAGTCCCGCGCCGGGCGAACCAGCGAACACCGAGCCGCCCCGCCACATAGCCGAGTGCGTCGCCGAGAATCGCACAGGCCGCCGCGATGACGATGAGAACGCCGATATTCAACTCTCCGTGAGCGGCAAGGACACCGGCGGCGGTAAGCATCCCGGCGACCGGCAACGGCAAGCCAAAGGCGGCGAAGAGGACGACGACAGCGATGATCAGGTGGCTGTAGAGGGTGCTATCGCTCATCCCGCCGCTCCTTTCTCTCGCTCTCGGTCACTCCGTGTCGCCCGGCCTCTCGCGATACCACGCTCAGTATGCCTGATTCCCCGATCTCACACGACGGACGTTCGAAGGGTCTTCGCTCGCCCATTCGGACGATAGCGCTCCCTCAATCGGAGGGTCACACCCATTAAGAACACGTTTCATGCCATGGATGTTTCAGTTGTAAAAATCTTCGTAAATGGAGGTGAGATCCGAGGGTCGAAGAGCGAGGAAGATCTTCTTCGAGAACCCCCGAACCACGAACCACGAACCTTCCTTGACGCGTCCGGCCCCGCATGGCAGGATGCGGGCGTTCCGGACAGCACGAGATTGATACGAGAAGGAGATGCAGCCATGGCACTGACCGCACGGGGAGTGATCGCACGGACGCCGGGGGCCGCCGCCGAGGTGGAGGAGTTCCTGATTGACGATCCGGGGCCGAACGAGGTGCTGGTGCGCATCCTCGCCTCCGGCGTCTGCCATACCGATCTTGGCGTCAAGATGGGCACCTACGGCACGAGCGGCTTCCCCTTCCTGCTCGGCCACGAGGGCGCGGGGATCATCGAGAAGGTCGGGCCGGGCGTCGAGAAGCCGCAGGTGGGCGACCACGTCATCCTCGCCTGGCGCGCGCCGTGCGGCAAATGCCGCTTCTGCCTGCGCGGCCAGCCGAACTACTGCGCCAATAGCCTGAACGCCGAGAAGCGGATGCACGACAAGAACGGCCAGACGCTCAACCCGGTGCTCGGCATCGGCACCTTCTGCACGCATACCGTCGTCCACGCGGCGCAGGCGGTCGTCATCGACAAAGCGCTGCCGGACGCGCAAATGTCGCTGATCGGCTGCGGCGTGATGACGGGCGTCGGCGCGGCGCTCTATTCGGCGGGCGTGCGGCCCGGCACGAGCGCGGCGGTCTTCGGCTGCGGCGGTGTCGGCGACAGCGTCATCCAGGGGGCGCGGCTGGCGGGCGCGACCACGATCATCGCCGTGGACATCGACCCGAAGAAACTGGAATGGGCGAAGCAGTTCGGCGCGACGCATACCGTCAACGCGCGGGAGGGCGACGCGGTCGCGCGGATCAAGGAACTGACGGGCGGCAATGGCGTCGATTACTCCTTCGAGGCGGTCGGGCGACCGGAGACCCTGGAGCAGGCGCTCTTCTGCCGCGATTTGGCGGGCACCTGCGTCTTTATCGGCGTGCCCGGCCCCGGCCCGACATTGAACCTCGACATGCAGCGCTTCTTCGATGTCGGCGGCAGCACCGTCGTCTCGTGGTACGGCAACTGCCTGCCGACGCGGGACTTCCCGCTGCTCGCGAACTGGTATCAGCAGGGACAGTTGAAACTCGATGAGGTCGTCACGCGGATGATCCGGCTGGAGGATACCGAAGAAGCCTTCCACGCGATGGAGCGCGGCGAAACCTTGCGCTCGGTGATCGATCTGTCGAACGAGTAGGGATGGCCCAACCCCAGCCCCACAAGGAGAATGCCGTGTTCGCGCTGATTAAGGAACTGACGGAACTGGCCGGGCCGGTGGGGCAGGAGGGGATCGTCCTCGACCACATCGAGCGGGTCTGGCAGGAGGCGGGAGCGCGGACGGAGCGGACGCGCACGGGCAATGTCCTCGCCCGCGCGGGCGGCGCCGGCAAGAAAGTGCTGCTCGCCGCGCACGCGGACGAACTCTGCTACCTCGTCCGCGCCATCGATGCGGACGGGTTTCTCTGGCTGGCGAACGGGCAAGCGTGGGGACGGACGACGAGCGTGCGCAACTGGTTCACCGTCGGGCAGCGGGTGCGGGTGCTCGCCCGCTCCGGCCCGCTCCCCGGCGTGATCGCCTCCACGACCGGCCACCTCGCCAGTTTCGCCCTCGACGAGCCGAAGGAACTGACGTGGAACGACTTCTGGGTCGACACCGGCCAGACGCGCGACGAATTGCTGGCGCGCGGCGTGACGCCCGGCACCCGCGTCATCTGGGATGCGACGACCGAGCAGTTCGGCCCGCATGTCGTCGGCAAGGCGCTCGATGACCGCGTGCCGCTCGCCGTCATCACCGAGGTGATGCGCCGCGTGCCGGCGGACGAACTCGGCTGCGAATTGACGCTCGCCTGCACGATTCAGGAGGAGATTGGGCTGGTCGGCGCGTTCGGGATCGCGGCGCGGGAGCAGTTCGACGCCGGCATCGCCGTCGAGATCGGCCTCGCCAGTGATATCCCCGGCGTCGATGAGCGGGCAATCCCCGTCCGCCTCGGCGATGGCCCGCTCCTCGTCCATAAGGATGCGCTCGTCCATTACGACCACGCCCTGACCGCCGCACTGGAGCGGACGGCGGCGACGGCGGGTATCCCGATCCAGCATGCCGTCTTCGGCTCCTTCGGCAGCGATGGCGCGGCCTTCATGAAGGCGGACATCCCCGCCGCGATGGTCGCCTTCCCCGCCCGCTACACCCACAGCCCCTTCGAGACCGGCCATCTCGGCGACATCGAAGCCCTCGTTATCTGGCTCTGCGCCTTCGTCCGCGACGGGATGAAATGAGTACAATGAAGGAAGAGATTGAACAGACCTTGAAGGTGCTCGTCGGTATGCCCATGTGGGGCAGTCATCGCGCTGCAGACGTGCAAGGTTTCATGTTAGGCAAGCGAGTCGAAAGTGTGAAGCGTAATGGACGGATCATAACGGTTGGTGAATATGGTCTCCACATTCAGTGCTCATGGCGACTTATCCGAGCGGCGACTATCGCTGTCGCTTCGGGCGATCGCTACTTCGCGGCAGGGGATGATCCGTTCAAGGATTACGATACATTCGATTGGGACGAGCAGCCAAATCGGCGTGACGAGCGCATTGATGCACTCTTCGCTGCATGGGCTGACAGGCCTCTCGTCGTAGAATCGGTGGAAAGCGACATAGTAGGCAGCCTCCATATCTCGCTGACGCAGCAGTGCGCGCTTGACGTGTTTCCGTCCGATTCGCTTGGGCGCGAGCACTGGCGGCTACTGCCCAATAGTCCGAAGCGGGATCATTTCGTTGTCACGGGTCGAGGCATTGAGGCATAGCTAGGAGAGCGAGTCATGCGACCGAAATCCTCGTATCCGATCTCGCGCGCATCGCAGACGCCCGGCGCGTTCCCGCCAGTTGTGGAGGAATTCCTGCGACAGCCGCTGGCGGCGCTGCTCTCGACGGTGAACCCGAGCGGCAGCCCGCAGCAGACGGTGATGTGGTTCAGGTACGAAGGCGGCGACTTCCTCTTCACGACCCTGACCGGGCGCGTCAAGTTCCGCAACTACCTGCGCGACCCGCGCGGCTCGGTGGCTATTGTGGACCCGGACGATATGTTCCGCTACGTGATCGCGAGTGGCGCCTTCTCGGTGGACGACCGCGACCCGGTGGCGTTCTATCGAGAGCTCGGGCGGCATTACCTCGACGACGAGGGGTTCGCGCGCTGGAGTCAGACGGCGACGACCGAGGGCCGCACCGTCCTGCGGCTCACTCCGACGCGCCGGATCATCGAGGGCTTCGCAGCGGAATGAGCGATGTCGGTCAGCGAGCCTTTCGTCGCCCCACGATACCCGCCATTTGACGGGTGACAAGCAGGGTCATCTGAACGATCATATGATGGGTCGCACCTGCGGTCGGAATGTTCCCGTATCGCGCAGATGTGCACCGACATTTCAACCGGGCGCAGTGCGTATCTGCCCCGGTTGCGTTCGCAGGAAGGAGTGTGCCCGATGGCTACCCCGCGTACACGCGATCGTCAGTCGCCGGTCGTTTCACCGACGCCGGATAGCGATCTCGATACTCCGAGCTACCTCACGCACCAGCAGATCATCGTCGTGATGGTCGGCGTCATGTCCGGGATGTTCCTGGCCGCGCTCGACCAGAGCATCGTCGGCACGGCGCTGCCCCGGATCGTCAGCGACCTCGGCGGCCTCAGTAAGTTGTCGTGGGTGGTGACGGCCTATCTGCTCACCTCGACGGCGGTCACACCGCTCTGGGGGAAGATATCCGACCTCTATGGCCGGCGGCTGATCTTCCAGCTCGCAATTACCATTTTCCTTGTCGGCTCGGCGCTCTCCGGCTTGAGCCAAAATATGCCGCAATTGATCGCCTTCCGCGCCCTCCAGGGTATCGGTGGCGGCGGCCTCTTCTCGATTGCTCTGGCGATCATCGGCGATGTCATCCCGCCGCGCGAGCGCGGCCGCTATCAGGGCTACTTCGGCGCGGTATTCGGTGTTTCGAGCGTTGCGGGGCCGCTCCTCGGCGGCTGGTTCACCGACGGCCCCGGCTGGCGCTGGATTTTCTATGTCAATCTCCCCATTGGCATCGCCGCGCTGATCATCACGTCCGTCGTGCTGAAGATGCCGGTCGTCCGCCGGGAGCATTCGATCGACTACCTCGGCGCGACGCTGATTGTGGCCGCGGTCTCTTCGCTCTTGCTCTACCTCAACTGGGCCGGCGGCGCCTATGGGTGGACCGCACCGGGGCCGCTCGGCCTGGTGGCGCTCTTCGTCCTTCTCGCGGCGGCCTTCGTCTATTGCGAACTGCGCTCGACCGAGCCGATCATCCCGATGCGGCTCTTCCGCAACGCGGTCTTCAGCATCGGCAATCTCTTCGGCTTCCTCTCGGGCGTCGCCATGTTCAGCGGGATCATCTTCCTCCCGCTCTATTTTCAGGGCGTGATGGGCATGTCTCCCACCCGCTCGGGCCTCGCCCTCGTGCCCGCCGTCCTGGGGATTCTGGTCGCGTCAACGCTCTCTGGCGCGCTCATCACACGCACCGGCAGGTACAAAATTTACCCGATCATCGGGTCTGTTATCCTCCTCGTCTCATTCCTCCTCCTCGGGCGCATCGGCGTCGATACCCCGTACTGGCAGATCGCGATCGATGCGCTCCTGTTCGGCGGAGGACTCGGCTGCACGTTTCAGACGATCACCACGGCGGTACAGAACGCGGTGCCATATCGAGATATGGGCGCGGCCACCAGCTCGACCACGTTCTTCCGGACGATGGGATCGGCGATTGGTACGGCGGTGTTCGGGGCCGTCTTCTCCAGCCGCCTCACGCATCATATCGCTGAGCAGCTCACCGGCGCTCCCGCAGGCGGCGCGCCGGTCAATGCCAACAATATTCAAGCGATCCAACGGCTCAAGGAGCCGATCAAGCACCTCGTACTCACCGCGTTCGCGCGCTCTCTCGACGACGTCTTCCTGGCGTGTGTGCCGCTGGTTATCCTCGCACTGATCGTGTCGCTGTTTCTGCGGGAAGTGCCGCTGCGCACCGGCGCCAGCGATCCCACCGCCGGGAGGCGCGAGGACACCCCCGTGCCAATCGGGTGACCGCAGGGGCCCGGACGCGGTGGGTGAGCATGGCGATGTGCGAGTATTGCGCCCGTCGCGTAGGATAGGGGCGGCGATGCCGCGCCGCGCCGGGCATTTTCTGTCGCGGTGCGGCGTTGGCGAGAGTACGACCGAGCGAACGGATGGTATGGGCGCGCTGTGGATAGACGAGCAGGCAATAACATTTACCAAACCTATACCCGGCGGATGCCGCTGACGATGCCGGCGCTCGACCGTGCCGTGCTCGATCGTGCGATTGCGGACGTGGGCGCGACACCGGAGACGGTGACGGAGGCGCAGATGCTGCACGCCCTCCGCGCGAGCGTCTTTCCGCTCCTGGCGCAGAGTGGCGGCAATACGGCTGTCGCGAGCACGCAGGTCGGCCTGATTACCACCGATACCTCCGATCGCGTGCGGACGATCACGCCCGCCGCTGTGACACTCCTCGGCCTCCCGCCCGATGCGGACGTTATCGGGCGACCGGTCGATGCGCTGCCGGGGCTGGATCGTTGCGTACCGCCCGTGACGATCTTCTCGGATCCGGCTGCGGTCGATATCCGGCAGGGGGTCGTCCATACCGACGGGCGGCGGGTGCAGTGCATCAGCCATCTGCGCACGGCGGCGGATGGCAGCGTGCTCGGCGTCAGTACGACGGTGCAGGACATCACGCTGGAAGCCGCCGTCTACGCCGAGGTCGGCCCGCTCTACACGACGAGCGAGACGCGCGCGGAGGAGATGTCGGCGTTTGCGGAGATCGCCCGGCTGATTGCGCTCACCACCTCGCTCGACGCGACGCTCGCGGCGATCACGAAGCGCGCGGCGCTCCGCCTCGGCTGCCGCGCGGCGGGGGTCTTCCTGCCGAACGCGCTCGGTCAGCTGGAATTGATGGGGCAATACGGCTTGCCGGAGAACTACGCCGAGACGATCAATAGCTACATCCGCTTCGCCGCGCACGCGCCGGACGAGGCGCAGCCGCCGACCACGCTCGCCTTCCGCGATGGTGTCCCCGTCCATCGGAACGTCATCGCCATCCCGGTCGAGGCGCCGGAAGGGGCGCACGCGGCGCGGGCGGCGGCGATTGCGAATGGCTGGGCGGGCATCGTCGCCGTCCCCCTCGTCGCCAAGGGGGCGACACTCGGTACGCTCACCTGCTATTTCTCGCGCCCCGAGCCGCCGACCGACGAGATACTCCGGTCGATGACGACGATCGCCGATCACGCGGCGATCGCCGTGCAAAAAAGCACGCTCCACGCCGAGACCGAGCGCCAACTTGCCGAAATGACCGCGCTCCACCGCACCGCCGCGCTCCTCAACTCCAGCCTGGATCGCGCCGCCGTGCTCCATACGATCGTCGAGCAGGCGGCGCAAGTGACGGGCGCGCGCGTCTGCGGGCTGCTGGAACTGAGCAATAGCGGCGACGCGACGATCCCGCGCGCGATCTACGGCATCGATCATTTCCCGTTCAAGGACGTCTCCATCCTCCGGGAGGGGCCGGCGCTCTACGCGATCCAGCAGCGGAAGCCACTGATCGTCCGCAACCGCGACGAAGCGGCGACGATGCCGTGGTGGCGGAAGGATTTCGCGAAGCCTGCCGAGCACGGGCCGTTCGAGGCCTTCGATGCCAAGGCATTCATCGCTGTCCCGTTCGGCTATCAGGGCGCGTACAACGCCGTCCTGATGCTCGTCTACGACCACCCGATCAACCCGAGCGCGAGCGAGTTGGAACTGATCTCCACCTTCGCGGATCACGCCGCCGTCGCCATGCACAACGCGCTGCTCTATGAGCAGGCGCAGCAGGCGGCGGCGCTGGAGGAGCGGCACCGCCTCGCGCGCGATCTGCACGACAGCGTCACGCAGTCGCTCTTCTCGATGAGCCTGCTCGCGCAGGTGCTCCCTGCCCTCTGGGAGTCACAGCCGGCGGAGGCGGCGCGCAGCCTCGACGAACTGCGGCGGCTATCGAAAGAGGCGCTGGCGGAGATGCGCGCCCTGCTCTTCCAGTTGCGCCCCGTCGCGCTCGAAGAGGAGGGGTTGGTCGAGGCGCTCCGCCGCCACATCGAGTCGCTCCAGCGCCGCGACGGCCCCATCCTCACCTGCACGGCGACGGGCGGCGACGAGCGGATGCCGTTGCCCATCGAGGAGGCGCTCTTCCGCATCGCCAATGAGGCGGTCGGTAATGCCTTGAAGCACGCGCAGGCCAGCACGATCGGTGTGACGCTTGCCGCCGCCGATGGCGTCGTGACCCTGACCGTGCGGGATGACGGCCGGGGGTTCGATCCCGTGGCCCATCAGACCCAGCCGGGGCACCTCGGCCTGCCGGGGATGCGGGAGCGCGTCGCGCACCTCGGCGCTGACCTCGCCATCGAGAGCGCGCCGGGCGCCGGCACAACGGTCGCCGTGCGGGTGATGATTCCGGCTGTCCAAGCCGCCATTTCGTGAGGATCGGACGATGGATGCCCATGTGCGGACAATCCTCATTACTCGGAATGGCCCGCTACCGCTGAGTATTCGCCGAGAAGGAGCCACGGTATGGCGGAGGATCAGCCAGAATCGCCAGGATGAACGGCCGCTGCCCGTAGGCGAAAGAGTGTAAAATGGCGCGAAGCCGCGCGCATCATACATGCGAGGTAACAACGCAGGATGAGTAACACCGATCAATCCCCGGAGAAGAAGATTCGCATCCTCGTCGTGGACGATCATAGCGTCGTGCGGCAGGGGCTGCGGATGTTCCTGCTCGTCCAGCCCGACATGGAATTGGTCGGGGAGGCGCAGAACGGGCGCGAGGCGGTGGCGCTCGTGGAGACGCTCGCCCCGGATGTCGTGCTGATGGATCTCCTGATGCCGCAGATGAATGGCATCGAGGCGACCAGCGCGATCAAGGCCGCCCACCCCGAGATACAGGTACTCATCCTCACCACCTTCCTCGAGGACGCGCGTGTCGCGGAGGCGATTCAGGCGGGCGCGGTCGGCTTCTTGCTCAAAGAAGTTGAGATCGATGAACTCGTCCGGGCGGTGCGCGGCGCCGCGCGGGGTGAGCCGCAGCTCCACCCGGACGCGGCGCGGATGCTGATGGGGCTCGCCACGCGCCCGAAGCCCGCCCCGGAGCCGCCCGTACTGCTCACCGAGCGCGAGCGGGATGTTATCGCGCTCCTCGCGGAGGGACAGAGCAACAAGCAGATCGCCCGCGAACTCTCGATCAGCGAGACGACCGTCAAAGGGCATGTCGCGAATATCCTCGGCAAACTCGAACTCGCCGACCGCACGCAGGCCGCCGTCTATGCCGTCCGCAATGGCCTCGCCCGCGAAGTGCGGTTGTAGCCGATATCCTCCGCACACCGTTTCATGTGAAAACGAAAGAGCGCGGTGCCTGTTCGTATCGCTCGGTCGATGCCGTATGATAGCGGGAGAGACGTTCGCGGAGATTGCCCGAGCGGAATACGTGGAGAGGGAGTGCAATGATGGCAGCATTGTCGAATGCGCGTGAAGTCGTCGAGGAGATGCGTCAGGTCCGGCAGGCACGGCTTTACCGGCCCGACCCGGTGCCGGAAGACGTGGTGAACCAGCTCCTGGAGATCGCCCGATGGACGGGCAGCTCGCGCAATACCCAGCCCTGGCACTTCGTCGTGGTGACGGATAAGGAGCAACTGCGGCAAATCAGCCAGTTGCGCACGCCGATCACCTGGGTGGCCGACGCGCCACTGGCGATTGCGATCGTACTCGATGGCGAGAATGAGATGAGCGAAGCGTACGACGAAGGCCGCGTGACCGAGCGATTGCTGATCGGGGCGCGCATCCTCGGGCTTGGCGGCGGCACCGCGTGGTTCGGCGACGAGGCGGGGCAGCAGCGCGGCAAGGAGATTCTCGGTGTCCCCGCCGAGCGGACGGCGCATTCCGTGGTCGTTCTTGGCTACCCGACCACGCTGAAGGATCACCGCCCGAACGCGAACATCCCCGGCCGCAAGCCGCTCTCCGAGGTCGTCAGTTACGGGAAGTTCGGCACGTCGAAGGCGTAGCACGCCAATGTAGGGCGAATCGAGCGGGACCCCGGATGAATCCGGGGTCCCGCCGCGACGGTGCGCGGCGACTCCGCATTGTGACGGCCGCATTTCTGCAATACACGCGCCAGGGCTTCGAAGATCGCGCGCGACCGAGTCGGAGGAAGGCGATGGAGCGACCGACAATGGGTCAGGCATACGGGCGGGCGATGCGGCTGCGTTGCTCGGTGTGCGGGCAGGGGCGGCTCTTCCGCGGGATGACGATGCGGGCGCATTGCCCGCACTGCGGCTTCCGGTATGAGCGGGAGGTGGGCTACTTCACGAACACCGCCGTCGTGAACTACGCGATCGCCTGCCTGCCGATCCTCTTCATCGTCGCGCCGCTCGCCTATCTTCGACCGCACGCGATCGCGCTGGAAATCGGTATCGGCTTCGCCTTCGCGATCGTCCTCCCATTCCTCTGCTTCCGTCACGTTCGCAGCCTCTGGCTGGCGACCGATGTCATCATCCGCCCACCGGTCCCCGAAGAGTTCGACTCGCCGGACGCCCCCGCGCTCAACGCACGACTGTCTGAGCATCCCTAGCCCGCCGCCACCGGCTCAATGACCCTGCAAAACGCTGTGGCGTGCGACATACCCCTCCGAACGGAGGGATGAAAGCCCTCCGGGCAGCACCCAGAAAACCATCCCTGCGGAGAATGTTTGCATCGCCGTGTGCTGGCACACTGTGCGTAGTATCGACGCATGGGTGTGGAATCGGAGGAGAAAGCATGGCAACAACGGTCGCACAGGTCCCACGCACAGCAGCGCAGGAGGAGAGCCGCACCAAGTGGCTGACGCTCGGCGCGATGTGTTTCGCGCTCTTTATGATGATGCTGGATAACACGGTCGTGAACGTCGCGCTGCCGACGATCCAGCAGAAGTTTAACGCGACGACGTCCGCGCTGGAATGGATCGTCAACGGGTATACCCTCTCGCTCGCCGTCCTGATGGTGACGATGGGCAAGCTCGGCGACATCTTCGGGCGCAAGCGGCTCTTCCTGATCGGCCTGACGGTCTTCACCGCCGCGTCGTTCGCCTGCGGTGTCGCGCCGAACCTCGGCTCGCTCGTCTTCTTCCGCGTCCTGCAAGGGCTCGGCGGCTCGATCATGATGCCGGGCACGCTCTCGATCATCACGGCGACCTTCAAGGGTAAGGAGCGCGCACAGGCAATCGGCATCTGGGCGGGCATCTCCGGCCTCGCGCTCGCGGCGGGCCCGATTGTCGGCGGCGCGCTCGTCCAGTATGTCAACTGGCAGGCGATCTTCTTCGTCAATATTCCCATCGGCATCATCGCCTTCCTCGTCGCCACGCGCGTCGTCCGGGAGTCGTACGACACGACGGCGGCGCGTTCGGTGGATTATCTCGGCGTGGCGACACTGACGCCGAGCATCTTTGCTCTTACCCTCGCGCTGATCGAGGGGCAGGGGTGGGGCTGGGGAAGCGGGCGCATCCTCGGTCTCTTCGCCGCCGCGATCCTCTTCCTGATCGCCTTCGTCGTCGCCGAGAACCGACAGGCGAACCCGATGGTGCACTTCCCGATGTTCCGCTCGACCGCCTTCCTGGCGGCCAACGTGATCACCTTCGTGCTCACCTTCGGGATGTTCGGCTCCATCTTCTTCCTGACGCTCTATATGCAGAACGTCCTCGGCTACTCGGCGCTCCAGTCCGGCCTGCGCACCCTGCCGATGACCGGGATGATCATCTTCAGCGCGCCGCTTAGCGGGCGACTGATCGGGCGCCTCGGTGGCCGGCCGATCGTCTTCATGGGCATGACGCTCGTCGGGCTCGGGCTCCTGATCGACTCGCGGCGGCTGACCGCACATAGCCCCTACACGGCCCTCTTGCCGTCCTTCATCTTGATCGGTGTCGGTATTGGCTTCGCGATGTCGCCGCTCTCGTCCATCGCGATGGGCGCGGTCGAGCGGACGAAGGCGGGCGTGGCGAGTGGCGTGCTCGGCATGGTTCGGCAGTTGGGCGGCGTCTTCGGTATCGCCCTCCTCGGCGCCATCTTCGCCAACCGCTCGCATTCCCATGTGGCGAGCGCGGTCGCGGCCTTGCCCGTGCCGGACGCGGCGAAGGCGCAGATCGTCGCGAATGCGAGCCTCGGCAGGGGCGGCGGCACGCTTCCCGGCGCTGACCCGGCGATGGCCTTGCGGATCAAGGATGCGGTGCTTGGCGGCGTCGTGCAGGGGCTGACGGACGCGATGCTGATCGGTGCAATCGCCTGCGCGATCGGCGCGGTCCTCGCCCTCACCCTCGCGCGGCCCGCCGAGGAGGCGGAGATGCCCGCGATGGCGGCGGTCGAGGCGGAGCACGAACGTATCAACGAACCGGCGCTCGTCTAAATGTATGCAAATGTGGGGCCGGCGACGATCTGCTGGCCCCACGCTTGCGTATTCGTTTTCAAAAATGGTACAAGGACTTCCGAGGTACACCATGGTTGAACAGGAACAAACCAGCGACCGTTTCATTATCGCGGATGATCTCCCCCATGTCCGTGCCAGCATCCGCACGATGCTGACGCTCGCCCTCGGCGCGCGCGTCGTCGGGGAGGCGGGCACGGCGGGCGAATTGCTCGGCCTCTTGGCGATTACCGAGGCGGACATCATCATTGTCGATCGCGACCTCTCCGGTCTCGATGACGCGACGGTGGTGGACGAGATGCGGCGGCTGGCGCCCCAAAGCCGGATCATTCTCTGCACCGTCTTCGAGCGGACGGAGGGGATGCGCGATTGCCCGCTCGTCGCCGATTTCACCCTCTCCAAGTCGCTTGGCCCGGATCACTGGCTCCGGGCGCTGAACACGATGTTGATGGAGCGCGCGCCGGGCGTCATCAACGTAGCGGTCGAGAAAATGTCGGAGATGAAGGCGATGGCGCACGGATTTTCCGGGGCGGATTGCCCCATGCCGCCTGCCGCCTCCCGAGCGGAATTCCTGCCTTCCCTGCCCACCTCCCTCGAAGGGAAGGGGGAGAAACACGGCGCGTGACGCGCGCCGTACGCGTTGCGCCTTTTTTGCCCCGCTCGTGGATAGCTACGAGTGGGGCATTTTGGGTGCGACGTACGGGTAGAATAGGGCGACGCGGCCATGTCGCCATCGTGCGGGGCCATTATAATGATGGCCGGCTTCTTCTCACTGCGGGAGTCAGGCATGGCAGAGGTGGGGACTCTTCCCGACGATTTCGCCGATATGACCGTGCTGCGGGGCGGGGCGGCGGGCCGTGCCTGGCTCGACCGGCTGCCGGCAATCGTCGATGCCTACGCGCGGCGCTGGGGGCTGACGCTCGGCGCCCCGCTGGTTCCGCTCTCCTACAACTACATCGTCCCGGCGCGCTGCACCGATGGCACGGCGGCGATCCTCAAGGTCTGCGTGCCGACCGGCGAGTTCGCCTTGCAGGTGGAGGCCCTGCGGCTTTTCGACGGGCGCGGCGCCGTGCGATTGCTCGCGAGCGACCCGGACGATGAGGTGATGCTCCTCGAAGGGTGCGAACCGGGCACACTGCGGCGGGTAACGACCGTCGATGACGACCGGGCGACGACGATTGCCTGCGGGGTAATGCGTCAGTTGTGGAGACCGGCCCCGCCGGATTGTCCGTTCCCCACGATGTTCGACTGGAACGCCGGCCTGGAGCGACTGCGGCCGCACTACGGGGGCGGGACGGGGCCATTCCCCCGAGCGCTCGTCGAGGAAATGGAAACGCTCCTGGCTGAATTGACGGCATCCGCGCCCGCGCCGATTCTCCTGCACGGCGATCTCCATTACGACAATATCCTCCCGGCGCGGCGCCAGCCGTGGCTGGCGATCGACCCCAAAGGGCTGACCGGCGAGCCGGCCTACGAGACGGGTGTGCTCCTCTATAACCCCTATCCACTGCTCCTCGGTGGGCCCGACTCCAAGGGCACGCTCGCGCGGCGCATCGATCGCTTGGCCGAAGAACTTTCGCTCGATCGCGCGCGGGTGCGCGGATGGGGATTGGTGCGGGCGGTCCTCTCCGCATGGTGGCATGTCGAATCCACCGGCCATGTCCGTGGCGCCGCCGTGACATGTGCCGAGTTGCTGGCAGAAATCCGCGTCTAAGTAGGTGACCATTTGCATTTGAACGGGTGGGAGCAGGCG
The DNA here is from genome assembly GCA_963847195.1 of uncultured Chloroflexia bacterium. Taxonomy (GTDB): domain Bacteria; phylum Chloroflexota; class Chloroflexia; order Thermomicrobiales; family JALYUS01; genus JALYUS01. The sequence goes on along the minus strand of CAWJZC010000010.1, from coordinate 293,995 downwards.
GCGAGCCTGCCTCCCCGGCAAGACGGCAGGCTCGCCGCCTGCTCCCACCAACGAAATCCTGCCGCCACCGGGAATCTCGCGGTGCTACCGGGTCGATTCGAGGCGGAAGACCGGGTGATCGGCGGCGTCGGGCAGGGTGTTGAAATAGGCGGTCACCGACTTGCCCGCCACGCGCCGGTAGGCGGCGATGATCGGTGTCCGCTCGGCGACGGGAATCTCGGTGGCGCGGAATTGTTCGGTCGCGCCCTTGCGGCGCAGTTCGCCCGTGCCGGCGGCCCGCAGGTTGCGCACCCATTCCGTCTCGCCTCGTGGAAAGACAAGATACCGACCGCCGTCGTGTTCGACGGGGATGACCGGCACGGCGTGCTGCTTGCCCGTCCGGCGCCCGGCAACTGAAAGTTCCTGGGCGCCGCCGATGCCGAAGCGCATCGCGAGCGGGTTGAACAGACGGCGCGTGAACGCGGGCGGTTTCAGGTAGGCCATCGAGGCACCCTCCTACTCGATTGTTCCACCAATGAGACGCGGTCGGTATGGCGTCGCGCAATCCGGTGATACGTTCATTTCAAGGCGAGTACATTGCGCGGGTTCGGTATACGTCAGCATACTCCGCGCGCGGCGTCGCGTCTATCGCGCACTGTGGCGCTGCTATACTGCGGGACGGCAATGACCGATGAACCATGCGAAGGGAGGGCGACCGTGGGCAATGCACCGCTGCGTGTGGGACTGATCGGACTGGGCGCAATCGGGCAAGCGGTCGCACGACTGGCGCGCGAGCGGGCGGATGGCGCGGTGGCGATCATCGGCGCAGTCGTCCGCGACCCGTCGCGCCCGCGTGCCGATAGCGGCGTCCCGGTCGTGCCCTCGGTGAAGGCGTTGCTCGCCCTACGGGCCGATGTGGTGGTGGAGGCGTGCGGGCACGCGGGGCTGAAAGAGCATGGCCCGCAGGTCCTCCGGGCGGGGTGCGACCTGATTATGGTCAGCGTCGGCGTCTTCGCGGAACCGGGTGTGATGGAGGCGATGACCGCCGCCGCCGAGGCGGGGCACGCGCAGGCGCGGGTGGCGTCGGGTGCGATTGGCGCGCTCGACGCCATCGCCGCCGCGTCGGTCGGTGGCTTGACGCGCGTCACGCATACGACCCGCAAGCCCGCCCGCACGCTGATGAGCGCCGAGGGCGCGGCGGGGCTCACCGAGGCGCGCGAGGTCTTCCGGGGCAGCGCGCGGGAGGGAGCGCTGCGGTTCCCGGAGAGCATCAATGTCGCCGCCGCCGTCAGCCTCGCCGGGATTGGCCTCGATCGCACCGAAGTCCGCGTGCTCGCGGACCCGACCATCGAGCGGAACATGCATACGGTCGTCGCGGAGGGCGTGTTTGGCCGCTTGCAGTTCGATATTCAGGGCATTCCGACCGACGAGAACCCGCGCACCGGCCGTCTCGTCGCGATGAGCGTCATGCGCGCCCTGCTGCTCCGCCGCGCGCCGATTGTCGTCGGCTGAGGAGGCTACAGCGCGGCAGTAGGGTGGTCAGGCGGCGATTCATCGGCGCGATGCGTCAACGTCCTCTGCCGAAGTGTGAGGCCGGTGATGATGAGGTCCAATCCGTCCTCGAATTTGGCATCGTCGTCATCAAAGGGGAACCCGTTCCCGAAAACCGCCGTCAGCAGGGGGAATTGGTCCGGGGGCAGGCGCGCGATCTGCGCCGTTACTTCTTCCTCGGTGGGGTCGGCAACGCCGCCCGGCTGCAATCCGACCTCCGCGAGCGTCACACCGATTACGTATCCCGCGATGCAGTTGGTGATTTGAAATGCCTCATTCGGTGCGAACCCCGCATCGTGGAGAATCGCCGCAGCCGTCTCAGCCCGCTGAAGACTGGCGATGGAGAAAGGCGGGTGGGTGGAGAGGACGGGCAGCGCGTGGGGATGCGCGCGGAGGACCTGCCGGTAGGCGCGGAACATCGCTCGCAGGCGGACATCCCACCGTGAGCCATCGTCGGGCAGGGGTGGGACTTCGGATTGCACCGCATCGACGATCCCATCGAGGACCGCCGCCTTGTTCGGGAAGTAATAATAGGCCGCCATCGGGTCCACGCCGAGTTCCGCGCCGAGCTTGCGCATGGAGAAACCGTCCAGCCCATCGCGATCGACGATGGCGAGCGCGGCACGTACCACCTGCTCGCGCGAGAGATGGGGGCGGTCTCGCCGAACCGTGCGGTGTCGCCCTCTCGATGACCGCTCCCTCTGCACGTCCGCCTCTCTCCTATCTGCCGCCCCGCCCATGGACTTCCGAGGCACGGATGGCGTCGCCGGGGTCATATCCCATGCGGTCAGTCTAGCGCGCCGTCTTGCTCCGGTAAAGCGAGACGGAGAGCGGCATGAAGACGATCAGGATGGCCGCGCACCACGCGAGCGCCTGCCAGCCGTACGCGCCGGCGGGCTGACCGAGGAGCAGGGCGCGCGCCGCATTGACGATGGCGGTTACCGGCTGATGGTCCGTGAAGGCGCGCAGCCAGCCGGGCATCGAACTGGTTGGCACGAAGGCGCTGCTGGCGAAGGTCAAGGGGAAGATCGCCATGAAGCCAATCGCTTGCACGCTCTCCGCGTTCGGCGCGATCAGGCCCATCATCGCCCCGACCCATGAGAAGGTGAAGCCGCAGAGCAGTATCAATGCCAGCGCCGCGCACCAGCCGAGCGGGTTGCCCTGCGGGCGGAAACCAACGAGCAGGCCGACGGTCAGCATGACCGTGACGCCCAGGAGGCTCTGCACGAGGTCCGCGATGGTCCGCCCGGCAAGGACGGCGGAGCGCGCCATCGGCAACGAGCGGAAGCGGTCGATCAGCCCGCGCTGCAGGTCCTCCGCGAGGCCGACGCCCGTGTTGACGCCGCCGAAGATGAGCGTCTGCACGAAGATGCCGGGCATCAGATAATTGACGTACGAGATGCCGCCGGTGCTGATCGCGCCGCCGAAGACGAAGCGGAAGAGCAGCACGAAGATGATCGGCTGGATCGTCACATCGAGCAGTTGGGCCGGGATGCGCGGGATGTGCTGGAGATTGCGCTTGGCGAGGACCAATGCGTCCGCGATCACCCAGTAGAGGCGGCTGCGGTGCATCGGCTGGAGTGTACTCGTGTCGGGCGCTGTGGTTGCGGGGTGGATGGTGGCGGGTGCGGTCATTTATGCAGCCTCCTCTTTACGGTCGCGATTGGCGGTGTCGGTCGCGCGCTCCGCGAGCGGGTCGGCCTCCGCCGCGTGTCCGGTCAGGGTGAGGAAGACGTCGTCGAGCGTCGGGCGGCGCAGGCCGAAGTCATCGAGGCGCACGCCCGCCGCATCGAGGTCGCGGACGACCGCCGCGAGCAGTCGCGCGCCGTTCGTGACGGGCACGAGCACCGTGCGCCGCTCGGCGTCCACATGGATCTCGCCGTCACTGTACGGGCGGAGCGTGCGCGTGGCGGTGTCGAAGTCGCTCCCGCGCGCCACGGTGACCACCAGCCGCTCGCCGCCTACCTGCGTCTTCAGTTCGTCCGCCGTGCCTCGGGCGATCACCTGCCCGTGGTCGATGACGGCGATCTGGTGGGCGAGCTGATCCGCCTCCTCCATGTATTGCGTCGTCAGCAGCAGCGTCGTGCCGCCCGCGACGAGTTCGCCGATCACGTCCCACATCGTCAGGCGACTGCGCGGGTCGAGGCCGGTCGTCGGCTCATCGAGGAAGAGCACCGGCGGCGCGATGATCAGACTGGCGGCAAGGTCGAGGCGGCGGCGCATCCCGCCGGAGTAGGTCTTCACCACGCGCCGCGCGGCGTCCACGAGATCGAAGCGTTCGAGCAGTTCGTCCGCCCGCTGCCGCGCGCTGCTGCCTCGGCAGGTGGTAGAGTCTCCCGACCATTTCGAGGTTCTCCCAGCCGGTCAGGTATTCGTCCACCGCGGCGTACTGCCCCGTCAGGCCGATATGCGAGCGCAGTGCGTCGGCCTGCGTGACGACATCGAACCCCGCGACCTCCGCGCGCCCGGCGTCGGGCGTGAGCAGGGTCGTCAAGATGCGCACCGCCGTCGTCTTGCCGGCGCCATTCGGCCCGAGCAGGCCGAGCACCGTCCCTTCCTCGACGACGAGATCGAGGCCACGCAGCGCGTAATTCTTCCCGAAACGCTTCTCCAGCCCTTCCACGAGGATGGCCGGTCGTTGGTGTGCCATGGCAATCTCCTTCCCTCAGCCGCTCTGCGCTGATGACGGCTTTCTACATCGTAGAGTATAGGGTCTACAACGTAGAATGTCAAGCGTTACACGCGCATTGTTTGGGTAGAACCGCCTTATCGCCGGGCGGCTTGAAGAGGCGCGCGATCCATCGATTCCGTGACACGACGTACCCCGCGCGGGTTTGCACCTCATCTCTCTACCACCCGCCACATGGATTCGTGCTCCGCCACGATGGCGTCCGGGGGCCGTCCGAAGTAGCGTGTGTATCATTCGAGGGCCGCGACGGCGACGCTGGCGAACATATCGTCGATGGCCACAGCGCCTCTTTCGTGAATCGGTACATCGTGATTGCTCGTATGCGATACGGAGCGGCTAGCGGGTTGATACGTGCCGAGCGCCGCGATGAAATCGAGCGGCTGCCGACATAGGGTAGTCGTTTGGAAATCTCGCAAATCGACAAGCGTGCCCACCTCTTTTGCCACGTTTGCCATTGATGGATGGTGGGTTTGTAATGACGACGTGCATAGTGTGGGGAACCTCGCGCCGCGCGGCGGCGTTCCCCCTCTATCCCACGGAGTAGATGTTATTCGTCATGCGTAGGAGGCAAGGTTCCATGCGATCACACGTTGCACGCTGCACGGCGTTCGTTGCCATTGCCCTCGCCGGTACCCTCATCGCGGTCGCGATGATCGGCGGCACGGCATCGGCACAGACCGCGACTCCCGCCCCACCGCCCACTAATCCTCCCGCCCCTTCCGGCGCCCTCCAACGGACGATTGCCGTGAGCGGTATGGGGACGGCGACACTCGCCCCGGACATCGCCGCGTTCTCGGCGGGGGTGACGGAGGCGAGCGCGAATGTCGTGGACGCCCAGAACAGCGTCAACACGAAGACGAGCGCGATTATCGACGCCCTACGACAAGGCGGCGTGGATGTGGACAAGGACGTCAAGACGACCGGCTACTCCGTGCAACCGCAGTACAACTATCCTCAGAACGGCGCACCGGTCCTGACCGGCTACCGCGTCTCGAACAACGTCAATGTGACGGTGCGCGACATCACCAAAGTCGGGCAATTGCTCGATGCGGTGACGAAGGCTGGAGCGAATCAAGTAGGCGGTGTCTCATTCGGGCTGGCGGATCCCGAGGCGGCGAGCCGCACGGCGCGCGAGCAGGCGGTACAGAATGCCAGGGACAAGGCGGATACTCTCGCCAAAGCGACGGGCGTATCGGTCGGCATCGTGATGACGATTGACGACCAGAGCACGACGCCGTCCCCGCCGCGCCCGGCCGCCGGACCCGCCGTGAATACCGCTGCCGCCGCCGCGCCACCGCCGATTCAGACGGGCGAAACGACCGTGACGGTGACGGTGCGCGTGACGTACGCCATCGCGTGACCGGCATCCGCCGACCTCCCGGCGTGACGGGGACGGGGATCTGGCCTGCTACTCCACGTTGTTCGGCACATGGGCCGTCATTGTCGCGGTGATGATGACGGGGTCGGGCGGCTCGGCGAGCAGATGCAGGCGGCCATTGCCGTAGAGGAGCGGGAAAGCATAGCCCTCGCGGATTTCCTCGCCGTCCTCGCCCTTGCGCGGCCGCAAATCCACGCCGTCATCAATCGTGATCGTGTGCGCCCAGAGCAGCTGCCACCCCTGCACTTCCACCTGCAAGCTGCCGTCTTCTTCCGCCCGTACGCGTACGAAAGGTGTCCGTGATGTCTGCATACGTCCCGCGCTCCCTTCGTGCCCCGTACGTGTCGCCCTCTCTTCATTAAGAACGCGCCGGTATTCCCCATCGTCTGTCAGATGATCGAAATGCGGGGCGATGTGGCATCGAGCGCCGGGTTGTGTCGCTCCCGCTGACCGCTCTCATGCATCCTGTGGCGAGAGGGAACATGATGCCACGGGCGGCGCGGGAACGCAACGGTACGGACACATAACGCGCCGAGCAGGGCAATGAGCATTGCTCATTTAGCCGCCGTGACATCGGGGCAACGGTCGGTGGAGAGGGGTGGATAACCCTATGGAGGCCGAAAAGCCGTGGATAACGTGTGCCGTACGGTCATAAGGAACGTACGTATAGTACCGAAGGCGGGATCGAATTCTTTTACAGGGCGGCGGAAACAGCGCGCCAGACATCGCGCATCGTCGCGATGCCGCCGAGATCGGGGGTGCGGATGCCGGCGGCGAGCGTCGCCTCGGTCGCGCGCTCCAGTCGGGCTGCTGCATCGTCTTCGCCGAGATGGCGCAGCATGAGGACAGCGGCCAGGAGGGTTGCGGTCGGGTTGGCGATGCCGCGCCCGGCGATGTCCGGCGCGCTGCCGTGGACGGGCTCGAAGAGCCCCGTACCGTCGCCGACATTCGCCGAGGCCGCGACGCCGAGGCCGCCGATATGCGCCGCCGCGAGATCGGAGAGGATGTCCCCGAAGAGGTTGGTCGTCACGAGCACATCGAACGCTTCCGGCTGCTGGGCGAGACGGAGCGCGGCGGTATCGACAAGCAGTTCATCGAGCGTGACATCCGGGTACTCCACCGCCACCTCCTGCACGGCGCGGCGAAAGAGGCCATCCGTCTGCCGCAGCACATTCGCCTTGTGGACGACGGTGCAGCGGCCGCGCCGCGTGCAGGCGAGCCGGAGGGCGGTGTGCGCGACGCGTCGGGAAGCCGCCCCGGTGATGACGCGCAGCGTGGTCGCCCGCTCGCCATCGTCGCTCACCTCCTCGATGCCGCTGTACATCCCCTCGGTATTCTCGCGCACGATCAGCAGGTCGACGCCGGGGCGGGAGGCGGGGATGGGCAGGGAACGCACGGGGCGCAGATTCGCCGCGAGGCCGAGTTCCTTCCGCAGCCGGAGGATCGGCGAACGGTAGCCGGGGATGTCCGGCGGGGTCGTCACCGCGCCGAAGAGGATGGCGTCCGCGTCGCGGCAGGCGGCGAGCGTCGCGTCCGGCAGCGGCGTGCCGTGCCGCTCGTACGCGCCGAACCCCGCGTTCGCCTCAACGAAGCGTGCGCGCGGCAGCAGCGACCGGAGTATATCGGCGACGGCGGGGATCACCTCCCGGCCGATCCCGTCGCCGGGGATGAGGACAATCCGGTATGCACCGTTGGTCGGGATGTGTGCCATCGTCTGCGTATCCATTCATTATGCCCTGCGAGCGACGACCATCAGATGCTGACTCGCGCCGAGCAATGACGGCTCCTCCTCGATCGAGGATAACGCATCGAGAATCCGTTGCCGCCAATCGGGATCACCCCACCATTCATCGACACGAGCGGCCAACCACGCCGAGCCTTCGATGGCGATAGTTCGCTCATGGACGAGCCCCGCTGCTTCTACTTCATCCTTCAATTCAGCGGGGCGATGGAAATATGCCGTGGTGAAATAGGCGGGGTGATTCGTCGGATTGCGATGCTGACCCGTGGCGAGGTCATCCTGCACGATACGCGCAAAGGTGGGATCGGTGAGGTAGCCGTTCGCCAGCCCGTCGAGTGTCGAGACGAAGCGGGAGATGCCGACCGCCAGCACGACCCCGCCGGGCCGCACGATGCGCGCCGCCTCCCGCAGGGCGGTGACGCGATCTCCCCGCTCCGTCAGATGATAGAGCGGCCCGAGCAGGAGCGCCGCGTCCACGCTCGCGTCGGCTCGGTCGAGGTGGCGCGCATCACCGAGGGCGCAGCCGGCAATCGGTGCGTCCGGCTGTCGCGCGGACGCCTCCTGCGCCTGCTCAATATGGAGGGGCACCGGGTCGATGAGATGCACCGCGTAGCCGAGTCGAGCGAGCCAGAGCGCGTACACGCCCGGCCCGCCGCCAACGTCGAAGACGACGGCAGGCGGCGGCGGCAGGTAACGCGAGACGATCTCCCGCGTACGCGCAAACTCGATCCGCCCGCTGCCATGTTGTAGGCGATCCGCTTCAATCCCCTCGGCATAATACGCCTGGGCTTCCTGCCTGAACATGTCATTGGGTTCAGGTGAATCTGACATTTCACGGCTCCGTATCTAACTATATCGGTCCTCGTTATTCTCCCCAGTCCTCGTCCTCTTCCGGGGCAAGGGCAAGGGTGAAGGGCGCCAGGTCGATCACTTCCAGTTCCGCGCCGCACTCCGGGCACTGGATGATCTCGCCCGTTGTGATGCCGCTGACGGTCCACTCGCCCGCGCACTCCGGGCATTCGGCGGTGACGGTCGTGACAGTGGTGCTCATGGTGACGATCCTTTCCGTTCCATGTGGAAACGCGTTACGCACACAACAGCGCTACACGAATGAGGTACGTGTGATGCCTTCCCAGCCATACTGCTTGACGAACTCGATCATCCCGCCCACCTCCGCGACGCGCAGGACGAAGGGAGGCAGCGGCTCGGCGTGGAAGACCAGGCCGCGATCCGGCAGGGCGATCCGGCCGGTGACGGGGTCAACCTCGATCGTCTCGCCATCCTGCGCCGCCTGCGCCGCCTCCGGCGAGACGAGGATCGGCAAGCCGATATTGATGGCGTTCCGGTAGAAGATGCGCGCGAAGGAGCGCGCGATCACGCACGATGTGCCCGCCGCCTGGATAGCGACGGGCGCGTGCTCCCGCGAGGAGCCGCAGCCGAAGTTGTTGCCGCCGACGATCACATCGCCGGGCCGCACCTGCACCGAGAACTCCGGCCGCATCTCGCAGAGTACATGCTCCGCCAGATACGCCCGGTCGGTCGTCAGGTTGTACCGCCCCGGAATGATCTCGTCCGTATTCACATTGTCCCCAAATCGCCAGACATGTCCCATCGTGTTATTCCTCTCCGTGACAATCAAATCGACAAACCGACGCAAAGGGCGCAAAGGACGCAAAGGGGAGCGGGGAGATTCTTTTGTCTTCCCACCCCTTCATTTCCCTCTTTGCGTCCTCTGTGTTCTTTGCGCCCTTTGCGGTTCATTTGGTTCCTCCCTCATTGGGTTACAGGTACGCGCGCGGGTCGGCGATGGCGCCTTCGATGGCGGAGGCGGCGGCGGTGGCCGGGTTGCCGAGATAGATCTCCGCTGTCGCGTCGCCCATGCGGCCGGTGAAGTTGCGGTTCATCGTCGTCAGGGCGCGCTCGCCCTTACCGAGCACGCCGAAGTGCCGCCCGATGCAGGGGCCGCAGCCGGGCGAGCCGATGTGCGCGCCCGCGCGGATGAACGTCTCGATATAGCCGTGCTCCACCGCCTGCAACTGAATCTCGCGCGAGGCGGGGATGATGATGCAGCGCGTGCGCGGGCTGATCGTGCGCCCCTCCAGCACGCGGGCGGCGAGGGCGAGATCGTCCAGTCTGCCGTTTGTGCAGGTGCCGATGAAGACCTCGTCGAGCGGCGTGCCCACGACATCCGTGACGGGGCGGACGTTGTCCACCTCCGGCGGGCAGGCGACGAGCGGTTCGAGAGCATCCACATTCAGTGCGACAACGCGGCGATAGTGCGGTTCCACCGGGCGCAGGTGGCCGGTGCCGGTGTCGTAGCGGACGCGGCCAGCCAAATAGCGGTCGGTGATCTCGTCCGCCTCGATCAAACCGAGCTTGCCGCCCATCTCGATCGCCATATTGGCGAGCGTCATCCGCTCGCTGATCGAGAGGGAGCGCACCGTCGGCCCGCCGTACTCGATCGCGTCGTAGACCGCGCCGGAGACGCCGATGGTCTGGACCATCAGCAGCGTCAGGTCCTTCGCCGTCACGCCGTGGCCGAAATTGCCCGAGACCTCGAAGCGCACCGTCTCCGGCACGCGGAACCATGTCTTGCCCGTCGCGTAGACGAGGCCGATATCCGTCGAGCCCATGCCGGTCGCGAAAGCGCCCAACGCGCCGTACGTCACGGTATGCGAGTCCCCGCCGACGACGATCGAGCCGGGCGCGACGAATCCCTGCTCGACCATCACCTGGTGGCAGATGCCGCTACCGGCATCGAAGAAGTGTGGGATCCCCCGCTCCGCGACGAACTGACGCATGTTCCGGTGCGTGCTCGCGACCGCCGGGGTGGAAGCGGGCACGACATGGTCAATGGCGATGACGATGCGCGACGGGTCCCAGAGCGGTCGGTCCAACGTGCGGAACGCCTCGATCGCGAGCGGCGAGGTCGTGTCGTGACTCATCGCGTAATCGACATCCGCCACGACGATTTCCCCGGCATGGACGGGCCGACCGAGCCGCGCCGAGAGGATTTCTTCAACGAGCGTGCCCATGGACAACTCCTTCGGTAGCGTAGGTTTCAGCCTGCGCAGCGATCGGTTCGGTGGTCTGTGCCTGAAGAATGTCATCTAATTCCGTATCGGTCAGTACGTCGGCATCCGCACGGCGCTTGACGGCGGCGGTGACGGCGCGGAGGGTGGCGGCGTCGAAGGTGAGGCCGAGGGCGCGAGCACGGGCGGCGATCGCGGCGCGGCCAGTCAGGGCGTGTGCGACGGCGATGGTTCGCTCGACGCCGAAGAGCGCCGGGTCGATGATTTCGTAGGTGCGCGGGTCCGCCAGTACCGCCTTGGTGTGGACGCCCGCCTTGTGCGTGAAAGCGGCGGAGCCGGTCAGGTAGTTGTTGAAGGGGATCGGCACGCCGACCGTCTCCGCCACCAGCGCGTCGAGGTGGCGCAGCCCCGGAAGATCGTACGCGGCAGTCAGGGCGGGGTCGGTCGCATACAGCCGGGCGATTAGGCCGCCGAGGGGTGTGATGCCGTTGCGCTCGCCGATACCGAGGACGGTTGTGTCGATGAATGTCGCGCCCGCGTCGAGCGCGGCGTGCGCGTTGGCGATGGCGCAACCGCTGTCGTTGTGGCCGTGGAATTCGATGGCGGCACGACACTCCCGGCGCAGCAGCGTCACCAGTTCGCCGACCTGTCGGGGTGTCGCGATGCCGACCGTATCCGCGATACCGATGCGGTCCACACCGAGCGCGTCCACGGCGCGATCGATCGCCAGCAGATCGTCCGGGTCGGTGCGGAAGGCATCCTCGCTCGAAAAGCGCGCGACGAGGCCGTGTACCCGCGCGAGCCGGATGCACTCCTCCGCGCAGGCGATCATTGTCGCGATACTGTGGCCGTGGCTGTGTTCCCGCAGTTGCGTGGACATGCCGTAGAAGATATTGACGCCGTCCACGCCCGCGTCGATTGCCGCCTGCACATCCCCAACAGTGCAGCGGACGTGCGCGAGGATCATCGCGCGGCGCGGCATGGCGCTGAGTAGTCGGGCGTCCGCAAAGGAGCGTTGCGACGCGGCGGGATTGGTGATCTCGATGGCGTCGACGCCGAAGCGGTCGAGCGCGCGAGCGATCGTCTGTTTCTGTGCCGTGGTGAAATGCGCGCTGGCGAACTGCTCGCCCTCGCGGAGCGTCGTATCGATGATCGCGACGTGCTGGATAGTCACCACGAGCCTCCCACCGAGTAGACAGTAGTCAGTGACAGTAATCAGTTGAATGCGGAAGGCTACGCGCATTTCTTGCTGTCTACTGACTACTGACTACTGTCTACTCCCATCTTCCGCGCCGCCGGGCGGGCAAACAAAAACGCCCCCATCCCGATTGGGACGAGCGGCGCGGAGAGCGCGGGCATCGTGGTACCACCCAAAGTTCGCGACACCCTCACGGGCATCGCCTCAGCCGTACGGAACATTCGCCGATCACAGGGTGAATACCTGTCAGGCGACATTCGATACGCGCGCCTGTGGTAACGGTGGCGCTCCGGCGGATCATCAGGGGCGAAAGTCCCCATCCTTTCCGCAACACCCGAGGCTTTTTTCCCGAAATTCCCGGCCCCGCCTCACACCTTGCGCGGGTCGCTGTGCCGTTCCCCTCGGTACTCTCCCTCGTGTTTCCCTCTCCATCCGATGCATGACCGGATGCGATTACGCCAAACGGTACACGGAGGTCGCAGCCCTGTCAATCTGTACGGACACCGAACGGCTCTCCCGTCGCTATGCCGGGAGGAGCGGGCGCACGACATCCACCATTGCCGTTCCTACTGACAGATGCTGGTCAGCGTCCAGATGTACACCGTCCACCCGGCTCGTGGTAGTTACCGTTCCGGAGTCGAAGAAGGGGCAATCGAGCGCGGTACACACCGCGCGGTACGCATCCGCGAGGCCGACGGACTTGGCCTCCGCGCCGACGAACTTCGGGGCAATGGGGCCCTTCGGCGTCTGGAGGGGCGGCGGGACGACAACGAGGACGGGCGGCACCACCATCCCCGGCTCGATGGGCGCCTGCCGGATGGCAACGACGAGCGCGGCGATCCCCTGCGCGGCGTGCCACGCGGTATGCGGATGCATCGACTGGAAATCGTTGGTGCCGAGCATCAGGACGACGAGCGCGAGGGGCGCGTGCATCTCGATCCGCTGCGCCAATCCCTCCAGCCCGTTGCGGCCCGGCTTGTACGGGTCGTCCCAGACGGTCCGCCGCCCATTCAGGCAATCCTCCAGCACCCGCACGGAGCATCCCCCGGCGTTCAGTCCCTCCTCCATCACTCCCGGCCACCGCTCATCGAACGGCAGCCGCCCGCGCGTGCCGGGGATGATCCCCCACGTCAATGAATCGCCATAAACCAGAATCTGCCGCATCCCCCTCTCCTCCCCATCGCCCGCCAAGCATACGAAGTACCCCTCTCCATCGCAATGGCTCCATACGAGAGGGGCCGGGGTTGAGGCTTCCCTATCCGTCTGTAGGCGGGCGCACGAGGGCGTCGAGGAGCGCGTTGAGGGTGGCGCGCGGGTCGTCAGACTGGCCGATGTGGACGGGCGAGGTCTGGATGACACCGCTGCGGGGGGCGGTGAGCCAGTGGAAGCGTTCCGATGGCGGGAGAAGGGCGATTGGCCCGCCCTCGGGCTCTCCTTCGCAGATGGCGCGGTAGGCCGCGAGATGCCGCTCGACGGCGGCGAGGTCGAGGGCGGGCGCGAGGGCGCGCAGCCGTGCGGAGTCGGGCTCGATGCGCGCGTCGAGGAAGCGCGCGGCGCGGGCGAAGAGGACGACGCCGACATTGACGAACTCGCCCCGCTCGACGCGCGGCACGACGCGGACGGCGGCGTAGCTATACCAGACGGGCGGCATCGGCGGCCTCCTGCTCGAAGGCGCGCGGGGCGGCGAGCCGCGCGAGGAAGTACGCCGTGTACGCCTCCCGCTGCGCTGCGGGGTCGGCGCTCTTCGCGCTCCCGGTCAGCCATGCGTCCGGCACGCTCGCCACGATCTCCCGTATTGCCGCCTCGGTCAGCAGCGGGGCGAGTCGCGCGCCCGCCGCCGCGATGTCCCCGGCGAGCGGCAGGAGGACATGGTCGCGGATGAGCGGGAAGCGCGCCCCGGCCCGCTCCTGCCATGCGCCGGCGCTGTGATGAAAATAGAGCGCCGCCCCGTGGTCGATCAGATAGAGCCCGCCACGCCAGGTGAGCAGGTTGGTGTTGCGCGCGGTGCGATCCACATTGGCGACGTAGGCGTCGAACCAGACGATAGCGGCGGCGAGGTCCGGGTCAATCGCACGATCGGCGGCGGGGTCGAAGGCGATCGCGCCGGGCAGATAGGCCAACCCGAAGTTCACGCCGGTGCTGGCGCGCAGCAAATCCTGAATCTCCGGGTCGGGCTCCCCCTCTCCGAAGCCCGCCGCGAGGTCGACGAGCGCGACATCGGGCACCGGCAGCCCGGCAACCTGGGCGAGTTGCGCCACGAGCAGTTCGGCGACCAGCGCCCGCGCCCCCTGCCCCGCCCCGCTGAACTTGACCACGTACGCCCCCGGCTCATCGGTCTCCACCACCGCCGGGAGCGAGCCGCCCTCGCGCAGCGGCACGACGTAGCGCATCCCCGTCACGCGCTTCACCATGAATCCGCCCCCTACCCTTCCCGTGGAATCTTCTTCCACCGCCAATAGCACTATTCCTGGTTGTAGGCACACCCGCTACGAGGGACCAATCCGCAGCACGACGGGAAGATCCACGAACCGGCCATAGCGCGCCGCCGCGACTGCGAGGGCCTCCGCCTCGGGCTGACCGAGCGGGGCGAAGGGCGATACGTCGATGTATGCCGCATCCTTCTTGAAAGAGCGCTTCCAGGTGCCGACGACCCGGCCATCGATGACGACTGTATGAAAAAAGAGGATATTGCCCTGCCAGGCTAACGTCTCGGGGAGTGGCGCGACGAGCGCGGCGGCGCGGTCGGTGTAGCCGACGGTGAACTCGTCAAAATTGGGCAGCAAGTACGCAATGGGGGCGCCCTCGTCCGTGATTGGCGGCGAAGGAGCGAACCAATAAGTCCGATTGTCGATTACCTCATGCGTGAATGCGGATTGGACCATGGCGATCCCCGCTTTCGCGTCGGCCATCGTCAGGCCCGACCACCAGACGAAATCGTGCGCGGTCGCCGGCCCATGGCTCGTGAAATAGCGCCGGGTGAGTTCGGCCAGCGCTTCATCGCGCGCCAATGGCGCGACAGGGGGCACGCGCTCATCGAGCAAGGCGTAGGTGAATTGCTTGCCGCGCCGCGCGCCGCTGCAAAGGACGCCGTCCAGTTCGGCGTGCAGGATGATATGGGTGAGCCGCTGGGTATCTGTCGCGATTCCCTCGTGGTGCAGGGCGGCGGCAAGTTCCGAGCGGGTCAACTGCGCGCCGCCCGCGACGGCCCGCGCCAGCACGGCGTTGCTGCGGGCAATGGCGGCAGCGTCGAGGGCCAACTTCCGGTCGGTTGAGGCGGTGGCGGCCTTGACGCGCGGCGCGGTGAGCGCCAGCAGCCAGCGAATATCGGCGGGGGTGACAAAATGCCAGGTGGGCCGCATCACATGGGTGCGCAGTATCGTCCCGTCAGCGAGCGCCTGGTCGAGGGCGGCGGCGGTCGCGCCCCGCATCCGCTGGCCGACCGCCCAGATCGCGCCCGTATATTCTTGGGCCTGGACCGCGCCCAGCCACCGCACGACCGCATCCGGCTGCGCGAATTCCGTCCCCGCGATCCGCTGATTTTGCAGCCGCAGCCGCGCGATTGCCGCGTGCGTCATCATCGGTCCGGCCCTGTCCCCTCGCTCATTGCTCGATCCTGGCGATGTACCGCTCGGCGGAGCGGGTGACGGCGCCTTTCGCGTCGGGCGCGACGATACGATCCCACCAGCCGCCGTAGAGGCGGTCGAATGCGTACGGTTCTACCGCCGCGACGATCCGGCGAATGGCGCGGGCGGGGAGGGGGATCAGATTCGGGTAACTGTACATGAAACTGACGTAGCGCCGGTCGGAGACGACCTGCATCGTGTCGCCCGTCAGGAGCGCCCCCGCGCCGTCCGCGCCCGCCGCCCAATGCAGCACGGCGCTGCCGGCGAAGTGCCCGCCGCAGCGGATCGCCGTCACCCCTTCGACCAGCGGCTGCCTCTCGCCCGACCAGAAGACGATGGACGGGTCTGGCCGCATCACCCATTGTTGGTCGTCCGCGTGCAGGTAGATCGGCGCGTCGAAGGCGTGGCTCCATTCGACCATCGAGGAGTAGAAATGCGGGTGCGAGATGGCGATGGCGGCAATCCCGCCGAGCGCCGTGACCGCCGCGATGGTCGGGTCATCGAGCAGGCTGATGCAATCCCAGAGGACATTACCCGCCGGGGTCTGGACGAGCAATGCGCGCTGCCCGATGGCGAAAGCCGGCTGCGTGCCGATACCCGTCAGGCCCGGCGCGACGGGTTTGATCACATTATGGTACTCCCCCGCCTGCATGGCGGCGAGCGTCGTCCACTGCTGCCCGGCAAGGCCGATATACTGCCGCTCCTCGTCGCAGATCGGGCAGCGTTCCGGCGGCTGCGCGGTGGCGGCGAACTGCGCGCCGCATGTTTTGCAGATGAAATGCTCGCTCATTCCTGTCCTCCTCGGTCGCGCTATCCCGTCGTTCGTCATCTGTTTCGCCTACGATACCACGCCGCCGTGGCCCGCCCGGTGGTACGATAATCGTCGCCGTATCGCAGCAAGGAACAAAGGAGCACAGACAATGAGCGCCACGAACACCGCGAAGGACCGCATCGCCTTTTTGCGCGGGCTGCGCGCCACGCGCAACTTCCGCCCGGACCCCGTGCCGGATGAAGTCATCAATGACATCCTCCAGGTGGCGCGCTGGTCCGGCAGCGCGAGCAATGTGCAGCCGTGGGAGTTCCTCGTCATTCGCGACCGCGCGACGCTCCAGAAATTGACGGAGGTTAGCCCGAACGTGCGCCACGCGGCCACCGCGCCGCTCGCTATCGTGCTCGTCATGACGGGCGACCCGGAGAAGGTGCCCCACGAGACCTACGACGAGGGGCGGCTAAGCGAGCGGATCATGCTCGCGGCGGAGGCGCACGGCCTCGGCTCCTGCATCGGCTGGTTCCGGCCCGAGACGATGAGCGCGGCGAAGCAACTGCTCGGCATCCCGGAGAATCGGCTCGTCCGCACGGAAATCTCCATCGGCTACCCGGACGAGGAGGCGCAGCGCGCCCGCCAGAAGCCCGCCCAGGCCCGCAAACCGCTCGCCGAGATCGTCCATCAGGAGCGGTATCGAGGCTGAGACGCCAAGTTGGCTACGAACACGCCGCCCGCGCCGCCGTCGCGCGGGCGGCGTAGGCACGCTCCGGTGAAGGCGTATGGCGTATCCGCACGATCAAGGAATAGTCCTCCCCGGGCGCTCGGATGTACCGGCGGAGCGTCGTGACGGTGTTGGCATCATCGCCGCTCTTCTCGATGCGCGCCACAGAAGAAAAAGGACATAATGCGGGAGATAGATGCGGCCGAAATCCTTAATCGGTGCGATACTTGATGGTAAGGAATTCGCAATCGCGTCGCGCGATAATGATCTGGCGCACCGAGCGCGCGATGAACGGTCCATGCCGAACAAAGGAGAGATGTGTGATGGAGCAGCGAGAAAAGGCAACCTTCGCGGCGGGGTGCTTCTGGGGCGTCGAGGCGATCTTCCGGGAGATGCCGGGCGTGATGGCGACCGCCGTCGGCTATATCGGCGGCAAGACGGAGAACCCGACCTACCGGCAGGTCTGCTCGCATACGACCGGCCACGCCGAGGCGGTCGAGGTGACGTACGACCCGACAAAGGTCTCGTACGACGATCTCCTCGATGTCTTCTGGGAGAACCACGACCCGACGCAGTTGAACCGGCAGGGGCCGGACGTCGGCGACCAGTACCGCTCCGAGATTTTCGTCCATAATGCGGAGCAGGAAGCGGCGGCGACGGCATCGCGCGATCGTCTCGCGCAGTCCGGCCGGTTCCGCCGCCCGATTGTGACGGCGATCTCGCCCGCCGAGACCTTCTGGATGGCGGAGGACTATCACCAGCAGTACCTGGAGAAGCGCGGCATGGCCTCCTGCCACGTCAGCATGGCGCACTGACCTTCTTCGGCGAAACGCACAGGCGACGGAGCGGCACACCAGCCGCTCCGTTTTACGTGCGCGGCGCTGCGTCTACGCGGTTTCGTCTATCTCGTGCCGCGTGATACGATGACACCCTACGGACGACTAGCGAAGGAGCATCGCGATGCAGGCAGCATTCCCGGCGACCGAAGGGCGCATTCCGTTCCGGGGGTACGAGACATGGTATCGGATCGTCGGCGCGGGCGAGGACTCGGGCAAGGCGCCGATCCTGACACTGCACGGCGGGCCGGGCGCGTGCCACGATTACTTGGAGCCAATGGAGGCCTTCGCGGCGACCGGGCGGCGCGTGATCTTCTACGACCAACTCGGCTGCGGCAACTCCGCCGTGCCGCCTAACCCGTCACTCTGGACGGTGGGCCTCTATGTGGACGAAATCAACGCCGTCCGCGCGGCGCTTGGGCTGGATCGCGTCCACATCCTCGGGCAATCGTGGGGCGGGATGCTCGGCATGGAGTACGCGCTCACGCAGCCAGACGGGCTCGCCAGCCTCATCATCGAGAGTTCGCCCGCGAGCATGATCCAGTGGGTCGCGGAGGCGAACACACTGCGCGAGGCGCTGCCGCCGGATGTCCAGCGGACCCTCCTCGCACATGAGGCGGACGGCACAACGGACGATCCCGCCTACGAGGAGGCGATGATGGTCTTTTATCAGCGCCACGTCTGCCGCCTCGCGGAGTGGCCGGAGTGCGTGCATCGCTCATTCGAGAAATTGAGCGAGAACCCCGAGGTCTATTACACGATGAACGGGCCGAGCGAGTTCCACGTCACCGGCACCTTGAAGACGTGGGACATCACCCCCCGCCTCGGTGAGATTCGCGTTCCTACCCTTGTCCTCTCCGGCCGGTACGACGAGGCGACCCCGGCGATCCATGAGACGGTGCATCGCGGCATCCCCGGCTCGGAATCCCATATTTTCGAGCAGAGCGCGCACATGTGCCACGTCGAGGAGACCGAGGCATTCCTGCGCACGGTCGGTGATTTTCTCGCTCGCGTCGAGGCGCGGGGATAATGCACGCGCACCGTCATTGAGAGCTGTCAAACGTCGCGCTGCATCCCTCATCCCACCGCAAGCGAAGCGTTGTCGGGAAAGCCCGTGGAACGCCCCGCTTGCTAGCCTTGTAGAGTGAGTTTCAGAGCGGGGCGCACGCCGTAAAAGCGGAGACTCACGCGACCGTAACTGCGGATGCTTGCGCGGGTGCCGATAAAAGTCGCACGCGACGAACTGCCAAGTTGGGTTCTCAGCCACCACCACGAGCAGCCCAGCTTTTTGCCGTTGTCGGTGATATAATCGGCGTCGACGCTCTTGTCATATACGTACAAATGGCATCCATCGGCTTTCTTTGCTTTGGCAAACTCCGTCCCCACTGCACGACGCATATCTTTGCCGAGTATGTCGGTCAGACTCTTCACCTCGGCAACGCCGAGCAAAAAGACCTTGTCCTGCGTGTCCGGGCACCCCTCTCCGTTGTCCCTGCAACGTGTCGTCTCGACGAGCCCCTGCTCGGCGGCATCGAACGCGGCGTGATAGAATGCATCGTTCAGCCACTGCCGCAGATCGCAGTCGCGCCACGTACTATCCACATATTCGCCGTGATACCGCTTGCAGTCCAGAATATACTCGCTTAAAATGAATAGCCCTCGGCCATAATTTTGCAGCACCCGCCACGTTATCGGCGTGCTGTCCGCGCCCGCCGCCGTCTGCGGATACGTGCCGAACGTGATGATTTCGCCGGGCTTTGCGCTCCGGTGCGGCGCGGAAGGACGGTTATCCTTGTCCATAGTATTTTCCTTCGCTGGTTCGCGCTGAGCACGGCTAGCGCTAGGACTCGTCAGTGGCCGCTCTCAGTGTCCCATCTCGCTTTTGGCGCATCGCGTCGTTCGAACACGGGGAGGTCATGCGTGGCAAAATACAAGGGCCAATCGCATTCGCGGTGTGCTGTCCACGGGCGGCTTTGTCACCTGTCAAGTCAGTCTCCGTGCATCATCACGGCTACATCCACGGGGATAACACAGGAGAAAGGGTGTGGCAGCGTCGTTCAACCCGATAAGGGTGCAATGAAGGGAGCCGGCGTCGATGATCGAGCGATATCGTGTAGGGGTGCCGCTTGTGGGTGGGCCTCACGCCGCGACCTGATCGAATGGCCTCATAGCGCAGTCTCGGCGCGGGGCCCCTACGTAAATTCCTTTAAATGCGAAGCCCCGACAACTTCCGCGCCCACCACTTCGGATCCACATTGCTGCTTCTTCGAATCGGTGTATCGCTTCGGCCATCGGGACCTCGCATAATCTGTATACCATGGAACGTTCACAGTGTCAATACACTCCCGTCGTTTGCCTCAATTCTTTTCATCTGGTGAAAGTGCGGTCGGTTGCTGCTCCTCGATTGCGGGAACATTGCTGAGCGAGCGCCAGAGATACCAGGAGGCGACGGAGCGATACGGCCGCCACGGCGCGGCGATGCGCTCCATCTCCTCCGGTGTCGCGAGGGCGGGGAGACCCCAGTGGCGCTGCATCGCGCTTCGCAGGCCGTAGTCCCCGGTCGAGAGGATATCGGGGCGACCGAGCGAGAAGAGCAATACCATCTCCGCCGTCCAGCGTCCCACGCCCTTGATCGCGACGAGCGCGGCGATGAATGCCTCATCGTCCGCCTCTCGCAGCGCGTCCGGTTCGAGCGTGCCATCGGCGAAGCGTAACGCGCAGTCCCGCAGGTAGCCGACTTTGCGCCAGGAGAGCCCCGCAGCGCGCAACTCCTCCTCGGGCACGGCGAGCACGGCCTCCGGCGTCAGGATGCCGCCCGGCATCAGGGCCGTCACGCGCCCGAGGATGGTCGCCGCCGCTCGGACGGAGATTTGCTGGCTGACGATTGCCTGCCCGACCGCCGCGAAGAGGTCCGGCTCATGCGCGAGCGTGCAGGGCCCGTGCCGCGCGATGATCGCCGCCAGGATTGGATCGACCGCGGCGAGATGGGCCGTTGCGATGATGTGTGGATGAGCAGCCACAACGCACTCCGATTCGAAGACCGTAAATCGTAGGCAGAGTTGGCCGGATAATCCGCACCACTCTCACGCAATGGTATCATCCCCCGCATTGCCGATTTGAGGCGGTGTTGAGCGTCGGTGTCCGGCCTTCGATCCCGGCTCCTCTCTCCCGTCTGCCGACTACCGACTACTCAGAGGCCGCCCATGCGTATCGCGCTTTTCTCCGATGTCCACGGCAATCTGACCGCGCTCGATGCGGTGCTCGCCGCGCTCGATCGGCACCGTCCCCTCCCGATGATCGTCGCGGCGGGCGACCATGTGCTCGCCGGGCCGCGCCCGGCGGAGACGTGGGACACGCTGATGGCGGCGGGCTGCGCGTGCATCCTCGGCAACGAGGACGCCCGGCTCTGGGATGACGACGTGGAGCCGACCGTACCGGAGAGTCCGTGGGGGCCGCTGATCGATGTGCAGGCGCCCTGGACGGTCGCCGCGCTCGGGCCGGAGCGGATGGCGGCGCTCCGCGCGCTCCCGCGCTCGCTCCGCCTCGTTCCCGCGCCCGGCGAGGATGTCCTGATCGTTCATGCGAATATCCACAGCCTCACCGGCTGGGCGCTGAAGGCGGATACGCCCGACGACGACCTCGCGCGGCTCTACGGCGGCGCGGATGCCCGCATCGTCTGCTGCGGGCATTATCACGCGGCGTGCGTGCGGGAGTGGAATGGCATGACCCTCGTCAATGTGGCGAGCGTTTCCCTCGCGGCGGATGGCCTGCCATACGCCGGATACACCATCCTCGACTGGGACGGCGCGTGGCACGTCGCGCAATACCGCATCCCCTACGATGCAGACGCGGAAGCGGCGGCGATGGCGGCCTCGACCATCCCGCAGACCGCGCCGGGGTGGTCGCCACCGTTGGCGCCGTAACATCCCCTCTTTGTGCAATCCAGCAGAACGTGCGTCGGTCATTGCGGCATTCGCACCGGATTTCGCTTGACAACGCCCCCACTGGCTGCTATCCTCCATTCATAGTCAGAAAACACTTCTCATACAACGCGATAGTTTTCCGCTCTGTGGAAAAATTCGTGTCATCGACCATCCGGGCCTTTTTCCGCGCGTCTGGCATGTCAGGCAGGGATTCCGCCGCGCGGGAGGTTGGGGAATGGAGGCGTGGTGCAAGTCGCACGGATGACCGCACAGGTAGCGCCGGGGCAATCGATCGGCCGGGCGTTGCGGCTGCTCGCCTGCTTCAGCGAGTCGCAACCGTCGCACACGCTCAGCGAGTTGAGCCGCCTGCTCGACCTCGCGCCGAGCACCGTCTCGCGCCTGCTCTCCGTCCTGGAGGAGTACGGCTACGTCCGCCGCACGAGCGGCAACGGCCACTATACCGTCGGCCTCGCGCCGATCGCACTGGCGAGCGTGGCGATCACGCAGTCGGACCTTCGCCGCCAGTCGCTGCCGTTCCTCGAAATGCTGGCGGACACCTCGCACTACAACGCCAATCTCGCGGTGCTCTACAAGGGAGACGTGCTCTTTCTCGCCCGCGTGCCGGCCGCGAAGGAGTTGCGCGCCTACGCGATCAGCGGCACGCGCAACGCGCCGCACAGCCACGCCGTAGGCAAGATCCTCCTCGCCGCGTTGCCGGAGCAAGCGGTGCGCGCCCTCTATCACGACCGCCCGATGGAGGCGGTGACACCCCGGACGATCACGGTCCTGGACGATCTGCTCGCGGAACTGGAGCGGGTGCGCGCGCAGGGATACGCCGTGGACGACGAGGAGTTCAGCACCGGGCGCGTCGCCGTCGCCGCACCCATCCGCGATGAAACGGGTCAGACGATTGCGGCGATCAGCCTCTCGCTCATCCCTGCGTCGCGCACGCAGGAGGAATTCGCGCACGCGGTCCGGCTCATTAAGCAGTTCGCCACCCACATATCGCGCACCTTCGGCGCGACGGTCTAACCGCGTGGCGGCGGGCTCCGGGACAAGGGGACAATTCGGCAGATCGGTTGCAGAGAAAAGGAAGATCGGATGGACGAGCACACAACGGCGATGGAAGCGGCAAGGCGGAGGCTCGTAGCGTCGCGGTACACGCGGCGGCGGATGCTCGGCATGGCGGCGGTGGGCGCGGGCGGCGCGATCCTCGCGGCGTGCGGCGGTGGCGGCTCCAATGCAACGCCGACCGTCGGCGCAACGAGCACCGGCGGCGCGCGCGTCGTCGTCACCACGCCGACGGCCGCCGCAGCCGCCCCGGCGAGCGGCAGCGCCGCCGCTCCGGTGAGCGGGACGAGTGCGGCAGCTATAGGCAGCGCGGCGGCGCCCGCCGGGAGCGCGAGCGCGTCGGGGAAGCAGGGCCTAAAGGGGAAAATCACCATTGCCCGCCAGCCCGCTGCACCGCTCTCCAGCGGCAAAGACGATCCGAGCAATATCGTCTTCCAGCAGCTCCTCGACCGCTACCAGAAAGAGCATCCTGGCGTGACGATCGAGTGGGTGAAGGTGCCGGGATCGAGCTTTGATCAACTGACGCAGTGGATCACGACGCGGCAGGCATCGAAGAACGTCCCGATCCTTTCCGGGCACTTCTCCACCACGACGAGCGCCCAAGAAGCGTCGAACACCTCGCCATGGATTCCGATGACGCCTTACCTCGAAAAGAATAGCGCCTACACCGGCAAGCCGTGGAAACAGGACTTCCCCGACGGCGCGCTCGCGTATATTCAGGGATCCCTCAAGCAGATCTACTACGTCACGCTCAACGCATATAAAGCGGCATGGCTCTACAACAAGCCGCTCTGGAACAAGGCGGGGCTGACCGAGGCGGACGAACCGAAGACGTGGGTCGATTTCTTCAAGGTGCTCGACAAACTCAAGGCGAGCGGCGTCATCCCGATCGCGCGCGTGGGCGATGCGTTCGCCCTCTCGCACACCTATCAGTTGCTGACCTCCTCGCTCGGGCGGAAGGACTGGCTCACGATGACGGGCGGGCAGCTTTTCGCCTCCGACCCGGCACGGTTCGGGGCGGTCTGCGCCGGCAAGTGGAAAATGGACACGCCGTGGAACCGCAAGGCGGCGGAAGTGACCAAGCAGATCTTCCAATACTGGCCGCCGGGCAGCACGGCGCTCCAGGCATCCGACATCGAGCAACTCTGGCTCTCGCAGAAAGCCGTGCTCTGGCAGGGGACGCCGACCACCCAGGGGCAGACGATCCTGCGCCGCCTCGACGAGAACAAAGCGGAGGGATTGCAGTCGTTCGATGTCGGCGCCTTTCCGACGCCACAGCCGGACGCCGAGACGTTTGGGGCGGATCTCGTCAAGGATGCCGCGCCGATTGCGGACGATGGCGAGCGCGGGCTCGGGTATCAGATCGCGATACCTGATGTTCGCCTCGACAAGGATGCCGACGCGGAAGCAATCGCGATCGACTTCCTCCAATGGATGACAACGCCCGAAATTCAGGCGATCTACGTCAAGCCGTCCTACGACTTGCCGATCAACCCGAACGTCACGCTCGACGACCCGCGACTCGCGCTCTTCTACAAGAACAAGAACCAGCTCTTCCCGGCCTCCTTCTTCTACGGCAACCGCCCGGACTGGATCCCGAACTACCAGGCCTATTTACTCGGCCAGAAGAACCTCGACGGCTACATCAAGGACGAGCAGGCCGAAGTGCTCGCATACACGCAGCAAACGATCCGTGCGTCGAAACTGGACATCCCCTGCGGATAAACGAGAGGCCACCGGCGCCGTGCCGGGCTGACCCGGCACGGCGCGACAGCAAAGGAAGGACTCGATGGCCGTACGACATCTCACGACAGGGCGGGCGAATGTCGCCCCACGGGTGCGCCGCCCTGCCAACGTCTGGCAGCGCATCTGGCGTATGCGGCTGATCTATCTCTTCCTGCTGCCGGCGTTCGTGCTCTTCGCGGCGTTCGAGTACTGGCCGACCATCCTCGTCTTCAAGGAGGCGTTCTACGATTGGGACGGCTTCCGCATCAACAACTTCATCGGCCTCGCCAACTTCAAGGAGATCATCCACGACCCGACCTTCCAGCGGTCGCTGCGCAATATCCTCGTCATCCTGATCTTCTACCTGACGATCCCCTTCGCGATGCCGATCATCATCGCCGAGACGATCTTCAATCTCGCCAGCGAGCGGGCGCAGAAGTTCTGGCGCGTCTTCATGCTCATCCCGGCGATTATCCCCTTCCTCGTCATCCTGCTCTTGTGGCAGTACCTCTACAACCCGGTGCCCGGCGAGGGCTTCCTCAACAACGTCCTCCAGCACTTCGGCTACCAGCCGAAGCTCTGGCTCGCCTCGCCGAGTACATCGCTCTGGTCGTATATGCTGATCGAGTTCCCGTGGGCGAGCGGCACCTATATGCTCATCTATCTCGCGGGCTTGCAGAATATCCCGCAGGATGTCGTGGACGCCTCCCGCCTCGATGGCGCCTCGACGTGGACGCGCATCTTCCGCATCGATGTGCCCCTGATTATGGGGCAGATCAAGCTGATCGCCATCCTGACGGTGATCCAGACCTTGCAGCGCTACGTCGGCATCTACATCCTCACCAATGGCGAGGGTGGCCCGGCGAACTCGACGATGGTGCCGGGTGTCTATCTCTTCCAGAAGGCATTCAACGCGCACCGCCTCGGCTACGCCAGCGCCGTCGGCCTGGTGCTCTTCCTCTTCATCCTCGCGCTGACGCTGATCAATCAGTTCCTGCTCAAGTCGGAATCCGACGCGCAGGAACAGGGCATCGTGTAGGAGGGTTCGACGATGCAGAACGCGGAAGAAGTCCTGACGAGAGGCGAGGCGACGGTTGCCGAGCCGCGTGCGGCCGTTACGGCGGGCAAGAAAGGGGGCATCGGGCAGATCTTCTCCTATGTCTTTCTGATCGCGATCGCCTTCCTGACCTTCCTGCCTTTCTTCCTGATGATCACGATCTCCTTCAAGACGCGCGCGCAATTCGCGGTGCAGCCGATCTGGCCGACCTTCCCGCTCCATTTCGAGAATTACCGGTTCGCCTGGGAGCAGGTCTTCCGGCCGGTGATTAACACGGTGATCGTCTGCATTGCCTCAATCGCGGGCACGCTGGTGGTCGCCTCTCTCGCCGCCTACGCCTTCGCGCGCTTCAAGTTCCCCGGCTCGCGCGTGCTCTTCCTCGGCGTCATTTCGCTCCTGATGGTGCCGGATGTGCTGCTGCTCGTGCCGCGCTACGTCGTGACGTCGCAGTTGCACCTGCTGGGCAACTACCTCGGCCTGATCATCCCCTACATGTCGTTCGGATCGATCTTCGCGATTTTCGTGCTGCGCACATTCTTCGCCTCGGTGCCGGGCGAGTTGATCGAGGCGGCGCGGATGGACGGGGCGAGCCATTTCACAATCTTCTGGCGGATCATGATCCCGCTTTCGCGACCGATCCTCGCGACGCTGGCGATCATCCAACTGATCCGCGTCTGGAACGACTTCATCTGGCCCTTCGTCGTCATCTCCAAGAAGAGTCAGTACACGCTTGCCCTGATCCTAAAGACGTTCTCCAGCGATTTCGGCACCCAGTGGGGCCTGATTATGGCCTGCTACGTGATGGCGAGCCTGCCGCTCTTGCTGGTCTTCGCCCTTGCCTCCAAGCAGTTCATCAAGGGCCTGACCTCGGGCGCGATCAAGTTCTAAGGAAAGGAGCGCCGCTCGCGCAACGAGCAATGAGGGGCCTATTCCGCCCGCTGCATGTTGCTGGGGCTTTGACTACTGGCTACGCATGAGGAGGCTAATTGTGAGCAGCGAAAGCAACGTCGCATCGTTCCTCCAGGCGCGCGTCAATCGCCGTCGGATGCTTGGTATCGCCGCCGGGGGTGCGGCAATAGGGATCCTTGCGGCGTGCGGCGGTAGCAAGGCGACCGACACGCCGAAAGCGGCGGTGGGCGCGAGCACGAGCGGCGCGGCGCCGACGACGCAGGGCGTCGTGACGATTACCACGCCGACACCGGCGGCCGCTGCCGCCGCGACCGCCGCCCCGAGCGGCTCCGCCGCCGCCCCCAGTGGGGCGACGCCTGCCGCCAGCGGCTCGGTCACGGTGACGCGACCCGAATTAAAGGGCAACATATCCCTCTCGCGGCAGCCGAACGCGCCGCTCTCCGGCGGCAAGCCGGACCCGGACACGGTGATCTTCAACGACCTCCTCAAACGCTACCAGACGGAGCATCCGGGTGTCACGATTGATCTCACCGAAATTCCCGGTACCACGGCGACCGATCTCTATCAGTGGGTGACGACCCACTCGGCGTCGAAAAGCCTCACCACCATCGTCGGCACCTTCGCCGATCAGATCATCACCGACGTGCAGGAAGCGACCAACAACGTCCAGTGGGTGCCATTCACGCCGGAGCTGGACAAGACGTCTCCCTACAGCGGTCAACCGTGGAGGAACGACTTCAACCCGGACCTGCTCACCTTCGCGAAGTTCGGCCTGAAGAACAACTATGGCACCCCCTTCGCCCGGTACAAATCCGCGTGGGTCTACAACAAGGATGCGTGGACGAAGGCGGGGTTGACGGACGCCGACGTGCCGAAAACATGGAAGCAGTGGTTCGCCGCCAACGACAAGTTGAAGGCGGCCGGGCTCATTCCGATCGCGCGCGCGGGCGATGTGCAATCAGCGGCACATACCAGCTGGATCCTGATGATCTCGCTCGGTCGCAAGCAATGGGACAGCATCACCGGTGGCAAAGAGACGATGACCTTGCAGCAGAAGCTCGATGCTGTCTGCGGGCAGAAATGGACGGAAGATACCCCGTGGAGCCGTGCGGGCTGGACCGCGATGAAGAAACTCTTTACCTATTACGAGCCAGGGTACACGTCGGTCAACATCAGCAACGCGCGCCAACTCTTCTATGAGGGCAAAGCGGTCATGCTGTACGAGAACCAATCGTTCCTCCAAGTGATCGACGAGATCAAGAAGGAAGGGCTGGCGAAGTTCGAGATCGGCGCCTTCCCGACACCCCAGCCGGACGCGGAGGTCTTCGGCGCGGATGTTGCCGCGAATGCCGGCAAGATCGCGGACGACGGCGAGCGCAACCAGACCTACAGCATCCCGCTCGGGGACCTGCGCGACAAGGGCAAGGATGCGATGGGCCAAGCGATCGCGTTCGACTACCTGCAATGGATGACGCAGCCGCGAATCCAGGCGGACTACGTCAAGCCGTCGTACAACTTGCCGGTCAACCCGAATGTCAAGTTGGAAGACCCGCGCTTCGCGCTCTGGCAGCAGAACCCGGAGCAGATCTTCTATCGCCATCTCTTCTACTTCAACAACATCAGCCACGCCGACCGGCCACAGTGGGGCCAGAACTTCCAGGCGTATCTCAGCGACCAGGAGACGCTGGACGAGTACCTGAAGAAGGGCGAGCAGCAGCTGATCGACCAGGCGGTAATCTCCGCCCGCGAGGCGAAGATCGACATTAAGTGCCCCGCCTGATCCCGCCACCCCCGACCCCCTTCCTGCGGGCGCCCACTGGGCAGGAGGAAGGGGGTCCGTTCGTTTGACGCGGCCTCTTTGTAATCGCCTTGTCCGATCCAGTGGCCGCCTGCTCCGCGCCCCTACGACGCTCCCTTCCCGTTTCGCGGAGGGGCAGGAGCCGGCAAAACCGTATGCGATACTGCGCGAAAGGATTGCGACCGCAGGGAAGGGGAAGACTCGTGATCGATGACGCGCTCTGCTTGACGCCCGCGACGGAACTGGCCGCCGCCATCCGCGCGCGGCGGCTCTCGCCCGTCGAACTGGTGGACGCGGTGCTGGCGCGCATTGTCCGCCTCAATCCGCGCCTCAACGCCTACCTGACCGTGACGGGCGATCAGGCGCGGCAGGCGGCGCGGGAGGCAGAGTCCGCAGTGATGCGCGGCGACCCGCTCGGCCCACTGCACGGCATCCCGGTCGGCGTCAAGGATCTCTCCTACACGAAGGGCATCCGCACGACGCGCGGCTCGCTCCTCTACAAGGACTTCGTGCCGGAAGAGGATCATCCGGTGGTCGAGCGGCTGTATGAGGCGGGGGCGATCATCGTCGGCAAGACGAACACGCCGGAGTTCGGCTGGAAGGGCGCGACGGACAACCGCCTCGGCCCGCCCTGCGTCAACCCGTGGGATACGGAGCGGACGCCGGGCGGGTCGAGCGGCGGCAGCGCGGTCGCGGTGGCGGCGGGGATGGCGCCGCTGGCGACGGGGAGCGACGGTGTCTGCTCGATCCGCACGCCCGCCAGTTTCTGCGGCATCTTCGGCCTCAAACCGCAGTATGCGCGCATTCCCTCGCCTACCGCCGGGCTCGATGTGGCGCACCTCGGCCCGATGGCGCGCACGGTGCGCGACGCCGCGCTCATGCTCAATGCCCTTGCCGGCCCGCACGAGCAGGACCGCCAATCCCTCCCCGTCAGCGGTGTGGATTACCTCGCCGCGTGCGATGGCGGCATTGCGGACTTGCGCGTCGCGTGGAGTGCCGACCTCGGCTATGTCGCCGTCGATTCGGAAGTGCGCGCGATCACGGCCGCCGCCGCCCAACGGTTCGCCGACCTCGGTTGCACGGTGGAGGAGGCGCACCCCGGCTTCGCCGACCCCAAGCACGCCATCGACATCCTCTTCCACGGCCTGATCGCGGGCCGCAACGCGCATCTGACGCCGGATGAACTGGCCCTGATGGACCCCGGTCTCGCGGCGGTCGTCGAACGCTATCGCACCCTCGGCGCGGCGGAGATCATGGCGGCGCAGGCGGAGCGGGAGCAACTCTGGCAGCGGACGTGGCCCTTCTTCGAGACGTACGACCTGCTGCTGACACCGACCGTCGCCTGCCCGCCCTTCGGCCTCAACCGCTTCGGGCCGGACGAGATCGACGGTACGCCGGTGACGGGGTGGGACTGGACCGCCTTCACCTATCCCTTCAACCTCACCGGCCAGCCCGCCGCGACGATCCCCTGTGGCTGGACGGCGAGCGGACTCCCGGTCGGCCTGCACATCGTCGGCCGCCGCAACGACGAAGCGACCATCCTCCGCGCCTCCGCCGCCTTCGAGTTGGCCTATCCGTGGGCGGATCGGCTGCCGCCCCTCGAATAGGCAGCAGCCTCGCGAGTGGCACCGAGCGTGCGAGTAGTAGCTACGCGGCGCGACATGGCGCTGCGGTCGGTGCGTGCGCGAGGAGCTGGATGTGGGCAAGAGCAAGGAAAAGACAAAGCTGATCGTGCAGGTGCCGCTGGAGGCGCGCTATCTTGAGCGGCTGCAGCAGGAGTTCCCGGAGGCGGATTTCCCCGTCTGCATCACAGCGGAAGCGTTGCGTGAGGAGATCGGCGACGCCGATGCGCTGATCGGCGCGGCCTCGCTCGCCGCCGATACCCTGGACGCCGCGCCGAAACTGCGCTGGGTGGCGGCGACGAGCGCGGGCGTCGAGAACTTGCCCATCGAAGCCCTCGCGGAGCGCGATATTCTCCTGACGAACTTCAGCGGCATCGCCGCGCCGAACATCGCCGAGCATGTGCTGGCGATGATGCTCGCCTTCGCGCGCGGCCTCCGTCCCCTCTTCCATCAGCAGGATCAGCATCAGTGGCCGGAGGGTGGCGCGGCTCTGCCTACCTTCGAACTGGGTGGGCAGACGCTCGGTATCATCGGCATGGGCGAGATCGGCGACCAGTTGGCGCGCAAGGCGCACGGCATCGGCATGAGGGTGCTCGCTATCCAGCGGCACCCGAGCCACAAGCCCGCCTATGTCGCGCGGCTGCTGGCGAGCGAGCAGTTGCCTGAACTGCTCGCCGAAGCTGACCATGTCTGCCTCTGCCTGCCACTGACGAGCGCGACGAAGTACACGATCGACCGGGACGAGCTCGACCGGATGAAGCGCACCGCCCATCTCTACAACATCGGCCGGGGCGCCTTAGTTAATCAGGAGGCGCTGATCGCCGTGCTCAGGGGCGGCACGCTGGCGGGCGCGGGCCTCGACGTGACGACGCCCGAACCGTTGCCGCCCGATTCGCCGCTCTGGGAGATGCCGAATGTCCTCGTCACCGGCCACACCGCCGCCAGCACCCCGCACTACTGGGAGCGCGGCATGGACCTGCTGGTGGATAACATTCGCCGCTTCCTCGCCGGTGATACCCTCCGCGATGCCGTCGATATCAAAGCGGGCTACTGAAATCTGGCTTGTCCCCTATCGGGCGGTGAGGGAGACGCGGTGGTAGCCGGTGGCGCCGAGGGGGATGGGGTCGGTTTTCTCGGAGGGTTGCAGCGTCCCGGCGCCATCGGTGGCGCGGACGAGGACCGCATAATTCCCCGCTTTGGGCGGCGTCCAGCGATAGGCCCAGAAGACCCAGGTGAGCGGGCCGAGTGGTGGCTGAAGCGCGGCGTCGCGCCACGATTCGCCGTTGTCCGCGCTCACTTCGACCTTGGCAATACCCCGGTTACCCGCGTAGGCGATGCCGGCGATGACGGTCTCGACACCGACGGCGAGTGAATCTTTGCGCGTCGGCGTGTCGATGCGGGACATCGTCTGGACGACCGCGCTATCCGTCCAGCCCTGCCGCTCCCAGTAGCCGAGATAGTCATCGCTGGTGAGGGTGATGCCGGTGATCCATTTCGGATTCTTCATGCCGAAGTGCGCGGGGAAGATCAGCCGCGCCGGGTAGCCGTGGCGGGTGGGCAGCGGCACGCCGTTCAGGTGGTAGGCGAGAATCGTCTGCTGCTCCATCGCCTCGGTGAGCGGGATGGCGGTCGTGTAGCCGTCATAGGCGGTGAACTGCACCTTGATCGCGCCCGCCTTCACGCCCGCCTTCTCCAGCACCATGTGGAGCGGTACGCCCGTCCACTGGCCGTTGCTGATTAAAGTGATCGCCGATGTCGTTGCTGATGCACTCCATCGTGCGCAGGTAGGTGATACTCGGCATCGCGAGGAGGTCATCGTAGGTCAGCGTGAATGGGCTCTCCACGAGGCCATCGACCTTGATCTGCCACTTGCCGAGGGATACGACGGGGTCGCTGAAGTTCTTGGAGATGACATAGAAGTTGTCGGCATCCGTCACCTCGGCGGGCAGTTTCGCCGCGACGGTCGCGAAGGCCGGATCGGTCGCCGGGCCCGCCTGGGCGCGCGCGGCCTGGGCGATCGCCGCCGCCTGCTCCTCGGCGGGCGTCGGGGCCGCCGACGAGGCCGGGAGATCGCCCGGCACGGTGTGGAAGGCGAATCGTCGCACCTGCACGAAGAGGCCGCCGAGCGAGAGGACCGCCGCGCCGATGGCGACATTGTGCAGGAGCGCGCGGCGGCGTTCGTCGATGGTGATCTCCGTCGCTTTTTTCTTCGTGCTCGGGTCAACTGTCGGCGTCGCGATGGCGCGGCGCACCGCCTCCGTCATCCCGGCGAGGGTGGCGGCGTAGAGGCCGAAAAGGAGCAGCCCGGTGAGGAGATAGCCCGTTGGGCCGTCGCGGAGCGACGCGCCGAGGAACCCCGCGCCGACGATGGGCGAGAGAACGAGCATGACAACGAGCCAGACGATGCCGCCGAGCCGGACGGCGGGGAAGAGCAGGCCGCGCCATCCCTCGTCGGGCCGGGCGAGCCACCCCGCGTAGAGACTACCGAGCGCCCCGCCGACCAGCGCCATGATCGCGGTGAGGAGCGAGAAGAGGGCGGGCTTCGTCTCCGTGCCGAGCGTGCCGGTGGAGGCGTTGAAGAGCGCGATCGGCACATGCGCGCCGAGGGCGTTGCCGATCAACTCCGGGTAGGTCGGCACGCCCGCCGCCATGCGGATGACGAGCATGACGATGCCCATCAGCGCGGCCGCCACCACGCCCGCCGCGAACCCGATCCATACCGCCCGTCGCTTGTCCATCGCCCTCTCCCTCACACGCCGCCGTACCACCGAGTATACGCGGGGAAAGTGACGAATGGATTACAAGGCAGGGGGTTCACACCCCCGGTTTCACGGGAGGAATTTCGTTGTGTACATCTCCTCGGGCTTCGGGTCGCCTTTGACGAGGGCGGTCTCTTTCATGAAGGTGGTCATGCGCGTCCAGGCGGCGGGGTCGATCGTGCCGTACTTGGCGGGGTCACCGCAGAGTTCAATGGTCGAGGCGAGCACCTGCTGCTGCACGGCGGCGGAGTTCGCCGCCTCGGGGACGATTTTCAGCACCTCCGCGAAGGCGCCCTTGGGGTCGGCCTGTGTATCGCGCATCCCGGCGATCACGGCGCGGAGGAAGGCGCGCACCGTGTCGGGGTGGTCCGCGAGCATCTTCTCGCTCGTCGCGATGCCGGGGGCGGGCAAGTTGTAGACATCGGAGACGCGCAACGCATCCACATCGACGCCCTGCGCTTTCAGTTGGACCAGATCATTGTTCGTGAAGCCGACCGCCGCGTCCACTTTCCCCTGCTGGACGGACTGCGCCTGCGTGAAGCCGATCTCCACGGCGTTGACCATGTTCTCGTCAATCTTGTTCGCATAGAGGATCGCCTTATAGCCGATATATGTCGAGCCGAACTTGCCGGGCAAGCCGACCTTCAACTTCGTCAGCGCTTGGGCGTCCGTCAGCCCCTTGCCCTTCGGGGCGAAGATGGCGATTGGGTATTGCTGGTAGACGGCGGCGATGTAGACGACGGGCAGCCCCTGCGCCCGCGCCAGCGCCACCTCGTCGCCGCTGGCATTGAGGAAATCCCGCTCCCCGCGCGCGAGGAGGGTCATGTAGTCCGTCGTCGTGCCGTAGTCGTAGGCGACCTTCAACCCCTCGGCTGCGAAGCGTCCCTTCGCATCCGCGACGTAGAAGTTCGCGAACTGGACATTCGGGATATACGAAATGGCGAGTTTGACGCTCGTCAGCGGCGTGCCGGAGGCGGCAGATGACGCGGCGGTCGTGCTCGCGGCGCCCGTCGTACCGGCGGCGGCTGTCGCGGCACGGGTGGGGGGCAGCGCGATGGTATTCGGCGTGGCCGTCGCGCTCGACGACCCGCAGGCGGCGAGCAGGGCGCCAATCGACGCATTGGCGGCGGCGATCAGCAATGTGCGGCGATGCATCAGGCTTCCTCCCACGAGAGTAGCAAACGTTCGAATAGGGCAACGGCGGCGTAACCGAGGGCGGCAATCGCCATCAGACAGAAGAGCGCGACGAACTTGAGCGGCGTGTCGTAGAGGAACTCCGCCTGCTTGAGCAGGTAGCCGAGCCCCCGGTTCGCGGAGACGAACTCGCCGATCACCGCGCCCGTCACGGCGAGCGTGAAGGCGATGCGCACGCCACCAAGCAACGAGCGCAGCGCGAGGGGAATCTCGACGTAGCGGAGCATCTGCCAGCGGCTCGCGCCGTAGATGCGCGCCACATCGATCAGCGCCGGGTCGATGCCCCGCAGCCCGACCGTCCACGTCACGAGGACGGGGAAGAAGACGATCAGGGCGCAGATGAGTACCTTCGGCAGCAGCCCGGTGCCGAACCAGAGGATGATGATCGGCGCGATGGCGACTGCGGGGAGCGCCTGGCTCGCCGCAATCACCGGCGCGATGGCGCGGTCCAGGAGCGGCAGATGCACGACGATGTAGCCGAGCACGAAGGCGACCGTAATGCCGAGGAGCGCGCCATATCCCGCCTCGATCAGCGTCGTGCGGATATGCGGCCAGAGAAGACCGCTGCGCAGCGCGTCCCAGAACGAGCGCGCGACCGCCTCCGGCGGCGGCAGCAGAAAGGCCGGGTAGCCGCCGACGACCACAACGACCTTCCAGGCAGCGATGAGCAGCGCGAAGGCGACGAGCGGGGCGAGCGCGTTGAGCCAGGTCGCGCCCTGCCGCGATCGTGCCGCTCTCTGTCGCGGCGGATCGGCGGCCTCGGGCGGTCGTGGCGCCATCTGTTGCGTGCGTTCCAGTGTCCCAACCATCCGGCTTACCTCCCGGTACGGAGTAACGCGCCGGGGGCATAAAAAATCCCGGCGACCGCAGTCGTCGGGGCGTGCGTGCGAGCAGATGCCGATCAGGTGCGCGCATGTACGGCGGAGCAGGTTTGTAACCTGCTATCGAGACACAGGTTGAAACCTGTGTCGCCGGAAAATGCGCGTCCCCTCCGGGATCGCGTTACCCGCCACGCAGTGCGATGCGTCTTCTCCCATCCGGACTCTCACCGTCGGCCCCGGAATCACACCGGAATCTGCCATACCCGTTGGGACGTATCGGTATGGCTCGCGGGCTTGGCATGCGGGTAACGACTGCCTCACCGCCGGTCGGGGATTACACCCTGCCCCGAAGACTGCACACCGTAATTATCGTGCGGAATGGCGCGGCTGTCAATGTGAGCAGACAGCAGGCAGCGGGCAGAACGCCCCATTGTCACAACGATTTGTGCCCGGTGCTCGGTATGCTGCCTGCTAACGCGGCGAAGCGTTCGGCGGCGGCGGCGAGGGTTTGGGGCGTCTTGGCGAAGCAGAAGCGGATGAGCAGCGCGGCGCGGCTGGCATCCGCATAGAAGACCGAGGGCGGGATGCCGACGACGCCCGCCGTCTCGATCAGATGGAAGCAGGCCGCCACGTCATCCGGCTTGCCGAAGCCGCTGACATCGGCGAGGAGGAAGAAGGTACCGCCCGCCGCGAGCGTCGGCAGCCCCGCGCCTTCCAGCATGGCGCGCATCGCGTCGCGCCGGGCGGTGTAATCGCGCTTCAGTTGCGCGTAGTAGCCGCGCGCATCGGCCTCCTGGAAGGCGGTCGCCATCGCTTCCTGGAAGGGCGTCGCGGTGGCGAAGACGCTGAACTGGTGGACGGTGCGCAGCGCGGCGTTGAGGTGCGCCGGGCCGATCGCGTAGCCGATCTTCCAGCCCGTCATGCTGAAGGTCTTGCCCGTGCTGTTGAGGGTCAACGT
Source organism: uncultured Chloroflexia bacterium (assembly GCA_963847195.1). Lineage (GTDB taxonomy): Bacteria > Chloroflexota > Chloroflexia > Thermomicrobiales > JALYUS01 > JALYUS01. The sequence goes on along the minus strand of CAWJZC010000010.1, from coordinate 258,644 downwards.
CCGCTCCCACATGCCGGGCAGGGTGGCGAGCGGCACATGGACGGCGGCGTCGAAGATGATCCGGTCGTACACCTCGTCGGTGATGGCGATGACATCGTGCTGCTGGCAAAGGGCGGCGATCCGGGCGAGATCGTCCCGCGAGAAAACCTTGCCGGTCGGGTTGTGCGGCGTGTTGAGGATGATGACCTTCGTCTTCTCATTGAAGGCGGCGGCGAGCGCGTCCGGGTCGAACGACCAGTCGGGCGGCTGGAGGGTGATATAGCGCGGCACGCCCCCGGCGTAGGTGATATCGCCCACGTAGGCGTCGTAGAAGGGCTCGAAGAGGATCACCTCATCGCCGGGGTCGACGAGGGCCAGGAGCGCGGCGTGCATCCCCTCCGTCGCGCCGGTTGTCACCGTCACTTCGCTGTCCGGGTCGATTTCACGCCCGTAGGTCGCGCCCCAGGTATCGGCGATGGCGTTGCGCAGCCGGGGCACGCCGTGGCTGGGTGCGTACTGGTTATGGTCGGCGAAGATCGCCGCCGCCGCCGCGTCCTTGACGAAATCCGGCCCCGCGAAGTCCGGGAACCCCTGCCCGAGATTGACCGCCTGATGCTTGATCGCCAGCCGCGTCATCTCTGTAAAAATCGACGTCCCGAACCCCTGTATCCGCGCCGCCCCTACCTGCTGCATATGCAAGCTCCTCGCTCGATAGAATGCTGAGCCACAGAGGCACAGAGTACACGGAGCAAACACAAAGAAGCACCCCTGTTTTCTCTTTTCCCTCTCTGTGTCCTCTGTGCCTCTGTGGTTCACATCGCTTCCGGTCAGTGACTTGGGCTGGACTCGGTGGGGAGGTCGGTGCGCAGGCCCCATTCGTTCCAGGAGCCGTCGTAGTTCGCCCAGTGGTGGTGGCCGGTGCGGTGCATGGCGAAGAGGACGCTCGTCGCGCTCACGCCGCCGCCGCAGTAGGCGACGGTCGGTTGATCGCCGGAGACGCCGGCATCGCGCAGGATGGCGGCGAGTTCGTCATCGCTCTTCCATGCGCCCGTCGCGGGGTCGAAGAGCGTCGTGGAGGGGAGGTTGATCGCGCCGGGGATGTGCCCCGCGCGGCCGCTGCGGACGACCGCACCGGCGTACTGATCCGATGCGCGGGCGTCCACGAGCAAGGCAGAGCGCGCGTCGCTGATCTGGGCGACCTCGTCCACCGTCTTGCGCATCGCCGGGCGCATGCGGGGCGTGAAGGTGGCTGGAGCGACTTCGGGCGCGTCCGCGCTTGTCGGCAAACCCTCGGATGACCATTGCTTCCAACCGCCGTTCAGCACGGAGACGCGGTCGTGGCCGTAGTACATCAGGTCCCACCAGACGCGCGTGGCGATCGTGCCGCCGGAGTGATCGTAGACGATGACATGCGTCTCGTCGCCGATCCCCGCGCGCGATGCCCAGGCGGCGAACCGCTCCGGCGGCGCGATCTGCACAGGCACCGCATCGTCCGGGTCGGTGATGTCCGATGTCCAATCGACATAGACCGCGCCGGGGATGTGCGCCGCGTCGTACTCCTCTTTCGCGCCCGCGTACTGGACGACCATGTTCCCCTTGCCGTCGTCGATGTGATGCACGTAGCCGCGTGCGTCGAGTATGCGGATGTTCGGGTCGTTCAGATGCTCCCGAAGCCACTGTGTCGTAACGAGCGAATCCACCGCAGTCATCTTCTTCATATCATCCCTCCCCGTGCCAGCCGTACGCGATAGACGCGCATCATACTGTGCGAGATACGCAGTCGCCAATGCGCGGACGCGAAGCGATGTGCTGAAAACGATGCCAGATTCGCTGTGCCATCGTCGCAAATATCATCACTAATATAACACATCTGCTTGACAAGACGTTTTCTCGATGCTATACTTGCGTTCGATCGTTGTAAGAAAATCCAAAGCGCCATCCGGTTTCTTTGTGCTTCGTACGTAGTGCGGCCCAAAAGAACACAGTTACGCTCGGGTAGCGCGTTTTTATGGCATCCACGAGAGGCGATCATTCAGTTCGTCGCTCGTTTTGGCATAGGGATGCAAGGCCCTAGAATTGGCGCCTCGGGGAGGCATCAGTGTCGGCAGGTGTCCGCCGATGCAGAGGGGAGAAACGGGCATGGGTGGGAACGAACGGACCGGTGATCGGGTGGTGGCAGGTAATCCGGAGATGCTTGCCCGATTGGAGCGCAATCTCCGCGGCGCGGGGATGCCGCGTCGTACCTTCTTGGCGCTGGCGAGCGCTGCGGCGGGGAGCGCCGCCCTCGCCGCGTGCGGTGGCAGCAGTAGCCCAACCGCGACACCCGCGCCCACTGCCGCGCCGACCAAGGCGGCAAGCAGTGCGGCCGCGCCAACGACCGCCGCAGCGGCCGCGCCGACCACTGCAGCTGCCACGAGCGCGCCAGCCGCCGCATCGACGACCGGCGCATCGTCCGTGACGACCGGCACCACCGCTCCGTCCACCGCTGCGACCGCCGCCCCCACGGCGGCGGTGGCCACCGGCCCGGAGAGCAAGAAGCAACTCGTCGCCTGGATCACGACGGAGCCGGTGGACAACGACACCAACCGCGACACCTACAATCAGGGGCCGACTGAGCATCTCGGCACCCTCCTCAAGTACGATCAGGACTTCAACATCCAACCTGACATCGCGGAGTCCTACACGAATAGCGGCCCGGTCTTCACATTCAAGCTCCGCAAGGGCGTGACGTGGAGCGACGGCGTCCCGGTGACGGCCCAGGACTTCGTCTATTCCCTGAAGCGGCAGGTCGACCCGCGCACCGGCAACGGCTACGGCTCCTTCTGGGACGGTGTCATCAAGGGCGTGGCCGAGTTCTCCGGCGCGAAGGCGGACGATCCGAACCTCGACAAATTGGCCGCCGCGGTCGGGGTTCGCGCCGTGGATGACAGCACGTATGAAGTCACGGGTGCGGAAGCCTACGGGCTGATCCCCGGTCAATATGCCTTCCTCGCCGCCGCGCTCGCACGCGAGGACCAGGTGAAGAAGTACGCGGACAGCAAGGGCGTCTCCTCGTGGACCGATCCCGGCAAGACGGGCGCGCCGGTGGTCTCGGCCGGCCCGTACATCATCACAGCGTGGAAGCACAACGTCTCCATCGACTTCGTCAAGAACGACAAGTATTGGGGTGCATCCACGATCCGGCAGCGATACCTCACCCGCAAGATTCTCCCCGATCTGGTGAAGAGCACCCTGCCGTACGAGAACAGCGATATCGACTGGCAAGAGATCCCGGCCACCGAGGTGGATCGCTTCAAGAGCGACGCGAAGTTGAAGGGCGAGGTCTTCCCGTACATTAACCCGAATACTCGCTTCCTTGTGCCGGATGTCGGCCACCCGCCGTTCGACAAGCCGGAAGTGCGCAAGGCTACCCTGCTCTCGATCGACAAGGACCGGCTCGTCAATCAGGTGGGCAGGAAGATCCACACCACCGCCTACGCGATGACGGCGCCGGGGGTCTTCGGCTTCTTCGACGACAACGACAACAAGCTGAAGAACCTGCAGAAGTTCGATAAGACCGCCGCGCTGGACGCGCTGAAGGGGACGACGTACGAAGGCGGGCGCAACTGGCCGAAGGTGACGCTCACCTACAATGTCTCGGACACCGATATTCCGGCGGGGTTCCCGGACGAAATCGCCCGGCAACTGAAGGATTCGATCAACATGGACGTCCAGATCGAGCCGCTGGACGCGAAGGTCTGGAACGCGCGGCGCTTCGCACTCGACGTGCAGTTCCTCTTGTATCGCTGGTATCAGGACTACCCGGACCCGCACAATGAGTACTATCAGACCTTCGCCCTGCACAATAAGGGCGCCGCCCGGCAGTCCTGGAGCGACCCGACGTTCGACGACCTGTGCAAGCGGGCGGCGGCGGAGCCGGACAAGGCGAAGCGGCTGGACCTGTACTATCAGGCGGAGACGCGGATGCAGACGCAGTGGATCTACATGCCGCTCTACTGGCAGACGATCAACTACGCGATCAAGCCGTGGGTGACCGGAATCCCCAAGAACAAGCAAGGCTATCTCGTGCCGAACAACAACATCTTCACCCGCGCGTACGATACCGTCTCCGTCACGGACGCCAGCCCGCACGACCCGCCGAAATAAGGGGGAGCCTCATCCCCCGGGCCCCCTCTCCTTCGCTGACAAGCGAAGGAGAGGGGGAGCAATACGGGAACCAAGGGCATTGGTATTTCTCCCCTCTCCTTTGCTCTGGCAAAGGAGAGGGGCCGGGGGTGAGGTCTATCCCGCCACCGCCGCGATGCTCGTCTCCAAACGGTCCACCATCGTCGCGATGCCCGCCGCATCAATGGTCAGCGGTGGGGCGAAGACGACGAAGTTCTTGCCGATGCGCGCCAGTAGGCCGTGCTCGCGCGCCGCCTGCTCGACCGCCGGGCCGGGGGCGGGGCCGTAGACGGCGGGGTCGAGGTCGAAGCCCTGCAAGAGCCCCGCGCCCCGGACGTTGCGGATGCCCGGCAATCGCCCCGCCATGCCGCTCAGGTGGTCGCGCAGCACCACGCCCATCGCCGCCGCGTTCTCGACGAGATGTTGATCGCGCATCAGTTGCAGCACCGCCAACCCGGCCGCCGCCGCGACGGGGTTGCCGCCGTACGTGTGGCCGTGGTGGAACTCGCGCCGCTCCTCGGGCGTACCGAGGAAGGCTTGCTGCACCTTCTCCTGCACCAGCACCGCCGAGAGGGGCGCGTAGCCGCCGCTCATCCCCTTGCCGACGCACAACAGGTCCGGCACGACGCCGAAGTACTCCCCACCGAACTTCGTGCCGAGCCGCCCGAAGCCGGTGATGATTTCGTCCAGAATCAGTAGCACATTGTACTTGTCGCACATCGCCCGGAGCATCGGCAGATATTCGGCGGGCGGCACCGTAAAGCCCGCGCCGCTGACGCTGATCGGCTCGACGATCACGGCGGCGACCGTCTCCGGGTCCTCCGCGAGGATCGTCCGCTCGACGTGCCGGGCGCAGGTGAAGAGGTCGTGCGCGCGGCATTCGTCCAGCGTGTGATCGTAGGGGCAGGCGTTGCAGGTCGGCGGGTGGACGTGCAGGAAGCCCGCGACGAGCGGCTCGAAAACGCTCTTGCGCTCCCAGCCGCCGGAAGCGGAGAGCGCGCCCATGGTCGCGCCGTGGTAGCCGCCGTACCGGGCGAGGATTTTGTACTTATTCGGGTGGCCCGTCTGCTTGTGATACTGCCGCGCCATCTTCATCGCCGCCTCGGTCGCCTCCGAGCCGCCGGAGAGCAGCTTGACCGCGCCGAAGCCGTTGCCCGCGAATGCCAGCACGTCGCGCGTCAGTTCGAGCGCGGTCGGGTTCGTCCCGGCGAGCGGAGGCGCGAAGGCGAGCGTGTGCAGTTGCTCCGCCATCGCGCCGATCACCGCCCGATTGCGATGCCCGACCGAGTTGACGAAGACGCCGGAGAGCCCATCGAGGTACTGCTTGCCGGTGTGATCGGTGACACTCAGCCCCTCGCCCTCGACGATCACGAAGGGCTCTTCCGCGAACGATTGCATCTGCCGGAAATCGAGAATCTGCCGCGCGAGCAGTTCCGGTGTCACGAGGTCGTCGTACATCGCTCACTCCGTTCGCGAAGGATTGAGGACTGAGGACTGAGCGTGCTATGACTTCTCAGTCCTTCATGTGATGATGGCACGGCGTGTGCTATTGGGCAAGAGAGGCCGCGCGGGGCGCGTTCGGCTGTGGCATGAGCAATGTGAGTACAAACATGATGACACGAACGGTCATTGAACACATGATGGGGTTCTATCTCGCCTGCGGCCTGACGATGGCGGTGCTGCCGGGCTTCGTGATGGCGCACGACGGGCGCGCGGTCTATCTCCGTCGGGCGGGCCAGGTGCTGATCGGCTTCAGCATGGTGATGCTCGCCATCTACGCGATGCAACCTGCATAATCCCCGCCGCTGTGCGATACTCCGCAGATGAGTGATTCCCTCCCCCTCCCCGACGAAGAACAGGACGCCGCGCGCTGCCCAATCCCCGCGTGGGCATTGCGCCCCTTGGCAATCCTCCTCCCCCTCCTCGCCCTCGCGGCAGTCGCGTGGTTTGTGTTGCACTAGCAAGAAGAGCAAAACTGAATCGACGGAAAGCACACGAACGACGCAAAGACCGCAAAGGACCTACACGGTTTCTTCTCCTCCCATTCCCTCTTTGCGATCTCTGCATTCTTTGCGTTCTCTGCGGTTCCCTCCGGTTTCCCCGATCCGGCAATTCTCGGAAATTCTGGGTAAATCGCGCACGAGACTTTGACGAGCGAGCGGGTGCGTTCTACGCTTCGCCGTGAGGGGGCAACGGCGCCCCATCATGAAGGGAAGCACAATGATGGTGCGCCTGATTTCGATGTGTCATTTTCGTTGTTCTTTAATCGCACTCCCGGTGGTGGCGTGATGAGCAATCCGCGCATTGTGCGCGTCGGCACCCGCGGCAGCGCGCTCGCGCTCGAACAGACGGCGCTCGCCATCGCCGCACTCTCCGCCGTCGATCCCGATTCCCGCTACGAACCGACGATCATCCGCACCGAGGGTGACCGGGATAAGGTCACGCCGCTCACCGTCCTCGGCGGGCAGGGCGTCTTCACCGTTGCCTTGCAGGACGCACTTCTGCGCGGCGAGGCCGATATGGCGGTGCATAGCGCGAAAGACCTGCCGCCCGCGACGCCGGACGGTCTCGCGCTCGCGGCCTTCCCCGAACGCGCCGACCCGCGCGATGTCTTCATCTCCCGCCACGGCCTGTCGCTCGCGGCCTTGCCGCCCGGCGCGCGTGTCGGCACGAGCAGTCGCCGCCGCGCAGTGCAGGCGCGGGCGATCAATCCGCGTATCGAGATCGTCGAACTGCGCGGCAACCTCGACACGCGGCTCCGCAAGTCCGCCGAGCCTGAGTACGACGGCATCATCGTCGCGGCGGCGGGATTGGACCGCATGGGCTGGCAGGAGCGGATCACGGAATATCTGCCGGTCGATCGCTTCGTACCGTCGCCGGGACAGGGCGCGCTCGCCATCGAATGTCGCGCCGACGATGCGCCACCGCGCGCCATGCTCGCCCGGATCGATCATCAGCCGACGCGCGCCGCCGTCACGGCCGAGCGTGCCGTACTCGTCGCTGCCGGTGCGGGCTGCACGATGCCGCTCGCCGCGTACGCCATGTTGGAGAACGATGCACTGCGGCTGTGGGGCATGACAGCGGATATGGATTACGCCAATGCTCGCTGGGTCACACAGACCGCGCCCGCCGCCGACCCATCCCGCGCGGGCGGGCAATTGGCGGCGGCCCTTGGCCTCGTCAGCGGGGTGCGCGCGTGAACGGGATCGTACGACCGCTCGACGGTCTCGGCATCGTCGTCACGCGGCCGGAAGGGCAGTCAGGCGCGCTGATCGAGCGGCTGGAAGCGCTTGGCGCGACGGTACACCACGCGCCGACCATCCGCATCGCCGATCCGCCCTCGTACGGCGCCCTCGATGCGGCCCTCCGCCACCTGCGCTGCTACGACTGGATCGCCTGGACGAGCGCCAATGGCGTCGCCCGCACCTTCGCGCGGCTGGCAACACTCGGCCTTGATCCCGATCTGCCGCGCGCGTGCAAGTTGGCGGTAATCGGCAGCAGCACGGCGCGTATGCTCGCCTCCCACGGCATGGCAGCCGATCTCATCCCGCCGGAGGCCGTCGCGGAATCGCTGCGGGATGCACGAATTGCGGCGGGCGTCGGGGCGGGATCGCGCGTGCTCCTGCCGCAACCCGTCACCTCGCGCGATGTACTCGCGACCAGCCTGCGCGCGGCGGGCGCGGTGGTCGATGTCGCGCCCGCCTATCAGACCGAACTGAACACGGACGCTGCGGCAGACATGCGGACATGGCTGGCGGCGGGGCAGATCGATTGCGCCCTCGTCACCAGTCCGAGCACTGTGCGCGGCCTCCTTGAACTACTCGACGGCGACATCAAAACGCTGCGCCGTATCCCGCTCGCCTGCATCGGCCCCGTCACGGCGGACGCGGTGCGCGCTCTCGGCATGACGCCCGCGTTCGTCGCCAGCGAACACTCGAACGACGGCCTCGTCGCCGCATTGATCGATTCCCGGACAGGAGCCCGCGTATGAACGACTCGCTCGCGATCTCGGTGCCGCCCTTCCAGCGCTTCCGCCGCCTGCGGCAGACCCCGTCGCTCCGCCGCCTCGTGCGGGAGACGCGGCTGCACCCGGCGGAGTTCATCCTGCCCCTCTTCGTCACGCACGGCTTCGAGGTGCGCGAGGAGATCGGCGCGATGCCCGGCGTTTACCACCTCTCCGTCGATCGTCTGCCCTACGCGGTCGAGGAGGCGGTGGCGGCGGGCGTGACGAGCGTGCTCCTCTTCGGCCTGCCGGAGACGAAGGACTCCGGCGCGTCGGAGGCGTTCGCGTCGGACGGGATCGTGCAGCAGGCGGTGCGGCGTATCAAGGCGGACTTCCCCGCAGTCGTCGTCATCACCGATGTTTGCCTCTGCGCCTATACCGATCACGGCCACTGCGGCCTGCTCACCGATCGCGGCACGATCGATAACGACACGACGCTGCCGGTGCTCGCCCGCGTCGCGCTCTCGCACGCCGAGGCCGGGGCGGACATCGTCGCGCCGTCCGATATGATGGATGGCCGGATCGCCGCCATCCGCGCCACGCTGGACAGCGAGGGGTTTGTCGAGACGCCGATCATGGCATACGCCGCCAAGTTCGCCTCCGCCTTCTACGGGCCATTCCGCGAGGCGGCGCATTCCGCCCCGTCGCACGGCGACCGCCGCTCGCACCAGATGGATCCGGCGAACGGCCGCGAGGCGCTCAGAGAGATCGCGGCGGACATCGCCGAGGGCGCGGACATGGTGATGGTCAAGCCCGCGATGCCGTACCTCGATGTGCTGGCGCAGGCGCGCGCGGCATTCGATCTGCCGATCACGGCCTATCAGGTGAGCGGCGAGTACTCGATGCTCAAGAATGCCGCCGCGCACGGTCTCTTGGATGAGCGCCGCGCCATGCTCGAAGCGCTGACCAGCATCAAACGCGCCGGCGCGGACAGCATCATCACCTACGCCGCCGTCGAGGTCGCCCACTGGCTCGCCGAGGAATGGGGCGGCGCCCTCCGCGTCCTCCCGCAGCCTTCCACCGTCGCTGACTAGCCGGGGACGAAGTAATTTAACCACGGAGGCACAGAGGACACAGAGAGGGAAAGAAGAGAAAGAATAAAAGCACGGATTCTCTCGGGTATTTCTCTGTGCTCTCTGTGCCTCTGTGGTTCAATACGAAAGGCTGAATGATGCGGGAGATGGTGACAGCGGCAGGGGCGAAGCGGGGGACGGGTGAGGCGCGGATGCTCGATGCGTGCGGGCGCCGGCAGCCGGATTGCACGCCGGTCTGGTTCATGCGGCAGGCGGGGCGCTGCCTCGCGGAGTACCGCGCAATGCGCCAGAAATACGGCATCCTGGAGATCGCCAAGACACCCGAGCTGAGCGCGCAGGTGACGTTGATGCCCGTTGATACCTTCGGGGTGGACGCGGCGGTGATGTTCGCGGACATCATGATCCCGCTCGAAGGGATGGGTATCTCGCTCGAAATCCAGCAGGGCGGCCCGGTCATCCATCATCCGATCCGCACGATGGCGGACGTGCAGCAGTTGCGGACGATGGAGCCGCCGGATGTGCAGCCCGTCCTCGACGCGATCCGCATCGTGCGGCGCGAGCTCTCCGGCAAGCAGGCGGTGATCGGCTTCTCCGGCGCGCCCTTCACGCTCGCTTCGTACCTGATCGAGGGCGGGCCATCGCGCACGTTCGAGAAGGCCAAGGGGCTGATGTTCGGCCAGCCCGATGTCTGGAATGCGCTGCTTTCCCTCCTCGCCGACTCGATGATCGTCTATCTGAAGGCGCAGATCGATGCGGGAGCGCAGGTCATTCAGGTTTTCGATAGCTGGGTCGGCGCGCTCAACCCGGAGGACTACAAACAGTACGTCTTGCCGCACACCCGGCGCATCTTCACCGCGCTCGCGGAGACGGGCACGCCGGCGATCCACTTCGGCACCGGCAATGCGAGCCTGCTCGAACTGATGGCCGAGGCGGGCGGCGACCTGATGAGCGTGGATTGGCGGGTCAATCTCGATGATGCCTGGGCGCGCATCGGCTTCGATAAGGGCATTCAGGGCAATCTCGATGGCACGCGGATGCTCGCACCCTGGCCCGCCATCGAGGCGGGGATGCGGGATGTGCTGGCCCGCGCAGCGAACCGGCCCGGCCATGTCTTCAATCTCGGTCACGGCGTGATGCCGGAGACCGACCCGGCGATGCTCGCGCGCCTGGTTGAGGCGGTGCATACGGCGACGGCGCGGGGATGAACCGCACCCCCCGGCCCCCTCTCCATCGCGATGGAGAGGGGGAGCGGTGGGGGCGCATAGGATGCGCCCGCTCGATTGGGCAGGGTGTTTGCTGGCGGGGCACGGCACTTTGTATGTTCTCCCCTCCCGTGTCGGGAGGGGCCGGGGGTAGGCAAATGGAAACGATCGGCGTCTTACTTCTCACCTACGGCTCGCCCGCGACGCTCGCGGATGTGCCGCAGTACCTCTCCAATGTGCGCGGCGGTCGGCAGATACCGGCGGAGGAACTGCACGAATTGGAGGCGGAGTTCACGCGGCGGTATGACCTGATCGGCGGTTCGCCGCTGATCGCGCGCACGCGGGAGCAGGCGGCCGCCGTGCGGGAGGAACTGTCTCGCCAGTTCCCGGACGGGCCGCAATTCCGCGTCGGCATCGGCATGCGCTTCTCAGAGCCGAGCATCACGCAGGCAGTCCGCGAGATGGCGGATGCGGGCATGGATCGGATCATCGGCATCATCATGTCGCCGCAGTACTCGCCGATCATCATGGGCGGCTACATCCGCGCGCTGGACGCCGCAATCGCCGCGCTCGGCGATGACGCACCCGCCGTGACAATGGCCGGGGCGTGGTACGACGAACCGCTCTTTCAGGAGGCTTTGGCGGAGCGCGTGCGGCAGGGGCTCGACCGCTTCCCGCCGGAGATTCGCGACCGCGTGCCCGTCCTCTTCAGCGCGCACAGCATGCCGAAGCGGGTGACGGATCAGGAGCCGGAGTATATCGAGCAGTTGCAGGAAACGGCGCGCGCCATCGCCGATCGCGTCGGCCTACCCGCGTCGCAGTGGATGTTCTGCTATCAGAGCGCCGGGCACGAACCGGGCGAGTGGCTGAAGCCGGATTTCAAGGACATCATGCCCGAGTTGGCGAAGGCGGGGCACCGCGAGGTGCTGATGGCGCCGGTGCAGTTCCTCGCCGACCATCTGGAAATCCTCTACGACATCGACCACGGCGCGCGCGAGGAGGCGGAGCGCGAGGGGATTGCCTTCGTCCGCATCGAGTCGCTGAATACCTCGCCGCTCTTTGTGCGCTCGCTCGCCGCCATCGTCGCGGGCGAACTGGAGAAGCCATCGCGGCAGCGGCTCGCCGCGCAGACCGCCGGGGACTGATCGGGGTAATGATCGCATGGACTTAATCGCCGTCGGGCTGCACACCGGGACCGCGCCGCTCGCTTTGCGGGAGCGGCTGGCATTTCCACATGAAACGCTCACGAGCGGCCTCGATGCGCTCCGGTCCGTCGCGGAGGATGCGGCGTCCGGCCTGATGGAAGGGATCATCCTCTCGACGTGCCATCGTCTCGAATGCTACGCGGTCGCGCGGGATGGCGAGGCCGGGCGAGAGGCGCTCATCCGCTTCCTGGGCGACGCGCATGGCGTGCCGTCGGCGGAGTTCCTGCCGCATCTCGTCTCCCGCACCGATCAGGAGGTTGTTGATCACCTCTTCGCGCTGGCGGCGGGGTTGGCGTCGCCGGTGCTGGGGGACAGCCAGATTCTCGGGCAGGTGGGCGACGCCTATGCGGCCGCGCGTGCCGCGTGTACAGCGGGGCCGGTGCTCGCCGCGCTCTTCCAGCGGGCGATGCACGCCGCCAAGCGCGTACATAGCGAGACGACGCTCAATCGCCGCGTCTCGGTCGGCTACACTGGCGCGGCAATTGCCTTGCGGTCCGCGCAATTGGCGCAGCCGACGGCGCTCGTCCTCGGGGCGGGGCAGATGGGCCAGCGGGCCGCCTGGTACCTGCACAAGCACGACGCCGGGCGCATCCTGATCGCCAACCGCAACGCGGAGCGTGCCAATGAACTCGCCGGACGCGTCAAGGGCGAGAGCGTGCCGTGGGAACGCCGCGCCGATGCCTTCGCGGAGGCAGACATCATCATCTCCGCCACCGCCGCGCCGGATGCGGTCGTGCGGGCGGAGGCGGTGGCGGCGGCGATGCGGCAGCGCCCCGGCCGCCCGCTGCACTGCGTGGACCTCGCCGTGCCGCGCGATATCGAGCCCGCCGTCGCCGCCCTGCCGCAGGTGAGCGTCGCGACGGTGGACGATCTCGCGGAACTGGTCGATGCCGACCAGGCGAAGCGGCAGGCGGAAATCCCGCGCGCCGAGGCAATCCTCGCCGAGGGGAAGGCCGACTTCGCCCGCTGGCAGGCGGCGCGCGCCGTCACACCGATCATCAGCGCGATGCGCGACGAGGCCGAGCGCATCCGCGCCGCCGAACTGCGCCGCTTCCTCCAGCGGGACGGCGGCGACACCGCCGATGCCGCCCGCCTCGATGCGCTGACGAAGTCCATCGTCAACAAACTGCTGCATCACCCGACCGTCCGCCTCAAGGAGATGTCCGCCGCGCCCGACTACGCCACCGTCGCGGGCGACCTCTTCGGTGTGTCGGGGGCAGAGCAATAGATGGGAACGCAAACCACCAAGACACCAAGAGCACCAAGAACACAGAGGACAAAAGAAACATCTTGATCCCTCTTGGTGTCTTGGTGGTGAGGAATCATACAGAGGGGCGAATACATGAGCACGACGACGCAGACGCGATCAGATGAACTGTTTGCCGAGGCGCAGCGGGTGATCCCCGGCGGCGTCAATTCGCCGGTGCGCGCCTTCCGCGCCGTGGGCGGGCACCCGCGCTTCATCGAGCGGGGTGAGGGTGCGCATCTCTATGATGTGGACGGGCAGCGGTACATCGACTACGTCCTCTCCTGGGGGCCGCTGATCCTCGGCCACGCGCACCCCGCGGTCGTGCGGGCGATCACGGAGCAGGCGGTACGCGGCACGAGTTTCGGCGCGCCGACGCAGATGGAGACGCAACTGGCGGAGATGGTCGTCGCGACGATGCCCGCCATCGAGATGGTCCGCTTCGTCAACTCCGGCACCGAGGCGACGATGAGCGTCCTGCGGCTGGCGCGGGCGGCGACCGGGCGGAGCAAGATCATCAAGTTCGACGGCTGCTACCACGGCCACGCCGATTTCCTGCTCAGCAAGGCCGGATCGGGCGTCGCGACGCTCGGCCTGCCCGATTCGCCCGGCGTGACGCCCGCCACCGCCGCCGACACGCTCACCGCGCCCTTCAACGATCTCGCGGCGGTGCAAACGCTCCTCGCGGAGAATCCCGGCGCGATTGCCGCCATCATCGTCGAGCCGGTCGCGGGCAATATGGGCGTCGTGCCGCCGGAGCCGGGCTTTCTCGCCGGGTTGCGCGCGGCGTGCGACGAGGCGGGCACGCTGCTGATCTTCGACGAGGTGATGACGGGCTTCCGCGTCCACCCCGGCGGCGCGCAGGCGCTCTATGGCGTGACGCCGGACCTCTCCGCGCTCGGCAAGGTGATCGGCGGCGGCTTGCCGGTCGGCGCGTACGGCGGCCGCGCCGACCTGATGCGGATGATCGCGCCGAGCGGCCCCGTCTATCAGGCGGGCACGCTCAGCGGCAACCCGCTGGCGATGGCGGCCGGGCATCGCGACGCTCACCGCGCTCCAGCAGCCCGGCGTCTGGGATGAACTGGAGCGGCGGACAACGATGCTTGCGGACGGCCTCGGCGCGGCGGCGAAGGCGGCGGGCGTCCCGTATTTCGGCACGCATGTCGGCACGATGTTCTGCGGCTTCTTCGCCGCCGGCCCGGTGCGCGACTACGCCACCGCCAAGACGAGCGACACGGCGATGTTCGGCCGCTTCTTCCACGGCATGTTGCAGCGCGGCGTCTACCTCGCCCCCTCGCAGTACGAAGCGGGCTTCATCTCCCTCGCCCACACCGATGCGGAGATCGATCAGACCATCGCAGCCGCTGCCGAAGCCTTCGCGGAATGTCAGTAGCGCAGGCTGGAAAGTCTGCGCTACCATTGGGATGCATCCCGGTTGTCGATACGAGTTTGCATCCCGCGTGGCGACGCACTACCATCGCCTCATGGAAGATCACACGGCCGTTCTCGATCCGCAATGTCAGTCTTGCCGTGCGATTCGCGGCGAGATTTCTTTGACGAACGCCCCGCGTATTCTCGAAACACCGCATTGGATTGTCGAGCACGGGCACCCGACCGAGATTCTCGGCTGGCTTGTTGTCGTCCTGAATCGTCACTGCCCCGCGATCCACGATCTGACCTCCGAGGAATTGGCCGCATTTGGCGATGTGCTCGGTCGCGTCACCCGCGCACTGCATGCCGTCCTCGGCACGGAAAAGGAGTATGTCGTGCAGTTCGCCGAGGCGACAGGGCACGCGCATGTCCACTTCCACGTTATCGCGCGCCTCCCGGATTGGCCGGATGCGCTCAAAGGAATCGGCGTGTTTTCGGCGAACGGCAGCAAAGCGGCGCATCCGCTACCGAGCGCGGTGACGACGCCGCTCGCGGAGCGGCTGAGAGACTATATCCTCATGCATTGATGGGCGTGCGCGGCTATTGTACGTCCTGACAACCCAGCCAGATCTCTTGGGCTATCTCGATGTATCGTTCCTCGCCACCCATTTCCTTACCGCCATAGTAGTCGCCCATGACCTCATAGACGATGCGCCGCACATCGTCCACAGATCGGGCATCGGATAGTCGATCCATGATCTTGTCAGCTTCCAGACTGTATTCTTCCGCGCCGAACGGCACGTCGGTTTTCCATCCGACTCCCCACGGGTCGTAGCGGTAAATCGTGTTGAGGACGAGATCATAAACGGAGCCATACTTTGGCATTGTCCGTTGCTGACGTTTTTCTCGTAGGCTTTGCACCCGTTCCGGGTTCGCCCATGCTCGATCAAATTCCTCAAAAGATATTGCCAAAGATTCCGTATCCTCGGCGACCTTCGCGGTCGAAGTTGCCGCGCTGAATATCCACGGCCCCGGCACGTCACGCACGAGACGCATTGTTTCGTGCGGTCGTGTCTCGGCGAGGTGTATCACCGGGATGAACAGTTGCACGACGCGCACCGAAGGAAAGGGAGACGGATTACGGCGGTAGGAGAAATACCAGTGCGGATCGCGCGGATGATGCGTGCCGATTTCACGCGGTCTGCTCCCACCGCTCGGAACGGGATGTTTGCCGTCGAACAGGGCGGTGATACCGAAGTGTGGAATGAGACCATCATCGGCGTCGCGCCATACGTACATATGGATATCGAAGCCGTGCTCGTAGCAGTCGAGGGAAGTGACCGTAACCGCGATGTCGGCATGCATCTGTGTCTGTGCGACAGGGATGACACGAATCAGCTTCTTCATCGCGCGTTGTTGTGGAAGCTGCCACATGCCGGAAACATCCTTCCGATGCGTACGTGTCAATGATTATACGGCCCCGAGACGTGCCTTTTTTGCGTTGGCGGGAACGGGTAGCCCCACCCCGGTTCGTCGTCCGGCTTGCCCGGTACTGGGCCGTGCAGGAGCGGGTCGTCGGTCGCGCGCATCCAGTCGGCGACGAGGGTGCGGAGGCGCAATAGTTCGTCCGCGTATGCGGGGTCAGCCGCGACGATTGATCTGTTCGAGTGGGTCGGTGGCGCGGTCGTAGAGTTCTTCGGGCGGGCGGACAGTGCCGTAATAGGCGGGGGCGAGCGCCTGCCCGGAGAGGCCGGCGAGCACGTCCGAAGGCATGTAGACGAGCGGCGACTCGATGAAACTGCGCGCGTAGGTGTAGCGGTTCGTGCGGACGCCGCGCATCGGGTTGTAGCGGTCGTGCCAGGTCAGTTCGGTGAAGATGTGGTCGTGCGGGCGGTAGGGCTCGCCGCGCAGGAGCGGGAGGAAGGTGCGCCCGTGCAGCCCGGCAGGGATCGGCAGACCGGCCGCGTCGAGCAGGGTGGGCAAGCATATCGACATTGACGAGCAGGTCGTCGATCTGCCGCCCGCCCGCGAAGCCGGTGGGCCAGTGCATGAGGAGCGCGGTGCGCGTGCCCGGTTCGTAGAGCATCCCCTTGGCGCGCGGCATGGCGGTGCCGTGGTCGGTCGTGTAGATGAAGAGCGTATTGGCGGCCTGCGGATGGCGGGCAATCGCGGCGCGAATCTCCCCGACCGCCGCATCAACCGCCTTCACCATGCCGTTCAGTTGGCCGATCTCCTCGCGCACGGGCGGGATATCCGGCAGCCACGGCGGGACGGTGACGGCCTCCGGTGGGTCGACATCGTAGCCGGGGCGGTCGAAGGGGCGGTGCGTCTCATCGAAGCCCGCCATGATGAAGAAGGGGGCGGCGGGCTGGCTCGCGATGCAGGCGCGCACCTTCTCCGCCACGACGGACGCCTTGATGGATGACGTGTCGATATGCTGGTAGCCGAGCCGTTCCGGGTGCCGATACGCCTCGTGCTGGAAGCCGAAGAGGTAGGTCGCGTAGCCGCCATCCGCGAGGTACTGGGGCAGGCAGCGGACATCGGGCCGTAATTCCCAGCCGCGATGGGCGAGGCCCATCATGCCGTTGGTGTGCGGATACTGCCCCGTCAGCAGGCTGGCGCGGCTCGGCGAGCATTGCGGCGCGGTGCAGTGCATCTGCTGGAACTGGATGCCCTCCGCCGCGAGCGCATCCAGCCGTGGCGTCGCGACGCCCGCGCCGTAGCAGCCGAGGTGCGTGCCGGTATCGTGCGTGATGACGAGGACGATATTCGGTCGCGTCGCACTTGCCATGACTGCTCCTCTCGTGCCGGTCGCGGAACCCGATACGCCATCATACAGGCAGACGCATCGTCATCCATATGCCCGCCGCGCGGCGTATCCTCTCGGTAGCGGGGTGGCAACGATGGGCGGTGGTACACTACGCGGAGGCGGCATGGGCGCGGATTGCGGCGAACAGACGAGCGGAGACGCGTGAATATCCCATCTCCGAGCACGATGACCGGGAGAGACGGCGGGCGACGGATGCCCGTTTGTCTGCTGTGCGTCGTTCTGGTGGTGCTGGCGCTCGCATCGCTGCTGCCGGTCTCGGTCGCGGCGCATACCTCGCTGCTGCAGACCGACCCCGCGCCGAACAGCACGCTCGACCATGTCCCGGAGGTGGTGACGCTCCACTTCGACGAACCGCTCCAGCCGGGCTACAGCAAGGTGACGGTCTTCGACGCGACGCCAGCGACCCGTGACGACCTCGGCGAATCCCGCCTCCGGCACCGACCCGTCGGTGCTGACGATCGGGCTGCCGAAACTGGCGACGGGCGTCTACTCCGTCCTCTGGCAGGTGCTCTCGCCGGACGGCCACCCCGTGCGCGGCGCCTACGTCTTCACCGTCGCGCTGCCCGGCGATCCGCCGCCCGCGCCGGTCGCGAGCGTGCCGGATATCGCCGGCATCTCGACCTCGAACCGCCCGCCCTTCCTCGCGGTGCTGCTGCGCGGGTTGCGCTACGGCGGGATTGCCGCGCTCGTCGGCGGCATCGGCATTTTCCTGCTCGCCATCCTCCCCGCCCTGAAGGCGCTGCCGGAGGAGGACGCCGACCGCCTCCGCCGCACGCTCGATCAGCGGATGCAACGCTGGCTCTTCATCGCCCTCGGTATCGCCCTCGGCGCGCACCTCCTCTCGCTGATTGTGCAGGTGGCGACGATCAACGGTATCACGCTCCGCGAGGCGCTCCAGTGGGGGCGGATCGCCGACCTCGTCAAGAACACGACCTACGGCGCGGTCTGGCGGATGCAGGGTATCCTGCTCCTCGCGCTCGGCGAGTGGCTCGTCCTCCTGCCGGCGATGGGTCGCCTGCACCTGCCCCGTCGCCCGCTCGGCATCGTCGCCAACCCCACCCGTGCAACGACCGCGACGGCGGAAGCGGAGGCGGCGCTGCCCGCGCCGCGCTGGGGGTGGAGCATCGCCCTGATCGGCGGCCTCGCCCTCCTGCTGATCTCCGTCTTCGGCGGCCACGCCATCGACGTGAAGGCGCATCCCGCGCTGGCGATGCTGGCGGACTGGGGGCATCTGACGGCGATGAGCCTCTGGTTCGGCGGCCTGATCCTGATGGTCGGCCTCGTGCCGTCGCTGCTGCACGGCACCTCGGGCGCGACGCAGCGGCAGGCAATGGCGGCGATGATCGGCCGCTTCTCGCAACTCGCGCTGATCAGTATGGCGGTGCTCACGGTCACGGGTATCTACGCCGTCACCGTCCACACGACGCGCGACACGATCGGCACGACGACATACGGCCTCGTCGTGATCGGCAAGATCGCGCTCGTCGCCTGCATCGTGCTCGTCGCCGCGCTCAATCGCTTCGGACTGAAGCGGTGGATCGCGCGGGACGCGGAGAGCGTCGCGGCGGCGCGCGGCCAGACGATGCTCCTGCGCGGCATGAGCGCGGAGGTGATTCTCGGCCGTCGCGGTGATCGGGCTGACCGGCCTGCTGACGCAACTGCCGCCCGCGAACACCGCCACAGCGGCGACGACGAGCACGATTGCCGTGCCCTCGGCCGCCGCCGAGGTCGTCGTGGCGCAGCCGATACTCGAAGCGGATGGCGTGCGCGGCCTACTCACCGTCGAGACGAAGGGGACGGATGCGACCTTCGACGCGCGCATCACCGATCCGGCGGGCAATGTCCGCACCGATGTGACGCGCGTCACGCTCTGGCTGAATAGCGGCGACAAGGATGTCGGGCTGCTCACCGTGCCGCTCGTCGCCGCCGGGGACGGACATTACCGCGCCACCGGGCAATGGTTCGCCATCGGCCAGAACTGGCTCGCGCGGGTGGTCGTGCGGCGGCAGGATGTGGCGGAGGATGTGCAACTCCCCTTCGCGCTCCAGCCGCGCCCGACGGCCTACACGAGGAGCCCGTCTCGCCGTCGCCCTTCCTCTGGCCGCGCTTGCTGCCGGACGCCTGGCGGGGCATCGACCCGCTGCTCATCGGCCTCGCGCTCCTCGCCTTCGGCCTGATCGTCCGCCTCTCGCGGTCGGCGATGCGCCGGGCGACATGGATCGGCGCGATCGGTCTGATCGTGCTCGGGGCGACGCTGATGGCGTGGTACTCCGTGCCGACGACACCGCTCACCGGGCGGGCGAACCCTGTCCCCGCCACGCAGGACATCCTCACGCAAGGCGCCGCGCTCTACGCGCAGAACTGCGCCGTCTGTCACGGCGCGGGCGGGCGAGGGCAACGGCAAGCCCGGCACGCAACTGACCGCGGCCACCGGGCAGCGCTACACCGACGGCGATCTCTACTGGCTGCTCACCAACGGTGTCGCGGGCAAGGGCATGCCCCCGTACAACACCCGCCTCTCCCCGACCGAACGATGGCAGGTCGTCCGTTACCTGCGTACTCTCCTGCCGGAGAGTCAGGGGCAAGCGGCGCACGGCGGCGCCTGACGGATACTGAACTATTGCGCGCGCGTCTGTCCGTCGTTATCTGTCGCGGAACGGAGTTGGGTGACCAGGATTTCCCAGCGCGCTATCGCCGCACGGTCGGGGGCAGCGACACCTACTCGTCGGCGCGCTTCGGCGATGATCTGCTCGTCGCTCCACCCGCGCACGGTTTCCTCGCCACTCGCGAGGATGTCGCGGATCGCTTCTTCCATCTGTCCGTCGGTCGCTGCCATCTCTCGCCCTCCTCATGCTTGCGTGCTCTCCTGCGCGCCCCCGCGCACCCGGCGTGCCACGAGTGCGGGTTCCGCCGAAATTGCATCGGTGGCGGCGGGCGAAAGCCCACGGCTCAGTATCGCTCACTACGCTTTCGCGCGCGGCCGGTTCGGCCTATTTATCCTCGGCGGCGAGGGCGGCGCCGACGATACCGGCGAGGTTGAGCATCTGCGCCGGGACCATCGGTGTCTTGATGTCGATGTGCGCGGCGAGTTTGTCGAACTCGTCGCTCACGCCGCCGCCGATGATGAACAAGTCCGGCCAGAGCAGGCGTTCCAGTTCGCGGAAATATTCGGTGAGCAGTTTGCCCCATTTCTTCCACGAGAGATCCTGCTTCTCGCGCACGCCTGCGGAGGCGCGTGTCTCGATGTCTTTACCATCGACGATCAGGTGGCCGAGTTCGGTGTTCGGCACGAGCCGGCCGTCCACGTAGTAGCCGACGCCGATGCCGGTGCCGAGGGTGATCATCATGATGCTGCCGCTCTTGCCCCTGCCCGCGCCGAAGCGGATCTCCGCCAGCCCGGCGGCATCGGCGTCGTTGATGATCGAGACGGGGCAGCCGGTCTTCGCCTCGATCAATGCCTGCCCGTTCGTGCCGATCCACGACGGGTCGACATTGGCGGCGGTGTACATCACCCCCTGCTTGACGACCGCCGGGAAGCCGACGCCGATTTTCCCCTTCCAGGCGAAGTGTTTGGCGATCTCCGCCATCACGTCCGTCATCGCCTCCGGGGTGGCGGGCTGCGGCGTCTTGATGCGCAGCCGCTCGCCCGTTAACTCGCCCGTCTCCACATTCACCGGCGCGCCCTTGATGCCCGAGCCGCCCACATCGATGCCAAGAATCTGCTCTGCCATGCCTGCTCTTCCCTTTCATTCGCGCTGTTCCATGCGTGGCGCATAGTGTAGCCGTGAATGCGCGAGGAAAGCAAAAGCAGCTCACCTGCCTGGGATGCGGCGTGTACAATTACCATCGCGCGAGATGGTGGGAGCAGTCATATGCCGGAAGGAAGCGAAACATGACCGAGCCTTTGACTATCGCGGAGGCGCAGCGGGCGGTGGATGCCTGGATTCAGGCGCACGGCGGCTATTGGGAACCGCTGGCGCAACTCGCCCGCCTGACCGAGGAAGTCGGCGAAGTGGCGCGCGAGATGAACCATCACTACGGCCCGAAACGGAAGAAGCCGACCGAAGCGGATCGCGCCCTCGCGGACGAACTCGGCGACCTCTTGTCCATCGTCATCGCCACCGCCAATACCGTCGGCGTGGACCTCGACGCCGCGCTCCGGGCCTCATTGGCGAAATACACGGCGCGGGACGCGGAGCGGTTTGCGGGGAGCGAGCAGGCGGCGACGAGTAGTCGGCAGAACGATGCGGAAGAAACCTGACAGCAGGTGTCGGGATTTGCCCTGTATGCTGTGTCCCGGTAGCGATTAGATAAGGAGGGAGGAGTGCCGGATGCGATATGGATTCATCTTTCCGGGCGGGGACGCGCGCACGCTGGCGGAACTGTCGCATGAGGCGGAGGAAGCGGGGTGGGATGGCGTCTTTATCCCGGATTGCATCGACATCGACAATGGGAACAGCGCGCTGCCGACCGGTTCCGACCCGTGGGTGACGCTGGCGGCGATGGCGATGCGGACGGAGCGCGTGCGCCTCGGCGCGATCGTCACGCCGCTCTCCCGCCGCCGCCCGTGGAAACTCGCCCACGAGACGATGACGCTCGACCACCTCTCCAATGGGCGGCTGATCGTCGCGGTCGGGCTCGGCGCGTTGGATGACGGCGCGTTCGGCAAGGTGGGGGAGGCGACTGACCTCAAGGTCCGCGCGGAGATGCTGGACGAGGGACTGACAATCCTCGCGGGGCTGTGGAGCGGGCAGCCGTTCACGTTCCACGGCGCACATTATCGCGTGGATGCGATGAGACTCCCGACGCCCGTGCAGTCACCGCGCATCCCTATCTGGGTCGTTGGGGCGTGGCCGCGCATGAAGTCGATGCGTCGCGCGCTCCGCTGGGATGGCATCCTGCCCCAGAAGAGCGGCGCATCGGATGGCGCGATGACGCCCGCCGACATCGCCGCGATGCGCGCCTTCATCGCCTCCGAGCGCGGCGACGCGGCGGCCTATGACATCATCACTGAAGGGGAGACGCCGGGTGACGACCGCGAGGCTGCGGCGGCAATCGTCCGGCCGCTCGCGGAGGCGGGCGCGACCTGGTGGATGGAGACGCGCTGGTTCGGTCAACTCGGGCCGGAGGAGATTCGCGCCCGTATCCGGCAGGGGCCGCCGCGCGTCGATTAGCGCGACGATCGTATCGGTGGCGGCGGGCTGATATCCGCCACCACGATACCGGCGGCGGTCACGACCAGGTTTGGCCAAGACATACCCAGCGTCGGTTTGCAGTAACGATGGCAAAACGCGGGACTATCGATTGACCTCGGCCACCTTCGAGGGTTGCGCACTCAGCGCGAAGTGCCAGCGGGTGGCGCCGTATGGCTCGGCGCCCGCAACGCCGACGACCGTATCGAAGGTGAAGCGGAAGAGGTGCCACGGTGGCGGGCCCGCGCTGGGCGCGCTGAACGGGGCGGTTAAGGCATCGCCCGCGACCGCGGCGGGCCAGCCGCCGTCGCGATAGATTGCGGCGATCTGTTCCAGCGTGGTCGCGTCGCTCGCTCGCGCGGCGGTCCCGGCGAGGGTGAGATCGATCCCCGCCAGCTTGACGGCGATCGTGCAGGCCGGGTTCGCTGCCAGATTGCGGGCCTTGCGCGCGGCGAGGTTGCTGGTGAAGTAGAGATCGCCGTCGAACCACACGGCCCCGACCCCGGCGACGTGCGGGCGGCCATCGGGGCCGATCGTGCCGAGGAAGTGGGTAGTGTCAGGGCCGGTTGAACCTTTGACCAGTTCGCTGTGCGCCCGGCTCCACGGCAGAGTCGCGTTGCCGTAGCGGTCGAGATTCGTCGTCCTGGTTGGTGTGCGGTCGGCCATCGGACTGCCTCCTCATGCTGCGTCATCGCGGCGAAGCCTACCCCGCCGTATCGGATGGTCGATCGGATCGGGGCGCAATCGACATGATCGACGGACGATCTGTCTGATCAGACAGCATCGCAAGCGCGACCCCACCGGCCCGCCGTGCCGTCATGGGCATACCCGCAAGCAACAGGATGTCGCGTCGCGTGCAGAGATGATCGTCATTTGCCAGGGGAAGTGCAAACCGATGCTGGGTATGTCTTGGCTAAGCGTGGTCACGACCACCGCGCGAGGAGCGTGGGCGTGAAGGTGGTTAGGCTGGTCAGGATGAGATCGGCGGCGGAGAGATCCTGCGGCCGCGTGGCCTCCGGGTTGGGCACGGCGATACAGCGCATCCCCGCCGCCTTGGCGGCCAGCGACACCGACCGTGGCGTCCTCGAAGACGACGCAATCCGCGGGCGGCACACCAAGCCGGGCGGCGGTGACGAGATACGGCTCCGGGTGCGGCTTGCCATGCACGACGTCCGCGCCGGTGATGACGACCCGGAAACGATCGGCGATGCCCAGTCGATCCAGCACGAGCACGATGTACTCCCGGATGCCCGACGAAGCCACCGCGAGGGGGTAGCCCGCGTTATACAGCGCGTTGACCGCCTCCACCGCGCCGGGCATCGCGGGCAATATTGGCGCATCCCGCAGGGCGAGCAGGAAATGCTCCTGCCGCCGCCGCATCAGCGCATCAACAGGCTCGGCGATGCCGAAATGTTCCCGCATCTCCGCCAGCAGTTCGCTGATCCGCCGCCCGGAGCCGCCGAGCCGGATCGCCTCCGGCAGATCGTCGTAATCGTTCCCATGCGCCGCCATCGCCGCGCGATCCGCCGCGAAATGCTGCGCCTGGAGGTTAATGAGCAACTCATCGAAATCGAAAATCGCCGCGCGTATTGTCATGTCGCTATCGCACGCGATCCCGTTCGTCTCGCGCATTGACGTTGGGTTCTCGTTCGACATTCATAGGAGATACGCAGTTCATGGCAAGGAACCCAGTAGTAGCAGGCAGTAAGCCTGCTACTACCAAGGAAAAAGAATCCAACCGCGTACGTCCCATGCATATAACTCCCCTCGTGTGTTACCTACCAGCGTGGCTTGATGGGCAGCCAGAAGGGGTCGCGCTTGCGCATCTCGGTGACGTCGTCGCGGGCGAGGCTGTTGCGGCGCTGGAAGTTCTCGGCCAGTTTCGCCACCTTCTCCTCGTCGATCTCGACGCCGAGGCCGGGGCCGTTCGGGCACTTCCTGGCAGCCGTCCTTGAAGGTCATCATCTCGCCCTTGATGATGTCCTCGGTGTTCCAGGGGTAGTGCGAGTCCGAGGCGTAGAGCAGGTTCGGGATCGCCGCGCCGACGGCGGTCATCGCGGCCATCGAGATGCAGAGATGGTTGTTCGAGTGCTGCGAGAGGCCGAGGCCGAAGGTGCTGCAGAACTTGCCGAGGTCCACGAAGGCGCGCACGCCGCCCCAGCCGTGGTGATCGCCGAGAATGACCTGCACGGAGTTGAGCCGCACCGCCTCCGGGATGTGCTCGAAGCGCGTCACGCACATATTCGTGGAGAGCGGGATGTGCGTCGTGCGGGAGACGGCGGCCATGCCGACATTGTCGGCGGTCGGGTCCTCCAGGTATTCGAGGTCGATGTCCTTCAGTTTGTACGCGACGCGGATGCTCGTCTCGACGGACCAGATGGCGTTCGGGTCGATGCGCAACTGGTGATCGGGGAAGCGCTCGCGCAGCAGGATCATCGTGCGCACTTCCTCGTCGGGCGGGAGGACGCCGCCCTTCACCTTGTGCGTCGTGAAGCCCCATTTCTCGTGGAACATCTCCGCCTCATGCACCATCGCCTCGGGCGTCATCACCTCGCCCCACGGGTCGTCGCGCTCCTGATCCGCGTACTTGTAGAAGAGATACGAGGCGTACGGCACCTTCGCGCGCACCTGCCCGCCGAGCAAGTCTACAAGTCGCTCCCCCGTCGCCTTGCCGATGATGTCCAGGCAGGCGACCTCGATGGCGGAGAATGCCTGCTTGTTATCGCGCAGCGTCAGGCGCATCGGCTCCAGATTGTACGGGCTCTGGCCGAGGATGTGCTGCTTCGCCGCCTCGATCTGCCGCGCCATCGCCGCGCCGCCGCCCACTTCTCCCCACCCGACGAGGCCATCATCCGTCGTCAACTTGAGCAGCACGCGCACGAAATAGGGCTCATGCACGCCCCACGAGTTGCGCAAAGGCGGATCCGGCGCGGCAACGGTCGTCACCTGCATCTGGCTGATCTTCATGTCAACCTCCTTGCCTTATCTACTCGGCGACAGCGTATTCGAACGAACGCGGGTTCTCGACGCGGTGCGACGCATCGAGGATTTCCAAGCCAACGATATTGCCGTCCTTGTCGTAGTCGAGGATAACACCCGGCTTCTCCTCATCGCTTTCCTCGACCGCCGCGCTGTTCAGCTCGATGCGAAGTACATCCACTGACGGATCGTAGGTAACTTTCACGACGCTCCACACATCACCCTTCGATGTTTATCGCCATGTCCCCTGACGGTAAACGGCTGCCGCCGAGACAAACAATGTCGCTGCTATGAGATAGCCCGTGAAAGAACGGTCAATAGCGGCACCGATCAAGAATAGCACCCCGCCTAATGATGAAACCGACAGCGGGCCTGCTGGCGTGTGGTAGTCGATCCATCGGATTCGCTCTGCTCCTCTACGCCGTATGCGGTTGATCATATACGGAGATGTGAGGACGCTCATGCCAGGCATCTCCCCCTCTCCATCGCGATGGAGAGGGGCATGGGGTGAGGTTCCCTACTGTATCACGACCTCGCGCCCTGTCTCGCTCGACTTCTCGGCGGCGAGCAGCACGGCCATGATGTGGCGGGCATAGTCCGGGCCGATGGGGGCGGGCGCGCCGGTGAGAATGCTGTGGGCGAAGTCGGTGATCTCGCCGGTGAAGCCGGTGCCGGTCGGCACGTCGTCCAGCGGGACGGGCTCGTAGTGGCCGTCCGTCGCCGTCCAGACGCCCGCGTTCATGCGCGAGTTGACGCGCAACATGCCCCCGCTGAGGATGTACTCGCCCTCGCTCCACTCGCCGCCCGTCTCCTTGGCGTAGCCGGTGTGCGTGAAGACGGCATGGATGCCGCTGGCGAAGTCGAGCATCACGACGCACGAGTCGTCCGCCTTCTGCTTGACCATCGGGTTGCCGATCCATGCCTTGACCGCCGTGACGCGGCTATCCATCGAGCCAGGTGATGCGGTCCAGCATGTGCGCGCCGTTCATCTGCCACATGCCGCCGCCCTGCGCGCGGTCGAGGAACCACGGCGGGCGCATGCTGAGGCCGAAGGGCTTGTACCAGACATCGTTCGCGAAGACGATGTCGCCCAGTTGGCCGCTGTGCAGGATGCGCCGCGCGGTGATGTTCGGCGCTTGATAATGCTCGGAGTGGCCGACCATGATCTTGACGCCATGCTTCTCCGCCGCTTCGGCCATTCGGTCGCACTCGTCCAGCGTCATCGCCATCGGCTTCTCGATGAAGATGTGCTTCTTCGCCTCTGCCGCAGCGATCGTCGCGTCATAGTGGAGCCAGTGCGGCAGGGCGACGATGACGAAATCGATGTCATCGCGCTTGAGCATCTCGCGGTAATCCGTGTAGGGCGTGCAGTAGTTCACCTCGGCGAACTGCTCGACCCGGCCCTGATCGACATCCGCCGCCGCGACAAGCCGCGTCGCCTCCGTCTCCTTGACCGCCTTTGCGTGCCCGCCGGAGACGCGCCCCGTCCCGATAATGCCAACACCGAGCGTCGCCGTTTCCGTCGCCATTGTTCCTACCCCCATCTGCCCAAAGGGCACCCGCCTCCCTCAAAGGGAAGGGGAACCGGAGGGCGCAACGCGATGCGCCCCTACGTCACATCATCTCCCCTCCCGCTCCCCTCTGCCATCGCGATGGACAGGGGCGGGGGTGAGGTTTCCCCCCACTATCGCGCAAAACGGGGGCCAACGCTACCGTTGGCCCCCGATCGTGACAACTTCATGCACGCTGACGGCGGTTATCCCTTGACGCTCCCCGCCGTCAGTCCCTCGACGAGGAACTTCTGCCCGTAGGAGTAGAGGACGACGACCGGGATGGCCATGATCAGCGCGCCCGCCATCAACTGCCCATAGGGATAGATGTCGCCGAAGATCATCGACTGCAGGCCGACGGGCAGGGTCTTCAGACTCTCCTTCGTGATGAAGACGAAGGCGAGCAGGAACTCATTGAACGCATTGGTGAAGGTGAAGAGCGAGACCGCGAGCAGCGCCGGCGTCGCCAGCGGCAACGTGATGCGCCGGAACGCCTGGAAGCGGGTCGCGCCGTCGATCATCGCGGCGTTTTCCAGTTCCTCCGGGATGCCGCGGAAATAGCCCATCAGCAGCCACGTGGCGAAGGGGAGGGCGAAGGTCGGGTAGGTGATGATCAGCGAGCCGAGCGTGTTGATGAGATGGAAGCTGGCTGAGGATCTGATAGAGCGGGATGAAGAGCAGCGCGCTCGGCACGAGGTAGGTGAGCAGCACGATGCCGGTGAGCGCCTGCGCGCCACGGAAGCGCAGCCGTGCCAGCGCGTAGCCGGCCAGCGCGGCGAAGGTGACCGAGATGAGCGTGGCGCAGATCGCGACGATCGACGGAGTTGCGGAACCACGTCCAGAAGGGATGCTCGCTTGACAGTTTCTGGAACTGGCCGAGCGTCCACGGTTGCGGCCAGAAGACATTGCCTTGCTGCGAAGTGACCTGCAATTCGGACTTGAAGGCGGTGATGATCATCCAGTAGAACGGCGCGAGGACGAAGAAGAGCAAGAGAACGCCAGCGCAATCCACGCCGGCAGGCGACCGAGGATGTTCGGGCGCTCCTTCATGCGAGTGCGTCCGCACTTTGCCCTGGGCGCGGCGGCGCGCCTCGCCACGATCCGCGAGCCAGGCGCGAGAGTAGCCGAAGCCGATACCGAGGCCGAGGACGACGCGCGAGAATCACCACGGCGCGGATGAACATGCCGCTGTTGATCGCGTAGAGCCGAATGCCGCGAGCACGATGACGACGTAGAGCAGTATCTTCGTCTGCTCCCGCGTCTTGCTATAGAGGAAGGCGAAGAGGAGGACAATGAGCGCGCCGAGGACCGTGAACAGGAGCGATCCGCCCGCTGCCGCAACGATCGCGATGAGCGCGCCGATTGCGGCGCCGACGCCGAAGGTGATCGGCGAGGCGAAGAAGCGGGTGAGCGCCCCCTTCTCCCCGAGCAGCCCCTGCGTCTCGAGCAACTGATGGATCGCCGCGACGATCAGACGCCCCAGGAAGACCGCGAAGATGATCACAACGGTGATCCGCAGTGCGAGCGCGATGCTCGGGTCATTGATCAGCAATGAGGCGAAGAGGGCGAGCACGAGCACGACACCGGCGGCGATAACCGGCTTTGTATACCCCGCGAGCGAATCCCTGCCCGACGTCCCGGCCACGTGTTGATCGGCTCGCCGCATGTAGCGGGCGAGGAAGAAGATGAAGACGCCGAGGATCGGCACCATCAGCAGCGCGACCGCCGCGCCGGGGCCGAACTGCAACCCCTGGATCGCCTTCTCATAGGCGAAGACGACGAACGGTCGCGTCGAGCCGCCCGGCCCGCCGCCCGTCAGCAGGTAGATCACATCGAAGGTGTTGAAGGTCCAGATCGTCGAGAGCAGCGTCGTGACGAGCAGCACGTAGCGCAGGCCCGGCAGCGTGACATTGGTGAACTTCTGCCAGGAGTTCGCGCCGTCCACGGAGGCGGCCTCATAGAGGTCGTTGTCGATTGCCTTAAGGCCGGCGAGCAGGTTCAGCGTGAAGAACGGGATGCCCTTCCAGACATTGACGAGGATGACCGATGGCATCGCCAGGTCCTGACTGCCCGAGCCACGAGGCGGGGATGCGGTCGGCCAAGATGCAGACTGATCACGAGCCCGTCGAGGTGCGAGTAGATGAGCGCCTTGTTCAGGCCACCGAAGATCGGGTCGAAGATCGAGCGCCAGGCGAGCGCCGTCACGACGGTCGGGACGATCCACGGCAGGAGCACGAGGCCGGTGAGAATCGCGCGCCCACGCTTCAGGTTGTGCAGCAGCATCGCCGCGATGATGCCCGGCGACGACCTTGAAGATTCGAGTAGGTGGTGAAGAGGACCGTGTTCTTGACGGCGTCCTTGAAGAACTTGTCCTGCAGGAGGTCCCTGTAGTTCTGCAGACCGACGTAGTGTTCGCGGTTCGGTCAGTTGCCGCGTCGTGAAGCTGAGGCGGATCGACTTGAAGAAGGGCCAGGCGATCAGCACCGGCCATGAGGAGCACCAGCGGCAAGATGAAGGGAAGCGCCACGGCCCAGTCCGGGCCGAAGGCCCTGCGCACCCACGTCGTGCTACGCGGGGCGACAACCGGGGCGGCAATCGATCGTTGACGCGTCGTCTGTGCCATGCTTTTCCCTGCTTCGTTGCGTATGGGCGGTGAGAGCCGCACCAATCGGTTACGTCTGGGCCCGTGTCAATTAAGGTGCTCCCGCGAGTATAACACAAGCGATGAGCAGCGAGTAGCGAGCGGATTCGGCCCGCTCGCTACTCGCTGCTCGCTGCTCGTTCGCCGCCGAGCCTTATTGTGTGACGCCGAGTTGGTTGAACGCCGCGACGATGCGATCGCTCGCCTGCTTCACCGCATCGGCCGGCTTGACGCCCTGCTGGATGATCTGGCCCATCATGTCGGTGAGGACGTAGCTGTTGTATGCCTGCTGCCACGCGGGGCTGGGCGCCTGCGGGAAGTGCAGATCCGGTCTTCGTCAGGATCGGCAGCGGTTGCTCGAGGACGGTGCGCGAGGCCGAGAAGACCTGATCGCCCGTCTGGTAATAGGGGTCGGAGTCCCAGATCTTCTTGTAGGCGGGCAAGATCAAGCCGTTGGCGGGCTTGACGATATTCAAGAGCGGCGATCCCGCGACGAGATGTTTCGCGAACGCTTTCGCCAACTCCACGTTCTTCGCTCCCTTGAAGATGACGAAGCACGTAGTTCCCGAACGCGAGTGGGCGGTCCACGGAAGGGCCGATGGGACTCGGGAAGACGACCGTATTGTCGTAGACCGGATTCTTCGTCGCCTTCGACTGTGCGTAGAGCGAGAACTGGTTGGCCGTGAAACCGATGATGCCCGCGAGCCACGCCTCGTTGTTGCCCGTGTCCGTCCACGCCTGTACGCCCGGCGGCAGCATGTTCTTGTATTTCGGGTTCGTGTAGATATCCGCGAGGAAGGTCACCGCCGCGACCGTCTCCGGCGAGTTGAAGATCGCCTTCTTGCCGTCGTCGCTCGCGCCCGCGCCGCCATAGGCATTGATGACGTTCTGGATCAGTCCGTTCGCGTCACCGCTCTGGTTGACCGTCATGCCCCACCCGTAGCGGTTCTTGGCGGGATCGGAGATCGCCAGCGCGGCATCGCGCAGATTCTCGAAGGTTTTGATGTCGGCGATCTTGATGCCCTTCTCCGCCAGCCAGTCTTTGCGGGCGAACCAGCCGGCTCCTTGGGTGGAGTAGGGAATCGCGAAGAATTTGCCGTTGACGGTCGTATTGATCTTGACGTTATCTTCCGGGGCGCCGTATGCGTCGGCGATCTGGCTGACCGTGTCGGAGACATCGACGATATCGCCCAATTGGTACAACTCCGGCACGAAGCGATCGAAATACGCAAGGTCGGGGGGACTGCCCGCCTTGACCGCCGAGTCCATCTTCTGGACGACCTGTCCGGTGTCCTCATTGAGGCGGTTATTCTCGATCTTCGTGCCCGTTATCTGGGCGAACTTCTGCACCTCCGCGTCGAAGGCGGTCTCGACCTCTTTGAAATACTCCTGCCGGGAGATGATCTGGAGGCTCTGACCCTTGAACGCATCCGGCGCCGGGGTGGGGATCAGCGTGAACGTTCCGGTAGACGAGGCCGCAGTCGTGCCGCTCGCCGCCGTACCGCTCGTCGCGCTACTCGCGGCCGTCGTGCCCGTTACGGCGCTGCCGCTCGGGGCGGCGGTGCCGGCTGCCGTCGCGGAGACGGCGCTCCCGGCCGGACGCGTCGCCGCCGCGCTCGTGCCGCTCGTCGTCGCGCTCGTCGCACCCGTCGTTGCCGCTGCTTTCGGTGTATCCGTCGCGCCGCTGCCCCCGCATGCCGCGAGGATCGCCGCCGCCGCGCTCGCCGCGATCCCACCGAGGAACCCGCGCCGTGAAAGCCGAGAAACCTGTGTTGACTGACCCATTTGTCGCAAACCCCTCGTGGTAGAACCCGATGAGCGACGCCACATTGCGGCGCTCCCCAACGACCCGGCGCGTCGCGCTGCCGCGACCCTATGCGTGACGCGCTGAAGTCTGCGCTAAAACTATCACTCGCCAGAGATTTCCGTCAAGGCAAGCGTGCGCCGAGCATAACATAACGATACTCGTGGTATGTTGGCTAAGTAGATAGATTTGATGGGAGCGGAGCGCGCCGCACCTCGTGCATGGTGTCCAATACAAGGGGGCGGCTGTCTCAACAGCCGCCCCCTTGCCGCCCGCTCTTCGCGAACTGCTCCTCGTTACTCGTCGTGCTATTGCTTGAGGCCGAGTTGCTCGAAGATCTTGACGGTCGCGTCGTGCGCGGCCTTGACCGCGTCGGCGACCTTCGTGCCCTTCGTGATGATGTCGGCCATCATATTGGTGTAGACGAAGGCGCTGTCCCGCGCCTGATCGTGGCCTGGGCTCGGGGTCTGCGGGAAGTGGAAGCCGGTCTTCGTCGGGATCGGCAGATCAGCCTCGATCACCTTACGGAGCGCCGGGAAGGAGCCCTCGCCGTTCGTGTAGTACGGATCGGAATCCCACTGCTTCTTGTAGGCGGGCAGGACCAAGCCGACCGACGGCTTGACAACCGCCAGCAAGGAGGAGCCGCCGGCCATGCGCTTGGCGACCTCTTTCGCGAGATCGGGGTTCTTCGCGGTCTTGAAGATGATCCATGCGCCCCAGCCGCCGCCAGGGGTGATCAGCTTGTCCGTGCCAGGGCCGAGCAGCGCGGGGAAGACGCCCGTATTCGGGTAGATCGGGCTCTTGTCCGCGAAAGACTTGGCATAGAGCGAGAAGGCATTCTTCGTGATGCCGAGCGTCCCCGCCGCCCACGCCTCGTTATTGCCGGTGTCGTTCCAGCCGCCGACGCCGGGCGGGAGCATATTCTTGTACTTCGCGTTCGTGTAGATGTCCGCCAGGAAGGTGACGGCGGCGACGGTCTCCGGGGAATTGAGCGTCACTTTCTTGCCGGTGTCGTCGTTGAGTGCACCGCCATATGCCTGGATGCAGTCCTCGATCAGGCCGTTGGCATCACCGCCCTGGTTGACGGTCATGCCCCAGCCGAAGCGGTTCTTGGATGGATCGGAGATGGCGAGGGCGATATCGCGGGCGTTCTCGTAGGTCTTGATGTCCTCGACCTTCATACCCTTCTCAGTCAGCCAATCCTTGCGCACGAACCAGGCGCCCGCGTTGGAGAAATACGGGATGCCCATCCACTTGCCGTTGATGAAGAGGGAATTCTTGATGTAATCCTCGGTGGGGCCGTAGGTCTTTTGCATCTCTTCGACCACATCGGTGACATCGATGATGTCGCCCAGTTGGGTGAACTGCGAGACGAAGCGGTCGACATATTGCATGTCTACCGAGTTGCCGGATTTGACGGCGGCATCGAGCTTGGCAACGGCGGCGCCGTCGTCGGTATTGACGTGATCGTTCGTGACCTCGAAACCGCCCTGCTTCGCATACATCTGCAGTTCCGTGTCCATCGCCTTCTGCGTATCGGGGAAGTATTCCTGCCGCGTGATTGTCAGCAGTTTCATGCCCTTGTACTTATCGGCCGCGATCGGTGGATAGGTGCCGATGGGGCCGGTGGAGGCGGCTGCCGTGGTCGTGCCACCCGCCGCGACGCTGCCCGCCGGTGCGGTCGTGCCGGTCACGGCGCTACTCGCTGCCGGTTTGGTCGCCGCTGCCGCCGCGCTGCCCGCCGGTGCGGTCGCCACTGCCGGGGCCGTGGTCGCGGCGGCAGGGGCCGTGGTCGGGGCCGCAGCCGCCGTGGTCGGCGCGGCCGCCGGTGCGGTCGTCGGCTTGGCCGCCGGCGTGTCCGTCGCCGCGCTGCCGCCGCAGGCGGCGAGGATGGCCGCCGCCGCGCTCGCCGCCACGCCACCGATGAAGCCGCGCCGCGTCAACCCAGGGACCCGCATTTTCCCGTCGTCCATCACTGCTGCCCTCACAATTCCCTACTCCGTGAGCGATGAGATAGACATCGCCCGTGTCGCACCGCCATGCGCTCCCGATAGTCGCGGGAGATTTTCGTGCGGATTCCGCCGGCACGGTATCCCACGCGAAAGCATCCCAAACGATCATCGAGCGCGCATTACGCGGAAGTCGATTGGAAGGTACCATCCGGTGAAGCATATTTGTCAAGCGGAAACGACGAGTAGCGAGGGGACCTGCCCTCGCTACTCGTTATTCGTTGCTCGTTGCTCGTTGCTCGCTACGTCCTACTGCTTCAGGCCGAGTTGCTCGAAGATTCCCACCATCCGGTCGTGCGCCGCCTTCACCGCCTCCGGCACCTTGGCACCCTTCTGGATGATGTCGCCCATCATGTCCGACAGCATTACTGGCTGAGCACCGCGCTATTCCCCGGGCTGACCGTCTGCGGGAAGGTGTAGCCCGTCTTGCTCTTGATCGGCAAGGGGGCCTCGAATCAGTTGGCGCAAAGCGGGGAAGGACGGATCGCCGCTCGTGTAGAAGGGATCGGAATCCCATACCTTCTTGTAGGCGGGCTGATTCAGGCCGACGGACGGCTTCGAGATATTGATGAACGAGCCTGGGCCCGACGAGATATTTCACCATCTCCTTCGCCAGACTCCGGGTTTTTCCCATTCTTGAAGAGGGTGAAGTAGAAGTAGCTTGGCACCGAGATGATCTGGTCGGTGCCGGGGCCGAGCACGCCGGGGAGGATGGCGGTATTGTCGTAGACCGGGTTCTTGTCCGCCAACGATTTGGCGTAGAGGGTATAGGCATTCTGGGTAAAGCCGATTGTCCCCGCCAGCCACGCCTCGTTGTTCGACGGGTCCGTCCAGCCCTCAACGCCGGGCGGCAGCGCATTCTTATACTTCGCGTTGGTGTGGATATCGGCGAGGAAGGTGATCGCCGCGACCGTCTCGGGCGAGTTGAAGGTCACCTTGAGGCCGTCATTGCTGATTGATCGCGCCGCCGTACGCCTGGAGGACGCTCTGCACCATCGTGTTGCCGTCGCCGCTACGGTTGACGCTCATTCCCCAGCCATAGCGGTTCTTCGATGGGTCCGAGATCTGCAGGGCGACATCGCGCATATTCTCGAAGGTCTTCACATCCGTCGGCTTGATGCCCTTCTCCGCCAACCAGTCCTTGCGCACGAAGAGACCGGTCGCCTGCGTCGAGTAGGGGATGCCCCACCATTTGTTGTCGACGACGAGTTCGAACTTGAAGGCGTCCTCGACGGGGCCGTAGGCGTCCTGCAACTGATTGACGACGTCGGTCACATCGAGAAGGTCGCCGAGTTGGTACCACTGCTGCGCCCACCCTGCGCCGTAGAAGAGCACCGGCGCATTGCCCGACTTGACCGCCGCGTCCTGCTTGGTGGTGGTGTCGCCCGTGTCGACATTCTGATGGGTGTTGTCGATCGATGCGCCCGTTATCTGGGCGAATTTCATCAGTTCCTGATCGTACGCCGTCTCCGTGCCCTTGAAATATTCCTGACGGGCGAGCGTCGAGATCGTCTGCCCCTTGAATGCGCCCGACGCGGGCGGCGGAATCGGCTTAATGGCGCCGGACGCCGCGGCGGTCGTCGAGCCGCTAGCGGCCGGCGTGCCGGCGGCCGCCGCGCTCGCGCTCGGGGCGGTGGTCGCGCCCGTCGCGGCGCTCGCCGCCGGTTTCGTCGCGGCTGCTGCCGCACTACCGGCCGGGGCGGTTGCCGCTGCCGCGGGGGCGGTCGTCGGCGCCGCAGCCGTTGCCGGGGCCGCTCCCGTCGTGGCGGCGGGCTTCGGGGTGTCCGTCGCATTGCTGCCGCCGCACGCCGCGAGGATCGCCGCCGCCGCGCTCGCCGCGACGCCACCGAGGAAACCGCGCCGCGTCAACTTCGAGTGCCGCACTGTCTGACGTGCCATCACTTTCTCCTTGCTGGTGCTCCGCTACGACGGTCGATACCCCGACAACTTCCGAATCCACGCGCGGAGGCCCCGCGAGAATGCCCAATACGGGCGATACCTCTGGCGTTTTGTAGGCCACAGGCGTATGCGCATACCCCATTGCTGTGCATTAGCGCGCGATATTTTCCCACTTCGGAAGGTAGGCGTACGCTACCATTCATTGAAGGGATTTGTCAAGGAGTGAAACGACGATTGCCGCGCTCCGGGCGGTATCCGTGTGATTGGGCGTGCGCTACAATCGGCGGCGTGGCGGATAGCGGGAGCATCAAGGAGGAATAGCGATGGCCGGTTTGGTCTGGGGGCCCGAGCAGCAATCACGTCTCGACGCGATCCGCGAGGATCTCGCGCAGGTGAGCACCGCGTCGGCGTGCCAGTTGCTCGTGCAGCAGGGGTGGCGCAACACGTATATGCAGGGGCTGCTGCCGTTGGAGCCGCTCGGCCTCGGCGTGCGGCTCGTCGGGCGGGCGCGGACCTGCCGCTATCTGATGCGGCGCGGGCCGGAGGGGCAGCACAACCCGGCGGCGCGGCGCACCTCCGCCGAGATCGTGCTGATCGAGTCGATCGAACCGGGCGACTTCTTCTGCGTG
Source organism: uncultured Chloroflexia bacterium (assembly GCA_963847195.1). Taxonomy (GTDB): domain Bacteria; phylum Chloroflexota; class Chloroflexia; order Thermomicrobiales; family JALYUS01; genus JALYUS01. Next base: position 222,907 of record CAWJZC010000010.1, on the reverse strand, counting down.
GACGCGCTCGGCGTGCCGACGGCGGGGATCATCGGCGACATCCTCGCCACGCGCCTGAAGTATCGCGGCACGACGGCGGCGATCATCAATGGCGCGGTGCGGGATACGCCCTACCTGAAGGGCGTCGGCCTGCCCGTCTTCACCGGGCACGCCCATCCCTCGGCGAGTGGCCGCGATGTCGTCGCGGTCGATTACGACGTGCCGTGCAACATGGCGGGCGTCTACCTGATCCCCGGCGACATCATCCTCGCCGACGATGAGGGCGTGCTGGCGATGCCGCTCGATCTGGCCGAGCATGTCGCGGCGCACGGCCCGGCGAAGGAGCGGCAGGAGGTCTGGATTCGCGGCAAGGTCGAGGCGGGCGGCTCCGTCCACGACTACTACCCGCCGAACGACGAGAACGCGGCGGAGTACGAGCGCGAAACGGGGCAGTCATACCATCGCTAATCCTCGTTCACGGTAGCGATAGCGAAGTATGGCGGGGCGGTATGCGCATGTGCATACCGCCCCTCATGTGTATCAAGTGCGCATGAGTGCGGCGCGCTACCGCGACGGTGGCAGCGGGTTCGGGTTGCCGAGCGGCGGCCCCGCCGGTTGCCGCGACCCCGGCAGCGGGCTCGGCCCACCCGTTGGCCCGCTTGCCGGCTGCGGCGGCGGCAGCGCGTTCGGCGTTAGCACCGTGAACACGAGCGCAACTGTCGCGCCGCCCAGCGGGTCCGCCACCGTCACCTGCGCCGTCCCCCCTGCGCCACGAGGCTCGCGGGCACCATCGCCGTCAGCGAGGTCGCCGAGACGAAGGTGGTCGCCAGCGGGGTGCTATTCCACTCGACCGTCGCGCCGTTGACGAAGTTCGTCCCCGTCGCCGTCAGGGTGAACGCCGGGCCATTGGGGGCGATGCTGTTCGGGGAGAGCCCGGCGAGGGTCATCGTCGTGGCGTGGGTGACGGTGAAGGTGGCGGGCAGCGAGGCGCCGCCGTTGGGGTCGGGGTTGATGACGAGCACGCCGAGCGCACCGCTGTAGATGAGGAGGTCGGCGGGGATGGTGGCGTGCAGTTGGGTGGCGGAGTCGACGGTCGTCACCAACTGCACGCCGCCGTAGGAGAGGACGGAGCCGGTGATGAATCCCGTGCCGGTGATGAGCAACAGCCTCCCATGGCCCCCGATCGCCGCATTCAGATAGTCGCGGAGGATTGCTTGCTCGCGGTGCCGACCGACGAGGGGCGGCCACGTTGGCATGGACGGCGGATGATGGCGCGCGTCGGCGATCACGGAAATGGCTCCATCAGTGGGCTGCTGGCATTCAATTTGAGGAATCTCACCCTTCTGTATAACGCGGTATGAGACAAAAATGCGATGAACGATATCCATTCAACGCACGAATACACCACCTCAATTGCCGGACTTACGCCGCTATTCGGCGGCGACCTGAAACATTGCCTGCCGCGCCGCAGTCACATTCAACGGTAATGGAGATACCAGCGTGTTCACATTACTGTGCAATAATTTCGACACAGGAAGGGACGACGATACGGTGACAATGCGGCGACCTGTCCTTTCGGACGGGAACTAAAGCACCCGGATGGCCGATGTGTCTGCATCATACGGAGGGTATCGTGGAGGTCGGATGGGTCGCTCCCGCGCCGGGTAGCGCGAGCGGCGAACGGCGAACGGCGAACGTCAGGATTCGATCATGGTCGGTGTTGTCATACCGGGCGCGAGCGGAACGGTGGGGAAGTAACAATGGCGAATAAAGAGGAAGGAAGGGATCATACCTGGATGGAGAAGCAGATCGATCTGAAGGAGCGTGCGGCAGTGCGAACGAACGGGCATTTTGCGCCGGTGCAGGAGGCGATGCCGACGATGAACGACCAGCATTCCTCGATTGCGAACCCGATCATTCAGGCACTGGACGTGGTGAAGGTCTTCGATACCGGCAGGGTGAAAGTGCCCGCGCTGCGCGGCGTCTCGTTCGCCGTCGGGCGGGGCGAGATGGTCGCCATCATGGGGCCGTCCGGCTCCGGCAAAACCACCCTGCTCAACTGCCTCGCCGGTCTGGAGGCGATTGACTCCGGCCAGATCATCATCGACCGCACCGACATCGCCACGATGAACGACAAGCGGAAGACCGATTACCGCGCCCGCAACATGGGCTTCGTCTTCCAGTTCTACAACCTGCTGCCCGTCCTCTCCGCCGTCGAGAATGTTGAACTGCCGCTCGTCGTCAGCGGCGTCAACACGAAGGAGGCGCGGGAGCGGGCGATGCGCGCGCTCGATCTGGTGCGGCTGCGCGAGTGGGCCGGGCACAAGCCCGCCGAGCTCTCCGGCGGCCAGCGGCAGCGCGTTACCATCGCCCGCGCGCTCGTCAACGACCCGGCAATCGTCTGGGCGGACGAGCCGACGGGGGATTTGGATAGCGAGACGGCGGACGAGATCATGCGCCTGATGCAGGACCTCAACGCCCGCCAGGGGCAGACCTTCGTGCTGGTGACGCACGACGCGGGCATCGGCGCGCGCTGCGGCCGGATTATCAAGATGCGCGACGGCCAGATCATCGACGACGGCCTCGGCCATGTCGCCGACGCCCGCACCTTCGTCGGCGACGGACAGGCCCGGCCAGTGGCCAGTAATCAGTAATCAGTAGTCAGTAGTCAGACGGCAGTATGGAGTACGTTGGTAGGCGGTGACGGAAGCGGCGGCAGCATTCCCGTCCCCATCTGACCACTGGCTACTGAGTGCTGTCTACTCCCCGGAGGGGGCACTATGAACAAGCTTTTCGGCATCCCGATGACGAATATCATGGTCGTGCTGCTGATCGTGCTGGCGCTGATGCTGCTGATCACGGTCTATATCGCGGTGCGCAATCCGGTCATCTTCCGGCTCGGCATCCGCAATGTGCCGCGGCGCAAGGCGCAGACGGGGCTGATCGTCGTCGGGCTGATGCTCTCGACGCTGATTATGTCCGCCGCCTTCGCGACGGGCGACACGATTAACTACTCGATCGGCGACCTCGTGTACAAATCCCTCGGTCGCGTGGACGAAGTAGTCCGGCCCAAGCAGGACCCGAACAGCGTCGGGCAGGGGAGCGATAAAATCCCCGCCGCCGTGCTGACCGACCTGGAAACGCGCTTCAAGGGCGACCCGGACATCGCGGGCTTCGTCCCGTCGCTCGGCAAGGCGGTACCCGCGCTCAACCCGCGCACCTCGCAGAGCGAGCCGATCGTCTCCCTCGCGGGCGTGGATGCCCAGCGCGTCGACGCTATCGGCGGCGTGGTGGACAGGAACGGCAACAAACTGGACATCGCCACGCTCGGCGCCGGCGAGGCGTACCTGAACGTGACGGGCGCGGACAAGTTGCAGGCGCAGGTCGGCGATACGCTCCAATCCTTCTACAATAATCAACCGCTTACCCTGAAGGTGGCGGGGATCGTGCGGGACAGCATCTTCAACGCGAACACGAACGGCAATGCCTACCCCGGCCTGCTGATCCCGCTCGACCGCGCGCAGACGATGTTCAACCGGCCCGGCGATTACGACGCGATCTTCGTCGCCAACACCGGCACGGTACGGAGCGGCGCGAACCGCTCGGATGCGGTGGCCAATAAGCTCGATCCCATCCTCGCCCCGCAAAACCTCGAGGCGAATAAGATCAAGCAGGAGAGCGTGAAGCAGGCCGAACTGTTCGGCAATATCTTCACCACCTTCTTCCTCGTCCTCGGCCTCTTCTCCATCGCGGCGGGCGTGCTGCTGATCTTCCTCATCTTCACGATGCTCGCCGCCGAGCGGAAGAGCGAGATGGGCATGGCGCGCGCCGTCGGCACGCAGCGTCGCCATCTCGTGCAGATGTTCATCGCCGAGGGGACGGCGTACGACCTGATCTCCGCGGCGGTGGGCGCGATCCTCGGCGTCGGCGTCGCGCTCGGCATCGTCTTCGCGATGAAGGCGATCATCGGCAACGATCTGCCGCTCTCACCGTACGTGCAGCCGCGCTCGCTGGTCATCGCCTACTGTCTCGGCGTCGTGCTCACCTTCGCGACCATCGCCTTCTCCTCGTGGCGGGTCAGCCGCCTGAACATCGTCGCCGCCATCCGGGACACCGAGGAGCCGGTGCGCCGCAAGGCGGGGCGCAAGAGCCTGATCTGGGGCATCATCATGGTGGTCATCGGCGCGCTGCTCGCGCTCTCCGGCCTCTCCGGCAAGCAGGCCGCGCCGTTCTATGGCGGCGCGATGCTGATCGTCTTCGGCCTCGCCCTCATCCTGCGTCGCTTCGGGGTGCCGGAGCGCGGCGTCTTCACCGCCGTCGGCCTCTTCGTGCTCGTCTGGTGGTGCGTGCCCTTCTCGGTGCATGACAAACTCTGGGGCAAACTCCAGGGCGGCATCGAGATGTTCTTCTTCAGCGGCATCGCCCTCGTCACCGGCGCCGTCCTGCTGATCGTCTTCAACACCGATCTGCTCCTGAAGTTCGTCACCTTGCTCGGCAAGCCCTTCGGGCGGTATGCACCCGCCTTCAAGACGGGCGTCGCCTACCCGCTGGCGAACCGGGGCCGCACGGGCATGACGCTGGCCATGTTCGGGCTGATCATCTTCGCCCTCGTCGTGATGAGCGTGCTCAATACGACCTTCGGCAAGGCGTTCACCTCCGACGCGACCCTCGGCGGCTGGGACGTGGCGGCGGCGACGAACAGCAACAACCCGGTCGGCGATTTCAAGGCGGCGGTGCAGCAGGCGGGCGCGGTCAATACGAACAACTGGACCGCCCTCGGCGTCAATCACATCGTCTATGCGAACAACACGCAGGTGCGGATCGCCGGGGCGCCCGACTTCAAGCAGTACACCGCGCGCGGCATGGACAGCGCCTTCATCGACCACAGCACCTATACCTTCCAGACCCGTGCCACTGGCTATTCCTCCGACCGGGCGATCTGGGATGCGCTGAAGCGTGACCCGACCCTCGCGGTGATCGACGCGACGGCGCTTGCGCAGCAGGGCGGCTTCGGCGGGAACAGCGACAAGCGATTCGTCCTGACCGGCGTCAAGGCCGACGACAAGACGATGCAGCCGGTGGCGGTAGACATCCGCGATCAACGGACGGGCAAGGGCGCGCAGGTGAAAATCATCGGCGTGCTCGATCAGACGATGAATATCAGCGACGGCCTCGGCATCGGCCAGGATGGCGCCGGTCTGCTGACGAATGACGCGACCTTCCAGCAGATCTTCCCGACCGACCGGCAGAACACCGCCTACTTCGTCGCCCTCAACAACAGCGCGGACAGCAAGGCGGTCAAGTTCGGCATCAAGGCGGCGCTCGTCACCCACGGCGTGCAGGCAATTGACTTGCGGGACGAGTTGCAGAAGTCGCAGCAACAGAATCAGGGCTTCCTCTATCTGCTGCAAGGGTTCCTCGGCATCGGTCTCGTCGTCGGCATCGCGGCGCTCGGCGTGATCGCGCTGCGGTCGGTCGTCGAGCGGCGGCAACAGATCGGCATGTTGCGCGCGCTCGGCTACCAGCGCGGCATGGTAAGCGCGAGCTTCTTGATCGAGTCGCTCTTCATCGCCGTCACGGGGGTGATCGTTGGTGTCTCGACCGGGATGGTGCTCTCGCGGAACTTGATCGCCAGCGGCAACGCGGGCCCGCAGGCGAAGGTGATGATCGTGCCGTACGCGCAGATCGCCCTCTTCGTCATCATCGCCCTCGTCGCCGCCTTCATCATGACCGTCGTCCCCGCCCGCCGCGCCAGCCGCGTCCCGATCGCGGAGGCGTTGCGGTACGAGTAGCCAGTCGCCAGTAATCAGTAGCCAGTAGCCGGAAAACAGATGCGCGAAGCGTCTCCCCGCCTGTCTGACGACTGGCTACTGATTACTGGCGACTCGTTTTGGCATACAATCGTCGTGACGAAAAATCTTCTCCCCTCCCCCGCCGCGCGGGGGAGGGCCGGGGCGGGAGCAAACGGACGCATGAGTGAAACATCGAAACAAAGCCTGGCGCGCGGGCTCGGCTATCTCGGGTTGCTGCTGGCGCTCTTCGCGGCATTGACGCCGGGATACTTCTACATTCCGGGGTTGCTCGCCCTCGCGTGCGGCGTCGCGGCCTTATTGCTGCGCGAGGGCTACCTCGGCCTCTTGTCCATCGGCTTCGCCATCTTCGGTACTCTCATCGGCTTCATCCTCACCCTCGCCGGCTTCCGCCTCGGCAAATGATGCCACCTCACCACATGGGCAGACGCACAGATTATCGGATGGCGCGCCGTTGCTCTTGACAGCGAGTGCCGTTCTCCACTACGCTCACGCTACAGAATTCGGCAGAGAGCGCAGAAACAACTGGAGAGGTTCGCTCAGTGGGGTGAGCGCGGCTCAGCAATGGAGGAGGGAACGCGATGGCCCGTGTAGTGTTCGACCACATCACGAAGCGGTTCGGGGATGTTAACGCCGTCAACGATCTCAATTTGGAGATCTTCGACGAAGAGTTCCTCGTCCTTGTCGGCCCGTCCGGTTGCGGCAAGACGACGGCGCTGCGGATGCTTGCCGGGCTGGAGGAAGTGACGACGGGCGAGATTTACATCGGCGACCGCCGCGTGACGGACCTCGCGCCGAAGGATCGCGACATCGCGATGGTCTTCCAGAACTACGCCTTGTACCCGCACATGAGCGTCTTCGACAATCTCTCCTTCGCGCTGAAACTGCGCAAGTACGACAAGCCGGCGATCCAGCAGCGCGTCGACCAGGCGGGCGGGATGCTCGGCCTGCGCACGCTCCTGCAGCGCAAGCCGCGCCAACTCTCCGGCGGCCAGCGGCAGCGCGTCGCGCTCGGTCGCGCCCTCGTCCGGGAGCCGCAAGTCTTCCTGATGGACGAACCGCTCTCCAACCTCGACGCCGCGCTGCGCGTCCAGACGCGCGCGGAGATCACCAAACTGCAGACCCGCCTGAAGGTCACCACCGTCTACGTCACGCACGACCAGGTCGAAGCGATGACGATGGGCGACCGGATCGCCGTGATGAAGGACGGCGTCCTGCAGCAGCTCGACACGCCGCAGAACCTCTACGATCATCCGTCGAACATCTTCGTCGCCGGCTTCATCGGCTCCCCGGCCATGAACTTCGTCGCGGGCACCCTGCAATCGCAGAGCGGCAACCTGATGCTGACGCACGATAACTACAGCGTGCCGCTGCCGATTGGCGGCCTCAGCAACGAGATCAAGGAAAATCTGGGCACGCGCGTCGGCAAGCCGGTGGTGATCGGCGTACGCCCGGAAGATGTGCTGGATCGCTCAGTGGCCAACGGCATGAGCGGCATGGCGGGCCTCCCCGCGACGGTGGATGTCGTCGAGCCGCTCGGCTCGGAAGTATTGCTCTACCTCGACTACGGCACCGAGACGCCGATGATCATCCGCGCCGAGCCGCGCACCAAGGTCAAGCCGGGCGACAAGATGGAAGTGCTCTTCAAGCCCGACAACCTCCACGTCTTCGACGGCGAGACGGAGCTTTCCATCCTCTAGATGGACTGAAGCCCTTAGCCCCCTTCCCGACACGGGAAGGGGGCTTTTGCTTGAGCCGCCCTGTCGGGTCCACCCCGTCTCGGACGCGCTCAGGGCAATGATGTTACGGTACGGTGGCCCTCGCAGGGGAGCGCGCGTGGATGTTCGCTGCGGCCACCGCCTTCAACCGCGAAGAAAACGAGAGTTTTCCCTCGCTATGGTCCTGTTTACGAAAACCACGCGGTAACGGTGTTCAGGCTACTCAGCCCGCCAACGGTCGCGATCAGCAGCCTGACGATCCAGAATAGGCCTTCCTTCTCTGGCAGCGGCGGCATCGACAAAATATCCGCCGGAGCGCTGACGGTGACGAACTGCGTCTTTTCCGGCAACTCCACCACCACGGATCGGTGAATGATGTACCGGGCCTACTCCCGCCGCCACGACCGTAGCACGGCGTCATGCGCTGGCCTCCCGGTTCGGCTGCGCGCCTCTTTACGTCTCTTCCTCCGGCCGCACCGCCTTGAACATGACGAGCAGGAGCACGTCGTAGATGCCCTTCAGCGCGCCGCCGATGATGAGCGGCCAGCCGAAGACGGTCAGGCTGAGCAGGTAGCCGGAGAGGAACGGGCTGGCGGCGGTGGCGAGGCTGCGCGGCACGGAGGTGACGCTCGCCGCGGCCGGGCGCTCCGCCGGCGTGACGACGGCCATCACATACGAGTTGCGCGTCGGCACGTCCATCTGCGAGAGGGCGCTGCGGGCGAGGAGGAGCGTGATCGCCAGCGGCAGGTTCGGCATGAAGGGGACGAGGATCAGGAAGAGATTGGACGGCAGGTGGGTGAAGACCATCGTGTTGACGAGGCCGATCCGGTTCGCGAGCCAGACTGCGACCGGGAACGACCCGGCGGAGAGGACGCCCGCCCAGAAGAAGATCGTCCCGGCCGTCGCGACCGAGAGATGGAATCGCTGGAAGAGCCAGAGCGCGAGCAGCGATTGCACGACGAAGCCGCCGCCGAAGGAGTCGAGACTGAAGAGCGCGGCCATCGTGTAGACGATCCCTTTCGATTCTTTCAGCGGCGCCTCGGGTACATTCATGCCCGGCTCGATGGCGGGTGAGAGCGTGCGATAGAGGCAGAGGGCGATCAGCGCCAGCAGCGCGTAGACGAGGAACATCCCTTCGAGCGCGCGCCTCAGGCCGAGCGCGGTGTGCGCCGCGACGAATGCCGGCACCCCGGCGCAGAGCGCCCCGCACGCCCCCACCAGCGCCGCGACGAGGCTGTACCGCGCGAAGAGCGCTGTCCGATCACGCGCCGTGACGGTCTGTGGCAGGAGGGACTGTTCGAGCGGCAGAAAGATGCTCACGTCGCCGGACGACGGGTTCAGCGTGCCGACGAAGGCGACGACGATCAGCGGCCAGAAGGCGTGGACGAACGCGAAGCCGATGCCCGTCGCGATCATCAGCAGCGCGGCGCCGGCGAGCAGGCGGCGGCGTCTCAGCCGGTAGGCGATCAGCCCAACCAGCAGCGTGAGCGCGGCGGAGCCGACCAGCGTCGCCGTCGTCACCGCGCCGATCCGCAGGGTGTCCAGACCGAGGGTCGTCAAGTAGAGCGGCAGGAGGACGCTGATGAAGCCATCGCCGAAGGCGCGCACGGCGCGCGAGGCGATCAGGACGGCCGCATCGTGTGTCGCCCCCGCCGGCAGGAAGCGCCTGGTCATCGGGGATAGTGAGCAGTGCGCAGCGGGCAGCGGGCAGCACGCTGCCCGCTACGATTACGCAAGGTAGGTGTGGAACCATTGGACGGCGCGCGTCCAGGCATCGGCGGCGGCATTGGCGTTGTAGGAGGGGCGCGTGTCGTTCATGAAGGCGTGGCCCGCGCCGGGGTAGATGACCATTTCGAAGGTCTTCTCCTGCCGATCCATCTCGGCTTCGAGGCCGTTGTACTGCTCCGGCGGGATGCCGGCGTCTTCCTCGCCGTAGACGGCGAGCACCGGCGCTTTGATGCCGCCGACGAGCTCCGGCGTCGGCTGCACGCCGCCGCCGTAGAAGGCGGCGACCGCGCCGATCCGCCCATCCCCGGTGGCGGCGGCGGTGAGTGCCAACCGCCCGCCCGCGCAGAAGCCGATCACGCCGACCGACTTCGGCTCGACCTCCGGCAGGGCGCTCAGATAGCCGATCGCGCCGCCGATCTCGCGCAGGGCGATCGGCCCATTGAGCGCCATCACCAGTTTGCGCGCATCGTCCGGCTCCGTCGCCACCTGTCCGTGGTAGAGATCGGGCGCGAGGGCGACGAACCCTTCCCCGGCGAACCGCTCGGCGAGGTCCTTGATGTGCGCGTCCAGCCCCCACCATTCCTGGATGACGACGAGCGCCGGGAACGGCCCGTCACCGGCGGGGCGGGCGAGATAACCGTGCGCCGTGTCGCCGTTCGAGGCGAACGAGACATCTTCGGTGCGGATATCGGATGCTGCCATGGTGCCGCTCCTTGGATTAGTGGCCGGTAGTCAGTAGTCAGTAGCCAGTACGCCGGGGGCAGCGCCGGATGGATTGGGTCGGCGTTGCCGTCTTCTCCTACGGCTGTTGCGTGCATCGTACTACGATTGCCGTGAGTGCCATAGTGGTATATCACCATCACCCGATATATGTAGGACGTACGCAGTTGGATTCTTTTTCTTGGTGGTAGCAGGCTCTCTGTCTGCTACCACCGGGTTTTGCCACGAACTGCGCAACCCCTGATATGTTGCCCCACTGACGACTGACGACCAGCTACCGGCTACCGACTACTCCCCAGAGGATTCCCGCGATGCCGCCGCCGAGCACGAGCCAGACGGAATTGACGCGAAAACGAATGAGGATGATCGCCGCCGCCGCCGCGAGGAGCGCGGTGAACCAATCGACGACGGCGGCGCGCGCCAATTCCCACGCCACTCCCGCCATCAGGCCGACCGCCGCGACATTGACGCCGTCCAACGCGGCGGCGTCCACGGCGAGCGGCGCAGATGGGGCAGCACGGGCACTGAGAGCGCGACGAAGAGGAAGGCGGGCAGGAAGATGCCGAGCGTCGCGATCGCCGCCCCCGTGAAGCCGCCGACGAGGTAGCCGATGAAGGTGGCCGTCGTGAAGACCGGCCCCGGCGTGAACTGCCCGACCGCGACGGCGTCGAGCAATTGCTGGTTCGTCAGCCAGCCGAGGTGATTGACGAAATCATTGCGCAGAAAGGCGAGCAGGACATAGCCGGAGCCGTAGAGCACCGAACCGATCTTCAGGAAGGTGAGGAAGAGGCGCAGCGGGCTGTACGCGACGGCCGCGCCCGCCGCCACCGAGAAGAGCGCCGTCGCCTTCACACTGGGCAACGGCACGAGGGCGCGGACCGAGACGCGCGACCCTCGGATGCGTCGTGCGTTCTCGATCAGCATGATCGCGAGCGCCGCGCCGAAGAGGAGCAGGATGACATTGGCGCCGAGCAGGTAGCCCGCGAAGACCGCGACGCCGAACGCGCCGAGCAGCACGTTCTTGACCGCCGTCCGCCCCAGACCCCAAAGCGCCTGCACGACGACGGCGATAATCACCGGCTTGATGCCATAGAGCAGCCAGACACCGCCCGTCGTCGTGCCGTAGCGCGCATAGAGCCAGGCGAAGACCAGGACGAGGAAGGCGGCGGGCAGGATAAAGAGCGTCCCGCCGACGAACAGGCCGGGCCAGCCCGCGCGGGCGTAGCTGGAGTGCATCACCGTCTGCGTCGAGGTCGGGCCTGGCACGAGATTCGCCGCGCCGATCATGTCGAGGAAGCGCTGCTCCGTCATCCACCGCCGCCGCTTGACGACCTCGCCCCGCAGCATCGCGATATGCGCCGCCGGCCCGCCGAAGGCCGTCCAGCCGAGCCGGAACATCAGCGCCGCCACTTCCCGCAGTGCATCGGGCGGCTGCGCCGTCGTTGTCGATGAGGCATCCGATACCGTCTCGTTCGCGGGCTCGACTGTGGACAACGCACCCTCCTTCGCGGCCATGCGGATGCATCGAGTATATCCGCGAATTCGTTGCGGCTCGCGAGTAGTTGATGAAAGCGCGATAGACCGGACGAATAGGCCGCGCCCGTTACGATACCAGGGCGATCAGCGGGCGGTGAGGCCGATGCCGCCGGGCGCGGGGAACTTCCCCGCCTCGCCGAGCGATTCCAATTTGCCGTTCGCCTGCACCGCGAACCCCTCGACCGTTCCCTCATTGGAGTTCAGCACGTAGAGGAATTTCCCATCCGCGCTCTGCGCGATGTCGCGCGGCTTCGTCCCCGCTCGGACGGTGATGCCGTCCGCATTGATGAGGCTGAGCTTCCCGCCTGAGTCGATCTGGTAGCCGCTGATCGTCGCCGCGCCGCTGTTCACGACCCAGGCATATTTACCGTCCTTCGACGCGGTGATCCAGCATGCTCCGGTCTGCTTGTCCGGCACCGCCTTGCTGACGAGTTTGAGGCTCCCCTTGTCGCCAATGCTGAACGAGCTGGCCGCCCCCTTATTCTGTGCATCGCCGAAGTTGTCCGCCGTGACGAGGAGCGTGTCATTGACGAAAGCCAGCGAGAACGGCGCTTCGCCGCCGGCGGTGAACGCGGTCGGCGCGCTCGCGATGCCGTTCGCGCCCACGGCATAGGAGACGAGCTTGCTGGTCGCCTTCTCGGTGACGACGAGCAGATCCCCCTTCGCATTGAAGAGGACTTGGCCGGGGTCGACATTGCCGTTGCCGCTCAATGGCTTCGTGGAGTTCGCGAGCGGCGTCAGTTTCCCGTCGCTGCCGATGGTGAAGGCGGTGATGGTGCCGTTGCCGGGCTGTTGCCGGCTGAAGTTCAGCGCGTAGAGCGTCGTGCCGTGCATCGTCAGGCTGATCGGGCGGGGGCCGTTGGAAGCTATCTTCTGCACCATCGTCAGGCCGGTATCCTGGGCGCCGAAGACCGAGATGTCCTTGCTGCCGCCATTGCAGACGAAGAGCAGCCTGCCGTCCGGGCTGAGGAGCGCCGCGCCCTGTGAGCCGAGTCCCTCGCCGTCCTGCTGCTCTCCGACGCCCTTGCCGCCGGTCGAGACAGCCCGCTCGAAGGTCAGCTTGCCGTCGGCGCGACGGCTGAAGATGGCGACCTGATTCTCTGATTCCTGGTTGGTCAGCGCGTAGACCATGCCGGCCATACCGCTCGGCGTTGGTGGTGCCGCGATGCGCGTGGCGGGGATCGCCGTTGCGGTCGGTGCGGCGGTGGCTGCGGCGGTTGGCGCGCCGGTCGTCGGTGTCGCGGCGATGGGTGTCAATTGACCCGCGACCCGCGTCGCCACGCCGCTCAGCGGGCCGGCAGGCACGGTCGCGCCCCCGGCGGCGGCAGTGGCCGGGGTGGCGCCGGGCGTACTCGTCGCCGCTGCCGAGGGCGTGAGGTCCTTCGTGCCGCCACCGCACGCGGCGAGGATGGCGGACGTGGCCCCAGCCGCGATCCCTCCCAACAAAGCACGGCGGCTGAGTATCGGCGTCATGGTGTCACTCCTTCGCATCCCTCGCATCCCCATACCTTGCTAACGGTTGAACAACCGTTAGCGTGACTCGTAGAGGAAACGAGAAAGGCGGCGCGGAGTTCCGAACGATCTGTGCGACAATGGCGCGCGGAAGGGTCGCGATAGGGAGCACGGGGCATGTTGGACCTCATTATTCGGCATGGGACGGTGATTGACGGGAGCGGCGAGGCGGGGTTCCGCGCCGATGTCGGGGTGGGGAACGGGCATATCCTCGCGGTCGGAGACCTTTCCGGCACCATCGGGGTGCGGGAGATCGACGCGACGGGCCGTTGCGTCTCGCCCGGTTTCATCGACATCCACACGCACTCGGATCAATCGACGCTCGTCAACCCGCGCATGGAGAGCAAGGTGCGCCAGGGCGTGACGACCGAGATCGGCGGGCTGTGCGGCATCTCGCTCGCGCCGCTCGGCCACACGGACACCCCTGCGGCGGCCAGCATCACGCGCGATATGGCGAAGATCGGCCTGCAACGGACCTGGCTCGGCCTCAAAGACCTCTACGCGCGGGTCGAGCAGACCGGGCTCGCCTGCAACTACGCCTCGTTCGTCGGGCATGGCGTGATCCGCGCCGCCGCGATGGGCTACGATGACCGCCCGCCGACGGACGACGAGCGCGCCCAGATGCAGCGGCTCCTGCGGCAGTCGATGGCGGACGGCGCGCTCGGCCTCTCCACCGGCCTCATCTACCCGCCCGGCATCTTCGCGCGCACCGAGGAGATCACCGATCTCTGCGGCGTCTTGCGCGAGACGGACGGCCTCTATACCAGCCATATCCGCAATGAGGGGAACGCGCTCCATGCGGCGGTCGAGGAGTTCGTCACCGTCTGCCGCGATGCCGGGGTGCGCGGCCAGATGTCCCACCACAAGGCGGACGGCAAGGCGAACTGGGGCAAGGTCCACGGCAGCCTCCAGCAGTTGGAAGACGCCCGCGCCGCCGGGGTGGACGTGATGTGCGACCAGTACCCGTACACGGCGTACTCGACGGGGCTGGCGGCGGTCCTGCCGCCGTGGGCGCTCGATGGCGACCGCGTCGCCGTCCTGCGCCGCCTCGATGATGCCGCGACGCGGGATCGCATCCGTGCCGACATCGCCGCCGGGCTGCCGGGGTGGGAGAACATGGCGGCGGAATCCGGCTGGGAGAACATGGTCGTGACGGGCGCGCCGCAGATGCCGGAGTGCGCGGGCAAGGATATCGCCGCGATCGCCGAGATGCGGCGGGGGACGTAATCGACGCGACGTGCGCGCTGCTGATCGCGCACCAGATGGACGTCAGCATCGTCGGGCACAGCATGGACGAGGCGGATGTCGAGATGGTGATGCGCTGGCCGCTGACGAGCATCGGCTCGGACGGCTCCGCGCTCGCGCCGTACGGGCCGCTCGGGCAGGGCACGCCGCACCCGCGCTCGTACGGCACCTTCCCGCGCGTCCTCGGCCGCTACGTGCGCGAGCGCGGCACGCTGACGCGCGAAGAGGCGGTTCATAAGATGACCGGCCTGCCCGCCGCCCGTCTCAACCTCGCGCAGCGCGGACTACTGCGCACCGGCTACTGGGCGGATATCGCCGTCTGGGATGCCGCGACGATCAGCGACACCGCCACCTACACCGCGCCGCACCAGTACCCGCTCGGCATCGCGGCGGTGATCGTCAACGGCACCATCGTGCTGAACGAGCGGGGCGAGCACCTCGGCAGCCTGCCCGGCCGTGTGCTGCGCCACCATGAGCGGTCCGGTTCGGTACGGTAGCGCGGCGGCGCGTGTGTTATGCTGCGCTTCCGGTGCATGGTGGCTTGGTGCATGGACTTGAGCGATGAAGGAGTGGCGGGTGATCGAGGGCGTCGAAGTGAAGAAACTCGTGACCAATGCCGACGAGCGCGGCGCGCTCACCGAGATCGTCCGCAACGACGAGCCCTTCTTCGTCACGTTCGGCCAATGCTACGTCTCCGTCTCCTACCCCGGCGTGATCCGCGCCTGGCATTACCACAAGAAGCAGACCGATTACTTCTGCTGCATCAAGGGGATGATCAAGGTGCCGCTCTACGACGGTCGGGAGGGGAGCGCGACGCACGGGGAGATCGACGAGTTCTTCATCGGCGAGCGCAACCTGGCGGTCGTGAGGATCCCGATCGGCGTCATGCACGGCTTCAAGGTGATCGGCGATGAGCCGGCCTACCTGCTCAACTTCCCCACCGAGCCCTACCGCCGCGACGACCCGGACGAGTACCGCGTCCCTTTCGACTCGCCTGAAATCCCCTACGACTGGTCGATCAAGTTCCATTAGGGGAACGCAGAAACCAACCACCAAGAACACCAAGAACACCAAGAGAATTCATTGCGTTCTCTCTTGGTGCCTTGATGGCTATGCATCCAGACCCTTACCCGGTGATGCCGCCCTGGTCGCCGCCGTAGTTGAGGCTATTTTTCCAATCCTTGTCGAGTTGCTCGATGCTCACCTTCAGTACCCGCTGCACTGCCTCGTCGTAGGAAAGACCATCCTTGAATGCGGCGACGAATGCGGGGATCGTGCCGGGCCGATAGGCGTTGGCGATGTAGCCCACGACGCTCTCGCTCTCCGCGTAGGAGAGGAGCGCCCGGTCCGCATCGAGCGGGAAGGGGGCGTCGAGCGCGCGCAGCGGGATCAGCGTGCCGTTCGTCACCGCGTCGTAGAGGAGCGGGCGCAGGCGCAGGTCCGGCGTCTCCTGATTGGTGGTCGCCAGCCCCTCATCGAGCCAGGTCGGCAGCGTGTTGTAGGGGTTCTTGCTCGCCGCGTAGAGGATCAACCGGCTGATCTCATGGGGGACCACCCGGCGGATCTGCGCCGGCGCGGAGGAGGTCGCCCCCGGCGTGCTCGGGTCGATCACCATCTGGACGAGGCCGAGTTCCGGGGCCGATACCCCGCCGAGCCAGCTAGGGCTATTGGGCGGGAGGGCTGCCTGCAAGTCGCGCGCACTCGCGTAGACCAGGATGCGTACCGGCCGGTCCCCCGGCACATTGTAGGTCGTCTTCAGTTTGTCGATCGTGCGGACGGCCGTGTCCGCGGCATCCTTGCCGATGCTGTCGTCCCCACTGTACGACCAGAGCGTCACCGGACCGCTCGTCGTCTTCTTCCACTGCACGCTGTCGTCCATGTAGAAGACCGTCGCCGGGGCGCTGCGCGTCTCGCTGCCATCGCTCAAGGTGAAGAGCCAGCGATACTCCACATCGATGCCCGGCGGCAGGTACGGCGACTGCGTGCCGAGCGTGTAATCGAGCGCCAGGCGCGTCCCGCGCTCGGCGGGGACGTGGACGCGCCTCGCTGCGGGCGTCCCGACGGCGTGGTAGAGCAGCCAGACCGCCGCGATCTCCGCCCCTTGCGCGTTCGCTTCGAGGTGGAAGGCGATCGACTGCGGGGCGTGCGCCGTCGCGGTGCTCGTGGTGACGGCGACGCTCCCCGCCGCACGGACGGCAACGCCGGGGATGAGCGGGGCGGCGAGCGCTATGAGCAGGAGAACAGCAATGGATGTGTGGCGGATGCTCCCTATCGGTTGGCTGCGCAACGGTCAGGCCCCTCACTGCGATACCGCGACCCATGGCGAGTGTACGCCGTTTCGTGCGCCCGTCAACTGCCTGCTTGTCTCGCGTCTTTGTTCAGATGAACAGATTACTCATCAGGCAATGACTCCGCCAGGTTTCGAGTCTGCCCCGCTGTGTCAAGGAACTCGCGGACGGTCGCGTTGTAGCGGGCGGGCTGCTCCATGTTGCCCAGGTGCCCGGCGCCCGGGAAGATGACGAGCCGCGCGCCGGGGATTACGTCGATCAGCCGTGTGCCGAGGACGGGCGGCGTCACCTGGTCGTGCTCGCCGCAGAGGACGAGCGTCGGCACGGCGATGCGCGGCAGGACGGCGCGTGTATCGGCATGGGCGAGCGCGATGGCGGCGCTCCGGAAGCCGGCCATGTGCGTCCCCGCAAGCATCGCCTCGACCTCGGCGAACACGGCGGCGGGCGGATTCGGGGCGAGCAGTTGCGGCGCGCGGACGCGGGCGAACTCCGCCGCGGTCATCGTCGCGGCGATGTGCAGGCGCCCTTGCAGGCGCGTCTCGCTGTCGGGCCGGGTGGCGTCGCCGCCGAGCGTCGTGTCCGAGAGGATGAGCGAGCGGACGCGCGCCGGGTACGCGCCGTAAAACTGCTGCGCGAGCACGCCGCCCCACGACTGGCCGAGGAGATGGGTCTGTGCGATGCCGAGCGCATCGAGGAAGCCCGCCAGGTACTCCGCATACTCCGCCATCGGCCAGTCGCCCGGCGGGTCGTCCGAGCGGCCATAGCCGGGCGCGTCCCAAGCGATCACGTCGTACGCATCGGAGAGGTTGTCCATCTGCGTCCGCCACGCCGAGGCATTCCCGGCGATGCCGTGCATCAGCACGAGCGGTGGCCCCGCTCCCGCCCGGTCATAGGCGATTCGCACCCCGCGCACGGCGACGTGCCCTGCTGTGACCATTGGTTCCTCCTCACCCAAATCGGTAGCCCGCGCTACCTACGATGCCTTCAGGCGCGCGTTTGTCGGATCGTACAGCGGCTCGCGGGCGACGGTGGCGGGGTAGCGGGTGCCGAAGAACTGGATTGTCACCGGCGTGCCGGGCGTCGCGTATGCCGCCGGCAGGTAGCCGTAGGCGATGCTCGCGCCGACCGAATAGCCGTAGTTCGCGCTCGTTACATATCCCAATAGATCATCGCCCGCGAGGATCGGTTCTTTGCCCATCACGACGACGCGCGGATCGTCGAGGGTGAGGCAGCAGAGTCTACGGGCGACCCCTTCGGCTTTGCCGCGCACGAGCGCATCCCGGCCGAGGAAGTCGCCTTTGGCGAGGTTGACGGCGAAGCCGAGGCCCGCCTCGTACGGGGTGTACTCGGTGTGGATGTCCGCACCCCAGAGGCGATAGCCCTTCTCCAGCCGCAGGGAGTCGAACGCCCCGCCACCGGCGGCGATGAGGCCGAGCGGTTCGCCCGCTGCCCAGAGCGCGTCCCAGAGCGCGCCGCCGTACTCGGTCGGCGTGTACAGTTCCCAGCCGAGTTCGCCGACATACGAGACGCGTGCCGCCCAGACCGGGACATTGCCGACCGTGATCTGCCGCGCCGTGAAGTAGGGGAAGCCCGCGTGCGAGAGGTCGTCCGCGCAGACGCAGCGGAGCAGATCGCGGGCGCGCGGCCCCCAGAGACCGAGGCAGCAGCGCGCCGATGTCCTATCCTCTATTCGCACCGCGCTGTCGTCCGGCAGGTGGCTGCGGAGCCAGGCGAGGTCGTGCATCCCGGACGCGCCGCCGGTGATGAGCAGGAAGCGGTCGGCGGCGAGGCGCGTGACGGTCACGTCGCAGCGGATGCCGCCGCGCGCGGTGAGCAGGGTGGTGTAGGTCACCTTGCCGATGGGCTGGTCCATCTGGTTCGCCGTCAGCCATTGCAGCCAGGCGAGCGCGCCCGGCCCGCTGATCTCCAGCTTCGTGAAGGGCGTCAGGTCGAAGAGGGCGACCCGCTCCCGCGCGGCGAGGTGTTCCGCGCCGATAATCGGCGACCAATTGCGGGCCGTCCAGGCGGTGCGTTCCGGCCACGTCGCGCCGCGCCGGGCGAGTTCCGCCTCGTTCGCGGCGTACCACTGCGGCCGCTCCCACCCCGCGCTCTCGAAGCAGTGCGCGCCGAGTACTTTTTGCTGCTCATAGAAGGGGCTGACGCGCAGGCCGCGCGGCTCCCGCGTCTGATCGAGCGGGTGGATGACATCGTAGACCTCGACGTACTGCTGGTTCGCCCGCGTGCGGATGTATTCGCGACCCAGGGCGTGGCGGTGGAAGCGGTTGAGGTCGCTCTCGCGCAGATCGATGCTCGGCGAGCCCTCGACGATCCACTCCGCCATCGCCCGCCCTACCCCCCCGGCGTGCGTGATCCAGACCGCCTCGGCGGACCAGAAGCCGCGCACATCGGGCGATTCCCCCAGGAGCGAGAAGCCGTCCGGCGTGAAGGAGAAGAGACCATTGAAGATTGAGGCGAGCCCGGCATCTCGCAGGGCGGGGATGCGCGCGTAGGCGTCCTCCAGCGAGACGGCCATGTGCTCCGGCGTGTAGGGCATGATGGCGGGGTGGTCGTTGGGCAAAAGGTCCTCGGCGGCGACGGGCAGCGGGTCGTGCCGGTAGGAGCCGAAGCCGTACGCGCTGCCGTACTGGCGGAAATAGAGGTCCTTGTCCTGATCGCGGAGGATCGGGTGGCGGAGGATGTCGCGCTCATCCGCCAGTTCCGGCAGGGGATGCGTCTTCGCGGTGATGTGCTGCATCGGCGTGAGTGGGATCGGCACACCGGCCATCGTGCCGATCAACGGCCCCCAGATGCCCGCCGCCGAGACGACAATCCCCGTCGCGATCCGCCCCTGCAGCGTGACGACCGCCCGCACCCGCCCATTGGAAACCTCGATGCCGGTGACGGGCGTATGGTCGTAGAACGTTGCGCCGCGCTCCGCTGCCGCAGTCGCCAGGCCGCTGGTGATGGCCGCCGGGTTCACCACGCAGTCGCCGGGGACGAAGAACGCACCGTAGAGGTCATCCGTGCGGAGAATCGGGATCATCCGGCCCGCCTCGTCCGCGCCGATCAGTGCGGCGTCCAGCCCGCACGCCATCGCCTGCCCGACGCGCCGCTTCAACTCCTCCCACCGCTCCGGCGTGGAGGCGATTTCCAGGCTGCCGGTGCGCCAGAACGCCTGCTCCGGCGTCGCGATCTCGCTGTAGAGCCGCGCGCTCGCCATCGCCAGGTGGGTGACGCTGCGGGAGACGTTGTGCTGGAACATCATCCCCGGCGCGTGCGAGGTCGAGCCCCAGTTCTGCCCGAGCGGCCCCTGCTCCAGCACGACGATATCGCGCCAGCCCAGCCGCATCAGCGCATACGCCGTGCTGCACCCGACGATCCCCGCGCCGATAATGACGACCCTGGCGTGCGTCTGCATCGCCTATTCCTTTCCGTGCCAAGGCGTGCATTCCCGCGCTCGGCGGCACACAGCCGAACGGCGAGGGAAGGAAGCGAATGCTACCGCCCGCGCTCCCCTTCGACAACACGATATGGGGAGAAGAGAGAAGGCATCGCGAAATTTCCCCAGCCGTACCAATCCGAAAGTATCGGCGAACTACTTAGTTACACGGGGGATTCGGCGTGGGTACAGGCCAGATATAATGTCGCTCATGCCGGGTTGTGAGCACCCTGCGGGTTTGGTGGACGCCGGGAATCCGGACGGCGGTCCGGGTCGTCACTGGAAATTGGCGCCGAGAGAGTCGGGTGGCATACGGTGATCGTCCTGCTGACCGGGGGCGCGCGGCACGCAGGCCATCGTTCCCGAAATCGCTCGATTTCCTCTTCCCATAGGTGGTATCCTTACCCCCGAGCGTAAGCGGATGTAAGGATAGGGGTGTGCAGCGGTGGGAGAGATCACGCGCCGTGAGGCGATGAAGACAGCACTGAAGACGGGGGCGTACTCGGCACCGGTGATCCTATCTGTGACGATCCCCGCTGCGGTCTCCGCGCAGGTGAGCGGTAAGTCCACGGCCAATCTGGCCCTGACCAAGACCGTGGACAATGCGTTCCCAATCGTCGGCAGCAACGTCACCTTCACGTTGGCGGTAGGCAACAACGGGCCAGGTGCCGCGACCGGGGTGGTCGTCAATGACGGCCTGCCCGCTGGCCTGACATTTGTGAGTGGTGTCGCCACCCAAGGGTCATACAGCAGCGCGACGGGCATCTGGACCATCGGCGCGCTCGCGGTCAACCAGCAGGTGACGCTGACGCTGGTGGCGACGGCGGCAGGGCCAGCGGGCACGGCGCGGACGAACACGGCGGCGCGCACGGCGAGCAGCCCGCCGGACCCGAATCCCGCGAACGACTCCGCCAGCGCCACAGTCGCTCCACAAGCGGCCCCGACTGCGGATATCGAGGTAACCAAAGCCCTGGCCACCGAGTCCCCCGGATTCGGTGACAACACCACCTTCCAAGTGGCGGTGAGGAACATAGGCCCGAACGATGCGACCGGGATCGTGGTGAGCGATCCGATCCCCGCCAACCTGAGCGCCGCGATGGTCTTCGTGGACCCGGGCACCACCTACAACCCCGCGACGGGGCTGTGGACCATCGGGACGTTGGCGGCGGGGCAGGGAGGGGTTTCGCTCGAGATGACGGGCACGATCATCGGCAATGTGACGAACACGGCGACGCGCACGGCGAGCAGCCCGCCGGACCCGAACGCGGCGAACGACTCTGCCAGCGTCACCGTGATCGTCATCTAAAGGAACGGCAGGCTTCGCGCGAAAGCGGTGCGGGTTCGGCAACTTCTCATGACTCTCTCGCAATCGAGAGGATCTCTTGTTATGAGACGGGTGTTCGATGCTTGCACATATCGGGTGGCGATACTCACCAGTCGGCGACGCTGTTGTCTGAGGGGTGGAACCATTCGCCGCCGAGTTCTTCGGTGTGGGCGGACATGGCGGCGATCTCCTTTTCGTCCACGATGACGCCGAGGCCGGGGGCGGTGGAGAGGGCCATGTGGCCATCGGCGAGGCGCCAATCGAGTTGGACGGGGCCGCTCACCTGCTCGGGGCCGATCATCTCCTGAATGAGGAAGTTCGGCACGGCGGCGTCCACATGCAGGCAGGCGGCGAGGGCGACCGCGCCGATCGCGCAGTGGGGCATCGTGTGGATGTAGTAGACCTCCGCCATGTTGGCGATCCGCTTCAACTCGCTGATGCCGCCCGCGTGCGCGCCGTCCGGCTGGATGTAGGCGCACGCCTGCTTCTCGAAAATCGTGCGGAACTCCCAGCGACTGAGCAGCCGCTCGCCCGTCGCAATCGGGAAGGGGACGTGGTCGGAGACCAGTTTGAGGGCGTCCACATTCTCCTGCGGCACCGGCTCCTCGACGAACATCGGGCGCATGCCCGCTAGTCCGTGGCAGACCTCAATCGCCAGCGCGGGCGTCATCTTGCCGTGGAAATCGAAGGCCAACTCGACCGAGGGGCCGACCCACTCGCGCATCAGGTTGGCGCAGGCGACGAATTCGTCGATCACCGCCGGGGGCTCGTGCGCGCGCCACTTGCCGGCGGGGCCGGACTTGAAGGCGGTGTAGCCGCCCACCGTGCTGGAGCATGGCGAGGCGCTCGCGGGCGGCGGCCAGCGCCGCGTCGCTCCGGTCGCGGATGCCCCAGTGGGCGTAGACGCGCACGCGGTCGCGCGTCGGCCCGCCGAGCAGTTGGTAGACGGGCACGCCGTAGAACTTGCCGGCGATGTCCCACAGGGCGTGGTCGATGCCGGAGAGCGCGCTCATCAGCACATTGCCGCCCCGGAAGAAGGCGGAGCGGTAGATGTGCTGCCAGTGGTGCTCGATGCGCAGCGGGTCCTTGCCGATCAGGTAATCGGCCAGTTCCTCGGTGGCGGCCATCGTGCTCTTCGGCTTGTTCTCCAGCGTGGACTCGCCCCAGCCGACCGTGCCGTCGTCCGTCGTCACCTTCACCAGCCGCATCCGTGGCCGGGGAAAGAACTGCTCGATGCGGGCAATCTTCACGGTCGTTCTCCTTCGCATAGATCGGATGATTGGCGTCGCGCGCTCCGCATGGCGACGATAGTACGTGAGTGGCCGAAAGCCGTAAAGCGGGGAGGGGCCTTCCCTACCAAGAGATAGGGTCGAAATCGACTTCCATCGCGGCGTGATCGCTCAGTTTCGTGAAGCCGAGGCCGGGGTATTTTTCCCGCTCGACGGTGCGGAACCGGTCGAGGTAGCGGCATTCCCGCGCCCGCAGCGAGCGGGAGGCGAGGACGTGGTCGAGGCGGAAGCCGTTGTTGGAGACGGGGTGATACCAACTGAACTCCTGCCGATCGTAGCCGTGCAGCGCGCGGTAGACGTCCGTGAGGTCGAAGGCCGCCAGCCCGGTGAGGACGCGCCGCTCGCTCGCGTGCATCGCCGCGTTGGTGATCGCGAATGCGCCGCTCTTGCGCCGTGTCTGGCCGAAGGTGATCACCTCGCCGTCCACCGTCTCGGATTGCGGCAGATTGAAGTCGCCGCAGAGGAGACGGTGCCCGCCCGTGTCGCGCCCGAGGCCGCTGGCGAGCCCTTCCAATGTGCCGATGCGGACGGCGAAATCCCGGTTGGGGAAGCCGACCGGGACGTAGACGGTGTGGCATTCGACGCGCCCGCACGGCGCGTCGATGGCGAGCGAGAGCAATCGCTCCGGCCACGGCAGGCAGCAGGCGGCGCGCGCACTCCGGCATGACCGCGCACGGCCACCGGCTCGCGACGAGCACCCCGGCGGCGCGCGAGCCGGTAAACGGCCCCGCTGACCCAGCGAACCCATCGACACTGTACGGGAATCCCGCGTCGTGCAACGCCTTGCCGTACTCCGCGACGCGATTGATGCGCACTTCCTGCAAGGCGACGATATCCGGGCGGCGGGCGGCGAGCGCGGCGACCTGATAGGGAATCCGCTCCGACCCCGCGCGGGCGATATTCCAGGAAATCAGCCGCATTGATACGCCCTCCCTCGTCCGCAGCGGCTATCGTACCGCAGATCACAGCGGACGAGCGAACGGCGGGGAACCTCACCCCCGGCCCCCTCTCCATTGCTGACAAGCAATGGAGAGGGGAGCAAATGCGGGGAGGTATGGCGGTCTGTCATGTGCCACAGCAGTTCCCGCGAGTCACCCCTCTCCTTTGCCCTAAGCAAAGGAGAGGGGCCGGGGGTGAGGTCTGATGCGATACACTCACCGGCACTCAGACCGTGGCGCGGGTGCCGGACGAGAAAGGAACGACCGATGGCTGCATGGACCGAGGGCGATGTGCCGGTTGGCGGCACGAACATTCACTACTACCGGATGGGCGAGCGGGGCAAGCCGCCCGTCGTGCTGCTGCACGGCTTCACCGATATGGGGCTGGTCTGGATGCGCCTCGCGACCGACCTCGCGCCGGACTATGACCTCATCATGATCGACGCCATCGGGCACGGGCAGTCGGGCGGGCCGGAGCACGGCTTCCGCGAGCGGGCGGCCGGCGATGTGCTGGCGGTGATCGACGCGCTCGGCATCGACCGCCCCGCGCTCGTCGGGCACTCGATGGGCGGGGCGACCGCCGCCGGTGTCGCCGCCGAGGCATCGGATCGCCTGCGCGGCATCGCGCTGGAGGACCCGCCGTGGCGCGATGAGCCCCCGACGCCGATGGCCGAAAACAGCGCCACGCCGGGAACGGGCAGCCGCGCCGCGCTCGGCGGCCCGGAGTGGGCGGAATGGAACCGGGCATTCAAGACGCTCAGCCCCGAAGCGCGCCGCGCCCAGGCCGCGAAGGAACGCCCCGAATGGCCGGAGATCGACACGATGTATTGGGCGGACGCCAAGGCGCAACTCAATCTCGATGTCGTCAAGGAGCGGAATGCCGCCCCGCCCGCCCTGGCGCGACATCGTGCGCCGGATCACCTGCCCGGTGCTGCTCATCACCGCCGACCCGGAGCGCGGCGGCATCGTCACCCCCGCCGTGGCCGAAGAAGCGTCGCACCTCTGGCGCACGGGCCGCGTCGTCCATATCCCCGGCGCGGGCCACAACATCCGCCGCGAGCAGTACGAGCCCTACCGCGCCGCCGTCACCGCATTCTTGGCGGAAACCGTGTGAACCGCAGAGGCGCAGAGGGCACAAGAAGAGGGAAATAAGAAAAGTGAGAAGAATCTTTTGCATCTTCTCCGCGTATTCTCTGCGCTCTCTGCGTCTCTCTGCGTTCACATTCGTTTTCGACCCGTGGAGGAGCGTGAATGCCCGGTTCGCGGACGATTACGACGATTGATGCGCACGCGGCGGGCGAGCCCTTGCGGATCGTCACGGCGGGGCTGCCGCCGCTGCCGGGCGCGACGATCCTCGAACGGCGGCGGGCGATGCTGGCGCACTACGACGACCTCCGCCGCATCCTGATGTGGGAGCCGCGCGGCCACGCCGACATGTACGGCTGCATCCTCACGCCGCCCGTCACCGCCGAGGCGGCGTACGGCGTCCTCTTCATGCACAACGAGGGGTACAGCACGATGTGCGGCCACGGCATCATCGCCCTCACCACCGCGCTGCTCGAAACGGGCCAACTGCCGCGCACCGCGCCCGGTGACGGAAGTCGGCTACGACACGCCCGCCGGGTTCATCCGCGCCCGCGCGGAGATCGAGGGCGACCGCGTGCGGCGCGTCACCTTCCGCAATGTGCCGTCGTTCGTCCATACCGCCGGGATGCGCATCGATGTGGACGGCGGGCCGGTCGACGGTGGATGTCGTCTTCGGTGGCGCGTTCTATGCGCTCGTCGCGGCGACGGCGCTCGCGCCCGACCTGACGGTGCGACCGGAGCGCGTCACGGAATTGATCGCGCGCGGCATGGCGGTCAAGCGCGCGGTGGAGGCAACGGCGGAGATCGTCCACCCGACGGAGCCGGAGCTGCGCGGCATCTACGGCACGATCATCACCGGCCCGGCGGACGGGGAGGGCGCGCGCCAGCGCAATGTGACCGTCTTCGCCGAGGGCGAGGTGGACCGCTCGCCCTGCGGCACCGGCACCGCCGCCACGACCGCCGCCTTCGTCGCGCGCGGCACGCTCTCCATTGGTGAGGAATGGACGAACGAGAGCATCATCGGCACGCGCTTCACGGGTCGCGCCATCGCGGAGACGCGGGTGGGCGATTACCCGGCGATCATCCCGGAAGTCGGCGGCCGGGGCTTCGTCACCGGCTATCACACCTTCGTCCTCGATCCCGAGGATGAGGCCGGGCGCGGTTTTCTGGTGCGGTGACCCGCGCGATGCGCGCCGCCACGCGCCGCGCCGCTTCGATCACGTAGTGGCGCGGAAAATGCGGGGCGCCCGCAGTGGGTTCGGCAATTGCAAGGGAGCGTGCAATGCCATCTCTACCGGCGGCGCGCGTCGGCGTTGCGCTCGTCGCGCTGCTCGTTGGCGTGGCGGCGTCTGTCGGGGCGGATATGAGTGCCGTACCGCCCGTCGCGGCGCAGGCCCCGACGATCGGGCCGACGAACACGGCCGCCGCCGAGACGGCAGCCGCAGGCGTCACGGCTATTGCCGCCACCGACGCGCCGCCAACGCCGACTCCTCCTGTGCCTCCGCCACCGACGCCTGTCCTCACGCCGACGCCTGCGGTGCGCCCGACGCCGACGGGCACACCACTCTCGGTCAGCGCCTCACGCGCGCCGACCATTCTCTCGTCATCGGGCTCGGCAGTCGCGCCCGGCACAATCCCGCCCGTCGCATCGAGCGGCACGGGCAGCAGCAGCCCGTGGCCGCTGATCGGCGTGCTGATCGTTGTCGCCGCTGTGGTTGCGGCGGGCATTGTCGGCGCGCGCATCGCCCGCCGCCGGTCGCTCGGGCGGTAATGCCGACGGGAATCGCGGCGCAAGCCGCCGATGGTGCGTGTACAATCTCGCCGGGGTATTCCGCCCGTACGCCGATCCGACAAGCGAGGTAATCATTGACGCCGTCGCCCGAACTGAGAAGCCGGGTCGCACGCCTGATGGGGGCCGATCCGGTCGCATGGACACCCGTGCAGGGCGGCTATACACCGGCCGGGCGATGGGTCGTGCAGTTCGCGACGGGCGCGTCCGCGTTCGTCAAGGTGGGGACGACGCCGGACACGTCGGCGTGGCTGCGCGCGGAGCACGGCGTCTACTCCCGGATTCGCGCGGATTTCCTGCCCGCGCTGCTCGGCTGGGAGGACGGCGAGGCGCCGGTGCTCGTGCTGGAAGACTTGAGCCGGGCCGCGTGGCCGCCGCCGTGGTCGCCGGGGCGTGTCGATCAGGTACTGGCCGCGCTCGCCGCTATCGCCGCGACGCCGCCCCCGCCGGGCACTCCGCCCATCGCGGCGCGCCACAGCGAACTCCGCAGTTGGCGCGTGGTGGCGGCGGATCCGGCGCCCTTTCTCTCGCTCGGTCTCTGCTCGGCGGCATGGTTGGATGCGGCGCTTCCCGCCCTCCTCGCGGCGGACGCGGCGGCTGTCCTCGATGGCGAGCATCTCCTCCATCTCGATGTGCGGAGCGACAATCTCTGCTTCGTCGGCGAGCGGGCGGTGCTCGTGGACTGGAACCTCGCCTGCCGGGGCAATCCCGCTGGTCGATGTGGCGGCGTGGCTGCCGAGCCTCGCCGCCGAGGGCGGCCCCGACCCGCTGACCATCCTGCCGGATGCACCGGAGTTGGCGGCGCTGATGGCGGGCTTCTTCGCGGCGCGTGCCGGATTGCCGCACCCGCCCGGCGCGCCGCGCGTGCGGGGCGTGCAGGTGGCGCAACTGCGTGTTGCCTTGCCCTGGGCCGTCGCGTCGCTCGGATTGCCGCCGCCCGTGTAGACTGGTAGCGTAGGCTTCAGCCTGCGGCCCCTATCTCTCGCAGGTTGCCCAGCCAACGCTACGATACTCGGTACCGCGCGCGGGCTGCCCAGCCCACGCTAACCAGAAAGGAACGACGATGGATACCCCGATGCCCGTGATCGTTTTTTCGGATTACGTCTGACCATTCTGCTATCTGGCTGAGGGTGCCTTGGCCGAATTGGAAGCGACGCATGATGTGGCGATCGAATGGTTCGCCTTCGAACTGCGCCCGGAGCCCGCGCCGCTGCCGGACTTCGAGGGCGAGGCGGGCGAGCGATTCCGGCAGCATTGGGAGCGGGGTGTCGCGCCGATGGCGGCGCGCCTGGGCGTGGAGATGCATTTCCCGCCCTTCAAGTCGCGCTCGCGGCAGGCGCACGAGGCGGCGCTCTACGCCCGCGCGCACGATCGGTTCGAGCCGATGCGCGTCGCCCTTTTCCGCGCCTTCTTCGTCGAGAATCGCGACATCGGCGACCCCGACGTACTGGTGGAGATCGGCGCGTCAGTCGGCCTCGATGCCGACGATCTGCGCGCCGCGCTGGCGGAGGGGCGATACACGGATCAGGTGATCGAGCAGGAGCAATTGGCGGCGCAAATCGGCGTCTCCGCCGTGCCGACGATCGTCATCGGGCAGGTCGGCGTGCAGGGCGCGCAGCCGTACGATGTGCTGCGGCAGGTGTACGAGGAGGCGCAACGACGCGAGACGGCGAGGGGAACTGCGGTCGATGAATGAGGGGCCGATACGCGGAGTAACGGTGGAGGGCGCGCGGGACGCGGGGTTCGATCCGCACCTGCTGCGCCGGGCGTTCGGGTTGGTCGAGAAATGGGTGGCGCAGGATATCCTGCCGGGCGCCGCCGCACTCGTCGCGCGCGGTGGGCGGATCGCCGGGGAAGCGTATCTCGGCCTCGCCAATCGGGCGGAGAAGCGCCCGGCGGACGCCGAGACGATCTGGGGTCTCGCCTCGATCACCAAGCCATTCACGGCCACCGCCGTGATGCTGATGGTCGAGCGCGGCCTCTGCTCGCTCGATGAGCCGCTGGCCGATCTGTTGCCGGAGTTCCTCGACGCTCCGTCGACGCCCTTCGATCGCCGGGCGGTGACGCTCCGCCATGTCCTCGCGCACACGTCGGGCCTGCCCGGTTCAGCGCGGAGAATTTCGATCTCCGTCGCGCCCACGCGCCGCTGGAGACGTTCGTCGCCTCCTTCGCGCGCCAGCCGCTCCTCTTCGCGCCCGGCACGCTGCACTATTACAGCAACTGCGGCATCGTGATGGCGGCGGAGGTCGTCGGGCGCGCGCTGGCCGGCACGCTGCGGCAGCCCGTCGCGACGCCCGCCATTGGGCAGTACCATACCTTCGTGCAGCAGCATATCCTCGGCCCGCTCGGCATGACGGCGAGCGCCCTGCGCCCACCGGCGGAGTGGGCGGAGCGCATCGCCTGGGTCGAGCGGACCGGGCAGGAGGGGGAGGACTGGGAGATGGCGAACAGCGCCTACTACCGGAGCCTCGGCATCCCATGGGGCGGCCTCTTCAGCCGCCCGCGCGACCTCGCCCGGTTCGTCGATTGCTTCCTGCCTGGGGCGGCGGGCCGGCAGCGCATCGGCCACACGGACGCGCTGATGCCCGGCGCGCGCATCGTCTCCCCCGCCACCGCCCGCGCGATGACGACCATCCAGTTCGCCCCGCCCGATGCCCCCGCCGATCTCGTGCCCGAACTGCGCGACGGCGCTGCTGCCGCCGACACGCCGCCCCGCCATCGCGTGGGGTATCGGCTGGGAGATCAAGGGGCCGAAGCGCCCCCACCCGAGCGGCGAACTGACCACGGCCGCGACCTATGGCCACCTCGGCGCAACCGGCACGATAGCCTGGGCGGACCCGGCAACGGAGATCGTGTGCATCCTGCTCACCAACCGCACCCTCGCCAGCGGCTGGACGGACGAACGCCCCCGCCAGGCGCTCTTCGGCAATGCCGTAATGGCGGCTGCGGTGTAATCAGCCCACCCCCTGCCCTGCTCTCGACACGGGAGGCGGAACTCGCGTGCAGCATCCATATCCGAAGGCAAGCCTGCCGATCTCGTATGTGCTCCCCTCCCGCGCCGGGAGGGGCTGGCGGTGGGAGTGACCCCTGGCATCCCCGATGCGATACCGCAGGCGGCGGGAGTATCGCCGGAGAGGAGCGAGCCGAACGATGGATACCTATGCACTGCTCGAATATGCGATCGCGCATCGGGAACAGGTGACCGCGACGTACGACGGGGAGTTCCGCGAACTCTGCCCGCAT
This sequence comes from uncultured Chloroflexia bacterium, assembly GCA_963847195.1. GTDB lineage: Bacteria > Chloroflexota > Chloroflexia > Thermomicrobiales > JALYUS01 > JALYUS01. The sequence continues at coordinate 193,263 of CAWJZC010000010.1, read as the reverse complement.
GTGCTCGGGACGAAGAACGGCACGCCGCATCTGCTCGGCTACCAGTTCGCGGGCGGCAGCGCGCACGGCCTCCCGCCCGGCGGCGAGTGGCGCTGCTTCGCCGTGGACGACCTAACCAATGTCGCCACGCGGCCCGGTCCGTGGCACACCGCCGCGAACGTCTTCAATCCGCAGTCATGCCTCGATACGATCGATGTCGTCGTGCAGCCCGCGCCGCCCGTGACCGCGCGATCCCGGTAGCGAAGCCAGGCGACAATGCAAAAGGCCGCCGGTAAACTACCGGCGGCGGCAACGATTCGAGATAATGGAGCGGCGATTACGGCGTGGCCTTCTGACCGGCGTGGCGATTGAGCAGCGTGTCCGCGTGGGCATCGAAGGCGGCGAGCGCCTTGTCTTCCTTCGCCTGATCGATCTTCTTGGCGGCGACCGCCTTGTCGAGGTCCGTCTTCAGTGTCGTGCGCAGATTCGCTTTCAGGTCGTCGGTCTTGACGTTGTGCGCCGCCGCCTCGTCCGCGAGGCTCTTGCCGCCCTTCAGATCCTGCGTCAATTGCTGCTCGGTGATGCCGAGTTGCTTCGCGGCGGCCTGGCTTTCGTCCTTGCGTAGCGTGCCCTTGCCGCGTGCTTCCCTGCAGCGCCCTTCGCACCGACTTTGAGCTTGCAGACATCTGTACTGGCATTTACCTTGTCGTGCGCGGCCTGCGCTTGCTGCGGCGTGATCGTGTTCGCGGCGAGCCGGGCGTCAATCGCCTGATTGATCGTCGCCTTCTCCGCCGTCTGTAGTTTGGCGACATCGATGCCGAGGTTGCTCGCCAGCCCGTTCGTAAATGCGGTGCAACCTGCAGCGCCCGCCGTATTCTTCGCCGGACTCGCCGTGCCGTTCGCCGCGTCAACAATGGCGATCCCGCCGGTCAATGCCAGTGCTGAGGCGAGCAGGCCGCCGATCAGTTTCCGTTTGCCGGACTGTGTGAGATGTGCGAGATGCATGAGTTCATAACCTTCCTGTCAAATCGTATCGCCGATGTGCGCCGCCGAGACCATTCCTCGGCATCACACACTGATACCACGAAGGGAGACGGGAGAAGGTGTGAAGAAAATGCAAAATTACAACAAGGTTCGGATGGCAATCCTTTGACGTTTCCGGGTCCGATTATTGGAGGAATCGCGCGATGGCATCACCGAGGGCGTCCGCGTCATCGTGTTCGATGGCGTAGCGCGCATCCTGGAGGGGGAACGTACGGAGATAGAAACGGGCGCGGGGCAGCATCGCCTCCATCGCCGGGTAAGCCGTGAATCCTTGCCGCACGAACGGCTCGCCATAGGTGAGCAGCGCCGCGACATCGTTCGCCGGGTCGCCGAGTGTCGCGGAGCCGAAGTCGATCACGCCGCGCATCTCCCCCGCACGCGGATCGAAGAGCAGGTTGCCGGTGCCGAAGTCGCCGTGAATCACCGTCGGCGTGAAAGAAAAATTTGCGGGTCATCGAGGAATGCGGCGAAAAGCGCCGCGATCCGCTCCCGCACGGCGGCGGGTACATAGGGGGAGAGCACGACGCGTATCTGCTCGCCGAGATCGCCCCAGAGCTGTCGCCAATCGGTGGTGGGCAGCACGTCCGCGACGTGCTCGGTCGCGATACCATGCAGGGAACGCAGGAATGTCGCCAGTTGCGTCGCGAGCCGTTTCATGGCGGCGGTGTCGGCAGTGGCCGCGACCGTCTCGCGCCAGAGCGGTTCGCCGGGGAGCATCCGATAGCCCGCGAAGACCTGCCCGGCGGCGCGCGGCGTGAAGGATGTATAGACCGGCTCCGGGATCGGCAGCGTGACGAACGGGCGGATGCGCCCCAGGAGCGCGACCTCCGTTGCCAGTCTGTCGATCCCCTCATCGTCGCGCGGGAAGCGGAAGATCAAGTCGTCGTTGACGATCAGGACATCGTTGTTCTGTCCCTCGTCATTGAGGCGCAGCCGCTCGATGCGCAGAGCGGGATAGGCCGCGTGGATGCAGGCAATCGCGTGGGTTCGCCGTACGGGGGTGCCCATCTCCGCAGCCCCAATCGAGGAGGAACGGTTACGCCGCGTCATTCAAGAAGTCGGGCGCTTTCAGCGCATATGTGCGTGGCGTGTCGCGCTGTGCTATTTCTGGTTCGGCCTGCTGTTTGCACCGGACCTCTTCGATAATCTCGTTCACTGTAACAATCGTACCGTCTGCGGCATCGTCACGTTCCACGCTGACGTGAAGCCACCGACCGCGAAAGAGCCTCTTCTGCCGCATACCAGGTACCGTACCACAAAAGAGCCACCGATTGCGCCGCACGTCCGCTTCAATTGCGGCGCCCGAGACGACGACATGGATCGCTTGTTCAAGGGTAGGTAAATTCTTCATCGAACATGTGAAAGTTTACGTATCTCGAAATCTCCAACTTCGACGCACAGCCGAATCGCCGCGATGGTCGCGACATCATCCATTCGTCAGGCGTTGACGGATCGCGGGGCGGAGCACTTCGGCGATGATCTTCTCGTCGCCGGGCTGCATGGTCTGAGTATTGACGATGACGCTGTTCGGCGCGGCGCTCGGGCCGTTCGGCTCGAAGAGGTAGATGCGCGTGTCGCCCTCCTCCATTGCGAGGACGAGATCGTGCGCATCGATGCCGCTCGTCGGGGCGAAGCGCAATTCGAGGCGCGGTGTGATGTGCTCCCGCCCGTCGTAGAGCGTCCGCGCCTCGACACCGGGCAGGCCGTCGAGCCGTTCGAGCATGTATTCCGCCTGCGCCTCCCAGCGCGCCATCTCGGCGGCGTGATCGAGCGCCAGGTATCGTTCGAGCGCGACAATCAGGCCGACGATGTCCTCTTTGGCGGCTTTGGCGGCGCGCCCGACGCTGTGGTTCGGGCTGCCGTTCGCCAGTGCGGCACGGATCAGATCGGCGCGCCCGGCGAGGATGCCGGAGGATTGCGGCCCATGCAGTTCCTTGCCGCCGCTGAAGGTGACGAGGTCCGCGCCCTCCGTGATGAAGCGCGTCAGGTTCTCCGCCGGGGGGAGCATCGCCGCCGCGTCCACAAGGACGGGGACGCCGTGTTTGTGGGCGATCTCGCACGTCTGCGCGAGGGGCAAGGCGCCCCGACTCGCCCACGGCGAGGCGAGGTATTCGACGAGCGCCGTCTGCTCGGTGAAAGCCGCCTCGAGTTGATAGGGGATGGTGCCGTGGCCGTAGCCAACCTCAACCACGCGCGCACCCGCCACGCGGAGGGCGTGATCGTAGCCGTTGCGATGCGCGCGGTGGATGATCGCCTCGTTCTTCATGCCGGTGGTGTCCGGCAATTGGGCGATCTTGATCGGGTCCGTCCCGGCGAGGCAGGCGGCGGTGGCGAGGAGCAGTCCTGCCTCCGCGCCGCCCGTCACCATGCCTGCTTCGGCGCCCGTCGCGCGGGCGATCACCTCGCTTGCCTTCGCCTGCAATTCATCGAGCAGGATGTACGCGCCCGCCGCCTCCTGCATCGCGGCGAGCACCTCCGGCGCCATGATCGACCCGCCGAGCCGCGTGTGCGTCCCCCGTGCATTGATCAGCGGCCGGATACCGAGTCGTTCGTAAATCCCGCTCATTTTCCTACCCCCGGCCCCCTCCCTCGAAGGGAGGGGATTTGACTTACTGCGAATGCCGCGACATTTCGTCAATCATTTCCCCGCATCACCCCCCTTCCCTCGGAGGGAACGGGCGGGGGTTAGGATGGGTTTACTGCGAGCGGCCGCGACCGGCGACAGGCCAGACGGCTTCGACGACGCCCTTGCGGGTGGCGTAGTAGCAGTCGTGGAGGTTGACGGTCGTGCAGACGTGGCCGGGGATGATCTCGACGGTGTCGCCGCGCCGCAACTCGCGCGCCGGGCCCTCGACAATCAGCGTCGTGTGCTCCTCGGAGAAGCCCTTGAACTGGACGCCCTCCGGGTAGCCCTTGAGCATCGGCGTGCCGTGGTCGATGCCGACCGTCTTACGGCCGGTATCGAGGATGACACGCTCAGGCGTCGGGCGACTGATGACGGTGGCGAGGACGGTCAGCGCGGGCGTGAACCGCTCGCCGATGCCGCCAACGCCCGCGTAGGTGCTGTCGAGGAAGACGTACGAGCCCGCCTGCACCTCGTCGAACCCCTCGACGGTGCCGGTGTGCGCGAAGGTGCCGGTGCCGCCACCGGAGACGATGCCGACGGGGATGCCCGCCTGCTCGATCGCCCGGCGCGTCGCGATGATCGGCGCCATCGCCTCCGCGACGCGGCCCGCGCGCTCGTCATCGTTCTGGATATTGACGAGATGCCCCTCGTACGCCTGGATACCCCGGAAGCGCAGGCCGGGCAAATCGGACGCGACGCGCGCCAGTTGCACCGCGCCCTCGCCCGGCTCGACACCGCAGCGGTTCATGCCGGTGTTGACCTCCACGAGCACATCGAGTTCGACGCCCTGCGCCGCCGCCGCGCGGGCCAACTCGCGCATGTTCTCCGGGTCGTCCACCGCGACGGTGACGCGGGTGTGGTGGAGGAGACCGATCAGCCGGGCGATCTTGGTCGGGCCGATGACCTGATTGGCGACGAGGATGTCCTTGATGCCCGCCTCCGCCATTATCTCCGCCTCGCCGAGTTTGGCGCAGGTGATGCCGACCGCGCCGAGAGCGATCTGCTTATGCGCGATCACCGGGCTCTTGTGCGTCTTGGCGTGCGGGCGCAGCTTGGCGGGCTTATCGCGGAAGAACTCCGCCATCGTCCGCAGGTTGCGCTCCATCGCGTCGCAGTCGATCACTAGCGCGGGCGTGTCAATCGCCGCCGCCTCCATGCCAATCAGGTTCCCCGGTCGTACGATCGTCCTCCGCATCTCGGCCCCCTTCTGTATCGCTTACGTTCGAATGAAACCGATTGAACCGCGAAGGCGCGAAGAAAAATGACGAAGGAGAGCGCGGAATTCTTTGGTCGTCTTTGCGATCTTCGCGTCCTTTGCGCCTTCGCGGTTCACATGGCTTCGATTCATCTCTCAGTCGTGCGCGGAAGGCTACTCTACCACAGGCGCGGTGCGGTTCCAGCGAATGAAATGCGAAACCGGCGACCGCGCGTTTCGCGCCCGGTCGCCGGATCGTTTCGGACGACGATGGTTCGTCGAATACCCTAACTGAAGGCGTTGAGAATCCGCAGCGGGATGAAGACGGTGCCGATGGCCCCGATGACGATGCCCGCGATGGCGAGCCCCTTGCCCGTCTGCGCCCCATTCGCGCTATTGATCTGGTTCAGGCCGATGATGCAGAGGACCAACCCGACGAGGCTGATGAAAAAACTGCAGATGAAGCCGACCAGCGCCAGCGTGTTCATCTTCGGCTGCACATACGGCTGCCCGTAGGGTTGTTGCCCGTACGGCTGCTGCCCATAGGGCGGTTGGGGGGTGTAGCCCGGTGGCTGCTGCGGGGGATAGTTCGGCGGTTGCTGTGAGGGATTGGTGCTCACGATCAGCTCCTTCCGTGGCGTGTCGCATGTTCCGATGAGACCGAAGGTGACGGGCTTTCCGTCATTCCTTCCCGGCTTCCTCGACGTATTGGACGAGGGAGCGCACCATCACGCCCGTCGCGCCCTTCGGGGTGTAGGGGCCATTCTCAGGGGTGGCGGCGCTGCCGGCGATGTCGAGATGGATCCATGGCTTGCCCTCGACGAACTCGCCGATGAAGAGGGCCGCCGTGATCGCGCCGCCACCGCGCCCGCCCGTGCTCTTGATATCCGCGATGTCGCTTTTCAGGGCCTCTTTGTACTCGTCCCAGGTCGGCAACTGCCAGACGCGCTCGCCCGCATGGCTCGCCGCCGCCAGGAAGCGGTCGGTCAACTCCTGATTGTTGCCCATCACGGCGACGGCGACATTGCCGAGCGCGACCATCTTCGCGCCGGTCAGCGTGGCGAGGTCGATGATCTCGTCCGCGCCTGCCCGCGCCGCGTGCGTCACCGCGTCCGCCAGCACCATCCGCCCCTCCGCGTCCGTGTTGCCGATCTCGAACGTTTTGCCGTTCAGCGCCGTCACCACGTCGCTCGGCCGCATCGCCGTGCCGCTCGGCATGTTCTCCGCCGCCGCCATGATGCCGATGACGCGCACATTCGGCTTGATCGCCGCGATCGCCTGCATCGCCCCGAGGACGGCAGCGCCGCCGCCCATGTCCGTCTTCATCGCGTACATGCCATCCTGCGTCTTCAGGTCGAGGCCGCCCGAGTCGAAGGTGATCGTCTTGCCGACCAGCGCGACCGTTTTCGTCGCCCCGCCCTTCGGCTCGTACACCATCTCGACCAGTCGCGGCGGCGCGGCGCTCCCCTTGCCAACGGCCAGGATGCTGTTGTAGCCGCCGCTGGCGAGCGCCTTCTCGTCGAGTACCTCGCAGGGGAGGCCGCTCTCGCGGGCGACGCGCTGCGCCCAGGCGGCGATCAGCGGCGGCGTCTTGTCATTGGAGATCGTGTTGATGAGGTCCCGCGCCAGCGCGACCCCGGCGGCGATTGCCTGCCCATGCGCGACCGCGACCTCCGCCACCGAGCCGGACGACCAGAGGGCGACGGACTCGATCTCCTTGGACGTGTCGTTGCTGCTCCTGTACTGCGTGAAGCGGTAGAGGGCGAGCGTCAGCCCTTCGACGATCGCGCTGATACCGTCGGCGTCCGCGCCCTCCGGCAGGGCGGCAGCGACGGTGCGCGCCCCCTGCTCCTGCGCCCGCTTGATCGCCGCACCATAGGCCCGGCGGAGCGATTCGCCGCGAAGCGCGGGGTCGCCGCCCTCGCCGAGCCCGGCGAGCACGAGCGTGCGCGCCGGCAGTTTCCCGAACGTCGGGAGGGCCGCCACCTGCCCCTGCTTGCCCGTGAATCCGGTCGCTTCGAGCGCGGTCGCCAGTTGCCCGTCGAATCGCTCCGCGCCATCCAACCCCGCCGGCACACCCGCCCCGGCCATCACCGGCACGATCACTGCGTCCGCACTCGCCGTCAGTACATCCCCCGATTGCGTCGTGATCGTCAGCGCCATTGCTTCCTTCCCCCTTCATCATCCATCGCTCTTGCCCACATCTGGAGGCTCAGTATGACACAATAGCGCCACGTCCGGTACCGGCGATCGAAGGAGGGAAATGATGTATCTCGGGGAGCAACTGCCGAACCCGTCCGATGCGCGGCTGATGCTGTCGGCGCAGCTCGGCGTCGGGCATCTCGTCGCGGAGATGGGGCGGGAACTGTACGACGAGAGCGACACGGGCCGCTGGTCGGTCGCGCGCATCGGGCGTCTGCAGGCACGGGCGGCGGCGCATGGGATCGCGGTGGACGTGATCGGCCTGGAGATGGGCTCGCTGCTCATCGACATCATCCAGGGCAACACCGAGCGGCGGGACGCGCAACTGGCGGTCATCGCACACAATATCCGCGCGGCGGGCGAGGCGGGCGTGCCCTGCCTCAAATATGCCCTGCACATGATCGGCATCCCGCGCACGGGGCGGACGACGGGGCGGGGCGGCGCGCTTTACGCTCGTTTCGACATTAACGAGGCGACAGACGAGGCGTTGGCGACCTACACCGGGGCTGCTCTCGGCCAGCGCGGCGCGGCGACAGTCGGGCCAGTCTCGGCGCAAGAGTCATGGGACGCGTTTGCGTTCTTCCTCGAGCGGGTCATTCCTCTCGCGGAGGAGCGCGGCGTCTCGCTCGCCTTCCACCCGCAGGACCCGCCCTTGCCCCACGAGACCGGGCTGCGCGGCTTCCATCATGTCCTCGGCAGCGTGGATGGCCTGAAGCGGTACCTGGACCTATCACCGAGCCGGCGCCATGTGATGAACTTCTGCCAGGGGACGGTCGCGGAGATGTGTACCGAGCCCGCCACGCAGGTGCTCGACGCGATCCGCTCCTTCGGCGCGCGGGGGAAGATTTACATGGTCCATTTCCGCAACATCAAGGGCGGCTACCTCCACTTCGATGAGGTCTACCCCGACAACGGCGATGTGGACATGCACCGGGCGCTCCGCGTCTACAAGGAAGTTGGCTACACCGGCATGATCTGCCCGGACCATGTGCCGATCTCGGCGGCGGACCCCGACAAGGAGCGCCAGTTCGCCTTCTGCCTCGGCTACATCAAGGCGCTCATTCAGGTTGTCGAGGCGGAGGCATAAGGTCGGGGAATCCTAACCCCCGGCCCCTTCCCTCGGAGGGAATGGGTGCCTCTCGTGAAGTGCCGTGGCCGTTTCTCTCTCCCTCGATATATCGGCGGCTTTCCCCTTCCCTCGGAGGGAAGGGCGGGCGCCCTCTGGGGAGGAGGAGGTGCGGATTCCCCAGCGCCGGTGATGAATATGCCCTGCGCGGAGTGCAAGAACGGTGCGATAGGAGAGGAGCGGTGTGCTACAATCCGCGCTGCTGTCTCACCGATATCGCACTATCCACATCGCTGGGGAAGGCGAGAGGAGGTCGACGTGCGTACGACGAATCCATGGAGCCGGGTCGAGGAGATTGTCACCGAAGTGAATCGTTCCGGGACGGCTGGCGTGTCGCTCATCGGGCCGGATGGCGCGGCATGGCATTATCTCGGGGACCGCATCTTCAATCCGGCGAGCACGCTGAAAATCCCCGTGATGGTGGAGGTCTATCGCAAGATAGACGCGGGTGAGCTGCATCTCGATGACCCCTGGACCCTGACGGATGACGAACGGGTCGGCGGCAGCGGCGTGCTGAATCAGATGCGCTCCGGTGTGGCGCTCACGCTCTACGATCTCATCTATCTGATGATCTCGATCAGCGACAACCTCGCGACCGACGTCCTCATCAATAAAGTCGGCGTCGAGGCGATTAACCGCACGACGGCGGACCTCGGCATGCGGAACTCCCGACTCGGCGGGACGCTCCGCAGCGCCTTCGCGGGTGCGCCGGAACTGGGGCGCGCGACGCCCAATGACTACGCCGGTGCGATCGCCGCGATCCTGGACGGCAAGGCCGCCTCGGAGGAATCGTGCAAGGCGATGACGGCAATGCTGGAGACGCAACAGAACCGCCGCCGGATCGCGCGCCACTTGCCGGTGCCCGTGCCGCTCTCGGAATCACTCCGTTGGGGCAGCAAAACCGGCACGACGCGCGGCGTCTGCAACGAGGCCGGTTTCATCATCGGCCCGAACGGACGGCTCATTATCGCCGTCTATACCGAGAATTACGCGGATACGAACGTTGCGGAGCAGGTCATCGGGGAGATCGCCCGTGCGGCGATGGCGGATACCGGCGTGGCGGGGCCGTTGTATACCAGTTAGGGTCTTTGGCAGGGTGAAGGAGGAACACGATGCGGTCGAAGCGGTTCGTCGAGGGTCCACGTCTTACCCGGCGCGTAGTGCTCGGGGGTTCCGTCGCCGCCGCCTCGGCGGCGATTCTCGCCGCCTGTGGCGGGAACCCGGATACAGCGACCGATACACCGAAGCCCGCCGCAGCGGGCGCGGCGACCAGTCCGGCCAGCAGCGCGCCGGCGGCGACGAAGGCGGCGGTCCTGCCGACCTCCACGCCGCAGACGAGCGCCGCAGCCACGAACGAGACCCCGGTACCGGGCGGGCGGCTGATCATCGCCGACGATCAGGGCGATCAGCCGCTCGACCCGTTCAAGACGCCCTGGCATAGCACCGCGCATTTCCTCGTCTTTCGCCACTACATCGTCAAAGCGCCGGACCTCAGTTATGTGCCCGATACCTTCGAATCATGGCAGGCGTCTCCCGACGGGAAGGACGTCACATTCAAGGTGCGTCAAGGCATCAAGAATACTGATGGCACGGTCGTTGATGCTGCCGCATTGAAGTTCATCATCGACCGCCTTGTGGACCCGCAACGCAAGGCGCCGGGAGCATCGGCGTTCACGTCGCTGAAGAGCACAACGGTCGTTGACGATTACACGCTCAAGTTGACGTACGAGCCGGCCTATGCGCCGCTCTATAGCGGGATGTCCGGCAGCGAGGTCTCCTCCAAAGCCGCCGTAGAGAAGTATGGCGACGATTTCACGAACCACCCAATCGGCGCGGGCCCGTTTATCGTCAAGGACCAGGTCTCCGGCAACTCGATCGTCTACGACCGTAACCCGGATTACACCCAGCCGCCGCCCTTCTACAAGAATCGTGGCCCGGCCTACTTCGATGGCGTGACGATCAAGGTCATCAAGGAGGAGGCGACGACCTGGGCGGCGCTGAAGGCGGGCGAGGTCCATGTCGCCCATATTCCGACCACCTTTGTCAAGGAAGCGGACACGAATCAGGACATTACCGTCGTCAAGCAGCTCGATACCGGCATCCGCTACCTCGGTATGAACTGCTCCAAGCCGCCCTTCAACGACCCGCTCGTCCGGCAGGCGGTCGCCCACGCAATCGACCGCAATTCGATCGTCCAGAACGCGATGGACGGCTACGGCGAAGTCCTCTACACGCCGCTCGCCGCTGCAATTGCCTATTCTGACAATGAGGGGATGAAGAAGATCTCCTATCCCTTCGACCCTGCGATGGGGAAGGACAAGCTGAAGCAGGCCGGATATGACGTGACCGGCCCCGTCGCGACGAAGGGCGGCCAGCCGTTCGAGGTCACGCTGCTCCTCAACAACACCGACTTCTTCAAGCGTGCGGGGCAGATCGTCCAGTCGCAGTTGAAGGATATCGGCATCAAGATCAACATCCAGATCACCGAGGGTACCGCGCTCACCGACGCGACCGTCGCGGGGACACACCAGATGTTCCTGCAGTTGTATGGTTCGACCGACCCGAGCATCATGTTTTACTTCTTCCACTCCTCGCGCATCAAGGCGACGAACCGTGCGTGGTACTCGTCGCCGGAACTTGATGCGTTGCTCGAACAAGGGCAGTCGGAGCTCGACCCCACGAAGCAGAAAGACATCTACGAGAAGGTGCAGACGATGGTCGTCCAGGCCGCACCGTGGGTCGTCTTCGGCAATCCATATGTCTTCTACGGCGTCCGCAAAGAGGTGCGCGGCTTCCAGGTTCATCCCCAGGGAACGTACCTCCTGCATGATGCGTGGATGAAGAAGTAAAGGGGAACCTCACCCCCCATCCCCCTCTCCTTTGCTGACAAGCAAAGGAGAGGGGGAGCACGTGCGGGAGAATTAGGCAGCAAGGGAGAGTGCCGGGGGTAGGGGAGTGACGCATGACGATCTACATTCTCAAGCGGGTGTTGGCGGTCATCCCCGTGCTGGTTATCATCAGTTTCCTGACGGTCGCGATGCTGCGGCTCGCGCCGGGCGACCCGGCCGCGACGCTCGCCGGGGATACGGCCACGCCCGCGCAGATTCAGGCGATCCGGCATGACTTGCGGCTCGATCGCCCCATCCCGGTGCAATACGCGCTCTTCGTGCGCGATCTCTTCCATGGCGACCTCGGCCGCTCACTGAAGAACAATCGCACGGTCGCGGCGGAGTTGCGTACCCGGATGCCCTACACGGCGCAGTTGACGGCGGCGGCGATGCTCTTCGCGATTGTCGTCGGCGTCTCGATTGGCATCATCTCCGCGACGCGGCAGAACTCGATTCTGGATAATATCGTCATGGTCGGTGTCGTGACCGGCTATTCCTTCCCGTCGTTTTGGGCGGGGCTACTCCTCATACTCTTCTTCGGCGTCAAGTTGGGGTGGCTCCCGTTCGTCGGCGACGCGGGGCCGAAGAACCTCATCCTGCCCGCATTGACACTCGGTTTGCAGCCCGCCGCCGTCCTCGCCCGCCTGACGCGGTCGAGCATGATCGAAGTCGTCCACCTCGATTACATCCGCACGGCGTGGGCGAAGGGGCTGCGGGAGCGCTCGGTCGTCGTGCGCCACGCCCTCAAGAATGCGCTGATCCCGGTGACGACCGTGATCGGCCTGGAGGTCGGCGCGCTGCTCGGTGGCGCGGTGATCACCGAAACGATTTTTAGCTGGCCCGGCCTCGGCACCCTCGCGGTCACGGCGATCAACAGCCGGGATTATCCGATGGTGCAGGGTGTTGTCCTGCTCGCCACCGTCACGTTTGTGATGATCAACTTGATCGTCGATCTCCTCTACGGGTTTCTGGACCCGCGCATCCGGTACGAATAGTAGATCGCACCGGCAGGGAAGTAGGGCAATCGCAACGCATGAGTAGCAGCGCAGTCGTAACCGCCGCAGCACAACCGCTCGTCAAGTCCGGCAGGAGCCGGGGGCTTTATAGCGATGCCTTCCACCGCTTCCGCCGGAACCGCGTCGCCCTCGCCGGGTTGGTCGTCCTCTTCCTGTTGATCCTGATCGCCATCTGTGCCCCTCTCCTCGCGTTGCATGACCCGACCCAGTTCTATTTCAATCACAAACTCGAAGGGCCCAGTTCGGTCTTCCCCCTCGGCACCGACAATCTCGGACGGGATGTGTACAGCCGGATGCTCTACGGCTCGCGCATCTCGCTGCCGACGGGCTTGATCGCGGTCGGTATTGCGCTCTTGCTCGGTGTGCCAATCGGGACGGTGGCGGGGTATTTCGGCAAGGCGGTCGATACGATCCTGATGCGCGGCTGCGATGTCATCCTCGCTTTCCCGAGTATCCTCTTTGCGATCTGGCTGATTTCGATTTTCGGGCCAAGCCTGCGCAATGTGATGATCGCGGTCGGGCTCTTCTCAGTGCCGAGTTTCGCCCGCCTCGTGCGCTCGACGATTCTCTCCGCCAAGGAGACGGATTACATCACCGCCGAGCGCGCGCTGGGCGCGGGGACCTTCCGCATCCTGACGCGGCACATCCTGCCGAATGTCATCCAGCCGGTGATCATCATCGCCTCCTTGCGCGTCGCTTCCGCGATTCTCGCCGCCGCCGGTCTCTCCTTCCTCGGTCTTGGCGTCCGCCCGCCGACGCCGGAATGGGGCGCGATGCTCAGCGAGGGCCGCGCCTATCTGACGATTGCCTGGTGGGTGACCTTCTTCCCCGGCCTCGCCATCATGATTACCGTCCTCGCGACGAACATGGTCGGGGACGGCCTGCGGGACGCACTCGATCCGCGCCAGCAGGGGCGATGATCGGCGCGCCTCATGCCCGCCGGGTGACGGAATCCCAGCAGGCGCGGGTGAGGCGGGCAATCGTCTGCTGCGCGGCGGCCGCGCCGGGAAGACCGTCCGGCAGTTCCACCGGCACATGCTCGGTATAGACGGTGAGGATGAAGAGCGGGTCATCGCCCCGGAAGACGACCCCAGCGTCGTTGTAGTTGCGCGCGCCGGTGCCCGTCTTGTGCGCCACCTTCGTGCCCGTCGGCAGCAGCGCGGGCATCCGGGCGTTCAATTTCTGCCAGGAGAGAATATCCATCCCCAACTGGCACAACTCCGGTGTGCAGCCGAGCCGCCGCGCCGCGTCCGCGCCGCGCGTGCCATCCAGGATGCACTCCAGCAGTAGGCCGACATCGGCGGGCGTCGTTGCATTCGTCGCCGCGACGGGGTGGTCCGGCGCGAGGTTGCCGGGCGGCATGCCATGGCGGTGCGCCGTCCCCGTCATGCCGATGGAGTGGCAGAGCGCGTTGACGCGATCGAGCCCGACCATCTCCGCGATGGTGCCCGTGCAGGCGTTGTCGCTGACGATAATCATCATCACCAGTACGTCCCGGAACTGGATGGTGAAGCCGGGCTGGAAGTGCTGGAAGCAGCCACTGTTGTTGTTCTGATACTTCGCCGTGATCGTCACCGGCTGATCGAGCGCAAAATCGCCCGCGTTGACGCCCGCGAGCGCGGTCATCAGGATGGCAATCTTCCGCGTGCTGGCGGAGGGCACGACGGTCTGGCCGTGCCGGTCAGCGGTCATGCTCGTCTGCAGGTCCTTGAAATACCAGCCCGTATGAAAGGGCTGCGCGTCACAAAGGTCGTTGAGTTGCCGCACCAGTTCCTGCATCGCAATCCCCCTCGCAATTGGTGGCATCGGTATCGCCTGCGCGAGAGACCTCAGGCATACCGATGCCACCACTGCTACAGCATCTCCACGGCAGGGATACCGGTTGCGGCGATGGTGCGGTTGAGGATGTTGCCCTCCTCGGCGAGGGCATTCTTGAGGCGCATTAATTGCTCGTCAAGCCGCTCGGAGAGTTCGGTGAAGACCTCCCCGGATTGTCGGGTCGGCACATAATCGGCGCTATCGACGGCGTCGAAGAGGGCGTTGAATTTCTCCTGCAACCCGATCGGGAAGAGCATCGGACTCTTGGATTGCACGTCGATCAGTTCGCGCTCGACGGAAGCGATCTCGTCCTTCAGCTCCTGCGCCGCCGCGCGGACCGCCGTCGCTTTATCGTTGCTGCTCTCGCTGAAGCGCTGCTCCCACCCCGCCACCTGACTGCGAACGGTGCGGATGCGGCCAACGGCGCGCTGCGTCTCCGCCAATCGGTCGCGAATTTGCAGGAGCAGGTCGCGCTGCTCGGTCAACTCCCGCTCCGTCGCGATGATGCGCGGGTCGGGGAGGATTTCGACGGATTGCGTCAGTGTCCGGTCGCCAATCGTCAGTTCCGCCATGTACGTGCCGGGCAGGACCATCGGCCCGGCGGCGCGCTCCCAGACATTGAGGTCCGGCGCGTCGAGATGGGGCACGCCGGTATAGCGCATATCCCAGACGAGGCGATTGACGCCCGCCTGCGCCGGGGCGCGCTCGGCCTCATTGCCGTCCTTTGCCGCGCTCGTGTAGGAACGGATGACATTGCCCGTGGCGTCCTTGATCGTCATGGTCACGTCACCATCTGGCCGCTCGGGGAGGTAGTAGTAGATGGCGACGCCCTGCGGCGGGTTCGCCCCGGCGTTGACGTATTCCTTGCGCGTCGTGCCGTCCGGCCGCTTCACGGTCGTGTAGGAGACGACGCTCGTCGCGGCGTGGCCGTGGTTAACCATGCCCTCGATCGGCTCGCCGCCGAACCCCTGATGGATGCGCACCCGCACGGTCGGGCGCGGCGCGAAGAGATGGGCCGCGTCGCCGTTCATGCCCGCCGCGGCCTGCCGGAAGGGCGTCACGTCGTCGAGTATCCAGAAGGCGCGTCCGTGGGTGGCGACGACCATCTCCGCGTCCTTGATGATGAGATCGTGGATCGGCACGATGGGCAGGGTGCCGCCGAGACGCTGCCAATGCCCGCCGTCATCGTAGGAGACGTAGATGCCCGTCTCCGTGCCGCAGTAGAGCAGGCCGCGTTGCGCCGGGTCCTCGCGGATGACGCGCGTGAAGTCGCCCGCCGGGATGCCGTTCGTGATTGCTGTCCACGTCGTGCCGGCGTCATTCGTCTTGTACAGGTACGGCGTCGTGTCGTCGCTCTTGTAGCGCGTCGCGGCGACATAGGCGGTGTCCGGGTCATGCGGCGACGGCTCGATGATCGAGATCAGCGCCCACTCCGGCAGATCGGGCGGCGTGACGTTCGTCCATGTCTTGCCGTCGTCCTCGGAGCGGTGGACGAGGCCGTCGTCGCTGCCCGCCCAGAAGACGCCCGCTTTGTGCGGCGATTCGACGAGCGCGAAGATCGTGCAGTAGACCTCCGCGCCGGTGTTGTCCCGCGTGATCGGGCCGCCGGAGGATTGCAGGCGGCTCGGGTCGTTGCGCGTCAGGTCGGGGCTGATCGGCTCCCACGTCGTGCCGAGGTCGGTGGAGCGGAAGACGCGGTTGCCGGAGACGTAGAGCGTGTTTGGGTCGTGGCGCGAGAAGAAAATCGGGAAGGTCCACTGGAAGCGGTATTTGAGGTCCACCGCGCCGAGCGCCCAGCCGTAGAGTTCGGGCCAGACGGTGATGTTGCGCCGCTGCCCGGTGCGGTGGTTGTAGAGGTGCATCCGGTCGTTGTAGGCGCGCGGGCCGATCGGGCCGGAGGCGACGACCAAATCCGGGTCGTCGTGCTTGACGCCGATGTAGCCGCTCTCGCCGCCGCCCGGCTCGAACCAGTCCCGCTCGTGGATCGCCCCCTCGACGGACATGCTCGGCACGGAGATCGCCGTGTTGTCCTGCTGCGAGCCGTAGACACGGTAGGGGAAGCGGTCGTCCGTCGTGACGTGGTAGAGCTGCGCGGTCGGCTGGTTGTAGAGCGTGGACCACGACGCGCCGCCCGTGTAGGTGACGCACGCGCCGCCGTCGTCCCCTTAATCATGATCTGCGTGTTGTGCGGGTTGATCCAGAGCGCGTGCTCGTCGCCGTGCTGCGAGGGATATTGGGTGAAGTTCCTGCCGCCGTCCGTGGACTTCCAGACGGCGTAATCGAGCCCCCAGACGGTCTCCGCGTCCTGCGGATCGGCGATCAAATGGCAGTAGTACCAGGCGCGGGTGCGCAGGAAGGGCGCGTCGCTCACCCGCTCCCACCGCTCGCCGCCGTCATCGGTGCGGAAGAGGCCGCCGTCCTCCGCCTCGACAATTGCCCAGACGCGATCGCCCCCCGCGGCGCAGGCGATGCCGATCTTGCCGAGGACGCCCGTCGGCAGGCCGGGCTTGCGCGTCAGTTCCGTCCAGGTATCGCCGCCATCGGTCGTCTTCCAGATGCCGGAGTCCTCGCCGCCGCTGATCAGTTGGTGCGGGTAGCGCTGCGCCTGCCAGATGGCGGCGTAGAGGATGCGCGGATTATTCGGGTCCATCGCGATGTCGTGCGAACCCGCCCGGTCGCTCTTGCGCAGCACGAGGTCCCACGTCTCGCCGCCATCCTTCGAGCGATAGACACCGCGCTCCGGGTTCGGCCCCCAGGCGTGGCCGAAGGCCGCGACATAGACGATGTCCGGGTTCTTCGGATGGATGCGGATTTTGCCGATATGGCGGGTCGCGGCGAGGCCCATATTGCGCCACGTCTTGCCGCCGTCGGTGGACTTATAGACGCCATCCCCATGCGAGACATTACCGCGAATCGTCGCCTCGCCCATCCCCGCATAGACGACGTTCGGGTCGGACTCGGAGACGGCAATCGCGCCGACCGCCGCCGTGGCGAAGAAGCCGTCCGAGACGTTGCGCCAGGTCGTGCCGCCGTCATTCGTCTTCCAGACGCCGCCCGCGCACGCGCCGTGGTAATAGGTCATCGGGTCCGACACGTCGCCCGCCACCGCCACGCACCGCCCGCCCCGATGCGGCCCGATGCACCGCCATTCCAGCGATTCCTGTAGATGCTCCATGAGACTCATCGCGTTCCCCTCCCGTATCGATCCGACCGGATCAAGTAGTGCCATCATAGACAGGTTGCCATGCTCTTGCCTAGAGACGCAGGGATGCCGCGCTTCATTACAGGGCGCGAGGACGCCGATCACCCGGCTTGCTACGCTGCTCGATAGCGGTGATGCTCAGGATGCGAGTTGGGACGCGATGTGTCGTTCCAATCCATCCATCGCTTGAAGAACGCTTCTTCGAGGTCGACTCCTACAGCCGCGCCAAAACGAGCACCGCCCAGAGGCAATCGGCGAGTTCATGCGCGAGTTTGCTCTCCGCGTCGTCGGTTGCTCGGACCCCGGCGTGCGCCATCACGAGTTTCATCAGGTCGCCGACATCGCCGACAAAGCCAATTGCGACCTCTTCTCGCGTCCACGAGCGGCCGTAATTGCGCTGCTCCAACGCGGCGTACTGCTGGCGCACATCCCAAGCGCGTTGTGCCAGCTCCGTGAAGTCCATGACTGCTCCTTCATCGCTGGAATTTGCGCTCACATCAGTTCAATGCGCTCCTCGACTTTTGCGTCGTCGATGGTGAAGCCAACGCTGGGGGCGGTCGGCAGGGCGATGACGCCGCCATCGGGAAGGGCTGGGGAGACAGGGATGCGTTGTTTCAAGGGGGAAAGAAGTCAGTCCGCGTATGAACGGGCGGGTAATTTGCTGGCCGCCAACTGAACCAGGTTCATCCCGTGCGCGATCGGCACGGCAGATTCGCCGGACGGAGTTGACTGGAGCAGCCGCCAGCCACGTACCGCGTCCTCCCCATGTTCGCGGTACGTGGACACGACGACATGGAGGGCATCATTCATGTCGGTATAGGTATCGATGAGGAATGCTGCCTCCTCAT
Source organism: uncultured Chloroflexia bacterium (assembly GCA_963847195.1). Lineage (GTDB taxonomy): Bacteria > Chloroflexota > Chloroflexia > Thermomicrobiales > JALYUS01 > JALYUS01. The sequence continues at coordinate 175,319 of CAWJZC010000010.1, read as the reverse complement.
CCCATAATTCATAGATCGTCACGAATTGCCTCCTCGTAAGGAAATAACGATGCGGGGACAATGAAAGAGCACATCGGGTGTCGAGAAGATTGTAAAATGCCCAATGCGCTGGCCTGTCCGTTCGATCCGTAGGTCTTTACCGTCCGTCATCAAATCGATACCGGCGATGAAGCGCCATACGGGGTCCGACCGCGGTGAGAGCGATCATCGGGCCAGATCCTCCGTCGCCCACATCGACACGCCGGTCGCGCGATACTGGCTCACGGGGTTGCCGGAAACCTTCTTGCCCTGTTGCTCGTACGACCGAAAATCCAGTGGAAGCGGCATATCCGTCTTCAGGAAATAGAAGAGGCGAATGCTGCTTCCCTCATCCTCCACACTATACACCTTCGCTGTCCTCCCCTCACTCGCGGGCGCTCACATCAGCTCGATCCGCTCCTCGACCTTCGCGTCGTCGATGGTGAAGCCGAGGCCGGGGGCGGTCGGCAGGGCGATGACGCCGCGCTCGGGCCGCATCATCTCCGTGTGGAAATATTGCTTGCCCGGCTGGTTGCGCAGCAGATACTCCGCCATCGGGAAGGTCGCGGGTGGCTGGGAGGCGATGATGTTGACGGCGGCATGGATCGAGTGGCCGTGCGGCACGACCTGCCGCCCGAATGCCGAGGCGAGGACGCCGATTTTGATCACCTCGCTGATGCCCCCGCACCAGTCCGGGTCGGCCTGGATGACATCGACCGCCTCCGCCTGCAGGAGCGCGAGGAAGCCCCAGCGGGTGTATTCGTGCTCGCCGGTGGCGATCGGGATGGTCGTCGCGCGGCGAATCATCGCGAAATCATTGATCCGATCGGGCGGCACGGGCTCCTCCATCCAGCGCGGGCGGAACTCGGCGATCCGCTCCAACATGCGGAGCGTGTAGGTCGCGTCCCAGCCCATGAAGGCGTCGAGCATGATCTCGATCTCCGGCCCGACCGCCTCGCGCACGGTGCGCACCATCGCGACATTGCGCTCCATACCGGGCAGGCCATCGCTCGGGCCGTAGCGGAAGAACCACTTCTGCGCCGTGTACCCGGCCTCGACCATCGCCCGCGCCCGCTCGCGGATCAAGCCGGGGTCGAGCGAGTGGCCGAGCATCGAGGCGTAGCAGGGGACCGACGCGCGCGTCGGGCCGCCGAGCAGGCGATAGACGGGCTGGCCGAGCAGTTTGCCGCGCAAATCCCAGAGCGCGTTATCCAGCGCGCTGATGGCGATCATCTGGTTGCCCTTGCGGGCGTGGCGGTCCTGCCGGTAGAGGATATCCCAGAGGAACTCGCCCGCCAGCGGATCGCGGCCGATCAGGTGCCGGGCGAGCCGCTCTTTGATGATCGCGACCGTCTCCGCGAAGATCGGCCCGAAGATGCCGCTCGCCCCGTCGTCCGTCTCGATTTCCACGTAGATCGCCTCGACCCGGTCGCTCGCGGCATTCGGCCCCCGCGTGGCGAACTCGGGATGGATGTCGAGCATCTGGGACTGCCGCTCCTCCGGCGAGAGGAAGCCGGCGTCATGCCCGGAGACCTGAAAGCAGCGCACCGCACGGATCGTCGTCATGGCATCCCCTTTTCTTTCGAACCCCTCGCACCCGCCCCCGCCCGGAGAGCCTCGCGTGAACCGGCGGATTGGCGCGTCAGACGGGCAGTTTCCAGTCGTAGACGATACGACTGTACCAGAAGAATGCGAGAGAGACGGCCGAGATCGATAGAAAGACCACGACGATCACGGCGCCCCACCGCCCGCGCCGCAGGAGTGCCGCGAGCAGGATGCCCGCCCCCATTGAGACTGCGGGCAGCGCATAGAGCGGGTAGCGCACGTAGAGCCGCGCGACGATCCCTATCACCAGCATGATCGTCGCGACCAGCATCCATACCGAGAGGGTCAGGAGTGAGGACTGGGGACTGAGGACCGAGTAGGGGGCGGGTCGCTCAGTCCTGAGAAAGAGCAACACGCACCCCGCGAGACATGCCACGGCGGGCCAGACGCGATAGAAGGCGAATGACTGCTCCCACACCTCGCGGGCGAGGGCGACGCTCAGGTGCGGGGTGATGACGGCGGGGAGGCCGTTCCGGTAGTCGGGTGTCGCGCCGCCGGTGATGTAGGTATGGCGCGGGGGAGCGATCTGCGTATTCGTCGCCTCCTGTTCGACGGGCGCGGGCGCCTTCCGGCCCGCCAGGAGATCGCGGGCGGGGAAGCGGTAGAAGAGCGCGAAAGCAATCGCCGCCGCCGTCAGCCCCGCGACAATAAAGGGGGTGACGCCATTCGCCCACGGGCGTTCATGACGCAGGAGATTCTGGACGATGCGGCCGAGGAGATAGAGCGTCACGGTCAGTGTCGTCAGCACGAAGACACCGACATGCGCGAGCAGCGTCAGGCTGATGACGGCGGCGAAGAGCGCGCACCACCACCAGCGGCGTGGCCCGGCGAGGTGATCGTACGCGAGGATCAGCAGCGCGAAGAGCAGCGTCAGCATCCCCTCCGCGAAGATGTTGGCGAAGATGCCCCACGAATAGACGATCCAGCCGACGGGCACGAGGCCCATGACGAGCACGACGAGGTTCGCGGTGGTGAGGTCGCCCGTCACCCGGCGCGCGACATACCAGATGATGCAGAAGCGGAGCGCATCGATGCCGAGGGCGAAGAGGAAGAGCATCATGGCGCGATCGTGGATCATCCAGGAGAGGGGCAGCATGGCGAGGTAGGGTGTGGGCGCGTAGAGGATCGTCCGCCCGCCAAACTCCTTCGATTCAACAGGCAGGATGAGCATGTGCCTGACCGCAATATCCTCGAAACGATGCACATGGAACGTCAAATCCCCAATGATGATGGCCGGGTGGAGGACGCCCGCGAAGCGGAGCGCGAGGACGAATGCGGCGATCACGGCGAGCCAGCGCACATCGCGCGCGGTCGTCGGCAGCCCGAGGCGGCGGGAGAGCGGCGGCGCGAGCAGGCGGATCGCCGCCGCGACCACGACCATCAACGCGCCCGCGCGGACCACGCCCCCGGCGTCCGCCGTCAGGAAGAGGCGGTTCCAGACGAGGAATGCCGCCATGCTTGCCGCGACGATGGACGCACCCGCGAATGCCGCAGCGCCACCGAGCCCCGCGATACGCAGCGCGAGGGCGACGCAGAGGATGCCCACCCAGAGCGAGAGCGCGATGCGCGCCGGTGGTAGCACGAGCCCGTGCCCCGGCGCGTGGAGGTGTACCTCCTGCACGACGATGCCGAGGGTGCGCCGGTCGCCGCGTGGCTGGAACGGCGTGGCCGCGAAGGTCAGTTCGAGCGAGCCGTGCGCCATCACCGTGGCGGGCGCCTCCACATGATACGCCCGGAATTCCGGCGCGAGGTGGAGGGTCGCAATCGGTACATCGTTGGCGAGGATCGTCACATCGGGGTTCGGGTTGGTGGAGCCGAAAAGCAGCAGGTCGATGTCGGTCGTGCCGCGCCCGATGCCGGGGAAGTCGATTTCGCTCGTGCCGCGCGTCCAGCGGAAGCGGCGGCCTCCATCCTGCGCGCGCTGCTGCTCCGCCTGGTTGAAGTCATGCACCAGCCCGGTGTCGTGCGGTGTGTCGCCGACGCCGAGCACATAGGTAGGGCGAGCCTGGAACGCCGCCGTCAGCAGGAGGAATCCAACGGCGGCGGATGCAAGCAGCCACGCGGCGACACGCAGCCCCGTCGCTCCTATCGTCCCCCGGCGCCACGCGAACGCGGGTCTGCCAATCACCTCTGCCGTGTCCACCGTCGTCGACCTTTAGTACGCCGTGTCTGACCGGGCCTTGTGGATGATTTCGGCTCTGTACGACGGGATACTACCGCAAATCACGTCATTATGACCGCATGGAGCGCGGTGATCGGCGGGTGCATCTAAAAACCGGTAGGGCGGTCATCGCTGCTACGTATGGTAGCGCAGGCTCCGGCTGCGCTACCGACGCGGGTAGACGTGGGCGAGACTTCCTCCTATGATCGCGGCGGCAGTACCCTGCCGGGAGAGGAAGGGGAAACGTTCCACGTATGCGCCGTTGGGTCGCATGTGTGTAGAGTAGAAAGGGTTAGGGGAAGAGTGAAAGACGCATCGCTATCGAGGCGCACGCATCGGTTCCATGTCGGGGTGGTGGCCTTGTTCCTCCTGCCGCTGCTCGCCGCGTGCGGGGGCGGTTCGACCGCGACAAGCACGCGACGACTGCGGCAAAGCCGACGACCGCCGCGACGACGGCGGCGAGTTCGAGCGCCGCCAGCACGACCGCACCAACCAGTGCGAGCGCCCCAAGCGCGACGACCGCGCCCGCCGCGTCCGCTGCCGCCGCTCCAACCACGGCATCGGGCACGACGGCTGCCGGCACCGGCGCCGACCCGCGCGGCGCGGCCCCCGCGAAGCGCGGCGGGGGCGGCACGCTGAAGCTGCTCTTCTGGCAAGCGCCGACCGTCCTCAATGTCCATCAGGCGTCGTCGGGCAACGGCAAGGACCAGCAGGCGGCGCGCATCGCCACCGAGCCGCTCGCCGTCACCTCCGCGAATGCGCTGACGCCGGATGTGCCCGTGTTGGCGAAGGAGATCCCGACCACCGCGAACGGCGAACTCTCCGCCGACGGCACGACCGTGACGTGGAAGCTGAAGGACGGCGTCAAGTGGTCCGACGGCACGCCCTTCACCTCGGCGGATGTCAAGGCGACCTATGACTACGTCAGCAACCCCACCAGCGCCTCGGCGGATATCACCTCGTACTCCGACATCGCCACAGTGGAGACGCCGGACGCGACGACGGTGAAGATCACCTTCAAGCAGCCGACCGCCCTCTGGTGGCTGCCCTTCACGAACTACACCGGCGTCGTGCTGCAAAAGGCGCAACTGGCCACCTGCACCTCGCCGAAGGAATGCCCCGCGAACACCAACCCGGTCGGCACCGGGCCGTACAAGGTCAAGTCCTTCGTCCCCGGCGACAACGTGCAGTTCGTCATCAACGAGAACTATCGCGACGCGAACGCCCCGTACTACGACGCGATCGACTACAAGGGCGGCGGAGACGCGGGCACGGCGGCGAAGGCGGTCATCGCGGGCGACGCCGACTACGCCTGGAACCTGCAGGTGGCGCCGGAAATCCTCAAGCAGATGACGGACGGCGGCAAGGCGCTGAACATCACGACGGGCAACGGCGTCGAGCGGATGTCCGTCAACTTCACCGACCCGAACAAGGACGTGGACGGCGAGAAGTCCTCGCTGCAAGCGCCGCACCCCTTCCAGGCGGACCCGAAGGTGCGCGAGGCGTATTCCTGGCTGATTGACCGGGACAGCATCGCCAAGAACCTCTACGGCGAGGCCGCCGTGCCGACCTGCAACGTCCTGCCGAGCGTGCCGCCGCAGACGGTCTCCAAGAACACCAAATGCGGCTTCGATGTCGCGAAGGCGAACCAACTGCTCGATGACGCGGGCTGGAAGAAGGGCGCGGACGGCATCCGCGCCAAGAACGGCGTGCGGATGCATGTGGTCGATCACCACGACGGTCAATGCGGTGCGCGAAAAGGAAGAGCAGGTGATGAAGCAAGCCTTCCAGCAGGCCGGCATCGAGATGGAGATCAAGAACGTCGACGCCGGCGTCTTCTTCGGCAAGCCGGACAACCCGGATTCGTTCGCGCGCTTCGAGAAGGACCTGCAACTCTTCAGCGGCTCGCCCGGCTACCCGGACTCGCAAGCCTACTTCGATAGTTGGACGACCGCCCGCATCGCGCAGAAGGCGAACGGCTGGGGCGGCGCGAATGTCGAGCGCTTCTCGCGACCCGCAGTTCGACGCGCTCGTCGAGCAACTGCGCAAAGAACTCAATCAGGACAAGCGCAATGCGCTGCTCATCCAGTGCAACGACTACATCGTCAGCCACGGCGTGAATATCCCGATCGTCGATCGCGCCGCCGTCAGCGGCCGCCGCGCCGACCTCATCAACACCAACCCCTCGCCGTGGGACGCCACGACCTGGAACATCGCCTACTGGCAGATCAAGAAGTAGCAACGAGCAATGAGCGATGAGCAATGAGGGGGTGATATTCCCACCTCATTGCTCATTCGTGTTCGGTCTTGTCTCGATACTGCCTATGGAGCCGTCAATCGGATCGTCGTCAGGTGACACAGGTAGCAACGAGCGTCCTTCTTGGCGATCTCTTCCTTGAATGCTTCCCGTAATGCGCGGAAATCTTCGGGTCGTTTGCGCGGCAGGATCGTGCCGAAGGTCAGTTCCGCGACGGAGTGAGCCGGGCGCGGATGCACGTCGCCTCTCTCAGAATCAGGTGATGCGACCACGGTCTTTTCCTCTTCTATCGCGGCAATTTTGTTCTTTCGTTCCATGCTGTTCTATCGCTCCTGAGCTATACATACCCTTGCGATTCGTCCGGTTGCACTACAATCGCAAGGGGAGAGATCGTGGTGCACTCGTACATCATGCCACCGACGTCTCTCCTAGTTGAAATACGTGCAAACGGTTAGGAGCGATAGGTGACACGGAGCGCACTTGTGGAGGCGGCGCGGGGGGATCGGCCGCTCGATCTGGTCATTCGCGGCGGGCGAGATGGTCAATGTCTACACCGGCGAGATCGCGCGGGCGGACATCGGCATCTTCGGCGACCGCATCGCCGTCGTGGACTTCGGCGGCGCGTTCGGGCTGACGGCGCGCGAGGAGATCGACGCGCGCGGCCTGATCGCCATGCCCGGTTTCGTCGATACGCATGTCCATATCGAATCGACGATGGTCACGCCGCCGAACTTCGCGCGCGGCGTCCTCCCCTTCGGCACGACGACCGTGGTGATCGACCCGCACGAGATCGGCAATGTCACGGGGCGCGCGGGCGTCGAATACATGCTGCGCGCCAGCGAGGGATTGCCGCTTGCGCGTCTTTGTCACCGTGCCCTCGTCCGTCCCGGCGGTGCCGCGTATCGAGACGGCGGGCGCGGCCTTCGACGCCGATGATGTGGCGGAGATGCTCCAGTGGCCGCGCGTCGTCGGCGTGGCGGAATTGATGGACTACCCCGGCATCGTCAGGCAGGAGGCGCGGACGGCGGCGATTGCCGAGGCGGGCCTGGCGGCGGGCAAGAATCTGGAGGGGCACGCGCCGCTCCTCAGCGGGCGGGAGTTGGCCGCCTACCTCGCCGCCGGGGTGGATTCCGACCACGAGGCGCGCGGCGCGGCGGAGATGGTCGAGAAACTGCGCCTCGGCATGTGGGTCTACGGGCGCGAGAACACCTTTCGCCACACCGTCGGCTTTCTTGCCGAAGCATTGAAGCAGATTCCCCAGCCGTGGAATGTCGCGCTCTGCACGGACGACATTGACCCCGCCGACCTGCTGCTGCACGGGCATATGGATCGCGGCCTGCGCGTGCTGCTCGATGCGGGCGTCGATCCGGCGCTCGGCGTCCGCTTCGCGACGCTCAACGGCGCGGTGCGCTACGGCCTCAACGATCTCGGCGCCATCGCCCCGGGCAAACTGGCCGATATCGTCCTGGCGCGAGTCGTTCACCGATTTCCGCGCGAAGATCGTCCTCGCGGGCGGGCAGGTCGTCGCGCGGGAGGGGCGACTGGTCGCGGAATTCGCCGATCCGGCGCCGCCGCCGCTCGACAACACGGTGCGTATCGGGGCAGTCTCCGCCGATACCTTCCGGCTGCAGCGTCTCCGGCGATCGATTCGGCGATGTGCCATTGAAGTGCATCGACATCGACCCGGTCCGCACGACCTCGCTCGGGGATGTCACGGTGCGCTTCGTGGATGGCGAATGCGCCTTCCCGCTGCCGGATGGCGTGACGCTGCTCAGTGTCGTGCCGCGCCACGGCCAGTCGCACCCGCCGACGCTCGCCCTATTGCGCGGCCTGCCGCTGCGGGACGGCGCGCTCGCCACTACCGTCGCGCACGACAGCCACAACCTGATCGTCGCGGGGCGCAATCCCGAGGATATGGCGGTGGCGGTGCATGAAGTCGCGCGGATGGGCGGCGGCGTCGCGCTCGCGGTCGGTGGCGAGGTGGTCGCCACCGTGCGGCTGCCCGTCGCGGGCCTGATGTCGGATGCGCCGGTGGAGGCGATCGCGGCGGAGGTGCGCGCCTTCAACGCGCGGGCGGGCGCGCTCGGCCTCGGTGGCGCATCGCCTGTGCTCGCCATCTCCAGCCTCGCCCTGCCGGTCGCCCCCTTCGTCCGCATCACCGATCGCGGCGTCGTGGACACGATCACGCAGGAGTTCATCGACATGGGAATAGCGGAAGGGTCACGGTTTACAGAATCGACACCGACGTAGCTCGTAGTGACCTGAAAAATGGCGCGCTGCCCACCGCTCCAGAGCGGCGAGATCCGTCGAGCAGGTTTTGATGTAGTCGCGTGTCATATGGACATGTCGGGGCGTGGATTTGGACTTATGACCCTGCACACATACCGTCAATCAGGGTTGGCTGACCCGCCCCCCGAAACTGACCTTACCCCGGAATTGGTCCACACTTGATGCGTTAGTCCGCCGCCTCGTTGGGCGGCTCCCAGGTGGCCGCGAAAGCCGCCGGCGTGCCGTATTTCAACGCCTGATGGGGCCGTTCGGTATTGTACTCGATCCGCCGCTCCTCGATGATCCGCCGCATCTCCTCCAGCGACGCGAACCAGTGTTGATCCAGGCATTCCGCCCGGAAATGGCCATGAAACTCTCGACGTACGCATTGTCGGTCGGCTTACGGGCGAGGAGAGGAGTGAAGGCGGGCTGCGTGGTTTGGCGAAGAACCGGACGATCATGCGCTGCCGCCACATCGGACATACGGATACCGCCCGCATCGGCGGATGCGGCTGTGAACGATTGTGCGCGGCGATCGATGCGATCACAATGTGGCCGCTGCCGGTAATGGCGTAGGGTTCGGTCGTCGGGAGGCCATCGGAGGAGGATCAATGGGCGTGCTCGAAGGGCGCACGGCGCTCATCACCGGGGGAAGTCACGGGATCGGCCGGGCGATCGCCCTCGCGTTCGCGCGCGAGGGCGCCGATGTCGCGATCGCCGATCGTCGCCCGGTGGGCGATGCGGACGACATCGCGCGCCAGATCGGGGCGATCGGCAGGCGGGCGGTGATCGCGCAGGCCGATGTGTCGCGGGAAGAATCGGTCCGCGCGATGGTCGATCGGGTCCTCGCGGAGTTCGGCCGCATCGACATCCTCGTCAATAATGCCGGCTTCGTCACCCTCGCGCCGGTCGAGACGATGGAGGTCGCACTGTGGGACGAGATGATCGCCACGCACCTGCGCGGCACCTTCCTCGTTACCCGCTGCGTGCTGCCCGGCATGCTCGCGCAGGGCAGCGGCAGGATCATCAACGTCTCCTCGCAGATCGGCCAGATCGGGCGCGAGCGTTTCGCGCACTACGCCGCAGCGAAGGCGGGGATCATCGGCTTCACGAAGTCGCTGGCCCGCGAGGTGGCGGCGCGCGGGGTGCTCGTCAACTGCATCGCGCCGGGGCCGATCGCCACGGGGATCGTGCCGGAGACGCCGGGCGATCCGGGGCGCGACTATATCAGCTCGCTGCCGATCCCGCGCGTCGGCCAGGTCGACGAGGTGGCGCCGACCGCCGTCTTCCTCGCGTCGGACGCCGCGAGCTACTACTGCGGGCAGACGCTCTGCCCGAACGGCGGCGATGTGATGCTGTAGCGGGGGCGTATGGGACCGGTGTACCGGGCCTCGTAATCATTCATTGATGACGCATGTGTGGCACGCTCGATGCGGCCGTCTCCTCGGCCTCCTTCGCGAGCGCCGCGAGCATGCCCGCGAAGATCGCCCGGTGGATCGGGTACAGTGCGTACCAGTAGAGCATCCCCGACAGCCCCTTCGGCGCGAACGACGCCGTCTGCCGCAGCAGCGTCGTCCCGTCCGCCCTGCCCCTCCGCCTCGAACTCGAGCCATGCCCGCCCCGGCACCTTCATCTCCGCGCGCAGCCGCAGCAGCCGGTCGGGCACCACCGCCTCGACCCGCCAGAAGTCCAGCGCATCCCCCGCCCGCACCCGGCTGGGGTGGCGCCGCCCGCGCCGCAGCCCGACCCCGCCGACCAGCCGGTCCATCAGGCCGCGCAGCCGCCACAGCCCGTTCGCGTAGAGCCAGCCGCGCTCCCCGCCGAGGCCCGTGAAGGCGCGATAGACCGCCGCGGGCGAGGCGTGGACGATGCGCTGGCGGCGCTCGAAGATCATCCCCGCCTGCGCCGCGAGGATGACGGGCGCGCGGGCGCCCTGGCTCGTGGCGAGCGCGTCGCTCCAGGCCGTCTCGACCTCGCCCGCATTGAGTTGCCCCAGCGCCTCCGCCACGGCCGCCCGGTAGGTCAGCGGATGGATCGCGGGGAAGAGCTCCCGGGCGGTCGCGTCCCGCACGACGACCTCGCTGCGCAGCCCCTCGATCAGCGGCCCGGCGATCGCGGCGGGGATGGGCGTCACCCAGTGGACCCAATACGAGGAGAGGCGCGGCGTGAGGACCGGCACCGGGATCAGCCAGCGCCGGATGCCGCGCGCCCGCGCGTAGCCGAGCATCATCTCGCGATAGATCAAGACGTCCGCGCCGCCGATCTCGACGATGCGCCCGGTGCTCGCGGGCGTCGCCAGGGCCGCGACGAGATAGTCCAGGACATCCCGGATCGCGATTGGCTGCACGCGGGTGTAGACCCAGCGGGGGCAGATCATCAGCGGCAGCCGCTCGGTCAGGGAGCGGATCATTTCGAAGGAGACGCTGCCCGCGCCGACGACGATCGCCGCGCGGAACTCGGTGACCGGGACGCCCGCCTCGCGCAGCGCGTCACCCGTCTCCTGACGGGAGCGCAGATGCGCCGAGAGGTCGGCCCGCGGGTCGCCCAGGGCGCCGAGGTAGAGGATGCGCGCGACACCGGCGGCATGGGCCGTTTGCCCGAAGCGGCGGGCGGCCTCCAGGTCGCGCTCGTGGAAGCCCGCGCCGCCGGCGAGGCTGTGGACGAGGTAGTAGGCGACGTCCGTGCCCGCGAGGGCGGCCGCGAGCGAGGCGGGATCGAAGACGTCGCCGCGCGCCACCTCCACCTGCGGCAGCCAATCGCGGCCCTGCAGGCGGTCGGGGTCGCGGGCGAGCACGCGCACGCGATGGCCCGCCTCGAGCAGGCGCGGCACGAGGCGGCCACCGACGTAGCCGGTCGCGCCGGCGAGCAACACGCGCATTGATTCTTCCCCCTCAGTCATTAATCCCCTCGCTCATCAGGCACCCGGGTGCCGGGACGTCGGCGGCACAGCCGACGGGAGCGATGTCTCCGCGACGGACGAGGCAACGCAGAGCCTCAGTTGCGACGAGGCGGTCGTAGCATCGTACCCCCGAATGGGGGACGAACCAACCTGTCCCGAGATGTCGGGGATGCCGACCGGCCCACGCCGCCCGGTATCCCCGTTCGTACTCTGCTTCTTCCGGATCGCAGGAGACGATGTTCATGCGCCGCGCAGCGGTGTCATCACCTCTTCGACGAACCGCATCACCGGTTCGGTGGAGGTGACGTGGCCGAAGTCGAGCAGGAAGTGGCTGACGCCCTCCGCCGACCATGCCTGCAGCTTCTCGATCCACCGCTGCGACTCGTCGCTCGTCTGCGGCAGCGGCGCCTCGAAGGTGACCGTCAGGACGATCGCGGCGGGGTCGCGCCCGGCCGCCTCGGCGCTCCGATGGACGATGTCGCGCCGCCGCCGATAGACCTCCACCCCGCCGGAGTCGCTGGTGTTCCACATGTCCGCCTGTCGCCCGATCAGCGGCAGCATCAGCTGCTCGCCCTTGCCGCCGATCAGCACCGGCGGGGTCGGCTCCGGGCGCGGGGGCGCGTAGGCCGTCTCGATCGTGAAGTACGTGCCGCGAAAGCTCGCCGCCTCCTCGGTCCACATGCGGCGCATCAGCTGGACCGCCTCGTCCAGTTGCGCGATCCGCACCGCCGCGCGGGGGAAGTCGTAGCCGTAGGAGCGATACTCCTCGCCGCGCCAGCCGGCCCCGATGCCGAGGATGAACCGACCGCCGCTGAGGGTCTGGAGGGTCGCCGCCATCTTCGCGGTCAGCGCCGGGTTGCGATAGCCGAGCCCGAGGACGTGATGGCAGAGCTGGACCGTCGGGAACTTGGCGGCCAGCCAGGTCAGCGTGGTCCACCCCTCCAGGAAGGGATCGGTCGGGCGCTGGAAGCCATAGAAGTGGTCGCAGGCCCAGAGGGAATCGAAGTGCTCCATCGCGACCGGCAGGATATGCCGCTCCTGGTAGATCGCCAGCGGCAGGAAATCGCTCTCCGGCGGGCCGACCATCGGCGTGATCCAGCCAAATTTCAATGCGGCCATGCTTGTCTCCTCCATCTCCTCGTTCAGGCATGCCGGACGGACGGCCCGATCGGTCCTGGAGTTGTCCCGTCTCGGCGGACCGGGAAAGATTACGCGACGAATCCTTCCGTTGTCTATCTCCTTTCCCATGTACGCCGGAGACGCGTAATCGAGTTGACCTCGCCTCCCAATGATGGCCAGTCATTCCTGTCACTTTTAGCGCTGCTTTACGGTTCTCCGGCACTCCTGCTGATGCCGATGAAACCATCACAACCGGTCATCGAGACTGCCAGAGAATCGCTTCATGGCGATATTCTTCAGTGCTCTTTGTCGGTCATTAGTCAGAGGAGCAGCTCGATGACGAGCTTTCTCGTGCTGATTCCACCACTTCCGAGGTCTCACGTTCCGCCGACCGCACGATCGCCCGCGCATCTTCGAGCCTGATCGCGCCTCGCCCCGCCAAATGTTGCAGATCCAACACGCCCGCCGTCCCTATCCTCCTGTCCCCTTTCGGCGCCCCCCTCAGCGGCGGCTTCGCGCGCCCGCGATCTCGTCGTACGGATAGGGCAGGCCGGGGTCACTGACCGCGTCGAGGCGTGCCATCTGCTCCCCATCGACCGACCAGCCCATCCCGCCGAGATTGTCGATGAGGTGCGCCATCGTCCGCGCTCCGATGATCGGCGCCGTGACACCGCGCCGATGGAGGAGCCAGTTGAGCGCGATTTGTGACGGCGTCTTGCCCGTCTCCGCCGCCACGGAGATCAGCGTATCGACGATCTCCCAGGTGCGCGCGGTGTTGTACGCGCTCCACGACTCGCCCCACCCCTGCGCCTCGGCCTCCGCGACGCGACTGTCCGCCGGGGGTGCCGCCATGCCGCGCCGGTACCGACCGCTCAGCCAACCGCCCCGGAGTGGGCTCCACGGCAGGACGCCCATCCCCTCCTCGGCGCAGGCGGGGAGCACTTCCCATTCCACCGAGCGGCAGAGCAGGTTGTATTGCGGCTGCGCGGAGACCGGGACGGCCCACCCGCGCTGGCGGCAGAGCATGGTCGCCTTCGCCACCTGCCAGCCCGCGTAGTTGCTCACGCCGACATAGCGCACTTTGCCGCTCCGCACGAGCGTGTCGAGCGTGTCGAAGGTCTCTTCGAGCGGCGTGGCATGATCCCAGCAGTGCATCTGGTAGAGGTCGATGTACTCCGTCTGGAGACGACGTAGGCTGTTCTCGACCCCGGCGATGAGATGCTTGCGGCTGGCGCCCGCGTCGTTCGGCCCCGGCCCCATCGGGTAGCGCGCCTTGGTGGCGATCACCAGGTCGTCCCGCCCCTGCCGTCGCAGCCAGCGGCCGAGGACGGCCTCCGCACAGCCGCGCGAGTAGACGTCTGCGGTGTCGATGAAGTTCCCGCCCGCCGCCAGGAAATGATCGAGCAGGGCGTCACTCTCCTCCTCGGGCGTCTCCCGCCCGAACGTGAGGGTGCCGAGGGCGAATGCGCTCACTTTGAGCCCCGACCGCCCCAGATGCCGGTATTCCACCGCTACCCCCTTTACCGCGCTATCGCAGGGCGAGGGGCGCGACGCGCACACCCTCGCGTATCCGGGCGATATCCGCCACGTCCACGACCCCCGCACTCTCCTGCAACACGGCCGCCGTGCCGACCGCGACCGCCCCGACCAATGCCGTCGCGCGGTCCGCGCCTGCGGCCAATGCATCCAGGTAGCCCGCCACCAGCGCGTCGCCCGCGCCGACCGCATTCACGAACGGGACGGGGGGCGGCGTCGCCACGAGTGTGACCCCCCGGGTGATGAGGACGGCGCCTTGCGCCCCGCAGCTCAGGAGGATCGTCGCGTCGTCGGCGAGCACCGGGCCGAGCAGCCGCTCGCGGGCGAGCGCGGTCGTGCCTTCCAGACTTCCGGCAACGCCCACGAGCGTCGCCATCTCGGTGGCGTTCGGCTTGATCACATCCGGCCTCGCCGTCACGCCGGCGCGCAGTGCCCCGCCACTGGAATCGAAGACGAGCAGACATGGCAGCGGGCGCAGCGCCGCGAGCAGCCGCGCATAATAGTCAGTCGGCAGGCCATCGGGCAGGCTGCCGGAAACCACGACCGCGTCCATGCCAGCTGCGAGCGCGGACAGATGCGCCAGCAGGCGCTCCGCATCCCGCGGCGGGATGGCGACGCCCCGCTCCAGCAACTCCGTTGTCGCGCCCGATTCCTCCTCGCGGATAGCGAGGCAGGTACGCGACTCCCCCGGCACATCGAGGAAGGCGGCCTCGATCCCCCGCTCGCGCAGACCCTCGGCGATGAACGCCCCCGCCCGCCCGGCGACGAAGCCGCTGGCGACCACCCTGTGGCCGAGCGTCGCGAGGACGCGCGCGACGTTATTCCCTTTCCCGCCGGGGGCTATGATCTTCCTGCCGACGCGCTGCGTCTCACCGAGCCGGAACCGTTCCAGCGTGTACGTCGTGTCGATCGCGGCATTCAAGGTGATCGTCAAACAGCGCACACCCGCCCTCCTTATCCCCCCGGTCGAGCGGGATGCAGAAACGCTCGATTGGATCGACGGCGCTGCCGGTGCCGATCCGCACAAATTCTTACCATCGAACGATCCTTTTCCTTCGGGGACGGCTGCGGCATCCCGCGCGGTTAAACCACCCGCACGTCCGTTCCAATTCGCCGCAGTTCCGCGAGTATTTCCGGGTCGGCGGCGGAATCGGTGATCAGGGTATGTACCTGACCGATGCCGCCCATCCGCGCGAAGGCGACGTGGTTCAGTTTGCTGTGATCCGCGACGACGATCACCCTGCGGGCGGCGCGGATCATGATGCGGCTGATCACCGCCTCGGTCTCGTCGTGGGTCGTCAGTCCCTCCGCCACCGTCAGCCCATTGACGCCGATGAATGCCTTGTCCACGAAGATGTCCTGCAGGGTTTGCTCGGTCAGTGGGCCGACGAGTTCGAGGGTGCGAGGGCGCAGCCGCCCCCCGGTGGTCACGACAGTAATGTTCGATCGCTTCGCCAGCTCCATCACCACATTGATGGCGTTCGTCACGACCGTGAGGTTCGCCTGCTGGCGGATGCACCGCGCGACCTGCATCGTCGTCGTGCCGCCCGTCATGGCGATCGTGTCGCCGCCCTCGATCAGGTCCGCCGCCGCCGCACCGATGCGCCGCTTCTCCGCGATGTGCAGGGATGCCCGCTCCTGCACCGACGGCTCCGCCACGCACGCTTCGACGGGTACGGCGCCGCCGTGCGTGCGCCGGAGCAGCCCCTCGCGTTCGAGCGCTTCCAGATCGCGCCGAATCGTCGCCTCCGAAACCCGCAACGAATCGCTCAGGCTGCTGACCATCGCACTGCCGGTACGGAGTACCTCGTCGAGCAGCCGTTCACGCCGCAATACACCGAGCATCGTCACCTCGCCAACGTGAACTGTGGCAGGTGGTCGGCCTGCGCCCGCAGCAATTGATCGAGCAACTCGCGCGCCTGGGGCAGTGAGTGCATCCAGCCGTCCGCCAGGATCGCCTGCAGGGCGATATCCCGGTCTCCCCGCAGCGCGGACTCGACCGTCAACTCCACCGTCGCGACGTGGCGCGCGACGTACGGCATCACGCTATCGGGGAGGTCGCCGATGCCGAACGGGCGCCAGCCGTAGCTGCCGAAGGTGATCGGCACCTCGACGATCGCGTCGTCCGGCAGGTTCGCGATCAGCCCCCCGTTCGGGATGTTGCCGTAGAGTTGCAGCCCGCCGTTCGTCACGATGGAGGTGATGATCTCCACGACCTCCTCGCTGTGGCCGACCTTGCCCGCGATCAACTCCGGGTCGAGCGGGGCCGCACCGCTCGCCTGCGCTTCGAGCGACTGCCTCAGTACGGCCTTCTCCGCGACGATCGCGGAAACGGGGAGCGCGCCGAGGCCGTAGCGCGTGTCCGCCGCCGAACCGGCGGGGAAGAACTCGGGGAAGAACTCGGTGACGTGGCGGTCGCCGGGGCCGGGGAAGTAGCCGAGGGCGTCGAGCAGTTCGACGCAGAAGCGGATGGGCCGCTGCTCCGCCGGGACGTACGCCCCTTCCTCGCTCCCCGCGATCGGGTGCGCGCGCCGCAGGGCCGCCAGGGCCGCCGCTGCCCGCTCGCCGCGTTGCCCGCCGCGCGCCAAATCCCGCGCCATGCCGTAGACGTCGTGCCCGTGGTAGCGCACGTCGAGCAGCCAGAAGCAGTGGTTCAGTCCCCCGCCGTGGTACTGCAAATCGGCGGGCGGCAGGCCGATGAACTGCCCAAACGTGCGGCGGGTCAGTTCGGGGCCGACGCAGAGGCCGATGGATTTGATCGACGATACGCGGCTGATGGCGCGGCAGAGGGCGGTCATCGGGTTCGTGTAATTGAAGAGATAGGCGTCCGGGCAGAGCTCTTCCATGTCGCGCGCGATGCCGACCGCGATGGGGATGTGCCGCAGCGCGCGGGAGATGCCGCCAGGCCCGACGCTGTCCCCGACGGGCTGCGCGATGCCATAGGTCGCCGGGATGTCCACATCGAGGTTCCAGCTCGCCGTGCCGCCCGCCGCGAAGGTGGCGATCACGAAGTCGGCCCCCGGCAGGGCATCGCGCCGCTCGGTCGCGCCCTCGACGGTCAGGTCCGCGCCTGTATGAGCGACGACGCGCTCCGCCAGTCGAACGAGCACCCCGAGAATATCCGCGTCCACATCCACAAATGAGAGCGTCGAGCCGGACAGGGCCGGCGTGGCCACCATACTCGCCAGCACCGAGGGCGAGAAGTAGGTGCTCCCCGCCCCGATCAGCACGACCTTCACCATCGCCGCCCGCCTCCTCATCACCGCATCCGCCGGCGCAACCGACGCGACATCCTCGTCCCCGTCAGTATAGTGCGGTAGTATGCACAAGTAAACACGATTTTTGCACGAATATGTGCGTTTGTGATCGTACAATGCGGTAAAGCCGGATTGCGGGGAGGGTAGAGGTACATGAAGGTTCTCATCACGCCGTTTCGTGCCGAGGAGGTGCGGGCGGTCCCCGTGAACTGGGGCTGCCTGCAGCACATCTGGGAACTGATCGGCCCCTTCGCCCCCGAAAGCATCCTCGGCGCGCTGCGGGACGAATTTCCGGGAGTGACATTCGCCGTGCCGGAACGTGGGCAGACGCGCGAAGACGCCGTGCGCGATGCGGACGCGGTGCTCGGCTGGCTCTCGCCCGATGCGTTCGCGCAGGCGCGGCGGCTCCGGTGGATTCAGGCATTCAGCAGCGGGGTGGACTGGACGCTCGACCTCCCCGGCCTCGCCGATCGTGGGGTGGTCGTGACGAACATGCGCGGCACGAGCGCGGACACGATCGCCGAGCACGCGTTCGCGCAGTTGCTCTTCCTCACCCGCCAATTGCGCCACTTCGACGCGGAGCAGCGGCAGCGGCGGTGGCGGGACATCCTCGGCGTGCCGCTCGGCGCGCTCTCCGGCCTCACGATGGGCATTATCGGCCTCGGCTCGATCGGCGGCGCGCTCGCGCGGCGGGCGCGGGCTTTCGACATGGACGTCATCGCGCTCGTCCACGAGCGACTGCCGGACGATCCGTCCGTGTTGCGGATGTGGCGGCGCGACGGGCTGGCGGAATTCCTCTCCCGATCGGATGTGGTCGTCGTGACCGCCCCGCTCACGCCGGAAACGCGCGACATGCTCGGCCCCACGCACCTCGCGCTGCTCCGGCCGACCGCGTACGTGATCGTCCTGTCGCGCGGCGGCATCGTGGACGAGGCGGCGATGGTCGATATGCTCCGCGACGGGCGCCTCGCGGGGGCGGCGATGGACGTCGCCACGCGGGAGCCGCCGCCCGCCGACAGCCCGCTGTGGTACGCGCCGAACCTCATCCTGACGCCGCATTGCTCCGGCTACTCGCGGCAGACGAGCCTGCTGATCTGGCGGGTATTCCGGGAGAATCTCTCCCGTTTCATCGCGGGCGAGCCGCTGCACAACGTCGTCCCCGGCCACTTCGCGCGATAACACCCGCATCGCGGCACTTGACGATGCGCACTTCCTGCACTATTGTGCGTGTAATTGCTCTATTTTGCGCGGATCTGTGCGATCGCTACGGCGGGGATTCAACTCCGGAGGGGGCCGAGATAGCGTGTCGAGGAACGGGGACGTGTGGGACATCACGGCGATCGGGGATATCGCCGTCGACCTCATCATGGCGGACCTCGCGTCGCCGGTTCTGCCGGGGCGCGAGACCACCGTCGCGGACGCGCGCCTCGCACTCGGCGGCGCGACGGCGATCTTCGCCGCCGCCGCGGCGCGGCTCGGCCTGCGCGTCCGGCTCGTCGGAGCGGTCGGCGACGACACATTCGGGCGATTCGCCCTCGGCGAGTTGGAGGGCGCGGGGGTGGACACCGCCCTCGTCCGCACCGAGCGGGGGGCGACAACGGCCGTCACCGTCTCGCTCTCGGGCCCGGCGGACCGCGCCCTGATCACCCATCTGGGCACGATCGCCACCTTCGGCGCCGCCGATATCCCCGACACGGCATGGGACGAAACGCGGCATCTGCACGTCTCATCGTTCTTCCTGCAACACGCGCTGCGACCCGACTGCGCGGCGCAATTCCAACGGGCGCGGGCGCGGGGCATCGCGACGTCGCTCGACACGGGGGATGATCCCGCCGACTGCTGGGATTCCGGTATCCGGGAAGCCCTCGCCGCCGTGGACTTGCTGTTCCCCAATGAGCGCGAGGCGACGCGACTCTGCGGCACGCCCGATCCCGACGCCGCCCTCGCACTCCTCGCCGCGCGGGTGCCCGAGGTGGCGATGAAGCGGGGCGGTGCAGGCGCGGTCGCGATCGTCGCGGGGCAACGATGGGAAACACCGGCGTTCGCCGTCCAGTCCGTGGACACGACAGGGGCGGGGGATGTGTTCGACGCCGGCTATCTGTGGGGCAGGCTCGATGGGCGGCCGCCGCACGAATGCCTGCGACGCGGCGCAGCGGCGGGCGCCCTGGCGACAACCTGGCTCGGTGGGCAGGGCGAGCGACTGACGGCGCGCGCCGTGGATGAACTGATGGCGTCCTGCGAGGGACAGAAAGGGGCGGCGATTGGTCGGCAAGGCTGAATACGCGGGGGCGACGCAGACGCTCCCCGAAATCCACTCGCAGCCGGACGTATGGCGGAGCGTGGCAGACGTGCTGCCCGATGCCCGCGCGCTCGGGGGGGTGTTCGATACGCCGCCGGATGTCGTGGTCTTCACGGGCTGCGGCTCCTCGTATTACCTCGCCCACTCCGCTGCGGCGGTTTTTCAGCACATCGTCGGCGTGCAGTCGGTCGCGATCCCGTCGTCCGAGGTCGTCCTCTTCCCCGAGCTCGCCCTGCGCGCGGGCGCGCGCACCCTCGTCGTCGTCGTCTCGCGCTCCGGAGAGACGACCGAAGCGGTGGCGGCGGCGCGCGTGGCGCGGCAGCACGGCGCGACCGTCCTCGGCGTCGGCTGCAACCCGGTCGGCAGCCTCGTGACCGCGTGCGATGTGAACATCGTCCTGCCCGCCGCGCGGGAGGAGAGCGTCGTGATGACGCGCTCGTTCACGACGATGCTGCTCGCGATCCAGCGCTGCGCGGGATTGCTCGCGGGGGATGCCGGATATCTCGCCGAGCTCGCGTCGCTGCCCGACCGCGCGGCGGGCCTCGACGCGGAGAGCGTGGCGACGATCCAGACCATCGCCAACGACCGTGCATGGGAGAGCATCGTCTTCCTCGGCGCGGGGCCGCTCTATGGCGCCGCATCGGAAGCCTCCATGAAGCTGACCGAGATGTCCCTGACGCTCGCGAATGTCTACCGCCCACTGGAGTTTCGCCACGGGCCGATGTCGCTCGTGGACGACCGCACGCTCGTCGTGCTGCTGGCGAGCGGGGCGGGGCGCGCGCACGAGGCGGCGGTGCTGCGCGATATCCGCCCGTATGGGGGTCGCGCGCTCGTCGTCGCGGCGGATACGACAGACTTCGACGCCGATTGGCGCGTGTCCGTGGATGGGGGCGTGGGGGATTACGCACGGGTGGGGCTCTATCTGCCTCCGCTCCAGTCGCTTGGCTGTTACCGCGCGCTCGCCAAGGGGATGAACCCCGATGAGCCCCGCCACCTGAACCGGTTTGTCGCGTTGGATTGGCGGGAGGCCACGCCGCAGGCGACGGCGTGAGCGCTCGACAGCGAGGAGGTCGGTGCACGAGATGAGCGAACGAACGGCACGTCCCATCGGCGTCGGTATCGTCGGATCGAAGTTCATGGCGTCCGTCCACTACGACTCGCTCGGGCGCATCCCGGACACGCGCGTCGTCGCGGTCGCGTCGCCCACCGAAGGCCACGCGGAAGCGTTCGCGCGCAAACGCGGCATCCCACACTGGTCCACGGATCACCGGGAGATGATGGACAACCCGGAGATCGACCTCGTGATTGTCACCTCACCGAACAATGCCCACGCGCAGGCGACGATCGACGCGGCGCGGGCGGGCAAGCATGTCATCGTCGAGAAGCCGCTCTGCCTCACCCTCGACGAGGCGGACGCGATGATCGCGGCGTGCCGCGCGACCAACGTCAAGCTGATGTACGCCGAGGAGTTCTGCTTCGCCCCGAAATACGCGCGCGTCAAGCAGGTGGTGGACGAGGGCGCGATCGGGCGGGTGTTTCGAGCCAACTACAACGAGAAATCGCGCGGCCCCCGCAATCCGTGGTATTGGGACCTCGATTGCTCCGGCGGATGGGCGGCGATGCAACTCGGCAGCCACGCGCTGGAGATCGTCCGATGGATGCTTGACAAGCCGCGCGCGACGAGCGTCTACGCGCAGATGAACCAGCATTTCCACCGTGACCAGGGCCCCGGCGAGGACGACGCGATGATCATCGTCGAGTTCGCGGGCGACGTCGTCGGCTTCGTGGATGTCAGCTGGGGCAGGCTCGGCGGGGCGGACGATCGCATGGAGGTCTTCGGCACCGAAGGAGTTAGCCTCGCGGACCTCTATTACGGCAACGCCTTCCGCACCTACAGCGAGAACGGCTACCGCTATTCCAGCCCCGGCGGCGGGCCGACGCAGGGGTGGACGGATACCGTCTTCGATGAGCTGCACAACAATGGCTTCCCGCAGGAGATCGAGCATTTCGTCGCCTGCGTGCGCGATGACACGCCCCCGATGGAAACGGGCGAGGACGGGCGCGCCGTGTTGGAGATCCTGCTGGCGGCGTACGAATCCGCCCGCACGGGGCGAAAAGTGCCGCTCCCATTCCACCCGAAGGTTCGCAGGCCGATCGATCTGTGGAAGCCCGAACTCGCCGTGCCCCCGAGCGCGGCGGGGCGGGTTGCGGAGAAAGGAGCGACCGCGCCGGAGTAATCGCGTGGGTCGTGTCGCACCCGCGCCACCGCCCGACCTTCGCTCCCGCGCGGCGCCAGCGGAGCGCGGACTGGTGTCTGGATGAATGAACGAAAGGACGATTGGGATGCAGACTCTCTCACGGCGACGATTCCTCCTCACGAGCGCGGCGGCGGCGGGCGCGGCCCTGCTCGCGGCCTGCGGCTCATCCGGCACGAGCACGACCGCCCCGACAGCGGGGGCGGCCGCGACGGCAACCAAGGCCCCCGCCCCCGGCGCAACGGCGGCGGGGACAACCGCGCCCACCGCCGCCGCAGCGGCCTCGACGCCCGCACCGACGACGGCAGCCGCAGCCGCGACGAGCGCCCCTGCCGCAACGACCGCGCCCGCCGCGACAACAGGGACGACCGCGCAATCCGCGCCCGCCCGCAAGGTCGGCGGCTCGGTCCGGTATCTACTGCGGGGCGGCTCGCCGGACGAGGTGAAGGCGACGCAGAGTTTCCTGGACGCGAACTTCACCAAGCAGACCGACGTTAAGGTCTCCGTCGAGCCGACGGACGCCAACGCGGACGAGAAACTGACGGCGGCGATGATCGGCGGCACCGCCCAGGATGTCTTCGACACCTGGCTCGCCAACATCACGCAGTACGCGGATCGCAATCAGGTGCTGGACATCAACCCGCTCGTGCAGCGCGATTTCAAGGACGCGGACATCAAGGACTTCTTCGCGTGGCAATGGAAGGATTTCGTGCTGCCGAGCGGCCTGCGCTTCGGGATGCCGAAGTACGTCAACACGATGTTCGTCTACTATAATCTGGACATGTTCGAGAAGGCGGGTATCAAGCCGATCGACGACACCTGGACGCACGACACGTACGCCGACGCGGCGAAGAAACTGACCACCGGCAGCACGACGGGCCTCTGGTTTCCCTCCTATGGCACCGACCGCTGGTGGTACAAGGTGGCATCGTGGGGCGGCTCTACTGTGGACCCGAACGACAGCACCCACGCGACGTTCGACTCCGAGGAAGCCCTGGCGGCGCTCGAGTGGATCCGCAAGGGGACGTGGGACGACAAGTTCATCGCCCAGAAGAATAACCTGATTGGCGCGGGGCAACGCGCCTTCGACGCCGTCCCCGCCGCCTTCGCCTCCGGTCGCCTCGCGATGGTCGAGGACGGGTTCTATCCGTTCGTGCAGGCGAAGGCGATCAACAAGAAGTTCCGCTGGGCGTACGCGCCCGTGCCGAAGGGTCCGAAGGCGCGCAAGACCCTCGGCACGGCGGACGGCTACGCGATCTGGAAGGGAACGAAGAGCCCCGACGCGGCGTGGGAACTGGTCAAGTACCTCTCCAGCAAGGAGTACCAACTCTACCTGACGCAGACGACGGGCTACCTGCCGAGCCGCTTCTCGGCGCTGGATGACTGGAAGAAGATCTGCGTGGACAAATACCCCGAACTGGCGACTGCCAACCTCGATGTCGGGCGGCAGGCGATGGAGCAGGGATACCCGGGCAACGCACCGCTCTTCAAGAAGGACGGCGAGGCGCAGGCGATTCTCACACCGGCCCTCGAAAAACTCTTCGTCGTCGGCGGCACGCCCGTCACGTACATGAAGGATATCACCCAGCAAGTGACCGCGAAGATGCGCGCGTAGCGACCACGGATGTGACCGGCGCACGAGCGGAGGCGTGGGCGAACACGGGCAACGCTTCGCCCGCGCCTCCGATGCGCCCAGGGCGATTGCATTGGGAGATGAGGCGAACACAATGGCGGGACAAGCGAGCGCGCCGCAGGTGGCGATGGAGACACGGGCGGAGGATCGCGCGCGGCGGCGGTCGTCGCAGCGCGCGATCGAGCAGCGCACGGCATACCTCTTCATCGCGCCGTGGGTGATCGGCTTCCTCGTCTTTACGCTCGGCGCGATGATCTATTCATTCGGGCTGTCGCTCTTCGACACCGACCTCCTCTCCAAGCACGACTTCGTGGGGTTGAAAAACTACGACCAACTTATCCGCGATCCGCTCTTCCACAAGTCGCTGCGGGTAACCCTCATTTACACGGGGATCACGGTCCCCTTCGGCACGTTGATCGCCCTCGGCATCGCCCTGATGCTCAATCAGAAGATTCGCGGCGCGAGTTTCTGGCGCACGGTTTACTACCTCCCGGCGGTGGTGAGCGGCGTCGCGGTCTCGCTGATCTGGAACTGGGTGCTCAACCCGCAATCCGGCCTCCTGAATCAGGCGCTCGGCTGGATCCATATCACCGGACCGCGCTGGTTCGCGGACGAGCGCTGGGCGATCGTCGGCCTCGCTCTGATCGCGTTATGGGGCACGGGAACGAACATGCTGCTCTATCTCGCGGGACTGCAAAGCATCCCCACGGAGTTGCAGGAGGCGGCGAAGATCGATGGCGCGGGGGCGTGGCGCACCTTCTTCGCCGTCACGCTGCCGCTGCTCACGCCCACGATTTTCTTCAATGTCGTGATCAACGTCATCAACTCGTTCCAGGTCTTCACGAACGCCTACGTCCTGACGCAGGGCGGGCCGAACAACGCGACCCTGACGCTGGTCGTCTTCCTGTATAAGCAGAGCTTCCAATTGTTCCACTTCGGCTACGCCTCGGCGATCGCATGGGTCGTCTTCGCGATCATCCTCGTCTTCACGCTGCTGCTCGTGCGGTCATCGGAACTCTGGGTCCACTACGAAGGGGGATTGCGGAAGTGACCGTCATGCGGCAGCGGCGCGGGGCATCCCCGCGTCCGGGGCAATTCGTCCTCTACCTCGTCATCACCGCCGGTGCGCTCATCTACTCCGCGCCCTTCCTCTGGATGCTCTCCACCGCCGTGAAGCAGGCATCCGACGCCTTCGCGGTGCCGCCGATCTGGATCCCGCGCCACTTCGAGTGGGACAACTTCATCGCGCCATGGCGGAACCTCCCCTTCGCGAGGTTCTACCGGAACACGATCGTCGTGACGGCCCTCAGCATGGTCGGCACGCTCTTCTCCACGTCGATCGTCGCCTTCGCCTTCGCGCGGATGCGCTTCCGGGGGCGCGGGCCGCTCTTCGTGCTCATCCTCAGCACGATGATGCTCCCGCGGCAGGTGACGCTCATCCCGCTCTACCTGCTCTGGGCGAAATTGCACCTGCTCAATACGCTCATCCCGCTCTGGCTGCCCGCCTTCGTCGCGGCGCACTCGACGAGCGCGTTCAGCATCTTCCTGCTGCGCCAGTACATGATGACGATCCCGATCGAGATCGACGACGCGGCACGGATGGACGGTGCGGGATGGTTTGGGTTGTACTGGCGCGTCACGCTGCCGATGGCCGCCCCGGCGCTCGGCGTGGTGGCGATCTACAACTTCACCGCGCACTGGAACGAATTCCTCGAACCGCTCATCTACCTCAACTCTCCGAACCAGTTCACGGTGCCATTGGGACTCTCCCTGCTCAACGGGCGGTACGGCGGGGAGATCGCGCAGGTAATGGCCCAAACCACCCTGAGCATCATCCCCCTCCTCTTGATCTTCTTTCTGGCTCAACGGAATTACATCCAGGGGGTGGTGGTCAGTGGCGTCAAGGGATAACGTGAAGGCGGGGGCGCTCTCCCTCGCGGTAGACGCCCTCGACCCGGCGGATGCCTACAAGCTGATGGTGAGCGCGATCGTGCCGCGACCGATCGCTTGGGTTTCCACCATAGGTGCGGACGGCACGCCGAACCTCGCACCCTTCTCGTTCTACAACGGCGTCGCGGGGCCGCCGCCCGTCGTGATGTTCTCGCCGGAACTGCGCGATGGGCGGCCGAAGGACACGCTGCGCAATGTGCGCGAAACCGGCGAGTTCGTGCTCAATGTCGTGGACGAGGCGCTGGCGGCGCAAATGTGTCACACCTCCGGCGACTGGCCCTACGCGGCGAGCGAATACGACCTCGCGGGCCTCGCCATGGCGGCGTCGGTGGATGTGCGCCCGCCGCGCGTGGCGGACGCGCCCGTGGCGATGGAGGCGCGGGTGACGCAGGTCGTCCCGGTGACCGGTACCGAGTATACGATGATCCTGGGGCGGATCGTCCGTTTCCACCTCCGGGCGGGGCTGCTTCGGGAGAACGGCTCGCTGGACGTGCGCCTGCTGCGCCCGGTTGCGCGGCTCGGCGCGGCGGAATACGCCACGATCGGCGAGGTCTTCAGGATGCGCCCGCCGGATGTCCCGCCCGTCCCGCCGGGCAGCGCAGTGGGGCGGCGATGACCGTAAAGCGGTGCGCTGGGGCGTGGGAAGCGTATTTTCGTGTGGAGCCGCTGGCGGACGGCGTCTTCGCCGCGATCGCCACGCCCGGCACCGGCGCATGGGCGAACGCGGGGATTATCGATCTTGGCGATCGCTCCGTGGTCTTCGATACCCTCGGCACGCCACAGGCCGCCGAAGCGCTCCGCGACGCCGCCGAACACCTCACGGGGCAGCGCGTGGCGCACGTCATCAACAGCCATGCACATTTCGACCACTTCCACGGCAACCAGGTCTTCGCGGATTGCGACATCATCGCCACCGAGCCGACGCGCGACACCATCGCGACGCAGGGCGCGGCGTTCCTCGCAGAGGCGCGCGCAGATGCACATTTCCTCGACCCGTTCGCGCGGCGGCTCGCGGCGGAGACCGACGCGACATGGCGCGCGGAGTTGGCGATTGACCTCGCGGAGTACCGCCAACTCCATGCGGCGCTGCCGACGCTCGCCATCGTCCCGCCGAATCTCACCTTTGAGGGGCGAATGATGCTGCGCGGGCCGGGCCGGGCCGTGGAGATCGTGGCATTCGCGGGCGGGCATACGCCGGGCGATGCTTGCCTCCTCCTGCCCGCGGCGGGGATCGCGTTCGTCGGCGACCTGCTCGCGGTCCGCGTCCACCCGATGCTGCGTGGCGGCGACCCGGGCATCCTCTCCGCTACTCTCGACCACCTCGCGTCGTCGGGCCTCCGCGTCTTCGTCGCCGGTCACGGCGAGATCGGCACCCGAACGGATGTGCGGAGCAACCGGCAGTACATCACGGACGTCCGGCACCTCGCGGACGAACTGCGCGCGCGTGGCATGACGCCGGACGCCGCGGCGGCGACCCTGCCAGTCTCCCCCTACAACGGCTGGGGGGCTCGCAATGCCTTTACACAGAACCTTCGATTTCTTCTTCGATCGTAGAGGTTGGGGGCGATTGGTGAAATGGACAAAATCGTACGCCAAGGCCAAGACGCCAACGACCCAATACGTCGAACACTGCAGACTGTCCGATTGGGGTACACTCCATCCTGACACCTCGCCGCGATGAGTATCTTCGCGGTGGAGAAGCGCTTCGCCCCGCGCCCCCGGTACACCCCTCTCGTCGCATGTTCGCGGTCAGGGCCGTCACCCATCCCGCCGCGTTTTCGCCAACACTTCGACAACCGTGAGCGACTCGTTGCGCACCCCCGACTGCTCCTGATTGGCCCGCGCCTCGTCCCCGCCGCCGAACGCCTTGAAGCGCTCCGCCGCCGCCTCATCCTCGAGGACGATCGTCGTATAGGTCTTGCTTGCGGAGCGGTCACCCATCCAATATTCGGACACAAAGCCCGGACTCCGGCCCACCATCGGGACGAGCTGCTCGTTCAACGCCTGCAGCTGCTCCTCCCAGCGACTTGCGTCCATGTTCCAGACACCGATCACCGCATACCTGCCCTCGGACATCGGTCCCCCTATCGGCTCGCTACTCCCGTACATCTCATCGTGACCGCTATCCTGCGCCATAGCACCCCACGATCAATGTGAGCGTCTGAGATCATCGGGGCGCACGCGCGCCGCGTGCGGAACACTGCGCGACATGCGTCCCTGGGCCGCGTGCAAGTCTCAGTAAACCCTCCCCACAGGGACACTTCGCCGCTTTGCGACGATCTCGCGCTGGCTCGTCGCTGCGCACCACCCTGTCTGGCACTCCGACTTCTTGCGAAACCGTATGTGTCCCTGTAGCGGTAGGCGGAGCCTGTTGAAAAACCCGCCGGGATCGCCGCTCGCGCCTCGTTTCCGCTCCGCGGGGATTCGCCTTCGGTGTCGGAAGCGGGTCGGTTCATGATGCCGACGGCTCCCTCAGCAGCGCACAGGCCAACAGGTGCGCGAGCCAGCGCTCGTACTCCTCGCTGCCCCACCCCCGCTCCCCGATGAGGGCGCGGTGGGTTTGGGGGTTGGCGAGCGTCCACAGGATGTCGGTGGCGCGGTCCTCGGACAGCCCGGCCCGCAGCGCACCCCGCTGCGACAGCGATCGGGCGAGGCGGTGTTGGTCCTCGTGGCGGGCCCGCTGCTGTCGCCGGTACATCGCGGCGATCTCGGGGTCCGCGCCCGCCGCGCCCGCCATGACCGCATAGAGGGATGCGATGCGGCCGCCGATCCGCGCCGCGATGGCGGCCAGCAGCGCGAGTTGGCGACGGGGATCTCCCTCGCCTTCCATCGCCCGCCACTCCTCCCGATCCCGCAGGGCAACCTCCCGATCGTCCCCCACGACGCGGACGTCGAGCAGTTCGCCGAGGATCGCGCGCTTGGTGCCGAAGACCGCGTACACAGTCTGCGCGGCCACGTCCGCCGCCTCCGCGATGGCGGCCATCGTCGTGGCGGCATAGCCGTCGCGCACGAAGAGCGCCTCGGCCGCGGCGAGGATGCGACGGCGCGTCGCCCGAGCCTTCTGTTCGCGCCGGCCCGCAGGGGCCTTGACAACGTCGTCCATGGACATTAGAGTATCACTCTAATGATAGAGCGTCAATCTATTGATGGGGACCTGTTTCGCTCGATTTACCGGATATTCGGGCCAAAGGTGATCGCGCGAGCGTTCGCGGTAGCGACTGGAGGGTGGCATCATGAAAGCTGTCGTTATTGGCGGGAGTGCTGCGGGGCTGTTCGCCGCGCTGCTGCTCGCACGGGCCGGCCATGACGTGCTCGTCCTCGATCGGGACCAGTTGGCACCCGCGCCCGATGTGGAGTCCGCTGCCGCCGCCGCATTTCGCGCCACGGCGCCGCAGATCGTGCAGCCCCATGCCATCATGGCCCGTGGCCGCGAATTGCTGCGCGAGCGGCTGCCCGACGTGTACCGCGCGCTGCTCGCTGCCGGGGTGGCCGAGGCTCCGCTCATGACGCAGATGCCCGAGACGTTGACGGACAGGGCAGCCCGGCCGGGGGACGAGCGATTGGCGATGCTGGCGACCCGGCGCTCGACGTTCGACTGGGTGCTGCGGCGCGCAGTCGGTGCCGAGCGCGGCGTAACGCTGCGCTCCGGCGTGCGGGTGTCGGGGCTGCTCGCGGTACCCGGAGCACCACCGCACGTGACGGGCGTCCGCACCGACGCGGGCGATGTCGGTGCGGATCTCGTGATCGACGCCACCGGGCGCACCTCGGCGATCGACCGCTGGCTGGAGGGGATCGGGGCACGGCCGACGGCGACGCGGCGGGCGGAGTGCGGGGTGGCCTATTTCAGCCGCCACTACCGGCTGCGTCCCGCAACCGTGCTGCCCGGCCCGCCGACGACGCGACTCGTCGTCGGGCTGGACGAGTTCACCGTCGGCATCTGGGGCGGGGACAACGGGACGATGCAGGCGGCCGTTGCGCCGCTGGGCACGGACCGCCGATTCCGGTCGCTCAGGCATCCGGAGGTGTTCACCGCCGTGCTGCGGACGGTGCCGATCTACGCCGCGTGGCTCGATGCGCTCGAGCCGATCACCCCGATCTTCCCGATGGGCGCGGTCTCCAACACCATGCGCCGCCTCGTCGTCGCCGGCGTCCCGGTGGCCACGGGCCTGCACGCGCTCGGGGACTCCGTATGCACGACGAATCCGACGCTCGGGCGCGGCGTGAGCCTTGCCCTCTGGGGGGCGGCGGACCTGGCCGACACCCTCGACCGGCACGGCGACGACCGGGATGCGCTGGCGCTGGCCCTGGACGCGCTGGTGGCCGAGCATGTGCAGCCCTACTACGAAGACCAGGCGGCGATCGACCGCGCACGGCTGGCGGCGCTCCGGTGCGCGATCGCGGGCGTACCGGCGCCGGAGCCGCCGCTCCTGCCCGAGCGCGTCTCCTTCGCACAGCTCCGCACCGCGGCATCGTTCGACCCGACGGCATTCCGGGCGTTCTGGCGGGTGATGGGGGCGATCGACCGGCCGGAGGCGGCCTACACGGACCCGCAGGTCGTCGCGGCGACGCACGCGATCCTAGGTCGGCACCGGGGCGCGCCGCGGATGGCGCAACCATCACGGTCACAGTTGGTCTCCGCGCTGGCGGCATAGCGGAGCGGCAGTCTCGGCGGCACAACGGACGCCCCGCGCGGCGGGGCAGCGAAGGAGTATGCAGGGTGATAGCAAGCAATGCGGCGATCAACGGTTCGAGCGACATCGCGGGCGAGCGCGTCGATGTCGGCGGGCGCAGCCTCGCGTTCGTGCGGAGCGGGTCGGGAAGCCCGACGGTCGTGCTCGAGAGCGGCCTCGGGGCGGAGAGCGCGTGGTACGGGCCGGTGCAGGACGCCGTCTCCCGCTTCGCCGGCGTCGCCCGCTTCGACCGGGCGGGCAAGGGGCTGAGCGACCCCGCGCCGACACCGCGCACCAGCGCGGACATGGCGGCGGACCTCCGCGCGCTGCTCGCCAACGCGGGCATCCCGGGGCCGTACGTGCTCGTCGGCCAGTCGGTGGGCGGCCTGAACGTCCGCGTGTACGCCGCGCGCTACCCCGAGGACGTGGTCGGGATGGTACTGGTGGACTCGATGCACGAGGACCAATTCGCCACCCTCGGCCCGATGCTCCCGCCGCCCTTCCCCGGCGAGCCCGCCGAACTCACCGGCCTGCGGCAGTTCTGGACGGCGGACTGGGCCGACCCGGCGAAGAACGCGGAGGGGATCGATTTCGTGGCGAGCCGGGAGCAGGGGCATGCGGTCACCTCCCTCGGCGACCTCCCGCTCGCCGTGCTGACGGCGGACCACGAGAACGCCCGTGATCTGAGCGCAGCGCCCGCGGAATTCCGGCGCGCGTGGGCGCAGCGATGGTGGGCGCTCCAGTCCGCGCTCGCGGCGCTCTCGACGACGAGCACGCACACACTGGTGCCGGGCAGCGGGCACTTCATCCAGCGCGACGCGCCGGATGCCGTGATCGTCGCCATCCGCGACCTGGTGGCGGCGATCGGCCGCCCGTGACTGTACCGACACAGGATGGTGCCGATCTCCGCGCGAGCGCCCCGTCGAGCGAAGGAAAGGGAGCGGCACAGAAATTGAGCACACCCGAGAAGCGTGCACTGGGACAGTGCCAAAAAGGAGCCCTACAGGGACACTTCGCAGATTGGGTCTGCCAAGGCGTCGACGATGCGCTGCCAGAGCCCTTGCTCACACCACAGCCGATACCGCTTGTACGCCCGGTCCCGCTTGCCGTATTCCTTCGGCATCTCCCGCCACGACAAGTCGGTGCCCACCACCGCCAGGATGCCATTGAGCACCGTGCGGTGATCGTGTCGCGGTCGTCCTGTCGGCGGCCTCTGCGGCGGTAGGAGCGGTCGAATACGGCCCCATTCCGCATCGGTGAGCGCTCGATGGGTCGGCGGCAGCGGCGGCACGACGCCAACGCGACAGCCGCTTTGCTGCTGCGGCGCACGGCGGGCGGCGTGACAGCGGGCGGCAACCGCCTGGTGTGCCCGGCGCCAGTGCGACCATGCCAAATGGAAGGGACGGCGCGCCTCATCTCCCGCCATCGATAGGACCAACCGGCGCGTTTCCGGCACCGTGAGCGGGATCAGGCCGGCAGCAGCGCCCCCTTTTCCGCCGCCTCGTCGCGACGGGCAGCGTGGCGAACCACGACCAGATAGGCATGTGCGAGCAGGCAGAGGGTCACGAAGCGATGCCATGCCGTCCATGTGCGCACCTCGTACTGATCCATCCCCACCTCTCCCTTCACCTGCGCGAAGCATTCCTCCACCTGCCAGCGCGCGTCGCACACTCGCACCAACTCCTCCCTAGTTGTCGCGGTTGGGCCATAGGCGAGCCAGTACGCATCGTCGCTCGGATCATCCGCATCACGGCGGATGAGCAACCATCGCCCCATGCCCGTTGCACATTCCTCCGAAAGTGCGAGGCACAGCCAGGGAGAGGAGTCCGATTCGGGGAGTTGCTCGGCCACTTGCTCCACGCGGATCCGTCGTCCCCGGTAGTCGATCGCATTCGTCCGCGGGATCATCACCGCGTAGGCGCGCTCGCGCTCCTCCAGCCAGCGGCGGAATGGACCCGAGCGACCGTAGAAGGAGTCCGCGACGACCCAGCGCGCCGGGACGCCGACGGCGAATGCCCGCGCAAGCATCCGCTCGGCCAGGGTGATCTTGCTGGCGAACGGTACACCGACGGGGATGCCCGCCTCAGTGCAACGGGCACGATCCTTGGTCCATTCGCGGGGCAGATACAATGCACGGTCGATGAATGCCGCCCCACGCGCCGAGGCATAGGCGAGGAAGACTCCCGGGTACCCTCTGGGTGGTAAGGCAGTTGACCGTGTCGCCGGCCGTGCCGGTGTACTGGCGCGCGACGCCGCAGGATTTCGCGCCTTTCTTCAGGAAGCCGGTCTCATCGACGATCAGGATGCCGCTTGTATCGTCCCCGAGGTGCTCCACAACGTAGTCGCAAAGATCACCCCGCACCGCATCGGCATCCCAGGTGGCGGCGTTCAGGAGGCGCTGCACGCCCTTTGCGCCGCATTCGCCGATTGCCTCCGCCAACTGCCAGCCGTTCTTACGCTCGACGCGGTCGAGCAGGCCGGCCAAGTAGCGCCGGGCACGCTCCCGCACTTCCACGCGGGCGAAGCGACGCGCGATCCGCTGATACAACGCGTCCAATGTCTCTGACCACTGTGCAATGCCGTCTGGTTCAGCATGTATCTGCTCCGCGATCATGCGCCTCTCCTCTCCTATGGAAGAGAAGCGTAGCGCAGTTCATCGCGAAGTGTCCCTGTAGGGATTGGTGAGGGTGGTGAAAAAGGCGGCCGGCGCTCCATGGCGTTCCCGGCTCCATGAGGGAGGCCCCGGCATGGTACCGGGGCCTCCTCTCCGTAACCTTGTGGTGTCGCGTGACCCGCGTCTCCCGCGTCCGTCTTGACGATCACGATCGTCGCGATGCCAGCGCCGATGTTCGGTCACCCGACGCGCGCCGAAGCTACTCGTTGGACTCCGCCTGCACGGGCTTGCCGTAGCAGGACTGCGCCGCCGCGCGCTTGTCGGCGGAGGAACTCACGAACTGACCGTGGTTCATGTCCGTCCCCGTCGCCGCGCCGTTGACCATCGGGAAGGTGCGCACCGACCCGCCCGGGCCGAGGTGGTCGCTCGTCGTGCCGGTCAGGCCGCCGTCACCACCGATCTGCGCCGCGCCCTGGAATCGGTAGCCGGTGTTGTAGACGCTGGTGAAGGTGAGCGCGCCGGAGCAGGAGAGCGTGCCGGTCACCTGCTCCGTGTAGCCGCCGGTGACGTTGCCCGTGGCGGTGAACGCGCCGGTCGCCGGGTCGAATGCGGTGACGGTGTAGGTATGGGTATAGGTCCGGCCCGAGATCGTACCGAAGGTGAACGTCGTCGGCGGTGTCGGCACGCGCTGCACGTCCGCCGCGACGGGCGCGACGAGCAGCAGCGCGAGGACCGCCGCCACGAATGCCAGGGCTTTGATTCGACCGAATGCCATGGGTTCCTCCTCCCGGGCCTGCAGCCCGGCACGCGATGCTCCGTTACGACATATGCGGCAGCGCCTCGCTACACCGCTCGACAGACGGGACGCACGTTCCCTGAGATTCTTGAATGCCTTCACCGTGCTCGGCTGCATCGCCGCGCCGACCCTGGTGGCACCATCGGTAGTGGGCACGATGTCCTCTGCCGGACAGAATATGTTTTTCCTCGTCGTTCCCTCCTTCCCAGCTCTCATCCGCGCGGACTTGCGCCCCCTCCCCGGCATGGGAGGGGGCGCAGTTCCTAGCCGCAGTAGGTGCCGACGATCGTCCCCGTCCCCGCGTGGCCCGGGTTGCCCGCGTACCCCGCGTCCGTCTTGACGATCACGATCTGCTTGATGTCCCCGCTAATGTTGCTCCCATTCTTGTCCACATGGCTGGAGACGATCACCGCCATGTAGCCGGGGATCGTCGCCGGCGGGTCCGACGAGTTGCCCGGGTCGGTCGTCCACGTCGCGCCGCACGCCAGCGAGGGCGCGCTGTTGTCGTACCCCTTGAAGGCGTCCGGCCCCGCGCCGCCCGACAGGCTGTTCTGCTTCGCCCACTGCGCCCCCCAGAAGGTGACGGTCGTGGACGGGGTCGCCGCCGCGACGGTCTTGTCGCCGAGCACGAACTGCCCGCTCGCCGCGTTGGCGAAGACGATGAACTTCGCCGTCGAGGTCGCCGTGTTGCCTGCCTTGTCGGTCGCCGTGACGGCCACGGTGTGCTGGCCGACCGGGACGTTGGTCAGGCAGCCCTTGGCATCCGGCGTCGCTGCCGCGCCGTCGAGGGTGACGGTGGCGGGTCCCGCCAAGCCGCTGAGGGCGTCATTGGCCGCGATGCAGGGGACCTGGCCGACCGGGTAGAGGCCGTTGTTCGCCGGGCCGGTGATCGCGGGCGGGGTCTTGTCGTACCAGACGGCGAGGGAGGCGGGTTGCGCCTTGTTGCCGGCCTGGTCGACGCAATCGCCGCTGCTGGAGACCGTCTGCTGCCCCTCGGTGGTGACGCTCACCGGGGTCGAGACGGCGTTGGTCTTGACACCCGAGCCGCCGGTGTTATCGGTGCAGGTGAAGCCGACGCTGACCTGCTGGTTGGTCCACGTGCCGGGGGTGTACGCCGCCCCGCCGGGGAGGGTGCCGGCGCCGGTGATCGTCGGCGGGATGGGGTCGATGTTGATCGGGCCGAAGGTGCCCGGAGACGCCTTATTGCCCGCCTTGTCGTAGCAGTCGCCGGTGCTGGCCACCTGCGCGACGGAAGCGTTGACCACGGTGGTCGGCTGCAAGGTCGTCTTGGTGGCGTCGCTGCCCGAGCCGCCCTGCTCATCGGTGCAGGTCCAGGTGACGGTGACGGGTTGGTTGGTCCACATGCCGGGGGTGTAGACGCCACCCTGGGTCTTAGCCGTGCCCGCGATCACCGGCGGTGTTGTGTCCGTCTGCTGCGGCTGACCCGTCCGACCCGGCCCATTGCGCGAAAAGAGCGGCGGCGTGCAGCTGCCGTCCTTGTTCGCCAGCCGGACCACGCTGTCGGTCTGCGTCGCGTAGAAGCAGCCGTCCGGCCCGCCGGCGGCGAAGTCGCCGCGCGAGCCGCCCGAGAAGATCGCCGGAAAGGCGCTATATGGCGTCGTGAAGCCGCTCGGGTGGACGGGGTTGTCGACGAAGGCCTGGCGGATCACGCCGTCGTTCTGGTTGATCAGGATGAAGCTGCCGTCCGCCGCGACCGCGATGCCGTCGGCGGGCGGGCCGAACAGGCCGTGGGCGACCCGGGTGCCGCCGGGGGCGATGATGTCGCCGTTGTTCGTGTAGATCGTACCGTCCGGGCCGATCGAGATGCCGTCGACATAGTAGGAGCCCCCACAATAGCCCGCGTAGCCGAATTGCTGCGTGCTCAGGTCGGCGTACGTCGAGACTGCGGGCGTGGCGGAGGCCGGGTGGTCGATCTTCATGATGCCCGGCGCCGCGCAGAAGGTGGAGAAATAGAGCGTATCGCTCTTCGGGTCTAGGGCCAGCGAGAGTGGGTTCGGGCCGCCGCTCGTCACGACGCGCGTCTGGGTGAGCGTCGCGCGATCCACCTCGATGATCTGATCTGCCGCATACTCGGAGAGATAGAGATGCCCGCCCGCGTCGATGATGATGTCCACCGGGTCGCCCCCGAAGGCGACGGGTGAGACGAGATCGGCGGTCGCGGGGGTGCCGCCGTGGATCTTGCCGCCCTGGGCGTTGTACTTGTAGATATGGCCGTCGATCCGGTCGAGGATGTAGGAAGCGTTCGCGCCGTCGAAGGCGATGCCATACGGCCCGATACCGCCGCTATTGGCCAGGCTCGTGACGAAGTCCGTGGCGATCCATGGATCCACGGTCGTATACGCCGCGACGCTGAGCAGACCGGTACTCGCGAAGAGCACCACCGCGAGCAGGCCTGCAAGCGATCTCGAGAAGCGTTTCACAGACTTTCCCTCCCCCGTAGCGACGGCATGGAGCGCGCACCCCATTGCGATGCCGACAAAGATTAGAACGCATCAGACGGGATAATGTGACGGTTAGATAAATAGGTGACTAACAGGTAAAATTTGTATGCATAATCACGTCAGCGTTATATTCCGATTCCATGAGCCGAGTTTCAATAAGGAGGGTTTTTGGTACTCGCCACCGGCGGGCCGTTTCCCGCCGGTTTTTCCCTATCTCACCATCACGAAAGCCGTACCACTATCAACGTCCCGTCGCTTGCGTTCGTCGCTGATTTTTGAAACAATGGTCTCCATGACCTCTACCGTCGGCTATGCCCGTGTCTCCACCTTCGAGCAGATCCTCGATTTGCAGCAGGACGCGCTCACCGCGGCGGGCTGTACCCGCATCTTCACCGATACCGCCAGCGGTGGCCGCAGCGACCGGCCGGGATTGCAGCAGGCGCTCGACTATGTCCGCGAGGGCGATGTCCTCGTGGTGTGGCGGCTGGACCGGCTCGGCAGATCACTGAAGTACCTGATCGAGATCATCACCACGCTCAACGAGCGGGGGATCGGCTTCAAGAGTCTCACGGAACAGATCGATACGACGACCAGCGGCGGCAAGTTGATCTTCCATGTGTTCGGGGCGCTGGCCGAGTTCGAGCGCGATGTGATCCGCGATCGGACGCAGGCGGGACTCATCGCGGCACGGGCGCGTGGCCGGATGGGCGGCAGGCCGAAGAAGCTCGCCACCGGCGGCAAGGTGGCGATGGCGCAGGCGTTATACGACGACATAACGCACTCGGTCGCCGACATCTGCAAGACTCTCGGCATCTCGCGCACTACCCTCTACCGCTACATCCAGATCAAGCAGCCAGCCGAGCCAACAACATAGGAGGAGGCACCGATGCTTGGGCCGCCGAAGGCGCGGGACCTTGACCGCCTCGTGCTGATGTCCGTGGAATCGTCCGTGCCGCAGGACCATTTCTATCGGTATCTGCACCGGGCCCTCGACCTCTCGTTTGTCCGTGACCTCGCCGCCGATTGCTACGCCAGCGGCGGTCGTCCGTCCATCGACCCGATCGTCTTCTTCAAACTCCACCTGCTGATGTTTTTCGAGGGCATCCGCTCCGAGCGCAAGCTGCTCGAGCAGGCGAGCTACAACCTGGCGATGCGGTGCGGGTGCCCTCTGGGCAGGTCGGGCTACAACATAGACGAACCGCTGCCCGATCACTCCAGTCTGAGCAAGATCCGTGCGCGTTTGCGGCTGCCGGTCTTTCGCCGTTTCTTCGAAGTCGTGACCGAGCAATGCGTCGCGGCGGGGCTCGTGCGCGGCGACGAACTCATTTGCGACGCGACGAAGGTGCGGGCGAATGCCTCGATGGATTCGCTCATCCCGCGTCTGCGCCTGCTGACCGAGGAGCACCCGGCGGCGCTGGAACCGGCGGAGCCGCCCGCCACGCTGTGGGGCATGAACGACGCGCGCTGGGACTTGTTGGAGGAATGCCGCTTCGACCCTACACGACCATCTTCGGCTGGCTACGAGCGCAAGAGCGACCGCCAGGTGAGCACGACCGATCCGGACGCCGCAGCGATGAAGACGCGTGGCGAACGGGCGGCGCTCGGGTATCACGATCACTATGTGATCAACGGCGGCAAGGCGCGGATTATCCTGAATGCGCTGGTGACGCCGGCCGATGTGATGGAGAACGCCCCGATGCTCCCGCTCCTGCGGCGCGCGATCTTCCGCTGGCGGGTGCGGCCGAAGCGGGTGATCGCCGACACGACGTACGGGACGGCGGAGAATATCCGGCAGCTTGAGGAGAGCGGCACCCGCGCCTATGTGCCACTGCCCGATTGGGACCGGCGCACCCCGTCCTACGGTGCATCGCTGTTCACCTACGACGCAGAGCACGACCGCTA
The DNA here is from genome assembly GCA_963847195.1 of uncultured Chloroflexia bacterium. GTDB lineage: Bacteria > Chloroflexota > Chloroflexia > Thermomicrobiales > JALYUS01 > JALYUS01. The sequence goes on along the minus strand of CAWJZC010000010.1, from coordinate 137,618 downwards.
TCTCTGCCCGGAGGGCAAGGTGCTGCGACGGCGCACGGCCAGCCACAGCGAGGAGAAAGTCCTCTACCGCGCCGACGCTGCGGTGTGCAACGCCTGCCCGGCGAAGGCCGAGTGCACGGCGAGCGATCATGGACGCCAGATCGCGCGCCCCTTCGATGCCGACTATCTCGACCGGGTGCGGGGCTACCACGAGACCGAGGAGTTCCAGAAGGCGATGCGGAAGCGGAAGGTGTGGATCGAGCCGCTGTTCGGCGAGGCGAAGCAGTGGCACGGGATGCGGCAGTTCCGCCTCCGGGGCCTACAGAAGGTCAATATAGAGGGACTGATGATCGCGGCGGGGCAAAACCTGAAGCGCCTGCTGAGCGCGACGGGCTGGGGAAGGCGGCCATGGCCGGATGGCACGGCCGGGTTCGCCGATTTGAGTCCGAAAATGAGTGCGCTGCTGACTTGAAGCGCCGTTTCCGCATGGTATTACGGAGATTCGTCGGCGATTCCCGCTAATACGCCCTCATGCCGGTTCGTCGGCTACCGCCTTTTTCACCACGCCCGGCGATTATGGGAACGAACGGAGACGGGCGTTCAGGTAGCTCGTGCGTGCTCCTGCCAATAGTGATTCGTCTTCGCAACGACCGTAATGACATTCTTGATCTCCCGCTCCATGCGGAAATCGGGGCCGGCCGGAAACCAGAGCACCTTGTCCTCGCGCCGCACCGTCACGTTCTCGACGATGATCGCTCGCAGGAGCCAGAGTGCCATGTCCTCGCTCTCACAGACAAAGCCGATCCAACCCGGCGTTTCGCTTTGCTTCGTCGGCAGTCCGGTAACGAGCCGCAATCCTCGCTCCAACTCCTGGACCACTCGCGCATACTGTTCCGGCTTCCTGGCGATCTCGTCGGAGCTGACCGGCTCTAAGAGCGTTCCGCGATGTGGCGGGCCACCCGCCAATGCCAGTTCGCAGTAACCCGTCCACATCTCATCCCACGCGACCTTGCCTTCCTTGTCGTATTCGAGTGCCGCCGCGCCCATCGGGGCCGCGCTGACTTGCATGCCCGGGTCCTGATAGCGCGGGGGGAGGAAGTTCCGCGTTGCCTCTTGCGCTCGTTGTGCATCGGCCAGTGTCGGCGGTGCAATCTCAACGGTGAGCAGCCTGAGATGCCGGATGTGCGAAAGCAGCGCCCGCCGAACCGCGAGCGTCACCGCGGCGCTGTCGGCGTCGGAGTGCCCATCGTCATCTGTCGCACCTGCGGCGAGGAGCAGGAGATCGGGCAGGAGGCGATGGCGGGGATGTTCGTGCTCGTCGAGGAGCGATACGGCTTCCGGGTGGCGACGGACCATCTCGTCCTGCACGGCCTCTGCGCCGGGTGCCGGGAGAGCATAGATCGCGAGGATGTCGCTATTCCTCGCGCGTCAGATGCGCATCGACACGCCGGCGATAGCTGAGTTGCGGCCTCGGTGTGCCACGGCTCGCGGGACGTATCGCGATCTTCGTCTCGCAATATGCATAGAGCGCCTCGTAGAACGAGGCGGTGAGGCGTATCTTCTCCTCGTCGTCGGGCGTCGCGATCTGGTAGCCGGTGATCACTGCGGCGACGCCGGCCGCCTCCGGTCGGCGTGTCCGGCTGGGGGGCACATCGGCGTCCAGGATGATGCGGCCCATCTCGACCAGTGCGGGATCGTCACCAAGACCATGGCGGGCGACCATCACCTGGAAGGTGCACTGCCCGTCCTCATGGCTGTACTCGGCGCCGCGCATATCGAAGGTGTGCCCATCGAGCGTCGCGGGATCGGTGTCCGCGGGCACGAACACGAACGCGGCCTCCGGGTCGATGAACCGGCGGATCAGCCACGCGCAGGCGGTGCGGTCGATATGCAGGTTCTGGCGGGTGATCCATCTCATGTCCGTGCCTCGTCCGCGCGCGCCGCCGTCTCCATGAACGTGGCGAGTTCCTCCTCGCACCGGTCGAGGAGCGCGCTCACGTGCGCCGATGCCGCATTGTCGAAGTAGTCCCGGGAGCGCACCTGCTCTATCCACCGCTTGAGCTTCGCCAGGTCCCCTTCCAACTCCTCCAACTCCGCGTAGGTGAATGTCCGGTGCTCGGTCTCCCGCCGGACGTGGGCGAGGAAGCCTTCCGTATCGCGGGCGAGTTCGTCATACTCCTGCGTCCGTGCCGCGTGCAGCGCTTCGATCAGCGCCGCGGCGCGCGCTTCATCGAGGTGCGCGGACGTGACGAGCGTCGCCTGTCCGTCGAACTCCTCGACCTTCGCGGCGATCTGCCGGAATGCGGCCGCCGTCCCCTCCTGCTCGGGCAGGGCGCACACACCGTCGCGCAGATAGATCGCGCCGACCTTCTTCACCTCCCGCCAGATATAGGCGCGCTTGCGCGAAGGCTCCGATGGCACGGTGTAGATCAAGAGCAGCCACGTCACATACTCACCCCCGTTCCGCAATCATTGTAGCGCCCGATGGCAACCGCACGACGGGGAACCGACTCCTCATCCGCGGTGGGGTCTCGACAGATGGACACTTCCATGCTACTGTGCATATAACAGTCGTTAGATACATAGCGACAGTATCGGGCGAACGCCCGGGGAGCGCAAGCGATGACGGGGACGGTGCTGTTTGTCTGCCCGCACGGCGCGGCGAAAAGTCGCATGGCTGCCGCCTTCTTCAATCGACTCGCGATCCCCGGCTGGGAGGCGACCTCCGCCGGTTCGACCCCGCAGGAGGAAATGAGCGCGAATGCCATCCGCCTCCTCGCGGACACGGACGCCGAATCCTTCCTCGATCTGACCACGCCCCGGCCGATCGCCGCCGTCCCCGATCCCGCGCGCATCGTCGCCATCGACTGCGACGTTCCGGGAGCGGATCGTTGGAACCTAGAGCTGTTATGAACTATCGGTCGGCGGGAATGCCTGCTGCAACATCAGGGAGTGACGGCGACGAGATGCAACCCCGCCAGCGTTCCCGGCAAGCGCTCGTAGTCCCGCGCCAACCGCCGGAAGCGGCTCATCCAGCGAAACTGCGCTCCACCACCCAGCGGCGGGGCAACAGGACGAAGCCGTGCTTGGCGTCGGGCAGCTTCACCACCTCCAGCGTGATCCCGTGCGCCTCGGCGTCGGCGGCGGCGGTCGCCGGTGTAGCCTTGATCGACATAGGCCAGCGTCACCGTCTCGCCCGTCTCCGCTCGCACCGCCGCCGCGAGCGTTGCGACCTGCGCGCGATCTTGGGCGTTCGCCGGGGTGACGTGCAGCGCCAGGAGGTGGCCGAGCGTGTCCACGGCGAGATGGACCTTGCTGCCGCGCTTGCGCTTGGCGCCGTCATACCCCGCCCGCGCCCCGCTCTCGGCCGAGGATTGCAGCGTGCGCGAGTCGAGGATCGTCGCCGTTGGCTGTGCAGCGCGTCCGGCGGCGAGGCGCAAGATGACGCGCAGGTCGTGGATAATGGCGGCGAACGCCCCACTCTTGAGCCAGCGCTGGCTCTGCTGGAAGACCGCCTCCCACGGCGGGAAGTCATGGGGCAGCATCCGCCACTCCGCGCCGGCGCGCACGATCCAGCGCAAGGCGTTGAAGACCGCGCGCAGGTCGTGATCGCGTTGCGGGGCGTCGAGGCGCATCAAGGTGAGATAGGGGACAACGAAACTCCATTCGTCGTCGGTCACATCGGAGGGATAGGGCTTGCGTTTGGTGTTCATACGCGTCAGTGTACTGCGATGACCCAAAGTTCATAACAGGCTCTAGAGCACCAAGCATTTGATGAGGGGATGCGGGACGAACTGCGGCGGCGCGTCGATGCGCTCGCGGTCGAGGTGAGCGATGGCCGAATCGACACGGATGGCGCGGCCATGCCGCACGATGCATCGCCGCGTCAGCGTCTCGGCGCCGCTCATCGGCTACTTCCTCCGGCTCGGTGCCCTCGGCTTCGGCGGCCCGGTTGCGCTCGTCGGGTACATGCACCGCGACCTCGTGGGGAGCGCCGCGGTGGGTCACGGAGGACGATTACAAGCTCGCTCTCGCCCTCGCCCAGCTCATGCCCGGCCCGCTCGCGGCGCAGTTCGCCATCGCCCTCGGCTACCTCCTGCGCGGCATCGCGGCGCGACGGTCGTCGGGCTCGCCTTCGTCCTCCCCTCATTCCTCATGGTGGTCGGCCTCGCGATGCTCTATGTCGCCTATGGCGGGCTCTGGTGGATGCAGGCGCTCTTCTACGGCATCGGTGCCGCAGTGATCGCGATCATCGTCATCGCCGCCTACAAGCTGGCACGGAGCACGATCAAGCGCGATCCCTTGCTGTGGGGCATCTTCGCGGTCCTCCTCGTCCTCACCGCCGCCACCCAGGCCGAACTCGCCGTGCCCGTCATCCTCGCCGGGATCGTGGTCGTCTGCGTGCGCGCGTTCCCGAAACGCCTCCGGGCGCGTCTGCCATTCGCCAGCATATCGTGGCCGGTACTCCCCATCGTTCGGGACCGTCGGGGGCGGCTCGACGCTCCTGCAAATCCTGCTCTTCTTCACCAAGGCGGGCATCTTCGTCTTCGGCAGCGGCCTCGCGGTCGTGCCCTTCCTCTACGAGGGCGTCGTCCAGCAGCACCACTGGCTCACCGAGCGGCAGTTCAGCGACGCCGTCGCCGTGGCGATGATCACCCCCGGCCCGGTCGTGATCACGGTCGCCTTCATCGGCTACCTCGTGGCGGGCCTTGGCGGCGCGACGCTCGCCGCAGTGGGCATCTTCCTGCCCGTCTATTTCCTCGTCATCATCCCGCTGCCGTGGTTCCGGCGGCACCGGGAGAATGCGCAACTGAAGGCGTTCGTGGCGGGCGCGACCGCCGCCGCGACGGGTGCGATCGCGGGCGCAGTCATCATCCTCGGCAGGCGCGCGATCATCGATCTCCCGACCGCGCTGATCGCGGCCGTCGCCTTCGTGCTGCTCTGGCGCTTCAAGATGCCCGAGCCGGTGATCGTCGCGCTCGCCGGGGCGGCGGGGCTGATTGTCTGGGTAACGGTTTAGGGGGAAGGATGTTCGCCGTTCGCGCTGTCGCGCTGTCGCGCTGTATTCCATCGTCGCCGGCGTCCTCGCCTGGGCGGCACTGGCCGCGCGGGTCGTCGCGGCGGCGATCGCCGGCGTGATCGCGATGGTCTTCGACATCTTCCTGCTCTAGGGACGTACGTGAGTGAGGGGCGCGCGGGGAATACCGCCCGCCGGGAGGACCATGACCACGGGGGATCGCACCGAGACGCATCATTACCTCTGGCAACTGCGACCCTATTTCCGGCAGGTCGCCGGGGAACTGGCGCTCGGTTCGATCGCCGGCATCGTGATGAACACGACGGTCGTCCTCCCGGCGCTCCTGCTGGGGCACGCCATCGACACCGCCCTGGCCCTGCAGCGGGGCGAGGCGACCACGTCCGCCGTCGTCCGGGCGGCGCTCCTGCTCTTCGGCGGCACGATGCTCAGCGAGGGGCCGCGGATGCTGAAGCGCTGGTGGCTGGGGACGGCGAATGCCCGCATCCGCTCCAACCTGCGCGCCGACGCGGTGCGCGGCATCCTCTCCCGCCCGCTGGCGGAGTTGCACGGCATCCCGATCGGCGACCTGATGGCCCGGGTGATCGGCGATGTCGAGGTGCTGGGCGTCGGCGTGCGCGAGTTCGTCATCGAGACCTGGGACACCGTCCTCTTCTCGCTCTCCTTCGTCGTCGCCATGCTCCTGCTCGATGCCCCCCTGACCCTGCTCGCCCTCGCGCCGGCACCCCTCGCACTCTTGCTGAGTTATGCCACCGGGCGGGGCGTCACCAGGCGCACGACCGCGGCACGCCAGGCCAACGCCGCGCTCACGGGCCTGATCCAGGAGCAGCTCACCGCCATCCGCCTGCTGCGCCTCTTCGGGCGCGCCGACGTGTCGGTGGCGCAGGTCGCCACGCTCGCGCGCGATCAGGCGGACGCCAATCTGGGCGTCGTGCGGCTGCGCACCGGGCTGCAACCCCTCTACCAGCTGCTGATCACCGGCGGCGTGGTGCTCCTCATCTGGCAGGGGGGCGCGCGGGTCGTCGCCGGGGGCCTGACCGTCGGGGCGTTCGTCGCCTTCCTCCAGCTCTACGCGCGCTTCATCGGGCGCGGCTTCCGCATCCCCCAGCTCGTGAACTCGGTGCAGAGCGGCGGGGCGGCCTACGCACGCCTGAAGCCCTGGCTAGCGCCCCCGCTGTCGCTTACCGGGGAGCCGCGCCGCGCCTCCTTCCGCGCCGATCACATCGTCGGACTCGGCCGGCCAATCTCGCCGCCACCGGCGTTCCCGCACGGCCCGATCGCCGTCACCCTGCGCGATGTCACCTTCTCCTATCCCGGCAGCGACACCCCGGCGCTGCGGGACATCTCGCTCGACATCCCCGCCGGGGCGCTCGTCGCGGTCACCGGGCCGGTGGGGTCGGGCAAGAGCGCGCTCGCGCAGGTGCTCACCGGATTGCTGCCCCACGATGCTGGCGAGGTGCTGCTCGATGGCCGCCCGCTGGAAGACGTGCCCCCCGCCGAGCGGGCGGCCCGCATCGGCCTCCTGCCCCAGGAGCCCTTCCTCTTCTCCGGGACGGTGCGCGAGAACGTGCTCCTCTCGCCCCCCGACACCGCGCCGAGCGCGGACGAGGTGGCGGCGGTGGATGCGGCGGTCGCACTGGCGGCGCTGACCGAGGACCTGCGCACCTTCCCCGCGGGCCTGGACCAGCCGGTCGGCGAGCTCGGCATCCGCGTCTCGGGCGGGCAGCGCCAGCGGATCGCCCTGGCCCGCGCGCTGGCGGCGGCGCCGGCGAGTCCCGGGCTCGTGGTGCTCGATGACCCCTTCTCGGCGGTCGATGTGGACACCGAGGCGCGGCTCCTCGCCGGGTTACGTGAGGCATTCGGCCCGTCCGTGCCGCCGGAGCACCGGGCGACGATCGTCCTCTGCTCGCACCGGCTGACGGCCTTCCCGCAGGCGGACCGCGTGGTCGTGCTCGATCACGGGCGGATCGTCGAGACGGGGACGCACGCGGCGCTCACGGCGGCGGGCGGCCTCTACGCGCGCATCTTCTCCGCCCAGCAACGGGCGGCCGGCACGCAGGAAATCGCGGTGGCGCGATGACCGCGACCATCGCCGTCGCCGGCCCGGTAGCGGCGTCGGGCCGGGACACCGGCGCCGTGCTCGGCCCGGTCCTGCGCCCCTGGCGGTGGGCGCTCGCCATAGTCGCCCTGTGCATGTTCGTCGCGCGCGCCCTGGACCTCGTCCCGGCGCTGATCGTCCAGCGGGTCGTGGACCAGCACCTCACCCCGGGCCGGGCCGACGGCCTGCTCGCCCTCGGCCTCCTGTACCTCGGGTCGGTGGTGGCCGGGCAGGCGGTGAACTTCGTCGCCATCTACCTGACCGCGCTCGTCGCCCAGGACGCCCTCCGCGCGCTCCGCGTCCGGCTGGCCGACCGCCTCCAGCGGCTGCCCCTCGGCTTCTACGACCGGACGCCCCTCGGCGACATCATCAGCCGCTGCACCGCGGACGTCGAGACGGTGGATACCCTCTTCTCCACCGGGGCGATCAATCTCGTCGGCAACCTCGTCCGGGTGATCACGGCGCTGGGAGCGATGCTGCTCCTCAGCGTGCCGCTCACCCTGGTGGCGCTCCTGACGGTGCCGCCGCTGATCCTCATCACTCGCTTCTTCCAGGTTCGGGTGCGGTCCGCCGAGCGCGACACCCGCCGCGCGGTCGGGCTGATGAACACGCACCTCCAGGAGACGATCGGCGGGGTGGACGTGATCCGCGCCTCCGGGCGCGAGGAGACCTTCACGGCGCGCTTCCGCCTGGCGCTGCGCACCGCGCTCCTCGCCACCAACCGCTCGACGCTCTACAGCTCGCTCTACACCCCGCTGATGGTGCTCCTCGCGGCGGCGGCCACGTCGCTACTGCTCTGGTCGGGGACGGCGGGATTCACCGCGGCGTGGGGCGTCACGATCGGCACGCTCACCGCCTTCGTGCTCGTCTTCGGGCGCTTCTTCGAGCCGATCACGTCAATCGGCGACGATTGGCAGACGGTTCAGAGCGCGCTGTCGGGCATCGAGCGGATCGTCCAGGTGCTCGCCCTGCCGGTGGAGGATTGCGCGGCCGCAGGCACGGCCGGCGGTAACGAATCCGACGGGCTCGTCGTCCGCGATGTCGTCTTCGGCTACGTGCCGGGGCAGCCCGTGGTGCGCGGGGTCACGTTCGCCATACGACCCGGCGAGCAGGTGGCGCTCGTGGGCCGCACCGGGGCGGGGAAGACGAGCATCGTCCAGCTCATCGCCGGCCTCTACCCCGCGTGGGAAGGACTGGTGGCGGTGGACGGGCGCGACCCGCGCGGCCTCACCGACGAGGAGCGGCGGCGGGTCGTCGCGGTGGTGCCCCAGCAGGTGCAGCTCTTCACCGGCACCGTCCGGGAGAACCTGACCCTCGGCGACCCGGCTGTCACGCAGGGCGCAATCGAGCGCGCCGCGGCGCTGGCCGGCGCCTCCGGGCTGATCGAGACGCTCCCGCAGGGCTACGACACGCCGCTGCGCGGCGCCGGCCGGGGTGCGGGGGTCCAGCTCTCGGCGGGGCAGCGGCAGCTCCTCGCGCTGGCGCGCGCCCTGGTCTGGGACCCGGCGGTGCTGCTCCTGGACGAGGCGACGGTGGCGATCGACAGCGCGAGCGACGCGGCGCTCTGGGCAGCGTTGCGCGCCGACGTGCGCGGGCAGCGGCGCGCGGTCCTCACGGTGGCGCACCGGCTGGCGACGGCGCGGGCGGCGGACCGGGTGATCGTCCTCGACGCGGGGCGGGTGGTCGAGGAGGGGCCGCCCGACGACCTGATCCGGCGGGGCGGGCGCTTCGCCGCGCTCGTCGAACTGGAGGCGGCCGGCTGGGACTGGCGGGACGCGTGATGGTGGGAGGGTAGGAATACGCGGACGTGCGGCACTGCCGGGCGACCATGAAGGAGAGGGAAGACGATGCCGAAGGATACGTATCTGCAGCCCGACAAACCGGATCCGGTACTGGACGCGGAAATCGTGCTCGCCCTCGCGCGGCGACACGTCCCGAATGCCCGGGCGGTCCGGGCGGTGGACGAGACGGGCGGGGAGGCGCGCACCTACGCCGTCGACGACGATGTCATCTTCAAGACGCAGCGCCCACACCGGCTGCGCCCGCGCACCAGCCAGGCGAAGGAGGTCTTCTTCCTCGGGCAACTGGCGCGCTTCCCCGACATCCCGGTGCCGCGCGTCCTCGGCTACGGGCAGGAGGGGGACATCGAGTACACCTGCCTGACCCGGATGCCGGGCATCGCGGTGCGCCGCGCGACCCTCACCGAGGCTGCGCGCCGGGCGATGTTGCACGAACTCGGTCGCGTCTTGCGCCGCATCCACGCGATCCCGCAAGGGGAGATCGTCGCCAGCGGGCTCTTCCCGGGCGACCAATCGGGGGATGATCTACACGCCCGCATCGCTGAAGCGTTCGACGACGCGGTCACGGCCATGCACGCGACCGAGGGTGCCTGGGTGTTGGAGGAGTCGCCGGAGGACGTGGCACAGCGGGCGCTCGCGGCGCTGCCCAGGAGCGAGCTGCGCGCGGCCCTGCACTCCAATCCGGCCCCGGAGCACACCTTCGTGGATGAGCAAACGGGCGTCTATACCGGGACGATCGACTTCGGCGACGCCTTCATCAGCCACCCGACCCTCGATCTGCGCCGCTGGCGCGACCCGGCCGACCGCGAGGCGCTGTTCGCGGGCTACAGCGCCGATGCCCCCGTGGACGATGAGTTCCTCGCCGTCTGGCGGGTCGTGGACGCCCTCACCGACCTGACGGTCATCGCCGCATCGCCGGAGCACCGGGCCGCGGCACACGCGCACCTTCGGGGGCTGACTCGCTCGTGAAGAAGGCGTAGGCAGAGTGGGCAACCCGCAAGGATCGCAGTCCCACGCCGGAGAATGGGGATTCTACGCCGGCACGCCTAAGACCGGCTCGCATAACATCATTCGATCCGGAACGGCAAGGTGGTCGAGATCGAGCGGCTCGGCCGGCTGAAGATCGAGATCCTGCCGTAGCGCTCGTTCGGGCCGGATCGTTGAGGCCAATGTGACGAATCAGGCGGACATCGGGCGCGGATGTTCCTGCTTCTCGCGATGGGCTTATGGGGAATTCGAACCGTACCCCGCGCGCTCCTCGAGGGACCAACCGATCAGCGCGATCGCGCTGATGAGGAGCGCGATCGCGACGACGGGCGGCACGAGCCACCATCGCCACGCGCCGTTGGCGAAGATGAAGCCGTATCCCGCGCCGCGATGTTAACCGGCTCCCCGAATTCTGGTCCACCGTGATACGTTAGTCCTAACGTAATCCGAAGGAGGAGCAGGATGCGGACATCGCGGTTCACCGAGCAACAGGTCATCGCCGCGTCGCGGCAGGCGGAGAACGGTACGGCGGTCGGCGCAGGTGCCCTCTGGGCGGCATGTCGCAAGTTGGGGATCAGCGAGCAGACGTTCTATCGCTGGAAGCGCAAGTACGCCGGCATCGGCGTCGCCGAGCTGAGGCGCTTGCGCCAGGTGGAAGACGAAAATCGTCGCCTCAAACAGCTCGTCGCCGACCTCACGCTCGACCGCCAGATGCTGCAGGAGGCGATCCGAAAAAACTGGTGATGCCGGCCCGGAAGCGTGTATTCGGAAGCGCACGGTGGTGCGGTTGGTGGGCCGGCTTTCCGGTCAGCGAGCGGCGGGCGTGCCGCGTTGCGGCGGTCCCGCGCACGACGATGCGCTACCGCAGCCAAGCGAGAGATCAATGGCCGCTTGGGAACTGCCCAGAGAGGTGGCGGACTAACGCATCAGGTGAACCAATTCCGGGTTCAGGTCAAGCCAGGAGGAGTTTCTCGGAATCCATGGTCATACTCCGGGTAGCAGGTCAAGGGTTGGCAAAGAATCAAGGGTGCGAACCGGCACCGAGTCCCCGTGATCCGTTGCTGCAGCTTGGATCGCCGTCTCATGCGGGCTCTTAGACAGAGGATGGATTACGCATATCCGTCGTTCTCCACGACAGGAAATTTCTTGCCCACTACTTCTACCGACGGTCGATATATTTTTATTTTACTTCACTGGCGAGGATGTAATCTTCGTCTTCGCGAGGAGGCTGCCAATACATCAGATAATTATCCAACATCTCCCGGCTAATCTCAAACGAGTCTTTTGTGGGACTATTGTTTCTTTCCAGGACCCTATCTCGTATCATTTCTATCGGTGCCTCAACGTAGTACATCACCGCTTTGGCTCCAATTGCGGCTATTCTTCTTCTCATTTCATCTCGCGTTTCTTTTTTCCAAAATCCCTCGTCCATAATGACATCAATACCTTTCTCAGCAAGGTAGAACGCAACATCCCTTGATAATCCGATGACTTTATGATCCCATTCCGCGTATCCATCGATTGTGGGATCGTTTCCAATACAACGAATTGACCACTCATCTTTCGTGATTCTCACTGCACCAGTTTTTCCCTCCAGCTTCTTTGCAAAAGTAGTTTTACCGGCACCGATAAACCCACAGATTAGATAAACGATAGGCTTCCTTTTCATAAGCATATTATACCAGCGAACCTGGCCGTCCGGCCTACGCGCCGCGTGCGGCCCGGCAGGAGAGGGTCGCACAGCTAACACTCTTTGCCCTCGACGCGGGATAGGACCCGGCGCGGGCGCGTTTGACAGCCCTCACTGACGGTATGCGTGCAACATCATGTGGTCCAGTCCAGTCGGGCGTCACGCGGCTAGGGTGAGCCGTGAGCCAGGAGCGGAAGCCTTCGTCGTAATCCTTAAATTCTCTCATCGTATGGGCCTCTCACAGGGCATAAAGACGGTGCGACTTCTCAGCCGCGCGGCGGGAAGACGACGCGGGCGGTGCCGCCGAAGATCAGGGCACGCTCTTCCTCGCTGATGTCCGCGAACTGCGCCATCGGGCCATGCAGCGCGTTGCCGTATCCCTCGCGGGCGTCCACCGGCGGGTAATCGCTGCCCCACATCATCCGCCGCGGGCCGAAGGCGGCATAGGCGTCCTGGAGGTAGGGCGGGATCGGCTGCACGAAGGGAAATGGCTCGGTGACGGGCATGGCGCGCTGGCAGAACTCGCCGAGGCCGGGAATCTTGATGAAGATATTCGCGAAGCGGGCGAGCGCGAAGACGTGGCGCCGCAGGGCGCGCTCGTCGTCGCCCGCGTCCGGGCGGCTGTGCCCGCCGAGATGCTCGATGACGATGTGTACCTCCGGCAGCGACGCGACCAACGCCGCGAAGTGCTCGGCGGCGAACTCCGCGCTCGATCCGAAGCAACTGACCGCCAGCCCGAGGCGGCCCGCCGCGCGCCAGATCGCCAGCGGATCATCGCCCGGCGAACGCGTCGTCGCGCGCAGGCGCACACCACTCGCGCCCTGCTCCGCGAGGCGTTGCAATGCCTCCGGGGCGTCCGGTTGGTCGGTATCGACGACCACGACGGGCGCGAACCGGCCGGGATAGCGCCGCACGCACGCGAACTGGTAGTCGTTGTTCGTCTGCCCCTGCATCTGCACGAGCACGGCATGGCTGACGCCGTATCGTTCCATCTGAAAGAGCAGCGTCTCCACCGGCTCGTACCACGAGGGCGAGACATGGCAATGACTATCGACGATCACCATGCATGTCCTCCTGCATAGGGGTGATTCTCAACATCGCCGCTCCCCTCCGATGGACGCCAGTCATTCTGGTGCCGCCTGCCACCGTTCGTGGTGGATGACACGCTCGCGTGGGGCACGGCCGCGCTTGAGCGACGGTGAGGGCACATCGGGCGCGGCGTAGCCGACGGGGATGACGCCGACGGGCTGATACTCCGCCGGGATCGCGAGGAGCGCGCGTACGCCGTCGGGGTCCGTGACGCCGACAAATCCCGCCGCCAACCCCTCGTCCACCACCGCGAGCAGCAGGATCATCACCGCGCAGCCGATGTCCATGTGCCAGTAGGGGGCAGGCCAGCCGATCTCCGTACCGTCCGGGCGCAGTTTGTCGGGGGCACGATAGCGGCGGTGGTACGCCTCCTCGCTCGTGCAGGCGACGATCAACGCGGGCGCGGCGGAGAGGAACGGGTCGAAGCCACCGCGCACGTATCCCTCTTCGCCGCACAGCGCGGCCAGATCTGCGCGCGGACCGGGTTCGGTGACGATGACGAATGCCTGCCCCTGCGAGAAGCCCGCACTCGGCGCGTGCATCGCCAATCCGACAATCCGCTCCAACGTTTCCGGCGCGACCGGATCGGGCCGGAAGTTCCGCACGATGCGCCGCTTCAGGACCGTGTCACGAAACTCCATCACATCCTCCGCTCTCAGACACGCGAATGAACGAGCCTGACTACGGATGCAGCGTACCAGAAAAGGGACGATAGGCAGGGCGTCGTAACGCCCGCGGGGGCCGCGCGGTGGGAATAAACGGACCGTCGGGCGGGTTGCGCTTCCTGTAATCTTCCCACGGTGTGGGATGCGCGCGGTCGCCCGCGGATGTGCGGGGCGGCCGCATCGTATGAAGAGGAGAAGCCATGACGAGCCCCAATACCTACAATCAGTCGCTGATCGAGGAGTTCCGCGCCACCAACGGCAAGGTGACCGGCGACTTCGCCGGCCGGCCGCTGCTCCTGCTGACCACCACCGGCGCGAAGAGCGGCCAGCCGCGCACGATGCCGCTGGTCTATACCACCGACAGCGACCGCATCGTCGTGATCGCCTCCAAGGGCGGTGCGCCCACCAACCCGGACTGGTATCACAATCTGGTCGCCAATCCGGTCGCAACTGTCGAACTGCCGGGCGAAACCTTCCAGGCACGGGCGACGGTCGTCGAGGGGGCGGAGCGGGAGCGGCTGTACAGCGCCCAGGCGGCGCTGATGCCCGGCTTCGCCGAGTATCAGGAGAAGACGACCCGGCAGATCCCGGTCGTCGTCCTGGAGCGGATCAACTGAGGAGCCCGCTCGCGCGGTAGCACGCCGCACAACGAAAGACGGCGGGGATAACTCCCCGGCCGTCTTTTTGCATCTATTCGGTTGTTGTTGGGATGTGAACACCTGAGGTGGGGCACCGCCCCCGCGGCAATCTGGGTGATCGCCATGTCCACAACGCCAGTATGACACCCCACGCCCGCGATGTCCAGAGCGGCGATCGGCAGATCGGCACCATTCGCGCAGAGGTGCCCCGATGATCGGGTACTGTTCGCGCGTAGCCGAGGGCGATGGTGACCGAATTCCTCCCGTGCCGGCAGACAGGATGAAGCGGTTCAGCGGCCTGACGCTCGGCGTCCTCACCGCGATCGGCGGCTTCGTGGACATGGGCGGCATCATCACCGCCGGGCAAGCGGGCGCGCAGTACCAATATGCACTGATCTGGACGCTCGTCCCCGGCGTGATCGGCCTGATCGTCTATGCGGACATGTCCGGGCGGGTGGTGATCGCCTCAGGCCGCACGCTCTTCGATGTCATCCGGGACCGGCTCGGCTTCCGGCTTGCCCTCATCCCGCTCGTCTCCACCGTCGTCGTCAACACGATGACGCTGGTGGTGGAGATCGCAGGCATGACCCTTGCGCTCGAACTCGCCACCCGTATCTCATACTTGCTCTGGTTCCCGGTCGCGGCGCTCTTCCTCGTCATTATCCTCTGGAAGGCGAACTTCGACCTGCTGGAAAACAGCAGCGCCCTGCTGGGCTTGACGATGCTCGTCTCCGTCGTGGCAATGGTGAAACTCGCGCCTCCCTATGGCCATATCGGCACGCAGATCGTCCATCCGTCGCTCGCCTCGGTCGACAAACTCCCGGTCTATCTCTTCGCCGTGATTAGCCTGCTCGGCGCGTACATGACGCCGTATCAATTCTACTTCTACTCCTCCGGCGCGATCGAGGACGAATGGAGCGGTGAGGATTTACTGACGAACCGGATCACCTCGCTCGTCGGTTCGGTCTTCGGCGCGGCGATCGACTTCGCACTGATCGTGATCGCGGCGGTCGTGCTCTTCCCGCAGCACGCCGGGGTGAGCAGCCTCGGCGACGCGGGGCAGCCGATCAAGGCGAGTCTTGGGGCAATCGGCTTCGGCTTCTTCATCGTCGGCGCATTCGCCGTCTGCATGGGGGCGGGCTTGGAGACGGCGCTCAGCGGCGCGTACGCGGTCCGTCAGTATTTCGGATGGGACCGGGGCAAGAAGGGCCGCCCGCGCCAGGCGCCCCTCTTTCACCTCGGCTACCTCGTCATGTTCGTCGTGGCGATGATCCTCGCCTACATGCGGGTCGATCCGATCCAATTGACTATCCTGACGATGGCCTTCGGCGCGTTCTCCCTCCCCTTCACCTTCCTCCCCCTCCTGTATCGTGGCGAACGACGAGGACTACATGGGCGAGCAGAAGAACAGCGTGCCGATCAATATCATCGCCGGCATTGTGCTCGCCCTCCTGACCATTGTGACGATCGCTGCCATCCCGCTCTTCGTCGTGACGGGCGGCGGGGGAGGCTCGTAGGGTATCAATGGAGGGTCGTGATGGACCTCGGTAAACACGTCGTGGATAAAGAACTGCTCGATTGCGACGGATTGCGCGCCGGGAAGGTCGATGATCTGCTGCTGGAAATCGCGGATAGCGACGGGCAACAGCGCGTGCCCTTCCCCGCAGTGAAGGCGATCATCACCGGGCCGATGCCGCTCAGTATCGACCTACCGCGCCCGGTGCAGTGGCTGACCCGCCTCATCTATCGCGCCCTCGGCCTCACCCGCCCGGGCCCGATCGCGATTGCCTGGAATCACGTGATCGCTATTGATGTGGTCGCCCACCTCGATAGAGACCGCGAACGCACCGGGCTGACGGCGCTGGCGGAGGCCGTGGATTGGCGCTATATCGGCCGGCTGCCGGGCCATCATCCCTCCCACGATGGAAGAGACGAAGGGATGAACCACGGAGGCATCGAGGGTACGGAGAAACACAGGGAGGAAAGATGTGGCGTATTCGTCTTTCCCCTCTTTGTGCCCTCGGTGCCTCCGTGGTTCAGGACCCTGCCCGGTTAGCCGATTTCGCCGAGGGATGCGTCGAGGGCTTCGACGATGCGGTCGATCTCCTCGGCAGTGATGACAAGCGGCGGCGAGAGGGTGATGACGCATTCGAGGCGCGGCACCGTCGCGCTATTTTTGCCGACGAGCACGCCGCGCTTCTGCGCCGCCGCGATCACGCGGTTCACCTGCTCGGCGGGGAGCGGATCGGTCGTGCCGGGTTGGGCGAGCTCGATGCCGACGAGCAGTCCCTTGCCGCGTACCTCGCCGACGACGTCTCGGTGCCCCTGCACGGCGCGCAGCCCGGCGCGCAGCCGGTCGCCCATCGCCGCGGCGTTCCCGACCAGGCCGTCCTCCTCGATGATATTGAGGTTCTCCAGCCCGACAGCGCAGGCGACCGGGTGGCCGCCGTAGGTGCTCAACTGGTTGAACTGCACATTGTCCTTCGGGTCGCCGAGGAAGGCTTCAAAAACATCGTCGGTGACGGCGGTGGCGGCGAGCGGGATATAGGCGCTGGAAATGCCCTTCGCCATCGTCATGATGTCCGGCACGATCTCCCAGTTCTGGCAGCCGAACATCGTGCCGGTGCGGCCGAAGCCGGTGATCACTTCGTCCTGGATGAGCAGGATGCCGTATTTGTCGCAGACTCCCCGGATGAGCGGCCAGTACTCGTCGGGCGGGACGATCACGCCGCCGCCGCCGATGATCGGCTCACCAATGAAGGCGGCGATGCTCTCCGGCCCCTCGAACTCGATCACCTGCTCCAGTTCCTCGGCCAGGAGGTACGCCGCCGCGCTCGGCGTCATCCCCGCGAAGAGGCGAAAGGTGTCCGGCGGGCGGACGTGCAGGAAGCCGGGCAGCAGCGGCTCGAAGCGCGTCTTGCGCGCGTACTGCCCGGTCGCGCCGAGCGCACCCATCGTCCAGCCGTGGTAGCCGCGATAGCGGGCGATGATCTTCGTGCGGTTCTGGTGCGGGTACTTCTGCTGCACGTACTGGCGGGCGATTTTCAGCGCCGTCTCGACCGCCTCCGAGCCGCTATTGACGAAGACGACGTGGTTGAGGGCGCCGGGCAGCACCCCGGCGAGGCGGTGCGCCAGTTCGAGCGACGGGCGGGCGGGGCGGGAGAGGGGCGTGTAGGGCAATTGGCGCATCTGCCGCGCCGCCGCCTCGACGAGCCGCTCCTGCCCGAAGCCGACATTGACGCACCAGAGGCCGGCCATCGCGTCGATGTATTCCTTGCCGGAGGCGTCCACGACCGTGCTGCCGTGCCCCTCGACCATCACCAGCGGCGGCTGCCGGAGCGCGTGCTGCGTGAATGGGCGCCACAGTTCGTCCAAATCGGCGGGGATCGCCTCAACCTGCGTAGACATTCCTACCTCCTCGCGTCGCCGCGTCGCAATCGAAACCGGACGGATTGTCCGCTGATACTATCACGGCGGGCAGGCGCGACGCGACCCGGACCCGGATGCCGAGAGGACGGGGATTGGCCCCGGCACTCTGCAGGGGTACGCAGGCAATTGTTGCCAGTGTCCCGCCGCTCGCGGTCAGCGTGAACGCCGGGCTCGTCGGCAAGCCGCCCCCGAAAACGGCGGCCACCACCACACTCGTCGGCTGGACGTAGAAATCGTACGGGGTGTTCGGCAACCCCTTGATGATCGCCACGTCGATGTACTCGCGGTATTGGTTGAGCGGGCCGGTCGTGCAGGCCGCTACCGTCGGTTCCTGGACGACCGAACCGAGGAAGGCGGCCGCGCCGCCGAGCGCGCCCGCGAGCGTGCTGGTGAGGGTGGCGGCGGCATCGGATACAGCCCGGCCAGTGAGGTCCGGCTCGAAGTCTCCGTCCGTCACGCCAGCGGCGGCAAGCGCTCCCGAACCGAAAATCATCATCATGCAGAGTAGGCCGACCACGATGGGAATCAGCCCGTGACGCCCCAAAGAGACCGTTGTCTTCATCCCAAACCCCTCCTTCACCCTGACGGCACCGCTGCCGCCCCCGGCCATTGCATCGTGGCGCTCCCCGACATTCCTTCCTTGCCCCGTGGCGCACACACGCCGATGCGGCCCGAAGGCCGCCGCTCGGCGACATCGCCAGTCCGTCGATACGTCCATTGGTGACAGCCTATGCCAGTGGGAAGGGGATGCCACCGTCCAAACGACGCATTGATGCGACCGAAAGAAGGAACTGAGTAAAATTACTCAGCGCATCGCTGATTCCTGACGAGGCGTTCAGATCATTCCTGTTGCCTCGCGGATAGGGCGGCGAAGCGACCCGCCGGGGCGCGCCGGGCCGGTGGCGGCAGGCTTTCACTTGCATTCGATCACTCCATGCGACGAGATCGAATAGATGCGAGTCATCGAATGCATTGACAACATCGAAGTAATGTGCGATCATTGCGCCGTATACAAGGAGGGTTCGTGCATGCTCCATACTCGCGAGGAATGTGAAGAAGCAATTCTGGCGGCGACGACGCGGCTCTATCGGGCGTCGCCGCCGAAGTCGATCGAGCCGTGGCTGCATCTCGACCTGACCGCGGCGCAGGTGAAAACGCTCGCCGTCCTCTCCGACAGCGAGCCGGCGACGATCGGCCAGGCCGCCGAGATGCTCGGCATCACGCTGCCGACCGCCAGCCATCTCGTGGAGAAACTTGTGCGCGCCGGGTTTGCCGAGCGGCATGAGGACCCCACCGATCGGCGGCGGACGGTGGCCCGGTCGACGGCAGCGGGGAGCGGAGTTGATCCGCAGCCTGCGCGAGTTCAGTTCGAGTTATCTGCGCTCCTGTATCGGCCGGATGAGCGACGCGGACCTCGCCGCGCTCGCGCAGGGGATGGACGGTCTCGCCCGCGCCGCCGACGAATTTGAAGAGATGACCCCGCGTGGGGCCGCGTATCGGCGCCACACAAGGAACCCGCGCACCGATAAGAAAGCGAGAATTTGCACATGGAAGACAGCAGTGGCGATGCCACCGGAGCGCAATCACACGCCCGCATCGATCCGCGACACCGTGAGCGGGCGGCGGCTGATCTTCGTCCTCGTCGGCGTGATCCTCGGCATGTTGCTCGCCGCCCTCGACGGCACGATTGTCGGCACGGCGATGCCGACGATCGTCGCGAGCCTCGGCGGCCTGGCCCATTACTCGTGGGTCTTCACGGCCTACATGCTCGCCTCGACGGTCACGGTGCTGATCTACGGTAAGCTTTCCGACATCTACGGGCGGCGGCTCTTCTTCCTCATCGCCATGGTGCTCTTCCTGATCGGCTCCGCGCTCTCCGGGATGTCGCACACGATGACGCAACTGATCCTCTTCCGCGCGCTACAGGGGCTCGGCGCGGGCGGGCTGATGCCGATAGCGATGGCGATCATCGGCGACATCTTCCCCCCGGCGCAGCGCGCCAAGTGGGGTGCGGGCCTGACGGCGATCTTCGGCCTTGCGACGATCATCGGCCCGTCGCTCGGCGGTATCATCACCGACAATCTCGGCTGGCAGTGGGTCTTCTACGTCAACATGCCGATCGGCATCGTGGCGATCCTGACGACGAGCCTCGCCATGCCGGGCCATGGCGCGCGGCGCTCGCACACGATCGACTATCTCGGCGTCGCCACGCTCAGCGCATGGTCCATCCCCCTCCTGCTCGCCTTCTCGCTCGGCGGCAGCCAGTACCGCGTGGGCGCTCGCCGCAGATCATCGGCATGATCGTCGTCGCGGTCGTCATGCTCGGCGTCTTCCTCTTCGTGGAGAGCCGCGCGAAGGAGCCGGTGCTCAGCCTCGGCATCTTCAAGAACAGCATCTTCACCGTCTCGATGATCGCGACCTTCCTGACGGCGGTGGGCATGTTCGGGGCGATCTCGTACTTGCCGCTCTTCGTGCAGGGGGTGATCGGCTCCAGCGCCTCGAACGCGGGCGCGGTGATCACGCCGATGATGATCGGCTTCATCGTCAGTAGCATGATCAGCGGGCAAGTGCTCTCGCGCACGGGGCGGTACAAGATCATGGCCCTCGTCGGCTTCGCCGTCGGCGCGGCCGGTCTGCTGCTGCTCTCACGGATGGGTATCCATGCGACGAACAGTATCGTCGTGCAGCGGATGGTCATTACCGGCCTCGGCATCGGCGTCTCGATGAGCCTCTTCACCATCGTCGTGCAGAATGCCTTCCCGCTCTCCCAGATGGGCGCGGTGACCGCCGCGCTGACCTTCTTCCGCTCGATTGGCGGCACCATCGGCGTGGCGATGCTCGGCTCGGTGATGACCAACCGCTTCAACAGCTCGTTCGACGCGAACCTGCCGGACGCGCTCAAGCAGCGACTGCCGCCGGAGCAACTGGCCGCGCTGAAGAACCCGCAGATCCTCCTCTCGCACGACGCGACCGACACAATTCACGCCTCCTTCGCCGCCTTCGGAGCGCAGAGCGATGTCTTGTTCAACCAGTTGATGCTCGCGCTGCGGCAGAGTCTCGCGACGGCGATCACGTCGCTCTTCTTCGCGGCGATGATCGCGATGCTTCTCGCCTTCGTGTCGGTGATCTTCCTCAAGGAGATCCCGCTGCGGAAGACGAACGCGCCGGAGGTAGCGGCAGGTACGCCCGCAATGGCAAGCCCCACGGACGTTCCAGTCGCGGCGCGCGCGGCTTCAGCGGCAGCATCAACGCTGGCCGAGCAGCCGGGGCCGGTCGCGGCGATGACGATGGACGTAACGGACGGTGATTGACAGCCGGTCGGAACACATGCCGCGAGAGGATCGGCGTGTCGCTGCGTACCGTGCCTTCACGGAAAGCAAAAACGGGAGTGGCAGTTGCCACTCCCGCACGGTCTCTCGCCCTGTTTCTGTTATCCGTCGCCCAGCCGGCGGATGAAGAACTTGGTGGAATTCGGCGTCGGCGCCGGTGGGAGCGCGGGCGCGACCGACGGCGGTGGCGTTGCCGCTGGCGGCGCGGCGGTCGTCGGTGGAGGACCGGTTGGCGCTCCAGTGCCCGCAGTCGGCGCGGCGTTGACGTTGACCTTGACGATCTGCCCGGTCGGCGGGCCGAAGCCCATGTTCGAGACATAGAGCATCCCGTCGGGGCCGAAGGTCATGCCGGTCGGGAAGAAGAGGCCGGTGGCGACCGGTTCCCACGTCCCGGCGGCGGTCTGCCGCACGATGTTCCCCGAACCCGGCACCGGACCCTGATTCGGCACCGTGCTCATCTGCAAGGCGTAGAGGCGCCCCTGGCTATCGTAGGCGATGCCAAGCACGGCGGAGAGGCCGTTTGTGACGACACTGATGTCACCGGTGGGCGTGACTTTCATGATCTTCGACTTCCCTGTGACGGGGAAGGTGTCGAGATTGCTCACGTGAAATTGCCATCGCGGTAGGCAACGACGGTCGGGACGATATGTCCCATGGTCGCGGAGAAATCAACCACGCGGCTTGCCGCGCCATCCGGCGTCATTTTGATCAGTTCGCCGTGATTCGACTCGATGACGTAGAAGTTGCCGTCGGCCTGGATCATGCTGTAGAAGTCGCCGTCCGGCTCAAAATCACCCGCGTCCGGCTTCGCTACGGGATGTGCCTTGACGTAGGCGCTCAGGTCCGTGACGCGCGTCGTGCTGCCATCGGCGTTGATCTTGACGATTTCGTTTGGCACATCGGGGTTGCCATGTGAGCAGCCTCCGCCGGAGATGAGCGCGTACATCGTCGTGCCGATAAATTCGACATCCGACACGCCGCTCACCGAACTCTGCGCGCCCATCCCGTCCCGCGCGGACGGCAGGCCCTGCGCGACGACAGTGCTCTTGCCGCTCGCGTCGATCTTCGAGATGCGCCCGGTTTTGCCGCCGGTATACGGGCCAACCTCGGGACACCTGATCGCACTGGCCGGCGGTTGAGGTTGTGCCGCCCATGCCGGCTTCGGCGACATAGAGGCTGCCATCGGGGCCGAAGCGCAAGCCGCGCGGGCCCTGCAAGCCGGTCGCGAAGACCGAGACATTGGCGGATGGCGCGGGCGGCGGGCCAGCGCCCGGCCCGCCACCGGCGGGTGGCTGGGCAGCAACGCTGCCGAACGACGCGCAGAGGGCAAGGATGGTGGCAACCGTGACCACCAGACGTGAACCGAGTCGGTACCGAACGGAGTTGCGGGCGCACCCACTAATCATCGTTTCCCCTCTCCTTTTTCCATCGAAGATACGTGACGCCAGATGCGTGTGTCGTGCCTCCTTTCCGCGCGAACGCGACGCTGACTGATCGCGATAACCGGACACACAGATCGCATAGTTGGGCAAGGATGCGAGAGAATTTGCGATACCCGCATTCTATGTCTTCCTGATAGGTTGTCAATCAGCGAATGGTAATGAACCGCACAGATAGTTTTCGCTCCCGCCCGCGCCCGGCGCGTTTCGTGTAGAATAGACAGATCGTTGGCCGCAAGCTGTCGCGGCGTCCATCTCTCTATGACGGTAGCGATGACGTGCGAATGAATGTCGAGCGATGAGCGGAGGAAGACGATGCAGGCGACGAGTTCCCAGAATCCGACACCGGTATCGGCGGCGACCGACGCGACCGACCCGGGGGTCGGCGCCGACGCCGACCTCGGGGCGCTTACCCGACTGCGCCTCGGCACGAACACCGTCAAGGCCCTGATCGTCAACGACAAGCCGCTCGTTGCATTATCGGACGGCGCGCTCTACGTCGATCCGCGCTACGCGCGCATCCTGACCTACGTCGTCGCGCGGGACACGGCGTATGTGGTGGGGACCATCGAAGTGAACAGCGTCGACATCGACATCCGACCGGATGGTATCTTCATC
Organism: uncultured Chloroflexia bacterium; assembly: GCA_963847195.1. Taxonomy (GTDB): domain Bacteria; phylum Chloroflexota; class Chloroflexia; order Thermomicrobiales; family JALYUS01; genus JALYUS01. Next base: position 114,823 of record CAWJZC010000010.1, on the reverse strand, counting down.
TCGGGCGTCGGCAGGATCGTGGGCGAAACGCTCGAAGAACTGCGTGTGACGATCGACGAGAATGCGCGCGTGCGCATCGAGGCGTATTAGCAGGAATTACGACGATGACACCATCCTATCCACAACCGCCGCCCCCGCCACCGTCCCCGATCACGATGATGCCGCCCATACCGCGCGCCTCGAAGGGGCGGGTGATGCGGCGCGGTGTCCGCCGGTTCTTCGCGGGCGTCGGCGCGGGCGTGCGGATCATTTTCAGTGGGCGGCCGATCCTCGTCGGCTGCTTGCTCCTGCTGCTCCCGCTCGCTGGCTGGCTGATGTACGACCGGATGTTCGCCTCGCACTCGTCCGCCTCGTCCGGCACGCAGACCGTGGCGCGACTCCCCGAGGCGCCGGTTGTCCAGACCTACATCAAGGCGGTGCAGACGGGCGACGCCGCCGCCGCATGGGATACGCTCAGCCCAACGGAGAAGGCGCGCCGCGTCTCCCGGAACGAGGGGAAATCGCTGCTCACGCAGGCGTTTCAGCTCGAGCAGCAGTCGAAGATGACCTATTCGGCCGTCCACTACACCGGCAGTTACGATCAAACATCCAGCGGGAATGTCCTCTACTTCTACGTCGGCGATGTCGGCACCGGCACACAGACCCGTATCGTGCCGCTGCTCTTCTCCGTTGATAAGAACGGGACGATCTCCGAAGTCGATGATGTCCTCTATAACAACGCGCTCGCCCAGTTGATGGGTGGCCCCTAGCACGGTCTATCGCGCGGGCGTCTCGGCCCCGGCGATCCGCGCCCGCACGATCGCCGCGAAGGCGTCGATCGCCGCCCGCTGTCGCTCGCGCGACCATGCCATGTTCCGCGGCGGTCGGGGCATGATGCGCTGCCACGAGGCGGGTATCGCTGTCGTCCGGCGGGTAGGCGGGCGCGCAGATGAAGAGGACGCGCGCCACCTCCGGCCCCGCGTTGGCGAAAGCGAGCGTTTGGAGCGGCAGCGTGACGAAGGCGTCGCCGTCGGTCGCGTCGAAGGTCGTCGGTCGCATCCCGCGCGGCATCCCACGTCGTGACGGTGATCCGGCCCGCCAGCACATAGGTGATTTGCTCCAACGCACCGTGCAGATGGATCGGATACGGCTCCGGGCGCGGCGGGATGCGCCCCTCGACGAATGAGAGATGCGCGAGGCCGGGCAGATCGAAGGGCAGGATTTCGATGCCGTCCGGCGCGAAGAAGCGATGCGCGCTCGTCCGCGTGGCTCGCGCCGGCGCTCATGGGATCGTGAGGACGATCTTGCCGAACTGCTCCGCCGCTTCCAGCCGCGTGAATGCCGCGGCGACCTCCGCCAGCGGATAGGCGCGGTCAATCATCGGATGAAGGCTGTGCGCGCGGTAGAGTTCGAGGAGGCCGGTGAAATCGATCGGGCTGCCCATCGTCGTGCCGAGGATGCTCGCCTGCTTCCAGAAGAGCTCGCGGATATTGATCGTCGGCGTGCCGCCCGTCGTCGTGCTGAAGGTGACGATCCGCCCGCCCGGCTTTGACGGCGGTGATGCTGCCGGGGAAGGTCGCCTGCCCGACGCTTTCGAGCACGACATCCACGCCCTCGCCCTCCGTCGCCTCCTGCACGGCCGCCAGCCAGTCGGTCTGCGCGTAGTTGATCGTCACGGCGGCGCCGAGTTCCTTCGCCCGCTCCAGTTTGGCGTCGCTGCTGCTCGTGACGATGGCGCGCGCCCCTTTCGTCGACGGCGATTTGCAGCGCGGCGAGCGCCACCGCCCCGCCGATGCCGTGGATCAGCACGCTCTCGCCCGCCTGCAACCCGGCGCGAGGGACGAGCGCGCGGTAGGCCGTCAGGCCGGCGAGCGGCAGCGCCGCCGCTTCCTCCCACGAGAGATGATCCGGCTTGCGGCGGACATTTTCGAGCGGCAGCGCGATGTACTGCGGCGAAGGTGCCGTTATCCGCGCCGCCAAGCACCTCGAAGCCGGGGCCGGGCGCGCTCTCCTTGTTGCCCCAGCGCATCGAGGGATAGACGAGCACCTGATCGCCGACGCCCGCCTCGCGCACGCCGGGGCCGATCGCCTCGACCGTCCCCGCGCCGTCGGAGCCGATCACGAAACGGTGTCCCGGCGGCGTCCGCGCCTCCTTGCAGGAGGTAGAGATCGCGATGATTGAGCGCCGCCGCCTGGAGCCGCACCAGCACCTCGCCCGGCCCCGCCTCCGGCTCCATGATCTCCGTCGGCGTCAGATCGGCCGGCGCGACGGGTGGCGTGATCTGTACCGCGAGCATATCTGTGCCCTTTCATTGCAGTCCGGCGGTCGATTGTATCAACGAGGGTATCACACTCCCGCCTGCGGTGCCCGATATGTATGCCTGATCCCGGGTGCCTGCTGAGGGGGGACCTCACCCCCCGGCGAGAACGAATCCGACCAATAGGCGCGGCGGCGTGTATGATCGTCGCAGCGGCAACGCGGCGATTGCGACAGGAAGGGGGCGCCGGATGACGGATGAGCGGGCGGTCGAGCAGGCAGCCGGTGGGCTGATCGCGGATTTCTCGGGCGAGGCGGCGTTCCTCGCCCACAACCTCACAACGGGCGCGACCATCGGCCACCGGCCCGATGCGGTGATGCCGACGGCCTCCACCATCAAATTACTCGTGCTCGCGGAGCTCTACCGACAGGTTGAGGAAGGAACTATCCGCCTCGACGACCCGGTGACGATGATCCCGGAGGACCGGCACGGCGGCTCCGGGATCCTCAAGGACCTGTCGCCCGCCCTCGTCGCCACCGTCCACGACCATGCGACGCTGATGACGGCGCTCTCTGACAATACCTCGACCGCCGTGCTCGTCCGCCTGCTCGGCTTGGAGCGCACGCTCGCCTCGGCGCGCGACTGGGGCATGACGGAGACGACCGCGACCTTCTCCGGCACGATCCGCGACTACGCCACGAGCACACCGCGCGACATCGTGCGCTTGCTGACCCTGATCGCGGAGGACGGCATCATCTCCCCGGCGGCGTGCGCCGCGATGCGGGACATCCTCGTCACGCAGCAGTACCACGACCAGATCGCGCGCTACCTCCCTTTCAACCCGTACGCGCGCGAGGGATACGACCATCCGGGGCCGGTGATCGTGCGTAGCAAGAGCGGCTTCGCCGGCAACATGGGCATACGCGTGGATGCGGGCATCGTCGAGTTGCCGGGAGGGGTACGCTACACGCTCTGCGTGATGACCGAGGGGAGCCGCGACCATCTCTATCGCCCCGACCATGACGGCACGGTCCTCAATGGTCGCATCTCCCGCCTGATCTTCGATGCGTGGTGGCCGTCGGGCGTGCCCGTGCCGGGGGATTAGCGGTATGGTGATGTCGGGCTGATGAACCGTACGAATGTGATTCGGTACGCGCGGAAGGAATGGATGACCATCGTTACGAACCCTCTTCTCCCGCTCCTCGATGCCGCACTGGCGGCGCGGGAGGGGCTGCTCGACCCACAGCATCAAGGGGCGGCGCGGCTCTTCAGCGGTTTCTTCGAGGGCGCGCCCGAACTCGTGGCCGATTGCTACGGCACAATGCTCGTGCTGCACAACTACGCCGACCCGCCCGGCGCGGGGGAGGCAACGATTGCGGCGGCGATGCAATTCTATCGCGAGCGGCTGCCGTGGATTCAGTCTGTCATCGTCAAGCCGCGCAACGCGTCGACGCTGCCGGAGCGGAACGGCGTGCTGCGGCTCGGCACGGCGCCGGAGACGCGCGTGCGCGAGCATGGCGTCTGGTACGCTCTCGACCCGCTCCTGCATCGTGACGCGAGCCTCTATCTGGACACGCGCAATCTGCGCGCCTGGGCAATCGGGCATCTCGCGGGCGCGCGCGTGCTCAATACGTTCGCGTACACCGGGAGTCTCGGCGTCGCGGCGATGGCGGGCGGGGCGGCGCGCGTCGTGCAGACCGACCTGAAGCGGGAGTACCTGAATGTCGCGAAGGCATCGTACGCGCTCAATGGCTTCCCGATTGCCAAGGCGGATTTCCAGGCGGTGGATTTCTGGGTGCGGATCGGCCAGATGAAGCGGGCGGGGGAGCGGTTCGACTGCCTCTTCGTCGATCCGCCCTTCTTCGCCGCGACGGGCAAGGGCACGGTCGATCTCGTCGGGCAGAGCCATCGCGTCATCAACAAGGTGCGCCCGCTCATCAACGACGGCGGCACGCTCGTCGCGATCAACAATGCCCTCTTCGTCACGGGCGCGGAGTATCTGCACACGCTCGAAACGCTCTGCGCGGACGGCTATCTTGCCATCGAGTCGTTGATCCCCGTGCCGCCGGACTGCACCGGCTACCCGGAAACCCGCCTGCGCGCACCGCTTGTCGACCCCGCGCCCTTCAATCACTCGACGAAGATCGCCATCTTGCGCGTCCGGCGCAAAGGGTAGCGGCTACCGCCGATGCTTATGCGCCGGCCAGCCGTGCCACGATGGGCGCCGTGATCTCCATCTGGGCGTCCGAGATGACGTAGTAAGAAAAGCCGTATTGCTCGCGCCGCTCGCGGATCGTCGCGACGATTTCCGCTTCACTGCCGATGAATACGGCGGGCATTGCGAGCACGTCCTCAGCGGTCACGCCACTCCAGCCGCGCGACTGGATGAGGTTCTCCGCCGCGTGCCGCTGGTGCGTGGCGATAATGATGGTCGGCACCACGCTCAGTTCGATGGCGTCGAAGCGGGCGCCCGCCGCCTCCCTAATCCACGCGATCTGTCGCGCCACCGCCGCCGCCATGCGCGGCTCCGGGCCCGACGAAAGCACGCCGTTCGCCGTCGAGGAGGTGAGGATGCCGATGATGTCCGCCTCCCGCGCCGCGAGCGAGAGCATCCGCCTGCCGCCCGCGCCGACGAGGATCGGCGGGTGCGGCCGCTGCACCGGCTTGGGGAACGCGTCGAAATCAGTGAGCGTGTAATGCTCCCCCGCAAAGGTGCATGGCGCGTCGGCAAAGAGTCCTTTGAGCACCGCGAGCGACTCCGCAAAGCGGTCGACGCGCACGCCGGGCGGATCGAAGGGGATGCCCGCCTGATCGTACTCCGCTTTGAGAAAGCCGGTGCCGAGCCCCAATTCGAACCGCCCGCCGGAGAGCAGATCGAGTGTCGCCGCCTCCTTCGCGAGCAGCACGGGCGGACGGTAATCGTTGGCGATGACGAGCGTGCCGATCCGTAGCGTCTCCGTCACCGCCGCCACCGTCGCCAGCGCGGCCAGCGGGGCGAGTTGATGGCCGAACGGCTCCTCCAGGAAGTGATCGCGGATCAGGAAGGTCGCGTATCCCCTCTCCTCCGCTCGGCACGCCGTGCCGATCAGTGCGTCGCGCGTCTGGACATGCTCGGCCAGGGCGCCGAAGCGGAATGGATGTCGCTGTGCCACGTAGTCGCTCCTTATCGTGGTAGCGCAGGCTGGAGCCTGCGCGAGAGACGCAGGTTGGAGCCTGCGCTACCACCATACGAGAGCGCGGTTGCGCGATCTATCCGATTCTTGCGGGCGAAAGCGCGGATACTGGCGTCCGGTGGCGGTTCCCGGTATCGTAGGGTTCGGAGAGAGCGTGACAGGCCGCGCGGCGAATGGCGAGCGATGAGGAGCGACGGGTGGCCGATCAGTGGGAGCCGATCACAACGATCCGGGACGGCCTCTATGACCGCATCCCGCTCAATGCGCCGGAGTCCGCGCTGATGGCGACGGAGGCATTCCTGCGCCTCGACCGCATCCAGCAATTGGGGTTCGTCTCGCGCGTCTGGCCGGGGGCCGAAGCACACGCGCTTCGAGCACTCGCTCGGCGTGATGCATCTGATGCGGCAGGGGATCGCCCAACTGCGGCGGCATGGCGGCCCGGTCGCCCTCAGCGACGACGGACGCGCATGTGGCAGCCGCGACGGCGCTGCTGCACGACATCGGTCACTACCCGTTCTCGCACGCCATCGAAGAACTCGGCCCGCCGATCCTCAAGCACGAGCAGGTCGGGCGGCGCATCATCCTCGGCGCGGAGGTCTTCGGCGTGCTGGCGAACAACTGGGAGATCGACCCGGCGCGCGTCGCGGACTTGATCGACCCGCCCGGCCCGCCGCAGACGCCGCAGGACGCGCTGATTCGTGGCCTGCTCTCCGGCGCGCTCGATGTGGACAAGCTCGATTATCTCCCGCGCGACGCCCGCGCCTGCAACGTACCCTATGGCCGCGTCGATACGCCCCGCCTGCTCGACGCGCTCCGCGTGCGCGAGGTGAACGGCGCGGCGCGCATCGTCGTGGACGACAAGGGGATCAGCCCCCTGCACTCGCTGATCAACGCGCGGCAGGAGATGTTCGACAATGTCTACTGGCACCACACGAACCGCGCCTGCATGGCGATGCTGCTGCGCGCCGTGCAGGAGGCGATTGAGGCGGGCGTGATCGCGCCGGAGGAACTGACGGCGCACGACGACGCCTCGCTCCTCGCCTTCCTCAGCGGCCCGCAGATGCCGGACGCGACCCGGCGGCTCGTCGCCGCCCTCCGTTCCCGCCGCATCCACAAGCGCGCCGTCGAGGTCTCCGCGCGAGCGGGCGACCTCTTCCAGCGGCTCGGCGCGCTCTATTACCGCCCGCGCGACCGCCGCGCCGCCGAGATCACGCTCGCCGAGATGGCGGCGCACATCAGCGGTATCGAAGTCCACGACAGCGATGTGCTGATCGACATCCCGAAGCCGGAGAAGTGGTCCGCCGATGTCTGGGTGGAGTTCGATCGCCCGCCCATAGGCTTCAGTGCCCTGATGCCCTGGAGCGAGGCGGTCGGCGCGCAGAGCGACGACTTCCGCCGCTACGAGGAGCGCCGGCGGCTGATCCGCATCGTCGCCCCCGAGCCGCTCCGCGCTCTGCTGCGGCGCGAGTGGGAGAATCTCGTCCTCCCCCTGCTCGGTGGCGTCCTGTAAAGTGGTAGCGCACGTACCCGCAATGTTGGAGGCGCAATGACGGCGATTATTGACGATGCCCAGTACGAGGGCGAGCAGTTCACGCGATTGGTCGTGCAGGGGCGGACGCTCTCTGGGGTCGATTTCAGCGCGTGCGTCTTCGACCATTGCGTCTTCAGCGAATGCGCGTTCTATCGCTGCTCATTCACCGAGTGCCAATTCCGGGCGTGCGATCTCAGCCTGGCGAAGGTGCATGGCAGCCGCTTCACGGATGTCCGTTTCGCGGCGTCCAAACTGGTCGGCATCGATTGGACGAAGGCGGGCGATGCCGTCATCTCCAAACTTTTTCTCTCCGTCCATTTCGACGACTGTCTGCTCAGTTACTCCTCCTTCTTCGGCCTGACGCTGCCGCGCAGCCGGTTCGTCGGCTGCACCGCGCGGGAAGTCGATTTCCGCGATGCGGACCTGACGGACGCGGATTGCGCGGGGACGGACTTTTCCGCCAGCAAATTCCACCATACGAATCTCACGAAAGCGGACTTCCGGCGGGCGACCGACTACACCATCGACCCGACAGCGAACACGATCGCGAAGGCGCGCTTCTCGCTGCCCGAGGCGATCGCCCTCCTCAGCGGCTTCGATATTGTGATCGAGTAATCCATCCTCTCGCGGGCATCTCTGGCACGCGATGTGCGCTGCCGGATCGACGGGACATTCGCGCGCCTTTTTGGGAGCGCCCGTGGGGAGGGACAAGGGACTATGACCGCGCTCAATGCACGCTCGCTGATCGGTCGCGCCGTTGTCAGTGTCGCCGATGGCGAGAAGGTCGGGGCAATCTCCGACATGCAGTGTGATCTCAGCCGGCGCGTCGTCCTCGGCCTGCTGATCGGTGGCGACGGAGGGCTCTTCAATCGGGAGAAAGCCTCGCTCGTCCCGATCGGGCAGGTGCATACCTTCGGCCGCGACGCCGTGACGATCAGCGACAAGAGCGGCATCTCCGTCGCGGAGGGCGCGCCGCACGACGCCGCCGAGACACTGAGCAGCATCAAGAAACAGGTCGTCACCACCGGCGGCGAGGTGATCGGCGATGGCGATGATCTGATTTTCGACGACACCTCCGGCGCGATCACCGCGCTCCAACTCGCGCCGCAGGGCGGGTTCCTCGGCATCGGCGCGACGACACACATCCTGCCTTTGGAAGAGATCGTCGAGTTTGGCCGGGATGTCATCACCGTCCACGAGTCCGCGCTCACCCGCGTCCGCCCGGAAGCGAGTAATCAATAGACGGTAGAGCGTAATCAGTAATCACAGGGTGCGTGCGCCCGCGTGTGGCGGAAGACCGTGCGCGTTCGGGGTCCGTGTCCGCTGGTGATTCCTTTACGTACCGAGTAGAATCGCCGTCTACCGTCTACCGTCTACCGTCTACTCGCTACTGGAGCCACAATGCCCGAAGACGACGCATCCTCCGCCAATGGCGCGCACCCGACGAGCGCCCTGACGCAGCAACAGTTTACCTATCTCAGCGAATTGCGCTCCTATATCCGCGAGGAAGCGGGGTGGATCCGCACGCTAACGGACGCGATTCAGCGTGGCGTGGCGGGCGAGGAGACGGCGACGGAGGTGGGGAGAGCGGTCGCGGACGTCAGCGCTCCCTACCGCGCGGAGATGGCCCGCGTGCGCGGTCTGGAATCGCCCGACGGGTGCGAGGCGGTCAGTCAGTCGCTGATCGAAGAGACGGACGCGGCGGAGGAATACCTCTCCGCGCTCGCCCGCTGGACGGCGGCGGGCCAGGTCGGTATCTCCCTCCTGCGGGACAATGCCGGTGAAGAAGTGCACGAGGCGCTGCAACGCTTCCTCACCGCTCGCGACGCCTTCGAGCAAGCCTACACCGAGGCCGCCCGGCTCCTCGAATAAGTAAGGAGTGGCGAGGAGGGACGAATCGTTCGCTTCTATCAGCGCCGGGGTCGGCCAGCGGCGCGGGCGAGGATGAGCAGGACGATCGCGCCGAGGGTCGCGATGGCGACGGAGCCCCAGAACCCGGCGCGGTCCGTGACGCCGAAGAGGCTGAAAAGGAAGCCGCCAATCGCCGCGCCGAGCAGACCGACGACGATGTTCCCGAAGCAGCCGAATCCCCGCGCGCGGGTGAGCAGACCGGCCAGCCACCCCGCCAGCAGCCCCACGACAATCCACGCGATGATCCCACCGGGTTGCAAGTCGATGGATAGCAGGACTGAGGTGCGGCATGGTCATCGCTCCTGTGACGCGGGGGCGAGAACGGAGAAAGAGACCGGGGCCGATCAGGGCGAGGATGAGGAAGGGGAGACCGAGCAGGTTGCGCACAGTCGGGCGCGCACTCTCGGGGGCGAAGCGGGCGAGATAGATGACCGGCACCGCGCACGCACACATCAGCGCCCCGAAGCCGAAGCGCGCCAGCATTGCCCGGCGGTCCCGCGCGAAGCCGTAAAGCGCCGCTGCGACGAGCAACGCGACTGCCGCCACCGTGCCGAAGAAGACATACCCGCTCGGCTTCGTGATGTGGACGAGCAGCAAATGCGCGAACCCGAAGACCGCGACGAAACCGCAGAGGGAACTGGCGAGGAGCGAGGAGCGGGTAGCGAGGGGCCGCCGATCAGGCTCACCCGCTCCTGATGTCGTGCGTTGTCCGGGCTCTTGTACTGTCTCGATCATTGCCTGGTTCCCTCTCGTTAGTTGTTACTCCGTGTCATCCGGTGTCACCTCGCGGGCGGTCGAGTCGATGATGGTCGGCATGGAATGGGTCGGCGGTGACGGCTCCGGCGGGGCGTTGCGGCGCAGGAGGCGGTCGATGGCCTGACCGATGGAGAGGACGAGCAGCGCGCCCATCAGAGAGATGGCGAAGGCCACGGCGATGTTCAACGTGCCGCTGTAGAACCGACCGACGATGAAGTTGCCGACAATCGCGCCGATACCGCCAATCAGCAAATTACCGAAACAGCCGAAGCCGAAACAGCCCGCCCCCTGCGGCCGCATGATGAAGGCCGCCGCCAACCCGGACGCGAAGGCGAGGATGAGCCAGGTGGCCCAGTCCGCGCCCCCGAATGTGACGGCGCCCAGTGGCTGTATCAGCGAGGATGGCACGGAGCCCGCCGCGCCGACACAAAGATGGCCACCGTGGGCCCCATCAGAGATCTACGATCCCGGCGACGCCGATCTTCGTGCCCGCATCCGCCGATGTGTTGTCGAGGTCATCCACCGGGGCGGGTTCGGGCGAACTCGCGCGCGGCGGCTCGGCCTGGAGCATCCCGATCGCCTCCAGATTGCGCCGCACATGCGCGCGCGCGTCGTTCGTCAGCGGCGTGCCGGGCATCCGCACGGTCGCCTTCTCGATCTGGCCGAGGGCGCGCATGGCCTCCTTGATCGCCGCCTGGAAGGTGCCGGATACCTGCGTGACGGTCGCGACGCGCATCAGGTCGAGAAAGGCGCGGCGCATCCCCTCGTAGTCGCCCTTGCGGAACGCCTCGACACAGCCGACGCCCGGCCCCGGCGCGAAGTTCGCCTCGCCGATCACCGCGCCGTCGCCGCCAAGCATCAGCGTATTGAGCAGTTGCTCGCTGGCGCCCGTCAGGATGGAGAAATCGGGCCGGATGCGCTTGAGCGTCTGCACGCGGTTGCGCATCAGGCCGGCGGAATCCACGGAGTCCTTGACGCCGACGATATTATCGTTCTCCTCGGCGAGTTGCGCGAGGAGGGCGGTGCTGACCGCCGTGCCGGTGAAGACGGGGATATTGTAGACGATGATCGGCAGGTCCACCGCGTTGGCGACCGCGCCGAAGTGCGCCAGCAATTGCTCGTCGCCGAGAATCTGGTAGAAGGGGGTGACGACCGCCGCCGCGTCCGCCCCGACCCCCTTGGCGTGGCGGGTGAGATCGATCGTCTCGCGCGTATTGACCGCGCCGGTGCCGATGATGACGGGCACGCGCCCCTTGACGTGCTCGACGACCTTCTGCGCGTACTCCTTGCGCTCGGTGACGGAGAGTTGCGTGAACTCGCCCGTCGTGCCGAGGATGAAGAGGCCGTGAACCCCGGCGGCGATCAGCCAGTCGAGGTGGCGCAGCGTCCCGTCCCAGTCGATGCTCATGTCATCATTGAAGAGCGTCACCGCCGGGGGGATGATGCCGCTGAAACTGACCATGCTGCCTCCTGCCTGCGCGGGTCGTCCGTCGCCGCGAGTATAGCAGAGGCGCGGGATTTACCCACCTCTTGCCGATATTCTCGCCCAAGGCAATCGCATCTAAATTTCGGGCAATTTTCTCCGACGCTTCTCAGGGAGTTGTCCCTTTTCACCGTCATTTCGTGGTCTGATTCGCCTCAACCCGCTCCCCGGAGCAACGACTTCGACGGCGCCAGGCGACAGGGCGAGCGTAGAGGAGGCAATTCGTCGGTCCGATGAGCCACCAACCAGCGAATCGACGGCGAGGCGGATTTAGATGCGATTGCCCTGGGTGGGTACTCCCACGATTTGACAGCCGCGCATCTACCCACGACAATGCGCGACGCGGACAGCGCTCGGACGGTATGGCGCGCGCGATGAGGGGGCAGAGTGACACCAGGCGTCGGCGTGGAATCCAATAGTGGGCTGCCACGGCGCGCGGAAGCGGTTTCGTCCACCAACTTCGTCTTCCCCAACGACACCAATCACCACGGCACGATGTTCGGCGGTCGGGTCCTGCAACTGATGGACCAGACGGGCGCGATTGCCGCCGCCCGCTTCGCGCACACCGCCGTCGTCACCGCCGCGATGGAGGCGGTCTCCTTCCAGTATCCCATCCGCGAGGGCATGATTATCGAGACGGTCGCCCGTGTCGTCTACACGGGCCGTACCAGCATGATCGTGCGCGTCGATGTCTACGCGGACAACCAACTGACCGGCGAGCGGAAGCGCGCGACCACCGGGTACCTGACGATGGTCGCGCTGGATGCTGCGGGCAAGCCCACGCCCGTCCCGCGGCTGCTTATCGAAACGGAGGACGAACGGGCGGACGAGGAAGCGGCGGAACGGGTTCGCCTTGCGGCGAAGCAACGAGTAGTTAGCAGTCGGTAGTCAGTAGACCGGACGAGTTGAACCCCACTGGCTATGAGCTACTGACTACTACAGGAGGTACCGATGATTCTGACAGGGATGGGATCGTATCCGCGTGTCGGGGACACGGCGGAATTGCAGCGGCTGCGGCGGGGCATTCACCGCTTCGACCGCAAGGAGATCGACCGCGAGGACCTGAACGCCATCGCGGACGATGTGACGGCGGAAGTAATCCGCGAGCAGGTGCAGGTCGGGCTCGACTGGGTGACGGACGGCTGCATCCGCTGGGAGGACATGGTCTCGCATGTCGCGAATAAGCTGCCGGGTGTCCATCGCGGCGGCTTGCTGCGCTACTTCGACTCGAACACCTACGTCCGTCAGCCCGTCGTGACGGGGGCAATTGGCTGGGAGCAGGCGGTTGTGGCGGCGGAGGCCGCCTTCGCCGTCGCCGAGAGCCCGAAGCCGGTCAAGGCGGTCGTCACCGGGCCGTACACGGTGGCAAAGTACTGCGACAATCAGCATTACGGCGCAATGGAGCCGCTCGTGATGGATCTCGCGGCGGCGCTCAACAACGAACTGAAGGCAATTGCCGCGACGGGCGTCTCGTGCATCCAGATCGACGAACCGAGCATCCTGCAGGAGCCGGGCGACTGGGCGCTCTTCGAGCGGGCGATCGCCCGTCTGATGGACGGGGTACCGGGCACGACGGCGATTGCGACCTATTTCGGCGACGCGGTGCCGCTCGTCTCGCAACTGCTCGCCCTGCCGTTCACCATCACCTACTTCGATTGCTCGTACGCGCCGCTGGTGGTGGACGCGTTGCGGGGCAAGGTGGGGGGCAAGCATGTCGGCATCAGCGTCGTGGATGCCCGCAACACGAAACTCGAATCGCTCGAAGACGTGCGCGGGAATATCGAGATGGCGCAGGACATTGTGGGGAGTCACAGCCTGCACATCACGCCGTCGGCGGGGCTGGAATTCCTGCCGCGCAAGCGCGCGTACGAGAAGTTGGAGCGGATGGTCGCGGGAGCGGGAGTAACAAGTAGCAAGTAGACAGTAGTCAGTAGGCAGTTGATCGGGGAAACGCACGTATCCCTTTTCTGACTACTGCCTCCTATCTACTGCCTACTCAGGAGGCATGAAATGGCACAGCAGATTCTCCAGACAACGAGCGTCGGGAGCTTCCCGAAGCCGGATTACATCACGAAGGCGCGCACCAAGGCGCGGCGCGGCGACATGGAGACGGCGGAACTGACCGAACTCGAGCGGCAGGCGACGCGCGAGGTGATCCAGTTGCAGGAGGACCTCGGCATCGATGTGATCGTCGATGGCGAGATGTACCGTGGCGACATGGCCGAGTACTTCGCGCAGCAGATGAAGGGCTTCGAGTCCTCCGGCCTCGTGCGGTCGTATGGCAATCGCTACTACCACAAGCCGATCGTCGTGGACGCCATCGAGCGCCCGAATGCAATCACGGTAGACTGGTGGAAGTACGCGCAATCCCTCACCGACAAGCCGGTCAAGGGGATGCTCACCGGGCCATACACGATGATGGACTGGTCATTCGTGGAGTACTACCCGAACCGCCGTGAATGCACGCTCGCCCTCGCCCACGCCATCCATGATGAGGTCGCCGACCTCGAAAAGGCGGGCGCGACGATCATCCAGGTGGACGAACCCGCCCTCTCCGCCCGCACCGACGAAGTCGAACTCGCCATCGAGGCGATGGGCATCGTCACGCAGGGCATCACGGCGAAAATCGTCACGCACATCTGCTACGGCACCTTCGACAAAATCTACCCCCGGATGCTCGATCTCCCGCTCGACCAGATCGACCTCGAATTCGCCAACAGCCACTACCGCCTGCTGGAGCACTTCGAGAAGAATCCCTTCACGAAGGAAGTCGGCTACGGTGTGGTGGACATCCACTCGCACCGTATCGAGAGCGTCGATGAGATCGTTGCGGGCATCAAGAAGGGCCTCGAATATATCCCTGCCGAGAAGATGTATGTGGACCCGGACTGCGGCCTGAAGACGCGCACCTGGGAAGAATCTAAGGCGAAGCTCGCCAACATCGTCGAGGCGGTCAAGATCGTCCGCGCCGAACTCGGGCAACCGGGCGCGAACTGAGATTTTCCTATTCCCGGCCCCCTCTCTCGCAGGGAGGGGGCTTTTTCCCTTCCCGTTTGTAGGAAGGCTGGTCGCGGCTGGCAGGAATCACCCCGCGATTCTCATCTCCTTCTCATGGGGGTCCGGCGGGCGCAGCGAATCGCGCAACTTCTCCAACGCGAGGCGCAGTCGCCCCTTGACTGTGCCGAGCGGGACGCCGACATGGTCGGCGATCTCCTGGTGCGTCATGCCGCCGTAGTACGCGAGATCCACGACCTGCCGCTGCTCCGGCGGCAGGCGCGCCATCGCTTGCCGCACCCACTCCGCCTCCAGCATCCGGGCGACCGTCGCCCAGGTATCCTCGGGCGAGGCGAGCGGCACAGCGTCCTTGATCTCCGTATCGGCCCGGTTGCGCGTCCGCATACTGCGGATCTGATCGATGGCGCGGTGATGGACGATGGTCAAAACCCACGTCCGGGCGGAGCCGCGCGCCGCATCGTACGCCACCCCTTGCCGCCAGATATTCAGGAATGCCTCCTGCACGACATCCTCGGCGATCCCCCGTTCGCCGAGCAGCCGGTAGGCGAAGGCGAAGGCGACGCCGCCATATTGGTCATACAGTGCCTCAATCGCGCGCGGGTCGCGGGCCGCGCGCTGCGGTGATGCGATCATTGCTTTTCTCCCTGATGTGCGTGACGCACATCCCGCGTTCTCACCAATCCCCAATCCGTCCAATGACGAGGGTGACGGCTTTGCGCGCACGCTCGGGCGAGCCTACGCGCGGGCGGCGGGTTTAACCGGGAGAAACGGGCGGTCGATAGTATCGCTGAGGCGGGGGCGGCGCCGGGGCGCGGATGCGCTGGTCGCCGATGAGCGCGGCCCCGCCGAGGGCGGCGCCGAGCAGGAAGAAGTTTAGGCCATGCCCGCCGCTCCCCGCACGGGAGGAAGTTTGCGGTGCGAGGAGCGGTGCGGCGGGGGGAGCGGCGGGCAACGAGCCGGGGCGCGGCCTATCCCCCGCCGCGGCGGCAGGCGCGCCGCCGTTTTCACCGGTCATGCGCACAGGCGACGCGGGCTGGCCGCTCGCGAGCCGCCCGATCGTTTGCGGCAGGGTGATGAATGGAGCCGGGGAGATAACGGCGCGTGGCGCGCGATGGATTGGATCGATACTCACGGTAATTGCGCGCGTCAGCGTGATGGTCGCTGGCGGCGATGTGGGCGGGACGCTCATGCCTGCGGGACTGCCCATGTGGGCGATCGGGTGATGTGGCGCGGTGGCACGCGAGATAGCGACGGTCAGCGATTGTATCGCGGGCGGGGCGAACGGTTGCGTCAGGGTCGTGGAGCCTTCACGATTGACGACCGCCGAGGTGGGTACCGGTGCTCGCGCAGGTTCGGCGCGGTCGAGCGGTGCGGGCGCTGGGGACGCCGCAACAGGCTCCGGCGCTGTCGGTCGCGCCGGAGCCACGGGAATCGACGGCTGTACCGGCGCCACCGGGACGGGCGGTTGCGCGGGCGCGGACGGTTGCACGGGCGGCACCGGCACGATGGCACCACCGGCGATGGGTGGGAGAATCGGGATCAACGCGTCAGCGACGCTCGTGATCGGCGCGGTGAGGGGCGCGACGATCGGTGTCACGAGTGCCGTGATCGGCTGCACCGCCTGAATCACCGGCGCTGTACTCACGATGAGCGGCGCGGTGACGGCGGCAACCGACGCGACAACCGCCGGGATTACCGTGCTCATCGGCTGCACGACGGGCGCGGTAATGGTAGTGGTAGTGGCCACCTGTGTCACGGGTTGGATCACGGCCTGCACCGGCTTCACCACCGGCGCGATCGGCTGCGCGACCGGTGCAATGGCCTGCGCCACCGGCTTCGTCACGCTCGTGACCGGCTGAATGACCGTCCGCGTAACGGACGCGACTGGCTGCGTAGTCGCCCCCACGCTATCGGCGGCGGGAGCAGCGACGGACGTAATCTGCGTTACAGGCGCGACGGCGGACGCCACCGCCTGCGTTGCTGGTTTTGCCACGACCTGTGCCGGTGGCGCAACCGCAGGTGCGGGCCGGCTCGCGGGTTGGCTCACCGCCGCACTCGTCGTCTGGGCGGTGTGTGCGATGGGCTGAGCGGCGGGCGCGCCGGCAGCCGTACCGGTCCGCACGATCGGCGGCGCGGCATTCGCCGGTGCATGCGGCGTCTGCCCGCTCGATACCGCCGGTACGGCGCTTTTGACGGTCGTATTCGCGGTCGTTGTGACTGCCGTGGTGGTCTGTGTCACGGCGGTCGTGACATGTGTCGTGATATTCGTTACCGGGTTGGCGGCATCGAGGTGCGTCGCGAGCAGCAGCGCGAACGCCATCCCAGACGCGCCGATGAGGAACGACCACGCGCGGCGAAGCGCGGATCCGCCGGAAGCGGCCGCGTTCACGCGATCCCGTTCCTTCTCCTCGCTCCGTCCATCCATTCGATAATGCGCCTGTCGTATGCCGCCGGCACCAACCGGGTTTCCCGGTTCCCGTTATTTGGATGCCAGATACACTTTGTATGACAAACGAACGATGTCGTCAAATCTCCCGCTCGCAACGGAGATGGAGCGGCAGATGTTCCGGCCGCCGCTCCCGTACAACGGAACTCAGCAAGAGCGATACCAGTAGTTGCCATGCGTTCGCGAAGGGTAATGGCGGGCCGGGAGCGGACCCCCGGCCCGATGCGAAGGCGATGCGGCGCTATCCGAGCCGCACGGCCCGCCGCCGGAGGGCGCACCCTGTCAGAACGAGGAGCATCGCGGCGACGAGCGGGAGGATGGTCGAGAGCGACCAGAGATTCGCCCGCGTCGGAGTCGGATGACCCGTCTGCGGCAGGACGGTGCTGCTGCCGGAGCCGTTGATCGGAGCTCCGTTGTTGATGCCGCTGCCGTTGCCGTTGCCATTGTTCGACACGCCGTTGGTGCCGCTATTCGCGGCGCCGCGCGGTGCGTTTCCATTGGACGCACCACCGGCGAGAGTCGCAGGTTGCGCGTTCGTCACATTCGTCGTCGCCGAAGCGGGCGCGGCCGCATTGGGCGCGGTCGTGCTCGGTGCAACGGCTACGGCGTTCGTGTCGGTCAGCATTGCACTGCCGCCAACCGGGACAATACTCTGACCTACCGGCCCCTGCGGTGTGATGGGATTGAGGGGCACGATCGGACCTTGCGGGGTGACCGGCACGAGCGGATTCGTCGGTGTGCCGAGGTTGCCAGGAACAATCACACCGGGGTCGATCACGAAAACGGGGCCGGTCGGGCCGTTCGGGTCGATCGGATTAATGGGTGTAACCGGCGTCATCGGGTTGGTGGGATTGGTCGGCAGAACCGGCGTGACCGGAACGATCACGCCCTCCGGGATAATCGGGACCACGGGGAGCGTCGGCGGGGTCACGGGAGTCACCGGCGCCACCGGTCCCGTGCAGGTGCTGTTTAGTGTGATACATACGGAGCCCGTGACCGTCGCAATACCGGGGACGCTGTCAGTCGTGTTCAGGGGAATCACCGCAGTGACCGGCACGGGCGCGGTAACGGCGACAGGCGCCGTGACACCAGCGGTGATGCCGCCACCATTGCCGCCATTACCACCGTTGCCGGTACTGCCGTTGCTCGGGCAGGTGGCGTTCACAGTGACGCAGGCCGCGACGTTCACCGCCGCGACGCCGGGTACTGTGGCATTTGCCGTGACCGGGATCACCGCAGTGATCGGCAGTGGCACCGTGACGCCGACGTTCACCGGGTTCGCCGTCACATCAACCGGATTGGTCGCGCCGCCGTTACTGCCGTTTCCGGTCGTATCGGTAGCCGGGCATGTGCTGTTCACCGTGACGCACGCCGCGCCGTTGACGGTCGCGACGCCGGGGATGGCGGCATTCGCCGCGACGGGGATTACCGCGGTCACGGGCAGGGGCGCCCTGACGGCCGCGTTGACCGGGTTCGCCGTCACGCCGACGGGAGCGGTCGCGTTACCGGTGTTGCCGGTACTGGCGCTCGCCGTCGTCGGGCACGCACTATTAAGTGTGACACACGCGGATGCATTGATCGCTGCCACACCGGGGACAGTCACATTGGCCGCCGCCGGGATGGCGGCGCTCGCCGGTACCGGGGCCGTGATGGCCGCATTGACCGGGTTCGCCGAAGCCGTGACCGGGGTGGTCGCGTTGCCACTGCTGCCGGTGGCGCCGGTGCTCCCGGTGGCCGGGCACGCGCTGTTGAGCGTGATGCATGTGACCGCATTGACGGTCGCGACGCCGGGGATGGCCGCGTTCGCCGTCGCGGGGACGGCGGCGCTCACCGGCACCGGGGCCGTGATCGCGACGGGCGCGCTCATATTGGCGGCGACGCCGTTACTCCGCGGTGCGGAGAGGCTGGTGGCGATGCCCGCGCCGCTGTTCGTGTTCGCGGTGATGCCGGCCGGGCCGGCCACGCTGGCACTCGGCGCGGTCGCGGCGTTTGCCGTGACGCCGGGATTGAGGTTCACCGTCGCCGTTGTCGGCGCGGATGCCTGCACCGCGATGCCATTGTTTGTCGCCACATTGGCGGTTATGGCATTGGCGGAGCCCGCTGGACCGGCGCTCGGGCCGCCGATGGCGACGTTCGCCGATGCCGGTGCGCTATTCCCTGTGCCGACCGCGACATTGACGCTCGCTGCGGGAGCGGGTGCGTTGCCGCCGACGTTCGCGGCGACATTGACGCCGCTGGCGCCCGTCGCGGGTGCCGCCGCCGCATTCCCATTGATGTTGACGCCGACGACCCCGCCGACATTGACGTTCACGCCGCCGGTGACACCGGCCTGCGCATTGACCGAGATGGCCGGCCCGGCCGCCAGCGCGGTTGTCGCGCCGAGGGCGAGCAGGGCGATCGTGAGGCCGATCGCTGCGGCCATGATTGCCACAACTCTGCGTATCGAAGGCATAATGGTGTTCTCCCTGGTGTACATCGCGCACACCGCACGTCCAAAACCTCGCGCGTCACACCGACGCACGCAGCCTTCCGCCACCATGCGCGAGCGCGCACGGTGCGAGGGACGTGGATCAACCGAGAGAAACGAGGGGGCGGTAACTCAGTTGTTTGAGATCGAGCGCCGATGGAGAAACGCGCCGCCCGGCGAGGGCGCGCGCCCATCCGTCGGTGGCAAGCGGGAGGAGGAGCGAGAGTCCATGTCCGCCGCTCGTGCCTGCGGCGCTCGTCGTGGTGGCGAGTGCGTCAACCGGCAGGCGTGCGGGTGACGACGGTGACGGGGCGTGCGGCGCTGTCGGCGCGATGCGCGCGCCGCGTCTGTCTGTTCGGTGAAGTCGGCCCGCGCGATTGCAGGCGTGTTGGCGGCGAGTGCCATGTCAATCGATACTCCCCGCAGCGGGAGCGCGAACGATGAGAAGGATGCACGGAAGGCGCTGAATGTATCCGTCGTGGCCGTCACGGCGCGAAGCGCGGGGCGGATGCCGGTCGGCGGGATCGCCACGGTGCGCGGGCTGATGCCGATGGACGGGGCGGCGACGGTCGCCCCTATCGTTTGTGCGGCCATTGTTCCGGCGTCGCGTCCGCGGCAAGGACCCGCTCCGCCCGGTTAAGAGGGGCCGGCGGTTCCGGCGCCGCGTGATTGACGCGCGTCCGCGACCGTTGCCCGCAACGCCGGGGCGACCGCGGTGATCGCGGCGATGGCCGGCGCAGTCGCCGTTACCGGAGCCGGTGCCGCTTGGAGGCTCTGTAGCGCGGGCGCGATGCCGTCGATGATCGGGGCGATCGTCGTCGTGACCGCCTGGACTACCGGCGCGACGATCGGTTCCGACGATGTCGCGGGCGCGGTACCAGGGGCGATGGTGCGTACGACCGGTTGAACGACCGGAGCCACATACTGAACCACCGGCGCGGCGACCGTCGTCACCTGCCGCACCACCGGCTTCGCCGCCGTTTGGACGACCGGCGCAGCCGCTTGCGTGACCGGCGCGGTGATGGCCGCCGCCTGCTGTACCACGGGTGTCGTCGCCGCTTGCGCGGTCTGCACGACGGGTGCGCCGATGGCCTGCGCCGTTTGAACGACCGGCGCCGCCGCTTGCGCGACGGGCTGCGTCGCCGGGGCCGTGGACGCGGTCACTCTCTGCGTGGTCGGTGCGGCGGTCTGCACGATGGGTTGCACGGCTGCAGAAGCGGTCTGAACGACCGGCGCCGCATGTACGACCGGCGCTATCGCTTGCGTGACCGGCGCCGCCGCTTGCGCGACCGGTGCAACGGTGCGGGAGACCGATTGCACCGCTTGTGCAGCGGGCGGCGCTTGTGGCGCGGGCTTGCTGGGCGGCGCTGCCGCAGGAGCGACGCTCTTCGCAGTCGCGCCGACCGCATTCGTGACCGGGGCGGTCGTATGTTGGACAACCTGTGTGACCCCGCCGAGCGGCGACGCGGCGCCGACATGCGCCGCGAAGAGCAGCGAGATCAGCGCGCCGCACACCGCGAGCAGCACCGGGAGGAACCGCCCCGCAAAGGGTGGTTCCTCGTTCGCGCGCGCTGGACGGTGAAACGACGATCGCGTGGTTCATTCGCGCCGGTATATCCTTGCGAATCGGCCCGTGTCAGTCAGACGACGACACTCTCACTAGCCTTAGGGCAAGATTTATACCACAGTACACGATCAATGTCAAATCCGCGCGACGAGTATCGACGACACATACACCCCCGGCCGCTGTATCGAGCGGACCAGCGGCGTCAGCGGGAGGGCGGCGCCGGGGCGGGGGCGGGCACGGTTGCCCCAGGATTGGCTGCCGCGCCACTTGGCCGTCCGGCCGGCGCCGGGGCGGCTTGGACGCCGGTCAGGATCACCGCATCGACCTGTACCGGGAGCGATCCCACCAAGCCATTGGCCGTCGCCGTGACCGTCACCGAGCCGGGGCGCAGTTCGCGTCCGTCGGCGTGTCGTCCGCTGTCGTGACCGTATATGATTGCGGGGCCACTTGTGCATGCGCGGCGGGCGCGAGGAGGATGCTTCCGCCGAGAGCGACGACCAGACCGAGCAGCGTGAACAAGACCCGGCGGAGCGCGAACTGCGGCGACATCTACTATCCTTCCCGATAGGCGATTGCCAGTGTTGCGAATGTGCCAACGCACATATTTTATACACCAGATGTGCGTAAGAAGTAAGAGGCTCGCACGTATGGCTATACGTACGATCCGATAAACGAACGATCCGGGGCGATGGATGCGCGCGGACCGCCTGCTTTCACTCGTACTCCTCTTGCAGACGCGCGCGGACACCGGCACGCGAGTTGGCGGCGCACCTGGAAGTATCGGAGCAGACGATCTACCGGGACCTTGATGCCCTCAGCGCGGCAGGCATCCCGGTCTACGCCGAGCGCGGGCCGGGCGGCGGCTGCGCGCTGGCCGAGGGGTACCGCACGACCCTCAATGGACTGACGGAGCGCGAGGTACGCGCGCTCTTCCTCTCCGGCTTCCCTGGCGCGGTCGCGGACGGCGTACTCGACCGCGCTCGGCGAGGTGCTGCACAAATTTCTCGCCGCCCTGCCCGCGAGCCAGCGCGAGAGCGCCGCCCGCGCCCGCCGGCGCTTCCATCTCGACGCCGCACCGTGGTTCCAGCCTGCGCGCGCGACGCCACACCTCGCCACGCTCCAGGATGCCCTCTGGCACGATCGCTTCGTCTCCCTCACCTACCGACAGCGGGATGGCGTCGCGCGCGCGCATCGTTGCGCCCTATGGCCTCGTCGCGAAGGCGGGTGTCTGGTATCTGGTGGCGGGCGTCGCGGGGGAAATCCGCACCTTCCGCGTCTCGCGCATCCAGGATGCGGCGCCGACGGAGGAGCGATTCGACCGACCCGCCGACTTCGATCTTGCGTCGTACTGGGTCGCCTGGTGCGATGACTTCACGGGCGGTTTCTCCCGCTACGATGTCACCGTCCGCATCGCGCCCGAGGGTGTGCCGCTGCTGGCGCACCTGCTCGGCGAGAGCATCCACGCGCTACTCGCGGAGCGGGGCGTGCCGGACGGCAACGGCTGGCTCCGCGTGCCGCTCACCTTCGAGACGCTGGCGCAGGCCCGCATGACCCTGCTCGCGCTCGGCACACTGGTGGAGGCGCTGGAACCGGATGAACTGCGCGCCAGTCTCGCGGAGATGGCGATGCGGGTCGCCACGTTGTACGGGAGCCCACCCCCATCTGCCCAGAGGGCGCCCGCCCTCCCGGAGCGGGAGGGGGAATCCGTGTGACACTTTCTCGTAGCCATTCTGAAAGGCAATGAGTCCCGACGCGGGAACCCCGCCCGTCTCGCGAGAGGGCAGGGGGCGAGCTCTCCGGCTAAACCGCTGCGGGCACCGCCGCAGCCGCCGTGAACTCGGCGACGGCGGCGCGGTTCCACGCATCGACGCGCCCCTTGCGCCACGGGCCGAGCTCGACGAAGAGCGCCTGCCGCGCCTCGGGTGTCAGGGCGCTGATCGGCTGGCCCGCCGTGCCGAGGTCGGGGTGGCGAGCGAAGAAGTCCGCCATGAACGTCGCCATCTCCTCGTGGGCGACCTGCGGCCGTTCGAGCAATTTGCCCGTCTCGCGCATCTGCTGATCGAAGAAGACGATGATCGGGATCGCCACGCGGCCGGTCGGCATCGGGAACTGCGCCGCCAACTCCTTGTTTTCGTCGCGCTTGAAGACGCGGACATTGAGCCGGTCGCCGGACTCGCGGGCGAGGCGGAAGAGGACGGGCAGATGCGCCAGCGAGTCGCCGCACCAATCCTCGGTGACGACGAGCACATTGAGCGGTTCGGGCAGCGCCGTGAAGTGGGCGACCGCCGCCGCCGTCACGGGCGCGGCCTCGATGTTCGCCGCGAACTGCTCCTTGTTCTGGCTCATCTGCGCCTGATACTCATCCATCGTCATACCGGTCGCGAATTGCTCTGCCGTCACTGCCATCGGACTTCCCCCTTGATTCGCCTACGGATCGTTGTTGTTGCTAACCGCAAAGCGCGTACCCCTATTCCAGCGCCCGATGCGCTATACTCGCCTCGACAACAGACATCGTCGGGGATGGCAACCCGTTTAACCACAGAGGCACAGAGAGCACAGAGAGAGCACGGAGAGACGCAAAAGGACTTTCTCACTCTTCTTTTCCCTTCTCTGTGTCCTCTGTGCCTCTGTGGTTCAAACGGGTTCGTCGGAGGTGAGTGATGGTAGTGACGCCGGTAGCCGAGGAGATAAAAGTCGTGCATGGGGTCTGCCCGCACGACTGCCCGGATACCTGCTCCTTCCAGGTGACCGTGAAGGATGGCGTCGCGGTCGAGATCAAGGGCGACACGCGGCATCCGGTGACGCAGGGGTTCCTCTGCGTAAAGGTGAACGACTACTTGGCGCGCACCTACAACGAGACGCGCGTTCTGACGCCGCGCCGCCGCGTCGGGCCGAAGGGGCTGGGCGTTGTTCGAGGAGATCACCTGGGACGAGGCGCTGGACGAGATCGCGGCGCGCTTCAAGGCGATCATCGCCGGCGACGGCGCCGGAGGCGATCCTGCCCTACAACTATAGCGGCACGCTCGGGCTGCTCCACAACGAGAGCATGGATTACCGCTTCTTCAACCGCCTCGGCGCGAGCGAGTTGGACCGGACGATCTGCTCCGTCGCGGGCGGCGAGGCGATCAGGTTCACGCTCGGCGCGAAGACGGGGACGGACCCGGAGACCTACGTCTACAGCAAGTTGATCGTCGTCTGGGGCTCCAACCCGGTCTCGACCAACCCGCACCTGATGCCCTTCATCAAGAAGGCGCGACAGAAGGGCGCGCAGATGGTCGTCATTGACCCCCGGCGGACGCGCACCGCCGCGCAGGCGGACTGGCACATCCAGCCGCAACCGGGCACGGACGCCGCGCTCGCCCTCGGCGTCATGCACGTCCTCATCACCGAGGGGATGACGGACGAGGCGTACATCGCGGCGCATACCCACGGCTACGCCGCGCTCCGCGAGCGGGCGATGGAGTATCCGCCCGCCCGTGTCGCCGCGGATCACCGGGTTGACCGAAGAGGAGATCGTCCGCTTCGCGCGGAAATACGGGACGGTCGCGCCCGCCGTGATCCGCGTCAACTACGGGATGCAGCGGCACACGAACGGCGGCATGATGATCCGCACCGTCGCCTGCCTACCCGCGTTGACCGGCTCCTACGGCACGCTCGGCGGCGGACTTACCCTCTCGACGAGCGGCGGCCCGCAGATCAACAAGGCCGCGCTCCAGCGGCCCGACCTGCGCGCGACCCCCGGCGCGGCACATCAACATGATCCAGATCGGCGACGCGCTGACGGGCGACCTCGACCCGCCGGTCAAGGCGATGTACGTCTACAACGCGAACCCCGCCGCCGCCGCGCCCGATCAGCAGAAGGTGCGCGAGGGCCTGATGCGCGACGATCTCTTCCTCGTCGTCCACGACCCCTTCTTCTCGGACACGGCGATGTACGCCGACATCCTGCTCCCCGCGACGACGCAACTGGAGCAGATGGACCTGCACACCGCCTACGGCACGTACTACCTCAACCTCAACCAGCCCGCCATCGCGCCGCTCGGCCAGAGCATTTGCAACACCGAGACCTTCCGCCTGCTCGCCGCGCGCATGGGCTTCGACGACCCCTGCTTCCGCGACACGGACGAGGATTTGATCGACCAGGCGCTGCAATCCGACCACCCGCACATGCGCGGCATCACGCGGGAGCGGCTGATGGCGGAGGGGTTCGTGCGGCTGAATGTCTCGGCCCCCGGCACGCCCTACGCCTCGTACGCGGACGGCATCTTCCCGACGCCCTCCGGCAAGATCGAACTCTTCTCCGAGACGCTCGAACGGATGGGGCTCGACCCGCTGCCGACGCACACGCCCCTCGCCGAGAGCGCGGACGGCAGCCCGGACGTTGCACGCGAAGTACCCGCTCGCCCTGCTCACGCCGAGCACGCACCACTTCCTCAACACGACCTTCGGCAATGTGCCGTCGCTCATCCACAAGGAAGGGACGCCGTTCATCGAACTGAACCGCGCAGACGCCGCCGCGCGCGGCATCGCCCACGGCGATCTCGTCCGCGTCTTCAACGACCGGGGCGAGACGTGGCTGACCGCGTACGTCGGCGAGACGACCCGGCCCGGCGTCGCCGTCGCCCCGGCGATCTGGTGGGACGGGCAGCACAAGAAGCGCAGCGGCATCAACGCCCTCACCAGCCAGCGCACCGCCGACATGGGCGGCGGCGCGACCTTCTACACCAATCTGGTGGAAGTGGAGCGGAATCCACCGGGAGCCCATCCCCTGACCCCCTCCCGTGTCGGGAGGGGTCAGGGGGTGGGCTCTCCCGGTAAATCCGGCATCGTGATGGGGTATCACGGGGCGGAGAAGCAGGAGCGGGCGCGGGAACTGCGGCGGGTGATGACGCGGGCGGAGGCGACGCTCTGGCCGCGATTGCGCGCGAACCGGCTTGGCGGGTGGCAGTTCCGCCGCCAGCAGGTGATTGACGGTTTTATTGTCGATTTCTATTGCCATCACGCGGGCCTCGTCGTCGAGATCGACGGCGCGATCCACGCCACCCAGACCGCCTACGACGCCGAGCGCGACCTCATTCTCGCCGCCCGTGGCCTCCGCATTCTTCGCCTCACGAACGATCAGGTTTTGGATGATCTTGAAGGGTGTCTCGAATTGATCGTGGCGGTGGGGAGCCCACCCCCTGTCCCCCTCCCGGCGCGGGAGGGGAGACTCATGTGATGCTTTTGCAGCCATCCGGGGAAGTCTCGACGCGTCCTATGCTTTTATGGATCGCCAACGACGCCTGACGCGAGTCCCCCCTCCCGACACGGGAGGGGGACAGGGGGTGGGCTCCCCAGTTTGCCCCTATGTGGGATACTGCGACGGCACGCACAATGCGCGCATCAGTATCGGATACTGCCCTACCGCTCCCCTTCCCTCCGAGGGAAGGGGCCGGGGGATAGGAATAGAAGGAGCATCGCCCATGTCTTCCCGACCGCCACGCCGACCGAACACCGGGCCCGTCCGCTCGTATGGAGGCGGCGACGGCCCGCGCCGCCCGCGCCGCCCGGCCGAGACCAATCTGGCGATGGCCGACGAAGCCCCCGCCGCGCCCGTCGAGGCCGCGCCGCTGCCGACCTTCACCGATCTCGGCCTCTCGCCGGAGACGCTCAAGGCGGTCTCCGATGCCGGGTACGAGGAGCCGACGCCGATCCAGGCGCGCACCATCCCCCTGATGCTCCAGGGGCAGGATGTCATCGCCCAGGCGCAGACCGGCACGGGCAAGACGGCGGCCTATGCGCTGCCGATGCTGGAAAAGATCGACCGGGACATCCGCGACCCGCAGGCGCTCGTCCTCTGCCCGACGCGCGAACTGGCGATGCAGGTGGCCGGGGCGATGCACCAACTGGGCCGCTATCACCGCGTGACGACCCTGCCGATCTACGGCGGGCAGCCGATCGAGCGGCAACTGCGCGCCCTCTCCCACGGCGTGCAGATCGTCGTCGGCACGCCGGGCCGCGTGATGGACCACATGCGGCGCGGCACCTTGGACCTCAGCAATGTCAAGATGGTCGCCCTCGACGAAGCGGACGAGATGCTCGACATGGGTTTCGTCGAGGACATCGAATTCATCTTCGAGGCGATCCCCGAGGAACGGCAGACCTCGCTCTTCTCCGCCACCATCCCGCCGCGCATCGCCGCGCTCGCCCGCAAGTATCTCCGCGACCCGAAGCGCGTCAGCGTCAATGTGTCGCACGTCACGGTCGCGAACACCACGCAGACCGCCTACGAACTGCCCGGTGGCGACAAGTTCGACGCCCTCACCCGCATCCTTGATGTCGAGACGCCGCAGTCCGCGATCATCTTCTGCCGCACCAAGAACGAGACGAACGAACTGGCCGAGCGGCTCGGCGGCGCGGGCTACACGGCGGAAGCGATCAACGGCGACCTGCCCCAGAGCACGCGCGACCGTGTGATGCGCCGCTTCCGCGATGGGCAGGTCGATCTGCTCGTCGCCACCGACGTAGCGGCGCGCGGCCTCGATATCCCGGAGGTCTCGCACGTCATCAACTATGACATCCCGACCGACCCGGAAGCCTACGTGCATCGCATCGGGCGGACGGGCCGCGCCGGGCGCGCGGGCGAGGCGATCACCCTCGCCTCGCCGCGCGAGCGCTACACCCTGCGGATGATCGAGCGCGTGATCGGCCAGCACATCACCGTCAAGCGGCTGCCCAGTCTGGCGGATGTCGCGGCGCGGCGGCGCGAGGCGTTCAAGGCGGCGCTGACCAGTGTGATCGAGGAGGGCAACCTCGGCCAGGAGTTGCTGATCGTCGAATCGCTGGCGGACCAGTTCGACACGATGGACATCGCGGCGGCGGCGGTGCGCATGGCGCGCGGCGACACGGCGCAACGGCTCGAAGAGGCGGCCGTCTCTTCCCTGGACGGCGA
The DNA here is from genome assembly GCA_963847195.1 of uncultured Chloroflexia bacterium. Lineage (GTDB taxonomy): Bacteria > Chloroflexota > Chloroflexia > Thermomicrobiales > JALYUS01 > JALYUS01. The sequence goes on along the minus strand of CAWJZC010000010.1, from coordinate 87,306 downwards.
CGCGGACGGCGTCGAGGAGGGCATGACCCGCCTCTTCATCGGCGCGGGCCGCACGGCGGGCATCCGCCCGATGGACCTCGTCGGCGCCATCGCCAACGAGGCGGGCATCCCCGGTAAGGCGATCGGCTCGATCGACATCTATGATGGCTTCGCCTTCGTCGAGGTGCCCAGTTCGGACGCCCAGCGCGTCATTCAGGTGATGAGCAACACGAACCTGCGCGGTCGCCGCGTCCCCTTCTCCATCGCCCGCCCGCGCGACGAGATGGACGCCCGCGACGGCCACCGCGACCGCCGCCGCTAATCCCAATCGAAACCGGGGAGAACCGCAAAGGCGCAAACGACACGAAGATCGCAAAGAAGAGAAGAAGAGAAGAAGAAAAGTAATTGAAAGAGAGCGCATCGCTGAATCGGCGATGCGCTCTCTGTATTCCTTGCTCTCTGCTTTTTATTCTTCGGTGTCTTTCTTTGCGCTCTTTGCGCTCTTTGCGCCTTTGCGGTTCTCCCCGGTTTCCGTTCCCCGGCGTTTGAGGGATTGCTTGATCGGGGAGAGGAGGGTGGCGGGGATGCCCTCGGGGTCGAGGGCGCGGGTGACGGCGTGGATGAGGCGGGGGCGGCGCAGGCCGCGCGGCGACCAGACGAAGAAGGTCTCCTCCGTGAAGGCGGGCACGAACTTCTCCTTGTAGAAGCGCAATGACTGGAAGTGGTAGAAGGTGTTCAGGCGCGTGTAGATCGTGTCGAACATCCACCCCGCGAGGCGGTGCGCGGGCGGCTGATGCGCCGGGCCGCAATCGGCGAGCGCCGCCATGCCGAGCGTCGCGCAGGCCGCGCCCTCCGCCCGGAGCGCCGCGACCGTCTCCTGAAAGAGCAGTTCCGTCACACCGACCGGCGCGTCGTCGTCCCGGATGATGTCCTCCAGATACCAGCCATTGCGGGCGGGGATCGGCGAGCAGGCGAGGAAGCCGGCGATCTTCTCGCCCCGCCAGGCGAGGAAGAGGCGTCGGTCATCCATCCGCTCGAAGGGGTGGATGCCGAGCAGGAAGGAGAGCGCGGCCATCCCCCGCGTCGCCAGCCACTCGTCGATCAGATGGAGGACCTGCGCGCGTATCTCCTCGGTCATCTCCTCCGGCATGCAGCGGCGGACGGTGACGCCCTCCCGCGTGGCGCGGTTGATGTTCGCGCGGATGTGCTTCATCTTCTGGCCGCGCGCGCTCCAGGTCTGGACGTCGTAGAAATTATCCTCGCCCACCTTCACCGCGTCGAAGCCGAGCTGTTCGGTGAGCGGGCGCATCGCGCGCGGCGTGGCGGGCAGGAAGGCGACGGTCATGCGCGCCCGCCGCGCCGCGCGGCGGAAGGCGGCGGTGAGCGGCACGATGTCCGCCTCCGCGCAGATCGGGTCGCCGCCGCAGAGCCAGACACGGCCATACTGCTGGTAGGCGATCACGCCGTCGATGCCGGGGGCGGTGAAGAAGGAGAAGGGGGGAGGCAGCAGCGTCACATATGCATTCGTGTTGTAGCCGTGGCGCAGGATGACGGAGCGCGCCTGCTCGATTGTCGCCTGCTCCGTCGCGCTCATACCGCTCCCGCTGCCCGTATACGATGCCGGGGGTGAGGTTCCCCTAAATCTGGAACATCGCCGTGTTGTCGTGCCGCTGGCGCTGCTCGACGAGCGTATCGAGGGTGATGCGGCCGAGGGCGTCGGCAATCGCGGCGTTCACCTGCCCCCACGCCTCGCGCACGACCTGATCGGTCGCGGCGTCGCTGCCGCGCGGGTCGCCGGCTTGCCCCGCGCCCTCGGCGGCGGCCGGGCCGTCGAGGGCATTGACGATATCCGCCATGCTGATGGCGCGGGGGGTGAGGGCGAGGTGGTGGCCTCCCTGCGGGCCGCGCAGGGAGCGGATCAGCCCCGCCCGGCGGAGCAGGATGAGCAACTGGTTCAGGTACGATTCCGGGATGCCCTGGCGCGTGGCGATGTCGTGGCTCTGCACGGGCAGGCCGCTGTCGTGCAGCGCGAGGTCGATCAGCGCCCGCAGCCCGTAGTCCGTCTTACTCGTGAGTCGCATTGCCGCTCGTGTGTCCGACGGGATTGAGGCTGCCGCTCTTGAATCCGGCGAGATCGAGCGTCACGAAGGCGAAGCCGATATCCTTGAGCGCATCGACGATCTCCGCCCGCTGCTCCAGCGCCTTCGGGAAGTCCGCCAGTGGCAGTTCGAGGCGGGCAATCTCGCCGTGATGCCGCACCCGGAAGCCCCGGAAGCCGAGCACGCGCAGGTACGCCTCCGCCTGCCCGACTTGATCCAGCTTCTCGATGGTGATGAACGTCCCGTGCGGGATGCGCGACGAGAGGCACGGGTGCGACGGCTTGTTCCAGGTCGGCAGGCCGAGTGCGCCGGAAACGGCGCGAATGTCCGCCTTCGTCAGCCCCGCCTCCTGCAACGGGGAGCGGACGTGCCGCTCGTGGCCCGCCTCCATGCCGGGGCGGAACTCGCCGAGATCGTCCACATTCGAGCCGTCCACCACCACCGCGTAGCCGCGCTCGCGGGCAATCGGCGTCAACTTGTCCCACAACTCGCTCTTGCAGAAATAGCAGCGATTGACGGGGTTCGCGATGTAATTCGGGTCGTCCATCTCGTCGGTGCGGATTTCGAGGTACGGGATGCCGATGTGCGCGGCGATCTTCGGGCACTCATTCGCCTCCTCGACCATCAGCGAGGGGGAGATGCCCGTCACCGCCAAGGCGCGGTCGCCGAGCGCGTCGTAGGCCGCCTTGGCGATCAGCGTCGAATCCACGCCGCCGCTGAAGCCGATCAGCACGGAGCCCATCTCGGCAAAAATCGCCAGCAGCCGATCGTACTTCTCGTGCAGTTCCGGCGCGAGGTCGTGCAGTGGTGGTGTGGCGGTTTGCATGATCCCGTGGCTCCTCGTGGGTCTCCGATGATTCACATGCACGCGACGGTAGCACCCGCCCCGTGGGCTGTCAACGCGGGAGTCGGTAGTAACAAGTAACGAGTAGCGAGTAACGAGATGGGATCAAGCGTCCCTCATTATTCGTTACTCGCTAATTTTCCTCAGTCGTCCGCGTGCATCAGGAGATGATCGCCGCCGCGCGGTGGGGCGAGCGGGAGCATGGGCGCGTACTCGCCGACGAGCGAGAGCAGGAGCGCGGCGCTGATCGGCTTCAGATGTGCGCTGACGTGCGGATAGGCGCGGCTGGTGATCGTTGCGTAGGCGATGGGGTCATCGAGCATGACGATCACCGGGCACGGGGCGGTGCGCGGGTCGTGCCGCAGCGCGTCGAGCAGGAAGAGGCCGTGCTCCTGCTCGGCGACGGAGAAATCGAGCAGGATAGCGACCGGCTGATGCTCCCGCACGCGCGTCAACAGGCGGTGATTGAGCGGGTGCGGCGCGGTGCGGATGCCGCGCGGCAGGAGGATGCGGTTATAGTCGTAGACGAGTTCCCAGGTATCCGTCGCGATCAACAAGGTCGGCGCCGACTGACGCTCCATGCCAACCCCTTTCCACATGGCGCGACAAACGGGCGGCGATGGCCCGCCGTCGCGCGATTTGTGGTGCAGCCGGGAAGGGCTGAGCAGGAGACCTGCGCCCGTTCCCTCTCTGATCGCCTACGAGGTTAGCTGACGGATTCGGGCCGGAGAGACGGCCCTACAACGGTTGCTCCCGCTGATTCACCCCGATGTGTTGGTTCCCCCGCTCACGGCTCACCGCGATTCGGCACGAAATGGGCGCTGCACCGATGGACATCTGCCATCGTCCGTATCATAGTGGAGCAACGAGCAACGAGCAACGAGCAATGAGTAGGCAGTAGACGGTAGGCAGTAATTAGCGTCACATGGTCCATTCCGACTACTGCCTACTCCGCGCCAGCGATGAGATAGGCAAAATTCTTTGTGTACATGCCATCGCGGCGGACGGCGAATCCGTGGCGGTCGAGGAGCCAGCGGATATCGTCGAGGGTGTAGCGGTTGAATTCCGCGAAGCGCTGGTAGCAGAAGACTTCCGGGTCGTTCGGGTGACCCGCGTCCGGCGATCCGCTCTCCAGGACGGCGCGGGCCTGCGCCCAGAATGCGTAGAAGTCCGCCATCGAGGAGCGCACCCAGCCCGTCATCACGTACGCGCCGCCGGGCCGGAGGGCAGCGCGGATCGTCGTCAGGATGTGTCGCGGGTCCGCGAGGAAGTGCAGAAAGAAGTGCATCGCGACGATGTCGCACGAGTCCGGTTTGAGGGAAAAATCGGGCGCGCTGACGTCCGCGCTCCGCCACTTCGCCTGTTTCAGGCCGAGGCCGCGCGCCGCGTCGAGCATCCGCGCGTCGCGGTCGTAGCCGGTGAGCGTCGCGCCCGGCCGGAGCGCGGCGACATCGCGCAGCCAGAGGCCGGGCCCGCAACCGAGATCAACGATATGCGGCTGCTCGCCGAGCGGCGCGATTGCTTCCTCCGCGATGATCGCCCGGACATCCGCCGGGATGCGGTTCTCGTAGGATTGGCTCATCCGCTGGCAGAAGGTGACGGAGTCGAGTGGCGGCCGCCCCGCTGTCACGCTCATGTCGCGGCCCCCGCGCCGGTGCCACGGACGGCCGCCTTGCGCGCGGCGTCGGTGTTCCGCCAGAGCGCGCCATCGAGCGGTTCCTCCAATGCGCGCTGGAGGGCGACGCGCTCCGCCTCCGTCAAGCCATCGAGCGCCACGGTGCCGTCGAGGACGCGGCGCATCGCCATCGCCTCTTGCGTCAAGTCGCGCCAGCCGACGCCCGCCGCGCGATCGATGAGCAGCGCGCAGGCGATCATCCCCTCGTAGCGGGCGGTCGCCGGTTCCTTGTCCCGCACACCGAGGAAGACCATCGCGACGCGCGCGCCGTCCGGCACATCCGCTTTGTTGCGGGAGAACTGGATGCCCTGCTGCGCCTGCGAGCGGCCGTGGAGCGCGCCCGCGTCGAAGAAGGCGACATCCCCGTCGATGACGACGGCGGTGAGCGTGATGCCCATGAACTCCTCGCCGCCGATCGCACTGGCGAGATTCATACCGAAGTGCATCGGCAGCGCGTCGTATCCGTGGTTGGGCTTATTCTCTGCCATGGTGAATTCATACCTCCCGGTGCGGTTGCCGCCAGTCGTGGTCGATCGGTTCCCCTGAGCGTACGCCGCATCCACCCGCTCCGCAAGGCGTGATTGCGCGCTTCCCCGCTATCGCGGCGACTCGTCGGACTCCGCTTCCAGCTCCGGGCGCAGCAACACATCGAAGAACACGTCGAACGTGACCCCCCCGGCCTCGAAGGCGATGCGATAGGCGCCGTCCGTCGCGATCGGGAAATGCTCCAGCCGCACCGTGATGATGTCGTGCGTCTGGGGATAGGGCGACCAGACCGATGTCCGATCGTCGAAGATCGGCGTGTTGTTCGGCGCAAAGACCGTGTAGCGCAAGGGGCAGCGGCGGCCTTTGTCCTGCGACGTGAAGCGGAGGAGCACGGGCAGGTCGTAGGGCGGGAAGGCCATCGGCAGGCGCGAGGTGGCGAGCACGAATGGGCCGAACCCTTCCAGGTCCAGGCGACCATCGGGCCGACCGGTGATTTTCTCCGCCCAGAATGCAATCTCAACGCGCATGGAGCCTCCCTCGTATCGACATGGCGTAAAAAGCAGGCGGTTTTGGATCAGCGATCGAGTAACCCCGGAATGGGCGGTGGGTCGCCACCGGGCGGCGCCGTATGAATGAGCAGGACGACCCAGACCGGGCCGCTCGCGACCGGAGCCGGTGTCTCCGGCACGATCCCCGCCGTCTCCCATCCGCCGTTCGCGGCGGCGTCGCGGGCGATCGTCAATGCGTCCGTGTACGTCCCCGCGAAGCCGACAAACGCGCCGTTCCAGTAATCCAGCAGCGCGATTGCGGGGAACTCGCCCGTCGTCGAGGCGAGGACGCGATATTCCTGCGGCATTTTGCCCGCCGCATCGGCGGTCGCGGCGCAGCAGAGCGCGAGCAGCAGCCCGCCGATCATCACGAATCGCATCCCGGTGCTCCTTTCATTGCCTCATCCGCTAATGATGGGAATCTACCATAGCCGCGACATCATGCGCGCCATTTATTGTCGGACCTGGCGGGGCAGTGGCCTTGTTCCTGCGATACAGACGCGGCTGGGATGGCGCGGGCGAGCGCGCCACGCCGGGATGAGGCTTTGCAACCGAGCGAGAGAGTAGACATGCTGCAATGTGAACGACTGGGCGCGACCTATCTGGGCGATGGTCGGTGCCATTTCTCTGTCTGGGCGCCGCTCGCCGAGCGGGTGGTGCTCTGCCTGAAAGCACCGGAGGCACGCAGCGTGCCGATGGAGCGGGACGCGCGGGGCTATCACCGCGCCACGGTCGATGGCGCCGCGCCCGGCACGCGGTATATGTATCAATTGGATGGCGAGAAAGAACGCCCCGACCCGGCCTCGCGCTATCAGCCGGACGGTGTCCACGGGCCGTCGCAGGTGACCGATCCCGGCGCGTTTCGGTGGCACGATGCGGGGTGGTCCGGGCTGCCGCTGGAGCAATTTGTCATCTACGAGCTGCACGTCGGCACGTTCACGCCGGAGGGGACATTCGACGCGGTCATCCCGCATCTCGATACCTTGAAGGACCTCGGCGTCACCGCCATCGAGATCATGCCCGTCGCGCAGTACCCCGGCGCGCGCGGCTGGGGCTACGACGGCGTGCAACTCTACGCGGTGCAGAACTCCTACGGCGGGCCCGAGGGGCTGCACCGGCTGGTGGACGCCTGCCACGCGCGCGGCCTCGCGGCGCTCCTCGATGTCGTCTACAACCATTTCGGCCCGGAGGGGAACTATCTCTGGGATTACGCCCCCTACTTCACCGAGCGGTATACGACGCCGTGGGGCGCGGCGGTCAACTTCGATGGCCCCCAGAGCGACGAGGTGCGCCGCTTCTTTCTCGGCAACGCGCTCCAGTGGCTCGACGACTTCCACATGGACGGCCTGCGCCTCGACGCGATTGACGCCATTAAGGATGGCTCCGCCTACCCCTTCCTGCGCGAATTAGCGGACGTGACGCACGCGCGGGCACGCCAGGTGGGGCGGCCATTTTCTCTAATCGCGGAGAGCGACCTGAACGACGCGAAGGTGATCCGGCCGGCGGCGGAGCGCGGCTACGGCATGGACGCCCAGTGGAGCGACGACTTCCACCACGCCCTGCACGTCCTGATGACCAACGAGGATCGCGGCTACTACACCGATTTCACGGGCGTCACCGATCTCGCGCAGGCGTTCCGCGAGTCGTTCGTCTACGCGGGCAAGTACTCGCCGCACCGGCAGCGACGGCACGGCAATCGCGCCCTGCCCGCCGAGGGCTGGCGATTCGTCGTCTGCTCCCAGAACCACGATCAGGTCGGCAATCGCGCGTCGGGCGAGCGCCTGAGCCATATCGTCCCATTCGAGGGGGCGAAACTGATCGCCGCCACGGTGCTCCTCTCGCCGTTCGTGCCGCTCCTCTTCATGGGCGAGGAGTACGGCGCGTCGCAGCCCTTCCAGTATTTCACGAGTCACGGGGACCCGGCGCTCATCGCGGCGGTCCGGGAGGGGCGGCGCGCCGAGTTCGCTTCCTTCGCCTGGGAGGGCGACGTGCCCGACCCGGATGACCCCGCCACCTTCCACCGCTCGACGCTCACCCACCGCGAGCGCGAGGACGGCCCGCATCGGCTGCTCTGGCTCTTCTATCAGGATTTGCTCCGCCTGCGCCGCACGCTGCCGCCCCTCGCCGCGCTCGACCTCGAATGCATCGCGGTCGCCTGCGACGAAGCGGCGAAAACCCTCACCGTCCGCCGCTGGGCCGGGGAACACGAGACGCTCGCCGGCTTCAACTTCAGCGACCAGGAGCAGAAAATGGCGATTAGCCCACCCCCGCCTCGGGAGGGGGACGCGGGGCGGGCTGGCCGGGGATGGGCGCTCACCCTCGATTCCGCCGCTTCCCGGTGGGGCGGGCCGGGGAGCGCGATTGCCGATATACTGGCGTCGGACAGCGACGCGACGGTCGCGCTGCAACCGTTGAGCGTGGCGCTGTTCGAAAGATAAGGAATACCGGGGACTAATGGCGGAACGTTACCTCTGCATCCACGGACACTTTTACCAGCCGCCGCGCGAGAATCCGTGGCTCGAGGCGATCGAGTTGCAGGACTCCGCCTACCCATACCACGATTGGAACGAGCGCATCACGGCGGAGTGCTATGCGCCGAACGCCGCCTCGCGCATCCTCGACGGCGAGAGGCGGATCGCGCAGATCGTCCAGAATTACGCGCGCATCAGTTTCAACTTCGGCCCGACGCTGCTCGCCTGGATGGCGGCGAAAGCGCCGGACATTTATCAGGCGATCCTCGACGCCGACCGCGACAGCCTCGACCGCTTCGGCGGCCACGGCTGCGGCATCGCGCAGGCGTACAACCACATGATCCTCCCCCTCGCCAATCGGCGCGACAAGTGGACGCAAATCCACTGGGGAATCCGGGATTTTGCCCACCGCTTCGGTCGCTTCCCCGAGGGGCTTTGGCTGGCGGAGACCGCCGTGGATCTCGAAACGCTCGATATCATGGCGGAGCAGGGGCTCAAATACACGATCCTCGCGCCATCGCAGGCGGGGCAGGTGCGCGAACTCGGCGCGGACGAATGGGACGATGTCTCCGGGGCGCGCATCGACCCGACGCGCGCCTACGTGCAGCGGCTGCCCTCCGGCCGGAGCATCGCGCTCTTCTTCTACGACGGCCCGATCTCGCGCGGCGTCGCCTTCGAGGGGCTGCTGGACCGGGGCGAGAACCTGGCAAACCGCCTCCTCGGCGCCTATTCGGACGAGCGCACCTGGCCGCAACTCGTCCATATCGCCACCGATGGCGAGACATACGGCCACCACCACGCGCACGGCGACATGGCGCTCGCCTATGCGCTCCACCATGTCGAATCCAACGGCCTCGCCCACCTGACGAACTACGGCCAGTACCTGGAGATGTTCCCGCCCGTACACGAGGTGCAAATCATCGAGAACACCGCCTGGTCGTGCGCGCATGGCGTCGAGCGATGGCGGAGCGACTGCGGCTGCAACACGGGCGGTCGCCCCGACTGGAATCAGCGGTGGCGCGGCCCCTTGCGCGCCGCCCTTGACTGGCTGCGCGATGCTGTCGCGCCCGTCTACGAGGCCGCGCTGCAAGAATTCGTGCATGACCCGTGGGCGGCGCGGGATGACTACATCGGTGTCATCCTCGACCGCTCGGACGAGAATGTCGCGCGCTTCCTCGCGGACCATGCGGTGCGAGAACTGACCGAGGCGGAGCGCGTGCGGCTCTGGGAACTGCTCGAAATGCAGCGCCACGCGATGCTGATGTACACGAGTTGCGGCTGGTTTTTCGATGAGCTCTCCGGCATCGAAACGGTGCAGGTGATCGAGTATGCCGGGCGCGTCATCCAACTGGCGGAGACAATCGCCGGCGACGCATTCGAGCCGCGTTTCCTCGCGCTCCTCCAGGAGGCGAAGAGCAACCTCCGCGAGCACCGCGACGGACGGGTGATCTACGAGAAATTCGTCAAACCCGCCGTCGTCGATACCGCGAAACTGGCGGCGCACTACGCGATTAGCTCGCTCTACGACGAATACCCGGCAGACACCTCGATCTACTGCTACACCGTGGACCGCGAGTCATACCAGCGGTTGGAGGCGGGCCGGGCGACCGTCGTCGTCGGGCGGGCGCGCTTCACCTCGTCGATCACTGGCGAGTCCGCCGTGGAGACCTTCGGCGCCCTCTCGCTCGGCGACCACACGATCAGCGGCGGCGTCAGCTCCGACATGAACAACGAGGGCTACGAGCAGTTCGTCGCGCGGATCACCGAGGCGTTCGCGCGCGTCGACTTCCCCGAGGCGATCCGCGCGATCGACCGCTCTTTCCACGAGTCCACCTACTCGCTGAAGACGCTCTTCCGCGACGAGCAGCGCCGCATCCTCGCCACCATCCTCGACGCGACGCTCGCCGAGGATGAGGCGAGTTACCGGCTCATCTACGACCGTCAGGCGCCTCTGATGCGCTTCGTGCGCGATCTCCATGTGCCGCTGCCGCAGGCTTTCCAGACAGCGGCGGCCTTCATCACGAACAGCGACCTCCGGCGCTCCCTGGACGCGGAAACGCTCGACCGCGACCGTATCCGGTCACTCCTGGGGGATGCCGAGACGTGGCAGGTGGAGCTCGACACGCAGGGGCTCTCCTACATGCTCCGGCGGCGCGCGGAGCGCCTTTCCGAGCAATGGCAGGCGGACCCGGAAGACCTCGCGCCGCTGATCGCGCTGCGCGAGGTCGTCGACGTGGCGCGGCTGCTCCCCTTCGGCATCGTCTTCTGGCACGCGCAGAACATCTACTACGATCTCTTGCAGGCGCGGTACCGCGCGTTCTACCGACGCGCCCGCCGTGGCGAGGAGCACGCGCAAGCCTGGGTCACGCATTTCGTCGCGCTCGGGGAGGGCCTCGGCATGGAAGTGGGAGAGAATACGCTGGAAGAGATCCGCGCCCTGCCGTCGGTCACGACGGTCGCCCAGGAATCGCTCGAACGGGCGCGCATCCCGCGCGCGACGTACCGCCTGCAATTCAACCGCAATTTCACCTTCCGGGACGCGCAGCCGCTGATCGACTATCTCAGCGAACTCGGCGTCAGTGATTGCTATGCCTCGCCGCTCCTGCGGGCGTGCGCGGGCAGCGAGCACGGCTACGACATCTGCGACCACACCGAGCTCAACCCGGAAATCGGCACCCCGGAGGAATTCGACACCCTCGCCACGACGATCCGCGAGCGCGGAATGGGGTTGATCTTCGATATGGTGCCCAATCATATGGGCATCGCCGACCCCGGCAATGCGTGGTGGATGGATGTGCTGGAGAACGGCCCCAGCTCGCTCTATGCGACGACCTTCGACATCGATTGGCACCCGGTCAAGCGCGAGTTGGCGAACAAGGTGCTCCTGCCCATCCTCGGCGATCAGTACGGTGCGGTGCTCGAAGGCGGCCAGTTGCGGTTGACTTACGAGAATGGCGGATTCTTCCTCCATTACTGGGAGACGATCCTGCCCATCGCGCCGCAAACCTACGACCGCATCCTCGGCTATCGGCTGGACGCGCTGATCGAACGGCTCGGCGCGGAGCACGAGCACACGCTTGAGCTGGAGAGCATCCTCACCGCGCTCGGCTACCTCCCCGCGACGGATGAGACCGACCCGGAGAAGATGGCCGAGCGGCACCGCGAGAAGGAGGTCATCAAGCGGCGCATCAGCACGCTCTATGATGCCAGTGCGGAAATCCGTGATGCCGTCGCGGCGGCGCTCGACGCCTTCAACGCGACGGACGAGAGCGGCATCGAAATGCTCGATGATCTGCTCGACATGCAGCCGTACCGCCCCGCCTTCTGGCGCGTCGCGGCGGAAGAGATCAACTATCGGCGCTTCTTCGATGTCAACCAACTGGCGGCGATCCGCGTCGAGGAGCCCGAGGTCTTCCGCGCGACGCACGCACTCGTCTTCCGCCTGCTCGCCGAGGGGAAGGTGACCGGGCTGCGCATCGATCACCCGGACGGCCTCTGGGATCCGCCGCATTACTTCCGCCAGTTGCAGGAGCAATACATTCTCGCTGCCATCCGTGCCCGGATGCCCGAGCGCGACGACGAGGAGGCGGGTGAAGAGGAGGAGGCCGTCCGCGCCTGGTTCGCCGCGCACGCCGAGGGCGATGAAGAAGGACGCGTGCGCCTGCCGCTCTATGTCGTCGCCGAGAAGATCCTCGCCGAGGATGAGGCGCTGCCGGACGACTGGATGGTGGCCGGGACGACCGGGTACGACTTCCTCAATGAGGCGAACGGACTCTTCGTGGACGGCGCGCACGGCAAGGCAATCGACGACATCTACACGCGTTTCACCGGCAACCAGACGAGTTTCAATAACCTCGTCAACGCGACGAAAAAGATGATCATGCTTATCTCGCTCGCCAGCGAGATCAATGCGCTCAGTTACCAGTTGGAGCGTATCTCGGAGCGCAACCGCTCGTACCGCGATTTCACGTTGAACAGCATCACCTTCGCACTGCGCGAGGTGATCGCCTGCCTGCCCGTCTATCGCACCTACACGACGGATGGGGCCGAGACCGTCACGCACCACGACGCGCAATACGTCGAGCAGGCGGTGGCGGAGGCGAAGCGGCGCAACCCGCGCACGGCGGGCCAACTCTTCGATTTCCTGCGCGATACGTTGCTCCTCCGGAATATCGAAAGTTTCCGCCCGGAGGATCGGCCAGGGTTGCTCGCCTTCGTGATGAAGTTCCAGCAGATCACCGGGCCGGTGATGGCGAAGGGAGTCGAGGACACGGCATTCTACGTCTACAACCGCCTCGTCTCGCTCAATGAGGTCGGCGGCCACCCCGTCCACTTCGGCCTCGGCGTGTCGGAGTTCCACGCGCGTAATGTCGCGCGCGCCCGCGACTGGCCGCATACCATGCTCGCCTCCTCCACGCACGACACGAAGCGGAGCGAGGATGTGCGGGCACGGATCGATGTGCTCTCAGAAATGCCCGAGGAATGGCGCGGTGCATTGACTCGCTGGGCGCGGCACACGACCCGCCTGAAGACGGAGATCGGCGGCGAGCGGTACCCGGATCGGAACGCCGAGTACCTGCTCTATCAGACGCTCCTCGGCGCCTGGCCGGTGGAGTTCCCGACGCCGGAGTCGTTCGGGGAGTTCCGCGAGCGGATCGCGGCTTATATGCTCAAGGCGGCGAAAGAGGCGAAGGTCCACACCAGTTGGATCAACCCGAACGAGGCCTATGACCGCGCGCTCGGCGCGTTCGTCGATGGCGTGCTGGCGGAGGGGGAGCAGAACGCCTTCCTCGCCGATTTCGGCCCGCTTCAGCGGCGCGTTGCCTTCTTCGGCCAATTCAATGCGCTGGCGCAGGCGCTCCTCAAACTAACCTCGCCCGGCGTGCCCGACATCTATCAAGGGACGGAACTCTGGGATTTCAGCCTCGTGGACCCCGATAACCGCCGCCCGGTCGATTACGACCATCGTCGCGCGATCCTCGCCGACCTTACTGAGCGCGCGGCATGCCCAGACTGCGGCGTCACGCTCGCGAGCGAACTGGTCGAGACGCGTGACGACGGTCGGATCAAGCTCTTCCTCACCGCCCGCACGCTCGACTTCCGCCGTGCCCACGACGCCCTCTTCACCGGCGGCGACTATCTCCCGCTCGAGACGCACGGCGCGAAAGCCGCCCATGTCTGTGCCTACGCGCGCATCGCCGGCGACGAGGCGGCCCTGATCGTCGTCCCCCGTCTCTTTGTCGGCCTGATGGGAGGCGAGGAACAGGTACCCCTCGGTGCGGACATCTGGGGCGACACCTGGCTCGCCCTCCCGGCGGAGTACGCGGGCCGCCGCTACCGCAACCACTTCACCGGCGAGGAACTGATCGCCACCGCCCGCGATGGCGCCGCCGGCCTCCCCCTCGCCGCCATCTGTGCTCACTTCCCGGTTGCCCTCCTTTCACAAATCGCGGGGTAACGGAAGCCGGGGAGAACTGCAAAGGACACGAAGATCGCAAAGAGGGAGGGAGAAGACTTTCCCTCTTTGCGGCCTCCGCGCTCTCCGCATCCTTTGCGGTTCTCCCCGGCTTCTGGTTTTCGTCTCCCTTGCCGGGGAGGAGCGTTCTTGCTACGCTGCCGGGAGGAAGCGGCGTGGTACGGTGAAGGAGCAGGGCGATGGATGCACCGATTTCGTGGCGGCGTGGCCTCGCGCGGACGCCGGACCCCTCCTTCTGGGAGCACGCCCGCTGGTACGACATTCACATCAACTATCTCGAACCGCACTTCGCCGCGATGGTCGCCGCGATTGTCTGGGCCGTGCCGCCGCTGCCGACCGATGCGTCCGTGGTGGACATTGGCTGCGGTGTTGGCACGCTCGCCTCGCGCTTCCACGCCGCCTATCCCGAGTTGCCCCTGACGCTCCTCGATACCGACGAGGAGAATATCGAGACGGCCCAGAAGAAGATGGGCAAGGGGGGCACGCCCGCCGTGCCGCTCCTCCACCGGATCGACCCCGACGCCCCCGCGCAGCCGCTGCCCGGCACGCCCTACGCCCTCGCCGTCTCGTCCACCACCTTCGGCGGCATCGTCGGCGAGGAGAGCACGGACGATGTCTTTCGTGCCCGTCTCGGTAACCTCCTGCGCATGGTCTATGCGTCGCTGGAGGAGGGCGGCTGCCTGGTCTACGGGGACTTCCTCAGCCACGGCCTCGGGGTGCGGGAGCATATCATCCTGCTCGATGAGGCCGGTTTTTCGGACGCCGAATGCGTCTGGCGCGACGGCGATCTCGTTGTCGTCGGCGGGCAGAGAAGAAGTAAGGATTGAGGACAGAGGACAGAGGGCGGAGCGATGGTCGTCGGCTACTCGGGCAAGCCGCTTGTCGAGAAATTGGGCCTCAAAGCGGGCTTTCGTGCCCGGATCATCAAGGCGCCGGATCAGTATTGGGCCTTGCTCGGCCCCCTGCCGACATCCGTGACGTTCGTTGACGACGACACGCCGAACCTTGATCTCGATTTCATCCACTCCTTCACGACGCGGCAGGACGATCTGGCAGCCACGTTCCCCGCTGGGCAATCCCAAATCGGCCAGCGCGGCATGATCTGGATTTCCTGGCCGAAAGCGGCGGCGAAGACGGGGACTGATCTCACCGAAAACTTCGTCCGCGCGATTGGCCTGCGTACCGGGTTGGTCGATGTCAAAGTCTGCGCCATCGATGACCGATGGTCCGGCTTGAAGTTCGTCCGCAGGATGAAGAATCGCCGGTAGCGGCGCTCTCGCAGCGGTGCCACATTCCGTGGCACTCATTCGTCTCTGCGTACGAAAACCGGTCATGGGGGAGCGATTCAAATTATTCATGTAGCCGCTAACCCGGACAAACCCCGCGCGCTCGGCGGCCAATGAACTGCCTGTGCCACCACTACTCCGCGATGGGCATGCCCTTTTTCTCGTTCCGCTTGCGGCGGCGATCCGCCTGCCAGCCGGTCTGCGGCGCGGTGCGGATGAAAGTCATCGCGTGTGCGAGGTAGGGGAGCAAGGTTTCAACCGCATCTTCGTCCGCGCAGGGGACGGTGATCCAGTTCGCCTTGCTGCGGTCCGCGCCGGGGTCCGGCGACCAGCCATCCGCGCCATCGAGCGCGCGGACGATGGCCTTCTCCGCCGCCGGCGGTTTGAGGACGATGCCGCGATCGCCGACGAAGGCGAAGAGCCGCCCCTCGACGTAGAAACCGTCGTGGCCGAAGATCTTGCGCTTCGCCACGCCCGGCCACTGGAGCAGATGCTCCTCGACGTATGCCTGAATCTCGGGCCGGACGCCCTCCTCTGTCACGATACGTTCCCCTTCAACCGTGGCCGGAATGTCGCGTGGATGGCCGGGATTGGGTGCGGCTCCTCTTCCTCGACCGCGATGGCGCTGGGCGCGAGCAGAGCAAACTCGTTACCGTCCGGGTCCGCCACGATCGCCAGCGTGCCCCACGGGTAGTCTACGGGTTGCGCCGCGAAGACACCACGCCGCGCGAGGCTGTCATAGGTCGCGCGATCGACGGCGAAGGTGAGCCCCGTCGAGCGTCCCGTGGCCTCCGGCGCGGTATCGGCGTCGGCGACTGCGAGCATGAGCGCCGCGCCGCCGTCGCCGACCTCCGCACCGCCCGCCCAGCGCCGCCGCAATGGGAATCCTACCGTGCCGCAGTAGAAGAAGATCGCGCGGTCGAGATCGCGCACGAAGACGAAAACCGATTGCAACTGGGGGGCGATCATAGCGTGCCACTCCGAACGAAGCCGCGAAAAGCCGAGTAGAACAAATGTACGTATACGCGCATCGCTTGTCAAGGGGTTTGCCGATTATGTGACAGATTCCCGCCGGAGATGCGTCTGAATGACCAGCAGGATGCCGCTCTCGCGCACGGAAACGGTGGCGTCCGGCGCGGTCAGTTCGTTGGAGACGCCGATGTTATCGCCGAGTCGGAAGGTGGTGGGCAGGGGATAGAGCAGACCGTCGCCGGAGACGCCGGAGACGGACTCGGTGAGCGCGAAGAGCGAGATGTATTCGCCGGGCGTGCCATGGAGCGTCATCGACTCACCGGGGTGGAGGACGCGCATCGTATGCAGCGGGTCCACGAGCAGGACAGGGACGCCCGCGAACTCCGGGTGCGCGAGGCCGAGCGCGGTCGCCAGCATGTGATCGTAGCGGGGGCCGCCGAGTGCGCCGAGCACGATGGCCTCCGTCGCGCCGCGCGCGATGGCGACGGCGATGGCGAGATGGGTGTCGGTGTAGTCCTTCGCGACCGGATGCGTCTCGGTCGGGATGCCACGGGCGGCGAGCCGCGTGACGACCGCCGGCCCCGCCGTATCGAAGTCGCCGACCGCGAGGTGCGGCGCGATACCGAGCCGTTCGAGCGTCACCGCCCCGGCATCCGCCGCAATCAGCAGGTCCGCTGTCGCGCAGTGTGTTCGCACGAACGCATCGTCCCCAACCGGGCCACCCGCGACGATCACGGCGCGAAAAGGCGCGGGCTGCGTGTTCTTGCTCATCGCGACGACCTGTCTCCGTCTATTGCCTGGGTGAACGGGAGCGCCCGCACTCCCGCCGAGATGCGCATTGTATCGTATTGCTGGCGTGCCGGGCGGCGCGGGGGAATACCGTGTCGGAGCGCGAAGGAATAGGGATGGAACGCGGGCCGTTAGAGCGCACGGGCCCAGACAAGGGTACAATCCCCGGCGGTGTCGCGTGCGCGATGCCGCCGGGCAGGCTCCGCGATGGGCGGAGCGTGATTGCATGGAGGAGAGGGAAAGGAAGACAAATGCCGACAATTACGGCCGAGGGAGACAAGACGTTCGAGGCGCCCGCGGATAAGAAACTCGTCCTCGCCATCGAGGATGCGGGGATCGACATCTTACATCGCTGCGGCGGGAACGCGCGCTGCACGACCTGTCGCATCGAACTGCTCGCGGGCGACGCGGGTGAGATGGGCGAAGCCGAGAAGGGGCGCCTCGCGCGGGAAACGGATTTGCCGGAGAATGTCCGCCTCTCCTGCCAGATCCGCTGCGAGAACGACCTGACCATCCGCGTCATCAACCATCTGCACCTGACCGACCTCAGCGATCCCGGCCCCCGTCCTACGGACTAGTAGCGAGAAGCGAGTAACGAGCGAGGCTCCGAGTCACCCCTCGTACTCGCTACTTCAATACGGCCAATCTGCGGCCCAAGCGGCGGCTTGGGCCTTTTCTTCGGCGTTCAGGTCGAGGAGGGGCGGGCGCACGGGGCCACCGGGCAGGCCGCGCCCTTCCATCATCGCTTTCATCGCCGAGACCTCGTAGCCGCGCCGCTTGTCGCGCAGTTCGTAGAGCGGCACGACGGCGCGGTCCACCAGTTCCTGCGTCTCGGTGAATTTCCCCTGCTGGACGCCGTGGAGGAGATCGAGGGCAAGGCGGGGCGAGACGTTCGCCACTGACGAGGTGTATCCCTGCGCGCCCGCCGTGAAGTAGGCGGGGACGAGGTCGTCGCCCGTGCCGCCAAGCCAGATGAAGCGGTCGCCGAGGTGCTGCCGGACGCGCATGAAGTTGCGCACGCTGCCCTGGCCGTCTTTATAGGCGATGGCGTTCGGGATCGTGGCGAGCCGCTCGGCGATGCGCGGGCCGAGCACGGCGTTGTCGCGGCTATAGGGGATGATCGGGAGTTCGGTCGCATCGGCGATCATCCGGTAGTAGGCGAATAGCCCGTCCTCGTCTCCGGTGCGGTAATAGGGCGGGAAGATGAGGATGGCGTCCGCGCCCAGTTGCTGCGCCTCGCGCGCCATTTTCGCGCCCGTCACGCCATTGAAGCCGACGCCGGCGATCACCAACGCGCGCTTTTCCACCTCCTCGACCGTCGCACGGACGACCGCGCGCCATTCGTCGATGTCGAGATTGTAGAGTTCGCCCGTGCCGCCCGCCGCGACGAGCGCCTGGATGCCCCCCTCGACCATGAAGCGGGCGAGATGGCGCAGGCCCGCCTCATCGAGCGAGTAATCGGCGTGGAACGGCGTGACCGGGAAGGCGATGGCGGTCTGGATGCGCTGCTTCACCGCTTCGTATCGCGCGGTGGACGGATAGGCGGTCGTCGTCACGGTGTTACTCCTCCTCGAAAGCGGTCAATCCGCGCCCTCGGACGCAGGAATCAGTGTACCTTCCTCTCGCCATCGCTGCCAGCGCGGGGCATGTGAATCGACCGGAACGGAAGGGCGAATAACCGACACGCAAGTCCGGGAATGAGCGTGAATAGATGCGTGTTGTATACAGCAACAGACACGGCGGATGAGAGGGATTCTTCCGGGTACAGCCTGGGCCATCGCTGACGCCGATTGCTGGCACTAGCGATTGCTTGACAGGTATGCTAAAATGCAGCCAACGCATCGGTGCGGCATACCTCCGCATCGCGGCAGCGCCCATCGGCCGCTGCGCACTGTCTCCCCTGCATTGAGTTCTCTGGAGTCCACGTTGATAGCGCGTGACCGGAGCAATGCCTGTGTCCTCGTATGGCACTGATATATGGCAGTGGAGTGTTCCCTCTCTGGTTTCCCGTGCGTCTGCGTGGTTCGGGGCGTGATGACGAGGGCCATCACATGCGGAGTAAGCTACCTGAACCGCGCCGTACTGGCTATCGCAACGGGACCCCGGCTCGTGTTTGCTGTATCGCGTGCTTGCGCGATGCATGATGAGTGTTTCACCTCAAGCAAAGGACAAAGCAACAACAGATGAATGACGACATGCAAGGCACCGCCACGATCGACGAGCGCACGGAAACGGTCGAAACCGCCTCCCCGCCCGCCACGGAAACGCCGGCCCCCCGCCGCCGTACGCGCACCACGAAAACCCCGGAAGCTACGAACGAGACGGTCGCCCCGGTTGCGTCCGCCCCGTCCGACGCGCCAGCCACCACAACAGCGGACGGCGCGCCCGCGCCGCGCCGTCGCGGTCGCCCGCCCGGATCAACCGCTGCCGCGCGGCTCGCGGCAACGAACGCCGTCGCTACGCCGGAGCCCGCCGCGCCGGTGCAGGCCGAATTGCCTGCCGCACCAATGGAGAGCAGCAACGGCACGGATGGCGCATCTCCCGCCGCTGGATCGCCGCCGCACGTAGTATCGGATCGCGAGATGTTCGGCAGCGCCGGGCTGATGACGACGACCGAACCGCCGGAGATGCCGGAGCCGCCCGCCTCGCTCGCCCCCGCGCGCGAGGTCCCCGCCCGACCGCAGGGGGGGCAGCCGTATACGCGGCCACCGCGCGAGGAGCGCCAGCCGCGCCCGCAGGGTGGGCAGCAGCCCTATGCGCGGCCGCCGCGTGACGATCAGCGGCAAGGCCAGAATATGCGCCCGGATCGCGGCGGTATGCAGGGGCGGCAGAACCAGCAGTCCCAAAGCGGCAGCCGGAACAATCAGCAGTCGCGCGTCGAGCGTGGCAACGAGCGACGCGGCAATAACGAATACCGCTCGAACGGGCGTGACTACGCGAACATCAACGGCGCGTCCTCCCGCTCCTACAACGACACGCCGCGCGTGCCCAGTTACGTGGTCGAGAACCTCACGCCGCCGAACGTGAACGACCTGACGGTGGCGGATTTCGACGCCAAGAGCCAGGAAGAACTCCTGGAGATGGCGAACGATTGGGGACTGGCGAATCCGACGCGGCTGCGGCGGCAGGACCTCATCTATCGCCTCTTGCAGGCGCAGACGGAGCAGCAGGGCAACATCTTCGGCTCCGGCGTCCTCGACATCGTGGAGGATGGCTACGGCTTCCTGCGGCAGGAGCGATTCCTGCCCGGACCCGAGGATGTCTACGTCTCGCAATCGCAGATCCGCAAGTTCGGCCTGCGCACGGGCGACTTCGTCTCCGGCCAGGTGCGTCCGCCGAAGGAGAGCGAGAAGTTCTTCAGCCTCCTGCGCGTCGAGGCAATCAACGGCGTCAGCCCCGATGAGGCGCGCAATCGCCCGCACTTCGACTCGCTCACGCCGATCTTCCCGATGGAGCTGCTGCAACTGGAGACGCGCCCGGATGTCCTCTCGACGCGCCTTGTCGACCTCGTCGCGCCCGTCGGGCGCGGCCAGCGCGGCCTGATCGTCTCGCCGCCGAAGGCGGGCAAGACGATGCTCCTCAAGCAGATCGCCAACGGCATCACGACCAATCACGCGGACGTTCACCTGATGGTCTGTCTGATCGGCGAGCGCCCGGAAGAAGTGACCGACATGCGCCGCTCCGTGGACGGCGAAGTCGTCTCCAGCACCTTCGATGAGCCGGTTGAGGACCACGCGAAGGTCGCCGAGATGGCCCTGGAGCGGGCCAAGCGGCTCGTCGAGGGCGGCCGCGATGTGGTCATCCTGCTCGACTCGATCACCCGCCTCGCCCGCGCGTACAACCTCGCGGTGCCGCCCTCCGGGCGCACGCTCTCCGGCGGTATCGACCCCGTCGCGCTCTATCCGCCGAAGCGCTTCTTCGGCGCGGCCCGCAACATCGAGGGCGGCGGCAGCCTGACCATCGTCGCCACCTGCTTGATCGACACCGGCTCCCGCATGGACGACGTGATTTACGAGGAGTTCAAGGGCACCGGCAACATGGAGCTGCACCTCGACCGCAAGCTGGCCGAGCGGCGCATCTACCCCGCGATCGACGTGCAGCGCAGCGGCACCCGGCGCGAGGAACTGCTCCTCTCCTCCAATACGCTCCGGCAGGTCTGGACGATGCGCCGCATGGTCTCCATGCTCGGCGGCTCCGAAGGCATCGAACTGATGCTCAGCCGGATCGTCAAGACCGACACCAACGAGGAGTTCCTGCTCACGCTCAACAAGGACGTGTAAACCTCTCAACGCGAAGACGCCGCCCCTTCTCAGGGGCGGCGTCTTTCGTTGCTCAGACCAGTGCATCGTTTCGAGATTTTCGGCATGGTACACTGGAAGGGCGGCGATGCGTTATCTCATCGATGGACATACCCGCGAACGCATGGAGCAGCGGAAGATAACCGACGCAGAGATCGACGCGACGATTCGCAAGCCCGACGGTCGGTATCATGATCCCAAAGGGCAGGTAGTCTTCTTCCGAATGATTGATGGACGAATTATCCACGTCTGCATCTGGAAGAACCGCAAACCGATGACGACCCGCACGACATGGTACGAGTGAGGAGTCGATTCTATGCCACGGATAACCTACAATCGCGAGGCCGACGCCGCATATATTTTCCTTCGCGAAGATATGCCGATTGCACGCACGCGGAATCTCGATGGGTCGCGCCTCATTGATTATGCGGAAGACGGTGAACCGATCGGGGTAGAATTATTGGACGTAAGCGAGGGCGTCAATCTCGATGATGTGCCGGCGCGAAATGTCGTATCCATGCTTCTAGAACAGCAACATATCAAGGTCTTTGCATAATATATCGCACGATATTACGTTTGCTGAGGATGATTACCGTGAAGGTGACGAAATGAACGAAAAACGCCACATTCCTTATATGACCGATGACTCGGAGTAGACGCCGCATACATCTATCTCCGTAAAGCGCCATGGGATCATATGGACGTCATCGATGATTATCGCAATATTGATTACGGATCGGACGGTGAACCGAACGGCGTGGAATTGCTCTATGTGAGTGATGGTGTCAACCTCGACGGATTGGCGCGACGAGATGTGATTGAGCGTCGATTAGCGGAACGCCATATCCCTATATTTGCCTGACGAGGAGGATGATATGTCCGGACTAAATGAGGCGCAATTGCAGCAGTTCGCGGCGGAGGGCTATCTCGTCGTCGAGGGCGTGCTCGACCCGGAGCGGGATTTCGCGCCGGTGCTGGACGAGTACGGCGCGATCCTCGACGCCATCGCGGACCGGCTCTATGCAGACGGGGCGATCTCGTCCACCTACGCGGACTTGCCGTTCGCGGCGCGCGTGACGGAAATCTGCGCGGAGAGCCGGCGGGTGCTCTCGCAGTATTTCGACTTCTCGCTGCCGCAGACGGGCGTGCGGCCTGATACACCGATCTATGCCGGCCCGGCGATGTTCCGCGTGCTCACGAACCCGCGTCTGCTCGCTGTCGTCGCGAGCGTGATCGGGCCGGAGATTTTCTCCTGCCCGGTGCAGCACACGCGCATGAAGCTGCCGAAGCGCGCCGTCGCGGACCCGGCGAACGGCCTGATCGCCAAAATTCCCTGGCACCAGGACAACGGCGTGCTGATGCCCGAGGCGGATGAGTCGTCCATCCTCACCGTCTGGATGCCGGTCACGGAGGCGACCATCGCGAACGGCTGCATGCAGGTGATCCCGCGCAGCCACGGGCGCGAACTCTTCGACCACTGCCCGGGCGGCCCCGGTGGGCTGGCGATCCCCGATGCAATGCTCCCGCCCGGCGACCCCGTGGCGCTGCCGATGAAGCCCGGTAGCCTCTTGCTAATGACGCAGAGTACCGTGCATAGCTCGCTCGACAATGTGACGCCCGATCAGGTGCGGATTAGTTTCGACCTCCGCTATCAACCGGTCGGGCAGCCGACAGGTCGGCCCGCCTTCGCGCCCGCCGGGTTCATTGCCCACAGCGCCGCGCAGCCGGAATCCGTCGTGCGCGATCCGGCAATCTGGCAGCGCAACTGGCTGATGGTGCGCGATCAATTGGCGACTGAAGAACATACGGCATTCAACCGCTGGAGCGCCGACGCGCCGGTGTGCGCCTGATTTTCTTAACCTCCTGCCCCCTTCTCTCGCAGGGAAGGGGGCGATTTTTCGGTGAACAATGAGCGCAGATGTGCGACGCGATCCGGGTGTGACAGGACATCGGTGCTGTCCACCCATTGGTCGATGCCGCCGATGAAGGATGCGGTGTCGCGCAGCATGTCATCCGCGATGGTCTGCCGGATTGCGTCGGCGAAACGCTCGGCGTGGATGACGGTGAAGGGGCGGCCCTCCTGTTCTTTGAATGGGCGACCATGGTAGTGGCCGCTGCGCGGATCAAGGGGCGCGGTGATGCCGAGGGCATTGTGCATCCGTGCGACGGTTTCGTAGGCGACGCCAAGCGGCCGCTGGCGGTCTTGCCACGTCGTCGCATGGAGCACAGTCGCAGAGGGTTGGGCCAAGCGCGGGGCCGCAGGAGAGTCGGGCAAACGCGGTGCCGAGCCACTTGCTATACGGCGCGTACTGCTGCTCCATCAGGAAACAGAGGCGCATGATCTCCCGCACGAGCCGCGCCGCGACGACCGCCGCGCCGATCTCGTCCCCCACCTCGCCGCACCGCCCGATGAACGCCTCCTCCTGTGAGATGCGCTGCCACTGGGCCGCCAGCATCGCGCGCCAGACCTCGTGCGGGTAGTAGGCGAGCCGCCGCCGCGCCGCCGTCAGTACGCCGAATCCGTCGTGGAAGACCGCGCCGCGCGTCACCTCGATCAGTTCCTGCTGCGGGCAGACAAGCCAGTTCACGGCCGTGATCGTCGCCATTGGGTCGAAGCCGAGACGATGGATAAAGAAGCGAGGGAGCGCGGCAATCACAACTTGATGGTTTACCGGGCCGGACGAAATCGCTTCCAGCAGCGGGCTGCCGTGCGCGGCGTGCCTGAAGTTCGTCGGGTAGCCCCGGAAGGTGTGCGGCAAGTGCGACCGTAACGCTTCGTCAATCGGACCTCGGTACGTCTCCTCATCGGCGTCGGGCAGCAAGAGCCAGCAGCGCGGCCCCCAGCCGTGATCGGTGGAGCGGGCCGTATCATATCCAAGCACATCCGAGCCGTTGCCGATCAACGCGGCGGCGTAGATGAGGCCGGGGAAGTGTACGTCGAGGATCGGCCGCACCGCCTCCCGGTAGAACGTCCCACTCAGTTGCAGGCCGGGGATGAATGCGGGCAATCTTCTTAACCCCCAACCCCTTCCCTCGGAGGGAAGGGGAGCCGGATCACGACCTATCGATATATGTCTCGCCGCGTTGGATGCGTTCGGCGAGGGGTGGGTGGCTGTAGAGGAGCCAGACGACCCAGGCGGGCGGCGACATTTCCGCGAGGTTCTGATTGGCCAGTCGCTGCATCGCGGTGACGAAGGCGGGCGCGTTGCCGGTCAGTGTCAGCGCGTAGGTATCGGCGGCGCGCTCGCGGGCGCGGCTGTAGCCGTTCGTCAGCGGCATCGTCACCAACCCGAAGGCGGAGAGGATGAGCGCCAAGAGCGGGAAGGCCGCGACATCGCTCACGGCGCGGTAGCCGAAGGCGTCCACGCCCGCGTGGAGGAGCAAATTGGCGATGAAGAGGCCAACCAGCGTCACGACCGTATCGAAGGCCATGCCGCGCCAGATGTCGCCGTGGACGTGATGGCCGAGTTCGTGCGCCATCACGACCTCGACCTCCTCCGCTGTGAAGCTGGCGATCAGCGTGTCGCCGAGGACGATCCGCCGCGTCCCACCGATGCCGGTGACGAAGGCGTTGGCGGTGTTCGTGCGGCGGCTGAAGTCCATCGCGAAGACGCCGCGCACGCGCGTCCCGGCCCGCTCCGCGAGGCGCAGCATCCGGTCACGGAGCGCATCGTCCGCAATCGGCATGAATTTATTGAAGAGTGGCATGATAAGTACCGGGGCGAGGTTCGAGAGCACGACGCTGAAGAGAAGGTACACAACCCCGCCGGCCAGCCACCACCAGTCCGGCAGCCGCCGCAGGCCCCAGTAGAGGAGTTCGACCATCCCCAGCCCGAGCGCGCCGCCGATTGCCGATCCCTTCGCGAGGTCCGCCAGCCAGTCGCGGAACGACTGATGCGAGAGCCCATACCGCCGGGGCAATTGCCAGCCGCTGTACACCCCGAGCGGGAACGAGATAATCTCCGACGCCAGCCCGAAGATCACTATATACATTGGCACGACGAGCCACTGACTCGTCGCTCGCCCCTCAATCGCCGTCCGCACCCCCTTTGACAGCGGCGTCACGACCAGAAGGGCCAGCACGACGAACGTCGCCACCGTCCGCGCGAAGGAGAGCCGCCGCCGTATCCCGGCGTACTCCTTCGCCCGCGCCTGCCGCTCGGCACTCATCTCCGTCGATACCGCCATGAGCTACCTCTCTTGAAACCACCAAGACACCAAGAACACCAAGGAGAGACAAAACGGCGAGAGAAGTTCCGCGTCCATTGTATTTCTCTTTTTCAGTCTTTGTGTTCTTCTTGGTGTCTTGGTGGTTCAATCTCCCGGTCTCTCCAGGGCGGGACCGCCTTCGGCGGCGGCGCGGGTGGCGGGATCGAGTTGGAGGCCGAGGCCGTCCGCGAGGCGGGTGAGGTAGTTGAAGATGCCGACGATGTGGGCGACTTCGAGGCAGGCGCGGTCGTCGAAGCCGAGATCGCGCAGCGGACGCCAGTCCTCCTCGACCATCCGGGTCGGCGTGGCGCTCATCTTCTCCGCGACGGCGCAGAGGGCGCGCTGCCGCGCGGTGAGATGATCCAGTTCGCGCCAGCGCCGCCCCTTGATCGCCTCGACCAATGCCGGATCGCCATGCTCGACACGCAGAAACTCCGCGTGGGAGGATGTTCAGTAGTAGCAATCCTGCGCCGCCGCCGCAACGCCCGCAACCATCTCGCGCTCCTGCCGCGTCAGTGCGCCGGGCGCGAACATGATCTGCGCGAAGAGGGCGGAGAATTTCGGCCCGATTTCCGGGTGCGCCTGCGTCAGCCGCGACATCGGCGCGAGGAAACCGAAATCGTACGGATGCCGGGGTGCGTCCGCCGGTATCCGCGCGCGGATTTGCTCCTCCGTCGCCAGCGTCACCCACGCCTCGGGTATTGTCTGCTGCGCCATCGCCCCTACCTCCCTCTCTGCTATAACACCGCTGCGGAGTATGTCGGCATCATCCGATAGTTCCGGCCGACATTCAATCATCGTAAGGAGCGTCCCATGAACCACTACATGAGCGTGCGGCGATACACGACGAGCGGGCCGACCGATGTGATTGCGCGCATCGTCGCCGAGGGATTCGTGCCGATCATCCGCGAGGCGCCGGGCTTTATCGCTTTCTACGTCGTGGACGGCGGCGACGGTAGCCTCGCTTCCGTCAGCATCTTCACCGATCAAGCCGGGGCGGATGCTTCGAACCGGATGGCGGCGGGCTACATCGCCGAAAACCTCGCCAGCCGCCTCACCTTGCAGGATGTCGTCGCCGGGTCCGTCGTTGTCGAAGCAACATCGTAGCGTGTGAATCGCAAGACGGAGAGGGATACCGAGCACAGAGATCGCCGAGGACACGGAGAGCACCGAGAAGAGAAATATTCTCCCTCTGTGTCCTCTGCGATCTCTGTGCGTGTATTCGCTCTTGGCGTCCTTGGCGGTTCAGATTACCCGATACGCATCGCGCGCTGCGGCGAGAGCCAGAAGGGTGGCAGGTAGGCGGGGATGTTGGAGAAGGGAAGCACTTCCGGCTTGAGGCGGATGCCGAGCGTGTCTTGCATGAAGGCGCGTCGCCGCTGGATGCGCCCCCACGCCTCCGGGTATTTTGCGGCGAATGCCTGCCGCAACGATTCGTCCGCGAGAGCGATGCCGTCCTCGATGTTCGTCGTGTGGTAGGGCGAGTGGGTGGCGGGGATGACATCGACCTGCAACGCCATGCCGGAGCGCAATTCCTGCCGCGAGTCGCGGAAGATCGGCGAATTGAGCCATTCGTCGAGGTGGATCAGATGGCCGGGGTTGAGGCCGACGCCGAAGAAGGGGTCGCCGAGGTGGCGGTCGATGATCGCGAACAACTCGCCGCCCGTCACACCGATGCCGACCGCCTCGTACCATTCGACAATCGCTTGGTAGTAGGGTGCGACGAGTTTTTCGACATAATCGCGCACGCCATCCGGTAGTCCGTCCGCATCATGCACGAGGAAACCCGCCCGCGCGTTGAGCGCGCCCCAGAGGCCGAGGGCGACGGTCGTCGGGTCGCCCTCGCGCAGCACGCGGCTGGACGGGCTGGGCAATCCCGCCGCCGCCCGCTCGCCCGCCGAACACATCGGGTGGCAGGCGAGCGGGAAACCGTTAAGCCCCATCAACTGCACGGCGTCGTACTCCGTCATCCCCGGTTGCACGTGGAACAAAACACGCTTGATCGACTCGGAACTGAGCGTTGCGGCGTACTCGAAGCGGGCGAGTTGGTCCACGTCGTTGAGAGCGCGTAGGCCGCGCGCCGGGTCCATGAAGAGGGCGGTCGCATTGAGCGGCGTGCAGCGCATTTCGCGCAGTGTATCGACGAGGTAGGCGGGCGCTTCGATCCACGCGGCGGGCGTCGCCGTCTCGATGGGCAGGAAGTACTTCCATCCGGCGATGCCGACCTTCGCGCCGGGGTTGATGCCGCCCTCGCGCAGGATGGTGGCGAGTGGCTTGCTCGCGCCGCGCGGCTGGCCGGGGAGGCTGAAACTCTGATAGAGCACATGCTCCACCGGCAGCGGGCTCAGGGCGGCGTACGCCACGCCCTCGTTGCCGACGAGCAGCGTCGGCGGGCGACCGGGCGCGAGGATCAGGAGCGCCTCCTCGAAGCGGGGGTCATATCCCGTCAGATAGGAGATATTGGCGAAGTGCTCGCGGTCCCCGTAAACGAGCAACGCATCGTAGCCGGAGTAGGCGGCCCGCTCCCGCGCCTCGCGGATGCGCGCCTCGTAGGTGGCGACGGGAATCTCCGGCTCGACCTGTGGCATGCCAAATTCGGGTAGCGCAATCTCGGCAAGTTCGACGGTCATTACGTCCTCCTCGTGCATCGCTCAGAACGACGATGGCCGAACGATAGCGGGAACGGGAGTATTGAGCAATGAGCAATGAGCAGAAAACGGACTTGCGTATCCCGTCTCAACCGATCATGCTTGGCGCAACGGCGGACTGGCAGACGAGAGAAGAGGAGGGCGCGTTGGCATCGATGAGTGGCCCCGTGCGGCTGTCGGAATCGCAGGTGACTGCGGCGGCGGTGCTGCTCTCGCGGGCCTTCCAGGAAGACGCTGGGATGGTCTCCATGATCCCGGATCTGGTTCAGCGCTCGCGCGATCTGCCCTTCCTCTTCACCCCAATCGTGCGATACGCGCTCGCGCACGGCGAGGGATATACCACGGGCGATACGCTCGAAGCGATCGCGCTCTGGCTCCCGCCCGGCGAGACGACGCTGACCGATGGGGGAATGGCGCAGGCAGGCATCAACGACGCTGCAACTGAATTGAATGCGGAGATCATGGGTCGGCTCGGCGCCCTGACGACGCACCTCGAAACGCTCCACGCGCGGATCATGCCGGAACCGCACTGGCGGCTCGTATATCTCGGCGTCGAACCGGAGCGGCAAGGCCAGGGAATCGGCGGCGCGCTCATTCAGCCGATGCTCGCACGCATGGATACAGCGAGAGAGCCGTGCTATCTGGAAACCTTCGAAGCGCGCACCATCCCCTTCTACGAGCGTCACGGCTTCCGTGTCGTCACCGAGAGCGACCTCCCGGAAAGCACCGTCCACGTCTGGGCGATGCGACGGGGGTAGAGGAACCTCACCCCCGGCCCCTCTCCTTTGCCAAACAAAGGAGAGGGGGAGCGATACGGGAAATTTCGTGGTCGATTGCTACGAACAACGACGGTGAGTTCCCCTCCCGCGCCGGGAGGGGTAGGGGTGGGCTCGGGCTGTCAGGCGATAGTCTGTGGCGTGCCGGGGGCGCGGATGAGGAGGAAGGGGCCGGGGGCGCGGGCGAGTACCTTGTTGCTCACGCTACCCGCCCAGGCGCCGCCCATCCCGGCGCGGCCGTGGCTCGCCATCACGATCAGGTCGGCGCGGGCCCGCTTCGCGAGATCGAGGATCGCCGTCGCCGGATCATCGCGCGCGATGCTCGTCTCCACCGGGATGCCCGCCATCCGCAGGCGACCTGCGAGGGCATTCAGGTAAAGGACCGCGTCGCTGCCCGCGCTTTCGAGAAGTTCCGCCGTCACCTTCGGGCTGAAGCGGGCGACGCTCGACATCGCACCGGAGAGCGAGCCGACCGTCGGTACGACGAGCGCGAGATGCATCGTCCCGCCCGTGGCGCGCGCGATTTGCTCCGCGAGCGGCAGGGCGATCTCCGCGTCCGGCGTGCCGTCGAGCGGCAGCAGGATGTGATTCAACGTCGGCAGGCGCGGCTCGCTCCCGGCGGTCGGCAGGATCATCAAAACCGGCGCGACACCGACCGCGAGCACCTTCTGCGCGATGCTGCCGAAGAGCCAGCGCCCGAGGCCGCTCCGCCCATGAGCGCAGAGAACGACGAGATCTGCCCGCATCTCCGCCGCGTGGTCAACGATCCGGCCCGCCGTGTCACCACCCTCGTTGGTGTCCACATGCGTGTCAACCGTGATGCCCTCGGCACGGAGACGCTCGGCGATTGCGGTGAGGTAGGCGTCCGCCTCCGGCACGGTGGTGAGGTGGCGCGCGCCATGCACGGACGACGGCGCCCCCCGCTCGATCAGATGTAGCAGCGTCACCCGCCCGCCGTCGCCGTACGCATGCGCGAGCGCGCGAACGTAGGGGAGGGTTGTCTCCGCCAGCCCGGAGCCATCGAGCGGGACGAGCAGGTGCGCGAACATGTGGCTTACCCCCCGAAGAACGTTTGCCGCAAGAGGAAGAGATTGAGCGCGATGATCACCCCGGCGACGATAGTGATCGCTGCGGTCGTCACCGGGCGGTTGACGAGTGCGCCCATAATATCGCGCCGCCGCGTGAAGAGCACGAGGGGGACGAGCGCGAAGGGGATGCCGAAGGAGAGGACGACCTGGCTGATAATCAGCGTCCGCGTCGCGTCCAGACCGATGGCGATGACGATCAGCGAGGGGAGCATCGTCACGATCCGCCGCACCCAGAGCGGGATGTGCCGGTGGAGGAAACCCTGCATGATGATCTGCCCGCTCATCGTGCCGACCGCCGACGACGAGAGGCCGGAGAAGACCAGCGAGATGGCGAAGATGACGCCCGCGCTGCTGCCGAGGATCGGCTCCAGCGTCTTGTGGGCATCCACGATGGCGTCGATATTGGTGAAGCCGTGCGCATGGAAGGTGGCGGCGGCCATCAGGAGCATCGCTACATTGATGAAGCCCGCGATGCCCATGGCAATGCCGACATCGATCACCTCGAAGCGGAAGAGACGCCGCGCCTCGGTGGCGTTCTTCGGCGTGATGCGGTGCTGCGTCAGCGCGGAGTGGAGATAAATGACGTGCGGCATCACCGTCGCGCCGAGGATGCCGACTGCGAGCAGGACGCTCTCCGTGCCGTCAAATTTGGGCGGGAGGAAACTGTGCCCGACCTGCCCGAAATCCGGCTTGCCGAGGAAGGTTTCGAGCGCATAACAGAGGGCGATGATGCCGACCATTGCGGTGATTACCGCCTCCATCGGTCGGAAACCGTAGCGCTCCAGGCCAAGGATCAAGAAGGTGGCGACGGCGGTGATCAGCCCGGCGGGCAGGAGCGGGATGTGGAAGAGCAGGTTGAAGCCGAGCGCCGCGCCGAGGAATTCCGCGAGGTCGGTTGCGATGGCGACCAATTCCGCGCAGACCCAGAGGCCGATCACGACGGGCGGTGAGAAATGCGCGCGGCAGACCTCCGGCAGACTAAGCCCGGTGGCGATACCGAGCTTTGCGGAGAGGGACTGGATCAGCATCGCCATCAAATTGCTGACGACAATTACCCAGACGAGCAGGTAGCCGAACTGCGCCCCGGCGCTGATATTCGTCGCGAAATTGCCGGGGTCCATATAGGCGATGCACGCGATGAACGCCGGGCCAAGAAAAGGGAGGATGCGCCCGAGGCCGCGCCGTGTGCTCTTCCCCTCCAGCACCTGCATCCCCGATGCGGCCGTCTCCGACGATGCGGTCGCCTCCGTCCCCACCGCCACCGCCGGGGCAACCGCGCGCGTGAGCAGCGAATCGCGCTCCTGCACCTGCCTATCTCCCCGCATTTTTCCTCTCCCCCCGTTTCGGGAGAGAGGGCGAGGGAGCAGGCACATTGACCGATACCGCGCGCGTCACCGTCTCGCCGAGTGCATAGTCGTTCGCTCCGACCCGGATACGCAGCGGGCCGTCGAAGGGCGCTTTCGCCAGCACATCCACCGCCGCGCCGGGGACCAGACCGAGGTCCGCGAGATAGGTGAGCAGCGTCGCATCCTCGTCCGCCACCTCCGCGACGGTGACGGAGTTGCCCGGCGCGACGTGCCAGAGGCGCTGCGTCGCGGAGGCGATGATGACGCCTTCCTTGGTCGGGATCGGCGCGCCGTGCGGATCGGTCGTCGGGTAGCCGAGATCGGCATCAAGCCGCGCTTCGAGGTCCTCCGAGAGGGCATGTTCGAGACGATCCGCCTCCGCATGGACGCGCTCCCACGGCACGCCGAGCCGCTCGCTCAGGTACGTCTCCAGCAGCCGGTGATGGCGCAGCACTTCCAGCGCGACCTTCTCGCCGATCGGCGTTAGCGCGACGCCGTGATACGGGCTGTGCGTGACGAGGCCGCGCTCCGTCAGTTTCTTCACCATATTCGTCGCCGAAGCGCACGAGAAGCCGAGCCATTCCGCCAGCGCGGCCGGCCCTGTCTGCTCCTTCGCCTCCCCATACGTCAGATGGTAGATCGCCTTTAGGTAATCCTGTTCGGATTGAGATGGCATCAATTCTGTCATTATCACCCCCACTAAAGCTGATTTAGCCTCGGCTAAATCATATGGGCTCCATGCCGCCATGTCAAGGGTTCTCGTCCGATCCCGTGAACGGCGCCGAATGCATCGGATGGCCGAGAGATTGCCGGGAATCGGTCGCGCGGGCCGATATGCGCCGATCGGGCAGCAACGTTTCATCATCGATTCCTCGCGAGCTGTTGCGGTGCGCGGATGCCGACGCACATCGCACGGCAACGGTGTTGAGCGCGGCGTCGGGAGTCGCGTATCTCCACCGTGAGCGGGGAATAAGACCGATCCAAGGGGGGTTGGCGACGCGCGGTGTACACTTCCGATCTGGGACTGCTCATCGGACCACCGATGAGTTTCCGTCGGCGCCGGCGTTTCACCTCCAGGAACATCGACGACGTAGCCGAGTACACGAAGGAGGATGCCCCGTGGATTGGACGCTTGAACTCGTAATGATTCCCGTCTCGGACGTGGACCGCGCCAAGACCTTCTACATCGAAAAGGCGGGATTCAATTTGCTTGTCGACCACCGCGCTGGCGACTTTCGCGTCGTGCAGCTGACACCGCCCGGCTCGGCATGCTCGATCGCCCTGATGAAGAACACGGAAGCGCCGGGCTCCGTCCAAGGGCTGCATCTGGTCGTCTCCGACATCGACGCCGCCCGCGCCGAACTCGTCGCACGCGGGGCGGATGTCGGCGAGATCTACCATTTCGAGGCCAGCGGTCAGGTGGCGGGACCCGACCCGCAGCGCGGCAACTACAACTCGTTCCTCTCCTTCAGCGACCCCGACGGCAATGGTTGGCTCGTGCAGGAGGTCCGGCGAACGGCGCCGGGGGCATGACAGAGACGAGCGCCGCGAATGACGCGAATCGACGAGGTCGCCGCGACAGCGGGTGAAGGCCCCGCCTTCGCGGCGCTCACCGAGCGCCACCGGCGCGAACTGCACGTCCACTGCTACCGGATGCTCGCCTCGTTCGACGAAGCGGAGGACGCCGTGCAGGAGACGTTCCTGCGCGCCTGGCGCAGCCGCGACCGCTTCGACGGCGGCGCGTTGTTCCGTGCGTGGCTCTACCGCATCGCGACGAACGTCTGCCTCGACATGCTCCGGCGGAACTCCCGCCGCCCGGCGACGGGGCACTCCCTCGCCGAGGTGCCGTGGCTCCAGCCGTACCCGGATCGATTGCTGGACGAGATTGCGCCGAGCGACGACGAGCCGGACGCGGTCGTCGTCGAGCGGGAGACGATTGAACTCGCGTTCCTCGCCGCCCTGCAGGTGCTGCCGCCGAGACAGCGCGCGGCGTTGATCGCGCGCGACGTGCTCGGCTGGCCGGCCAGCGAGACGGCATCCCTCATGGAGACGAGCGTCGCCGCCGCGAACAGCGCCCTCCAGCGCGCTCGCGCGACGATGCAGGAGCATCTGCCGTCGCGTCGCGCGGAGTGGTCCGCGCGGGAGCCGAGCGACGGGGAACGGGCCCTGCTCGTGCGGTTCATCGACGCGCACGAGCGGTGCGACGCTGCGGCTGCGGTCGCGATTGCGGCACAGGATATCCGCATCACCATGCCGCCGAACCCGGCCCGTTTCGAGGGGCTTGCGGCATTCGCGCCGCTCCTTGCGCGCGCGTTCGGAGAGGAGCGGGACGGCGATTGGCGCCTCGTGCCGACGCGCGCCAACCGGATGCCGGCGGCCGCGAGCTACCTTCGGCGACCGGGCGATTCCCAGTTCCGGTCGTTCAAGCTCGATGTCTTGCGCATCGAGGGAGACGCCATCGCGGAGATCACGACGTTCGGCGCCGCGCTGTTCCCGGCATTCGGCCTCCCGCCAATACGCTGAGGAAGATTCGTCCCGCTCATAGCGGGCCGGCCGGTGAATCGCTCGTGCCCCAAGGCGCGATAGGACAATACACGCGAACGGAGAACAAATTCAGTTCCGATCGGCGGCCACCTCTTCGGTGTCCCATGCCAGGACGTCCCGGTATTCCTGCCTGGCCTGATCGACGTAGTAACGCAGACGGTCGAGGTCGCCGTCGCTGAGGCGGATGATCGCCTTGCGGACGCGCGCGCAGTCCGGCTCGTCCGGCCCGACGCCGTAGGTGGAGAGGATCGCCAGCGCCTCGGCGCGCTCGTCGGCGGGGAATGAATGGGCGACCGCCGCGACGATCTCCGGTTCGATCCGCCCGCCCTTACCGACCCCATCGCCCCCCGGTTCATCGCGGAGGCCGCGCTGGACGAGGAAATAGAGGAGGACGAGCATGATCGGGATGGGCACGACCACCAGCGCGCCGAGCGGATAGATGATCCACGACGAGCCGTCGATGTGGGCGGCGATGGAGATGATGAACGAGGCGACAACACAGACGCCAAGCGTCGTGAGGAATGCGGTGAGGAGACGACGCATCAGTAGGTGACCCCGATCCCGGATTGCGCGACCATCATGCAGGAATCTTCTCTCAAATATTGGACTCCGCAGTCGTCGGTGTATCGAGGAAGGATTCGATCACGGGACGGAGCAGATCGGTGCGGCTAACGATGGTGAAGTGCGTCGTGCCCGGCAGGATGGCGAGTTGGGATTGCGGCAGACCGGCCATCGCGCCGTCTCCCTTGCCGCCGCCCAACAGTTCGAACATCGCGACCGCGTCTGCGGGCCGGACGCTATCCGCATCCCCGAGCAGGATGAGCGTCGGTACTCCCATTGCCGCTACGCCCGCGGACCAGTCATAGTCTTGCCGCAGCAGTTGGCCCGTCTTGTCCGCTAATCGCGGCCAGTTCTCCGGCTCCGGCGCGACGCTCGCGTACGCTTGCTGCATCGGCGAGCCGACCCATGTCCGGGCGAGTTCTCCGCTGACCGCTGCTTGGCCCGCGAGGATCTCCGGATACCAGCCGTTGCGTTTGTGCGGTGCGGAGATGACGACGAGTTTGCGTATCGCGTCCGCGTGTCGGATCGCCGTTCGTAGCGCGACGCCACCGCCCAGGGAATACCCGGCAAGATCAGCTTTCTCGATGCCGAGATGATGGATCAGGGCCGCGATGTCGTCCGCCATCTGCTCATAGGAGAAAGGGCGGTCAACGTCGGCGGTATGCCCGTGCCCCTGCAACTCAACGGCGATCACCTGTCGCTTCTCCGCGAGGAAGGGGATCATCTCGGCCATCATTTGAACCGTGCCGAGCCCGCCATGCACCAGGATCAGTGGTTGCCCGGCGCCGTGCATTTCGTAGTAGAGGTTCAGGCCATTGACTAGAGCGTACCCGGATTCCGCAGCTGTCGTCATCATGACTGATTGTCTCCCAGTGTCTGCGTGCGGTAGCGGAGCCGCACGACGCCCGTATCGGATATCCAGTTATCCAGCCGTTCGAGATCGGTGCGCGCCTCGGCCCGCTCGAAGAGCGGCGTGCCGCCGGCGAGGATGACCGGATTCACCATGATGTTCTCCTCCAATATCTGCGCGTATCACGAGCGGCCGATCACCGTCGCCATACTGTAGTCGTCCGGCGAGCTGCGCATTCGACAATAAAGCGTCCTCAATTTCGCGCATCTTCGTTAGGACGTGACCGAGGAAGATGGCGGGAGCGGCTCCTTGTGCCGCGCCACTCGTCCAGCAGATGACCGAGTTTACCACCGGGCTACGCACCGCGTGCGGCCCAGCAGGAGCGGATCGCACAGCCGGCACTCGTCGCCCTCGACGCGGGATGGGACGCGGCGTGGACGCGTTTGACAGCCCCCACTGCCCGTATATGTGCAATATCATGTGTCCAAGTCCATACTCAATGTCAGTATACTTGCCGCGTCGGTTGTTGCCATCATTCAAGGGAGCAGTCCATGCGCGTCTATATCTCTGTGGATGTCGAAGGGGTCGCGGGGGTCGTTGATTGGGATCAGGTGCGGGGGGACAGCGCGGCGTACCGCGAGATGTGCCGCCTGACGACGCTCGAAACGAACGCGGCGATCGAGGGGGCGCTCGCAGTGGGCGCGACGGAGGTGCTCGTCAACGATAGCCACGGGCCGATGCGTAACCTTGATGCGGAGTTACTGCACCCGGTCGCCGAGTTGACCCAGGGGCGGCACAAGCCGATGTTCATGGTCGAGGGTATCGACGAATCGTTCGGGGCGCTCTTCCTCGTCGGCTATCACGGGCGGGCGGGGAGCGCGCGGGGCACGCTCAACCACACCTTCAGCCCGTACGAGACGCGCATGAACGGCGTCATCTGCTCGGAGGCGACGCTCAACGCGGCGGTCGCCGGGCACTACGGCGTCCCGATCGCCCTCGTCACGGGCGACGATGTGACGGCAGCGGAGGCGATCGCGGACTTCGGGCCGGAGATCGTCACCGTTGTCACCAAACAGGGGCTCAACCGCGTCGCCGCCCGGATGGTCCACCCGACCGTCGCGCGTGAACGTATCCGGCAGGGCGCGGAGGAGGCGACACGTCGCGCCGCGTCGCTGAAGCCGTACACGATGACGACGCCGGTGACAATCGAGACGCTATGGAATACCTCGCTGCACGCCGATATGGTCGAGATGCTGCCAACCGTCGAGCGTACCGGCGACCGTGCGATCCGCTGGGCCTCGCCGGATGTGGTGAGCGCCTATCGCACCTATATCGCCGCCTACTTGATCGCTCGCAACGCGGAGCGATGAGAGATGGGGGACACATGGGATCAACCACCAAGACACCAAGAACACCAAGAGGGATTCTGGGAAGAGTCGAGCGATTTCTTCCAATTTCTCTTTTTCTTGGTGTCCTTAGTGTTCTTGGTGTCTTGGTGGTTGATGTTTCCTCGCTTCCCCACCGGGTGCGATGCCAATGACTGAGAGGGACGGCGTGAGGGTGCGGGAGGCGACGCGGGCGGATGCGTCGGCGATTGCGCGGCTGCATCTGAACAATTGGCGCGAGGCGTATCGCGGCATCGTGCCGGACGATCTGCTGGACGGGATCACGGCGGTATCGCGCTTCCTCCACTGGGATGGCGTGCTTGCGGACCCTGACGGCACGGAGTTCGTCTATGTCGCGGAAGACGCAAACGGGCGATTGCTCGGCATCGCCTCGGGCGGGCCGGAGGTGGGCGGCGATCCGTGCTATCGGGGCGAGTTGTACGTCCTGCATGTGCGCGCGGATATGCAGGGGAGGGGTGTCGGGCGGGCGCTGATGCGCGCGGTCGCGGAGCGGTTGGCGGCGGACGGCATCACCACCCTCCTCGTCTGGATGCTGCGCGAAAACGCCCGCGCCCGCCGCTTCTACGCCGCGCTCGGCGGCCAATTTGTCCGCGAGCAACCCGCCATGTTCGAGGGCCTCATGCTGAAGGACGCCGGATACGGCTGGTTTGATACCGCTCCGCTACGACGGTGAAATAGGATCGCGATTCGGCGCGTTGTCTTCGCATACGGCACGCACGTTCGCCCAAAAGGAGGCCCCGATGCGCGCAGACATCGTCCCCGGTGCGAAATTCCCGGATTATGAACTGACCGATCACGCCCGGCAGCGGCAGACCCTCTCCGCGTTGCAGGGCAACGACCCGATGATTCTCATTCTCGCGCGCGGGCATTATTGACCGAAAGATCACCAGCAGCACCGTGCGTTGGCTGCCTTCTATCCCCAGATCGCCGTCGCCTACACGAAGATCGTCACGATCACGACCGACAATATCCTCGAAACGAACGAGTTCCGCAGCGCGGTCGGCGCGCAGTGGCCTTTCCTCTCCGACGCGGGCCGCAAGGTGCAGAAGGACCTCGATATTCAGGAGTATACCGACCCGCACCACGACCCGATGATCCCCTACACGCTCGTCCTCGCACCGGGCCTGATCGTCTCCAAGGTCTACAACGGCTACTGGTTCTGGGGCCGCCCCTCGACGGAGCAACTCTGGCAGGATTTGCGGGATGTCACCGAGCGTGTCCGGCCCGATTGGGACATCACGAACCCCGACCTGCGAGCCGCGTGGTCGGCGGGCGACAAGCGGCTCTTCTACCCCTATAAGGAGCATGTCGAGAGCGCAGGGAAAGGTGGTGGTGGCGGGCTATAGCCCGCCACCACCGACGCAAATTACGCCGAAACCCGCTCGAAGTGGCCCCCTCCCCTAATTCGCTTCCCAGCGACAGGAGAATCGCTCGATGCCGGGGTGCTTCTCGCCGAGCGAGGTGACGTGGAAGCCGAAGGCGCGGTAGAAACCGACCGATTCCTGGTCGGTCTCGGAGTAAAGCGCCTGTAGCCCCTCCTGCGCGATCACCTCGTTGACCATCTTCCGGGCGATACCGTGGCGGCGGTAGCGGTCGTCCGTCGCGATATGCAAGAGTAGCGCCGCGTCACGCCCGACCCGCTCGATGCCGAGGATGCCGACCGGCTGCCCCTCTTCTTCCCAGACATAGAGTCGCCGCTGAGGAATGCCGTAGACCGTCGTCAGCAAATAATCGAGACGCACCACGCTCGGGTTGAAAACGCTGGGCGCGATCAACTCCTTCAGCCGTGTGGCGTCGCTCAAATCCGTCACCTTGCGCAGCATCGTCCATGCCTCCTTCGCGCGAATCGCGTCGTCTGTTTTCACGCTAATGGTAGCACGCCGCGCGCACCGTGGATGAGAGGAGATGGTTGAACCACCAAGACACCAAGAACACCAAGAGAAAAAGATGGGATTCCCGCCTGGTGTTCTTGGTGATTCTTGGTGTCTTGGTAGTTCGAAAATCAGTCTTTAATCGGGCACGAGATCGGTGGAGAGATATTTGAGGCCGGTGTCGGGGGCGACGGTGGCGATGATGCTGCCGGCCGGGGCGTCGCGAGCGAGGCGAAGGGCGGCGGCGACGTTCGCGCCGGAGCTGAACCCGGCGAAGATGCCCTCGCGCATCGCGAGCAGGCGCGCCATCTCGGTCGCTTCGTTATCGCCCATGCCGATCGTACCGTCGCAGAGCGCGCCATCCCACTGCGGCGGGACGGCGGCGTATCCGGCGCCCTGCAACTTGTGGCGCGGGTCGGTGGCGCCCTTGCCCGCGATTACCTGCGACCCCTCCGGCTCGACCGCGTAGCAGAGGATCGCCGGATTGCGCGCCTTGAGTGCCCGCGCCGTGCCGAGAAATGTGCCGCCGGTGCCGACGATGGCGCAGAAATGTGTCACCGCGCCATCCGTCTGCGCCCAAATTTCCGGCCCGGTCGTCAGTTCGTGGGCGCGGAGGTTGGCGGGGTTCTTGAACTGGTCGGGCCGGAACGCGTCGAGGGTGCGCATAAGCGCTTGCGCGCGCTCCTCGACGAGCGCGAGGTCGTCGCCGGAGACTTGCCCCGGCACGCCGCCCGGCAGTTGCGGCACGAGATCGACCTCCGCGCCGAGCGCGCGGAGCATCTGCACCCGCTCCCGGCTGTTCCCGACACTCATCACGGCGATGAAGCGGTATCCCTTGACCGCGCAGACAATCGCCAACCCCGCACCCATGTTGCCGCTCGTCAGTTCGACGACCGTGCCGCCCGGCTTCAGGCGCCCGTCCCGTTCCGCCTCCGTGATGCACTGCAAGGCGGCGCGGTCCTTGATCGACGCGCCGGGGTTCGCCCCCTCGATCTTCAGCACGACCCGCCCCGGTAGCCCGACGCCGAGCCGGTCCAGCGCGACGAGCGGCGTCCCGCCAATGGCATCGAGGATGCTGCCGGCTACGCCGGAGGACTGGGTTATTTCATCACGTCGTACCGTCCTCTCCTTTGCCACGCGCCACCTCCCCTGGTATACGAGTGATTGGAATCGGAGTGTGGCACCGGCCCATACCGGCGTCAAGCGAGGCGAATAGCCCGCCGCGCGGCGGTATACTACGAGCAAGGGTGGGGCGGCGTCGCTGGGACGAAAATTGCCTACGGAAATGGACATGATGGACGATATAGACTGCCGGACGACAGCGATGGACGCACCGCATGTGGTCGCGCTCCCACCGGCCGTTACCTTGAATGCGGAGGGGGAGGGCGGGCTACTCGTCGCGCTGAGCGATCTCCATATCGGCGGTGATCCCGGCCAGGAGGACTTCTTCTGCCACGCCGAACTGACGACCCTATTGGACGATCTCGACGGCGAGCCGGGGCCGGTGACAATCCTGATCAACGGGGATTTCTTCGAGTTCCTCCAGGTGACGGCACCGCCGGGCGCCAACCGCGCGCAAGCGATCGTCGAGCACCCGAATCACGCCGCCCTCTTCGACCGGTTGCGCCAATGGAACGCGCGGCCCGGCCACCGCACCGTCTATACCGTCGGCAACCACGACAGCGAGACGGGCTGGAACGGCGCGATTGCCGCCTATCTGGTCGCGCAGGGCATCGTCCACACCGTCGCGCTCGGCTACGAACATCGCTTCGCGATGGGCGGGCACGGACTGACCGTCTACGCGGAGCATGGCAACGAAGAGGATAGCCAGAACGCCATCGTCGATTACGGCCACCCGCTCATCGTCCCGATGGGCACGTACGTCGTGACGCAACTCGTCAACCGCGTCGAGCCGCTCGGCCGGTTCGCGGGGCCGGACGACGCGACGACACTCTCCGACATCGACAATATCTACCCCCTGGAGATGGTGCCGTGGTGGCTCTTCTCCAACTATTTTTATCGGCAGGCGCGGCGGTTCACGCGATTCATCCTGCTGCCTGCCGTCGCCATCCTGTTCGCTCTGCGCTACCTGAATCATGCCATCATCCGCTTCTCTCAGGGGCGCCTGCCGGAATTCTCCGCCGGGCGGGCCGCGCAACTCTTCGGCTTCGTGATCCTCGATATCATCGTCGTGCTCGGGCTCGTCCTGCTGATGCTCCGGCACGATTTCATGCGCTGGCGGCGGCGCTCCGGCCTGCACGAGCCCCTGCAAATCGCCGCGGAGGGCGAGGAGCACTATCGCGCATCCTGCCGGGCCTTCCTGGACGGGTCGCGCCAACCGGCGCACCGGCAGGATCACACCGCACCCGTCGATGTCTTCCTCTATGGCCATAACCACGTCGCCGAGTTGGGCGAGTATACGGTGGGCACGCGGCAGACTGCCTATGTCAACACGGGCACCTGGATGCGCAAGATCGTCCGTCTGCCGACGCGGCTCAAACTTCCGCCCGTCTTCATCCCTGCCTATGAACTGACCTATGCCGTCCTGCGGATGACGCCCGCCGGCCTCGCCGTGACGCTGAATGAGCGGGTCAAGCCGCTCCCCTACCGCCTTGGTTGGGCGGAGCGCCTCGCCACCTTCCGCAGGCGACCACCGCCCCCCGCGCGAGCAATGGCCGGTCAGGAAGTCGTCATTGCATCCACGACGCTGCCCATTCCCGCGCCCACATCGACTCCCGAAGGCACGACACCGGCATACGCGCACGCGCGGTAGGAGAGCGTACGGGGGGGCGTGCCGTGTCGCCCCCGATCGTTTTATGCGTGTTCCGTCGGGCGGACGATCAAAACTGGGCAGTGCGCGAGGTGTGTGACGCGCTCGGAGACGCTACCAAGCAGCACTGAGCGAACCTCGCCCCAGCCGCGACTGCCGATGGCGATCATGTCCGCGCCCAGTTCCTTCGCGGCGTCGACGATCTCGTCGGGGGGCGAGCCGGAGCGAATCACCGTCTCGACGCGCGGCGCGGCGCCCGCGAGCGCCTCCACGGTCTTCTGAACTGCGGACTTTGCGGAGGCGTCGGCCGCCTCATTGATGCTCTCCCAGGCTTCCCCCGAGAGGCCCGCCATGCCCACTTCGCCGAAGAAGGGCGCGCTCGTGATCGGACGGATGACGGCAATCACCGTCACGCGTTCCAGCGCCGCCGGGTTGACGAGGGTGTGGATGAAACGTGCCGCCGCAAGAGCCTGTTCGGAACCGTCTGTCGCGAGGAGGATATGCATACTGTTTCCCCTTTCATAGCGAGTTGCCGCTGTTCGTATTTCTTGCACATATCATACGGCACTGCGGGCAGGCCCGCACGGCGCATTCGGCGGGATAGCAGGCCGCCGAACGGTGCGATGGGTACCGCTCGTTTGGCCGGGGTAACGAGGAACGCCGCCTGTTTGGGCGGCGTGTGGCGGTGTGCAAACCGGGCTGGCGTACGGATGTCGATTCAGTCGGCGCCAATAAAGCGTAGTTGATCGTGCCGTATCTTCTCGGGTTGCCCGGTGTCCGTGGCGCGGTGGCGTCTACTGCGCGTTGCGCGTGCGCCGAGAAAAGCGGCCCGGCCGTTTGGCGCGCTGGATCGCTTCGGCTTCCTGCAGGAAATTGTACTTCGCCGCCTGCTTGATGCGCTGTTCCTGCTCCGCGCGGGCGATCATCATGAAGGTGTCCATATTCATCGTCGTTGCTCCGTTTCGTTCTGCCTGCTCGTTCGTCTCTGCCGTGCTCATCTCCCTGGCATCATCATAGGGTGTGGCATACGGCGGGGCATCAATCATCCGACCAGTCCGCGCGCGCCCAAAGGGCGGGATCATCTCCCGCCCTTTCGTACAGGTTGGTGGCAGTATTGGCGGTTCAATACCTCAGGTCGTCGTCTCCTCCAGCGTGATGAGGTGGTGCTGGAGGGCGAAACTGACCGCCTCGGTGCGGCTGGTGACATTCAGTTTCTGGTAGAGGGCGTTCGCGTGGAACTTCACCGTCCGCTCGCTGATGAAGAGCTTGTCCGCGATCTCCTTGTTCCGCAGGCCCTTCGCGATCAGGACGAGCACTTCGCGCTCGCGCTCGGTCAGTTGCTCGATGTCCGGGCCGGCGGGCGCCGGGATCGCGGCCGCCTTGCTCG
Organism: uncultured Chloroflexia bacterium; assembly: GCA_963847195.1. Taxonomy (GTDB): domain Bacteria; phylum Chloroflexota; class Chloroflexia; order Thermomicrobiales; family JALYUS01; genus JALYUS01. The sequence continues at coordinate 44,927 of CAWJZC010000010.1, read as the reverse complement.
CGCTGTTCAGCGCGCGCAGCAGGCTATTCGCGACGGCCGGCTGCAAGAGGGAGCCGCCGCTATGGACGACGCGCACGGCATCGAAAATCTCGGCCGGCTTCGCGCCTTTGAGTAAGTACCCTTGCGCGCCCGCCTGCACGGCCTCAAGGATGCGTTCGTCCGTGTCGAACGCGGTGAGGACGAGGACGCGGGCCGGCTGATCGAGCGCGCGGATGCGACGGGTCGCCTCCGCGCCGTCCATCTGTGCCATCGCGAGGTCCATCAAGACGACGTCGACGCCACCCTGTGAGACGCGCGTCACGGCCTCCGCGCCGTCGGTCACTTCACCGATCACCTCGATGTCCGGCTGCGTTTCGAGAATTGCGACGATCCCTTCGCGCACGATGGGATGGTCGTCGCACACGAGCACCTTAATCGCCGTTTCGGACATGAGCCTCTACCCCCGTCACCTTTCGCACCGTTGTTCCGCGCGTCAGTGTACCAATTGTATCGGCACGCGCACCACAATCCGCGTGCCCGCCCCGCGATCGCTGGAAATGTCGCTCGTCCCGCCCATCAGTTGCGCACGCTCGCGGATGCCGATCAGGCCGAAGCCGCCCGACGTGCCGCGCGCCGTCCGCTGCGTCGCGACCACCACCGGATCGAAGCCGACGCCGTCGTCGTGGATCGTCAGGATGACCGTGCTCGCCTCGACGCCGAGCGTCATCTCGACGTGCGTCGCCTGTGCGTGCTTGGCGATGTTCGCCAGCGCTTCCTGACCGATGCGATAGAGTCCCGCGCTGACGGGCGAGGGCAGGGCCGGGAAGTCGTCGGCGGCGGTAACGCTCACCACGACACCGGTATCGCTGGTGAAGGTCGTCGCCAGCCGCTCGAACGCCTCGACGAGCGTGACATTCTGGAGATGTGCCGCGCGCAGGTCCATCACCGAGCGGCGCGCTTCTTCCAAATTCGCGCGTGTCAGTTCGAGTGAGCGGATGCAGTTTCTCCTTCGCGCGGTCGAGTTTCGGGGGCTCCATGGCAAGGAAGGTATCCGCCAGTTCGAGTTGATAGGTCGTCGCCGTCAGCCCCTGCGCGATCGTGTCGTGGATCTCGCGGGCGAGGCGGTTGCGCTCCTCGACGACACCGAGTTCCTGCGCATCGTGGTAGAGACGCGCGTTCTCGATGGCGATCGCCGCCTGGTTCGCCATGATCGAGAGCAGTTGCGCGTTCTCGGCGGTCGCGTGCTCCGCCGCGATGAATCCGGCCAGCACGCCGACGACATCGGCGCCGACGATCATCGGCACGCCGATCCATCCCGAGGGGCAGCGGCAGGCCCGACAGTGCGGCGGGGGTGAGGCCGCGGGCGCGGCACGCCGTCTCGTAATCCGGCACGAAGAGCGGCGCCCGCGTTTGCATGGCGATGGCGGCAAGCGGGCCGATGCCCGAATCCCCGTCGTGGTGGCCGATGACGGCGCTCGGGCCCGTCGCGGTGATCCAGCCCGCGTTGTCGGCGCGGTAGCCGATCCGGGGGAAGCGCAGGTCGAGGAGGCGCATCGACTCGCGGGCGATTGTCTGCAGGAGCGGTTCCAGATCGAGCACGGCGCTGATCGTGTGGGAGATGCCGTTGAGGATCGCCATCCGCTCGGCGCGCGCACGCTCGCGCTCCAGCAGGCGGGCGTTCTCCATCGCGATGGCGGCCTGCCGAGCGATCAGTTCGAGGATGCGGACGCCCGCTTCGGTGACATCCTTCGGCTCGACGAAGGCGGCGATCAGGCCGATCGTCCGGTCCTTGGCCAGCAGCGGCACACCCACCCACGCGGTCGGCCACTCGACGTATGGGAGGCGGCGGAGCGTCCGCCCCCGCCGATTCATGTCACTCTCGTAGTCGCGGACGACCAGCGTCTCGCCATGTTCCGCGACGTGCTGCGTGAGCGCGCGCTCCTCCATGACTTCCGCGAATGGGCGGGTCTTGACCCCCTCGTTCCGGCTCTCCTCGTGGAACCAGGTGCGGTCATCGTCCCAATAGGCGACGAGCAGCGACTGCGAGGGGAAGAGGCGCGGCGTCTCACGCTGGATGACGTGCAGGAGTTCGTCCATATCGAGCACGGCGCTCATCGCGCGGGACATGTCGTTGAGGATGGCCAATCGCTCGACGCGGGAGCGCTCCCGCTCGATCAACTCGACATTTTGCAGCGCGACGCTCACCTGATTGACGATGGCGACGAATGCTTCCTGCTCGTCGGCGGTGTACGCGCTCGCCTTCCCGTAGATGGCGATCACCCCAAGCAGCGTATCGCCCGCGAGCATCGGCACACCGAGCCAACTCCTCGCCTCGAAGGACGTACTGTCGTTGAGCGGTTTTGAGACCGGAATGCCGCGCGCGATGCGTTCCGCATAGTAATCGCCCGTGGTGAAGAGTTGACGAGTCTCGGCGACGATGAAACTGAGGCCGTAGCGGAGCGGGATGCCCTCGCGATCCAGACGCCGGACGCCGTCGATGTACCAGAACTCCGGGTTTTGCTCGCCCGTTTCCGGATTGACGCGGGTGATCCGCAGACTCTCGACGTGGAAGAGGCGCGCGCACTGCGCGTAGACGGCGTTGTAGAGCGTTTCCCGGTCGGTCGTCGCGCTGATCGCGCGGGCGATCTCGGTGAGCGTCGCCATGCGGGTGGCGCGTTCCCGCTCCCGCGCGATCAACCGGGCGTTCGCCATCGCGATGCCGACCTGGTTCGCCACCGAGAGCAGCGTGTCGCGATCCTCGATCGTCAGCGGTCGGTCGGTCGTGTTCAGGGAGATGATGCCGTAGACCTCGTCGCCCTGGATGACCGGGACGCCGAGCCACGACGAGTGCTCGGGCGGTAAGGGGGCGTCCGGGTGCGCCATGCCGCGCCGCACCAGCTCGGTCGGGTAATCGTTCGTCAGGAGCGGCTCGCCGGTGTCGCGGATCGCCGGGCTGAGCCCGCCGCGCAGGATCTGCCCCTCCAACTCCCGGACGCGCTCGCCGTTGCGGAAGTAGCTCTCCGCGACGATCTCGCCCGTCTCGGGCACGATGCGGCAGATGCGCGAGTTCGCCATTGGCAGCAGGCGGCCGCACTCGCGGTAGACGACGTCGTACAGTGCGTCCGGATCGGTCACGGCGCTGATCGCGCGGGAGACCTCGGCGAGCGCCGCCATCCGCGCCGCCCGCGCCTCCTTCTCTTGCAGGAGGCGCGCGTTGGTGATCGCGACGGACACCTGGTTGGCGACGGCGGTGAAGACTTCCTGCTCCGCCTCCGTGTAGGGGTCTCGCTTGCCATTGACGACCATCACGCCGAGCAGCGTCTGCCCCGCCACCAGGGGCATGCCCATCCAGGCATCGCCGACATCGTTCAGATCGGTCGGGTAGTAGAGGGGAATGACCCGCCGCTCGCACTCGGCGATGTAATCGGCGGTGACGAGCGGCGCGCGCGTGCGGGCGACGATCGGGCTGAGGCCGCCTTCGAGCGGCACACCCTCCATATCGTGCAGCCGCGTGCCCCGTGTATACCAGAGGTCCGGTATCATCTCGCCGGTCAACTCCCGCACATGCGCGATGTAGAAACTCTCGACGCTGAAGAGGCGGCCGCATTCCTGGCGGACGGCCTCGTAGAGTGTGGAGAGGTCGGTTGCGGCGCTGATTGCGCGAGAGATTTCGGTGACCGTCTCCATGCGGCGGGCGCGGGCGCGCTGCTCCTCGAGGAGGTCGATATTGCGCATTGCCACGCCGACTTGATCGGCGATGGCGAGCAGGACGGCGCATTCCTCGTCGGTGTAGGGTGTGACACGCCCGTTCGTCGCGATCACGCCGGTCGCCCGATCGCCTTCCCGGATCGGCACACCCATCCACGGCAAATGGAAGGTGCGCGAAATATCCCCCCATCCCTCGCCCGGCGGCGCGGCGAGGCCACGCTCCGCGTATACCGCGCCCGCGTCCGCCGTGTTGAGCGGCATATTCTCGCGGACGACGCTCTGGCCGAGGCCGGGCTGGAGCGGCTTGCCCTCCAGCCCGCGCGCGCGGCGCGCCGAGGCATACCAGAGCACGGGGATCAGGTCGCCGTCCGCCCGCGCGCGCGCGATGTAGAAGTGCTCCACGCCGAAGAGCCGCACGCACTGGGCGTAGACCGCCTCGTAGAGCGCGTCGTGGTCCGTCGCGGCGCTGATGATGCGCGCGACCTCCGTGAGCGTCTCCATGCGACGGGTGCGATCCCGCTCCTCGGTCAGCAAGCGGATTTGCTCGATGGCGAGGGCGGCCGTGTGGCCGAAGATGCGCACGATCGCCACATCATCGTCCGAGAAGGGTTCGTCCGTCGTACGCCAGACCGTTAGGACGCCGAGGGTGCGGTTGCGCGTCGTCAGCGGGACGGTGCAATGGAGGGCGAACTCCGCTTCCGGCACGCCCCGGCGGGGGGCGCCGCGCGCGACATAAATCTGATTCGTCCGGTACGCCCGCCCGGCGATAGAATCCGTCTTGAGATAGCTCGCGAAGTCCGGCGGCGGCAGGCGGATGTCCGAGTTCTCGTCGTCCGCGAGGGCGGCGAGCAGGAGTTGCGTGCCGGTGGCGTCGGGCATCCGCACACGCGCCGAGGTCGCGTGCAGGAGGCGTAGCGACTCCTCCGCGATGCATTGCAGCACGGTACCGAGATCGCCGCTGCCGGTCAGGGCCTCCGCGATGGCGGAAAAACTCTCCAGCAGCGCGCTCTGCCCGCCGAGCGGCACCGAGCGTGCGGAACGCGCCGGGATCGTCACCGTCGGTTGCTCATCCTCCATCTCCACACCGCCTTCCCGGACAGATTATAGCAGCGACGGAAATGACCTGTACCAAAGGACAGGTGTTCCGCCATTTCTGCCGCGCCGAACCTGTCCCTGCGATGGGTGGCAACGGGATTGCATTGGAGTATCGTACCAGTAGCGGCGTGTACTGGCCGTGCGATCGGAGTGTTTGCGATGGTAATTGATGCAAAGGTCAATGCGTCAGCGATTTTTCAATCCCGTTATGCGGTTGGGTTTTCTCCAATGAATGTGCTGATTGTCGACGACGACCGGGCCAGTCGCGAAGGGCTGCGGGAGCTTTTTGAGCTGCGACCGAATATCACCGTGATCGGCGAAGCGATAGACGGGGAAGAAGCGGTAAGCCTCGTGCATGCACTCCACCCCGACCTCGTCGTGATGGATGTGCAGATGCCGCGCATGGATGGCCTGGAGGCGACCCGGCAAATCAAGCAGCAGATGCCCGCCATCCGCGTTATTCTCCTGACAATGTATCGCGAATACCGCGCCGCGGCCCTCCGCTCCGGTGCGGACGCTTTTCTCGTCAAGGGCGACGGTATCGGGCCGCTCCTCGCCGCCTTATCCATGTAGGGCGAAGGACTGAGGACTGAGGGCATCAGCCCGCCGTATTGCTTTTACGGTCGTAGGGGATGATCTTGTCCCACTCATCCGCCGCGGAGCGGGCGACGACGGCGACGATCGGCTCGGTATCGCTCATGTTGAAGACCTCATGCGGGACGCCCGGCTCGATGAAGATGAAATCCCCCGCCTTGTTCTCGACCACCTTCTTGCATCCCTCGCCGTACTCGTGGCGCACATGGCCGTGCAGAATATAGAGCATCACCTCGAAGCCGTCGTGGATATGCGCGTAGGCGACGCCGCCGGGCGGCACGGTCGCGACGTTCATCGAGAGATGCTCGGCTTTGGTATTCTTGCCGGAGAGGCCGAGCGCATAATTGATGTTGTTCCAGTTGCGGACATTCTCGCTGCCCCGGATGCAGGAAATCCCGTCGTGGTCCTCGACTGCCGGTGCGGAACCGCTCTCGTGCTCTGCCATTGCTCTCCCCTCCCGCGATGCGGCCATTCATTTGTTGATCCCGCGAGCATCGTAGCCGGGTTCACGGTGGGTCGCAAGCAGCGCGATAGGCGAGGGCAGGGCGTATGCATTCTCGGGATCGCCCTCACCCTATCCCCGCAGTACCCGCTCCAATCGCGCGACGGCTTCGAGCAGGACCGGGGCCGGTTGGAGGAGCGAGAAGCGGAGATAGTCGCCCCATGCCGCGCCGAAGCCGGTGCCGGGGAAGATGAGGACGTGCGCCTCTTCGAGCAGTTTCCGCGCGAGCGCGAAGGCGGGCATCCCCGTCGCGGCGATGTTCGCGAAGATATAGAAGGTGCCGTACGGGTGGCCGTACGTGAATCCCAACGCATCGAGCGCGGGCATCAGGACGTGGCGGCGCGCGTCGTAGGTGGCGCGGAAGTGATCGACGCATTCCTGCGAGCCATTGAGCGCGGCGACGCCCGCCCATTGGGAGATCGCGGGCGCGGTGATGCTGATCGACTGTTTAAGGGCGCGGATTGCTTGCGTGAGCGTGGCCGGGGCGACGGCGTAGCCGAGCCGCCAGCCCGTCATCGCGTAGGTCTTGGAGAAGCCATTGAGCGTGATCGTCCGCTCGCGCATCGCGGGCAAGGAGCCGATACTGAAATGTTCCGCGCCGTCGAAAACGAACTTTTCATAGATCTCATCCGCGATAACAACGAGATCGTGCGCGATGGCGAGGTCCGCGATGGCGCCCAGGTGCGCGGGCGCGATGACGGCGGCGGTCGGGTTGCTCGGCGTGACGAGCAGGATCGCCTTCGTCTTCGGCGTGATGCGGCGTGCCACTTCCTCCGGCCGGAGGTCGAAATCGTCCTCCTGCCGCGTCGGCACCGGCACGATCACGCCACCGGCGCGGCCGATTGCGGCGTCGTACGAGCTATAGCGCGGGTCGGGCACGAGGATTTCATCGCCAGGGTTGAGGAGCGCCTGCACGATGGCGTACAGCCCCTCCTGCCCGCCCGTCGTGACGGTGATCTCCGTCTCCGGGTCGGCGATGATGCCGTTATCGCGCGCCAGCTTGGCGGCAATCGCCCGGCGCAGTTCGATCAGCCCGGCCGGGTGCGTGTAGTGATCGCACCGCCCGTCCGCCATCGCCTCCTTCGCCGCCGCGACGATGTGCGCGGGTGTCGCAAAGTCCGGGTCGCCCAGCCCGAGCGAGATGACATCCGGCAGATGCTGCGCCAGATCCATCAACACATCCCGCTCATCCACCAACCCCGCCGCATCGGCGTGCGCCATCGTGCTACTCATCCGTCACACCCCTTGAACCGATTGAACCACAGAGGCACAGAGGATGCACGGAGAAGAGAAAAAGAGCATGTTCTTCTCTTCCTGTCTCTGTGTTCTCTGTGCCTCTGTGGTGAAGATCATCTCCTGCGCTCCTGCAACTCGTGGACGAGGGGGGCGAGGCGGGCCATCGCCTCGCGGATGAGGGGGGCGGGGGAGGCGAGGGAGAAGCGCAGATAGCCCTCGCCGCCGGGGCCGAAGAGGTGGCCGGGCAGCGTGCGCACACCCGCGCGTTCGAGGAAGAGCCGCGCGCATTCCTCGGACGAGAGGCCGGTGCTGCGAATATCCGCGAAGGCGTAATAGGCGCCGCGCGGATTGCCGTGCGGGAGGCCCAGCGCGGTCAGTTTGGGCAGCAGGGTCGTGCGGCGCTCGTGGAGATCGTCGAGCATCCCCGTGACGGCATCCCGCGGGCCGGTGAGCGCCGCCAGCGCCGCCCATTGCGAGGGGGCCGCCGAGCAGATCGAGAGCGCCAGTTTGAGGTCGGTGATCGGCTGGATGAGATGCGCCTCCCCCGCGACATAGCCGACGCGCCAACCTGTCATGGCGTACCCCTTGCTGAAGGAGCCGACCGTCACAGTGCGCGACCGCATACCAGGGAATGACGCGATATTGACATGTTCCGCGCCATCGAAGAGCAGCAACTTATATATCTCATCGAAGAGGACGAGGAAATCCCGCTCCACGGCGAGCGCGGCAATCTTCGCCATTTCCCGCCGGTCGATCACCGCGCCGGTCGGGTTGTCCGGCGAGACGAGGACGAGCAGGCGGGTGCGCGGCGTCAGTCGGGCGGCGATAGCGGCGGCGGTCATACCCGTGCCCGCGAGGGGATCGACCGGCACCGAGACAGCGACGCCGCCCGCCAGTCGCACGGCGTCCGCGTAGGTCGGGTAGCCGGGATCGGCCAGTAGCACCTCGTCACCGGGCCGGACGAGCATCTGCACCGCGACGAAGAGCCCCTCCTGCCCGCCGGAGGAGATCAGTATTTCCGTGTGCGGGTCGTAGGCGATGCCCGTCTCGATTGCCAGTTGATCGGCGAGGGCGTGGCGCAGCGGGGCGATGCCGGGCCGGGATGTATAGTGCGTCTCGCCCCGGTCGAGCGCGTCGGCAACGGCGGCGATGATGTGCGGCGCGGTGGGCCGGTCCAACTCGCCGCGCGCGAGGTCGATCACGGGCAGCGCGGGCGTGATCGTCGCGGCTGTCTCATCCGTCAGCCAGACGCGCGCCCGCTCCGCAACGAAGCGGCGCCCGTCCGTCGCACGCGATGTAACCGCCATAGCCGCACTCCTCGTCCCAATCGATCTACTGCCGCGCCATTATTCCCCTCGGCGCGGAGCGCAGTTGTATCACATCGGTCAATCTCGTGCCGTTCCCCGGCCCATGTGCTACGCTGGCCGCACACCGGCGCCACCGAGAGAAGGAGGGAACCCATGCGGCAGCCGAAGATTACCCGCATCCGTGTCCATCAATACCAGTACACGGTCGATAACCTCGGCGTAGATTACAACGGCTTCAATCAGGTGTATGAGCCGGGCGCCAAATTCGCCTACACCGGCCATATCGTCGCCATCGAGACGGATGCGGGCGTGACGGGGGAGTACAACGGCGGGGATGCGGCGGCGATGGCGCAACTGCCGATGTTCACGGATTACCTGCTCGGTCGCAACCCGCTAGAGCGAGAACTGATCCACAACGACATCAAGCGCGCCTGCCGCAAGACCGACCGGATGGGCATGGGCCCGGTGGACTGCGCCCTGTGGGACTTGGCGGGCAAACTCTACGACGCACCCGTCTGGCAGATGCTCGGCGGCTGGCGCACCGAGGTGCCCTGCTACGCCAGCACCTACCACGGCGATCATCAGAAAGATGGCCTGTCGAGCCCCGAGGCGTTCGCGGCGTTCGCCGTCCAGTGCAAGGAGATGGGCTACCCGGCGATGAAGATTCACCCGTGGGGCCGCGCGCCGATCCGGCAGGAGGTCGCCAATGTCCTCGCCGCGCGCACGGCGGTCGGGGACGATTTCGACCTGATGATCGACCCGGCCTGCGAGTACAACACCTTCACAGACACCCTCAAAGTTGGCCGCGCCTGCGACGACGCGCACTTCCTCTGGATGGAGGACCCGATGAAGGATGGCGGCATCTCCAGCCAGGCGTATCGCAAACTGCGCCAACTGATCCGCACGCCGATCATGATCGGGGAGCACACGCGCGGCTTCGAGTTGCACATCGACTTGATGGTGGCGGAGGCGACCGATCTCGTCCATTGCGACCCGAACTACGACATGGGCATCACCGGCGTGATGAAGATCGCCCACGCCTGCGAGGGGTTCGGGCTCGACTGCCAGTTGCACGCGCCCGGCCCGGCGCAGCGCGCCTGCATGGCGGCGATCCGCAACACGAACTACTACGAGATGGGCCTCGTCCATCCGCGGGTGACGAAAGACAAACCGCCGATCTACGCCGACGCCTACGCCGATGGCCTCGACGCCATCGACGCGAACGGCTGCGTCCCCGTCCCGCCCGGCTCCGGCCTCGGCGTCACCTATGATTGGGATTGGATTGCGAAGAATCAGACAGGCGTGGTGGTGTACGAGTAGGGAGCCCACCCCCTGCCCCCTCCCGCGCCGGGAGGGGCAGGGGGTGGGCTCAGGCCGTGGGCTCCGACCGCTTATAGCGCCTGCTCGGGTCCATGTTGATGACGTGATACGCCTCGGCGGAGGCAAGACCGCGCGGCCGCCCCTCGTCCTCGGCGCGGAGGCGGAGCATTGTCGCGACTCGCTCGCCGTCGCCGACTTGGCTGGCGTGCAGCCGCATCGCCGCGATCTTCTTTTCCACGACACTGCTGATGTCAATCCAGCGGTTCGGCTTGTTCGTGCTGGCGAGGTAGACTTCATCGACGTTGTGCGGTTCCAATCCCTCGGCGAGCAGTTCGGGGAAGGTCAGGCGATCGCGCGCGGAGGGGAAGACGGCCGCCAGCGCCGCCTCGCCGGAGGCGCGATGGTCCGGGTGCTGGATGTACCAATCCTCGAAGTAAAAGACCTCGGGGTCGAAGCAGACGACGATCGCCGGCTTGTATCGCCGGATAATCCGCGTGAAGTCGCGGCGCAGATCGAGCGTCGGCTCCAGCATCGCGTCGGGGTACGGCAGGAAGACGACCTCGTCGCAACCGAGATGGCGTGCCGCCGCCCGCTGCTCCTCCTGCCGCTGCACGACGAGTCGCTCCCCGGTCATCGTCGGGTCCGCCGACCCCTTACTCCCATCGGTGCAGAAGGCGTAAATCAGTTGCCGCCCCGCCTCCGCCCAAAGCGCGAGCGCGCCGCCGCAAACAAACTCCGTGTCGTCCGGGTGCGCGAAGAGCGCGAGCACCGGCCCGCCGCCCGCTACGCCGTATGCGTTCTCCATCGTGATTCCTTCCCTGCGCTACCGATGCGCATCTACGGTCGCACGCAGGCCGACGAGGTGGCCGTGTGGGTGACCGATGACTGGCACTGCGATAATCTCCGCCGTCGTGTACGCCACATCGCCGAAGATCGGCACGATGGCGGTCCGGTTGAGTTGCTCGTCGGTCAGATCGCCGATCGCTGTCGCGAGGTTCGCGCCATTGCGCCGGAGCGATGCCACCGTCTCGCCCCGATCGGCATGGGCGTATTTGTCGGCCGAGATGGCGTTTCCCTGGTGGATCACCTGCCAGTCGGCGAACATCGCCGGGATCGGCTCGCCCGACGCGGCGGCCTGCACGAGCCGCATGTGGGCGATGTACGCGCCGCCGACATGCCGGACGACCGCCGCGACCGTCCGCCCGTCCTCCACGCAGGGCATCGTCCAGACTTCCGCCGGGCACGACTCGGCGAAGGCGACCATCTCCGCGTTCACCGCTTCTAATTGTGTCGCCAGCGTCTGTGCGTGCTCGCTCATCAGACAATCCTTTCGGGTAGCGTAGGTCACTCCGCGAAGGCGGACGGGTCAATGGAAATGCCGATGCCGGGCGCGTCGCTCGGGCGAATGAAACCGTCCACCGGCGTCGGCGCGCCGACGTAGTAGGGATGGAGCGAGCGGAGCGGATTCTCCTCGCCGGGATTGCCGACGACGACCCATTCCGCCAGCGGGCAATTGATCTGCGAGGCGATCAGGTGCAACGCCCAGGGCTGCAATCCGCCCGCGTGCGGGATCACCTCTAGGCCCCATGCGGAGGCCATCGCGACGATCTTCCGTGCTTCCGTAATACCGCCGACCCACGCGAGGTCCGGTTGGAGGATGTGGCAGCAGCGGCGCGCGATCAGCTCCTTGAAGCCGTAGCGTGTGTACTCGTGCTCGCCCGTCGCGACCGTGGTGGAGGCGATCTTGGCGGTCAGTTCGGCGTACCCCTCGTAGTCGTCGGGCGGCAGGCATTCCTCGATCCAGCGGAGGCGGTACGGCTCCAGCAGCCGCGCCATGTGCAGCGTATACTCGACATTCCACGCCATGTAGCAGTCGAGCATGATGTCGGCGTCCGGCCCGACCAGTTCGCGCGTCCGCTCGACGAGGGCGATATTCCCCTTCATGCCCGCGTAGCCGTCCGCCGGGCCGTGCGGCATAGCGAGTTTGAAGCGCGTGAAGCCGAGCGCATGATATTTCGCGACATCGTTGCCGGTGCTGTAAATCGGGATGGCTTCCTTCGTCTTGCCGCCAAGTAGCCGCCAGACGGGCTGACCCGTCGCCTTGCCGATCAAGTCCCAGAGGGCGATATCGACCGCGCTGATCGCCATGATCGCCAGCCCCTTGCGGCCGTACGGCAGCGAGGAGCGGAACATCTGATCCCAGAGCATTTCGATATCGAAGGGGTCCTGCCCGGCGAGCAGATGCGCGAAATGCTCCTCGATCAGCGGTCGGGCCGGAGCTGGCGCGGTGCCGCCGATCCCCTCCAACCCGTCGTCCGTCTCAATCCGCACGAGCACTTCGCGGCCCCAGCGCGGCCCCCACGAGGAGCGCCGCTCCTTGTAGGCGGGGTAGCCCGACATCGGGTTCGCCACCAATGACTCGGAGAGCCATGACGATTGCCGGGTATCCTGCGTCCGCACGGGCGTCGCGGTGACGCGGGTAATGCGCATTGGCTGTCCCTCCGTCGAGAATGCGAATCGTCGGGCGAGTATAGCAGGGATTACCCCGCGCCTCAGCGTCCGCAGCGGACGCGACAGCGCCGATGGGATTGCTTGACCGAAACGAACGCATGTTCTATGCTATGGACCGGATCAGTCAGATGACCACGAAGGGGGCGAACGATGCTCGGCAAGGCAATGCTGACGACGATGTTCGACTACAACGCGGCGATGAATATGCGCCTGCTCGCATGCGCCGCGAATCTCAGCGACGAACAACTCGACGCGCCGTCCGGCTATAGTATCGGCAGCCTGCGGCAGACGCTCTGGCACACGCTGATCGTCGAGTATGGGTGGCGGTCGCAGTGTCAGGGCGTGAATGCCCGCGCGCTCCCTTCGCCGGTCGAACCGACTGCATCACTGGCGGCACTCCGCGCCTTCCAGCAGGAAGAGGCCCTGCGGGTGCGGGCACTCCTCGCGGAAGCGAGCGATGAAGACCTTGCGGGAACGGTGACGCTGAAGCGCCCGGATGGGTCGGAGAGAGTCCTCGCCCGGTGGCAGATTCTCGTCCACATTCTCTACCATAGCGCGCAGCATCGCAGCGAAATGGCGGAGATGCTGACGCGCGCCGGACAGTCGCCCGGCGACCTCGATTTCATCTTCTACGTGAACTCGGGCGGGACGATGACCGACTGAGAACCGGAAGCGAACCGCCGAGACGCCGGGGAGCCCTACCCCCGGCGTCTCGGCGGTTCATATTCTCCCGCTAGATGAGGTGCAATTCGGTCTGCCGCCCGGACAGCCAGGAGACGGCGCCACCGGTGAGGACGGCATCTTCTTCGAGGGCGATGCGCACCTCCTGCCCGCCCCATTCCGGCACCGGATGGCGGACGTTTAACTCGATGGAGTAGCAGGTACTGTCATAGAGGGGGTAATCGCCGTTCCCCGGCACACCGTCTTGCCGGTCCCAGAGGCCGATGGTCGGCCCGGCGGCGTGGCCGTGGTAGCCGAGTGGGTGGCTGTAGATGCTCGGTTCGAGCCCCGCGTCTCGCGCGTCCGCCAACGCCTCGCGCAGCACCGTGTTGCCCGTATGGGTGGCGACCATCGCTCGCAGGAGGATATCCTGCAGGCGGTTCCCCGCCGCCAATGCCTCCGTGAGGCCCGCCGGCGCTGCCGTCTCGCCCGGTTTGAGGATGTAGGCGTTTTGCTGCTGATCCGTCGCCAGCCCGAGGTAGTAGAAGCCCATATCGCAGTGCAGCAGGTCGCCGGGCTGGATGAGCGTGCGCCGGTCGTCCGTCCGCTGGATGGCGTCCCATCGCTCGTCGGGCGCCTGGATGGTAATGCTCGGCTGGAACCAGGCGTGCAAGCCGGCATCGAGCATCGTCTGGCGCATCCACCAGACAAGATCGTCCGTCGTCGTGCTACCGGGTTGGATGGTGCGCCGCGAGTACGCTTCGGCGATGATCGCATGGCCGATGGCGACGATGCTCGGATAGACGCCCAACTCCGCCGGGATGCGCTGCTCCAGCCAGCCGACGCAGAGCCGCTCGGCGCTCGTCGCCCGGCCCATGTACTTCTTGCCGAGCGCGGCGGCGATGCGCGTGTGCTCGTGATGGGTCAGGCCATCGCCGAAGGCGAAGGTGGCCGAGAAATTGAGGCCGATCACCTGCGGATCGCGCTCCTTGACGACGCGGGCGAGGCAGGCGTCCTGCTCCTCGCTCTCCGGGTCCCACCCCTTCGTGTAGAACTCGCCGAAGCCGTAGCGGTCGAGCGTCAGCCGCTCCACGCTGCCGTCAGCACGGCGGGAGAAGACGAGAATCGTCCGGCGGCGCGCGGCCATCGACGGCTCGGGGAGCATCGTCATGATGACCGGGTCCTCGTTGTACTCGCGGGCGGCGATGATCCACATGTCGAACCCTTCCCGCGCCATCAGGGCGGGCAGCAGGGTATCGAGCCGCTGCTTGAGCCAGTCGTTGCGCACCACGGCCCGCGTCCGCAGCGGGAGGATGCGCTCGCGCAGCGCGCCCACGAACGCGGCGCGGCTGTCGGTCGCCACCATCTCAGTCATCGTTGCTCCTTTATGATTAGGACTACGCAGTTCGCCGGGGAAACTCGATGGTAGCAGGCTTTCCAGCCTGCCTCTCAGGGTAGGGGGGCAGGCTGGAAAGCCTGCTACCACCAGGAAAAGACATGTTCGAGTGTGTAAGTCCTCATGATGTATCGCGGGCGGATCAATCGCGGCTAATGACGATCATCGTGATCGTGTTCTTGACCCCGGATGTGCCGTGCAGATCGCGGACGACGACGCGGCCGACCTCCTCGATCGTCGGCTCCTCGACCACGACAACGAGGTCGTGCGGGCCCATCACGAGGTCCGCCGCGACGATGCCGTGTGTCTGGAGCAGGTGCTCGCGCACCTCGGGCCCCTTGCCGACCTCGGTATCCACGAAGACGTAGCCGCGCGCCATCTCCCACCTCCCTGCCATACCGTGGCACCCCGATGACCATATTGTACCGCAGACATCGCGGTATTGACTTTCCTCCCGCCTGCCCCTACACTCGGACGTGGCATCAGTAGGGATGCCGCGATCTCCGGCACGATGAGGTACCCGATGGCAAACGTGCTCGCCCAGATCAGCAACACGGTGGACCGGCGGAAGCCGCGCGCCGCGTTTGCCGATGGCGGCAGTGTGCCCATCTGGATCGTGCTTCACCACTAACTCCCCAACCGACCGCACGAAACCAGGCCCGTGGGCACATCCAGGCTCACGGGATTTTTGCGCCTGCCCGTTGAGCGCCCGCCCCCGATTGTTGCGGCGCTCGCGAAAGGGTTCTTCTATGCGGGCCTATCTTGTCGCATCGCCTACGCAGTATTCGGTGACGCGGGCATTCCAGCCTGCAGCTCCCTCGCAGGCTGGAATGCCCGCGCTACTAGAAGGAAGGACATTCATCGATGGCACAACTGCTGGATGAAACCGTAACGGAGCGCGCGGCGGTCGCGACACCGGCGCAAGAGGCCGTCGTCGTTGACCGCATCTGCAAACAGTTCGGCTCGATCCTCCGCTGGCCGTGGCAGCCGGCGAAGGAGCCGGTGCGCGCGCTGACGGACATCTCCTTCACCATCGGCAAGGGCGAGATCTTCGGCCTGCTGGGGGCGAACGGGAGCGGCAAGAGCACGATCATCCGCATCCTCAGCACGCTCATCCTCCCCGACGCGGGGCGGGCGACGGTCTTCGGGCACGACGTGGTCAAGGATGACCGGGCGGTCAAGTACCTGATCAACCGCGTCTCGGTGGAGGCGAGTTTCTTCAAGAAGCTCTCGCCGCTGGAGAACCTCCTCTATGCCTGCCGACTCTATGGCCGGGGCGCGGAGGCGCAGCGGGACATCCTGCGCACGCTCGATCTGCTCGGCATCACCGAGGCGCAGGCGAAGCGGCCGCTGGAGACGATGAGCCGGGGGATGCAGCAGAAGGTCGCCATCGCGCGGGCGCTGCTCACCGCGCCGGTGCTGCTCCTGCTCGACGAGCCGACGACCGGCCTCGACCCGCGCTCCAAGCAGGAAGTGCAGCACTTCGTCCGCGCCGTCCGCGCCAGCCACGACGCAACCGTGCTCCTCTGCACGCACGACATGGAGGAGGCGGAGGCGCTGACCGACCGCATCGCTGTCGTCGATCAGGGCAAGATTGTCGCCCTCGGCACGAGCGCGCAACTGAAAGCCCGCCTGCGCCACGAGGGGCACGCGGACCCCTCGATGGAAGATGTCTTCATGGACCTCACCGGCAAATCGCTCACCGACGACACGGAGCGAAAGAGTTGAACCACAGAGACACAGAGAGCACAGAGAAGAGAGGAGAAAACAGAAGAAGTGTTCTTTGTTCCTCTCTTCCTCATCTCTGTGTCCTCTGTGTCTCTGTGGTTCATCTCCGGTTTCGACGGAAATAAAGGAGTAGCATGGCATCGACGCTCGACACGCAATCATTGCCGCCCGTGCCCGCGCCGCCCGCGAGCATCTTCGTGCGCGAGGGGCGGGGCGTCTACGCCTTCGTGGCGCGCAATATCCACCTCGTGCGCCGCTATTGGGGGTGGGAGATCGCCTTCTTCGTCTTCACCGTGGCGAACTCGCTCTCGATCATGTACATCGGCAAGGCGCAGCAGACGGTCAATAGCCCGGAGGCGACCCAGCGGCTAATTCTCTACCTCGGCATCGGCACGCTCGTCTGGAGTTACCTGCGCGCTGTTTTCGACAGCATCTCGGAGATGATTGCCTGGGAGCGGTGGGAAGGGACGATCGAGTACACGATGATGGCGCCGGTCTCCCGGCTGACCCATCTGCTCGGCACGGCACTCTTCAGCATCGTTTACGGCGTCGTGCGGACGGGCATCCTGCTCGTCATCCTCTCGTCGTTCTTCCGTGTCGATCTCTCGCAGACGAATGCGCCCGCTGCGGCGGCCGTGCTGCTCGTCGGGTCGCTCTCGTTCGTCGGTATCGGCATGGTCGCGGCGGTCCTGCCGCTCCTCTTTCCCGAGCGCGGCGCGGAGATGACCTTCGTGATTAGCGGCATCCTGCTGCTCGTCTCCGGCGTCTATTACCCGGTCAGCGTCCTGCCCGGCTGGATGCAGCCGCTCGCCACCGTCTCGCCCGCCACCTACGTGCTGCGTGGGATGCGCGAGGCGATTCTCGATGGGCACGGGATCACCGCGCTCGGCGGGACGATCCTGCCGCTCTTGTTGATTGGTGTCGCCTCCATCCCGCTCGGCATGTGGGTCTTCGGCATCGTCGAGCGCTACGCCAAGCGAACGGGCAAATTGAAGCGGAGCGGGTAGGGGATCGCATCTTCCCGCGCGCTCTCCCGCCGTTCGCGCCGAAATAAGGAGCTCTGATGCACCCTTTCCAGGCACTGAACCGCTACTGGCGGTTGCTGGACCGCTATCTGCGCCCCCAGCGACTGCGGATGACCCTGCTGGCGGCGATCCTCTGCGCCACTATCGCTGTGCAGGTGGCAGCGCCGCTGGTGGCGAGCCGCTTCATCGACCGGGCCACCAGCGGCGGGGCGCTGCGCGGCCTGATCTCCCTGGCGCTGCTCACTATGGCCCTGGCCCTGGTGGGGCAAGGCATGGCGGTCGCCGAAACCTGGGTGGCCGAAAATGTCAGTTGGGCGGCCACGAACGCGCTGCGCGCCGACCTCGTCGCCCACCTGCTGCGACTGGATGCCCCCTTTCATACCGCCCATACGCCGGGTGAATTAATCGAGCGGGTGGACGGCGACGTGACCACCCTCGCCCGCTTCTTCTCGCGATTCGTCGTCTATGTGCTCGGCAACGGCCTCTTGATGGTCGGTGTGCTTGTCCTGCTCTTTCTTGTGGATTGGCGGGTCGGCCTGGGGATGAGCACGTTCGTCGTGCTGGCCTTAGTAGCCCTGCTGCGCATCCGCACGATTGCCACACCCGCCGCCGCCGCGCAACGCCAGGCCAGTGCGGATTTCTATGGCTTCCTGGGCGAATATCTGGCCGGCCTGGAGGATATCCGATCCAGCGGGGCGGGCGCATTTGTGCTGCGCCGCTGCGCCGAGTTGATGCGGTCGTGGCTGGCCGCGACGCGCAAGGCGCAGACATGGGGCTACACCATGGTCTCCATCAGCCAGGGACTGTTCGCCATCGGCATGGCGATCGCCTTTGCCCTGAGCGCCATGCTCTTCAAGGACGGTACGCTGACCATTGGCACCGTCTACCTGATCTTCCAGTATACCCAGGTGCTGCGCCAGCCGACCGAGCAGATCCGCAACGAAGTGCAGGACCTGCAACAGGCGGATGCCAGCATTGGCCGTGTCGAATCGCTTCTGGCTACCGTGCCGCGCCTGACCGATGGCCCCGGTGGACTGCCCGCGCTGCCGGCGGGCCGACTGGCGGTGGAGTTGGACGGCGTCTCCTTCGGTTACGCGGAGGACACCCCGGTCCTGCGCGACATCAGCGTCTGTCTGGCGCCGGGCCGAGTGCTCGGTGTCGTGGGGCGCACCGGCAGTGGCAAGACGACGCTGACCCGGCTCCTGCCGCGCTTCTACGATCCACAGGCCGGCGTGGTGCGCCTGGGGGGCGTGGACCTGCGGACGGTCCGCCTCGCGGCGGTGCGCGCGCGCATCGGCCTGGTCACCCAGGAGGTGCATCTCTTCAACGCCAGCGTGCGCGATAACCTGACGCTCTTCGATGACGACGTGCCGGACGACCGGATCAGCGCCGTGCTGGATACGCTGGGTCTGGCCGGTTGGCTGCGGGAGTTGCCGCGCGGGCTGGACACCCCGCTGGGGCCTGGCGGCGTCGGCCTCTCCGCCGGGGAGGCGCAGGTGTTGGCCTGTGCCCGCATCTTTCTGCGCGACCCCGACGTAGTAATCCTCGACGAGGCATCTTCTCGCCTCGATCCGGCCACGGAGCGGCTGGTGCATACGGCGCTCGGTCGGCTGCTCAATGGACGGACCGGCATCATCGTCGCGCACCGGCTGGCGACGATCGCCTACGCTGATGACATCCTCGTTTTGGAAGATGGGCGGGTGCGCGAGTACGGGCCACGGCTCACCCTCGCCGCCGACCCTGCCTCGCGCTTTGCCGCGTTGCTGCGGGTCGCCGCCGAGGAGGTGGCCGTATGAAGAAGCCACTCTCCACAAAACCGCTCCCGACCTGGCGCTACTTGGTACGGATGGCTCGCTATGCGCCCCGACTTTACCTGCCCCACGCGGCATTATGGAGCGTGGTACATGCATCTCCGCTGCTGTTGGGGCTCGTCACCCGCTCCTTCTTCGACTCGCTCACCGGCAACGCACATCCGCCCGTGGGCACGACAGGACTGATCGTGCTGTTCGTGGTGATCGGCGTGGGCCGTGCGCTCCTTTACCTCGCCGCCGGCATTTTCGAAATCCTCTGCCGATTTACCATGAGCAACCTCTTGCGCCGCAACCTGCTGCGGCACATCCTGGACCGACCCGGCGCGGATGCGCTGCCCTTCTCCATCGGCGAGACGATTAGCCGCTTCCGCGACGATGCCCACGAACCCGAGGACAACCTGGATTGGACGAGCGATATTCTCGGCACGGGGCTGTTTGCCGTGGGGGCATTTCTGATCCTGCTGCATGTCAACGTCCGCATGACCCTGGTCACCATCCTGCCGCTGCTGGTCGTCGTGGCAGCGGCGCGGCGGGCCAGCGACGCATTGGGCCGCTACCGTGCCGCCAGCAGCCAGGCCAGCAGCCAGGTCACCGGCGCCATCGGCGATCTCTTCGCGGCGGTGCAGACGGTGCAGGCCGCCGGCGCCGAGGAGCGGGCCGTGGCCCACTTCCGGCGGCTGAATGAGCAGCGTCGCACCGCAATGGTGGCCGATCGCGTGGCGACACAGATTCTGGACGCCATCACGGCCAACACGACGAGCATCGGCACGGGCCTCGTCATGCTGCTGGCCGCCGGCAGCCTGCGCGACGGCAGCCTGACGGTGGGCGACTTCGTCCTCTTCGTCTCCTATCTGGGCTTCATCGCCGATTTCACCGATGGGCTCGGTCGGTTCCTCGCCCACTACCAACAGACCGGGGTCGCGTTCGCGCGCATGGGCGCCTTGCTCGGCGGCGCGCCGCCGGCTGCGCTGGTGGCGCCCACCCCGCTCTACCTGCGCGGCCCCTTGCCCGCCGTGCCGCCGCCGGCGCGCAACGCGACCGACCGATTGGACGTTGTCGAGGCGCGGGGTCTGACCTATCGCCACCCCCAGTCGGGGCGCGGTATCGCCGCAGTGGACCTGCGCCTGCCGCGCGGCACCCTGACCGTGGTGACGGGGCGTGTCGGCGCGGGCAAGACGACGCTCCTGCGGACGCTGCTGGGCTTGCTGCCCGGGCAAGCGGGGGAGATTCGATGGAACGGCCACGTCGTGGACGACGCGGCCTCCTTCCTCGTGCCGCCCCGCGCGGCGTACACGGCGCAGGTGCCGCGCCTGTTCAGCGAGACACTCAAGCAAAATATCCTCCTTGGGCTGCCCGAGGATACTGCGGACCTGGCCGCCGCCGTGCGGGGCGCCGTGATGGAGCACGATGTGCAGGCGCTGGAGGCGGGGTTGGAGACGCCGGTGGGCACCAGGGGCGTCAAGCTCTCCGGTGGCCAGGTGCAGCGCACGGCGGCGGCACGCATGGTGGTGCGCGGCGCCGAGTTGCTGGTGATCGACGACCTGTCCAGCGCGCTGGATGTGGAGACGGAGCGTCTGTTGTGGGAGCGTTTGTTCGCCGGCGGTGCGGTGACGTGTCTGGCGGTCTCGCACCGCCGCGCCGCGCTGCGCCGCGCCGACCACATCATCGTATTGAAGGAGGGCCACATCGAAGCCGAGGGCACACTCGCCTCCTTGCTGGCGAGCTGCGCGGAGATGCGCGCCCTGTGGCACGATGCCGATGACCCCATTGCGCTGGCATAGATTCTCCCTTCCCGCGCCGGGAAGGGGCGAGAAGTTCGGCAAAACGGGAGGATACGGCAATGCGAAAGGCAGAGCAGGTGCGTGACGCGGCGATCGATCGGAAGGCGCGGATGCGTGCATCTCATTGCTCGATCCGCGCGACTCGTTGCTGAGGAGTAATTCGTGACCGCGAACAACAAAAAACAGGGCGCGGTGCCCGTCTACATGCTGCTGACTGGCGGCGGGTCGTTCTTCTCGACGCTCGTTTTCACGGTGAATCTGATCTATCAGGTGCAGGTGGCGCACCTCAACCCGCTGCAACTGGTGCTCGTCGGCACGGTGCTGGAGGCGACCGCCTTCCTCTTCGAGGTGCCGACCGGCATCGTGGCGGATGTCTACAGCCGCCGCCGCTCGATCATCATCGGCACATTCCTGCTCGGCGTCGGGCTGGCGCTGCAAGGCGTCGTGCCGGAGTTCGGCGTCATCCTGCTCGCGCAGGTGATCTGGGGCATCGGCTACACCTTCACCAGCGGCGCAACCGAGGCGTGGCTGACGGATGAGGTCGGCGTCGACCGCGCGAACCCGCTCTTTTTGCGCGCGTCACAAATGGAACTGATCGGCTCGATCGTGGCAATTGCCATCGCCACCGCCATCGGCAACTTCTCGCTCCAACTGCCGATCCTGATCGGCGGCGGCCTCTATCTCGTCATGGGTTTCGCGCTCGTTGTTGTCATGCCCGAGCACGGCTTCACCCCGACCCCGCGCGCGGAGCGGACGACATGGCAGGTGATGGGCGCGCAACTGAAGGGCGGCGTATCGCTCATCCGGCGCTCGCATGTGCTGCTGACGATCCTCGGTATCATGGCATTTGGCGGCGCGGCGACCGAGGCGTACGATCGCCTGAGCACCGATCACTTCCTGACCGACTTCACCTTCCCCGCCTTCCACGATTGGAAGCCGGTCGTCTGGCTCGGCATCTTCGGCATCATCGGGCGGCTCTGGAACATCGGTATCTTCGAGATCATCCGCCGCCGTCTCGACACGAACAGCCACCGCGCTGTCGCCCGCGCGCTGACGGTCTCGACCGCGCTGCTCGTCGTCTGCTACCTCGGCTTCGCGCTGGCGGGCAACCTCGCGCTGGCGGTGATCGCCTCGATTGGCGTGCGGATGTTCCGCACCGTCAACAACCCGTTGCAAACCGCGTGGATCAACCAGCATGTCGATACCCGCGTGCGCGCGACGGTCATCTCCATCAGCAGCCAGGCGGACGCCATCGGGCAGATCGCCGGTGGCCCGGTCGTCGGCTATGTCGGTGTCCTCGCTACCGTCCGTGCCGCGCTCGTCGTCGGCGGCTGCATCCTCTCGCCCGCGCTCTTCCTCTATGCCCAAACGCTCCGGCGCGCGGACCCGATCACCGTCGCCGTGGAGGAGGCCGCGCTCCCTTTATCGTAGTCACATAGCAGGCGCAAGAGGGAGATTTACGACAGAGGGCACAGAGGAAAAATAGACAAAAGGCATCCCCTCGTGGGGAAGGGGCTGGGGGCTTAGGGCAGCGGCAGCCAGCCGGTGAACTCCGCGCCCCCGGTTTCTCGGTTGGCGGCGGTGAGGTCGCCGCCGTGGGCGCGGAGGATGCGGCGGGCGATCGCCAGCCCGAGCCCCGCGCCGCCCGTCTCGCGGTTGCGCGACGCTTCGCCGCGATAGAGCGGATCGAAGAGGTGCGGCAGGTCTCGCGCCGCGATCCCCGGCCCGGTATCGGCGACAGTCACGATCAACCGCTCCGATTCCGCGCGCCAACGGACGACGATTTCACCGCCGGGCGGGGTATGCCGGAGCGCGTTGTCCAGCAGATTCTCCATCGCGCGTTCCAACAGATGGGCGTCCCCCTGCGTCATAGCGGAGTCGTCCGGCGCGGCGCGGGTGATCGTCACGCCCTTCTCCCGCGCTTCCGGCCGGAAGCCATCGATTGCCTCATCCATCAATACCCCGAAGTCCAGCCGCTCGCGCCGGATGGTCTGCGCGAGGTATTCCGCCTTCGTGTAGGCGAAGAGGTCCTCCACGAGCCGGTCGAGTTGATCCGCCTTCTGGCGGCAGACCGCGACATAGCGCGCCGCCTTCTCCGGCGAGTCCGCGAGCCCCTGCGCCAGCCCGACGAGCGAGCCGCGCAAGGCGAAGAGGGGAGTGCGCAGGTCGTGGGCAATCGCGCCGATGAAGAAGCGCCGCTCCTCCTCGAGTTCCGCCTGCCGCTCGATGGAGTCGCGCAGCCCCTCGCCCATCGTCTCGAAGGCGTCCCGCACGTCGGCGACCTCGCGTACCGACGAGGTCGGCAGCGTGAAGTCGAGATCGCCGCCCGCGATCCGCCGCGCCGCCCGCCCCATCGCTTCGAGCGGCCACACCACGGATCTCCGGATGCGCCAGCCCGCGTGGACGATGGCGAGCACAAGCGCGATGGTCGCGGCCGTCCGCGCCAGACCGTCGTCGCGCTGCGGCGCCGAGAGTTCAATCGAGCCGACCTCCTGCCCGCTATCGAGCACGGTTGCTTGTCGGCTGACGGCACTCCACCAGGGCGGATGTCCACCGGAATCGACAGTACCGACGCGGAAGATTTCGGCGCCGGTCGGATCGCGGAGAATGGCGCCGACACCGAGCGTGTTGAGGCTATCCCGGAGCGACCCCTGCCACTGCGGATCGCGCCAGTGCGACGCGCCTCCGGCAATGTTCCGCACCTCGCCGTCGAGCGTGCTCTCTCCCGGTACGGATCGCTGCACAACTGCGTGATCGATCGCATTGGTGACGGTGTAGGCCAGCACGGGAAAGAGGAGGAACGACACCATCCCCACGACCATCCATCGGCGGATGCCGAGCGTCCTCACGCCTTCTTCCCCTCGAAGCGATAGCCGACGCCCCAGACATTGACGATCAGGGTCGGGTTACCGGCATCTGCCTCGATCTTCTCGCGGATGCGACCGACATGGACGGTGACAGTATGGCGGTCGCCCGCGCCGCCCCAGAAATGTTCGAGCAGTTGCTCGTAGGTGAAGACCTGGCGCGGATGCTCGGCGAGCAGGGAGAGGATGTCGAATTCCCGCGGCGTGAGCGCCACCGGCTCGCCGTCGATGCGGACCTCGCGTGCCCGCGCATCGAGCGTCAGCCGCCCGAAGTCGAGCGCGACATCGCGGGCGGGCTCCTTGACGCCGTAACGCCGGAGCACCGCCTTGACGCGCGCCACCACCTCCGGCGGCGTGGCGGACTTGACGATGTAATCATCGCCGCCGAGCCCGAGGCCGCGTATCTTGTCCAAGTCCTCGCCCCGCGCGCTGAGGAAGAGCACCGGCACGTCGCTCGTCCGGCGTATCCGCCGGCAGAGCTCGAATCCGCTCTCTCCCGGCATCATGATGTCGAGCAGCACGCAATCGACGATGGCCCGATCCAGTATCGCCTGCGCCTCGCGGGCGTTGAGCGCGCTCTCCACGCGGAAGCCCTCGGCTTCGAGGAAGTCCCGCATCATCTCGACGATGGCGGTGTCGTCGTCCACGACCAGCACCGTTCGTTCGTCCGTCATGGATAACCCCCCTCCCTTAAGCGGATGCATCGCCGCCAGTATCTCATGCGGGGAAGCGGCCATTTGCCCATCGCCCGCGGCGGTGACCGGACTGTCCACGCGCCGTGACCGTTTCGTGACTTTTCGCCGCACGACTCCGTGACTCTCGCACGCCATCATGGGGAAGCACTCCCGGAACTGGCCGGGGGCGTGCATTCGGCGTCGGAGATGAAGGGGGTCTGGATGAAGAAAGCGATCAGCGCCGTGCATGTCGGGCTGGCGTGGATAATTCTGGTGGCGGTCGGCGCGCAGTTCTTCTTCGCGGGGCTGGGGCTCTTCGGCGCGACGGATCTCCGCGCGCACCGGCTGACGGGCTCGCTCATTATCCCGGCATCGCTGATCCTGCTGATGCTCGCACTCGTCGGCAGGCTTGGCGGCCCACGGATCGGCTTCTCGGCGGCGCTCTTCGGCCTGACGATCGTGCAATCCCTCCTCACGCGCGGCCCGTCGCTGATCGCGGCGCTCCACCCGGTCAACGCCGTGGTTATCCTCTTCATCACCCTCAATCTCGCCCGCTATGAGGCGCGGTCCGGCACGCTGCAAGGAAGCGTCGATCCGGCCCGCGCGGGCGCCTGATAAGCGACGAGTAGGTGATGAGGAAGAGCCGCGCACCGACGGAGCGCCAACGACGGATGCAGCGTGCCAGCGTGACTATAAAGCGGGCGGCGGCGATGCCCCTCGGCGCACCGGGGATGATGGCTGTCGCGTTCGCCATCGCCGTCAGTCTATGGATGGTGGCCAAGGGCAGCTTGATGGTGCAGCGCGCGGGTCGTATTCCCATCGCGGAGGAGAGCGATATGGATGCTGGCAACGGGCGAATTACGGCAACGGTAATCGGCACAACACGAAAGGGATGAGACCATGAGCACCGATCAGACCAATCACAACGATGAGACGACCGGGCGCGAGCGGGGCGGCTATGGCCGGAGAATGCGCGCCTCCGACGCCGACCGCGCGGCGACCGCCGACCGGCTCCGGCAGCAGTACACGGAGGGGCGGTTGGACGCCCAGGAATATGACGAGCGGATCGACCGCTGCTACGCGGCCAAAACGTTGGACGAACTGGACGCCCTCTTCGTCGATCTGCCCCGGCCTACACCGCGCGCACCGGAGGCGGATCGTCCGTACCCATATCGCGGCTACCTGCCGCCGGGGCGGTTCGCGGCGATTGCGGCGGTCGTCGCCGCGCTGATCGTTGTTTCCGCCCTGACGGGCGCGCACCTCTTCTGGCTCGCATGGCCGCTCTTCTTCCTCGCCTTCGGGCCATTCGGTCTCTGGCGGCGCGCGGGCTGCGGCCGGTGGCGCGGCAGGGATACAACCTCCGCCTGAGTATCGGCACGCGCCGCCCTGCCGGGTCCGTGTTCGTGCGATGTGATACAGTACGGCCCGATGGTTCGGGTTGGCTGGGGATGATCGTTCGATGCACGAAACCGGCAGGATCGCAGCAAGATCGACGAACGACGCGCACGCCACACCGGCGTTGCGCGTCAGCCTTGTGCTCGATAGGCTCGACCGGATCGCGCCGTGGCTCGTCGGCGCGCTGGTGGGCGGATATTGCCTGCTCTTCACGCTGATGAGCGTTTTCTGGCGCGATAATCTGCGCTGGGGCTTCGATATTCTCGTTTACTCCCAGCCAATCTGGAACACGGCCCACGGCCATCTCTGGGACGTCTCGATCTACTCATGGACGACGACCGAATTGGGGCACGATCTCGTGCTCGTCGAGCTGCTGATCGCGCCCTTCTACCGGCTCTTCGGCGGCAACATCGTCCTGATCGTCCTGCAGAGTGCCGCGATCGCGCTGGGTGGTGCGGGGGTCTATGTCCTCGCACGTCATGTCATGCCGCGGGTGCGGCCGATTGTCTGGGTGCTGCTCTCGACGCTCTATCTCTCGCTTCTCTTCATCCAGCGCACAAATCTGGACGAATTCAAGAGCCGCAACATCATCATGTGGACCTTCTTCTTCCTCTGGTTCGGCTACCGCACGAACCGCCCGTGGCTCGTCTGGCTAATGATCGGCATCGCACTGCTTACGCGCAGCGATGTCGCGCTCGTCGTCGCGATGTTTGGCGTCTACGCGCTCACCCAACGCAGGCACTGGACGCTCTCGTGGCTGCCCATCGCGGCCGGCGTGCTCTGGTTCGTGATGGTGGTGTACGTCATCGTCCCCGCGCACAGCACGGCGGGGTTTATCTACGAGGACAATTACCGCTGGCTCGGTGGCGGGCTCACCGGCATCATCAAATCCGTGCTCACTCGGCCGTGGTACGTCGCGCAGGGGGTCTTCACGGCGACGAAGCTGCGCTACACGTTTGATCTCCTCTTCCCTTTCGCCTTTTTGCCGCTGCTGAGGCCGCGTCTCCTGCTCATCCCGCTACCGATCTATGCCCTGAATATGCTTTCCGGTTACGAGAATCAGTTCAGCATCGTCCATCATTACAATGCGCTGATCGTCCCCTGGCTGATGATCGCAGCGATCGAAGCGGTCGGCGATTTCGCCAACGGCAACGGTATCGTCGGCGCGCGCATTGCCGCCCGGCGCACGCGGGATGACGGGCCCGCGCCGGCATCCCGCGCCAGGTTGCCGGCGTCGGGCATCGCCGCGACGCTCGTCGGCGTGATGCTCCTGTGCAGCTTCGTGCAGCAGGAGACCGTCAACAGCCCGGTGCAGTCGTATCTGCTCCATCATCAGCCGAACCCGCGCGCCGCCGCCGGGCGCGCGTTGATCCGGCAAGTGCCCAGCGGCGCGCCGCTGGCGATCACCCAGAAACTGGCGGGAGACACGCCCGACCGGCGCTACATCTACTCCTTCCCCGGCGACCCGCTCTACCACGACCCCGCCCTCGTGGACCGCGCGGACTATCTGATCGGCGACGAGCAACTGAGCGCGCCGGAGCAGGAGGCGATTGCCCGCTATCGCGCCAATCCGGCGTGGGAGGTCGTGGACGAGCGGGGCGGGTTCATTCTGATGCGCAAGCGACAGCCGGGGGGCGGCGCGTAATGGCCCGTGGCGATGCGACCCTCGCGGTGACGCCCCCCACGACGGAGGCGCGCGATGGCACGCCAACGACCTGGCGTCGCGCCATCACCGCGCTCGACGCGGCCGCGCCGGTGCTGCTCGGCTTGGCGATGCTCGCCTATGTCGGGGTCATCTTCGCGGCGTCGAAATGGCAACTCGATGGGTTGCACATGGGGTTCGACCCGCTCGTCTACGAACAGCCGCTCTGGAACACCCTGCACGGCCACATCGCCGAGCAATCGGCGCTCTCGTACACGGCCTCGGCCTTCGGGCAGGATCTCTTCCTCTTCCATTTCGTGCTCGTCCCCTTCTACGCGATCAAGCAGACGACGGCGACGCTGCTCCTCCTCCAGACCGTCGGGGCGGCGGGCGGCGCGCTCGCGGTTTACCTGATCGCGCGGGATGCATTGCCCGGTACGCGGCTCGTGCCGCTGCTCTTTGGAGTGCTCTTCCTCTCATACGTGCCGATGCAGAACGCCAATCTCTACGAGGTCCAGCCGCGCTTGTTCGCCGCCACTTTCCTGCTCTTCGCCTACTGGTGCATGACGCGTGGCTACGCGGTCGGCTTCTGGGTCTGTATCCTGCTCGCGATCATCAACCGGAACGACACCGCGCTCGTCATCGCCGCGCTCGGCTTCTACGGGCTGCTGACGCGGCGGCGTGCCGTCTTCAGTTGGGCGCCGCTGCTCTTCGCGATTGTCTACTGGGTGCTCGCCGTCTTCGTCATCATCCCGGCGTTCGCGCGCGGTGCGCAGTTCTCATATCTACAGAACTATGACTGGCTCGGCGCGACGACGGGCGAGATCGTGAAGACGATGCTCACCCATCCCTTCTTCGTCGCCCGCACCGCCTTCGGGCCGGACCGCTGGCAGTATCCGGTCAGCCTGCTCTTCCCGCTCGCCTTCCTGCCCCTGCTCGCGCCGCGCCCGCTGTTGATGGCGGCGCCGCCCTTCCTCATCAATATCTTCGCGGGCGACCACTACAAGTACCAGCGCGACATCTTCCATCAGTATTCGGCGCTCATCACGCCGTGGCTCTTCGTCGCCGCCATCCTCGCCGTCGCCGCCCTCGCGGGCGGCACGCACCCGCTCTACCGGCTCGCCCCTCGGGCAAAAACCGCCCTCCAGCGGATAGCCGCTGCCGCGGTCGGCGCGGGCCTCGTGCTTGTCATGCTGGCATTGAGCGCCTCACAATTCGCCTACACGAAGCCGAACAAGCTCGCGAGTTGGGCGGAGAGCGGCGGTCGCCTCGCTCAGGCGGACAGAAATCGCGCCGCCTCGGTGGACCTGCTGATCCCGATGATCCCGAGGGACGCACCGCTGAGCGTGACGAGCCTCGCGGCGGCGCGCGTGCCGCTACGCCGCTACCTGTACGAGTTTCCGGGCAACGAGTTCTATGATACCGCCCTGATCGACCGCGCCGATTACGTCCTCGGCGACCGGCGGCGGGACGGCGCCACCGAGGGCGCGGTGTTGGACAGCCTGAAGGCGAACGGCCAGTGGCAATTGGTCAAGCGGCAGGGCGATTTCGAACTGTTGCGTCGCATCGCCCCGCCACCGGGGCGGACGGGATGACCGTGCGATCCGCCGGCAGCCGTGGAATGGTCGCGATACGCACCGTCACGAAAAATCCGACATTCTGGGCACTGATCGGCGCGATTGCGCTCGCGGCGATCTATGGCCGGATCGCGGTTGCCAATCTCACCTACGGCGTCGTCGGCGGCAACAGCAACGGCTATGAGGATGTCTGGAACGATTACTGGCTGAAAACGGCGCTCCGTTTGCACCGCAATCCCTTCTACACCGATTACCTCTTCGGGCCGAACGGGGTCAGCCTCCGCTTCCACACCCTCAATCCCTTCGGCGGCCTGATCGCCCTGCCGCTTTCGCCGCTGATCGGCATCGTCGGGGCGATGAATGGCAAATTTCTCCTCGCCCTCGTCGGCGGCGTCTTCTTCGCCTATCTCCTGATGCGCGACGTGACGGGCAGCCCGCTCGCCGCCTTCGGCGGGGCGGCGCTTTACACCTATGCAAACGACCAGACCATCTCCTACTTCTCCACCGGCGCGGAGAATTATCTGATGGGGACGGCGCTGCTGCCACTCTTCCTCTTCTTCCTTTTCCGTGCGCTCGCCCGGCCCCGCTGGTGGGGGTACGCAGCCGCCGCGTCGGGAACGCTGCTCGCGCTCTGCCTGACGGACTGGCAGTACACGATGTTCGCCGTGCTCGTCACCGTCGCATTCGTTGTCTTCACGCTCTGCACGCGGCAATCGTGGCGCACGAAGGGAATCATTGCCGGCAGGGCAGCCCTGATCGGCGGCGTCTGGGCGGCGGTCGTCTTCCTGCCACTCGTCCTTCCGATGATCCGCGAGTCGCGCGCCTCGCCGTGGCTCAACGTCAGCGGCGAGGCGACCGCGCTCTCCCGCTCGCTCGTCCAGTCGTTCCAATTCGGCGTGGGCAATCCCGGCTATCTCGTGCTTCTCCTCACCGTGGGCGGTCTGATTCTCCTCTTGCGGCGTGCGGCGGCGCGGCCCGACCGTGCGACCGTCCTCTTCTGGGCCATCGTCGCGTTGCTCGCCTCCATCCTCGCGCTCGGACCGCGCCTGAAACTGACCACAGGGCGCGTCATCGACCTGCCGCTGCCATACGATCTGCTGACGCGTCTGCCCGTCTTCACAGCCGGGCGACGGCCGCAACTCTTCTACTTTATCGCTCTGCTCGGCTTCGGCGTGCTCGTCGCTTTCGCGCTACGCGAGCTCTTCATCTGGCTCCTCCACATCTTCGCTCGGTGGGAACGCGGCGCGGTATCGGATCGTCTCGCGCGCGTTGCCCCGCTGGCGATCGTAGCAGCCACGCTCGTGGCGACGCTCGCGCCCTTCGCGGCCCGCACCGGAGACGCCAAGGCGTTCCCGCTCCAGACGCCGCCTTTCTATCGGGATGTCGTCGCGAAGGACCCGGACTGGTACGCTATCCTCGAATTGCCGCTCTTCTCGGCGAGCCGTGGCGCGGACTGGCCCGCCAATCAGATTGTCCACGGCAAGCAGATCTTCGACGGCAGCCTCTCGCGCGACCATAAATTGGAGAGCCCGAATATCTTCGCCACGCACGCGACCTTCTATCGCGATCTCTTCTCGGCGGGCCAACCGGACAAGCGAGAGCAGTTTCGCCCGACCAAGACGCCGGACATCCTCACGCCGCCCGACTACGCCACCATCGGGCTGCCGTTGCTGAATTATTACCATGTGCACTACATCGTCCTCTATCCCGACGCCTTGCGCGGCGCCGCACCCGACGCGCTCGCCAACACCCGGCAACTGGTCGGCCAAGCGCTCGGCGCGAGTGTACGACCGTTTTACGTGGATACGGTCACCGAGGTCTACCGCGTGCCGGACGCGCCGCCGGCCAACCCCGTCTTCATGGACATCGGCAACAGCGGCTGGTTCCCGGCGCAACTGACCCCGACGAAAGAACCCTATCGCTGGGCGGACACCACGAACGGTACGCCCGCCGAATTCCTCATCTTCAATCTCAGTCAGCGGCCGCAGCACGTCAGCGTGCGGATGACGGTGCAGAATTACGCCCAACCGCGCGCGGTGGACGCCGCGATCAATGGCGACACACTCGACCACTTCATGCTCGATGCGCGCGGCGATCATCCGGTCGCCGTCGAATTCGACGTGCCGCCGGGCATGAATACCCTGACGCTGCGCTCGCCTCAGCCGCCAGTGCCGGTGCAAGAGCCGGGCGCGCGGGATAATCGCTTGCTGAGCTTCAGCGTTCGCGGTGTACAGATGACGAACACGTAGCGAAGACGGTTGTACCGCGCGACATACCGATGCTGTGGCACTTTGACGAACAGCTCGTGAACGCCGTCGCCCAAAAGATCATCGGTCCACCATGAGCGGAATCGTCTCGTACCAATGTGCCAAGGGTCACACGAGGCGGTGTAGTCATGACAATCTGTCACGGATTGTGCGGCATAGCCCAAAAAGAGAACCGCTACGGCCGGTGGGAAGGAGGAAGGCGGATACCGGCCGTATGCAGTTCTACTCATCTATACAACAGGGAGCGCGAATCGGATCACCCGGAGAGAGAGGAATACGACGGCGCCGGCCACTGCTGCGACGCGAGGATGCGCGGACCGGTCGGCTGCGGGCTCCCGCCGCGCGGCTCCAGTGTGATCCCGCACTGCACGTAGGCACGGGCCATCGGGGGGACATTGAGTCGCACGACCGCCGCACCCTTCGCATCCACCGAGAAGGTCGTGATGCCGACGCGCGTCTGATCGTCGAGGCGGAACCAGAGTTGATAGGTCCGGTCCGGCGGCAGGGGCGGCAACTTCCAGACAGCCATCGCCGCCTGCGAGAGATCGGGCGTAAGGTAGACGCGCCCCGAGGCGTTCGGTGCATCCGGCTGCGGCTCCATCGCATAGGTCATCAGCCCCTGCGCGCTCAGGATGTCCGAGATTGGCGCGTTGGGGTTGGCCGGGGCGGGGGCGGTGCGCACTTGCAGGCCGATGTTCCAGACGAGCAGGAGCAGCAGCGCGCAGGCCGCGAACGCCGAAACGAATCGATAGCGGATGGGCGGCAAGGGCAGCCGCCGTTTCCGGTCCTGCTCGCCGCGAATGGAGCGGAGCACGCCATCGCGCACATAGGGCGGCGGGGCGCTCGGCGCGGCGGCATAGGGGAGCAGACCGACGATGGAGCGATACTCATCGAGCAGCGCCCCCGCCTCCGGGTGGGCGGCGATGTAGGCGACGATGCGCGCCTCCTCATCGGGCGGGAGCGACTCGAATGCGTGGGCGGCGATCGCCTCGGCGATGTCGTCCGGGAGTGCGGCGGGGGGTGGAGTGGCCGGATGGTCGGTCATGATGCCGCATCCCCCTCTCGCTGCGGATAGGGGCGCAGGGTGTGGAGGCGCGCCCTGAGCGTCTCCATCGCCGTCCGCATCCGCGATTTGACAGTGCCGAGCGGTTCGCCCGTCTGCGTGGCGATCTGCTGCTGGGTCAAGCCGCCGAAGTACGCCAACTCAATCGTTTGACGCTGCGCGAGGGGGAGGGTCGCCACCGCTTGCGCGATCACCTGCGCGAGGACGATCTGCTCGCTCGTGTCCGCCTGCTGAGGCTCGGGGAGCGTGCCGCCATCGCTGATGAACGTCCCATCGGCGATCTTCGCCTGCCGCTGGCGGCTGCGGAGCACATCGAGCGCGCGGCGGCGCGCAATCGCGAAGAGCCACGCCCCGAACGCCCCGCGCTCGCGGTCGAACATCGTCGCGTTTTTCCAGAGCCGGACAAAGGTATCCTGCGTCACTTCCTGCGCCGTCAGCCGGTCCCCCGTGATGCGGAGGGCGAGCGAATAAATGGACGCGGCGTAGCGATCATAGAGCGCGGCGAGCGCGTCCTCATTCCCGCCGCACACTGCGGCAACAAGCGCCTCATCCGTCTCCGGGAGTGCGCCATCGCCCTGGATATACGTGATGGCCCGTGTCACCGCGCCATCGCTGGCAAGCACGCCTGCCGTCGTTCGACTTCCCCCACGCACGGCATTGCTCCCCGCTCATCGCCGTCTCGTCCTAGTACACAGTACGCTCCGCAAGGCCGCATTGGATCGACGCTACCCCATCGCCCGGTCGGTTTGTCATTTCTATCTATACAATACCACGCCGCGCAAAGGGTGGAGGCGCAGCCGAAGAAGGGATGCATTCGGTATGATGATGGCACGCTGGGCGCTAGCGGATTCCTGCTGGTTCACCGATGACGTACGAATGGAGGTGGGGAAATGCGGACCTATGGCAGTCAATCGCTCGTCGCGCCGCTGCGGCGCGTGCTCGTCAAACGGCCAACCGAGACGCCGGCTGATGCGGAACGCTGGCGCGAGTTCGGCTACCTGCACGCGCCGGATGCCGCACGGCTGCGCGACGAGCACGCCGCCTTCGTCGCGCTCGTCGCGGAGTCCGGCGCGGACGTGCTCTATGAGGACGATCTCGTCCCCGTCCCGACCGGTTTGCTGGACGCGATCTTCGTCTACGATCCCGCGATCGTCACGGACGCCGGGGCGATCATCGCACAGCCGGGGAAGCCCCTGCGACGCGGCGAGGAGGAGGCGATGCGCCGCGCCTTCAACGAACTCGGCGTGCCGATCTTCGGCGCCGTCGGCGGCGAGGCGACGATGGACGGCGGCGACACCCTCTGGCTGGATCACGACACCCTCTGCGTCGGCCTCTCCTATCGCACGAACGACGCAGCGATTGTGCAGTTGCGCGATCTGCTCGCCCCGCTCGGCGTCGCGGTCCTCCCGTTGCCGCTATCCCACTGGCGCGGCCCGGCGGAGTGCCTGCATCTCATGTCGCTGATCAGCCCCGTCGCGGAGGACCTTGCGGTCGTCTACCCGCCGCTGCTGCCCATCCCGCTTGTCCGGTTGCTGGAGGAGCGCGGCATCGGCTGGATCGCGGTGCCGGACGCGGAGTTCCCGACGCTCGGCTGCAATGTGCTCGCCGTCGCCCCGCGCGATGTCATCATGGCGGCGGGCAACCCCGTCACGAGCGCGGCGCTCCGTGCGGCGGGCTGCCGGGTGCGCGAGTACCAGGGCGCGGAGATCAGCCTGAACCGTGAGGGCGGCCCGACCTGTCTCACCCGCCCCATCTTGCGCGGCGACGGCTGACCTGACCCGCCGTGGACGATCTGAGCACGCGAGCATAGATAGATACGTGGGAAAACTGATCCTGGTAGCGGAGGCTTCAGCCCCCGCTTCACCAGGGATTGCCCCTTCATTGACCGATCGGCGCAAGGCAGCAATCGCGGATGCGTAAGCCCTCGTGTAACCCCTCCGACAGCGCTTAGGAATTTCATCAATATTCAGCTCCGTTCAGCCCATCGGGATGCGGGAAACACACGCCGAAATTTTGACGCAAAGCGCCGTAATCCGTATACTACAACAGTAGAACAGATATTCTGCACGGTGCCGCATTTGGCCCATGCGGATGGGATAAAGAAGCAGAGGTATCACATGGCAAGCGAGATGGTCCATTTCATGTATCTGACACCCGAGGCGCCGCCGGTCCGCCCGTCACTGCCGGTGACGCTTTCCGAGGCGATCCTGCGCGAGCGGCTCAATCCCGCGATGGTCGCGACGCTCTTCAACGCGGGCGAGGCGACCGAGCCGGTCTGCATCCTCTACCGGCGCGATGACGGCCAAATCTCCGCCCGTGTCCTCTGGCCCGAGCGCATCTGGGTCACGGACGACGGTCACGTCGCGGTGCGCGGCTATGACAGCCGCCGAGGCGCCGTCCGCACTTTCCGCTGCGACCGCATCGCGGACGCGCATATCATCGAGCCGTAAGACGGTAGGTGATTTCTCACCCCCTCCCCTCTCCATCGCCCAACAGGCTGCGGAACAGAGAGATTCGTACGGTGGTGGAGAGGGGACGGGGAGTGAGGAACTCCCCCTACCCCGCCTCCCGCGTCTCCTCGGTAAGCATCCAGTATTGATGGCCGTTCTCGCAGCGCAGGCGGGTGGCGAACCGGCTGTTATCGCTCTGCCCTTGGAGCGCCTTCGACTCTCCCAGGATGCGATTGCCATCGACGGCGCTCATCGGGTCCTGACCCTCGACCTGCATCGCGCCGCCGCACTCAGGGCACTGCCCGAATGACTCTTCGCTGAACTTCCGCGCATCCTCCGGCATGGTTCTCTCTTTCCTCAATGCGCATCGTGTCATGCACGGCGATACCGCGCTCTCCCCTTCTTTAGGGCACGCACGGTAACGCAAAAGGGGGCCGATCACGCGCCCCCTCAGTCCTCAGCCCTGCGTCACTTCCACCGTCCCATCGTGTACGCGGCGGGGAAAGCATTGCTGACGCTGTGCAGCATCCCCCCCTGTGCCAGTTCCTCGAGGCGGCGCTCGATGGTGAGCAGATTGCCCTCGCGGTTCATCGCCCACGTCCAGACCTGCATCGCGCTCGCCGCCTTGAAGGTCTTAACCGTCCGCCTGATCGCCGTATCCAATCCCTCGGTGCTCTCCGCGATTGCCATCTCGTTTTCCGCTCCCCAATGCGCCCGATTGCGATCTCACGCGCTCAATGATAGCAGGAATCGCGCGCCCTCGCAGGAAAATGGGGAGAAGCGCACAGGCACAAAGACCCAAAGGACGCGAAGAGGAGAGGAAGTGCTGTTATTCAGCCGTACCACATCGTATTATATTGCTTTGCGCCTTTGCGGTTCTCACCGGTTGCGATGGCGATTTTCAGCCCGGTCGCGGCGTGGGTTCATTGCGGGTGAAGTCGATCGTGCCCATCGGGAGGACGCGGGCAGGGACATGGCCGCCGGTGAAGCGGGCGGGGTCGAAATGGGCCATGTCGTACGGCGGGGTGCCCGTCGCCAGCCAAGCCCCGACGACCGCGCCGACCTCCGGTGAGATGGCGAAACCGTGGCCGGTGAAGCCGCAGCAGTGGAAGAGGCCGGGCGCATCGGGCGCGGGGCCGATCATCGGGATGCCGTCCGGGCTCTCGCCCTCCATGCCGCTCCAGGCGCGGAGGAGCGGTAACTCCCGCAGGAGCGGGAGGATGCCCGTGCAAGCCGCCGCGCTGCCCGCGATATGCGCGCCTACCGTACCAGCCCGGCCATTGTCGAGATGTACCGTGCCCGCCCACCCGCCACCGACGACGAAGCCGCCCTCCGGCACTTGCTTGAGGGAGAGGGGCCGCCCGACGCAGCCGACGACCGGATCGAGCAGATGCGGCGCGGGGGCCGAGACGAGCATCTGGTAGCAGCCGGGGTGGAGGGGAATCGTCGTGCTCGCCATGCGCGCCACCTCGCCTGCCCACGCGCCCGCCGCGTTGACTGCCCACCGGCAGGGGAGCGTGCCCGCCGTTGTCTCCACGGCGACGATACGGCCCGTGGCATCGCGCCGGAAGCCCGTCATCGCCGTCCGTTCGAGCAAGCGCGTCCCGGCACGCACCGCCGCATCGGCGAAGGCTTTGGTCGTCAGGATCGGGTTCGCGTGGCCATCCTCCGGCGTGTAGGAGCCCGCGACGACGGTCGCGGCCACACCGGGCATGATCGCGGCGAGGTCGCGCGGCTCGACGAGGCGGATGTCCAGCCCCGCCGCCTGTTGCCGCGTGACGGACTCCGCGAAGGCGGGCAGGATCGCTTCGTCCTCGATTAGCGTCAGATGGCCGCCGCGCCGGTATTCGACATCCGCGCCGAGTTGATCGGCGAGGCCCGGCCAACGCGGGATAGCTTTGAGGGCGAGGGGCAACTCGCGCAGGTCCCGCCCCTGCTGCCGCACACCGCCCGCCGATGCGCCCGAGGCGGAGGCGGCCACCTCGCGCTGTTCGACTATCGTCGCCGCGACGCCACGGATCGCCAGTTCGTAGGCGATCGCGCAGCCCATCACGCCGCCGCCGATGATGACGATATCCGCCGCTGGCTGCCGGTACGTGCTCGCCACCCCGCCTCCCATCTCGCCATCGATCGTTCTGCCGGTGCGCATGGTCGCACGCGGGGTGCGTGCTGGCAATACATCCGATCGGTCGCGCGACACGTAGGGGGTGATGGAAAGCGCGCTCCATTACGCGCGTTACTGGCTCGAACGAAAGGCATCCCCATGCGACATCGCGTCATCCCCCTCTTGGGCATCGTCACGCTCTGCGTCTTCCTCGCCGCATGTGGCGGCAGCGCCGGCACGACCGCCACGGCCACCACCGCAGCACCGACCCGCGCCGCGGCGACGACGGCAGCCTCCACCGCCGCGCCTGCCCCGACGACGCCCGCTCCTGCCGCTCCATCACCGGCCACAAGCGCACCCGCCGCCCCAGCAGCCGCGCCAGCCACGCCCCACGGCTGCACCGGGCGCGGGCGGCGGCAACACGGTCGCGGTTGAATTGAAGGACTACGCGATCACCCTGAGCATATCCACCGTCAACGCCGGGATGGTGACGTTCAACGTCAAGAATAGCGGCCCCTCGGCGCACAACTTCAACGTGCAGGCCAACGGTGAGGAGAAGGGCGTCATGACGCTCGATCCGGGCGCGACCAAGACATTGACGCTCGATCTCAAGGCGGGGTCGTATATTTTTCGCTGCAATATCCCCGGCCACGACCTTCTCGGCATGAAAGGGACGCTGACGGTGAAGTAGGGAGGTTTTCGGCGTGCGGCATTCGATGTTCAGTGCTCGAAGAAATACCGGATAATTCGAATGCCGCACTTCCCCAAAATCGCAATTCCCCGTATAGTAGCCACCGCAGGGACACGGATCACGATAATTGAATGTGGAAGATCAGGCGTGGGGAGTGGGGAAGCAATGCGCAGAATACACGGCTGGGTTCGCGTGCTCGCGGTCCTTCTGGTGATTGGTCTCGTGTCGCCCGTCGCGGCGGATTTCAGCCCGCTCGCCGCGCCGACGACCGTGCCGAGCCATGTCATCTCGCATTTCCCGCTGATGGGACAATGGTGGAATCTCTCCTGTGAGTACGCCGCGACCTCGGCGGCGACTGCGTTTCTCGGCAAGACGATCAGCCAGGATGCATTTGTGAACATGATCGGGTTCGACGCGAACCCGAACAAGGGATTCCGGGGCGACTTGAGCGGCCCGTGGGGCGGCACATGGCATTATGGCGTCTATGCCGCGCCGATCCTCGCCGCATTGCTGCAAAGCGGCTTCACGCATTCCTATATCTTCCACTCGGACCCTACCCTCCTGCGCGAAGCGATCGACAACGATCACCCGGTCGTCGTCTGGATTACCGGCACGTATAGCGACATGCCGCGCTATGAGGCGGAGAGCAATGGCGAGGCGTTCACGCTCGTCCCGTACGAGCACGCGGTGACGGTCTATGGCTACGATGAGCAGACCGTCTCGATCATGGACCCCGCCTACCCCGCCTATTACCCCGTCTCGTGGAATGTCTTCCTCAACGCATGGAACCAACTCGACGGCATGGCCCTCGCCGTCGCCATGTGAATCCCAATCTCCCGGTCGCGAGAGCAGAGCGAAAGCAATGCGTCGCGTCGGTGCGCCTGCGTCCATCAGGCAGGGACGCAGGCGCACCTCGCTGTCACTCTCGAATAGGTTCCCTCAACCGATCGGCTGTGAGACGCATCCAACCCACAGCGCATCCTTGACAGCCGCAATGGCGGATGATACAACCGTGTCATGGAATTGTTCACTATCTTCAGTAAAATAGTGCAGATAATCCTCGCTCGACGCTTCGAGAGCAGCCGCCCCCGGTGCTGTCTCTGTACCGTGCCCCGCGCCTGACACACGGCGATCTCGGGGCACACCAACGTCTATGACAGGGTGCGTCGAGCCTCCGGCTCCGCGCCGTCTTATCCGGTCGGCACACCATTGACGCGATGGGGAGAGACAAATGAGCACATCACTCGTGCATCCGCACCCGCGACGACAGCGCGTTGTCGGGCTGACTCCGCCGAATTCGATGCTTGCCGCCAACGTGCGTGCGTGCTTTTCGCGTCTCCGGGGGAGATTCGGCTCCGTGTACGCCTCGGCATGGGCGTTTTCTTCGCAACCCGATCATCTCCTTGCCTATGCGACGTGGAGCGAGATGCTCCCCGAGGCGGACGGCGGCGTCAGTGACGCAGCGGATCGCCCCTAATGGGCCGGTTCATGCCGCGCCGGACGGAGCACCGGACGGAGAATACGCCCCCCATTTCGGAATGCGCCTGGCCGCTCCCCGCGCACCCGTTGCTGAGTGGTGTGTTCCCGCTGTGCGGCATGACGCTCCGCCCATCGGAGGGCGGCACGATGCTCGCGGCGATCCTTTATCCCGATGCGCGGGCTGCGTATATCGCCACTGAACCCGTCCCGTTCGCGCCGGCCTCGGGCCGCGCGGCGCGGTAGCGACCACAAAACAGGAGGAAGCATGGCAACGAAGTCGATTGGTATCCTCTATGAGCATCCGGAATGGTTCGTGCCGCTCTTCGCGGAACTCGACCGCCGTGGGCTTCCCTACGAGCGGATTGCGGCGGACGCCTATACCTTCGATCCCTCGGCCCCCGCCGCGCCGTACGCGCTGGTCGTCAATCGCGTCAGTCCATCATCGTATCTGCGCGATCACGCGAGCGCGGTCTTCCAGACTCAGTCGTACCTCGCGTATCTTGAGGCGATCGGGGTGCCGGTGATCAATGGCACGCAACCGTTCGCGCTCGAAACATCGAAGGCTCGCCAATTGACGCTCCTTGCGAAGCTCGGCATTCCGCACCCTCGCAGCCGGGTCGTTAACCATGTGAGCCAAATCGGCGCGGCAGCAGGCGCGCTCGACTATCCGATCATCATCAAGCCGAACATCGGCGGCAGCGGCGCCTTAATGCGCCGATTCGAGACGCGCGAGGAACTGGACAACGCACTGGCGAACGGTGAACTGACGCCGATCTTCGGAATCGACCAGACGGCAATCGTGCAGGAGTACCACCCGCCAAAGGGAGGTTCCATCGTTCGCGTCGAGGCGCTGGACGGACAATTCCTTTATGCGATCCGGATCTTCAATGACCCGAACGAAGGATTCAATCTCTGCCCCGCTGACATCTGCCAGGTGCCCGAGCAAGGAGAGTCCGCAACGGCCGTGACCGCGAAGACGCCGAAGAGGATCGAGGTCGCCATCCCTCCGCAGTGGGTGATCGACGACGTGCTACGCATCTTCGCGAGCGCGCGGATCGACATCGGGGGCGTGGAGTACCTGGAGAGCGAGCGCGATGGTGCGACGTATTTGTACGACGTGAACCCGATTTCGAATTTTGTCACCGATGCGCCGCGATTGATCGGGTTCGATCCCTTCGCGCGCTTCGCGGACTACATCGAACGGCGCGCGGGCCTCCCCAGCCGTCAGCTCGCCGGGAGCCGTGCCTGACCGCGTCTCCCTCCCGTCGGGACCATGACAATGCCCGTGGCATTTCGGCGCCACGGGCATTCCGATCAATAACGCACGCTGTCTCGACTTCTCCGGCGCTCTCGATGACCATTGCAGGAGCGCACAATCCGCGGCATTAGCCGACGATGTTATCCACCAGCCATGACGAGCCCTGCTTGCGCATCACGAAGCCGCGCTTGACGACGCCGGAGGCGGTCGTGATCGTCGCGCGGACGGTCGCGCCGTTGCCGTCGGCGTCCGGTTGCTCGCTGTCCACCGTGAACTCCTGCACCGGCGGCTGGATATTGAGCAGTTTGTAGCCGTCGCCGCTCGCCTGCGACTTGAAAGCGGGCGTCAGGTAGCCCGAGACGTCGCCTTTGCCGAGCACCGAGCGGAGGAATTGCTCGACCGTGCCGCGCGCCTCCGTGACAGGAACGGGCGTTGTGGTCGGCGGGCCCGCCGTGCCCGTAATCGCTGAGCCGGACGCCGCAGTCGTCGTTGCGGAACCGGACGACTGGGTGCTGCGCGCGGTGAGGCCGCTAGCGGGCGTGTTCGTGGCGGTCGCGCTCGTCACGACCGTCGTGCGCGCGAGCGGCGTCGGAGTGACGACATTGACGGCGGCGCTGGTTGGCCCGCCGGTGGCGTGCGCCCCCTCGGTGGAACTGGCGGTGCCGCTCGGCAGCGTATTGGCGAGCGGGGTCGGCGTCGTGACCGTCGTCGGGCTCGCGCTCGCGACCAACTGGGTCGCCTGCACGCGGTTGGCGGCGGCGGTCGGCGTCGCCGATGCGGCGGGCGTCGCGGTCGCCTTCGCACTGCCGCCGCATGCGGCAAGGGTGGCGATGAGCAGCGCCGCAACGCAGGCAACCAGGCCATTGAGCCGAATAGTTCGCATATGAAGGACCCTCCTCACCTCAAGACAACGGGAGGCATCGCCGCCTCCCATGCTCGCACCATAGCACGCCGCGCTGCGCCTCGCCACCCGCGCAGCCGCTCAGGTGGTGATGCGCGCAATCAGCCAGGTGTTTCCTTGTAGCGTCATCGCGAATTCGGGTTTGCTGGCGCCACTGGCGGTGGAGAGCGTCGAGCCGACGGTCGCGGTAGCGCCGTCCGCGCCCATATCCTGGCTATCGACTGAGAAGGAACGTATTGGGGGCTGCGCCTTGAGGACGGCATATCCGTCGCCATTCGTCGTGGCGCGCAGTTGCGGCGCGAGGAAGGCGGCGATGTTCCGCTTCGCCAGTACCGCGTCGTAGAACTCCTTGATGATGACGCGCGGGGTTCCGGCGGATGGCGCGGCGGCGGGCGCGTCGTAGGAGGCAAGCGCGGACGGCGGGGACGGTGTTGGTGGCGGTGGTCGGGGCGACGCGCGGCGCGTTGGCGAGTGGCGTGGGCGTCGGGCCGGCGGGGGTGGCGATGATTGCCGGGTCGGTCGCGGCATCTACCTTGTTCGTCGGTGGGAGCGTAAGCCCTTTCCCGCCACACGCCGTCAGGACGAACGCGAGGAGGAGCACGATGCACGCGGGAAGCCCCCTCGCCCGCCCCGTTCGCACCGCTCGCCTCCGATCATTTGCCCGGTCGCCGCCTATCCTGTATATCCCTCTCAGCAATGCGCGTGCCATGTGGGGAGGGAAAATAGCGGGAGGGGAGAGATGGCTGCGGAGACCGATACCATCCACCGCTGCGCGTGGGCGACCAGTGACCTGGCGATCCGCTACCACGACGCCGAGTGGGGCGTGCCGCTGCACGACGACCGCGCGCTCTTCGAGTTCCTCATCCTCGAAGGGGCACAGGCGGGCCTCAGTTGGGAGACGATCCTCCGCAAGCGCGACCGCTACCGCGCCGTCTTCGATGATTTCGACGCCGGGGCGGTCGCGCGGTACGACGCGGAGAAAGTCGCTGTGCTGCTCGCCGATCCCGGCATCATCCGCAACCGGGCGAAGGTTGCCGCCGCCATCCAGAACGCGCGCTGCTTCCTCGCCGTGCGGGAGGAGTTCGGCACGTTCGACGAATATATCTGGCGGTTCGTCGGCGGCGTGCCCCGGATGAACGCCTGGCCCGCGCTCGCGGCGATCCCGGCACAGACGCCCGCATCGGTCGCGATGAGCAAAGACCTGCGGCGGCGCGGCTTCACCTTCGTCGGCCCGACGATCTGCTACGCCTTCATGCAGGCGACCGGCATGGTCAACGACCACACCACCGACTGCTTTCGGCACGCCGCACTGCGCCCGTGATCCAACGGAAGCGCGGCGAGAA
This sequence comes from uncultured Chloroflexia bacterium, assembly GCA_963847195.1. Lineage (GTDB taxonomy): Bacteria > Chloroflexota > Chloroflexia > Thermomicrobiales > JALYUS01 > JALYUS01. The sequence continues at coordinate 2,566 of CAWJZC010000010.1, read as the reverse complement.
TCGCAGGCGAGCAAGGCTATCCCAGCGCAAGAGTGCGATGCCCCGGCCCTTGTGGTAGCGCAGGCAGAGGCCTGCGCGTCATGCGGGCTGCACCGCCGCCGACAGCGCGCGGTAGGAGCCTTGGAGCAGATCGCCGACCGCGCGCCAGTATGCCGCGCCGCGCACACCCTCCCGCTCGCGCCCGGCATCGCAGACGAGCGCCGCGCGGGCACGGAGGCGCGCCGCCTCGCGCACCGCTTCCGGGGGCAGACGATAGACCACCGCGTAGAGCTCCGCGATGGCGTCCGTCAACCCCTGCTCGCCCGCCTCGGATGGGTGGCGATGGACAATCCACCAGCGCAACTCTCGCGCGGCGACGGCATCGGCGTCGAACGATGCGCCGCACTCCGCGCGCAAGCGGTCGTAGGCGGCGGCGATCTCGGGGATGACCGCCTCGTACTGCTGCCGCGCACGACTGCGGGCGAAGCGCATAGCGGGGCGGGTGAGCATCAATGCGATGCGCAGCGCCCGCCCCCACGGCAACCCGAATTGCGTGCCGACCAACCGGACGAGCAGAACGAAGAGGCGCGCGTCCTGCCGCGCGTAATACGCTTCCCACATCCGCGTCTCCAGCCAGGCGACTGCGTCCGCATCGAACGTAATGAGCGGATTCTCCCGTGTTGTCATCGTCTCTCCTTTGCCTCACGCGATGGTGGCGGCGGGAATGCCGCGCACATGCTCAGTCGTCGCCACCAGTCGCGGCAGCGAGGCGGGCATTGTCCGCCGCGACCCGCGCGGGGGAGCGCTGGGCGGCGGGATCGAGCCGCTGGGTGACGATGAAATTCAGGCACGCGAAGCCGCAGGCGATCATGAAGGGAATCTGATAGCCCGCATAGTTGAGGATAATCCCGGCCGTCACCGGCACGACGATTGCGGCGGCGTGCTGCATCGTTGTGCCCATCGCGAAGCTCGGCGCGATATCCTCCGCGACGGCGATCTTGCGCAAATAGGTCGCCGCGCCGATCGACGAGAGCGGCGAGATGAAGGTGTAGACGACGTAGCAACCGCAGGCAATCACGATATTGTGCGTGAAGGCGTAGCCGGAAAGCGCGGCGATATAGGCGACGTTGACCACTGAGAGCATCCGCCGCTCGCCATATGCATCGATGAGTCGCCCGATCGTCGGCCCCGCCAGCATCGCCGCGAAGGTGACGGCGATCAGCAGCCCCGAGACCTGCGCGACGCCCAGATGAAAGGCGTGGACGAGCACGTAGAGGCCGAACGAGAAGAAGATCTGCTGCCGCCCGCCGTCGATCAGGGTGAGGAAGTAGTAGTAGCGGTAATCGCGCCGGAAGACGATCGGGTCGCGCTTCGCCGCCTGCGCCCGCTCCTCGCCGTCGTGCAGATGCGGGAAGCCGACGACGGCAATCGCGCCGAGGAGGGCGACGACGCCGAGGACAACGAAGGTCGGGCGGAAGGAGAGCCAGCCGAAGTGGAAGGTAATGAGGATGAAGATCAGCGCGGCGAGCGAACCGCCTTGGTTGAAGGCGGACATCCGACCGAGGATCGCGCCGCTCTTCCCCTCCGTCGTCAGATTGAGGGCGAGGGCATTTTGCGTCTGCAAGACCGTGTGGTAGCCCATGCTGGAGAGGATCACCCACGGCGCGACCGTCCAGAAGCTGTGCGAGAGGCCGAATAATGCGTACGCGACGGCGAGGAGGCAGAGCGCGCCCGCCGTCACACGCTGGAGCGTAACGCGATAGAAGAGCGCGCTGAGGAAGATGAGCAAGAAGCCCGGCACCTCGCGGATGGCGGTGATATAGCCGAACTGCGGGCCGGCGAGGTGGATGACGCCGTCGAAGTAGTTGGTGACGATGTTCTGCTGCCCGTTGAGGGCGAAGCCGAAGGCGATCTGCATCAGCCCGAGGAGGAGAAAGCCGCGCTGCGCCGCCGTCCGCGTCATCCGTGCCGATGTCAATTGCCGCACCATGCGAATGCCCCCTATGATGGTTCTGCCCGCCCTGCACTGAGCAGGGCGTCAGCCTACGCCGCGCAAGGCGCTTCGTCAACGATGCCGGGCCGAGTCGCATCGCCATTAACGCGCATCCGTCACCCGCGAATCACGCATGGTTCTCGGCATCCTTGGCCGCGCGTACTACCCGCGCATGGGCGATCATCGCCGAATGTGTGCCCGATGGCCCGATAGCAGTGCCGGGGGAGGCGGAGTTCGAAATCACGGTCGCCTCTCAGCGGCTCGCAACCGCACCCTGCCTGGACGCCGATGATCTCATGTCCGCGAAAGAGTGGCTCAACGCGCACGATGGCTGGGAGGCGTGGGCTGGCGGGGTGCCTGGGAAGTCGGAAGGGCACGCACTGTGGGCGCGGTACCACCGGCGGTCAGGCGAGATAGACAAAACCCACGAACATGCCGAGCGCGCCCTCGCCGCTACACTGCGATAATTGGTGGCAAACGCTTCACGATGATTTCCCTTGCTCGCGCAGGCAGACTCGTCCCTTCGCTATTGCACACGGCGCATCGACGCGCGCCCGTCATGGGACGTCAGCCGCTGACTCTGCGAAAAGGAGG